>NZ_JBPZGZ010000009.1:0-81646 GCF_051857475.1 Roseateles sp. NT4 | reverse complement strand
GTGGCCAGAAAGGCCGCATGCTGTGTTGCAAATCCTCGCTGGGCAGAGAGCCCAGCTTGCGGTCTGCTGTCGTGCCTGCGGCCTTTCTGGCCACAACGCGACCCGTTGCCGTAGTGTTAGCAGGCCCTAAAACGCCATGCGGGCACCCACCCGGTACTGGCGGCCCAGCACGTCATAGAGGAAGGGATTGATGCCATAGCCCGTGCCCGTCTGCGGCGCCGCGACCGGGTCGACATCGGTCAGGTTGTCGACCTTGAAGAACAGGGTCAGGTTCTTCGAGACGTTGTAGGAGCCGCCGATGTCCCAGTAGAAGGCGCCCTTCATCTGGTTGTTCAGGATGGTGGGATGCACGACGGTGGAGACGGGGCAGCTGGCCTGGCACTCGATGTACTCGTTGCTGTAGACGCCCTTGCTGATCCAGCGCTGCGAGACGGTGAAGTTGGCGGTGTCGCTGTCCCAGGCCTGCGAGAACTGGCCCTTCCACTTCGGCGTGTTGCCGAGGTTGACGCCGGCGGCCTCGCTCGGGATGGTGCCGACGACGCCCGAGTTGGTGACGAAGCTGCGCGTGTTCGTCGCCAGTGCGCGCAGCGTGATGCGGCCGGGCAGGCCCATGCCGAGATCGAAGCGGTAGACGCCCTCGAGGTCGAAGCCCTTGTTGCGCATGGAGGCGAGGTTGAAGGCCTGCAGCGTGACGAACTTGGTCGCGCTCGTCAGGTCCATGGCGGCGCAAATCTCCTGGTTGCCGGCGACGCAGAGGTCGACCTCCTGCTGGGCCGTCAGCGAGGAGATGACGTCGTTGACCTTGATATCGAAGTAGTCGATGGAGGCGCTGAAGCCGGGCGCCCATTTCGGCTGGGCCAGCACGATGCCGAAGGTCGTGTTGCGGCCGATCTCGGGGCGCAGATTGGTGTTGCCGATGGTGCGCTGCTGGATGGTGACCGTGCCGCCGTTGTAGTTGACGGTGTTGTTGACGACCAGCGGCGCGGCGAACAGCTCGCTGAGGTTGGGCGCGCGCACGTCCTGCGACGTCACGGCGCGCAGGCGCAGGCCGTCGATGCCGGTCTTCCAGGTGGTGCCGGCCTTCCAGGTGTTGACGCCGCCCGAGGTGCTGTAGCGCGTGTGGCGACCGGCGATGTTGAAGTTGGCCTCGCCCAGGCTGGCCGACTTGAACAGCGGCAGGTTGAGCTCGATGAAGCCTTCCTTGACTGTGTAGCTGCCCTCGGCGTTGTGATAGTTGCCGGCGTACCAGTTGTTGCCGATGGCGGTGTTCAGCAGCGGGTCCGCCGGGTACTCAGGCGTGTTGGGGCTGGTGGCGGAGACGCCGTTGCCATAGGGGTCGCCGGTGACGTAGTACTGCTCCTTGCGCGCCTCGGCGCCAAAGGCCACGGCCACCGGGCCGGCCCACAGCGAGAAGGGCTCACCATTGACGGCGAAGCTGGCGACTGTCTGGCGCTGGCGCGAGTGCTGGTGGGGGCCGTTGGCGGGTTCGATGTAGGCCATGGCCGCCGGGTCGGCCGTCACATCGCCGAGCACGTTCAGCGGCTTGCAACCCGCGGCGACGGCAACCGGGTTGCGGCAGATGATGGTGTTGTTGGGACCGCGGATGGCGTCGATGGCGGCGTTGTAGCGGTTGTTCAACGACATGTTGGCAACGCGGATGTCGATGGTGTTCTGGCCGTGCTGGGCGTAGGCGTCATAGGTCCAGGGCGTGCCCAAGGCGTCGAATCTGCCGTTGGCGCCCAGCACCAGACGGGCCTGGGTGCGCACCGGGTTGACCTCGATGTCCTTGGGGAACTCCGCATTGGCCGTGCCGAACTGGAAGCTGGTGATGCCGTTGCTCGCGCAGGCCGCCTGGATGGAGGCCGGCACGAAGGGGTTGTCGCACTGGATGGTGAGGTTGGCGTTCTTGGCCGCGCCGGGGTTGGGCGTGAAGCGCGAGTCCACCTTGCCGTAGTTGAAGGTGAAGAAGAGCTCGTGATCGGGGTTGAGCTCGAAGCTGCCGCGCGTGTAGACCACCTGGCGGGTCATGTCCATGCCGAGGGTGGTGCCGCCGCCGACGGTGCCGCTGAGGTCGCCGCCGACGCAGAAGGGTGTCACGCAGCCCGTCACGGCGCCGGTCCCGGTGGGTACACCGTTCGAGCCGTAGTTGAACTTGAAGGGCACGCCGTCCTTGCCGAAGGCCGTGCCCTGCAGCGGGCCGTTGGTGATGAGACCGTACTTGGCGTACTGGAACTGCTGGGCGTTCTCGATGAAGGTGTATTGCGGCTTGCCGTCGGTGGTCTGGCCGATGGGGCGCACCTGGAAGGCCGGGTTCTTGAACCAGGTGCGGCCATTCGCGCCAGCACCGCCGAAGCGCGGCGAGGGCACGCCGTCCTCGCGGCTGTACTCGACGCTGGCGCTCAGATGGGCACGGTCATCCAGGAAGGCACGGCCCCAGGCGGCCTGCAGCGTGGCGTTCTTGTCGTCGTGATAGTTGGTCTGGCCGGCCTCGACATTGGCCTTGAAGCCGGTGAAACGCTTGTCGGTGACGAAGTTCACCACGCCACCCACGGCGTCCGAGCCATAGGAGGCCGAGGCGCCGCCGGTCACCACGTCAACCTGCTTGATCAGCAGCTGTGGGAACTGGCTGACGTCGGTCACGCCGGTCACGTTGGCGCCGATGACGCGCTGGCCGTCGATCAGCGTCAGCGTGCGGATGGGCGTCAAGCCGCGCAGGCTCAGCGAGCTCAGGCCCTGGATGCCGCTGCTGGTGCTGTTGGTGCTTGTCGTGCGGCCGGTGCTGCCCTGCAGGGCCGGGAGTTCGGCCAGCGCATTGAAGAGATTGGGCTTTGCCGCCTTTTCCATGTCGACGGCGTCGAGGCGCGTCGTCGGCGTCGGCTGGGTGAAGCCGCGGGCGTTGATGCGCGAGCCGGTCACGACGACAGGGCTGAGGAGGTTGGAAGCCTCCTGGCCTTCTGCGGCCGGCGACGCTTCCGGAGTCGTCTGCGCCTGCGCCGAGAAGGCCAGGCTGGCGCAGGCCGCCAGGGCGGCGCGATGGATCAAGGTCGGGCGGTGCATCAAGGTCTCCTGTGTTGCAGCGTGATCCGCTGCTTGTGCTTGGACGGCTCGGGTCAGGGCCGGCTCTTGGGGTGAAATATCAAATTTGGATAGCGCTGTCCAGTTGGATTAAAAAAGGGGGGAGATGGCTCCCCCAAGATCCGTGAGACAACAGGCATCCACCACCGCAAGCGCCAGTCGGTTTGACAAGCGTTTCATAGGTGGATTGCGCTATCCTAGGCATGACATCGAGGCCTGGATATGGGGGATAACATGTAGCCATGCCCGCGTCCAAGCCGACTTCCGACGAACCCTCCCGGCGCTCGCGCGCCACCGGCCGCGTGACCCTCGCCGATGTGGCCCGCGAGGCCGGCGTCAGCCCCATCACGGTGTCGCGCGCGCTGCGTGGCGAGCGCGCCGTGGCGGCGGAGTTGTGCGAACGCGTGCAGGCCGCGGCGACCGCTCTGGGCTATGTGCCCGACCCGGCCGCGCGGGCCCTGGCTTCGGCGCGCAGCTCGCACGTGGCCGTCCTCATCCCCAAGCTCAGCAACACCCTGTTCGTCGAGTTGCTGGATGCCTTGCAGCGCCAGCTGATGCTGGCCGGCTACCAGACCCTGATCGGCGTCACCCATTACGACCCAGCCGAAGAGGAGGCGGTGTTGCGCAGCTTCCTGGCGCATCGCCCGGCGGGATTGATCGTCACGGGCCTGGACCGCAGCCCGGCCGCCGCGGCCCTGATCCACGGCAGCGGCGTGCCCTGCGTGCATGTGATGGAGCTCGCCACCGAACCCGGCAGCTACAGCGTCGGCTTCTCGCAGCGCGAGGCGGGGCGGGCCATCACCCAGCATCTGTTGGACAGCGGCAGGCGCCGCGTGGCCTATGTGGCCGCGCAGCTCGACCCGCGCACGCTGCAGCGCGGCGAGGGCTATGAGGTGGCCATGCAGCAGGCGGGGCTGGGCGCCGATGTGCGCAAGCTGCTCAGCCCGGAGCCCTCGTCCATGGCCCTGGGCGGGGTGCTGCTCGAGAAGGTGCTCAAGGAAGCGCCGGACACCGACGCCATCTTCTTCTGCAACGACGACCTGGCCCAGGGTGCCTTGCTGGCCGCGCTGCGCCTGGGCGTGAAGGTGCCCGAGCGCCTGGCCGTCGTCGGCTTCAACAACCTGCCGGGCGGCGACCAGATGCTGCCGCCGCTGACCACCGTGGCCACGCCGCGCGTCGAGATCGGCGAGCAGGCCGCCCAGATGCTGATGGCGCTGATGCGCGGCCAGGCGGTGGAGCAGCCGCATCTGGACCTGGGCTTCCAGATCCTGAAGCGGGCCTCAAGCTAGCTCGACGTCCAGCCGGTAGTCGCGCCCGGGCTGGATGCCGCGCACCAGGCCGTCGGGCAGGGGTTCGCCGTCCAGCAGCACGCGATGTTGGCCGCTGCGGCGGACGTGCAGATGGAAGCGCGCACCGCGGAATTCCCGTTCGGCACTCAATTCGCTCCAGCCTGAGGGCAGTTGCGGCTGCACGCGCAGGCCCTGGGCCTCGCCGCGCAGGCCGCACAGGCCTTCGATGACCGAGCGATAGGCCCAGGCCGCCGTGCCGGTGTTGAAGAGCTGGCTGGAGCGGCCGGCGGTGCGTGGGTATTGCTGATGCGCGCCGCGGTAGTAGTTGGGGATGAAGACGGGCAGCTGGCCGCGCTGCAGATAGTCGGCTGCGTCAGGCCCCGGGATCATGCGGCGCAGTGCGCTGAAGGCGCGATCGGCCTCGCCGGCGTCGTAGAGGGCGTGTACATAGAAGCTGGCTGCATGGTTGTAGACGGCGCCGTTCTCGGCGGAGCCCGGGTGCTTCTGCGTCACGCGGCCGACGTCATCGCGCATGCCGGAATAGGGCGGGTTGAACATGGCCACGCCATGCGGCGTCTCGAGCTGGGCGTCGATGGCCGCAAGCATCTTGATGCGTTGTTCGGCGCTCGCCGCACCGCTCAGCATGGCCCAGGACTGCGGGTTCAGGTAGATGCGGCCTTCGGTGTCGGCGCTGACGCCGAAGACGACGTCGTCATCGGTGATGCCGCGGGCGAACCAGTCGCCGTCCCAGAGGTGGCGGTTGGCGGCGGCATTGAGTTCGTCGGCTGTGGCCTGCCAGCGTTCAGCTTGCACGGGCCGGGCAGCATCGGCGCACATGCCGCTCCACAGTCGCATCGCATAGGCGGCTGCCACTGTCAGCCAGCCCGACACGCCGCGGCCCTTGTAGCCGACCATGTTCATCGGGTCGCACCAGTCGCCCTGGGCGATGAAGCTCAGGCAGCGGGTGTCGCGGTCCTTTTGCAGCCAGGCCATGGCGGCATCCAGCCGCTCGGCGACTGTCAGTCCGTTCACCACGACGTTCAACAGTGCGAAGTCCGCCGTCTCGTCGAGATAGGCCCTCAGGCAGACCGGCAGCCAGACGCAGTGGTCGGTGTGCGGGACCTGGTTGATGTACTTCAGCTCGGCGCCTTCGACCAGCAGGATGCCGTCGGGCATGGAGCCGTTGGCATGCTGCTGGCCCAGTGCATGCAGCAGCGCGCCGCGCGTGACGGCCGGCGCGATATAGGCCATGCCGAGGTTGTCCTGCAGGTAGTTGCGTGTCTGCGGGTCGGTGCTGAGACGGTTGACGTCGCCGTGATAGAAGACCTGGCGTGGCAGCCAGTGGTTGATGAAGTTGTCGAACTCGGCGTCGGGCGTCTGGATGCGCAGGCAGCCGCTGCCGCCGTCGACGTAGCGGGCGTAGGCTTCGCGCGTGCGGGCAAAGCCGGCTTCGCTCAGATAGGCGGCGCGCATCTGCGCGATCTCGGCCTCGTCCAGCGCCGGGCCGAACAGGAAGCGATAGGTCTCGGTCCCGCCCGGTTGCAGCGCGAGCCGGTACTGCACGCAGGCGGCCGGCGTCTCGTAGCGCGCATCGCCACCGGAAAGTTGCTCGGCCTGCAGTGCGCTCGGCTTGTGCAGCCCGCCTTCACCTTCAAAGGCCGTCTGACTGGCCTCCCACGCATCGGGCTGGCGCTCGCAGAGGAAATAGGTCTTGTCCTTGAGGTGCAGGTTCTTGAAGTGGTCGGCGACCTTCTGATACGGCGTCACGCTGCTGGCGACGACGCCGCCGAGGTCGCTGCGCCATTCGGCGGACTGGTTCATCCACGACATATAGCCGATGGGGAAATAGGGCACGAGGCTGATACGCCGCGTGCGGCCCGACATGTCGCTCACCCGCAGCTCCCACAGCTCGGCGACGTCGTCGGTCGGCAGCCCCAGCACCATCTCGACACGCAGGCCCAGATGCTCGACGGTCCAGCCTAGGTCGTGGCGACCGACGCGGAACTGAAACGCGTCAACGGTCGCTCGCACCGGCTCGTAAGGCGCCGAGAACAGCTCGCCCGTGTCCTCGTCCTTCACGTAGACGAAGCGGCCGGGGTGATGGGCGTAGTAGGCCTGCTCCGGCTGCATGAAGGTCTTGGCCTCCAGGTTGGGCGCGTGGGCGTATTTGGCCGGTTCAGGCTGCATGAACTGCGCGGTGGCATAGCCGCGGCAGGTGACCTGGATCATCATGCGGCGGTTCCAGAGGAAGCCGGCGGCCTGGGGCAGGGCGGTGGGATTGGTGAGCTCGTAGCGCTCGCCGTGGTCGATGGGGCCAAGCATGGTCAGGCGGTGGTGGTCTTGCGGGCGGCCAGGTCGGCCTGGATGCGCGCCATGGTCGGGTTGTCCAGTGTGTAGAACATCATGATGACGGCGGCCAGAAGCGTGAAGCTGGCCGGGATGACGGACATCAGCCAGACGATGCCGGCCTGCGACTCGGCCGACTGCGCCGCGTTGGGCACATAGCCCAGGGCCGAGAACAGCGCACCGATGACGGCGACGGCGACGGCGGTGCCGAGCTTTTGCGCGAAGGAGCTGGCCGCGAAGGTCATGCCGGTGGCGCGGCGGCCGTTGCGCCATTCGTTGTAGTCGGCGCTGTCGGCCAGCATGGAGAAGGACAGCGGCGACTTGGGACCGAGGACGAGGCCGAGTGCAATCTGCAACGCATACATCAGGACGATCTGGTCGGTGTCGACGAACAGGAACGCCCCTGAAAGTGCGGTGGACGCCAGCATCAAACCGATCATCAGCCGGCGCTTGTCGATGAAGCGCGCCAGCAGCGGCGTCAGCGCCGTGCCCGCCGCGGCGGCCAGCAGATAGGCCGGCACGAAGGTGGCCAGCAGTTCGGGCCGGTTGACCACGTATTTGAAGTAGTAGGCCGCGCTGGTCATGCGCAGCGTGATGCCACCCATGATGATGAGCGCGAGGAAGAACAGCAGGATCCAGGGCGTGTTGCTGCGCAGGTCCGCCAGATCCTGTTTGACGCTGGAGGGTTCGGCCTGCGTCGGCTGCACGCGCTCGGTCGTCGTGCTGAAGGTGATGGCGAAGATGAGGGCCGCGGCGATGCCCCAGAACACCATGGTCAGCGTCCAGCCAAGGGCGTGGTCGCCACCACCGAACCAGCTCACCAGGCGGGGCGACACGGCCGTGACGAGGGTGCCGCCCGCGAAGCCGGCGACGAAGCGCGATGCGTTGATGGCGTTGCGCTCCCTCGCATCGCCGGACAGCACGCCCGACAGCGCGCTGTAGGGCAGGTTGACGCTGGTGTAGAGCGTCATCAGCAGCAGATAGGTCACATAGGCCCAGACCAGCTTGCCCGTCGGGCCGAGGTCGGGCGTGGAATAGGCCAGCACGCCGACCACGGCCAGTGGCAGCGGCATGAAGAGCAGGAAGGGCCGGAACTTGCCCCAGCGCGTCTGCGTGCGATCGGCCAGGGCGCCGATCATGGGGTCGGTGAAGGCGTTGAAGATCTTCACGACGAAGAGCATGGTCGCGGCGGCCGCAGCGGTGATGCCGAAGGTGTCGGTGTAGAAGATCAGCAGAAAGGTCGAGATATTGGTCCAGTAGAAGTTGAACCCCATGTCGCCCAGGCCATAGCCGACGATCTCGCGGCGGGTCAGCGGTTTCATGACCTCAACCAGTCGCAGACCTGGACCTGCAACTCGCTCAGTGGCGCCAGCGCATCCAGGCGCAGCACACCCGCCTCACCGACGGGCGGCTCCAGGGTTTCGAACTGGCTGTCCATCAGGCTGGCCGAGAAGAAGTGGCCGCCACGCGTCTGCACGCGTTGGCGTGCCTCGGCCTTGGTGATGTCCAGGAAGGCGAATCGCAGCCCGGGCGCGGCCTGGCGCAGCCGGTCGCGGTAGGCGCGCTTGAGCGCCGAGCAGGCTGCCATGGCACCCGGCGGCTGGCGGCGCAACTGCTCGCACAGGGCGGCGAGCCAGGCGGCGCGGTCGTCGTCGGTCAGGGGCTGGCCCTGCGCCATCTTGCGTCGGTTGGCCTCGCCATGGAAATCGTCGCCCTCCAGCCAGACGCGGCCCAGCTGCGCCGCAACGGCGGCTCCCAGTGTGGATTTGCCGCTGCCGGCAACGCCCATGAAGACCAGGGATTCGGGCGCAGATGGAGTCATGGGGACGCGAGCGAGAGCCGGATTCAGCGATGTTGGATAGCGCTATCCTACTTGGGGCGCGGCCAAGCTGGCTCCGTGTTTTCCCGCCACAGCCTTCGCAGGACGCCTCAGAGCACCGCACGCAGCTTGTCGTAGCCGCTGCGGCTGACCGGGATGCGCTTGCCGTCCTTCATGCGCGCGACGTGGGCGTCGCTGTCGGTCTTCTCCAGCCCTTGCAGGGCCGCGAGGTTGATGATGAAGCTGCGGTGCACGCGCACGAAGCGCGCTGGGTCCAGGCGTGCCTCCAGCTCGGAGATGCGCTGGGCCTTGATGTGATCGCGGCCACCGCTGTGGAAGGCGACGTTGTCGGCCTGGGCCTCGATGTAGTCGATGGCCTCGACGGCCAGCACGTGCAGGCCGCCCTCGCGTTCGCTGTCGCGCACCAGCACGCGGGCCAGCAACTGCGGTGCGATCAGCGCTTCCAGGCCGGGCTGGGGATGGCCGCGCAGGCGACGGGCACGGTCCAGCGCCGCGTCGAAGCGCGCCTGGTTGAAAGGCTTGAGCAGATAGTCCACCGCGTGCAGCTCGAAGGCTCGCATCGCATGCTGGTCGTGCGCCGTCGTGAAGATGACGCCGTCGCGCCGGCCGGTCAGCTCCAACACCTCGAGGCCGGTCAGGCGCGGCATCTGGATGTCGAGAAAGACGAGGTCGGGCTTGAGCTCGGTGATGGCCTTGGCCGCGTCCAGGCCGTTCTCGACTTCGGCGGCGATGGTGATGTCGGTGTGGGCCTTCAGGAACTCGCGCACGAGGCGGCGGGCCAGCGGTTCGTCGTCGGCGATCAGGGCTTGCAGCGTCATGTCGTCTCTTTTTCGAAGGGAATGCTGATCTCGACTGCGAAGCCCTCGGGCGTCGCGCCCCAGTTCACCCGGGCGCGGTCGCGATACTGCGCGGCCAGCCGCTCGCGCAGATGGCGCAGGCCCTGGCCGAGGCCGGGCTCTCGCGAGGGCTCGGTGGGCACGGGGTTGCGCACGGCCAGGTGCAGCCAGCCGTCGCGCACCAGGGCCTGGATCTGCACGACACCGCCTTCGTCCAGCGCACGCAGGCCATGCTTGAGGGCGTTCTCCACCAGGGGCTGAAGGGTCAACGGCGGCAGCAAGGCGGTCAGGGCCTCGGGTGGCGCGTCAATGGCGCTGCGCAGCTTGTCACCCAGACGCTGGCGTTCGATGGCGAGGTAGTGGCCCAGCAGGTCGAACTCGTCTTGCAGACGGATGCGCTCGCGCCCGCCCAGCGCCAGGGTCTGGCGGAAGAACTGGGCGAGGTCGATGCTCATCTGGCGTGCGCCGTCGGGGTCGAAGCTGGTCAGCGCGCTGATGGAATTCAGGCTGTTGAAGAGGAAATGCGGGTCGATCTGCAGGCGCAGCAGCTGCAGCTCCATGTCGCGGGCCAGCAGCCGCGCTTCGGCCTCGCGGCTCGTGGCGGCCTGTGCGGACTCCATGGCTAGCAGCAGGTCGTGGGCCAGCACCGACAAGGTCAGCAACGCCAGGCTGGCGAGCAGGAAGAGGCCCCAGGCTGCGGGCGTCATGGCCACCAGTCCTTCATGGTGACCGAAGGCCAGGCCCGCGGCATTCCAGCCGGCCGCCAGGGCCAGCGCCGCGCCGCCCAGCACCAGCACGGCCGCGGCGCGCGCGGTCAGCGCGCGAGGCCAGCGGCCGGCGCCGAAAGGCTGGCTGCGGCAGAGGTGATAGAGCGACAACGCGACGAAGCTCAGCACCGTGCTCAGCGGCAGTGCCCAGGCCAGCGCCCAGACGAGGCCGGCCAGGCCCTCGACGACCAGCAGCGCGGCCAGTGCCGTGCCAACCAGCGCGGCGGCCAGCAGGCAAGCGGCCAGGCCGCGCCGGTGCGCCAGCAGCGGGTGCACTTCAGTTCTTGACTTCGACGCCGCCGAACATCGCGTCGCCGCGCAGCACCAGGCGCTGGGTCGGGTTCATCGGCGGCACGGTGCGGTCTTCCACGCCGCCCAGCGTGGGGGCGATGTCCACAACGATCTGCCACTCGCGCGGCACGCGCAGCTCGACGCCGCTGAAGCGGGCCGAGATCTCCAGCACGGCTTCGGGGCCTTCGATGGCAGCCTGGCGCAGGTCCAGCTCGACGCCGCCGAAGGTCACGTCGATGCAGCCGCCCTTGAAGGCGCGCGAGTCGTTCTGCTGGCGAATGGCGCTGAAACTGGCGTCGATGGCGATGCGGTCGCCATGCTCCAGCGTCGACGGTGTGTCCCCGCAGGCCTGACGACGATGCCGCGGGAACAGGCCGCGAGCCAGGATGGATACACCCCCCAGGATGATGAAGACTGGCCACCAGTCGCGCAGCCGGATGCTGACGAGGTCCAGGTTCTGCGCCGTCATCACCCCGCCGACGATGACGAGAGCGATGCCGAACAGCCAGCTCCCGGCGTGGCGCGGCCAGACGATACGGCTCAGGCCGAACAGCACCAGGGCGAGCGGCCAGAAGGTGCGTAGCATCGGCACGCCGAAAACATGGAGGTTGTCCAGCAGGGCCAGCGTGCCGATGCCGATGACAGCCAGGCCGAAGACGATGCGCTGGGCCGGGTGGTAGGCGTGGTGGCGGCGGATGCGATGGGGTCTCATGACTGCTTTCTCGACTGGCAATGGCGTGAGTAGACATGGCCCGCGCGGGTCTTCGGGCGACGAATCGGCGAATCGACACCTGCCGCCGACGAATCGACGGCGGCTGTCGCGAACCGCGCCAAGGCCTTCTGGCGAACAAGGCCATTTTCATGGAACTAATATAGTTACATGAAAAGAGACGGCAAGCTGTCCGGCGTGTTGCACATGCTCCTGCACATGGCCGAGAACCGCGAGCCCGCGACCTCCGAGACGCTGGCGCGGGCGATGAACACCAACCCCGTCGTCGTGCGTCGGCTGATGTCGGGTCTGCGCAAGGCCGGGTTTGTCGCTTCGGCCAAGGGCCACGGCGGCGGCTGGGTGCTGAGCTGCCCGCTGTCGGACATGACGCTGGGCGATGTGCATGCGGCCTTGGGGGCGCCGCCGTTCCTTGCGGCGGGACTGCGCGATGAGCAGTCGACCTGCCTGGTCGAGCAGGCCGTCAACACCGCCCTCGGGACCGCCTATGCCGAGGCCGAGGCGCTGCTGGTCGCGCGCCTGCACCGCGTGAAGCTGTCCGTGCTGGCCGAGGACTTCCACCACCGCATGCAGGCCCGCGGCCTGTCACCCCAGGACTTCCACTCCCATGATGTTTGACGCCCTCATCGTTGGCGGCAGCTTTGCCGGCCTCTCCGCAGCCCTGCAACTGGCTCGCGCTCGGCGGCGCATCGCCGTCGTCGATGCCGGCCAGCGGCGCAACCGGTTTGTCGAGGCCTCGCACGGCTTCCTGGGCCAGGACGGCCGAGCGCCGGGCGATATCGTGGCCGACGCCAGGGCGCAGTTGCTGGCCTATCCGAACGTGAGCTGGCACGAAGGCCTGGCAAGCGTCGCGCGTCGTCGGGGCGAGGGCTTCGAGGTCGATGTCGGCGGAGACACCCTGCAGGCGCGGCGCCTGGTGCTGGCCACCGGTGTGATTGATGACCTGCCGGCCGTCGAAGGCCTGGCCGAGCGTTGGGGCCGGACGGTTTTCCACTGCCCCTATTGCCATGGCCATGAATTGAACGAGGGCGCCAGCGGCGTGCTGGCCAGCAGCCCGCTGTCCATGCATCACGCGCTGATGCTGCCGGATTGGGGGCCGACGACCTTCTTCCTGAACGGTGCCTTCGAGCCGGACGATGCGCAGAGACAGGCCTTGGCAGGGCGCGGCGTCACGGTGGAGTCCACACCCATCGCCCGCGTCGTTGAGGCCATGACCGTCGAGCTGATGGATGGTCGCCGCCTGCCGCTGGCGGGCCTTTTCACGGCAACGCGTACGCGCATGGCCAGCCCGCTGGCCGAGCAGCTGGGCTGCGAGTTCGAGCAGGGGCCGGCGGGGGCCTATCTGCGCCGCACGATGATGGAAACCACGGCGTCGGGTGTGTTCGCCTGCGGAGACGCGGCGATGGCGTTTGCCAATGTGGCCATTTCGGTCGGCGATGGCGCCATGACCGGCGCCGCCACGCACCGGTCGCTGATCCCCGGGTTTTGAAGCGCCGGCTCGGGCGCGCGTGTCGATCTTGAGCTGTCTGGTTCGTCGTGGGTCGAAAGGATCCAACCCATGAAACTGCTTCTGACTTCCGGCGGCGTGCGCAACGCCAGCATCCACAAGGCGCTGCTTGACCTGCTGGGCAAGCCCATCGAGGAGTGCACGGCCCTGTGCATTCCGACCGCCCACTACGGGCACCCGATGGGCAGCCCCGAGGGTGCCTGGCGCTTCGTCTCGGGCCGGCAAAGCGTCTGCCCGATGGTCGAACTGGGATGGAAGTCGGTGGGCCTGCTGGAGCTCACGACGCTGCTGAGCCTCGGGGCCGCGCGCTGGGAGCCCTGGGTGCGTGCTGCCGATGTCTTGCTGGTGGATGGTGGAGATGCCCTCTACCTGACGCACTGGATGCGCGAATCGGGCCTGGCGGCGCTGCTGCCGTCTCTGGAGCGCACCGTGTGGGTCGGGTTGAGCGCGGGCAGCATGGTGATGACACCCAAGGTGGGCGAGGCTTTCGTCGAAACGAAGCCGCCGATCACCGGCGAGGACCGGGCACTCGGCCTGGTCGACTTCTCGATCTTTCCGCACCTGGACCATCCGGGCTTCGACGAGAACACCATGGCCTGCGCCGAACGATGGGCGAAGGAGATCGGTGGGCCCGCCTATGCCATCGACGACCAGACGGCGATCCAGGTGGTCGCCGGCGAGGTCCAGGTGATTTCCGAAGGCCAATGGCGCCGCTTCGGCGGCTGACAGCCCAAAAGCAAAAAGCCCGGCGCTTTCGCACCGGGCTTTTCTTTGTGCAGATCGAATCGATCAGGCGGCGCGCTTGGCGGCGCGGGTCGCGGTCTGCGTGGCCTTGACGGCTTGGCTGGTGGCGGCCTGGAAGTTGGTTTCGGCGACTTCAACGGCTTGCTTGGCGGCCTTCTGGACCGACTCGAAGGCGTTGTTGGCGGCGGCGACAGCCGACTTCACCAGGGCGACGGCGTTTTCGGTGCCGGCCGGGGCGTTCTTGGCGGCGTTGTCGACGACAGCGGCGAACTTCTGCTGCACGTCGGCGAACTGGGCTTCAGCGGCCTTGGCAACTTCGGCGCCGGTGCTGGAGGCGATGTCGTAGATGTGGCGGCTGTAGGAAGCGGCCTTCTCGGCGGTCGGCTGCAGCAGGGCAGCTTGCAGGGACAGCAGCTCTTGCGCGTCCTTGACGGACAGGGCAGCGGCGGTGGTGTCGGCGGCTTCGCTCAGCGCGGTCTTGGCGACTTGCAGATTCAGCTCGACGAGCTTTTCGACGCCTTCGAAAGCCTTGTTGGTCAGGCCGAAGAGGGTTTCGACATTGGCCTTGTGGGCGGCGAGGACTTGTTCAGCGGTCAGCATAGGGGACTCCGATTTCAGGTGGTTGAACCGTTTGCTGTGCTTCATTTGCTGCACTGCAACATGACTGAATGATAGAGGTCATTCGCCGGATTGCAAGAACTTTTTGTGCGGTGCAGCAAATTAGGGGGTGACACCTGTGACAAACCGCAGATTCATCACCCGGACACCCAGGAGGTGAGTCAGCGGCTGAAGATCAGCTGGCCTCCGCGCAGCGTGCATTTCACATTCGCGAATTGCTTGGCGGACTGCGCCGGATCGCCGGCCAGTACGACGATGTCGGCGTCCATGCCGGGCGCGAGCCGGCCGTGGCGCGAGGACTCGTTCCAGCGTTCGGCCGGCGTCGTTGTCAGGGCTGCAAGGGTCTGCATGGGATTCAGGCCGGCCTGGGCGAGCAGCTCATACTCCTCGGTGGGGTCGCTGTCTTCCATGTAGTCGACGTCGGTGCCGAACAGCACTTTGCCGCCGGCCGCCGCGAAACGGCCGAACTCGCGCACGCTGTCCTGCAGCACCGCCTCGGCGGGCTGCGGCGGCACCTTCTCCTTGGTCAGTTCGTAGCGCAGCAGCTTGAGGGTGGGCACCATGTAGACGCCCTGAGCGCGGACCTCGTCCATTAGCGCCGTGGGCCAGGGGCCGGGCACGCCAAGCGGGGGATGGGCCAGGATGTCCACCTGGGCGCTCAGTGCCGCCTTCACGCCGTCGAGGTCGGTCGGGTGCGCGAAGACGAGATGTCCGCGACGGTGGGTCTCCGCGGCTGCGCCCGCTGCGATATCGGCCGCCATGCGCTTGGCCGGGCGGTTGCGCTGTGGCGTCACGAGGAAGAGCTTGGTCGCCTCGGCGCCGGCATCCAGGTTCTGTTGGACGGTTGCCAGGGCCGAAGCCACCGATTCGGGCTGCGGCAGCTTGGCGAGGAAGGCGGGGTCGAAGTGGTCGAGGTAGACCGGCAGGCCCTGGGCCGGAAACAGAGGCAGGCCGGCTGTCAGCAGACGCGGCCCCTTGAACTCGCCCTGGTTCAGACGCCTGCGCAGGGCCAGGGTGTTGTCGCGGTCGGAGGCGATGTCAAAGGCCGTGGTGAAGCCGTAGCGTGTCAGCAGGGCGGTGAGGCCGTCCTGCAGCGTGGTGGCCTTGGCAGCACCCGCGTTTGAAAACGCCGGGCCGTTGAGGTGGACATGGCTGTTCTGGAAGCCCGCCACCAGCACGCCACCGTCACAGCCCGGGGCGAGCGGCGGGATGTTGGCGTGGGCGGCGTCTCGCTTGGCGACGCCAACGATGCGGCCCTCTCGCACCAGCACCACCCCGTCGGCTATGGGCGGGGCATCGGGAGCCGGATAGATCTTGGCGCCGCGCAGCGCGCGGACCTCAGGTTCGGCAGCCAGGGCCAGGGAGGTGGCCATTGCGCAGCACAACAAGGCCGTGGCGAAGCAAGCGAGAGAGGGGCGATCGGGGTGCATGCGGGGCAGCGTATCAAAGCGCCAGCGCCGCAGGCGCTATCGTTGCCAGCCGATGCTGGCCTTTCACTCCGACGCCCACAGCCTGGCCCTGCCTCCCGGCCACCGTTTCCCGCAATCCAAGTACCGCTTGTTGCGGGAGCACTTCGAGCGCGAACCGGGCTTGCTGAGGATGCTGCCGGCTCCGGCGGCGACCGAGGGTGAACTGGCCCTGGTGCACACGCCGGACTATGTGGATGCCGTGCTGCGCGGCCATCTGAGCGCGGCCGAGCAGCGCGAAATCGGCTTCCCCTGGTCGGAATCCATGGCCGAACGCTCGCGGCGCTCCGTCGGCGCCAGCATCGCCGCCGCGCGGGCGGCGCTGCAGGAGGGCGTGGCCGCCAACATGGCCGGCGGCACCCACCATGCCTATGCGCACAAGGGCTCGGGCTATTGCGTCTTCAACGACGTGGCCGTGGCCGCGCGGCTGATGCAGGCGGAGTGGGCGCGCGACCACCGCAGCACGCTGCGGGTGCTGGTCATCGACCTCGACGTCCACCAGGGCAATGGGACGGCGGCCATCTTCCGCGACGACGACACGGTGTTCACCTTCTCCATGCATGGGGCGCGGAACTTCCCCTTCCGCAAGGAGGCCAGCGACCTGGATGTGGACCTGCCAGACGGCTGCGGCGATGCCGAATATCTCGATGCGCTGGACCGGGCGTTGGCCGAAGTCTGGCGGCGCTTCGAGCCGGGCCTGGCCTTCTATCTGGCCGGTGCCGACCCGCATGAAGGCGACCGCCTGGGGCGGCTCAAGCTGAGCTACGAAGGCCTGGCCCGGCGCGACCTGCGCGTGCTCGACGCCCTGGCCGAGCGCGGCATCCCGGTGGCCCTGAGCATGGCCGGCGGCTATGGCCATGACCTCGCCACGACCGTGGCCGTGCAGGTGAGCACGCTGACGCTGGCAGCCCAGTCCTGGGCCGCTTGGGGAGCTACCGGACGCGGAACTGGCTGACGACCTGCGCCAGGCGGTGGGCCTGCTCGCGCAGCGACTCGGCGGCCGCCGCGCTTTGCTCGACGAGGGCGGCGTTCTGCTGCGTCATGTCGTCGACCTGGGTTACCGCCTGGGTGACGTCGTCGATGCCCTGGCTCTGTGCCGCGGCGCTGGCGCTGATCTCACCCATGATGTCCGTCACGCGCTGCACGGCGCCGACGATGTCGGTCATCGTCGAGCCGGCGTCCTGCACCAGGCGAGCGCCCGATTCGACGCGTTCGACGCTGGCGCCGATCAGGGTCTTGATCTCCTTGGCCGCCGCCGCGCTGCGGCCGGCCAGGCTGCGCACCTCGCCGGCCACGACGGCGAAGCCGCGGCCCTGCTCTCCGGCGCGCGCGGCTTCCACCGCGGCGTTCAGCGCCAGGATATTGGTCTGGAAGGCGATGTCGTCGATGACGCCGATGATGTCGCCGATGCGTTTGCTGGACGCGCTGATGTCGTTCATCGTGTCCACGACCTGCTGCACGACGCTGCCGCCGCGGTGGGCCACATCGGCGGCCGAGGTGGCGAGCTGGTTGGCGGTCTGCGCGTGATCGGCGCTCTGGCGCACGGTGCCCGTCAGCTGGGCCATGGACGAGCTCGTCACCTCCAGGCTGGAGGCCGTCTGCTCGGTGCGCATGTTCAGGTCCTGGTTGCCCGAGGCGATCTCGGCGGACGCGGTGCGGATGGAGTCGGCCACCAGCATCACTTCGCCGACCGAACTGCCGAGCTGTTCGCACATCTGGTTCAGGGCGCGCATCAGGCCCGCCAGCTCGTCCTGGCCCTGAGGTGAAGCACGCTGCGTCAGGTCGCCCGCGGCGACGGACTCGGCCAGCGCCAGCGAGGCGTTCACATCGGCCGCGATCTTGCGTTGGTTGGTCAGCAGCAAGCCCATGCCGATGCCGGTGGCCAGCAGCGAGACCAGGGCGAAGATCCAGGCGCGGCGACGGGCGTTGTCCTGCTGGGCCTCGGCGGCGGTCTGCTGGTCGGCGCTCATGCTCTGAACGATCTTGGCGATCAGCGTGGCGACTTCCTTGTAACGCGCCTCGGCGTCCTGCATGGCCGCCACGCCGGTGTTGGGGTCGACCGAGGCCAGGTCAATGGCGGCATCCGCCTTGGCCAGATAGGTCTTCAGCAAGGGCAGGGTGGCGTTGATGTGAGCGTCGGTCTCGGGTGGCGTGGCCTCCAACTCGGCCAGCGTGGTCAGCGTGCGCGTCAGGCCCTCGACCTGGGTCTTCAGCTGAGCGCGCAGGGCCTTGACCTTGGCGTCGTCCAGCGAGGCCATCAGCGAGATGGTGCGGTAGACGCCGCCGTGCATCTCGCCCACCTGGGTCTGCACGGCGACCGTGGTCATGAAGACCTCATTGCGCTGCTGGTCGGCCTCGTTGGACGCCACCACCTCGCGCAGCGACAGCACGGTGCTGCCCAGGCCGATGGCCAGCACGACGGCCAGCGAGGCCATCGGCGGCAGCAGCATCTTGGCGGCCAGTTTCATGGCGAGGCGCTATTTGTAGATGCCGCCGCAGACGATGGTCTCGTCCAGCCGCTCGCAATACATCTGCTTGGGCTCGATCTTCTTGGTGGTGGGGTTGGTGAACTTGTAGTCTTGCCAGAAACCCTTGGGGCTGGACTTGCCGAGCTCGACGCGCTCGCGGATGAAGGCCTTGCCGTCGATGTCCTTGAGGTCGATCAGGTCGCGGCCGACTTGTTTCTCGTTGGCGCCGTGGGCCAGGCATTTGCCGTCCAGGCCGTAGACGACGAGGTAGAGATCCTGCTTGACGAACTGCGAGCTCTTGGCGGTGATCTCGCCGTAGGACTTGTCCTTGCCGTTGGCCTTGATGTAGGCCACGCCCTTCTTGACCATGGCCACCGCGTCCTCCTTGGTCGCGTTCTGGGCCCATGCGGACTGGGAGCCGAGGGTGGCTGCCAGGGCGAGTGCGAAACCAGCCACACCGTATCGATTCATGCCGAGCTCCTAGCCAGCGTTGTGAAATCGTTGTCTCCGAGGCAGTGTCGCTCTCGCAATTCAACTCTTGCAAGTGCATATGCCGCACAAACCCGACGGTGGGGGAGGGCGTGGAAGAATGGACTCATGACGACCCGACCCCAGCCCGATGGCCGCGAAGCCTACGCCCGCTTCGTGCCCCTGACCACACGGTGGATGGACAACGACGTCTACGGTCATCTGAACAACGTCGTCTACTACAGCCTGTTCGACACGGCCGTGAACAGCCTGCTCATCGAGGCCGGTGCGCTGGACATCCACGGCGGCGAAGTCATCGGCCTGGTCGTCGAGACGCATTGCAATTTCTTCGAGTCGCTGGCCTTCCCTCAGCGCATCGAGGCCGGCGTGCGCGTGGCCAACCTGGGTCGCTCGAGCGTGCGCTACGAGATCGGCCTGTTCGCCGAAGGCGCGGCCGCTTGCGCGGCGAGGGGTCATTTCGTGCACGTCTATGTCGACCGCGACAGCCGCCGCCCGGTGGCCGAGCTGCCCGCGCCCTATCTCACTGCCCTGAAGGCCCTGACCTTATGAGCCGTTTCGCCACGCCCACCCCCGAGCAGACCGCCGCGGTCGATGCCGCCATCAAGACCCGGCACTCGCTGCGCGCCTTCCTGCCCACGCCGGTGCCGCGCCAGACGGTCGAGGACATCCTCGAAGTCGCATCCTGGGCGCCCTCGGGCACCAACACCCAGCCCTGGCAGGTGCATGTGCTGACCGGCGAGGCGCTCAAGCGCATCGCCGGCCGCATCCAGGCTGCCTATCTGGACGCCGAACAGAACGCCGCCCACAAGGAGGAGTACGCCTACTACCCCACCGAGTGGCGCAGCCCCTACATCGACCGTCGCCGCAAGGTGGGCTGGGACCTGTACGGGCTGCTGGGCATCGCCAAGACCGACAAGTCGCGCATGCAGCACCAGCATGGCCGCAACTTCATCTTCTTCGACGCGCCGGTGGGCCTGTTCTTCACCATCGACCGCGTCATGCAGCAGGGCTCCTGGCTGGACTACGGCATGTTCCTGCAGAACATCATGGTGGCGGCGCGCGCGCGCGGCCTGCACACCTGCCCGCAGGCGGCCTTCACACAGTTCCACCGCGTCATCGCCGAGGAGCTGCAGTTGAAGGATGAGCAGATGCTGGTCTGCGGCATGTCGATGGGCTTCGCCGACCCGGATGCCGTCGAGAACAGTCTCGTCACCGAGCGCGCGCCGGTGGCGGAGTTCGCGCGCTTCCTGGAAGACTGATGGCACTCTCCGGCGCTGAACTCGGGCTGGCCTGGGCCGCGCCTTTTGCCGGGCTGCTGACGTCCATCGCCGTCATGCCGCTGGCGGCTCCGGCCTTCTGGCATCACCACTTCGGCAAGATCGCCGCGGCCTGGACGCTGGCGCTGCTGATCCCGTTTGCCTTGAGCTTCGGCCTGGCGCAGACGGGCGGCGTGCTGGTGCACACGCTGGTCGAGGAATACCTGCCCTTCACCATCCTGCTCGGGGCCTTGTACACGACGGCCGGCGGCATCTTCATCCGTGGCAATCTGCATGGAAGTCCGGCGCTGAACGCCGGGCTGATGGCCCTGGGTGCGGTGCTGGCCAGCTTCATGGGCACGACAGGCGCGTCCATGCTGCTGATCCGGCCGCTGATCCGTGCCAACGACAACCGCCGCCACAACGCCCATGTCGTCGTCTTCTTCATCTTCGTCGTCAGCAATGTCGGCGGTTCGCTGACGCCGCTGGGCGATCCGCCACTCTTCCTCGGTTTCCTGCAAGGTGTCAGCTTCTTCTGGACGGCCGGCCACCTGTGGGCCGAGACGCTGTTCCTGCTCGTCGCGTTGCTGGCCGTGTTCTGGGTTCTCGACGCCTGGCTGTATCGCAAGGAAGGCATCACGCCGACGGATCCAACGCCCGATGCTCCCCGCCTGGGGCTGGAAGGCACCATCAACCTGCTGCCGCTGGCCGTCGCCGTCGGCCTGGTGCTGATGAGCGGCACCTGGAAACCCGGCATCGTCTTCGACCTCTGGGGCACGCCGTTGCCGCTGCAGGCGCTGGTGCGGGACATCGGCTTGGTGGCCGTGACGCTTGCCTCGCTCTGGTTGACGCCGGCCGGCGTGCGCGAGAAGAACCAGTTCTCCTGGGCGCCGATGCAGGAGGTGGCCAAGCTCTTCATCGCCATCTTCCTGACCATGGTGCCCGTCATCGCCATGCTCAAGGCCGGCCCGGCCGGTGTGTTTGCGCCGCTGGCGGGCATGCTCGATTCGCCGCTGGCCTATTTCTGGCTGACCGGTGGCCTGTCCTCGGTGCTGGACAACGCGCCGACCTATCTGGCCTTCTTCAATCTCGCCGGTGGCAATGCCCAGGCCTTGATGGGTGAGGGCGCTGCCGTGCTGGCCGCCATCTCCGGTGGCGCCGTCTTCATGGGGGCCATGACCTATATCGGCAATGCGCCCAATTTCATGGTCAAGGCGATCGCCGAGGAGCGCGGTGTCAAGATGCCGAGCTTTGGCGGCTATCTGCTCTGGTCCGGTGCGGTGCTGCTGCCTCTACTTTTCGTGATGGCCTGGATATGGATGCGCTGAAGAAGAAGGTTCTGGTCGCGCGGCGTGCGCCGGACGACGTGCTCGCCAAGCTCGCGGTTCATTTCGAGGTGGACTACCACCCCGGCGAGATGCCGCTGACGCCGGACGAACTGCGCACCCGTCTGCAGGGCAAGGCCGGCGCCTACGTCACCGGCACCGAGCGCATCACGGCCGAGCTGCTGGACGCCTGCCCGGGCCTCAAGACCGTCTGCACCATGAGCGTGGGCTACAACCACATCGATCTGGCGGCCTGCACGGCGCGTGGCGTCCTGGTCACCAACACGCCCGATGTGCTGACCGAGACGACGGCCGACCTCGGCTTTGCGCTGCTGATGGCCACGGCGCGCCGCATGAGCGAAGGCGAGCGCCTGCTGCGCGACGGCGGCTGGAAGAGCTGGTCCTGGGACTTTCTGGCCGGCCAGGACGTCTACGGCACGACGCTGGGCATCCTCGGCATGGGCCGCATCGGCCAGGCCATCGCGCGCCGCGGCCGCTTCGGTTTCGGCATGCAGGTGGCGTATCACAACCGCTCGCGCCTGGCAGCGGATGCCGAGGCCGAACTCGGTGCCCGCTACCTGGGTAAAGATGAGTTGCTGCGCCAGGCCGACCATCTCGTCCTCGTGCTGCCTTATTCGGCCGAATCCCACCACTGCATCGCTGCCGCCGAGCTGGCGCTGATGAAGCCCACCGCCACCCTCATCAACATCGCCCGCGGCGGCATCGTCGATGAAGACGCGCTGGCCGCCGCGCTGCGCGAGAAGCGCATCGCCGCGGCGGGCCTGGATGTCTTCGAGGGCGAGCCGCGTGTGAACCCGGTGTTGCTGGGCCTGCCCAATATCGTCCTGACGCCGCACATTGGCAGTGCGACCATGCCCACACGCATCGCGATGGCCACGCTGGCCGCCGACAATCTCATCGCCGCGTTGACCGGCACCACGCCGCCCACGCCGCTGAACCCCCAAGTCCTCCCCGCATGAACCGCCGCCTGCTCTGCCTGCTTTCCCTGCTGCCCGCACTTGCCTTTGGCCAGTCGCTGAAGAACAAGTCAGCGCCGCCCCCGGCGCCGGAGCCCGTCGTCGAGGACAAGACGCCACGCGACCCCAACAAGTTTGCGGCCCTGTCCCTGCTGGGCGACAACGTGCAGCTCATCAACCTGACGCCGGCGCGCGGCGACACCGTGCAGTCCGGCGACTGGACGTCTTCCCCAGCGGGCGGCCTGGACAACGCGGTGCTGCAGTCGTTGGACGCGGCGGTGAAGGCGGTGGGCAAGGACCGCGAGGTCAAGCTCTACACGTCATCGACGCGCAGTCTGTTCGGCGACCCCGCCAACCTGTTCGTCAATGGTCGCCTTAGCCTGCCCGGCAAGCTCGGCGAGGCGGTGCGCCAGAGCGGCGCGGCCCAGCTGCTGCTCGTCACGCGCAGCCGCCAGGAGCCGGCCCTCGCCGCCGCCCTGCCGAACCGCATCCTCGCCACGCTGGAAGGCCCGGGCTATGTGCTGGACCAGCGCCCCAGCGCCCAGATCGGCTTCGACGGCCAGCCGGGACGACCGGTGCTGGCGCCCTATGTGTCCATCCGCGTCGCCCTGGTCGACCTGAGCGACCTGAAGCTCAAGCGCGAGCAGTCCCTGGCCGTCGCCATGCGCCTGCCGGTGGCCAGCGAGGCGGCCGCCAACCCCTGGGCCGCCACGACGGGGGAGCAGCGCGTGAAGGCGCTGGAAGCGTTGATCGAGGCCGAACTGCCCAAGGCCGTCGCGGCCCTCGTCTCACCCTAGGTCGGGCAGGGCCTTGAACAGGCCCGTCGGGTCCCAGGCCTGCTTGACCTGGCGCAGCTTGGCCAGGTTGGCGCCGTAATAGGCCTCGGCCGGCTTGGTGATCAGGCCGTCGAGGTAGTTCACATAGGCGCCGCCGCTGCTCCAGGCCTGCATCGTCGTGCGCATGCCGTGGGTCCAGGCGGCGGCCTCGTCCAGCGTGGCGGCGGCCGTGCCGACGGGAAACTCGGCCAGGTACTGCGCGCTGAACAGCGCGCGGCGATGCGCAAATGCGGTTGCGTCGGCTGCTACGCGGGCGATGGCCCCGCCCATCAGGTTCAGCAGCACGGCGCCGGCCCGGCCGCTGGCGCCACGCTGTTGCAGCGCGGTGCCGAGGGCGGCGATGCCGTCGGCATCCAGGGGCTTGTCGAAATAGTCCGAGCTGGCGGCCATGGCCACGCGGCCCAGCTGGCCGCTGGCGTTCTGGCTGGGCAGATGGCACTGGGCTCGGCTCATGGCCGCGCAACTGCCCAGCATCACATCGCGATAGCTGCGCGCCACCAGGAAGGCGTCGCCCGGCGTGCGGCCGATGCGTGCCAGCAGGCCGGTCCAGTGCGGCTGCACGGCGGCCGTGTCGCCGATGGCAATGCCCCACAGATAGGCGCCCTGGCCGGACAGCGAAAGCTGGGACCAGACCGTGTCCGGCAGCGCCGCCGAGGGCCAGGCCTGCCAGGCGGCCAGCACGGTGGGCAGTTCGCTGAGGGCGAAGCTGGCGCCGAACTGAACCAGGGGCGCGACCGCATGGGTCTGGAAGGTCAGCGACGTGACGAGGACCACCTGGCCGCCGCCTCCGCCGCGCAGGGCCCAGAACAGGTCGGGGCGCTGCGTGTCGCTGCATTCGAGCTGCTGGCCATCGGCCGTGACGACGCGGGCCGACAGCAGCGTGTCGCAGCTCAGGCCGTAGGCCCGGTCCAGCACGCCGATGCCGCCGCCCAGCGTGATGCCGCTGATGCCGACGCTGACGCAACTGCCCGAGGGGATGCAGCGTCCGGCGCTGATGAGCGTGTCGTAGACGTCGACCAGCTTGGCGCCGGCGCCGACGGTGGCGCGGTCACCTTCCAGTTGCACGCTGTCCATGGGGCCGACGTCGACGAGCAGGCCACCGCCCGTGCTGGCCCCGAGATAGCTGTGGCCGCCGCTGCGGGCCGTGAAGGCGAGCTTCTGCTGCTTGGCAAACGCCAGCGCGGTTGCCACGTCGGTCGCGCTGGCGCAGCGCGCCAGGGCCGACGGCTGCTGGGTGTCGTAGCGCGCGTTGGCGCCGCGGCGCAGGCGATCGAAGTCGGCATTGGCGGGCAGCACCAGCTGGCCCTGCAGCTGGCGCGAGAGGCTGTCCCAATCGGGGCCTGGAGCGGGTGCCGGTGCAGGGGCGGGTGTGGGCGCTGGAGCCGGTGAGGGCGCAGGGCTGTCGCCGCCCCCGCCCCCGCCGCAGCCGCTCAAGGCTGCCGCGCCACCCAGACCCAGAACAAAACGCCGTCTCTCCATCGTTGCCTCGCAATGCCAATGAGATACCAGATGCACTACTGTATGTGATACCAATAAAAGACCAATGAAAGCGATTGCGGGCCGGGTGACAATGGGCCGCATGAGCCTGTTCGATGTGTTGCTGCTGGGCCTGATGGCCCTGGTTTTGGTGCTGCTGGTCTTGATCTGGGCTCGTCAGAAACCGCAATCCACCGGCGTCGCGCCGGAGCTGCTGCAGAGCAACGAAAGGCTGGAGCGCGAACTGCGCGACGAGCTCGGCCGCAGCGCCAGCGGCACGAGCCAGCAGCTGGTGCAGGGTCTGGCCCAGTTCCAGCAGGTGCTCACGCAGGGCTTGCAGGGCAGCAACAACGCCCTCGCCCAGCAGGCCCTGGCCGCGCGTGAAGCGCAGGACGCCGCCGCACTTCGCAGCGCTCAAGCCCAGGCCGAATCCATGCAGCGCCTGGGCGACGCGATGCGCGATCAGTTGCAGGCCCTGTCCAAGACCAATGACCAGCGCCTGGCCGAGTTGCGCCTGACGGTGGAACAGCGCCTGACCGCCATCCAGCAGGACAACGAGAAGAAGCTCGAACAGATGCGCGCCACCGTCGACGAGAAGCTGCATGCGACGCTGGAGCAGCGCCTGGGCGAGAGCTTCAAGCAGGTGGCCGAGCGCCTGGAGCAGGTGCACAAGGGCCTGGGCGAAATGCAGAACCTGGCGCGCGATGTCGGCTCGCTGAACCGTGTGCTGACCAATGTGAAGACGCGCGGTGTTTTCGGCGAGGTGCAGCTGGCCGGCCTGCTGGATCAGGTCTTCACGGCCGAGCAGTACGCCGCCAACGTGGCCGTGCTGCCGGGCTCCAACGAGCGCGTCGAGTTCGCCATCTCCTTGCCCGGCCAGCGCAACGACGGCAAGCCGCTGTGGCTGCCCATCGACGCCAAGTTCCCGCGCGAGGATTACGAACGGCTGCTCGACGCCCAGGAGCGCGCCGATGCACCGGCCGCGGAGGCCGCCGGCAAGGCCATCGAGAACCGGCTGCGGCTGGAGGCCAAGACCATCCGCGAGAAATACATCGGCCCGCCGCACACGACGGACTTCGGCATCCTGTTCGTGCCGACGGAAGGCCTGTATGCCGAGGCCCTGCGCCGCCCGGGCCTGCTGGAGAGCCTGCAGCGCGAACACAAGGTCATGCTCTGCGGCCCGACTACGCTGCTGGCCACGCTGACCAGCCTGCAGATGGGCTTCCGCACGCTGGCGCTGGAAAAACGCAGCGCCGAGGTCTGGGAGGTGCTGGGCGCCGTCAAGACCGAGTTCGGCAAATTCGGCGATGTGCTGGCCAAGGCCAAGAAGAAGCTCGAGGAAGCCGGCAACACGCTGGACGCCGCCGAGGTGCGCACCCGGGCCATGACGCGCAAGCTCAAGGGCGTCGAGGCCCTGCCGGATGACGCGGCCCAGCAGCTGCTGCAGCTCAGCCTGGGTGAGGACGCCGAGTGACGGAGATTGCCTCAGCACCCAAGAAGAACTTGCGCGATGCGTTCTGGTGGCTGATCGCCACCATGATCTGCGTGCATGCCTGCATGGCGACGACGCGGGTCACCGCCAGCCTGTGGGTGCTGAACCAGGGCTATGGCGAGGCCTCGGTGGGCATGTTGCTCAGTCTCTTCGCGGTGGCGCCCATCGTGCTGTCGCTGTGGGCCGGGCGGCTGGCCGACCGGCATGGCTTTCATCGGCCGGTGGGCATCGGGGTCACGCTGGCTTTTGTGGGGGCCTTGCTGCCGCTGGCCGTGCAGCAGCTCTGGGCGATTGCCATCGGCTGCCTGCTGTGCGGCGGTGCCGTCGCGGTGGCGGCCGTGGCCCTGCAGCGCGAGGCTGGCCTGATGGCCGAGGAGCCGGGTGAGCTGAAGAAGATCTTCAGCTGGATGGCCCTGGGGCCGGCCATGTCCAACGCGCTGTCGCCCATCATTGCCGGCCTGCTCATCGACCATGTCGGCATGACGGCCGCCTTCGGCTTCGCGACCGCCTTGCCCGTGTTGGCCTGGGTCCTGGCGCGCAAGGTGCCGCGCAACCCGCCGGCGGTCTACACCAAGAGTTTCCGCGAGCCGGCCGCCTGGGATCTGTTCCGCCTGCCGGCCTACCGCCGCCTGCTGCTGGTCAACCTCGCGCTGTCGGCGGGCTGGGACGCGCACAGCTTCGTCGTGCCCGTCGTCGGCCATGCGCGTGGCCTGTCGGCGTCCAGCATCGGCCTGGTGCTGGGCAGCTTTGCGGCCGCGGCAACCGTCGTGCGCCTGGCCATCGTGCGCTTTGCCGACGACATCGACGAGGCCAAGGCCCTGCGCACGGCGATGGTGGTCGCCATGCTGACCTTCATCGCCTATGCCTGGTTGCCCGGTACCTTCGGCCTGATGTGCGGCTCGGCCCTGCTGGGCATGGCCCTGGGCTCGGTGCAACCCATGATCCTCGCGATGATGCATCGCGAGACACCGCCCGAGCGCCACGGCCAGGCCCTGGGCCTGCGCATGCTGACGCTGAATGGCGCCACGGTCGGCATGCCCGTCGGCTTCGGCATGCTGGCCGCGGCGACGGCCCTGACCGCGCCGATGTGGGTCATGGCCGCGGCACTGCTGGCGGCGCAGTGGCCGGCGCGCAAGCTATGAGCCCGGCTAGGGCTTGGGCGGTGGGTTGCACTTGAGCGGGTAGGCCGCGTCGGTGGTCGCCGTGCAGACGTTGCCGCCGCCATCCACGATGGCGCCCTTGAGCGACTGGCTGAAGTAGGGCGATTGCTGCTGCACGCCGAAATCGTTGTTCTTGAAGACGTTGTTGCCCAGATGGAGGTCGGCGGGCTGGGGCAGCTTGTCGCCCAGGGTCTTGGTACAGGCGCTCTGTTCGCCGAAGGGGAAGTCGAAGTTGAAATAGGACGCCATGGTCAGCGGGGTGTTGGCGTCGACCTTCAGGCTGTTGTTCTCGAAGCGGTTGTTCTCGAAGCGAATGCCGTCGTCGGCCGGCATCAGCTTGTCGTCGTCAAAGGCCACCGGCCGCAGGCAGTAGGCGCGGAAGATGCTGAACAGCTGGTTGGTGCGCTCCACGACGTTGTCGAGGAACTGGCTGTCCCGCACGCTGGAGAAGTACCAGCCGCCGATGCCGCAATAGGCCGCATGCGTGATGCGGTTGCCCTGGATGACGGCGTTCTTGACGGTGCCCACCCATTCGATGCCGCAGTCCCAGACATCGCGGATCTGGTTGTTCTTGACGACGGCGGCCAGCTCATCGCCGAGGAGGATGCCGTCGTCGGCGCCGTTCCAGGAGGTGTTGGCGGGATTCCAGCTGCCGTCCAGCTGGTTGCCGAGGACGCGGTTGCCGCTGCCGTAGTTGAGTATCAGCAGGGCCGGGACGACCTCGTTGGGCACCGTCTTCACCTGATTGTTGGAAAGCGTGGAGTCGGTGGTGTATATCTGCTGATAGGACCCGGCTAACTGGTTGTTGTCAAAGCGCAGGCGTTCGGCGTGCCGCACGTTGACGATACTGGGCTTGCTCGGGTCGCCGGCCTTGATGACGTTGTCGGTGATGCTGACATCGCGGAGCTTGCTCAGTTCGTTCCAGTCAGCGCGGATGCGGCAACGGCGCAGCGCAATGCGTTCAGCGTTGGTGATGTGCAGCGCATGGACGTAAAGCTGCAGCGTGTTGGCAATCTCGTGGTCGGCACAGTCCAGCAGCACGTCGTGGGTGTCGTGGATGTCGATGCAGGGCTTGCCGTCGTTGCTTGTCGCGGCGACGTCGCGGGTCAAGGTGTAGACGCCGGGCTGGGTGATCTCCTGGCAGGTTGCGATGGGCTGGGCTGTCTTGACGGCAATGGCGATGCGGCTGGCCTGGCTCAGCACGGTGCCCGCGGCGTTGCTCACATGGGCCGTGATGCGCGTCCCGTCGTCGCCGTAGTGCAGCGCGGCCGTCGTGTAGGTGGCCGACGTGGCACCGGCGATGGGGGCGCCGTCGCGCAGCCACTGGATGCTCAGCGGCTGCGAGCCACGTGCCTCGATGCTGAAGCTGCGGCTGGACCCGGCCTCCGCCGGCGTGAGGGGGGCCAGGTCGGCTTGCAGCGTGATCGCGATAGCCCGCACACTGAGCGTCGCCGCCACGCTGGTGACGCTGCCGGCGGCATTGCTGACGACGACGCTGAACTGCGCCCCCTGATCGGCCAGCTGCACTGCGGGCAGCAACAGGGTGGCCGACGTCGCGCCGGCGATGGCCGCGCCATTGCGCGACCACTGATAGCTCAGCGGGCCCGTGCCCTGGGCCGTCACGCTGAAGCTCGCGGCCGCGCCGTCGTCGACGCTGAGTGCGGCCGGGGCGGCCGTGATGCTGGGTGCCGTGGCCTGGACCGGCGGGGGCGACGGGGGTGGCGAGGGTAGCGAGGGTGGCGAGGGCGGAGGCGGCGTCGACGGGCCGCCGCCTCCGCCACCGCAGGCCGTCACGACCAGCAGCATGGCGAGGGTGCGCAGCCGGCGCATGAAGTCGAAACTTGTCATCACCACTCCCTGAAGCATTTTTTTGTGGCGGCAGTATCCGGTGAGAGAGTTGGCAAGGCAGCCCTCGAAAACCTCTAGCCGCAGCACCATGCCCCTGCGCATAGCGCAAATAGGGGGTGTGACCGGGGGAACTCTCAGTGGCGGGCGTGCGGCGCATCCGTTCTACTGGGCCGGATACGTCAAGTGCATAGGAGTCATGAAATGCGTGCCCTGGTGTTGTGCCTGTCCCTGCTGAGTGCCTCCGCCTTTGCCCAGCAGGCCTGCGAAGTCATGTCCGTCAGCGGCGACGCCCAGCGCGTGGATGGCAAGGCGCTGGCGGTGGGCGACAAGCTCGACGTCGGCACCACGCTGCGCACCGGCACGGCCGGCCGCGTGCGCCTGAAGTTCACTGACGGCTCCGTGCTCGTGCTGGCTGACAAGAGCCAGCTGCGCATCGACGCCTACAGCGCGGCGGCCAGCCAGCCGCGCATCGCCGAGTTCCTGCTGGAGACCGGCCTCATCGGCCAGCGCGTGACGCCGTCGGCCGGCGGCAGCTGGCGGGTGCGCACGCCGACCGCCGTGACGGCCGTGCGCGGCACCGAGTTCAGCATCGAGGTGGGCGACGACCGTGCCACCGCCGTTCACGTGAAGACGGGCGAGGTCGACGTCGAGCCCGCCGGCCCGCAGACCCGGGGCATCAAGGCACGCTATCCGGTGCGCCTGGAGAAGAAGCTCAACGGCACGCATTGCGATGTCACCCAGTGTGTGGCCGCCATGAGCTGGACGGCCGAAAAGGTGCAGCGCGTCGAGCAACGCCTGGGGTCGCTGGATTGAGACGCGCGGCATCCAGCCTCGGCTATGTCCTGATCGGCCTGGCAGCGGCGCTGCTGGGCTTTGCCATGCTGGCCTCGCGGGCCAATGTGTCCGCGCTCGAACGTCCCGACCAATGGGCGCTGGACTGGCAGACCCTGTGGCGTGGCCCGCTGACACCCGGCACCGAACTGCCCCTGCTGCTGGTGCGCGTGGACGATGCCGCGCTGGAGGCCCTGGGCGGCCGCGTGCCCGACCGCGCCGAGATCGCCCGCGCCGTGCAGGCCCTGCAGGCCGGCGGCGCGCGTGCCGTGGCCCTGGACATCCTGCTGCTGCCCGGTGGCGGCACCGCTGAAGGCAGCGCTGCCCTGGCCGCCGCGATGAAGGCCTGTGCCTGCACGCTGATCCCTTTTTCCCTGCCCGACGATGGCAAGCTGGACGCGACGGCGGCGCCGGCTCCCGTGCTGGCCCAGGCCTTGCTGCGCTATGACGACGAGGCCGCCCTGGCGCGCAGCGAGGGCTATTACCGGCCGCATCGCCTGGTGGCGCCCGAGGCCGGCCTGGCCGAAGCCGCCGCCGCCCTCGGCCACATCAGCGTGCGGCCCGAGGCCGATGGCAGCCTGCGCCGCGACCTGCCGCTGCTGCGCCTGAACGGCGAGGTTTACCCATCCATGCCGCTGCGCCTGGCGGCCTTTGCGCGCGGCGCCGACTGGAAGCAGGCGCGGGCCCGCTTCGGCGCCGAGTTCAGCGTTGGCAACGCGGTGCAGTCGCGGCTGGATGAACTGTCGCGCCTCGGCGTGAACTACTACGGGCCTTCCGGCAGCTTTGACAGCATCGGCTTTGCAGACCTGCTGGCCGGCCGTGTCGATCGGTCGCGGCTGCAGGGCCGCGTGGCCGTCGTCGGCGTGTCGGCCCTGGCCGCGGGCGACCATGTGCCCACGCCCTTCGACGCCCGCCTGCCCGGCATGGAGCGCATCGCCACCGTGACCGACAACCTGCTGACCGGCCGCAGCCTGGTGCGCCCGGTCTGGGGTGGCGCGGCCGAGCTGGCAGCCGTGCTGCTGCTGCCGTTCGCGGCCGTGGTGCTGCTGGCGCGCCGGCCCCTGGGTGTGGCCCTGGCCGCCATCGTCATCGGCACGCTGGCGTTGCTGGCGGGCGTGCAGTGGGCCTTCGAGAGCCGTTACTTCGTCTTCGCGCTGGCGCCGCCGCTGGTCGCACTGCTCACCGCGACCCTCGGTGGCAGCGCCTTGCGTGCCGGCATCGAGCAGGGCCAGCGGCGGCTGGCGGCGCGGCAGCTCGCCGCCAGCGAGCAGCGCTATGCCCTGGCGGCTCAGGGCGCCAACGATGGCCTGTGGGACTGGGATTTGACGACGGATGAGGTCTATTACTCGCCGCGCTGGCTGGCCCTGATGGGCCTGTCGGCCGCCGAGGCCGGCCATGCCATCCAGGCCTGGACCCAGCCGCTGGAGCCGTCCATGCGCCACGCCTTCGAGGACGAACTGCAGGCCCACCTGGAGGGGCGCAGCCTGCAGTTCCACCAGGTGCTGCATTTCCACCAGGGCGGCCAGGAGCGCTGGCTGCTGGCGCGTGGCCTGGCCGTGCGCGAGGACGGCAAGCCGGTGCGCATGGCCGGTTCGCTGACCGACATCTCCGAGAGCCAGCGCCTGCAGCAGCAGATCAGCTTCGACGCCCTGCACGACCGCCTGACCGGCCTGGCCAACCGCGTGCTGTTCCGTGAGCAACTGACCCAGCTGCTGACCGGCGTGCCGGCGCCCGAGACCGGCCTGCTGCTGCTGGGCCTGGACGGCTTCCGCGCGCTGAACGAGGCCCATGGCCCGGTGGTGGGCGACGCCGTGCTGACCGAGCTGGGCGCACGGCTGAAAGCGGCCTTCGGCGCGCGTCATCTGGTCGCCCGCATCGGCCCCGACCAGTTCGCCCTGCTGCTGGCCGGCGGCGACAGCGCCGCCGACCTGGGCCGGCGCGTGCAGGCCCTGCTGCAGTCGCCCTTCAACGTGGCCACGCCCATGCTGCAGCTGACGGCCGGCCTGTCCTGGGCCCAGCGCCGTCACGGCCCGGCATCGGCCGACGAGCTGATGGCCGCGGCCGAAGGGGCCCTGGCCCGCGCCAAGGCTGGCGGCCCCGGCCAGACGCACGAGTTCGACCCGGCCGAGCAGCTCGTCGAGCAGTCACGCCGCTGGCTGCGCGACGCCATCGACGCGGCCCTGGCCAGCGGCACGCAGTTCGAGCTGCACTACCAGCCCTTTGTGCGCCTGGCGGACCGCGCCCTGCTCGGTTTCGAGGCGCTGATCCGCTGGAAGCACCCGGAGCGTGGCCTCATCATGCCGGGCGACTTCATCCCTGTCGCCGAGGCCAGCGGCCAGATCTGTGCCATCGGCCGCTGGGCCCTGCTGGAGGCCGCGGCCCAGCTGCGCCGCTGGCAGCCGCTGGGCTTCACCGGCGAGGTGGCTGTCAACCTGTCGGGCGTGCAGCTGGAGCGCGACCTGGAGCTGCTGGGCGATGCCCGCGCCACGCTGGCCGCCCTGGGCGATGTGCCGACCCACCGTCTCAAGCTCGAGGTCACCGAGAGCATGGCCATGGCCAACCCGCAGCGCAGCGCCGAGGTGCTGCAGGAGCTGGCGCGCATGGGCTTCAAGCTGTCCATCGACGACTTCGGCACCGGCTATTCGTCGCTGGCCTATCTGCACCGCTTCCCCTTCGACACGCTGAAGGTCGACCGCAGCTTCGTCATCCGACTGGCCGCCGGCCGCGAGGCCCAGGAGATCGTGCGCACCATCGTCGGCCTGGGCGCAGCCCTAGGCAAGCAGACCCTGGCCGAAGGTGTCGAGGACGAGAAGCAGGCCGCGCTGCTGCAGCAACTCGGCGTGGAAGTCGGGCAGGGCTGGCTGTTTGCCAAAGCCCTGCCGGAGGCGCAGGCGACCGAGGCGATCAAGAACGCGCCATGGCGGCGTTGAAGCCGTCCCGCCTCGCCGTCAGGGGTTCAAGACGATGCTGCTGTTGAGGCGGTAGCTGCCGCGCTGGTATTCGCGCAGGCCGGCCTCGCACTGCTGCGAGAAGTCGATGGCCAGGCGGTTGATGCTGCCGTCCGCGGCGTAGTCCACGTCGAGGACCTGGAAGGAGCCGCTGACGGGCGAGCCCTCGGCGTTGCAGAACACCTGCGACACCAGGCCGTTCAGGGCACCCGGTGCCGTGTCCTTGATCGCATTGGCATAGGTGCCGACGGCCAGGCGCTGGCCATTGGCCGGCGTGACGGAGAAATTGGCGCCGGTGCCGCCTTCCGAGAGACCGGGCACGCGGGGCAGGACCTGGCCCGGTGCAGGGCCGTAGAAGATCGAACCGGTGCCGGTCTTCAACTCCCGCCTCAAGACCCGTCCCGTCAGCGTTTCCGTGTAGAGCGCCGCGCCCTGTGCGGCACGGTTGCCCGCCTTAAGGGCCACGCGCACGCGGTCGGTATTGCCAAGGCTGTCGGTGACTGTCAACTGCAGCAGCGCATCGCCGATGGGCAGGGCGCCGCTGGCGTCGAGGATGGCTTCCGTTTCCGCGGCCTGCGGTGTCGACAGGCGCAGCGGGGCGCCACTGAGCTGCTCCCACTGGTAGCGGGTGACCGCCTGGCCGTCGCGCGGCGTGGCCTCACCGCGCAAGCGGGCCGGTGCGCCGGCCGCCACGGTGGCCTGGTCCGAGAAGGTCGCCGCCGCGACCAGCACGTTGTCGGTTCTGAGCAGCGCGACGCTCTCGCTGCCCTGGCTGACGATGCCGTTCTGCGCATCTCGGAAGATGCGCTCGCCGGTCCAGTTGATGCCGTCGAAAGAGGTCTGCAGGGAGTAGCTGCGCTCCTTGCGCAGCGGCTCGCTCGGGCGGATCTCGTAGGACGATCCGTGGCGTGTCGCGGTCACCGGCACATGCCATGACGGCAGCTTGGAGTCGGTGGTGACGGCCTCGTCCGCCAGCCGGAAGCGCAGCTCGGGCGTGCTGTCGGCGATGGCGCGGCCGAACTGCAGCCTCATGAGGCCGCCGGGCTCCGACAGCCCAGGCTGAAGGGCGACGGGGCGCTGGAACAGCGCGTCGGCCCGGAAGCGGCTGATGCCGGGGGTGGTCTGCTGCTCGCAGATGCGGTCGATGTCCGCCGTCAACGCGCTGCCGCGCCAGGACGCGAAGGTTTCGAAGCCGAAGCCTTCATCCGACAAGGCATAGACGGCGCGCGCACTGCGGACATCCTTCATCAGCGAGAGGAAGTCTCCCCAGGGGAACAACCGGCTCTGGCCGGCGGTGCCGTTGGAGGCGACCAACACGGCGCTGGCCTGCGGGACGCCCGCATTGGCCGGGCCGCGTTCGATGCGCAGCGTCTGGCTGGCCGCCATGTCGACCTCGACGCGGAGCTGCCTGGGGAGCACGCTGAGATCACCGCGAATCGGTTGCGGCGTGCGCACGCGCAGGGTGTTGCCGCTGCCGCCGACGTCGAGCACATAGGCCAGGGCGCTGCTCATGCTGGCGGTGTCGTAGCCGACGCTGCGCGACACCTCGATCTTGCGCAGGGCGTCGGTGGTGTCGCCGCCCTGGATGGTGGTGGTGAGGCGCAAGTCGTCTTCGGCCGTGGACACCGCCTTCAGCTGCGAGCCGGTCGCGGATTCCGTCCATTGGATGCCGACGGAGCCGCGCCAGGTGATCGGCAGGATGATGCCCATATTGGGACCGCCACCCAGCGCGGTGGTCTTCAGCGCATCGACCACCGCAAGGCGCGCCTGGAAGCCGGCATCGGCCGTCGTGGCGACCGTGGTCAGGTCGATGCGCAGCGTTCCCGTCGCCGAGCGGCCGAGCACCGGCACGCCGCAGTTGGTCAGGGTGGCCGTGATGCTGTCGCCGGCCGAAGCCCGCTGGTTGCCGTCGCGGTCGTCGAGCTTCAGCGTGATGCTGCCGGTGTAGGCGCAGTTGGCGGTGACGGAGGTGGTGCCGGCGGTGGTGGCGAAGCGGTGCGTGATGTCGGTGGCGAACTGCGCCAGGTCGACCAGATGGCTGCCGTGATTCAGCACCAGCGTGGCCAGGTCACCGGCCTGGGCCTCGGAATAGTGCGCGTCGAAGCGGAAGGTCGGCGCCGTGGGATCGACGACCGGGGGCGGGGTCTCGACCGGTGGTGGTGGGTTGTTGCCGGTCGTGCCGCCGCCGCCACCCCCGCCACCGCAACCGGTGCAGGCCAGGGCGACGAGGCTCATGCCGATCCACGTTCTGATGCTCATGCTTCCGTCCCTTGATCTTGTCTTTGGTTTTCGATCCCTGCCCTTTTGGGGCGCACGGATTCTGTCATTGACCTGGCGACGTGGCGGCGTGGCTGCGGCGTGGGCTGTCGAGCCAGGCGCTGAAGGACGCCAACCTGGCCCAGATCATGAAGCAGGGCGAGGCCGCGACGGCCAGGGGGCAAGGGCTGGCCATGGGGTGAAAGGCGCAAGCGCCCGCGGGGCCGCCGAGTAGAGGCTGCCGCGCAGCCCCCTCAGCGGCTGACCGCATCGCTCGGTGCGGCGCCGCACCGACGGCGGCGGCACCAAGGGCTAGAAGCGGCATCGGGCGACGCGCTGTGCTCGTCCGATCAAAGAAAGCACCCATGTCCAAAGGTCAACGCGGCAACAAGGAACAGAAGAAACCGAAGAAGGTGCATGCACCTGTCTCGCCGGTTTTACCCGTCACAACGGCGGTGAAGACTGCGGAGACCATCTCCGTCGCGCCGCGTAGGAAGTAAGCCGGAAAAAGGCTGCAGGCGCCATGCCTAGCGCGGATGCACCGCAGCCCGCTTGATGCGGTACATGGCCTCATCCGCCTTGCGCATCAGCACGCCGGGCGATTCGCCGTCATCGGGAAACACGCTGTAGCCGATGCTGGCGGAGATGATCATGGGGTGGCCGGCGAGCACGCAAGGCTCAGCCAGCGCGCGGGCGATCTTGCCGGCGACCTGGGCGGCATCCTCGCGCCGGGCCGCAGCGACGAGGACGACGAACTCATCGCCGCCCATGCGGCAGACCGTGTCGCTGTCGCGCACGGTGGCCTCCAGTACGCGCGCTGCTCGCTGCAGCAGCAGGTCACCGACGGCGTGGCCGAACTCGTCGTTGACCTGCTTGAAGCCATTGATGTCGAGGAAATAGATGATGAGGCGCTGACCATGGCGGCGCGCGAGCGCAATGTCGTGGCTCAGCCGGTCCCACACCACTTCACGGTTCTTCAGCCCGGTCAGCGAATCGGTCTGGGAGGCCTTGACAGCGACTTCGAGCGCCGCGTGTGCGGTTTCCACTTCCTGCGTGGCCAGCTGGTTTTCCACCTGCAGGCGTTCGTTCTCCAGGCGTGCGTCCGTGGCGGCCGTCAGGCCCCGCTCGCTGCGGGCTTCGAGGATGGCGGCCTGCAGCTCCAGCAGCGTCGCTTCCGCGGCGGCGATCTGCCGCTCCAGTGCCAGCAGGCGGCTCTGCGCGCCGTCGCCGCCGCTGGTCATGGCGTCGCTTTCATCGCCGGTTTGGATTCCGGCTCGCGGCGCGGTGCGGTCTCGGTCAGCGTCATGAGGATGTCGGGATACCAGGCCGCGTTCAGGCCCAGGGACTCATCGGCCTTGAGGTCGCGGTTGCCGATGTCAAAGCGCGTCGAATGGATGCCCACCAGCAGCCAGGGCAGGGGCTGGCGACCCGGCGCGCGCATGACGACCGGCGCGCCACTGATGCCACGGTGGGTGCGCGCATCGGTCAGGAACCAGCCCTGGCCCTGGAAGCGCCAGCCGTAGGGTGAAGCGATGGCGCCCTGGCGCACGACGGGCAGATGGTGGAGGTCGTCGTGGAAACCGAGCGGGAAGCCGGTGATCAGCACCTGCTGGCCCAGCGGCACTTCGTCGTCGGGGCCGGGCAGGCTGGCGAGCGTGAAGGCGGTGAGCTGGATCGACGCTGGCAGGGCGGCCGTGTCGATCTCCAGCACCGCGACGTCGATGCCGCCTGCATCGTCGCGTCCCTGCCGCCAGTTGGCGCGACCCTCGCGGTAGAGCAGGGCCGACAGCACGGTGGCGTCTGTGAGGTTGTCCGCATCGGCATGCAGCTCGAGTTCGATGCGGTCGGGGTGGTGATCGGCCTCCTCGTCGATGAAGACGTGGCGGCTGGTGACCAGATAGAGCCTGGCCTCGCGGCGGAAGAAGAAGCCGCTGGCGCCGGTCAGTGCGCGCTTGCCGGCGAAGGTGCCGATGCGCACGATGGCGAACAGCAGCGGATCAGGGGCGGACATGGCGCTGCCTGCCGTCTCAGGATGCGGGTCTTGGGCTTGCCCGGTCCAGTTGCGAGCTCAGCTGGCGGCACATGTTCTCGCCCGTCGTCGTCAGGCGCAGTGAGCCGCCATGCCATTCGAGCCAATGCAGGGCGACGTACTCGTCGATGGTGGCATCCGTGATCTCGGCGGCGCGGCGGCGCTTGAGCAGGTCGACGGTGGTAAGCAATCCGTCGCGAAGCGCTGCGCGTCTTGTGTCGGATTCACGGGTGGGCGATTTCATCATCATCATCATCTCCAGAGCGCGAGCAGGGGGCACCGTCGTTGCGCACGACGACCGGCTCGTACAGATCAAGGGGCAGGGCCGCATGGCGCGCGTTTCGGGAACAAACGCGTTGCGGCGCCGGGAGGGGAGACTCGAAGAACCTTCGAGGCGTGGGGTGAGGCTCACCGCTGAAGCAGATGACAACCGAAGCCGGCGGCGGGTGCCGCGAGCAAGGCACGCGGAGATGATGCGTGGCGCCCAGTCTGCTGGGGCTGCCGCGGCAGAGAGCAGACGCGCGGCAGGCCATGCAGTGTACGTCTGTGTTGTGAACCGCACCGTCGCCCGGCGCCGGTGTTCAGCGTGCGGGCACGGCGTCTCGTCTGACAGAGAACGCCGCGCCAAGGGGCTACCATGCCCGGCGCCCAATGCGCTCCCGACACCAGGCCGATGATGGCCGTCTCCAAGCGAGGAACCCATGACGAAAAACAGTGCGGCCGTTGAATCGCTGCTGTCCCAGGACCGCGAGCAGGTGCTGACTGAATGGCGTGCGGAGTTGAGCGCTGTCGGCGGCCTGAGCACTGACGCACAGGGTACCGAGCAACTGCTGGAGTCCGTATTGACGGGCGTGCGCGCCGATGGCGCTCTCGACAGCTTCGACGACAAGGCTTGGGAGAAGGTCCGCGAGTTCCTGTCCGGCCTGTCGCGTTCCAGAGCAGCCCAGGGCTCCACCGCCGCCGACACCAGCCGCTTCGTGCTGGCCCTGAAGAAGCCGCTGTTCGCCGGCCTGCAGCGCAAGATGGGCCAGGAGCCCGCTGCGCTGGTGGGCGCCTTGTGGGAGGTGTCGACGCTGGTCGACAGCATGGCCCAGTACACCGTGACGGCCTACCAGCGCAGCCGCGAGGAAATCATTGCCCGCCAGCAGCAGGAACTGCTGGAGCTGTCCACGCCCGTCATCAAGATGTGGGACGGCGTGCTGGCCGTGCCCATGATCGGCACGCTGGACAGCGGCCGTACCCAGCTCGTCATGGAGGCGCTGCTGCAGCGCATCGTCGACACCGGCTCCACCATCGCCATCATCGACATCACCGGGGTGCCGACCGTGGACACGCTGGTCGCCCAGCATCTGCTGAAGACCGTGACCGCCATCCGCCTGATGGGCGCGGAATGCATCATCAGCGGCATCCGCCCGCAGATCGCGCAGACCATCGTGCATCTGGGCATCGACTTGCAAGGCATCATCACCAAGGCGACGCTGGCCGATGCGTTGGCGGTCGCGCTGAAGCGGGCCGGCTTCGTCGTCACGCGGGGCAAGCCGGCGGCAGCGGTCACGCCAGCGGCAGACTGAGATGCAACGCATCCCCATCCTCCAGCTGGGCCGCAACCTGCTGGTCACCATCCAGGTCGACCTGATGGACCAGACCGCGCTGGCCCTGCAAGACGACCTGGCTGCCAGGATCGAGAGCAGCGGCGCCACCGGCGTGCTGATCGACATCTCAGCGCTGGAGATCGTCGACTCCTTCATCGGCCGCATGCTGGCCAGCATTTCCAGTATTGCCCACGTGCTCGGCGCCCACTCGGTCGTGGTGGGCATGCAGCCCGCCGTGGCCATCACGCTGGTGGAGCTGGGCCTGTCGCTGGACGGCGTGCGCACGGCATTGAATGTCGACCGCGGCATGGAGCTGCTCCGCCAGGCAACCGAGGAGCACAGCGATGACGACGAATCCCACGGCGAATGAAGGCAGCGTGCCGGTCCGCAGCGAGAACGACGTCGTCACCAGCCGGCAGTTCGTCCGCAAGCTGGCCCAGCAGCTCGGCTTCTCCCTGGTTGACCAGACCAAGATGGTCACGGCCGCCAGCGAGTTGTCGCGCAACGTGCTGGTGTACGGCGGCGGCGGCGACATGGAATGGAAGATGCACAAGGACGGCCTGCGCACCGGCCTGACGCTGTCCTTTGTCGACCAGGGCCCCGGCATTCCGGACGTGGACCTCGCCATGAAGGACGGCTGGACCACCGGCGGCAGCCTGGGCAAGGGCCTGCCGGGCAGCAAGCGCCTGGTCAACGAGTTCGAGCTGGTGTCGGTCGTCGGCGAGGGCACCCGCGTCACCATCACGCGCTGGAAGTAGGGGCTGCATGCGTCCCTATCAAAGGTTTGCCATCGACGATGCCAGCCAGGTCGGCGAAGCGCGTCGCGCGTCGCAGCTGCTGGCCGCGGAACTCGGCTTCGATGAAGCAGCCGCCGGCCGCCTGGCGCTGGGCGTGACCGAGCTCGGCACCAACCTCGTCCGCCACGCCGGGGGCGGTGCGCTGCTGCTGGGCGTGGACGGGGAGGCGGTCGAACTGCTGTCGCTGGACACCGGCCCGGGCATGGACATCGAGCGCTGCCTGCAAGACGGCTTTTCCACCGGCGGCACCGCCGGCACTGGCCTGGGTGCGGTCAAGCGCATCGCCAACCGCTTCTCGGCTTTCTCTCTGCCGCAGCGGGGTGCCGTCATCTCGGCGCGCTTCGAGGGCAAGGTCCAGGGCATCGCCGCCAAGGCCGGCGGCTACAGCGTGGCCGGCCTCGGCCTGCCGGCGCCTGGCGAGCAAGTCTCCGGCGACGGCTGGGGCTTGCGTGTCAGGGATGGCCGCACGCTGCTGCTGATGGCGGACGGCCTGGGCCATGGCCCGCAGGCCGCCGAGGCCTCAGACATGGCGCTGGACCTGTTCCAGCGCGGCACGCTCAACCAGCCCGCCGCCCTGCTGGAAGACGCCCACCTCACCATGCGCAGCACGCGCGGCGCGGCCGTCGCCATGGTCGCCATCGAAGCCTCGCTGGACCGGCTGGTGTTTGCCGGCGCCGGCAATATCACGGGCCGCCTGATCAGCGGCGTCAGCGATCGCAGCCTGATGTCGCAGCCCGGCACGCTGGGGGTGCAGATCCGCCGCCTACAGGACGTGGTCTATGAATGGCCGGATCATGCGATCCTGGTACTGTTCTCGGACGGCATCGTGTCGCGCTGGAACCTGGAGGGGGTGGGCGGGTTGCTGGCCTGCGAGCCCATGGTCATCGCGGGCTGGATCCTCCGGGACCATTGCCGGGGCCGCGACGACGCCACCGTCGTGGTTGTGCGGCGTCACTGAAAGGCAGGGCATGCAGCAAGAGCCAGTGATCAATGTCCCCGCGCTGCAGGCGGCGCTGGAGGAGGCGCGCCAGCAGGTCACATCGCTGCAGCAGGAGCTGGACGAGACCAACGGCGGCGTGCTGGCCCTGTATGCCGAGCTGGACACCCAGGCCCAGCAACTGCGCCAGGCCACCGAGCTGAAAAGCCGCTTCCTGGCCTATATGAGTCATGAGTTCCGCACACCCATCTCGTCCATCCGCAGCCTGACCCGCCTGCTGCTGGACCGTGTCGACGGCCCGCTGACCGCCGAGCAGGAAAAGCAGATCAACTTCATCCGTACCACGTCGGAGGAGTTCGCCGAGATGGTCAACGACCTGCTGGATCTGGCCAAGGTCGAGGCCGGGCGCATCGACGTGTCGCCGGCCTGGTTCGAACTGGTGGATCTGTTCTCGGCGCTGCGCGGCATGTTCAAGCCGGTGCTGGTCAATCCCGACGTGCAGCTGATCTTCGAGGAGCCGCAGGGCCAGACGCAGCTGTTCACGGACAACGGCAAGCTGTCGCAGATCCTGCGCAACTTCATCTCCAACGCGCTGAAGTTCACGACCAAGGGCGAGGTGCGCGTGTCAGCGGTGCAGGACGGCGAGTCCATGACCTTTTCTGTCGCGGATACTGGGTTGGGCATCGCGCCGGAGTTTCACGCGGCCATCTTCCAGGACTTCTCCCAGCTCGACTCGCCCATCCAGAAGCGGCTGCGCGGCACTGGCCTTGGCCTTTCGCTGAGCAAGCGCCTGGCCGAGCTGCTGGGCGGCAGCATCGCGTTGCAGAGCGCCGCTGGCGTGGGCTCGACCTTTTCTGTCACCGTGCCCTTGCGGCTGGCCGAGGCGCCGGTTGCGACTGCCCAGGCATGAGCGATCCACTGCTCAACGACGGCCAGGTCGCCGGCGGTGCCCGCAAGCTGGACCGTTCGCTGCACAGATTGCTGGTGGTCAATGACGATCCCATCGGCCGCTACACGACCGTGCGCCAGCTGCAGTCGGCCGGCTTTCCCGTCCTCGAGGCCTCGACCGGCATGGAGGCGCTGGCCCTGGCCGACGAGAGCCTGTCGGCCGTCGTGCTGGACATCCATCTGCCCGACATCGACGGCCTGGAGGTCTGCCGCCGGCTGCGCCGCCAGCCCACCACCTTCAAGCTGCCGGTCATCCATCTGACGGCGGCGTACCTGACCGACGAGGACAAGGTGCGCGGCCTGGATTCCGGTGCCGACGCCTACCTGACCCACCCCGTCGAGCCGGCAGTCATCATCTCGACCATCCAGGCCCTGGTGCGCACCCGCGAGGCCGAGGACGCGATGCGCCACAGCGAGGCCAAGTTCCGCGCCGCCTTCGAGCGCGCGCCGAGCGGCATTGGGCTGGTGGACGTCGCCGATGGCAGGCTGCTGGACTTGAACCCCGCCATGCAGGCGTTGCTGGGCGGGGGGCAGGTGGCCGGACGTACCCTGCTGGACTTCGTCGCCCCCGCCGAGGTGCCGACGGCGCAGGCCTTCATGCGTGCCCTGGCGACGCAAGGTGCCCATGCCGAGTTCAGCGTCGTGCAGGCCGATGGCCGCCTCGTGCCCGTCGAGTGGGCCGCCGCCAACTACACCGAGCCCGGCATCGCCATGCTGGTGGCCACCGACATCTCCCAGCGCCTGCTGGTGGCCGAGCAGCGCCAGGAGCTGTTGGAGCGTGAGCGCAGCGCCCGTGGCACGGCCGAGCGCCACAACCGGCTCAAGGACGACCTCATTGCGGTGCTGTCGCATGAGCTGCGCACGCCGCTGAACGTCATCATGAACTGGGCCCATGTGCTTCAGAAGGGCGCCAAGCCCGACATGCTGGAGCGCGGCCTGGCCGCCATCGAGCGCAATGCGGTCATCCAGGCGCGGTTGATCGCCGACATCCTGGATATGTCGCGCCTGAACCTCGGCAAGCTGCCGCTGAACCTGGAGTGGGTGGAGGTGGGCAGCATCATCGCGTCCGCCGTCGCGGCGGTTCAGCCGCTGCTGCAGCGCAGCCACCATCAACTGCGTCTGGACCTGGAGCAGGAAGAGCTGAAGATCCGCATCGACGACGCGCGCATGCAGCAGGTGCTTTGGAACCTGATCGGCAACGCCATCAAGTTCTCGCCGTCGCAAAGCGAGATCACGCTGCGCCTGCGGGCGGTGGACGGCGGGGCGGCCATCACCGTGGCCGACCAGGGGCAGGGCATTGCGGCCGACTTCCTGCCCTTCGTCTTCGACCGTTTTGCGCAGAGCGACGCGGCCAGCAACCGCCAGCATGGCGGCCTGGGCCTGGGCCTGGCCATCGTCAAGAACCTGGTCGAGGCCCACGGTGGCCATGTCAGCGTGGCGAGTGCGGGCGAAGGCCAGGGCGCGGAGTTCTCCATCTGGCTGCCGGGCGGGCAGGAAGGCGCGGCGTCGGCCACCGCCGGCCCCATCAGCAGCTTCGGCGCCTTGGGCGACTCGCCGTCGGCCCCGCTGCTGGGATTGCGCGTGCTGGTGGTCGAGGATGACCTGGAGGCCGGTGCCATGCTGTCCATGATCCTGGGCGAGCAGGGCATGCAGGTGCAGCACGAGGCCTCGGTGGACGCGGCCCTGGCCAGCCTGGCGACCGGCCGTTTTGACCTGCTGATCAGCGACATCGGCATGCCCGGTCGCGACGGCTACGAGCTGATCCGCGAGTGGCGCCAGCGGGAGGCGGGCGAGCAGCATCTGCCGGCGATCGCGCTGACAGCCTTTTCGCGCGACACCGATCGCGCCAGTGCGCTGGAGGCCGGCTTCGACACGCATCTGGGCAAGCCGCTGCGCCCGCCCTTGCTGCTGTCGGAAATTCTGAGGCTGGCCGGTTCCCGCTGAGGTGCAGCTTGCGCTGTTGGCTGACACGCTGGCCAAAAATCTGGCTCTAGACTGGTCGGTATCTCTGCAGGCGCTGGCATGAGGCTGCTGAAGCGGGACAGGAGGATGCAATGACGAAGGGAACCCAGCGTTCTGCGACCGGTGTACCGGGTCTGGATGAGGTGTTGCATGGGGGGCTGATTGCCGGTCAGCTCTATCTTGTCGATGGCGATCCTGGTGCCGGCAAGACGACGCTGTCCTTGCAGTTCTTGATGCAAGGCGTGCGTGAAAGCGAGTCCTGCCTCTATGTGACGCTGGGCGAGACGGCCGCGGAGCTGCGTGCCGGCGCGGCCTCGCATGGCTGGTCGCTGGACGGCATCGAGATGGTCGAGCTCATCGCCGATGAAAAGGAGCTGTTCGGCGATGCCGAGCTGACGATGTACCACCCGTCGGAGGTGGAGCTCAGCGAGACCACCAAGCGCGTGCTGGAGGCTGTCGAGCGATTCAAGCCGCGTCGCATGGTGCTGGACTCTCTGTCGGAGCTGCGCCTGCTGGCTCAGGCGTCGCTGCGCTACCGTCGCCAGATCCTGGCGCTGAAGCAGTTCTTCGTTGGCCGCGGCTGCACCGTGCTGTTCCTGGACGACCGCTCCAGCGACGGCGTTGACACCCAGTTGCACAGCATCGCCCATGGCGTCATCGCGCTGGAGCGCCACGTGCCCACCTACGGGCCGGCGCAGCGCCAGCTGCGAGTCACCAAGTTCCGTGGCAGCGACTTCATCAGCGGCCAGCAGGACTTGGTCATCCGCCATGGCGGCCTGCAGGTGTTCCCACGGCTGACGCCGAGCGACCATGGTGCGCCTTACCAGCGCGACGTCGTGCCCAGCGGCATCGCGGCGCTCGATGAGTTGCTGGGCGGCGGCACCAACCGCGGCACGGCGACGCTGCTGGTCGGCCCGGCGGGTTCGGGCAAGTCCACCATCGCCTCGCAATATGCCGTCATGGCAGCCCGGCGCGGCGGCCATGCAGCCATCTTCACCTTCGAGGAAGGCCGCAACCTGCTGCTGGACCGGCTCGCGAGTCTGGGGCTGAAGGTCGATCAGGGCGTCGGCCCGGGCAAGCTCAATGTGCGCCAGATCGACGCCGCCGAGGTGCTGCCCAGCCAGTTTGCCAACATCGTGCGCCGCTGCGTCGAAGAGGACGGCGCCAGCGTCATCGTCATCGACAGCCTCAATGGGTATCTGAACGCCATGCCCGAGGAGCGTGCGCTGATCATCCAGTTGCACGAACTGCTGACCTATCTGAACAACCATGGCGTGGCGACCTTTGTCGTCGCGACGCAGTCCGGCATGCTCGGGACCAATATGCGCAATCCGGTGGACACCAGCTATCTGGCCGATGCCGTCTTGCTGTTCCGCATGTACGAGCACCAGGGCGCGGTGCGCAAGGCCGTGTCGGTCATCAAGAAGCGCAGTGGCCGCCATGAGGACACCATCCGCCAGCTCTGGTTCGATGAGAAGGGCGTGCACCTGGGGCCGCCGCTGATGCATCTGCGCGGCGTGCTGACGGGGGTTCCTGTGGAGGTGCCGGTTCACCACGAGGTCGAGTCTGGCGATGATCGAGCGCGACGAGGCTGAGCGCTCCTACAGCGAGCGCGTCATCGTGCTCGCGCCGACGGCGCGCGATGGCGACGTCACGAGCCGGCTGCTGGCCGAGGCCCGCATCGACGTCGCGGTCTGCAAGGGCTGGCGCCATGCCGAGGAGTTGATGCATGAGGGGTCGGGCGCACTGATGGTGACCGACGCGACCCTGAGCGACCCGGGCTTCGCGGTGCTGCTGAATGTGCTGGAGCGCCAGCCGGCCTGGTCCAACCTGCCGGTGCTGGCGCTGTGCCGCCAGGGCCTGGAGGCCCCGGCGCTGCGGGCGGCACGGCTGCGCAACCTGACGGTGCTGGACCGGCCGACGTCGACGCGGGTGATGGTCAGTGCCGTGCGCACGGCCTTGCGCGGACGGCGCTGGCAGTACCAGATCCGCGACCAGATCGACTCGTTGATGCGGGCGGACCGCTCGCTGCGCCAGGCCGATCAGCGCAAGGACGAGTTCCTGGCCACGCTGGCCCATGAGCTGCGCAACCCGCTGGCGCCCATCCGCACCGGGCTGCAGCTGCTGGGCGCCAACCCGCCCCAGGACTCTACCCAGTTCAAGGCTGTCACGGAGATGATGGACCGGCAGATGAACCAGTTGCTGCGCCTCATCGACGACCTGCTCGAAGTCTCGCGCATCTCCACCGGCAAGCTCATTCTGCAGCGCGAGCCGCTGGACATGCGACGCGTTGTCGAGATGGCGCTGGAATCCTGCCAGCCGGTGATTGAACGCGGCGGCCATCACCTCACCGTGACGCTGCCGGATGAAGCACTCTGGGTCGACGGCGACCTGACGCGGCTGGCGCAATCGCTCAGCAATCTGTTGAACAACGCCGCCAAGTACACGCCGGACGGCGGCAACATCTGGCTGATGCTGACCCGCGTCGGCGGCGATGCCGTGCTGACCGTGCGCGACAGCGGCGTGGGCCTGCCCCAGGACATGATCGGCCGGGTCTTCGACATGTTCGCCCAGGTCAACCGCTCGCTGGCACGGGCCCAGGGCGGCCTGGGCATCGGCCTGGCCCTGGTCAAGAGCCTGGTGTCCCTGCATGGTGGCCGGGTCAGCGCGGCGAGTGCCGGCCCCGGCCAGGGCAGCACCTTCACTCTCGAGCTGCCGCTGGCTGCAGGGGATTCCGCCCCCGCGCCGCTGCTGGGCGCGCCCGAACCGGACGCGGCCAAGCCGACGCGCATCCTGGTGGTCGACGACAACGTCGACGCGGCGGACTCGCTGGCCATGCTGCTGTCGCTGTCCGGCCATGAGGTGGCGGTGGAAAACAGCGGCCCGGCGGCCCTGACCCGGGCAGACAGCTTCCTGCCCCAGGCCGTGTTCTGCGATCTGGGCATGCCGGGCATGGGCGGCCATGAGTTCGCGACCCTGCTGCGCCAGGACGCCCGCTTCACGTCCACGCTGCTGGTGGCCCTGACGGGCTGGGGCTCGGAAGAGGACAAGAAGCGTTCGCGTGCCGCCGGCTTCGACGAGCACCTGACCAAGCCGGCCAGCGTGGATGCCGTGACAGCCCTGCTGGCCAGGCTCTAGCCGCAGTGCTGTCTGCATTGGGATCTGACGAACGGCTGGGCTCGCAAAACCGCGCAGAATCGCCGCCAAGCCGAAGATGCGGCTGCATGGAGAGAGACAAATGACGATGAAGCTGGATGGGCGCTTGGCGCGCTGCCTGGGGCTGGCCCTGTTGAGCCTGACCCTGGGGATGGCGCAGGCTCAGCCGGCGGCGACGGCCAAGCCCAAGACCGCGGTCCCGAAGCCGGTTGCGATGGCTCCGGCCGCGGTGGTCGCCCCGCCCGAGCGGGTGCGCGAGCTGGGTGGCATCGAGGAATACCGCCTGCCCAACGGCCTGCAGATCCTGCTCTTCCCCGATGCGACGCAGACGACGACGACCGTCAACATCACCTACCGCGTCGGCAGCCGCCACGAGGCGCCCGGTGAATACGGCATGGCCCATCTGCTGGAGCACATGCTGTTCAAGGGCACCCAGCGCCAGAAGGACATACCCGGCCAGATGGCCCAGCGCGGCGTGCGCTTCAACGGCACGACGACGACGGACCGCACCAACTACTTCGCCAGCTTCAACGCAAGCGCCGACACCCTGGCCTTCCTGCTCGACCTCGAAGCCGACCGCATGGTCAACAGCCGCGTGGCCAAGATCGACCTGGACACCGAGATGACGGTGGTGCGCAACGAGTTCGAGCGCGGCGAGAACCAGCCCTTCGCCGTGCTGTCGCAGCGCGTCAATGCGGCAGCCTTTGCCTGGCACCCCTATGGCCACGCCACCATCGGGCCCAAGAGCGACATCGAGAACGTGCCCATCGAGAAGCTGCAGGGCTTCTACAAGCGCTATTACCGCCCCGACAACGCGACGCTGCTGATCGCCGGCGCCTTCGACAAGGCCGCGACGCTGGCCCTGATCGCCAAGGACTTTGGCGCCGTGGCGAGGCCCGCGGCGGCCATTCCCCAGCCCTACACGGTGGAGCCGGCCCAGGACGGCGAACGCACGGTCGTCGTGCGCCGCGTCGGCGGCCAGCCCATCCTGCTGGCGGCCTATCACGTGCCGTCCATCACCCATGCCGACACGCCGGCCCTGATCGTCTACGGCCTCTTGATGAGCCTGCAGCCCAGTGGCCAACTCTACAAGCAGCTGGTCGAGCCCAAGCTGGCCCTGGCGGCGGGCATCGCCGGCGCGGGCGGTGTGGACCCCGGCACCGCGGGTGCCTTCGCCGTGCTGCCGCCGGGGGCCGAGGTGGACAAGGTCGAGACCATGCTGCTGGACCTGGCCGAAGGCCGCACGGCCAAGCCCTTTGACGAGAGCGAACTCGTGCGCGTGCGCGACATCGCCGTCAACAGCTACCGCCAGCAGATGAAGAACCCCGAGGCGCTGATCCAGCAGATTTCCGGCCTCATCGCCGCGGGTGACTGGCGGCTGCTGTTCCAGTTGATGGAAGACATCCCCAAGGTCACGCTGGCCGACGTGGAGCGCGTGCGCGCCGCCTATTTCAAGCCGGCCAACCGCACGCTGGGGCGCTATCTGCCGGCCGACAAGATCGAGCGCATCGAGATCCCCGCCGCACCGGCCCTGGAGCAGCGCCTGGCCGATCTCAAGGGCCCGCCCAAGGTGGAGGAGGGCGAGCAGCTCGACCCCGTGCCCGCGGTGCTGGAGTCGCGCATGAAGCGTGTGACGCTGCCCAGCGGCATCGCCCTGCATACGCTGCAGAAGCAGACCCGCGGCAACACCGTCGTGCTGCAGATGCAGCTGCGCTGGGGCGAGCGTGACGCCACCTTCGCGCGCAACGGCACCGGCATGGTCGGCGCGTTGATGGACGAAGGCAGTGCCGGCTACAGCAAGCAGCAGCTGCAGGACGCCATGATCAAGCTGCGCGCCAGCCTCAACGTCAACAGCTACGACCAGGGCGCCACCATCTTCATCAGTGCCGAGCGCGACACCCTGCTGCCGGCGCTGCGCGTGGCGGCCGACGCGCTGCGCAAGCCGCTGTTCCCGCAGGAAGCCTTCGACCGCGAGATCAAGTCCGGCATCGCCGGCATCGAGGCCTCGCGCCAGGAGCCGAGCGTGCTGCGCCAGGAGGCCACGCGCGGCCACTACAACAAGGCGCGCGGTGTCAGCCTGGGTCACCCCGACTATGTGATGGGCGTGGACGAGCGCATCGCCAACCTGAAGGCGACGACGCTGGACGAGGTGAAGCGCTTCTATGGCGACTACTGGAGCTTCAACGAGGCCCAGGTCAGCGCCGTCGGCGCCTTGCCCGACGGCCTGGGTGCCGAGATCGACAAGCTCTTTGGCGACTGGAAGAAGCCGGCGGCGCCCAAGTTCGTGCGCCACATCCCGCAGCACGTCGCCGTGCCGCCGGCGCGCTTTGACGCCATCGCCCGCGACAAGGCCAATGCCATCGTGCGCGTGCACGCGCCCCTGCCGCTGAACAGCGAAGACCCCGATTACCTGGCCCTGGAACTGGCCGTGCACATCTTCGGTGGCGGAGGGCTGGAAAGCCGGCTGTCCGAGCGGGTGCGCCAGAAGGAAGGCCTGACCTATGGCATCGGTGCCAGTCTGAGCGCGGGCTTCTTTGGCAATGCCGGCAGTTTTTCCATCCAGGCCAGCTATGCACCGGACAAGCGCGAGCGCGTCATCGCCGTCGTGCAGGAAGAGGTGGCGCGCATGGCCAAGGACGGCGTCACCGCCGCCGAGCTGGACCGCGCCAAGAAGGACATCCTCGAAGGCCGCAAGCAGAGCCGCGCCGACCCCGGCGCGCTGGCCGGCGGCCTCACCAGCCTGGCCGAGCGCGGCGAGACCTGGGTCGCGGCCCAGAAGCGCGACGACGCCCTGGCGGCCGTGACGGTGGAGCAGGCCAACGCGGCCTGGCGCAAACACATCAAGGCGGACAGTTTCATCATTTCGACAGCGGGCGACTTCAAGAATCCCTGAAATGGAGCCCCTCGCCTGGTCTCGCGCCGCTGGACGCGGTCGTGCCCAGTCGGTCCCCCGAGGGGGCGGCGATGCTTGCGGCGTTGAGCCGCAAGCACATCGCCAACGCGAGCCGGCTCGGGAGCGGCCCAGCGCTTAGCCCGGAAGTCCGAACACATTGACACGACGGACAAGGCGCCAAAATTTGCTGCGACGCTAGAGTTATCTATCCCGTCAGGAGACCGCGATGAAGATCGACCCTTATCTGTTCTTCAATGGCCGCTGCGAAGAGGCCATTGAGTTCTACAAGAAGGCGCTGGGCGCCACGGTGGAATTCATGATGCGCAACTCCGAGAGCCCGGAGCCGCCGCCGCCCGGCACGCTGCCGCCGGGCTCGGAGCAGAAGATCATGCATGCCTCGGTCCACATCGGCGGGGCCCTGGTCATGATGTCCGACGGCATGTGCGACGGGAACACCGTCTTCAAGGGCTTCTCGCTGTCGCTGGACTGCCCCGATGCCGACTCCGCCCGCGAAGCGTTCGCGGCGCTGGCCGACGGCGGCCAGGTCCATGTGCCGCTGGGCAAGACCTTCTGGGCGCCGCTGTTCGGCATGGTCAATGACCGCTTCGGCATCGGCTGGATGGTCGGCGTGTCGGACAATGCGGGGTGACCACGGCGCCAGTACAGCTCCCCGCCCACCTGAAGGCCGATTGCTCGGCCTGCGTGGCGCTGTGCTGCGTGATCCCGCCCTTCGATGCCGAACAGGGCTTCGGCTTCGACAAGCCTGCCGAGACGCCCTGCCAGCATCTCTGCGCTGACCATCGCTGCGGCATCCATGACGCGCTGATCCCGCGCGGCTTCGAGGGCTGCGTGGCCTTCGACTGCCTGGGAGCGGGCCAGCGCCTCACCGCGATGGCCGTCGCGCGCTTCGGCAGCGCCGACTGGCGCGCGCGGCCCGACGTCGCCCGTTGGCTGTTCGAGGCCTACCCGCGCATGCGCCAGGCCCAGGAGTGGCTGGCCCGGCTCAGCCTGGCGGCCACGGTGACCGGCCTGGACGGTTTGCGAAAATTGGCGACCGAACTCGACGCCGAGTCGTCGCGCTGGCCGGACTGGACTGCGGACGAGCAGGGCGACTGGCAGGCGCGCGTGCGCGCCGCCCTGGCGCCACTGGCGCCGAACTCAACAACAAGGAATTGATTCGTTCATGGACTCCGCAAAACCCACCCTGGCAGTTGCCCTGGCCGATGAGCGCCTGGGCAAGGGTTGGCAACGCTCCCGCACCCGCATCCGCGTGGTGGCCGTCCTGGCAAGCCTGCTGGCAGCCCTCATCGTCTATGCGCTGTTCGACCGCTTTCGCGTGACCCCGGGTGAAGCGAAGCCGGAACGGCTGACGATCGCGTCGGTCGATCTGCGAGTCGGCAACCCTGCCGGTGCCGCCGAGCGCGGCGAGGCCAAGGCGCGGGCGGACGTTGAGGCAGGCGAGCTGAAACTGCAGACTCTGGGGTGGCCTGCGGACAAGGCCGATATTGCCGACACCAAACGGCGATATGGGGTCGTCTGGACAATGCGCGGAGAGTTCTCCCTGCTGAATATGGCCTACGTAGAGAGCTACAACAAGGTGATGTACGCCGAGATCGAACGCCGGCACGGCAAGGATGTCGTAGACCGGTTGCGTCGAATCGAGACTGCCATCCGCCAGCGCGAGGGATAAGGACCATGAAGCTCATTGGCATGCTCGACTCCCCCTATGTGCGCCGCGTCGCCATCTCGATGCGGCTGCTGGGCCTGCCCTTCGAGCATGCGGCCATCTCGGTGTTCCGCGGCTTCGATGCCTTCCAGCAGATCAACCCGGTCGTCAAGGCGCCGACGCTGGTCTGCGATGACGGCACGGTGCTGATGGATTCGACGCTGCTGCTGCAGTACGCGGAAAGCGTGGCCGGCCGCAGCCTGCTGCCGCGTGACAGCGGCCCTTTGGCGCGCGAGCTGAGGCTGGTCGGGCTGGCGCTGGCCGCCTGCGAGAAGTCGGCCCAGATCGTCTACGAGCGCGCCCTGCGCCCGGCCGAGAAGCGCCACGATCCGTGGGTGCAGCGCGTCACCGGGCAACTGCTGGCGGCCTATGGCGAGCTCGAGCGTGAGCTGGCGGCGCTGCCCTTGGACGCCGGCGCCGGCCAGGCCAGCATCACGGTCGCCACCGCATGGACCTTCACGCAGTCGGTGCTGGCCGCCCAGGTGCCTGCTGACGACTTTCCCAGCCTGGCGGCACACGCCTTTTCCTGCGAAGCCTTGCCGGTCTTCCAGGCCATCCCCTGCGACGACGCCGTCACCTTGAACTGATGTCCACCCGACGCCCCCCACAGACCGTCTACGTCTTCCAGGGCGGCGGCGCCCTGGGTGCCTACCAGGCCGGCGTGGCCGAAGCGCTGGACGCGGCCGGCATCGCGCCGGACTGGGTGGTGGGCACGTCCATCGGTGCCATCAACGCGACGCTGATCGCTGGCAATGCGCCGGCCGACCGCCTGCCGGCGCTGCACAAGTTCTGGGCCCGCGTGACGCGCTCTTCGTTCGCGCCGCAGCCGGGCTTTGCGTCCTTCAACCCGTTCGGCGCGCTGACGGCATTTGCCGGCGCACTGCAGGGCTGGCAGACGTGGCAGACGCTGACCTCCGGCATCCCCGGCTTCTTCAAGCCGCGCGGGCCGCAGGCCTGGGACATGAACCGCCGCGCGCCGCTGTCCGAGCTGGGCTTCTACGACACCTCGCCGCTGGCCGCGACGCTGCGCGAGCTGGTGGACTTCGAGCGCATCGCCGGCGGCGAGACGCGGCTGACGCTGTGCGCCGTCAACGTGCGCAGCGGCGAGCTGGCGCTGTTCGACAACCGCGACGGCCGCACCCGCATCGGCCCCGAGCACGTCATGGCCAGCGGCGCCCTGCCGCCGGGCTTCGCGCCGGTGACCATCGGCCGCGAGGCCTACTGGGATGGCGGCATCTACTCCAACACGCCGCTGGACGTCGTGCTGGACGACAGCGAGCGCCGCGACACCCTGTGCTTCATGGTCGACCTCTGGGATGCCAGCGAGGCCGCGCCCGGCACCATGGCCCAGGCCCTGACGCGCTACAAGGACATCCAGTACGCCAGCCGCATCTGCGAGCACCTGGACGACCACGAGCGCCTGCAGAACCTGCGCCGCGCGGTGCGCCAGCTGGGCCGCAAGCTCGACGCCAAAACCGCCGCCGACCCGGCCGTGAAGGCCCTGCTGGACCTGGGCTGCGATTCACGCATCGACGTGGAGCACCTCGTCATGCGGGCCATGCCGGGCGAGGACTCCTGGCGCGACATCGACTTCACGACCGAGCGCCTGCAGGCCCGCTGGCAAGCCGGCCTGCACGATGGCCGGCGCGTCGCCAAACGCGCCGCCTGGCGCGAGCCGGTGGACGAGGTCGTCGGCATGCGCGTGCACACCCTGCCGCAGTCCCGGGGCTGAAATGAAGCCCCTCGCCCAGTCTTGCGGCGCTGAACGCGCGCAAACCTGGTCGGTCCCCTGCGGGGACGGCGATGCTTGGGCATTGAGCCGCAAGCACGTCGCCAAGAGGGCCGGCTCGGGCGCGGCCCAGCGCTCGGCCCGGAATACCCCTGCGTAGTGGATTGCTGAATGGACGCCGTTCGAGCCATCCTGCAATACAACGCCGGCCGCGACCCCGAGCGCCTGGCGCTGAAGTTCGCCAAGATGCGCCGCAGCCCCTTCCTGTTCCTGCGCGGCTCGGCCCATCTCTTCCACGCCCGGCTCAAGCGCAGCATGCTCAAGCCGGCGCCGCTGGCCTGGTGCTGCGGCGACCTGCACCTCGAGAATTTCGGCAGCTACCACGGCAGCAACGGACTGGCCTATTTCGACATCAACGACTTCGATGAAGCTGCGCTGGCGCCGGCCAGCGCCGATCTGCTGCACCTGCTGGCCAGCCTGTGGCTGGCGGCGGACGAGATGGACCTCGGGCCCGAGGACACCGGCGACCTGGCCCGTGCTCTGCAGGAGGCCTATGCCGATGCGCTGGCGGGCGGCAAGGCCTTTTGGCTGGAGCGCGACACCGCCGACGGTCCCGTCAAGCGGCTGCTGGATCAGGTCGGCGAGCGTCGTGCCCAAGCCGACCTGCTGGCGCGCCGCTGCACGGGCCAGGGCAAGCGCCGCCGCCTGCGCGTGGACGGGCGCTATGCCCTGCCGGCCAGTGCCGAGCAGATCGACAGCGTGACGGTTTTCCTGGCCGAGTTGGCCGGCGCCGCGCAGCCCGGCCGCTTCCATGAAGTGCTGGACGTGGCTCGCCGCGTGGCTGGTACGGGCAGCCTGGGCCTGGACCGTTATGTGGTGCTGGTGCGTGGTGACGGCGGCGCCAACGGCGCCCAGCTGCTGGACCTCAAACCGGCCCTGGCCTCGACGCTGGCGCCGGCGGTCGGCGTCAAGCAGCCGCGCTTCAAGACCGAAGCGGAGCGCCAACTGGCCGTGCAGCAGCGCATGCAGGCCATCAGCATGGCGCCGGTGCATGCGGTGAGCTGGGCCGGCCGGCCCTATGTGCTGCGCAGCCTGCAGCCCGGCGAGGACAGGCTGGACCTGGCCGCGCTGGCGCGCCAGCGGGGTGGTGCCTTGCGCCGCAGCCTGGTCACGATGGGCCGGCTGCTGGCCTGGGCGCAGCTGCGCGCGGCCGGGCGCCAAGGTTCGGCCAATGCTGATGAGCTGATCGACTTCGGCCAGCGAGGCCGAGGCCCCGGCAAATGGCGCGACCGGCTGCTGCAGGCCTCCTACGCCGCCGCACGCCAGGTGCGCGAAGACGCGGCCCTTTTCAACCAGGCCTGTGACGACGGTGCCCTCAAGCTCTGAAGCCGGCCGCTGGCGTGCCGACTTCGGGGCCGGCCTTTGCGTGGCCGGCCTGCTGCTGCCCGAAGGCGTGGCCTATGCCGGGCTGGCCGGCCTGCCCGTCGCGCATGCGCTGGTGGCCTGCCTGGTCGGCCTGTCGGTCTACGCGCTGCTGGGGCGCAGCCGCGACGCCATCGTGTCGCCCACCTCCTCCAGCGCCAGCCTCGCAGCCGCGGCGGCGGCCGGCCTCACGGGCATCGCGCATGCCGAGGTCTTGCTCGCCTTGACCCTGGCAGCCGGCGGCGTGCTGTTGTTGCTGGCCGCCGCGAGGCAGGGGCAGCTGTCGGCCTTCGTGTCGCGGCCGGTGCTGCGCGGCTTTGCCTTCGCGCTGGCGCTGACCATCGTCGTCAAGCAGCTGCCCGATGCGCTGGGCCTGGCACCGGCACCGCCGCTGGATACATCGCGGCTGCTGGTGTGGGTGCTGGCCCATGCCGACCGCTGGCAGTGGCTGAGCGCGGCCATCGCGCTGGCGACGGGCGGGGTGATCGCATTGCTGCGGCGCTGGCCGCCATGGCCGGGCTTTCCGGCGTCGCTGACGGCCCTGGTCCTGGCCATCGCGGCGACCTGGGCCCTGGACCTGCCGGCGCGGGGCGTCGAGGTGGTCGGCCAGGTCGCCGCGCCGACCTTCATGCCTCATCTGCCGTACCTGGGCCGCGACGACTGGTTGCGGGTGGGCGAACTGGCCGTGGGCCTGGTGGTGCTGCTGTTTGCCGAGTCCTGGGGCAGCATGCGTTCCCTCGGGTTGTTGCGTGGCGATGCGCTGAACGCCAACCGCGAGCTGGCCGCCTTGGGGCTGGCCAATGTCGCCAGCGGCTTGCTGCAGGGCATGCCGGTCGGAGCGGGCTTTTCAGCCAGTGCGGCTAACCACGGCGGCGGTTCGCAAAGCCGCTGGGCGGGCGTCGTGGCCTGCCTCGTGCTGGCCGGGGCCATCGCCCTGGCCTTGCCGGCACTGCAGTGGTTGCCGCGCTCCGTGCTGGCCGTGGCTGTCATCGCGGCGCTGCTGCACGCGCTGTCGCCCAGGCCGTTGATCGCGACCTGGCAGCTGGGCCGCGACCGCCTGCTCGTGCTGGGCGCCGTCGTCGCCGTGCTGGCCCTGGGCCTGCTGCACGGCATGCTGGCCGCCATCGCCCTGTCCATCGTCGAGGCTTTGCGCCGCTTCAGCCAGCCGGTGCTGCACGAGCTGGGCGAGTTGCCCGGTACGCGCAATTTCGTCAATCGGCCGGAGCACCCCGACGCCGTGCCGGTGCCGGGCGCGCTGATCCTGAGGCCGCAGGAGCCGCTGTTCTTCGCCAGCGCCGAGCGCGTGATGACCGAGGCCGGCGAGCGCCTGGCGGCCAGCGGTGTCGATACCCTGGTGCTGAGCCTAGAGGAGAGCAGCGATCTCGACAGCACGGCGCTGGAATGCCTGCTGGAGCTGGATCTGCGCCTCGCCGCGCGCGGCCAGCGCCTGCTGCTGGCGCGCGTGAAGGAGCCGGTGCGCGCGCTGTTGCGCATGGCGGCGCCGCAGGGGCTGGGGCGCGAGGAGCGCTGGTTCTGGAGCGTGGCGGATGCCGCTGCAGAGGTCAGCCCAGCAGTGCGTTGAGCTTCTGCACCGTCGCCCAGTTGCGCGTCGTGCCGTGGCGCCCAGCTTCTTCAGCAACTGCGTGCCGGCCTTGCTTTCGAGGATGCCGTGCGCTCACCGCAGGTAGGCCACGTGCGCGTGACGACGAAGAGCTCGTTGCCAGCGGCGGTGTAGACGGGCTTGCTGCCGACCTAGGTCTGCAGCGATGGCCTGGCGTGCGTTGAGGCCGTGCTTGGTGCCGGCTGTCTGCACTCGCCCATCGTTGTCGGTCAGCGCAAGCCTCGTGCGCTACCGCAGTTCGCCAGGGTCAACACCCCCTAGGTTATGCAGACCTCCCTAGGACGATGGGCTGGCGGGTGCGAAGGAACCGCGCCCATGGTCGCCTATTGAGCGTCCCTGCGTAGCCACGATTGGGGACGGGGCGAACCCATGTACCTGTCGTCGCTTGCGCCCCTACAGTCCGCGCCGTCAAGCAGCAGTGCGCCGGGAGGCCAGGTCTGGCGTCAAGCCAGGACATGGGTCAGTAGTCAAGGTTGATGTGCTTGGCCTGAAGCGCGCAGACGCGTAACCGTACAACCAACCAGAGATGACACACATGTTCTACCCCCACAAGACGGCGAACGCCCTACGGGCCTTGTTCGCACTGGCCAGCATCGCAACCGCCACCCAGGCCCTGGCCGCTGAGCGCGTCGTGCTCGACAGCAAGCAAGCCCAACCGGCCGCTGCCATGGCTACTGGCACCCAAGGCGCGGCAGCCTTGGGGCTTTCGGCAAATGAGCTGCGTGCCGCCCGCACCGCAACCTATGCGAACGGGCTCGTGGTGACACGCCACCAGCAGCTCTTCCAGGGCGTGCCGATCTGGGGCCATGGCATCGTTGAGCACCGCGAGGCCGGCAACGGTCTCACGACGGGCGCGTCGTCCTTCACCGGCGTCATGGTCAGGCAGATCGAGCAAGACCTGTCGAGTGCCACCCCGGCCCTGGGCACTGCCACGGTGCTGGCCCAGGTGCGCGGCTTGGTCGGTGCGGCCGACACGCGCAATGAAGACGCTCAACTGTTCGTCCAACTGGACGAAAAGAACAAGGCCCATCTGGTCTACCAGGTGTCCATGCTCACGGGCAGCGACAAGACGCTGCGCCGCCCCTACTTCATCGTCGACGCCAACACCGGCATCGTGCTGCAACGCTGGGAGGGCCTGACCCACGCCACCATCGGCACCGGCCCTGGCGGTAACCAGAAGACCGGCCAGTACGAGTACGGCAGCAACGGCCGCGCCTTTTTGGACGTGACCCAGAGCGGCTCCACCTGCAAGCTGGACAGCACCAACGTGAGCACCGTCAACCTGAACGGCGGCACCACCGGCAGCACGCCCTTCAGCTTCACCTGCCCCCGCAACACGGTGAAGCAGATCAACGGCGCCTACTCGCCCATGAACGATGCCCACTACTTCGGCAACGTGGTGTTCGGCATGTACAACACCTACCTGGGCGTGCGTCCCATCAGCCAGAAGCTGCTGATGCGCGTGCATTACAGCAGCAACTACGAGAACGCCTTCTGGGACGGCACGGCCATGCACTTCGGTGACGGTGCCTCGACCTTCTACCCCCTGGTGTCGCTCGACGTGGCCAGCCACGAAATCAGCCACGGCTTCACGGAGCAGAACTCTGGCCTGGTGTACTCCAAGCAGTCGGGTGGCATGAACGAGGCCTTCTCGGACATGGCCGGCGAAGCCGCCGAGTACTACGACCGCGGCAGCAACGACTGGCTGGTGGGCGCCGAGATCTTCAAGGCCTCGGGTGCCCTGCGCTACTTCGATGATCCGACGCGCGATGGCAGCTCCATCGGCAACGCGGCGCAGTACAACGACTCGCTGGACGTGCACCTGACCTCGGGCGTCTACAACAAGGCCTTCTACACCCTGGCCCACAAGGCGAACTGGAACACCCGCAAGGCCTTCGAGGTCATGGCAGACGCCAACCGCCTGTACTGGGTTCAGAACGAAACCTTCAACAACGGCTCCTGCGGCGTCATGAAGGCCGCCCAGAACCGCGGCTATGCAGTGGCCGACGTGATCGGCGCGTTCAACGCTGTCGGCGTCACTTGCCCCAACCCGCCGTCTGACGGTCTGCCCACCATCAGCAGCCAGCCGGCCAGCGTGTCCGTGACCGTGGGCTCGAGCGCCACCTTCAGCGTGACGGCCACCGGCGCGACCAGCTACCAGTGGCGCAAGAACGGCACCAACATCGCCGGCGCCACCTCGTCAACCTACACCACGCCGGCCACCACCTCGACCGACAACGGTGCGCTCTTCAGCGTCGTGGTCACCAACGCCAAGGGCAGCGTCACCAGCAGCAACGCCACACTGACCGTCAAGGCCAAAGACACCTCGCCCCCGGCCATCACCAGCCAGCCCGCCAGCGTCTCGGTCGCCGCCGGCAGCACCGCGACCTTCAGTGTGACGGCCACCGGCGCGACCAGCTACCAGTGGCGCAAGAACGGCACTGCCATCAGCGGCGCCACCGCTGCAAGCTACACCACCCCGGCCACCACGGCTGCGGACAACGGTGCCGCCTTCAGCGTCGTCGTGAGCAACGCCAACGGCAGCACCACCAGCAGCAACGCGACGTTGACCGTCACGAGCACCAGTGGCGGCACCACGGTCACGGGCACCCTGAGCAGCGGTCAGACCCGCACCTTCCCCGACGCCGGCTACCAGTACAGCAGCACCGGTGTCGTCAAGGCGACCCTGACCGGCCCGGCCTCGGCGGACTTTGACCTCTACCTGTACAAGTGGAACGGCAGCAGCTGGGTCCAGGTGGCCAAGTCTGAAGGCAGCACCAGCAGCGAAGCCATCAACTACACCGGCTCGGCGGGCTACTACGCCATTGACGTCTCCTCGTACAGCGGCAGCGGCAGCTTCACGCTGACCTACAGCATCTCGAAGTAAGTCAGCCCCAAGGCCGGGTCACGCGCCCGGCCTCGGATGCCGCATCCCAACGCCGCCCCTCGGTTCGACCGACGGGCGGCGTTTTACTTTCGCTCAGACGCCTTGCCAGAAGAGCACGGCCTTCATGCGGCGGTCAGCCCAGCAACGCGTTGAGCTTCTGCACCGTCGCCCAGTTGCGCGTGGTGCCGTGGTCGCCCAGCTTCTTCAGTAGCTGCGTGCCGGCCTTGCTTTCCAGGATGCCATGCGCGCACCACAGGTAGGCCGCGTGCGCGGTGACGACGAAACGCTCGTTGCCGGCGGTGGGGACGTCTTCAACCGTCTTCAGCGCTGCCGCGTCGGTGGTGATGGCCACCAACAGCCGGCTGTGGTCGTCGGCCTCGCTGATCTTGTGATCCGCCGCGATGTGCGCCCATTCGGCCGCCGTCTTCACGATGACGGCGGCGTCCACGCCCAGTTGCTCGGCCACGGCCTTGCGGATCTTGTCGGCGGTCAGCTTCTTCTTCGCGTCGAACACCGCGTTGCCGCTGTTCAGGACGGTGGTCACGTCGGTGGCGCCCAGCTCGGCGAGCAGGGCCTTGAGGTCGGCCATCGCCAGGCGCTTGGCCTTGCCGACGTTGATGCCTTTCCATAAAGCCACGTAGCGCATCTTCAATCCTTCGCGGTGTAGACCAGCTTGCCGCCCACCCAGGTCTGTAGCACGCGGGCCTTGAGCAAGGCTGCGGGCGAAGAGGTCAGCGGGTCGCGGTCGACGAGGATGAAGTCGGCGCGGTGGCCGGGCGTCAGCACGCCGAGGTCCTTCTCGGCATGGGCGGCGAAGGCCGCGCCACGGGTGAAGCAGTCCAGGGCCTGCACCGGGTTCAGCGCCTGCTGACGGTACCAGCCGCCGACGGGCTTGCCCGCGGCATCCTCGCGCGTGATGGCGGCATACAGGCCGGCCAAGGGACTGGGCTCCTCGACGGGGAAGTCCGAGCCGCAGGCCAGGGCGGCGCCGCTCTTCAGCAGGCGCTGCCAGGCGTAGGCACCCTGGATGCGCTGAGGCCCGACGCGGTCTTCGGCCATGTTCATGTCCGAGGTCGCATGCGTGGGCTGGATGGACGCGATGACCTGGTCCTTGGCGAAGCGCGGGATGTCGGCCAGGGCGATGACCTGGGCATGCTCGATGCGGTGGCGCAGCGCCGTGCTGCGCGCGCCCATCTCCTTGGCCAGGGCCTCGTAGCCGGCCAGGGCCTGGCGGTTGGCCGCGTCGCCGATGGCATGGACATTGACCTGGAAACCGGCCTTGGCGGCGGCCCGCATCTGCGCCAGCAGCTCGGCATCGCTGCGGAACAGCAGGCCGCGGGTCTGCGGCGCATCGGCATAGGGTGCCAGCAGCGCTGCGCCGCGGCTGCCGAGGGCGCCGTCGGCAAACAGCTTGACGGCGCGCAGGGCGTAGTGGCCATTGCCGAGGTCCAGCAGCGGGCCGGCGGCGCGCAGCCGCGCCATGAAGGCCTCGTCGCTGCCGCGGGCCATGCCGTAGATGCGCATCTTGAGCTGGCCGGCCGCGGCCCGCTGACGCAGCAACTGATCGGCGGCCGCGGAGATGCCGGCGTCATGGGCGCTGGTGATGCCCAGCGACAACAGCTCGCGCTCGGCGGTGTCGAGCTGGGCGGCGAGTTCGGCGGGGTCCTCGGCGGGCACCTGGCGTTCGACCAGGCCCATGGCGGCATCGACCAGCACGCCCGTCGCCTCGCCGCTGGCATCGCGCTCGATGCGGCCGCCCGTGGGATCGGGTGTGTCGCGCGTGATGCCGGCCAGCTGCAGGGCGCGGCTGTTGGCCCAGCCCGCATGGCCGTCGACGCGGGTCAGCCAGACGGGGCGCTGGCTCTCGGCCGTGTCGAGTTCGGCAGCGGTCGGGAAGCGCCCGAGCTTCCAGGCCGCCTGGTTCCAACCGCCGCCGGTGATCCAGGCCGCCTGCGGACGCGCTTCGGCATGGGCCTGGATGGCGGCCAGGGCTGCGCCCAGGTCGACCGTGTCGCGCAGCTGCAGGCTGCGGCGCGCGGCGCCGAGAGACAGCACATGGCCATGGGCGTCGGTGATGCCGGGCATCAACACGCGGCCGCCGGCGTCGATGCGCTGCATGTCGCCGGCCGGCAGTTCGCTCAGCTTGCCGATGGCCAGCACGCGACCGTCGGCGCCGACCTGCATGGCGTCGAAGCGGATGACGCGGCCGCGCTCGTCCAGCGTCAGGCCGCGGGCGTTGTGGACGAGAACGCCCTGGGCGCAAACGGCGCCGCCGCTGAGCGTGAGCACGGCGGCGGCAAGAAGAGTCTTGAATTGCATGCCTCGCAGTCTCGGGGACGCGGGGCGGTCGGGCATCAGTTCATGCCCGCATCACTTGCCGAGGCAACTGGCGTTGTAGGCGTCCTCGGCCGCTTTCTTGTTGAGACGCTCGGTCTCGTTCTCGACGCGGCGGTTGCGCAGAGAGTCGCGCAGCTCGATGCATTTCTCGCGCAGCCGCTCGGCGTCCTCGCGCGAGCGCTCGGCATCGTCGCGCATGGCCAACTGGCCGTCGCGATCCCGGCGCCGCGCTTCGCTGGCTTTGCGGCGGGCGTACTGCTCGTCATCGCTGCAGTCACGCGAATACTCCCGGCGCAGGTCATTGACCGTGGCGTACGCGACGCCCCGCGCCGGCGCGGTACGGACGGCTTCGCTCAACTCCGCGCAGCGCTGGCTGAGATAGCGCTGGTACTCGGGCGCCTGCTCCATCTTGGGCAGCGCCGTCTGATAGGACGACGTGGTGCGAGTCGGCCCGATGGAGCCCATCGGCGCCGGGCCGCTGCCGGCGCAGGGCTTGTCGGTGAGGATGACGCTGCCGCTGACTTCGCAGCGGTAGGTCGCCGCGAAGGCGGCAGGCGAGAGGCAGAGGAGGGCGAACAGCGCCGGCAGGATTCGAAAGCTCATGGTTCAGTGGTTGTCCCTGAACCCGGAATTGTCCTGGCCGCCATTTGGCCGCAGCCACCCTCAAGCAGGTGGAAATCCCGCCGCCGACGCCCGGCGGCGAGACTTTTTTGGCATCAGCTCATGCCTTGATGGCGCAGCAGGGCGTCGATCTTCGGTTCGCGGCCGCGGAAGGCCTTGAAGTTGTCGATGGCGTCGCGCGCACCGCCGCGCTCCAGCACCTCGGTCAGGAAGCGCTTGCCGGTGGCGGCGTTGAACACGCCTTCTTCCTCGAAGGCGCTCCAGGCGTCGGCGCTGAGCAGCTCGGCCCACTTGTAGCTGTAGTAGCCGGCCGCATAGCCGCCCGCGAAGATGTGCGAGAAGCTGTGCTGGAAGCGGTTGAAGGCCGGCGGAATCAGCACGGCGACTTCGGCGCGCACCTCGTCCAGCACCTTCTGCACATTGCCTTCTGCGCCGGGCTCGCCATGCAGGCGCATGTCGAACAGCGCGAACTCGATCTGGCGCAGCGTCATCAGCCCGCTCTGGAAGTTCTTGGCCGCCGTCATCTTGTCGAAGAGCTCGCGCGGCAGCGGTTCGCCGCTGTCGACATGGCCGCTGAGCTGTTGCAGCACATCCCATTCCCAGCAGAAGTTCTCCATGAACTGACTGGGCAGCTCGACGGCGTCCCACTCGACACCGGAGATGCCGGACACGCCGAGGTCGTTGACCTGGGTCAGCATGTGATGCAGGCCGTGGCCGAACTCGTGGAAGAGGGTGATGACGTCGTCGTGGGTCAGCAGGGCGGGCTTGTCGCCCACGGGGGAGGCGAAGTTGCAGGTCAGCAGGGCGACGGGCGTCTGCTGTTCACCCGTGGGCTTGAGCCAGCGGCTGCGCACCTCGTCCATCCAGGCGCCGGGGCGCTTGCCGTTGCGGGCGTAGAGGTCGAGGTAGAACTGGGCGATCAACTGGCCGCCACGGCGCATCTCGTAGAACTTGACGGTTTCGTGCCAGACCGGGGCCTGCGCTTCCGAGATGGCCACATCGAAGAGGCGCTCGATGATGGAGAACAGGCCCGGCACGACCTGGGTGGCCGTGAAGTACTGCTTCACCGTCTGGTCGCTGAAGGCGTAGCGGGCTTCCTTGAGCTTTTCGCTCCAGTAGGAAACATCCCAGCTTTCAAGCGGCTGGCCCTTGCTGAACTCGCGCAGCTCGGCGAGGTCTTTCTCGGCAAAGGGGCGGGCGCGCTTGGCCAGGTCGCGCAGGAAGGTCGTCACTTCGGTGGTCGACGAGGCCATCTTGGGCGCCAGTGACACCTCGGCGAAGCTGGCATAGCCCAGCAGCTGGGCTTCTTCCTGGCGCAGGGCGACGATTTCGCGCATCGCGGCCGTGTTGTCCCACTCGGGCTTGCCGCCCGATTCCTGGATATCGCTGGCGCGGGTCACATAGGCGCGGTAGAGCTTCTCGCGCAGGGCGCGGCTCTCGGCGTACTGCATGACGGGCAGGTAGACCGGGAAATGCAGCGTCAGCTTGTGACCGCCGTCGTCGAGCCGGGTGGCGTCCAGCACGTCCTGCGGCACGCCAGCGAGTTCTTCGGCACTCGCGATGTAGCTCCAGCCGTCGGTGGCATCCAGCACATGCTCGCTGAACTGCTGCTGCAGCTCGGCGCTGCGCTCCTGGATGGCGGCATAGCGCTCGCGGGCCGCGCCCTGCAGCTCGGCGCCGGACAGCACGAAGTTGCGGATGGCGTGCTTGAGCACCTGCTGGCGCGGCGCGCTCAAGCTGCTGCCCTGCGCCGCCACGACGGCCTTGTACTTGGCGAACAGCGCCTCGTTGGCGCCCATGGCCGTGCTGAACTCGGTGACGGCCGGCAGCATGGCGTTGAAGGCCTCGCGCAGGGCCGGCGTGTCGGCGACGGCGTTCAGGTGCCCGACGGCACCCCAGGCGGTACCCAGGCGCTCCGTGGCGCTGTCGAGGATGCGTGACAGCGCGTCGTAGTCGGCCGGCGTCTCTGGCTTGACCGCTTCGTCCAGCGCCGCCTGCGCCGCAGCCAGCAACTCGGTGATGGCGGGTTGCACATGCTCAGGGCGGATGGCCGCGAAATCGGGCAGGGCGGCGGTGGACAGCAGGGGATTCATCGTCATGGTCAGGCGGACTTGAGGCTACGTTCCGCCGATTCAAGCGTGTTTACGAGCAACATGGCAATGGTCATAGGACCCACGCCGCCGGGAACTGGAGTGATCCATCCTGCCACGTCCTTGACGCTCTCGAAGTCCACGTCGCCGCAGAGCTTGCCTTCGTCGTTGCGGTTCATGCCGACGTCGATGACGACGGCGCCGGGCTTGACCATCTCGGCCGTCAGCACATTGCGCTTGCCCACGGCGGCCACGATGACATCGCCCTGGCGGGTCATCTCACCCAGGTTGGCGGTGCCGCTGTGGCAGATGGTGACGGTGGCGTTGGCGGCCAGCAGCATCATGGCCATGGGCTTGCCAACGATATTGCTGCGGCCGATGACGACGGCATGCTTGCCCTTGAGGTTGCCCATGCCGATGCTCTCCAGCATCTTCATGCAGCCATAGGGCGTGCAGGCCTTGAAGCCGGGCTCGCCCACCATCAGCGCGCCGGCGCTGGCAACGTGGAAGCCGTCCACATCCTTGGCCGGCGAGATGGACTCGATGACCTTGTGGTCGTCGATGTGCTTGGGCAGGGGCAGCTGCACCAGGATGCCGTGGATGCTGGGGTCGTTGTTCAGCGCCTCGACGCGCGCCAGCAGCTCGGCTTCGCTCATGGTGGCGTCGTACTTCTCCAGTACCGAATGGATGCCGGCCTCCTCGCAGGCCTTGACCTTGTTGCGCACATAGACCTGGCTGGCGGGGTTGTCACCCACCAGGACGACGGCGAGGCCGGGCTGCCTGCCCTGGGCGGTCAGTGCGGCGGCGCGGGTGGCGACTTCGGCGCGGGTGGCCTTGGAAAGGGCGAGGCCATCGATGAGTTGGGCGGTCATGGGAATGTTGCTTTCTGGAATGCAAAAGGCCGCTGGGATGCAGCGGCCTTTGAAAGGAAGTCGGGGATCAGGCCTTGGCGGTCGCGCCCAAGGCAATCTTGAGCAGGTCCGCCACCGTGTTGGCGTTGAGCTTTTCCATGATGTTGGCGCGGTGGGCCTCGACCGTCTTGATGCTGATGCCGAGGTCGTCGGCGATCTGCTTGTTCAGGCGGCCGGCGACGATGCGTTCCAGCACCTGGGCTTCGCGCGTCGTCAGGCGGGCCAGCAGGGCGTCGCGGCTGGCGGCTTCCTGGTGGCTGGAGAAGGCGTCGCGGGCTTGGTCGAGCATGCGCTCAACGAGGGCCAGCAGTTCTTCTTCCTTGAAGGGCTTCTCGATGAAGTCCATCGCACCCTTCTTCATGGTCTGCACCGCCATGGGCACGTCGCCGTGGCCGGTGATGAAGACGATGGGCAGGGGGCTCTTGCGCTCGATGAGGCGGTCCTGCAGTTCCAGGCCGGTCATGCCATCCATGCGGATGTCGGCAATCAGGCAGGCGACCTCGCGGGGGTCGTAGCGGGCGAGGAAGGATTCGGCGGAATCAAAGCACTTGACCCGGTAGTCCTTGCCTTCGAGCAGCCATTGCAGGGAGTCACGGACCGCTTCGTCGTCGTCGACAACGTAGACGTTGCCCTTCTTGGGGATCAAGCTCATGGTGTGGTGGGTTCGGTTCTCTGAGCGCTGCCGGCAGGGTCCGTACGCAGGTGTTCTGAAGTGATCGTGACCGGTATCGTGAAGGCGAATCGGCATCCAACGACCAGGGAGCCATTGTAGAGGTTCTCGGCTTTTATCCGGCCCTGGTGGGACTCGACGATAGACCGGCATAACCCTAATCCAATGCCCAATCCGTCGGCTTTTGTCGAGAAAAATGCCTCATACATGCGGGCCAGCACCTCATCGGGCAAACCCGGCCCCATGTCGGTGACCGAGAACTCGATCTGGCCGCCCAGCTCGGCGCTGTGCTTGGGCACGACCCGCAATTCGATGTGGCGGCGTGAGGTCGGCAGGGAGGCGTTGTCGATGGCCTCGGCCGCGTTCTTCAGCAGGTTCATCAGCACCTGCTCGATGAGGATGGGGTCCACCTGCATCTGCGGCAGGCGCTGCGCGACGTAGGTGTGGATGGCCACGTTGCGGCGGCGCAGCTCGATGCCGGCCAGTTCCACCGCGTCCTCGACGATGTCGGTTGCGTTGGCGGGCTGGCGCTGCGGCTCGCTGCGCTTCACGAAGTTGCGGATGCGGTGAATGATCTGGCCGGCGCGCTCGGCCTGCTTGGCCGTCTTGGTCAGCGCCGCCATCAGCGCATCCTTGTCGATGCTGTCGGCGCGCACACGGCTGACCATGCCGTTGCAGTAGTTGGTGATGGCGGTCAGCGGCTGGTTCAGCTCGTGGGCGACGCTGGAGGCCATCTCGCCCATGGTCATCAGCCGGCTCGTCACCTGGGCCTTTTCGGCCTGCAGGGCAGCTTGCGCCTCGGCGTGGCGGCGCATGGTGATGTCGGTTGCGATCAGCATCTGCGCCAGGCGGCCGTCGGTCCATTGCAGATAGCGGGCGCGCACGTCAAACCACATGGCCAGCGATTCGACATACACCTCGCGCGGGTCGGAGCCCATGTCGGTCAGGGCCTCGGTGGGCAGGCCGGAATAGTCGTCGACCTCGTCGGCACCATCGTCCAGGCCGCGGCGGCTGGTGGTGCCCACCAGCTGGCCGCCCGCCAGCAGGGCGTGGCCGGCCGGGTCGGCGCCGAACCACAGCCGGTAGCTGCGGTTGGCGAACAGCAGTTCGGGCGGGTTCACGGACAGCACCGACACGGCGGCGTCCAGGCCTTCCAGCACGGTGGTGAAACGCTCGTGCGAGGCCGACAGCTGGTCGCGCACGCGCTTGGCCTCGGTGATGTTGGTCATCGAGGTCATCCAGCCGGTCTGCTTGCCCTTGGTGTCCACCAGCGGCGACACATAGACGCGGGCGTCGAAGGCCGAGCCGTCCTTGCGCTGGATCTTGACCTCGACGCCGCCGGAGGGGCTGCGGCCCTGCAGTTCCTGCTGCAGCAGGCGGGCATTCTCTTCACGGCGGTCGTTGGGCCAGAAGGGGTAGGGCGGCGTGCGGCCCACCAGGTCGGCCTCGGAGAAGCCCGTCATCGCGCAGAAGGCGGGGTTCACGTAGGTGATGCGCGTGTCCATGTCCATGGCGCGCATGCCGGTCAGCATGGAGTTCTCCATGGCGCGGCGGAAGTTGGTTTCCAGCGTCAGCGCGTTCTGGATCTGGGTGCGGCGGCGCATGTGGCGCCAGGTGCCCAGCAGCATCCAGACCGTCATGCCGGCCAGGGCCAGCACCAGCCAGAACAGCGCGTTGTTGATGAGGCCGATGGAGGTGCGCCAGCCCTGGCCGCGCAGCACCAGCCCATTCAGGGCCGGTGCCAGCGGCACGTCGTGCAGCAGCGAGGCCCGGCGCAGCACCTGGCCGGGCATGGGCGTGACGGTGCTGCTGACGATCTGGTCGCGCGAATCCAGCACGGCGATGCTGTGGCGCGTGGCGACTTCGCTGGGCACGTAATAGCGCAGCAGCGACTCGACGGTGTATTCGGCGATCAGCACGCCGGCAAAGCCGCCGCGGTCGATCAGCGGGATGTGCAGCTGGAAGACCGTGGTGCCGTTGGCGTCCGAGAAGGGCGGCGAGTAGACCGGCTGGCGCCTTTCCTTGGCCGCCTCGAAGGCGATGGCCGCCGCATTGGACTGGTTGGCCATGGGCATGGACGGGTCGTCACTGTCCGCCGTCATCAGGCCGTCGGCCTGGAAGCCCGCCGCGCCAACGCTGCTGCGGCGCTCACGCTTGGCGCTGAGCCAGGTGACGTGCGTCAGCTCGGGGCGCTCGCGAGCGAAGGCCTGGGCCTGGGCCGAGAACTCATGGGCGTCGATCTGGCGCGTGACGACCTCCCGGGCGATGCGCACCAGCTGCTCCTGGTTCTCGATGAGGCGCAGGCGGATCTGCTGCTGGGCGATCTCGGTGTCGCGCTTGACCGACTCGGTCTCGCGTTCGATTTCTTCGTTGCGCAGGTACCAGAAGGCCGAAATGATGGCCGCGAGGAAGAGCAGCACCGAGATCAGCGGGCCCAGCGTGGCCAGGCGGTCCTGGCGCGACGGCGACTGCCGGAACCACCAGGTGGCGACCAGGCGGCGCAACGGCGCCATCCAGCGTTGGCCGCGCGAGCGGATCTCGGGAGTGGGGGAATCGACGGACATCGGCAAATTATCCGGGGCGTATTGAAGCAGTAAATTTCATATTAAGAAATCGTTTCGCACCATTTGGGAATTGCGAGGGCTTATGAGACACTGCCGCCGCTCGCGGGCTAAGGTCCCGTGTCTTGCACCTTCAGAACAGCCCCCTTACGCCCTTCAGAGGCGGAAATCTTCAGGAGACAGGCCATGTCAGCCCAGCCGCAAGAGTTTCTCGGCGCCGCCGCGAACGACCAGGACCCGCAGGAAACCAAGGAGTGGCTGGACGCCCTCTCGGCCGTCATCGACAGGGAAGGTGCCGAGCGCGCCCACTTCCTGATCGAGGAGATCCTCGAGCACGCGCGCCAGCACAGCATCGACCTGCCGTTCTCGGCCACCACCGGCTACGTCAACACGATCGAGGCCAGCGCCGAAGCGCGTTGCCCCGGCAACATCCAGATCGAGAAGCGCCTGCGCGCCTATATGCGCTGGAACGCCATGGCCATGGTGGTGCGCGCCAACCGCCTGCACCCCGCTGACGGCGGTGACCTGGGCGGCCACATCGGCTCCTTCGCCTCGGTGGCCAGCATGTTCGGCGCCGGCTTCAACCACTTCTGGCATGCCGCCAGCGAAGACCACGGCGGCGACTGCCTCTACATCCAGGGCCACAGCGCGCCCGGCATCTATGCCCGCGCCTACCTGGAAGGCCGCCTGACCGAGGAGCAGCTGGACAACTTCCGCCAGGAAGTCGACGGCAAGGGCCTGTCCAGCTACCCGCATCCCAAGCTGATGCCCAACTTCTGGCAGTTCCCGACCGTCAGCATGGGCCTCGGCCCCTTGATGGCCATCTACCAGGCGCGCTTCCTGAAGTATCTGCATGCCCGCGGCATCGCCAACACCGAGAACCGCAAGGTCTGGGCCTTCATGGGCGACGGCGAGATGGACGAGCCGGAGTCCTTGGGCGCCATCGGCCTGGCCGTGCGCGAAAACCTCGACAACCTGGTCTTCGTCGTCAACTGCAATCTGCAGCGCCTGGACGGCCCAGTGCGCGGCAACGGCAAGATCATCCAGGAGCTGGAAGGCGAGTTCCGCGGTGCGGGCTGGAACGTCATCAAGCTGATCTGGGGCAAGGGCTGGGACGAGCTGCTGGCGCGCGACAAGAGCGGCAAGCTCAAGCAGCTGATGATGGAGACGCTGGACGGCGACTACCAGGCCATGAAGGCCAACGACGGCGCCTTCGTCCGCAAGAACTTCTTCGGCAAATACCCCGAGACCGCCAAGCTCGTCGCCCACATGAGCGACGAAGAGATCTTCGAGCTGCGCCGCGGCGGCCATGAGCCCGAGAAGGTCTACGCCGCCTTCGAGAAGGCCCACAACAACAAGACGGGCCAGCCCACCGTGCTGCTGGTCAAGACCGTCAAGGGCTATGGCATGGGCAAGGCCGGTGAAGGCAAGAACACCGTCCACCAGACCAAGAAGCTGACCGACGAGGACATCAAATACATCCGCGACCGCTTCAACATCCCGGTGCCGGACAGCGAACTGGCCAAGATCCCTTACTACAAGCCGGCCGAAGACACGCCGGAGATGCGCTATCTGCACGAGCGCCGTGCGGCCCTGGGCGGCTATCTGCCCAGCCGCCGTGCCAAGGCCGATGAGCAGTTCAAGGCGCCGGACCTGTCCCACTTCCAGGCCGTGCTGGACCCGACCGCCGAAGGCCGCGAGATCTCGACGACCCAGGCCTATGTGCGCTTCCTGACCCAGCTGCTGCGCGACAAGGACATCGGCCCGCGCGTCGTGCCCATCCTGGTCGACGAGGCCCGCACCTTCGGCATGGAAGGCCTGTTCCGCCAGATCGGCATCTACAACCCCAAGGGTCAGCTGTACACGCCGGTCGACAAGGACCAGGTCATGTACTACCGCGAGGACAAGGCCGGCCAGATCCTGCAGGAAGGCATCAACGAAGCGGGCGGCATGGCCAGCTGGATCGCCGCGGCGACGTCGTACTCGACGAACAACCGCGTGATGATCCCCTTCTACGTCTACTACTCGATGTTCGGCTTCCAGCGCATCGGCGACCTGGCCTGGGCGGCGGGTGACATGCAGGCGCGCGGCTTCCTGCTGGGCGGCACGTCGGGCCGCACCACGCTGAACGGCGAAGGCCTGCAGCACGAGGACGGCCACAGCCACATCCTGGCCGGCACGATCCCGAACTGCATCTCCTACGACCCGACCTTCGCTCACGAGGTGGCGGTCATCATGCAGCGCGGCCTGAAGCGCATGGTGGAAGACCAGGAAAACGTCTTCTACTACATCACCCTCTTGAACGAGAACTACCCCATGCCGGGCCTGAAGGCCGGCACCGAGGAGCAGATCCTCAAGGGCATGTATCTGCTGGAAGAGGCCGATGCCTCCAAGTCCCTCAGCGTCAACCTGCTGGGCTCGGGCACCATCCTGCGCGAGAGCCAGGTCGCCAAGCTGCTGCTGGAAGAGGAGTGGGGCATCGGCGCCAACGTCTGGAGCTGCCCGAGCTTCAACGAGCTGGCCCGCGACGGCATGAACGCCGAGCGCTGGAACCTGCTGCACCCGACCGAACTGGCCTGCGTGCCCTTCGTCACCCAGCAGCTCGGCCACACCAAGGGCCCGGTCATCGCGTCGACCGACTACATGAAGAACTACGCCGAGCAGATCCGCGCCTTCATCCCCAAGGGCCGCACCTACAAGGTGCTGGGCACCGACGGCTTCGGCCGCAGCGACTTCCGCTCCAAGCTGCGCGAGCACTTCGAGATCAACCGCCACTACATCGTCGTCGCCGCCCTGCGCGCGCTGGCCGATGACGGCGCGATTCCGGTCGAGAAGGTGGCCGAGGCGATTGCCAAGTACGGCATCGACGTCAACAAGATCAACCCGCTCTACGCCTGAGCGCCGGGGAGACACAAACATGGCATTGGTTGAAGTCAAGGTTCCCGACATCGGCGATTTCGATGAGGTCGGCGTCATCGAGGTGCTGGTCAAGGTCGGCGATACCGTCAAGGTCGAGCAGAGCCTGATCACGGTCGAAAGCGACAAGGCGTCGATGGAGATTCCGTCCTCGCAGGCCGGCGTCGTCAAGGAGATCAAGGTCGTCGTCGGCGACAAGGTCAAGGAAGGCAGCGTGGTGGTGGTCGTGGAAGGCGAGGGCGCTGCTGCAGCCCCGGCGCCCGCGGCAGCCGCGCCTGCACCGGTCGCTGCGGCGCCTGCGCCGGCTGCACAGGCACCAGCGGCCGCTGCCCCGGCCCAGAGCAGCGGCCCGGTCACCATCGAAGTGCCGGACATCGGCGACTTCGACGAAGTGGCCGTCATCGAACTGCTGGTCAAGGTCGGCGATACCGTCAAGGTCGAGCAGAGCCTGGTCACCGTCGAGAGCGACAAGGCGTCGATGGAGATCCCGTCCTCGCACGCCGGTGTCGTCGAGGAACTGCTGGTCAAGGTAGGCGACAAGGTTGCCAAGGGCTCGCCGCTGGCCCGCGTGGCCGCCACCGGTGTCGCGGCCCCCGCGCCTGCCGCTGCTGCGCCCGCTCAAGCGCCGGCGCCCGCAGCAGCAGCAGCCCCTGCTGCCGCTCCCGTCGCGGCGCCCGCTGCCGCCGCGCTGCCGGCCCACCAGCCGACGTCTCCCACGGGTCAACTGCCCCACGCTTCCCCCAGCATCCGCAAGCTCGCCCGCGAGCTCGGCGTGCCGCTGGCCGAAGTGAAGGGCAGCGGCGCCAAGGGCCGCATCGTCGAAAGCGATATCCAGGGCTTCGTCAAGTCCGTCATGTCGGGTGCCGTGCAGACGGCTGCGCAAAAGGCCGCGGCTCCCGCGGGTGGTGCTGCCGCCGGCGGTGGCGCAGGCCTGAACCTGCTGCCCTGGCCCAAGGTCGACTTCGAGAAGTTCGGTGCTGTCGAGCGCAAGGAGCTGTCCCGCATCAAGAAGATCTCGGGCGCCAACCTGCATCGCAACTGGGTTGTCATCCCGCACGTCACCAACCATGACGACGCCGACATCACCGAGCTCGAAGCCTTCCGCGTCCAGCTGAACAAGGAGAACGAGAAGGCCGGCATCAAGGTCACGATGCTCGCCTTCATGATCAAGGCGGCCGTCGCGGCGCTGAAGAAGTTCCCCGAGTTCAACAGCTCGCTGGACGGCGACACGCTCGTGCTGAAGAACTACTTCCACATCGGCTTCGCCGCCGACACGCCCAACGGCCTGGTCGTGCCCGTCATCAAGGACGCCGACAAGAAGGGGATCTTCCAGATCAGCGCCGAGATGTCGGAGCTGGCCAAGAAGGCGCGCGACGGCAAGCTGGGCCCGGCCGACATGAGCGGTGGCTGCTTCTCGATCTCGTCGCTCGGCGGCATCGGCGGCAAGTACTTCACGCCCATCATCAATGCGCCGGAAGTGGCCATCATGGGTGTCTGCAAGAGCAGCACCGAGCCTGTGTGGGACGGCAAGGCCTTTGTGCCGCGCCTGATCCTGCCGCTGTCGCTGAGCTGGGATCACCGCGTCATCGATGGCGCTGCGGCTGCGCGCTTCAACGTGTACTTCGCATCGCTGCTCGCCGACTTCCGTCGGATCGCACTCTGATTGGGGACGGACATGGCATTGGTTGAAGTTCAAGTTCCCGACATCGGCGACTTCGACGAAGTCGGCGTCATCGAGGTGCTGGTCAAGGCCGGCGACACGGTCAAGGTCGAGCAGAGCCTGATCACCGTCGAGAGCGACAAGGCCTCGATGGAGATTCCCTCCAGCGCCGCCGGCGTGGTGAAGGAACTCAAGGTCAAGATCGGCGACAAGGTCGCCAAAGGCTCGGTCATCCTGTCGCTGGAAAGCAGTGACGCGGCCGCAACCGCGCCGGCTCCCGCTGCAGCGGCGCCAGCCCCCGTGGCCGCTGCTGCACCCGTGCAGGCACCGGCCGCCGCGACCTACAGCGGCAGCGCCGACCAGGCCTTCGATGTGGTCGTGCTGGGCGGTGGCCCGGGTGGCTATTCGGCTGCCTTCCGTGCCGCTGACCTGGGTCTGAAGGTCGCCATCGTCGAGCGTTATGCGACGCTGGGTGGCGTCTGCCTGAATGTGGGCTGCATCCCGTCCAAGGCGCTGCTGCACGTCGCCGCCGTCATGGACGAGGTCAGCCACATGGCCGACCTGGGCGTGAGCTTCGGCGAGCCCGAGGTCGACATCGACAAGCTGCGCGCGCACAAGAACAAGGTGACGGGCAAGCTGACCGGTGGCCTCAACGCCATGGCCAAGATGCGCAAGGTGACGGTGCTGCGTGGCGTCGGCACGGTGCTGGATGCCCAGCATCTGAAGGTCGAGGCGACCGAAGGCGCTGAGGGCCAGGCCAAGACCGGCGCGGTGCAGACCGTGGCGTTCAAGCGCCTCATCATCGCGGCCGGCTCGCAGGCCGTGCGCCTGCCCTTCCTGCCGCAGGACCCGCGCATCGTCGACTCGACCGGCGCGCTGGAGATGAAGGTTGAGGCCGAGAAGATGCTCATCGTCGGCGGCGGCATCATCGGCCTGGAAATGGGCACGGTGTACTCCACGCTGGGCTCGCGCCTGGACGTCGTCGAGATGCTGCCCACGCTGATGACGGGTGCCGACCGCGACCTCGTCAAGGTCTGGCAGAAGTTCAACGCCCACCGCTTCGACAACATCATGTTGAACACGAAGACGGTCGGCGCCGAAGCCAGGCCCGATGGCATCTGGGTGACCTTCGAAGGCGAGGGCGCCCCCAAGGAGCCGCAGCGCTACGACCTGGTGCTGCAGGCCGTGGGCCGCACGCCCAATGGCAAGAAGATCGGCGCCGAGAACGCTGGCGTCATCGTCGGCGACCGTGGCTTCATCCCGGTCGACGTGCAGATGCGCACCAACGTCGCCAGCGTCTTCGCCATCGGCGACATCGTCGGCCAGCCCATGCTGGCCCACAAGGCGGTGCACGAGGGCCATGTGGCGGCCGAAGTCTGCGCCGGCGAACTGCTGGGCATTGCCGAGTACGCCAAGAGCCAGTTCGACGCCCGTGTGATCCCGAGCGTGGCTTACACCGATCCCGAGGTGGCCTGGGTGGGCATGACCGAGGACGAGGCCAAGGCCAAGGGCATCAAGATCACCAAGGGCCTGTTCCCCTGGACGGCCTCGGGCCGCGCCATCGCCAACGGTCGCGACGAAGGCTTCACCAAGCTGATCTTCGACGAGGAAAGCCATCGCATCATCGGCGGCGGCATCGTCGGCACCCATGCCGGCGACATGATCGGCGAGATCGCCCTGGCCATCGAGATGGGCGCCGACGCAGTGGACATCGGCAAGACGATCCACCCGCACCCGACGCTGGGCGAGAGCCTGGGCATGGCCGCCGAGGTGGCGCACGGCAGCTGCACAGACGTGCCGCCCGTCCGCAAGAAGTAGAGGCCCCTCGCCCAACTCGCCTCGCTGAACGCGGGCGAGCTTGGTCGGTCCCCCGAGGGGACGGCGATGCTCGCGGTATTGAACCGCGAACACACCGCCAGACGGGCCGGCTCGGGAGCGGCCCAGCGCTCGACCCGAAACGCACAGTTTGAAAACAGGCCCGCTCCGGCAACGGAGCGGGCCTGTTGCTTTTGGCACGCGTGGGTTTGTCCTGCGTGGGTTTTCCCGCCGTGACGAATCGCAGCGGCCCGCTGCCGGTGCGCCAATCGCGGCATGACGACGACGCAGCCCTCACCACTCCAGCGCCTGGTGCTGCTGCGCCCCGGCGAAGGCCGCGCCCTGCTGTATGCGGCGGCCTATTTCTTCTGCCTGCTGCTCAGCCTCTACCTGCTGCGCCCTGTGCGCGAGGCCATGGGCATTGCACGCGGTGCCGAATGGCTGCCATGGCTGATGACGACGACCCTGGTCGTCATGCTCATCGTCAACCCGATTTACGCGGCCCTGGTGTCGCGCCTGCCGCGCAAGCGCTTCATCCCGCTGGTGTCGCATTTCTTCGCCGCCAATCTGCTGGTGTTCGCGGCGTTGTTCTACGGCCTGCCCGGGCATGGCGGCAGCCTGCTCGGCTATGCCTTCTATGTCTGGCTGAGCGTCTTCAACCTCTTCGTCGTGTCGGTGTTCTGGAGCCTGATGGCCGATGTCTTCACCGAGGACCAGGGCAAGCGCCTGTTCGGCATGATCTCCATGGGCGGCACGCTGGGGGCGGTGGTCGGCGCGGCCGTCACCCAGGCCCTGAGCAGCGGCGACTGGGGTTTCAAGCTGCCGGTCGCCGGCCTGATGTTGCTGGCGGTGGTGGGGCTGGAGGCGGCGGTGTTCTGCATGCTGCGCCTGGCCGCCCACTTCCAGCTGTCGGCGGGCGAGGGCCAGCAGGCGCGTGAGCCGGGGCCCGACTTCAAGGCCGGGCTGCGCGCCATCGCGGGCTCGCGCTACCTGCAGCTGATCTGCGCCTACATGCTGCTGTTCACGGTCACGTCGACCTTCCTCTACCTGATGCAGGGAGACATCGTGGCGAAGAGCTTCGCCAGCCCCGCCGAGCGCACGGCGGCCTTCGCCAAGCTGGACTTCTGGACCAATGTGCTGACGCTGACAGTGCAGCTGCTGCTGACCAGCCGGCTGCTGCGCGGCTTCGGCGTGTCGGGCGTGCTGCTGGTGCTGCCGCTGTTGACGACCATCGGCTTCGGTGCGCTGGCCCTGTGGCCCAGCTTCCTGGTGCTGGCCCTGGTGCAGGTGCTGCGCCGCGGTGTCCATTACGCGGTCGACCGGCCGGCGCGCGAGATCCTCTACATCCCGCTGGGGCCGGAGGAGCGCTACAAGTCCAAGGCCTTCATCGACACCTTCGTCTTCCGCGGCGGCGACTTCCTCGGCGTGTGGGCGCCGACGCTGTTCGGCGCGCTGCTGGTGCCGGTCTCGCTTGCGGCCCTCGGCTGCTCCGGCGCCTGGCTGGCCCTGGCCGGCTGGCTGGGCCGCCTCGTCAACGACGCCCGACCCGCGGCGCAGCGCCCCCTCAACCCCAAGGAGACTCTCACATGAAGATCGCCCTCTCGCGTCGACAGGTCCTGCAGATGAGCACCACCCTGCTTCCCGGCGCCGCTTTCGCGGCCGCCGCCCCCACGCCCAAGCGCATCCTCATCCTCGGCGGCACGGGCTTTCTCGGCCCTGCCATCGTCGAGGCGGCTGAGAGGCGCGGCCACACGCTGACGCTGTTCAACCGCGGCAAGACGCGTCCCGGGCTCTTCCTCCACATCGAGAAGCGCCAGGGCGACCGCGACCCACTGAAGGGCGAGGGCATCAAGTCGCTGGAGACCGGCGAGTGGGACGCCGTCATCGACGACTCCGGCTACTACCCGCGCATGGTCGGCGCCTCGGCCCAGCTGCTGGCGCCGCGGGTCAAGCAGTACATCTACATCTCCAGCATCAGCTGCTACAAGGAACCCAGCCCCATGGGCGGCGACGAGGACACGCCGCTGGCCGTGCTGGCCGACCCCAAGGTCGAGGAGATGGGCAAGAACTACGAGAACTATGGCGGCCTCAAGGCCGCCTGCGAGGCGGCCGCCGATGCGGCACTGCCCGGCCGCACGACGGTCGTGCGCCCCGGCTTCATCGTCGGTCCCGACGACCCGACCGGCCGCTTCACCTACTGGCCGGCGCGTTTCGACAAGGGCGGCGAGATTGCCGTGCCCGGCGCACCGACCGACCCGCTGCAGCTCATCGACGTGCGCGACCTGGCCGAGTGGCTGGTGCTGATGGTGGAGAACCGCACCACGGGCAAGTTCAACGCGCTGGGCCCGGACAAGCCGATGACCTGGGGCCGCGTCATCACGGCCTGCCAGAAGGCCACGCCCACGGCCAGCACGCTGACCTGGATCCCCGGCGAGTTCGTCGCCAAGCAGGACGGCATCGACTTCCCGATCTGGGCGCCCTATGTCGGCGACAGCAAGGGCTTCCACACCTGGCAGAACAGCCGCGCCGTGAAGGCCGGCCTGCGCTTTCGGCCCGTCGAGCAGACGGTGGCCGACACCCTGGCCTGGTATCAGGGCCAGCTGAAGGAGGAGAAGGGCCGCACCCGCATGGCCTTCACGCCCGAGCAGGAGGCCGAGATCCTGAAGCGCTGGAAGGCCAGCAAGGCCGGCTGACGCTCAGGTCCCCGCACCGGGGCTAACGCGGGGATAGAAGGCACGCGGGTGTCGCGACAATGCTGTCATGACTGTCTTCTACTGGTTCATGGCGCTGGTCATGGTCGCCACCCTGGTCCCGTCGGCCCTGTACATGGGCATCTACGTCTTCACCGGCGCGGATGAAGCCCTGGTGCGGGCCCGCAAGCTGTGGACCTTCCTGCGCGTCCTGACGCTGATGGGCTTCAACGTGATGCTGTGGGGCCACGTGGTCGTGGCGGCCTGGCAGCTGGTGCACTAGGACCGTTGCCGTAGCGCCACCAGGTCCTAGATCCTGGATTCGTACATCGCCGGGCAGTTCGCCGTGCCGAAGCGGTCCACCGGCACGCGAAAGCGCATGCCCACGCGCAGCTGCTGCCAATGCGGCTGGTCCACGCGGCAGACCCAGGCGTGGTCATCGCCGTCGCGCAGCTCGATCTCGAAATAGGCCTCGCGCTTGCCCAGGCGCTCGCTGCCGGGCTCGCCGGGCGGCGCCATGCGCAGCGGCGGCCGCGGCCAGTCGGGACGGTCGTCGGGGCCGCCCTCGCTCTTGACGATCCAGCTGCGCCGCCAGGCCAGCAGGTTGTAGCGGCAATGCTCTGACGGCGCGGCGCGTTTGCCGGTCGGGTCGGTGATGGTGCGACGGCTGATGTCGAAGGCGCCCTCGGGCAGTTCGTCGCACCAGTCGGATCCGCCCTCGGAGCGCAGCCTCTCGACGACGATCTCCATGCGCCAGCTGCGCCGGGTCAACTCCACGGCGACGCCGGGTGGGCCGAAGATCTTCCAGCCGAGCGCGATCACGGTGCCCACCACCATGGCGGCAAGCACGAGGACGCGCAGGCGCGGCAGCTTCACGCCGCGTCGAACTGCGCGGTGATGGCCTCTTCCCACTGCTCCAGCTCGTCCCAGCCGATCTGCAGCCAGTTCATGGCCGCCTGGTGGTGAGCGGCCCAGTCGGCGTCCTCGGGCAGGCCCTCGTGGCGACGCATCAGGTGCTCGGCGATAAGGCCGGCGGCGACCAGGGTGTGGATCTCGGGCTCGATGCTGTCGTGGCCCAGGGACACGAAGTCGTGGTGCAGGCGGATGGCGGCCATCAGCGGCGGCGGCAGGTTCCAGACCCGCACGACCAGGGCGCCGACGACGGCATGGTCGGTCTTGTGGTTGGCGTTTTCGGTGGCGATGTAGGGGCGGTCGATGCGCGCACCGGCCTCCACCATGGTGGCCCCATAGCCGCGCACGCTCTGCATCAGCACCGGGATGCCGACGTGCAGGAAGAGGCCGAAGCTGTGGGCCAGGTCGGGCGACAGCCCAGGCAGCTGCTGGGCGATGACGGCCATGGCGATGGCGCGCTTGGTGCTGCGCTCCCAGAAGCGCGCCAGCTGCGGCGCGTTGACGGGAATGGCATGCTGGGCCAAAAAGCCCGTCATGACGGCCACGCTTTCACGCAGGCCGATGCGCGTCATGGCCTGGCCGACAGTGGTGCAGGGCAGGCCGACAGGCTTGAACAGCGGGCCGTTGGCGATGCGCAGCAAGGTGGCCGCCATGGCCACGTCGCTGGAGGCGATGCGCGAGACCAGGTTGAGGTCCGGTTCGGGCAGGCTCATGGCCTGCTGCAGCTGAGCCAGCAGCTCGGGGCAGGGCGGGATCTGGATCTGCTGCAGGGAGCCGCGCCGGCGCGATTGGTCGAGGTCATCGCGGATCTGCTGCGTGCGCTCGCGCGGGGCGTGGGAAGGTGCCGGGTTCTGCATAGATCAAAAATCTTAGAGGCGCTTCGGGCGCCTGCCGGCCGGGTACAGTGAATTCAACCGCTGCCCGCCGTCAATCTTGCCCATTTCCCCGCCTCGCGTTGCCTCCATCTTCCGCCCGAGCCGGTGGTGGCTGGTCGTCCTGGTGTTGGGGCCGGTGCTGGCGCTGGCAGCTTACGACGCGGCGCGCGTGCTGGAAGCCGCCGCAGCCCGCGGCCCCCGTGTCGTCGAGCAGGCCCAGGCCCTGGTGCAGCAGATCGAGCGCAGCGGCACGGCCGAGGAGCTCAAGCGCCTCAAGGACATCAACGACTTCTTCAATCGCCGCCTGGCCTTCAGGGAAGACAGCGTCACCTGGGGCGTGGCGGACTACTGGGCCTCACCGCTGGAAAGCCTGGAAAAGCGCGCCGGCGATTGCGAGGACTACGCCATCGCCAAATACTTCAGCCTGGCGGCGTCGGGTGTGCCGACGGCCAAGCTGCGCATGGTCTATGTCAGGGCCAAGCTGCAGGGGCAGTCGCTGGCCCATATGGTGCTGGCCTACTATGCGCAGCCTGACGCCGAGCCGCTGATCCTGGACAACTTGCGGCCTGAGGTGCTGCCCGCGTCGCAGCGTCCCGACCTGACGCCGGTGTTCAGCTTCAATACCGAGGGGCTGTGGCAGGGCGTGGGCCAGGTGACGGCCGGCGACCCGCTGGCGCGCCTCTCACTCTGGCGCGAGCTGGTGGCCAAGGTCAGGGCGGAAGGGTTTCTATGACGGGGAGCGAGACATGTCGTTGATGCGCCAGATCGCCTGGCTGGTGCTCGGCGTGGTGCTGGCCGCGCTGGTGGGCGCGGTCGGCCTGTCCATGGTCTCCGCGCGCGAGTTGATGCGCACCCAGCTGGAGCTGAAGAACGCCGACAACGCCCAGGCCTTGGCCCTCGCCCTGTCGCAGCAGCAGGGTGACCGCGAGCTGATCAAGCTGCTGGTGTCGGCCCAGTTCGACACCGGGGCCTACGAGTTCGTGCGCTGGCGCAGCGCCAAGGGCGAGACCCTGTTCGAGCGCGCCGAGGCGCCGCGGCCCGGCCAGGCGCCGGCCTGGTTCCGGAGCCTGCTGCCCATCGAGGCGGCGCCGGGCGTGGCCCAGTTGTCCAACGGCTGGAACGCCATCGGTGCGGTCGAGCTGAAGAGCCACTCCAGCTACGCCCATGACGCGCTGTGGCTGACCTCGCGCCGCCTGCTGGCCTGGTTGCTGCTCGTCGGCATCGTTGCGGCCGTCATCGCCTGGGCGGGCCTGAGGCGCATCCGCCGGCCGCTGGACGCGGCCGTGGCCCAGGCCGAGGGCGTGCTGGCCGGCAGCTATGGCCAGGTCGTCGAGCCGCGCGTGCCCGAGCTGCAGCGACTGACGCGCGCCATGAACGCCATGGTGCAGCGTGTGCGCGACCTTTTCGAAGCCCAGGCCGGCCAGTTGCTGGTGCTGCGCGAACAGGTCCATCACGACCCGCTGACGGGTGTCTCGACCCGCAGGCATTTCCTGGCCGAGCTGGACGCGGCATTGCGTCGCGATGACGGCCCGGCCGTGGCCGGCCTGGTGCTGGTGCGCCTGCGTGACCTGACGGGTCTGAACGCCCGTCTCGGCCGCAACGGCGTTGATGACGTGCTGCTGACCATCGTGAGCGCCTTGCAGGCCTATCCGGAGTCGGTGGCGGGTTGCCGCGTGGGCCGCTTGAACGGCGGTGACTTCGCCTTGTGGCTGCCGGCCGAAGGCGTGGCGGCCGAGACCGCCCATGCCCTGGCCGATGCTTTGCGCGCCAGCCTGCCGGCCTTCGGGCCCGGCGTGCAGGTGGCCCTGGGCGCCATCGAGCTGCCGCGCGAGCGGCCCAGCAACGTCTGGCTGGGCGAGGCCGACGCGGCCCTGGCCCGGGCCGAGCATCAGAGCGAGGCCCGCGGTGGCTTCGTCGTCGAGATCGTGGCCGACCCCGGCGTGGGTCGCGAGCAGGGCGAGGGACTGTGGCGGGCCCAGTTGCAGGAGGCGGTCAACCAGCAGCGCGCTCGCCTGGTGGAGTTCCCGGTGCGTGACCGCCAGGGTCAGGTGCTGCATCTGGAATGCCCGTTGCAGTTGCAGCTTGGCAGCGAATTCGAGTCCGCGACGGCCTGGCTGCCGCTGGCCGTGAGGGCGCGCATGACGGCCCAGGTCGACCTGCTGGCCGTGGAGCTGGCGCTCAAGGCCATGGCGGCCGACGGCAAGGCGCGTTGCATCAATGTGGCGCCGGTGTCGCTGGCGGATGCGGCCTTCCTGCCGCAGCTGCGCGAGCTGTTGGCGCAATGGCCGCAGGCTTCGCGTGCCTTGCTGCTGGACCTGGCGGAGGCGGCAGCGACCGAGCATTTCGAGCGCCTGCTGGAGTTCGGGCGGCAATTGCGGCCGCTGGGGGTCAAGCTGGGGCTGGAGCATGCGAGCGCCGGGTTGGCGCAGGTGGACAAGCTCTACCAGGCGGGGCTGGATTACGTGAAGCTGGACGCTTCCGTGTTGCTGGGTGTCGCCGGCGAGGCGGGGCGCGCGGCGTTTGTGCGCGGCATGGTCATCATGCTGAGGAGCCTGGCGCTGAAGGTCTACGGCGAGGGCGTCGTTGATGAGATGGATGCACAGGCGTTGTGGGACTGCGAGCTGGATGGGCTGACGGGGCCGTGGGTGACGGGCTGGAAGGGGTGAGTTGTTGGTAGGTGGGTTGCCTTTGCCTGCGTCCTCCTGACTCGCGTGCAGTGCCGCGGGAATCCGCCCCGCGATGGCGGGTAACTTTTCTCTGACGCGCCAGAGAAAAGTCACCAAAAGAGGAGCGCTGAATGCAATCCGCACTCCAGTGGCGGCTTGCGCTCGCGATGCTCGGAACTGCGGCGTGCCTACACGCGACCCGCTGCGCTCTCGCTGCTGTCCCTATGACGGGCATCACTGATCGCCGCTTCACCACCGTTAACGCCGGCTGCACGCCGGGCTCATCAGGAAATACCGAACAGCCGCGTCGCCCGAGCGACGCTGCATTTGGCATTTCTCGTGAGCCCGGCGTGCA
>NZ_JBPZGZ010000008.1:0-167305 GCF_051857475.1 Roseateles sp. NT4 | reverse complement strand
GGATGCCGGCGCCGCAGACGCTCATTGCTCCCCAGGCCGACGGTAGTGTGCGAACCAAGAAGCCGCCGCGGAACTGCGCGAAGGTCAGAATGTCCGACGGCGACCCGGGCATTCGCGTGGGCGAGTAGCGTCCGCTTCCGCTGGAGGCCGTGTGAGAACTCGGCGGCGGCTTCATTGGTCGTCAATCGAAGCGCTGCGTGTCCGGTTTGGCGCGCGCAATCGCGGTTTGCAGGTTGCTGAGGTATTTGGAGAGCAATACGGCCCGTTGCAGGCTCGTGTGCGTCGCCAGCAGCAATGGAGAAGGGCCTCACGCCCCCACTAGTCTCATTGCCCTTTTGGCTTTTGCAAAGCCGAGGATGCTGAGCACGCGCTTGAAGTTGTAGGCCAGTACGCTCAAGCTCATCTCGGTGCCGACGTTATCGATCCCGCGCATCAGGAAGTGGGTCCAGCCCATCCAGTGCTTAAGGGTGCCGAACACATGCTCAATGGTGCGTTTGCGTACCGTCATGGCGTCCGGCATGCGGTCCAGTCGCTGCTGCACCCTCTCTGCGATCTCTTCGTGCTCCCAGCGCCTGATGCGTCGGTACTCGCTGGTCGTGCATTGGGCTTTCATAGGGCACGATGGACAGGCGCTGGACCAGTAGATGTGGATCTGCAAGCCGTCCTCTTCGCGACTGAAGCGGTGTATGGCGCGCTGCCCCGCAGGGCATTGGTACTCATCTTCTCGGGCGATGTAGATGAAGTCGGTCTTGTCGAATCGTCCCTCTGCCCTTGCGTTGGACGTCATGGGCTTGGGGACCACTGCTGCCACGCCTGCGTCTTCGCAGTCCTTGAGGACTGGGCTGCTGTAGTACCCGCGATCAGCGATGGCCGTCAGCCGGCGCTTGCCCATGGCTTCTCGTGCAGCCAGGGCGATCGCGCAGAGCTGCGCCCGGTCGCTGCCGGTGTTCGTCACTTCATGGGCAACGATCAGATGGTTCTTGGTGTCCACTGCGGTCTGCACGTTGTAGCCCACCATGGCCGTGCCCTTGGCGCTGTAGGTGGTCATCGCGCGTGCATCGGGATCGGTCTGTGAAAGCTGCTGGTCAGGCTGGGCCTGCAGCTGCGCCTTGACGGATTGCAGCTCTTGCATGCGCTGGCGCATCTTCTGGATCTTGCCTTGCAGCCGCACCGTCTTGGCCTGCAGCTCCACGGGCTGCGTTCTGTCGGCCGTCTGCAATGCATCGAGGTAGCGCTGGATGCTTTCTTCGAGTTCTCGTTCGCGGCGCTCGATCTTGCCTGGCGTGTAGTTGCGTTCGCGGTTGTTGACCGCCTTGAACTTGCTACCGTCGATGGCCACGACAGCCTCGGTGAACAGCTTCAGCTCTCGGCACAGCAGCACGAAGCGACGGCACACGTTGCGAATGCCCTTGCCGTTGTCCCGGCGGAAGTCTGCGATGGTCTTGAAGTCAGGGGCCAGCCTGCCGGTCAACCACATCAGCTCCACGTTGCGCTGGCATTCGCGCTCCAGGCGCCGGCTGGACTGGATCCGGTTGAGATAGCCGTACAGGTACAGCTTCAACAGCACGGACGGGTGATAGGAGGGACGGCCCGTTGCTGCCGGGCTTGCGCCATCAAAGCCCAGCGCCACGAGATCCAACTCGTCGATGAAGACATCAATGACTCGGACCGTGTTGTCTGCGTCAATGAAGTCGTCCAGGCACTCAGGCAGCAGGGTGACTTGGTGCCGATCTTCTCCCTCAATGAATCGCTTCATGCGGCAACCCAGAGTGGCGTTCCCACAATCTAGGCAGCGGTGCGTGCGATCCAAGGAGGGTTTTCACACAGCCTCGCTGCAAAGCGGACTTCGATTCGGCACATCAGACTGGCTTGAACGCGGCGTTAGCTTTGGTCCACTTATCCATGCTGATCTCGCGCACATCAACCCCCGCCAGGAACTGGACGCGGCGGTTATGGGACTGGTTGTCGCTCATTTGGCTAGTACGGCGTATGAAGCTGTCGCGGACTTCGTTGCCGTACGGGCGCTGGAAGTTGCACTGAGTAGGACGAATCACCTCGGCAGAGCTAGCAAACAGGCCGGGCAACTGGAAGGTGTTTCGGGCGGCGGCGGTGGCGATTTGCATGGCTAGCTCCAAGGAGGTTGCTTTCGATCGCCGCCAGTGTCTCGGCCGCTGTCCCTGCAGACCATCGCCCCGAGTGGGGATTCGTGCGATGCAGTCTCCCCCTTTTGGGGGAGATGACCATCCGGAATCCCTCTTGAGGGCGATATCCAGGGCGGGCGGCGATTCAGACACTGGCGATGCCATGAACCAATCGCCATCACGCCCAGAAGGTCATCAGGAGACCGCCATGCATCTCGCCGAGCGCCGCACCACTGACCGAACCCAGAACGAGCCGTGGCAAGAAGCCATGCGCGATGAGTTCAGGAAGGCTCAGTTTCTGGATGCTGTCGATATCGAAGAGATCCACGGGCACTCGTGGCGGGACATCTTCGAGTGCTTCGACGGGCGCCATGTCCGATTCATCTGATGACGCAGGCTTGGCCGCCAGCGTTCTGACCAACGGGACGCCGTAGCTGTGTTCAATGCCAAAGTGGGAGAGGACCATGGCGTTGTTTGAATTCAACCGAAGCTTTGGCCCCGTGCCAGGCGTCGGCCAGCTGACGTTCGAGCGGGCCCCAGGATTGATTTACGCTCGCGACGGCGATGGAAGGCTGGTCATGCGCATTGCCACGGGTCCTGGATTCGGTCAGCGCCTCGCAACGGCGTTCTATGACTATAGGAAGACGATGCAAGAAGCGAGCTATCAAAATCTGGCCTTCGCTTCGGCAGAATTTCCGCCTAAGTCGGCTTCGGATGATCCGACGGAATGCCGAAGGCCATTGCAAAGGTCTGCGTCACAAACTACCTAGGTTGGCCGCACTCGAAATTGAGCGTCGGGTCGTGGTGGCTGAACGGCGAGCAACGCAAGATCAAGACCCCGCGAGGCGAAGAGCTGTTGCCAAGGCATCGACTCAGCCCTTGACCGGTGCGGAGGGCGCCGTGGTCGGCTCCTTGGCCTTGGGCCGGCCGGCGGCGGAGGGGTAGGCGCGCATGACGAGTGCCGGGTCGGCCTTGTCGAGATAGGCCGCCAGCTGCTCCTCGCTGCAGGGCTTGGCGTCGCCGTAGTAGGCGTTGTCGCCGGGCTGCTTGTCACCGCGGTATTCGGCGGGGTTGCCGGCCGGCTGGTGGGCGATGAAGCTGGCGTAGCTCTGGGCGCAAGCGGTGCGCAACTCGTACCGCGCCTTTTGCATGTCGGCGTCGTCCGCCAGGGCGGGAAGGCTGACCAGGCAGGCGAGGGTGGCGATCAAGATCTTCACGGCGGGGCTCCTTGGAATGTCCAGTGAGTCTGAACATTAGGCCGACCGAGCCGCAAAAACAAAAAGGCGCTCCGAGGAGCGCCTTTTGGCGGTGTCTAAACGCTCAGGACCGAATCACAGGCGGAAGGGCTCGGCCTTCTTCTTGGCGGCGGTCGGGCGGCCGGCGGCCGTCGGGTAGGCGGCCATCACCTTGACCGGGTCGGCCTTGTCCAGGTAGGCGGCGTATTGGCCTTCGGTGCAAGCCAGCAGCTTGCCCGGCTTGGCTTCGCCCTTGTACTTGCCGTTGGCGTAGACGAATTGGTATTCGTTGGAAGCAACCGGCGTGGCGATGCTGCTGGTGTCGGTGTAGCTCTTGGCGCACTCGGCGCGCAGTTCGGCCTGCTCGGGCGTGGCGTTGTTCGCGGCCTGGGCGGCGAAGACAGTGACGGCAGCGAAAGCGGGGATCAGGAACTTCATGGCGCGGTCTCGTGTGGGGGGTGGCTGATGGGGACGAAGCTTACGCCGCCGTACGCGGACTTGCACCCCCGGGGCGCGGGAGATCGGGTTGTGACGGAGTTCACGACCCGTCAAGCGGGCCGTGAACTACTGCTCGAATTACTCCTCGAGTTCTTCCTTGGCCAGCTCGATGTCCAGCATTTCCATCGCGTCCATGGCGGTGCAGGCGGCCGCGTCGGCGTACAGCTTTTCGGCCTCCTTCATGCGCTTGTCGCCCTCCAGCATGACGAGGCCGTTGGCGCGCTCGATCATGGCGATGGCGCTGGTCGGGTTGAGCTTGAGGGCCTGCTCGAACATCTTCAGTCCGGTGGCCGTGTCGGCGCCCTGGGTGCGGCCCAGCAGCTTGCCGACCTTGTCGATGACCTCGGCATGGAAGGCGCCCAGTGCGATGTGGGCGTCGGCATGCTTGGGGGCCAGCTCGATGGTGGTTTCCAGCGCGCCCTTGACCTTGGTGCCCAGGCCTTGCGCCAGCGCCTTGGCGACGCTGATGCCCTGGCCGTACCGGCCAAGGGCGTAGGCCTGCCAGTAGTAGGCGTTGGCGTTCTTGGGCTCTTCGCCCTGCTGGGCCTCGGCGCGCTCGGAGATTTCCAGGAACATCTCCAGCTTCACCTTCTCCTTCTTCTCGAGGTAGTTGGCGTAGATGCCCTGGGCCTTGTTGGCGACCGTGATGCCGGCGCCGTCAGCGGCCAGGCCGGCGTCATAGGCGGCCTGGAAATCACCGGCGTGGAAGTGGATCCAGGCCTGCACGACGGCAGCGTCCTTGGGGAAGGGCTCGGCATCGCCGGCATGCAGGCGGGCCCAGTGTTTCTTCAGCGTGGCCGCCGTGTAGACGAAGGCGCTGTTGTCATAGGGGAAGGCGGTCCACTTGGCCATCGCGATGTCTCCTTCAGGATTGTTGATAGTTGCCGGCGAGCTTGAACAGGTGATCCTTGGATGCAGGCTCGAGGTAGGGTAGCAGCAGGGAAAGGGCGTGGAAGGCACCGCGCATCAGGGCGGCGCCGGCACGGTCGGGCTCCAGCGCATGGCGCGGGTCGCGCACGTATTCGTAGCTCAGCCAGTAGCTCACCACCACCACCATGGCATTGGCCGTCGGCGCGGCCTCGCGCAGTTCCATCTTCAGCGCGCCGCCCAGGTGCAGGCCCGACAGCACATGGCGCATGGCCTGCTCCTTGGCGGCCAGCAGGCTCTGGAAATGGGTTTCAAGGCGGCGGTTCTTGAACAGCAGGTCGTTCAGGTCGCGGTAGAGGAAGCGGTGCTTCCAGATCAGCTCGAACAGCATGTGGAAGAACAGCCAGGCGTCCTCCACATTGCGTACGTTGTCGGCGGCGGCCAGCAGTTCGCTGAGCTCGGCCTCGTAGCGGCCGAACAGGGCGTTGACCAGCTCGTCCTTGGCCGGGTAGTGGTAGTAGAGATTGCCCGGGCTGATCTTCAGTTCGGCCGAGATCAGCGTCGTCGACACATTGGGCTCGCCGAAGCTGTTGAAGAGGTCGAGGGTGACCTCCAGGATGCGCTCGGCGGTGCGGCGGGGACGTTTGGGCGTAGGCATGCTCAGGGCATTCTGGCAGTGATCGGCACCGAAATAGGGCTGACTTTTAGAATCGCGCCCCATGCCCAATCAGACCTCTCCGCCGGCCATCTCCTTCGAGAACGTCAAGAAAACATACCGGGGAGGGCAGGTCAGGGCGCTGGATGGCGTCAGCTTCGACATCCACTGTGGTGAATTCTTCGGCCTGCTGGGCCCCAACGGCGCCGGCAAGACGACGCTGATCAGCGTGCTGGCCGGCCTGGCCAAGGCCACCGAAGGCCGGGTGCGCGTCATGGGCCATGACGTGGTGGACGACTACGCCGCCGCCCGCAAGGCCCTGGGCGTGGTGCCGCAGGAGCTGGTGTTCGACCCCTTCTTCAGCGTGCGCGAATCGCTGCGCATCCAGAGCGGCTATTTCGGCGTGCATGGCAACGACGACTGGATCGACGAGCTGCTGAGCAACCTCGGCCTGGCCGACAAGGCCAATGCCAATATGCGCCAGCTGTCCGGCGGCATGAAGCGCCGCGTGCTGGTGGCCCAGGCCCTGGTGCACCGCCCGCCCGTCATCGTGCTGGACGAGCCGACGGCCGGCGTCGACGTGGAGCTGCGCCAGACCCTGTGGCAGTTCATCGCCCGCCTCAACAAGGAAGGCCACACGGTGCTGCTGACCACCCACTACCTCGAAGAAGCCGAGGCCCTATGCCAGCGCATCGGCATGCTGAAGCAGGGACGGATCGTCGCGCTGGACCGCACCTCCCAGCTGCTGGCCGGCACGGCGTCGACCATGCTGCGTTTCAAGACCGACGTACCACTGCCACCGGACATTGCGGCGCGGGCCCGCGTGACGGGCCGCATCGTGCAGGTCACGGCCCATGACGCCGCCGAGGTGGAAACCACGCTGGCCGCGCTGCGCGCCGCGGGAGTGCCCGTTGAAGATCTGGAGATCGGCCGCGCCGACCTCGAGGACGTGTTCCTTGAAATCATGCAGGGAGAGCACGCATGAACGGCGCCTCCACCCTGTTCAAGAAGGAAGTGCTGCGCTTCTGGAAGGTCGCCTTCCAGACTGTCTGCGCCCCAGTGCTGACGGCCGTCATGTACCTGCTCGTCTTTGGCCACACGCTGGAAGACCATGTGAAGGTCTACGACACGGTCGGCTATACACAATTCCTGATCCCGGGCCTGGTCATGATGAGCGTGCTGCAGAACGCCTTCGCCAACAGTTCCTCCAGCCTCATCCAGAGCAAGATCACCGGCAACCTGATCTTCCTGCTGCTGACGCCGCTGTCGCCTTCGGCCTGGTTCGTCGCCTATGTGGGAGCGGCCATCGTGCGCGGCCTGGCCGTGGGCGCGGGCGTGCTGCTGGTGACGGCCTGGTTTGCGCCGCCGGGCCTGGACAATATTGCCTGGGTGCTGATCTTCACGGTGCTGGGCGCCGGCCTGATGGGGACGCTGGGTCTGATCGCCGGCCTGTGGGCCGAGAAGTTCGACCAGCTGGCCGCCTTCCAGAACTTCATCATCATGCCGATGACGTTCCTGTCGGGCGTCTTCTACTCGGTGCACTCCCTGCCGGGCTTCTGGCAGGGCATCAGCCACCTGAACCCCTTCTTCTACATGATCGACGGCTTCCGCCGTGGCTTCTTCGGCGTCAGCGACGTGTCGCCGTGGCTGAGCCTGGCGGTCGTCGGCGTGAGCTTCGCGGTGACGGCGGGTCTGGCTTTGTCCCTGCTGAAGAAGGGCTACAAGATCCGTTCCTAGGCGCTCTCTAGAATCACGGGTTTTCCAGAAGGACCCGTGATGGCCGACCCGACCCCGCAAGAAGTGCGCGATTTCATTGCCGCAGGCCTGGCCTGCGCGCATCTGGAAGTCGAGGGCGACGGGCGCCATTTCTTCGCCACCATCGTTTCGGCGGAGTTCGCCGGCCTGTCGCGCATCAAGCGCCATCAGCGGGTCTACGCGGCCCTTGGCGACCGCATGCGCGAGCAGATCCACGCGCTGTCGATGAAGACGCTGACGCCTGAGGAATTCCAATGAGCGCGCTCACCCTGGCGCTGTCCAAGGGGCGCATCTTCGAAGAGACGCTGCCGCTGCTGCGCGCCGCCGGCATCGAGGTGCTGGAAGACCCCGAAACCTCGCGCAAGCTCATCCTGCCGACCAATCGCGAAGGCGTGCGCGTCGTGCTGGTGCGCGCCAGCGACGTGCCGACCTATGTGCAATACGGTGGCGCCGACCTCGGCGTGGCCGGTCGCGACGTGTTGCACGAACAGGCCTTGGCCCAGGGCGGCTCGCACGGCCTGTACCAGCCGCTGGACCTCAAGATCGCCCGCTGCCGCATGAGCGTGGCGGTGCGCGCCGACTTCGACTACGCAGCGGCCGTCAAGCAGGGCTCGCGCATCCGCGTCGCCACCAAATACACCGAGATCGCCCGCCAGCACTTCGCCGACAAAGGCGTGCACGTCGACCTCATCAAGCTCTACGGTTCCATGGAGCTGGCGCCGCTGACGGGCCTGGCCGACGCCATCGTCGACCTCGTCTCCACCGGCGGCACGCTGCGCGCCAACAAGCTGGTCGAGGTGGAGCAGATCATGGACATCTCCTCCCGCCTCGTTGTCAACCAGGCAGCGCTCAAGTTGAAGCGCGACCAGTTGCGCCCCCTCATCGACGCCTTCTCCCAAGCCATCGCTGCATGAAGCTCCGCCAACTCTCGACCGCCGCCGCCGACTTCTCGAACGAGTTCGAGCGCCTGCGCCATTGGTCGGCGGAGACGGATGCCGCCATCGAAGGCCGCGTGGCTGAGATCCTGGCCGATGTGCGCAAGCGCGGTGACGCCGCCGTGCTGGACTACACCGCCCGCTTTGACCGCGTGAATGCCGACGGCGTCGGCGCGCTGGAGATCGGCCAGGCCGAACTGCAGGCCGCGTTGGCTTCCATCACGCCCGAGCAACGCGACGCCTTGCAGGCCGCTGCCAAGCGTGTGCGCGCCTATCACGAGCGCCAGCTGCAGGCTTGTGGTCTGTCGTGGAGCTACCGCGACGAAGACGGCAATCTGCTCGGCCAGAAGGTCACGCCCGTGGACCGCGTCGGTCTGTATGTGCCGGGCGGCAAGGCTGCTTACCCGAGCAGCGTGCTGATGAATGCGATTCCCGCCCACGTGGCCGGCGTGCAGGAAATCATCATGGTCGTGCCGACGCCGGATGGCGTGCGCAACCCATTGGTGCTGGCCGCTGCGGCCGTCGCTGGCGTGCATCGCGTCTTCACCATTGGCGGCGCCCAGGCCGTGGCCGCGCTGGCCTACGGCACGGCCACCATCCCGCGTGTCGACAAGATCACCGGCCCGGGCAATGCCTATGTGGCCTCGGCCAAGAAGCATGTCTTCGGCCAGGTCGGTATCGACATGATTGCCGGCCCCAGCGAGATCCTCGTCATCGCCGATGGCACGACGCCGCCGGACTGGGTGGCCATGGACCTGTTCAGCCAGGCCGAGCATGACGAGCTGGCCCAGAGCATCCTGCTCAGCCCCGATGCCGCCTACCTGGAGGCTGTGCACGCCAGCATGGAAAAGCTCTTGCCCTCGCTGCCGCGCGAGGCCGTCATCCGTGCCTCGCTGGAAGGCCGCGGCGCACTGATCCTGACGCGCTCGATGGAAGAAGCCTGCGAGATCAGCAACGCCATCGCGCCCGAGCATCTGGAGATCAGCGCCGCCGAGCCGCAACGCTGGGAGCCCCTGCTGCGCCATGCCGGCGCCATCTTCATGGGCGCCTACACGAGCGAGAGCCTGGGCGACTACTGCGCCGGCCCCAACCACGTGTTGCCCACGTCCAGCACGGCGCGCTTCTCGTCGCCGCTGGGCGTCTATGACTTCCAGAAGCGCAGCAGCCTCATAGAGGTCAGCGAAAAGGGCGCCCAGGAGCTGGGCCGCATCGCCAGCGTGCTGGCCCACGGCGAGGGCCTGCAGGCCCACGCCCGAGCGGCCGAACTCCGCTTGAAATGACTCTCAGGCTGCGTCGACAGGCGCGGCCTTGAAGGGGCTGCGCTCCGGCGGCTCGTCGTGCTCGGCCGTCTTGGTCAGCGCGGTCGTGATCCAGTTCAGCGCCGACACGCGGTGGCGCACCGCGCAGCTCAGCGGCTCGGGCTTGCAGCCCATCTTGGCCTTGGGTTCCAGGGCCGTGCGGCCCAGGCTCAGGCGCGTCGAGCCGAAGGCGATGGCGTCCTGCACCGTCGACTGCAGCAGCGTCAGGTAGATGGGCGCGTCGGCATTGGCCGGACGGTCGTAGCCGACGTAGTAGCCCAGCGTCGTCGCGCCATCGTTCACGCTGGTGACGAAGCCCAGCCAGCGGCCATCGGCGGCCTCGACGACGCGGCAGCGAAAGCGATCACCCAGAGCGGCTGCCATGGCCGGCAGATAGCCGGGCGTCAGCGTGGCCATCCTCAGCCCCTGTGCGTTGTGCACCTGGCCGTAGAGGCCATGCAGCTCGTCGGCGCGCGCCGCCATCTCCTCGGCCGTCGCCAGGCGAATGGTCAAGCCGGCGCTGGCGCAGTCCTTCAGCAGCTTCTTGGCCGCGCTGCGATAGCCCGAAGTCATGCTGGCCAGATAGTCGTCCCAGCTGCGCCATTCGGGTCGCAGCGTCAGCACCATGTCGGGCTCGGTCTCGACGCTGCGATAGCCCAGCAGGCGCAGGGCCGGCGGCACGTCGTCCAGGGCCAGCCCCAAATCCTTGATCAGCGCGAAGTCGGACTGGCCATCCAGCTTGTCGGCGCGGCGCAGGCGGTAGATCGCTTCGCAGATGCCGTGCCAGAGCTGGCCCTCGTCGGCATGCGGCGCCAGGGCCATGGAGCGCGCGCCCCAGACCAGCAGATTGCCGCAGACCAGCAGATGTTCCTTGAGGCCGGCCATCGGGGCGTCGACCAGCTTTTTCTTGCCACCGGGCTTGCGCAGCTGGGCGCCGCCCACGGCCACGCGCTGCAGCAGCAGGGCGGCGACCGGCTCGCCGTCGGCATAGGCCATGGCGTAGCGCGGTTCCAGGTTGTCCGGCGCATGCGCTTCCAGCACCCGCAGATAGTCGCGCGACAGGAAGACGGTCTGGGCGGCGAGGGCGTCCCAGTGCTGCGGGTTGACGAAGTCGATGCGGTCAGCCAGCACCAACTGCAGGCCCGAGGCCGAGCGCCTGGCGATACGCCGGGCCTTGATGTCCTGCAGGGCCTGGACGGGGTTGACCTGCTGGGGCTTGAGCTTGCCCAGGGCGCGTCCGGTGCGCTTGAGCTTGGCAGCCGTGGCCTGCAGGGGCTTCTTGACGAGAGGCGACAGGGGCATCGAGCAAGGGAAGGGTTGCGGGATAGACAGGCTAACCCACTCGGGGCTGCCGCGATTGAACGGACGCTGTCGCTTCGGCTACTCTGGCGCATGACCTTGCGACGACGCGATCTCATCCTTTCTTCGGCAGCGCTTCCCCTGGCCTCTGCCCAGGGCGCTCCGCGCCGCTTGCGCATTCCCCATGTCTCGCCCAAGGCCGAGACCGAGCGCAGCTACGCCGCCGTGCTGCTGGAGCAGGCCTTGGCCGCGGCCGGCATGCCGGTGTCACTGGAACCCACGTCCGAGCTGATCCCCCAGAACCGCGCGCTGCAGGAACTCGGCAAGCACCGGCGGCTTGACGTGCTCTGGACCATGACCTCGGTCGAGCGCGAGCAGCAGGCCCAGCCCGTTCGCGTGCCCATCTTCAAGGGGCTTTATGGCTGGCGGCTGCTGCTGGCCTCGTCCGAGGTGGCCGCGCGCATGGCCGAGGTGAAGACGCCGGCCGAGCTGCGCCAGTTCTCCCTGGTGCAGGGCCTGGAATGGCCGGATACCGGCATCCTGCAGGCCAACGGCCTCAACGTCATCGTGTCGCCCAGCTATGACGCGATGTTCAAGCAGCTGCGCCTGGGGCGGGCCGATGCCTTCCCGCGCTCGGTCGAGGAGATCTGGTGGGAGCTGGAGCGCTACGGCCAGGGCCTGGCCGTCGTGCCCAACATCTGCCTGCACTACCCGGCAGCCATCTACTACTTCGTCGCCTTCGAGGAGCCGGAACTGGCGGCGGCCATCGAGCTGGGGCTGAAGCGCCTGCGCGCCAACGGCAGTTTCGACAGCCTCTTCATGAAATACCACGGCGAGGACCTGGCCCGCGCCAAGCTGGGCTCGCGGCGCGTCATCGAGCTGCGCAACCCGCTGCTGTCATCGCAGACGCCCTTGGACAAGCCCGAGCTCTGGTACCGGCCCTAGCGGAAACCAAGCGAGGGTTATTTCGACACGAAGTTCGTGCAACACGAACTTCGTGTAATCTCCGGCTCATGAAGAACGTCACCGTGTCCATGGACGACGCCGTGGCCGAATGGGCCCGGCTGGAGGCCGCGCGGCGCAACACCAGCGTCTCCCGCCTGCTCGGCGAGCTGCTGGCCGAGAAGATGCTGCACGACGACGCCTATGAGCGGGCCCAGCAGGACTGGCTGCACCGCGAGCGTTCCTGGGCCTCGGACGGCGACCCCTACCCGGGCAGACAGGTGCTGGGATGAAAGACCCCGTCTTCGTCGACACCTCCGTGCTGCTGTTCAGCGAGGACGGCGCTCGCCCGGCCGAGCGCGAGCAGGTGCTGGCCTGGTTGCGACAGCTCTGGGCCACGCGCACCGGCCGCGTCTCCGTGCAGGTGCTGAACGACTTCTACCTGCTGGCCACGCGCCAGATCAGCCCGCCCATGCCGCAGGGCGACGTGCGCGCCGAGGTGCGCCGCTACCAGCATTGGCGGCCCTGGGGCGTCGACCAGGCCACGGTCGAATCCGCCTGGTCACTGGAAAGCCGCTTCGGCCTGGCCTTTGCCGACGCCCTCGTCGTCGCCAGCGCCAAGGCCCAGGGCTGCACCTGCCTGCTCAGCCTGGCCCTGCCGCACGACGCCGTTTATGACAGCGTGCAGGTGCTCAATCCTCTCGTCGCTCCCGTCCCTGCGCCATGACAGCCGCTCTCGACCAAGCCCTCGCCCAGATCCGCCCCGACGTGCTCGCGGCTCACGCCTATGTGGTGCAGCCCAGCACCGGCCTGCTGAAGCTGGACGCGATGGAGAACCCCTACCGCCTGCCGCCCGAGTTGCAGCAGGCCCTGGGCGAGCGCCTCGGCGCCGTGGCGCTGAACCGCTACCCGGCCGAGCGCACCGCCGAGCTGGCGCGCGCCCTGGCCCGCCATGCGGGCGTGGGCGATGAAGTCGGCGTGACCCTGGGCAATGGCTCGGACGAGTTGATCGGCCTGCTGACCATCGCCGTCGCCCAGCCGGGCGCAACGGTGCTGGCCCCGGTGCCCGGCTTTGTCATGTACGAGGCGTTGGCGCGCCAGCAGCAGCTCAACTTCGTCGGCGTGCCGCTGCGGGCCGATGACTTCGAGCTGGACGAGGCCGCCATGCTGGCAGCTATTCGTGCGCACCGGCCCGCCCTGATCTACCTGGCCTACCCGAACAACCCCACCGCCACGCTGTGGGACGCCGCCGTCATCGAGCGCATCGCCCAGGCGGCGCCCGGCCTCGTCGTCATGGACGAGGCCTACCAACCCTTCGCCAGTGCCGACAGCCTGGCCCTGATGGCCCGCCGGAAGAATGTGCTGGTCATGCGCACCATGAGCAAGTTCGGCCTGGCCGGCGTGCGCATCGGCTATCTGCTGGGCGCGCCGGAGCTGGTCGAGCAGGTCGAGAAGCTGCGTCCGCCCTACAACATCAGCGTGCTGAACGCCGAGGCAGCCTTTTTCGCTCTGGAGCATGCCGAGGTCTATGCCGCCCAGGCCGCCGAACTGCGCCGGCAGCGCGAGCGCCTGTTCACGGCCTTGCAGGCCATGCCCGGCATCGCCCCCTGGCCCAGCCAGGGCAATATGATTCTTGCGAAGGTGCAGGATGCGGCCGCCACCTTCGCGGCGCTGAAGGCCCGCGGCGTGCTGATCAAGAACGTCTCGGCCATGCACGCGCTGCTTGCGAACTGTGTGCGCCTTACCGTCGGCACGCCCGACGAAAACACCCGCCTGCTGGCTGAACTCCCGAGCTGTCTGTCATGACCACCCCCTCCGTCACCACACGAGCCGCCGAAGTCACCCGCAACACCCGCGAGACGCGCATCACCGTGCGCATCAACCTCGACGGCACGGGCCAGTCCAAGCTGCAGACCGGCATCGGTTTCTTCGACCACATGCTGGACCAGATCGCCCGCCACGGCCTCATCGACCTGGACATCCACTGCGAGGGCGACCTGCACATCGACGGCCACCACACGGTGGAAGACGTCGGCATCACCCTGGGCCTGGCTGTCGCCAAGGCGGTGGGCGACAAGGCCGGCCTGACCCGCTACGGCCACAGCTATGTGCCGCTGGATGAGGCGCTGTCGCGCGTCGTCATCGACCTGTCGGGCCGGCCCGGCCTGCACATGGACTGCAAGTTCACCGCCGGCAGCATCGGCGCCTTCGACACCCAGCTGACCTTCGAGTTCTTCCAAGGCTTCGCCAACGCCGCCCTGGCCACGATCCACATCGACAACCTGAAGGGCCACAACGCCCATCACCAGGCCGAGACCATGTTCAAGGCCTTCGGCCGCGCCCTGCGCATGGCGACAACGGCCGACCCGCGCTCGGCGGGCGTCATCCCGTCGACCAAGGGCTCGCTGTGACGAGGACTGTTGCCGTCGTCGACTACGGCATGGGCAATCTACGCTCGGTGTCGCAGGCCGTGATCCATGCAGCGCAAGGCCAGGGCTTTGATGTCGCCATCACCTGCGACCCGGAATTGATCCGCGCCGCCGAGCGCGTCGTATTGCCGGGGCAAGGTGCCATGCGCGACTGCATGGCCGAACTGGCCGCGTCGGGTGCCAAGGAGGCCGTGCTGGAAGCGGCTGCCGCCAAGCCGCTGCTGGGCGTCTGCGTCGGCATGCAGATGCTGCTGGACCACAGCGAGGAGCAGGACACGCCCGGCCTGGGCTTGATCCCGGGCCATGTGCAGCGCTTTCGCCTCGAAGGCCGGCTGCAGCCGGATGGCAGCCGCTACAAGGTGCCGCAGATGGGCTGGAACCGCGTTCACCAGCCGCGCCGCCACCCGGTGTGGGATGGCATTCCGGACGAAAGCTGGTTCTACTTCGTGCACAGCTTCTACGCGACCACCGCGTCGCCCGAACACAGCGCCGGCGAGACCGATTACGGGACTCGCTTTACCTGTGCGGTGGCCCGGGATAATATTTTTGCGACTCAATTCCACCCCGAGAAAAGTGCCTCCCTGGGCCTCGCCCTCTACCGCAATTTCCTGCACTGGAAACCCTAAGCCGGTCTGCGCTTTCTCGTCCCCGCCTCCCTTTTTCCAGCCCCCCTGCTCTCGGCCATGCTGCTGATCCCTGCCATCGACCTGAAAGACGGTCGCTGCGTCCGCCTCAAGCAAGGCGACATGAACGACTCCACCACCTTCGGCGAAGACCCCGCCGCGATGGCGCGCCGCTGGCTCGATGCCGGCGCGCGGCGCCTGCACCTGGTGGACCTGAACGGCGCCTTCGCAGGCAAGCCGGTCAACGAGCCGGCCATCAAGGCCATCATCAAGGAGGTGGGCGACGAGATCCCCATCCAGCTCGGCGGCGGCATCCGTGACCTCGACACCATCGAGCGCTACCTGGACGACGGCCTGTCCTACGTCATCATCGGTACGGCGGCGGTCAAGAACCCCGGCTTCCTGAAGGACGCCTGCAGCGCCTTCGGCGGCCACATCATCGTGGGCCTGGATGCCAAGGATGGCAAGGTCGCCACCGACGGCTGGAGCAAGCTGACAGGCCACGAGGTCATCGACCTGGCCCAGAAGTTCCAGGACTACGGTGTCGAAGGCGTCATCTACACCGACATCGGCCGCGACGGCATGCTGACCGGCATCAACATCGAGGCCACGGTCAAGCTGGCTCAGGCGCTGACGATTCCCGTCATCGCCTCGGGCGGCCTGTCCGACATCGCCGACATCGAGCGCCTGTGCGCCGTCTTCGGCGACGGCGTCGAAGGTGTCATCTGCGGCCGGTCCATCTACACCGGCGCGCTCGACTTCGCCGCCGCCCAGACCCGTGCCGACGAGCTGATGGCGGCGGAAGGCTGACGCCTCAGCGGCCCAGGCTGCGCCGGCGCAGCACCAGCAGGCCCAGGCCTGCCAGCATCAACGCATAGCTCTCCGGCTCGGGCACGGGCGCCAGCGCCAGGAAGGTGCGGATCTCCCCGCCGCCCGACGTCGTCGAGTGGATGTTCAGATAGGCCTTGCCGTCGGCGAGACCGGTCGCGAACGCGGCAAAGGCGCCCGAGGTCGTGCCGCCGTTGGCCGTGACGAAGGCCGGGTTCCAGCTCGAGGCCTGGGTCATGTCGAAGGTGTGGGAGTAGCTGCCCGAGGTGACACCCAGCGGGAAGCCCGGGAAGGTCGGCAGTGGTGTCGCCACGCCCGCCGAGCCGGCGCCGGCAGCGGCCGTGCAGCAATGGATGTGGCTGGCCGTGGTGTTGCCACTCATGCCGCTGAAGGTCACGTCGACCTTCATCGTGAAGGTGTCGTCGTCAAAGACGATGCTGACCGAGCCAGTACCCAGCGAACCCGCGGCTGTTGCAGGTTCGCCGAGGTTGCTCAGCGTGCCGATATAGGTCACCGGATGGGCCGAGGCGGCGGTGGCGCCCAGGGCAAGGCTCGCGGCAAGCAGGGCGGGGGCGGTCAGTCTCATCGTCGTCTCCGTGGGGTGGGTTGAGCAGCCGCGATTGGGCGATGCTTGCGCGCCCCTGCGAAGACCTAATCAGGAAAGGAATAATCCAGGCTGGTTTTCCGTCCCCCTGCCATGCTCGCCAAACGCATCATTCCCTGCCTCGACGTCACCGCCGGCCGCGTGGTCAAGGGCGTCAACTTCGTCGGCCTGCGTGATGCGGGCGACCCGGTCGACATCGCCGCCCGCTACAACGAGCAGGGCGCCGATGAATTGACCTTCCTCGACATCACGGCCACCAGCGACGGCCGCGACCTCATCCTGCCCATCATCGAAGCCGTGGCCTCCCAGGTCTTCATCCCGCTGACGGTGGGTGGCGGTGTGCGCGCCGTGGCCGATGTACGCCGGCTGCTGAATGCGGGCGCCGACAAGGTCAGCTTCAACTCCGCGGCGGTGGCCGACCCCGAGTTGATCCGCGCCGCCAGCGACAAATACGGCGCCCAGTGCATCGTGGTCGCCATCGACGCCAAGCGCCGCCCCGACGATGACCCGCGAGGGAAGGGCTGGGACGTCTACACCCATGGCGGCCGCAAGAACGTGGGCCTGGATGCCGTTGAATGGGCGCGCAAGATGGCCGAGTTCGGCGCCGGCGAGATCCTGCTGACCAGCATGGACCGCGATGGCACCAAGAGCGGCTTCGACCTCGAACTGACCCGCGCCGTGTCTGACGCCGTGCCCGTGCCCGTCATCGCCTCCGGCGGCGTCGGCTCGCTGGAGCACCTGGCCGATGGCATCACCCGGGGCGGCGCCGACGCCGTGCTCGCGGCCAGCATCTTCCACTTTGGCGAACACACGGTGGGCGAAGCCAAGGCGCTGATGGCGGCGCGTGGCATCCCGGTGCGCCGGTGAGGACATGAGGCGGCTGTGCCGCTTCGGCGCCCTGCTGGCCCTGATGTTGGCCGGCGCCATCGCGACGGCGGTGCCGCTGCGGTTTGCCGCGGCCGTCGACGACACCTCGCTGGGCACCGACCCGGGCCTGGCTTTCTTCATGGTGGACGTGCTGGCCGCTCAGGATCGCGCTGACGACGCACAGAGCCTGCGCCGCGCCCTGTGGCAGCGTCAGCTCGCGCGCATGCGCGGCAAGCCCTTTGTGGATGAGCCCCGCGTCGGCCAGGCCATAGCGCAGGGGCGCGAGCTGCCGGCGACCGAGGCCGGCTTCGAGGACAGCTGGCGCGAGGCCTACAACGCGTCGGCGAAGCTGGCCTACCGAGCGCCCCAGCAGGCGGGAGAGTTGCCGCAGGCTTTTGCCCAGTCCAAGGGATGGCAGCCCCAGGGAGGCGGCCTCTGGACCCAGCCTCAGCCCGGTGGCGGCTTGCGCTTCCTGCTGGCGCTGACGCTGGAGGCTACCAAGTTGCCCCTGCCTTTGCAGCAGCTGCAGCTGCGCTTTGGCAGCGCCGAGCGCGGCCTGACCCTGCAATGCCAGGCATCCTTGCCGGGGCAGGCCGGTGAAGAAGGCCCGACCCTGCAGCTCCACCAGACGGCCGAACTGGCCTGCGATGGCCTCGGCGAGGCGCGCTGGCAGATGCTGTTGCCCACCGTGCTGGGCGCCGCGCGCACCGGTGGCGAGGCGCCGCTGCTGCTGCCCCAGGCCGGTACCGCGGCACCGGATGCCGAGCGTCAGCTGTGGCGGCGCTGGGATCCTGCTTTCGACGAGCAGCTCGCGCGCTGGCAACAGGCGACGGCCCTGTCGAAGCGGCCGGCCAACGCCGCGGACCGCTGGCTGGCATCGCCCAGGCGGCTGGCGCCACCCGAGGCCCTGGACACGGCGCCGGCGGCCAAGCGGTCGCCCGTCCGGCCGGCCGCCCGCCCGGCTGACATCTGGGCCGATCTCCGGCTGAGGTTGATGGTGTCCGGGCTGGCGCTGGCCCTGTTCGCCGTCGGTCGGTTGGCGCTGCGGCAGGCGTCGCCGTCGGCGCGCAACATGGCCACCGTCGGCCTGGGTGTGCTCGTTGCCGTGCCTGTGCTGTCCACGGTCTGGGGGCCGGGCAAGCTCAATGGCGATGGCTGGGCCAACCTCGGCGTCGTGGTCGGCGGACTGGCCCTCGCCATCGGCGTGGGCGCGGCCGTCATCGTCGCGCTGCTGATGCACCGGCTGCACGACTTGCTCGACAAGGACGGCCAGACCTGGCCTGGCGTCATTGCGAGCGGCTGGCGCCAGGCGCTGTGGATGTTCGGACAGGCGACAAAGGGCGAGTTCTGGGGCTTTGTGCTCTTTGCGGCCTGGACCTGGGCCCTGGTCGTGCCCTTGGGGCGCCCCTGGACGGGCATCGTCGGCCTGGCCCTGTTCGTGCCGCTGTGCAGCCTGGCCTGGCGCCGCGCGCTGTCGCTGACGCGTGCCGAGATCGGCGTCGGGCTGGCGGTCTTCGTCACCATGGTGCTGGACCTGATACTCCGTCATCACACATGAGTGAAGTTCGCATCATTGGTGGGCAGTGGAAGCGCTCCAAGCTGCCCGTGCCTGATTCGCCCGGCCTGCGCCCGACGTCCGACCGCGTCCGCGAGACGCTGTTCAACTGGCTGGGCCAGACCCTGACCGGCTGGCGCGTGCTGGACGCCTTTGCCGGCAGCGGCGCCCTGGGTTTCGAGGCGGCCTCGCGCGGGGCGGACGCCGTGGTGATGATCGAGCGCGAGGCGGCGTTGGCGGACGGGCTGCGGGCCAGCCAGCGGCGCCTGAAGGCCACCACCATCACCGTCCACCGCGCCAATGCGCTGAATTGGATGACGGCCTGTGCCGACCGCTTCGACCTGATCTTTCTCGACCCGCCGTTCGCCGACGACCTGTTCGATCGCGCACTCGCCGCCGCCGCGCCGCTGCTGGCCGAGGACGGGTTGATCTACGTCGAGTCCCCACACGACATCGCCGCGCCGGCCGGATTCACCGCCTGGCGTCAGGGCCGTGCCGGGGCCGTGCACTACCAATTGCTGCGTCGCGAGGACAATCAGGCCCCATGACCTCGCGCACCACCATCACGGCTGTCTACCCCGGAACCTTCGATCCCATCACCCTGGGCCACGAAGACCTGATGCGCCGCTCGGCCGCGATGTTCGAGCGGCTGGTGCTGGCGGTGGCCGTGGGCCATCACAAGAAGACGCTGTTTTCTCTGGATGAGCGTCTGGAAATGGCCCAGGAAGTCGCCGCGCCGCTGGGCAATGTCGAGGTCAGCGCCTTCGACGGCCTGCTGCGCGACTTCGTCCGCACCCACGCTGGCCGTGTCGTCGTGCGCGGCCTGCGCACCGGCGGCGACTTCGAGTACGAGTTCCAGATGGCCGGCATGAACCGCAAGCTCATGCCCGAGGTCGAGACCATCTTCCTGACGCCCGGCGAGCACCACCAGTACACGTCCAGCACCTTTGTGCGCGAGATCGCGACGCTGGGGGGCGAGGTGGCGGAGTTCGTGTCGCCGGGTGTGCTGGCTCGATTGAACGAGAAGTTCAAGAGGAACTGAACATGGCTTTGATGATCACCGATGAGTGCATCAATTGCGATGTGTGCGAGCCCGCCTGCCCGAACAACGCGATCTCGATGGGCGAGGAGTTCTACAAGATCGACCCGGCCAAGTGCACCGAGTGCGTCGGTCACTTCGACGAGCCGCAGTGCGTGATGCTCTGCCCCGTTGCCTGCATCCCCATCAACCCGGCCCATGTCGAAAGCCGTGAGACGCTGATGCAGAAGTACGAGCGCCTCACCGCGGCCTGACGCAGGCACAGCAACATTCGTTCACCTTTGCTCACGCCGGCAAGTGGCGTGCCTGCCTAGAGTCGCATCGCGACGCAGGAGGCAGCGTGGTGGACGACAACAAGACCGATACAACGGAGCTCGGGCAGGCACCGCCTGATCTGAGCATGAGCACCGCCTCGGCGGCGCTGGCTGCGGCTGCGCTGCTCGCCGCCTGCGGTGGTGGAGGTGGTGGGTCATCTGACCCTGGCACCGCCACACCGGCCGCACCCGACCCCACGCCCAGCGCGCCACCCGCGGCGCCGCCCAGCCGGCGCGACGCGGCCCGCTTCCTGAGCCAGGCCAGCTTCGGCGCCACCGGGCCTGCGCAGGTCGACGCTCTCGTCAGCCAGGGCTTCGACGCCTGGCTGACGGCGCAGTTCGCCAGGCCGGCGGCCCTGCACATGGACTATCTGAACAGCCAGCGCGGCCGCGACCAGATGGCCGGCGAGACGCCGCGCATCAGCGAGGAGATGAGCTACGAAGCCGTCTGGCAGCAATGGCTGACGGGGGAGGACCAATTGCGGGCGCGGGTCAGCTGGGCCCTGCTGCAGATCTTCGTCATCAGCAATATCGCGCCCGACATCCGGCCCGCGGCCATGAGCAGCTATATGGACATGCTCAACCGCAACGCCTTCGGCAACTGGCGCACCCTGCTGCAGGACGTGGCCCTGCACCCGGCCATGGGCTATTACCTGAACATGCTGGAGAGCGAGAAGGAGAACACGAGCAAGGGCACCCATCCCAACGAGAACTTCGCGCGCGAGGTGCTGCAGCTCTTCTCCATCGGCCTGATCCAGCTCAATGCCGACGGCACCCCCAAGCTGGACTCGGCCGGCAAGACCCAGCCGACCTATGACGAGACCGTCGTCAAGGGCTTTGCCAAGGCCTTCAGCGGCTGGAGCTTCGGCGCGCTGGACACCAGCAAGAACACGCAGTTCCACAACCACGACGACAACATCGAGGGCCTGTGGGTGGTGCCCATGAAGGCCTGGGCCAACTACCACTCGCCCGGCGACAAGCTGCTGCTGGACGGCAAGACGCTGACTGGCGGCCAGACGGCCGAGCAGGACATGAAGGAGGCGCTGGACACCATCTTCCAGCACCCCAATGTGCCGCCCTTCTTCTGCAAGCAGCTCATCCAGCGCCTGGTGGCGAGCAACCCCAGCGCCGCCTATGTGGGCCGCGTGGCAGCGGTATTCGTCAATGACGGCGCCGGCGTGCGCGGCAACCTGAAGGCGGTCGTGCGCGCCGTGCTGATGGACGCCGAGGCGCGTGGCGACGGCCCGGCCGCCAACGTCGCCAAGCAGCGCGAACCCGTCATCCGCTTCGCCAACATGCTGCGCGGCCTGGGTGCCAAGAGCGCGAGTGGCATGAACCGCATCCAGTACCTCGACAGCAGCGATGACGCCCTTGGCCAGAGCCCGCTCCTGGCGCCCTCGGTCTTCAACTTTTATTCACCCGGCTATCGCCCTGCCGGACCTATTGCCGCCCAAGGCTGGGTGGCGCCGGAGTTCCAGATCAGTGGCGAGACGGCCGTTGCCGGCTCGTTGAACTTCTTCGCCGACCTGTTCCAGAGCGGCGGCTATGGCTGGCCCGAGGAGCATCGACTGAAGCTCGACCTGGCCAGCCTCGCGGCCCTGGACGCCGCGGCGCTGATCGATCGCCTGGACCTCTTGTTCTTCAACCTCGGCATGAGCAGCTCGACGCGCGAGCGCCTGACCACCCTCGTCGGCGCGGTCAAGGGCAAGACCGACAAGGTCAGAGCCGTCCTGATCGTCACCGCCCTCAGCCCCGACCATGTGATACAGCGATGAAGCGCCGCCACCTGCTCCAACTGGGCGCGGCTGCCGCGCTCAACCCCTGGGCCCAGATGCGCGCGCTGGCGCAAACGGCTCCAGCCGCGAGCGACTACCGCGCCCTGGTCTGTGTCTTCATGTTCGGCGGCAACGACGGCAACAACCTGCTGGTACCGACCGATGCTCGATACACGACCTATCAGCGCGCCCGGCCCAATCTCGCGCTGGACAGCGCAACGCTGCGACCGCTGACCCTTTCCAACGCGACCGGTCTGGGCCTGCATCCGGCCTTCACGGGCCTGCAGGGCCTGGTCAGTTCAGGTCAGGCCAACGTCATCGCGAATATCGGTCCGCTGCTGCAGCCGACGACCAAGGCGCAGTACGACGCCCGCAGCGTCCCCTTGCCCTACAACCTGTTCTCGCACAGCGACCAGCAGGGCGCCTGGCAGAGCGGTGTCGTCGAGGCGCCGCCGCGCAATGGCTGGGGCGGTCGGCTGCTGGAGCGCGCCGTCGCCGAGGGGCAGACGAACCGCGGCTATGCGGCCATCAGCCTGTCGGGCGGCAATGTCTGGGAGGCCGGCGACAAGGCATTGACGCCCTACCGTGTGTCGGCCTCAGGCCGCTTCGGATTCGACTTCTACGACCCCAATGCCAAGGCCGGCAGCGACCCGCTGTCCGCCGCCGTCGCGGCCACGCTCGCCGAGGCGCGCAGCCATCCCTTCGAGCAGACCTGGCTCAACATGATGAGCCGCAGCCTGGAGGTGCAGCGCACCCTGGCCGCGGCCCTGTCCAGCAGCACGGTCACGACCACCTTCCCCGAAACCGACCTGGGCCGCCAGCTCGGCATGGCGGCCAAGCTCATCGCCGCCCGCGGTGCGCTAGGCCTGTCGCGCCAATGCTTCTTTACGTCCATCGGCGGCTTCGACACCCATGGCGACGATCAGCTGCAGCGGCAGAACGAGAACTTCGCCGAGATCGACGCCGCCGTCACCGCCTTCAACACCGCCATGGTGGCCATGGGCCTGGCCGACAGCGTGACCCTGTTCAGCGCCAGCGACTTCGGCCGCACCTTTGCCAGCAACGGCTCCGGCACCGACCATGCCTGGGGGAATCACCACTTCGCCGTTGGCGGTGCGGCGCGTGGCGCCAATGGCGGCAAGCTGCTGGGCCACATGCCCGACCTGACCATTGGCGGGCCGGACGACGTGGGCCAGGGCGTGTGGCTGCCGACGACGGCGACCGATCAGCTCGGCACGGAACTCGCGCGCTGGTTTGGCGCGGATGCGGCGACGCTGGCGGCGGTGTGGCCGCATGGCGCGGGGTTTGATCGGATGGCGGGCTGGGCCTAGTTGGGAAAAACCGTCTTCAACACCCAGGCCAGTCTGGCGCCTGCCTTGGTCAACTGCTGCCGCTTGATCGCCTCGGCCCTGGCTTCATAGCCCTCGGGCAGGCTGGCCTGCCAGCTCTCGCCCTGCTTGGGGCTGAATTGCAGACCTTCGTGGGCCGTGGCCGCGAGGACCACGGACTCGCTGCCCCAGCGAGCCGACCAGTCCAGCACATGGCCCGCATCGCGCGGGATCTGGCGAGCCTCGGACAGCCAGGCCGCATCGACATGCCGGGGCCTGAGGGCCTCGGGCACGTTGTCCCAATAGGAATGGAAGTTCTTGGACCCCGTTGTCGGATCGAGCAGGAAGCTGTTGCCGCCGATGGTGAAGCTGGCGCGGTCGAAGCCTTGCTTGTCGGGGTCGACGGGCCGGCCCTGGGCATCGAGATAGAGGCTGCCCACGTGCAGGGGCTGGTGGATGTCGCCCACCAGGTGAACCAGGATGATCAGGGCCTCGCGCTGGCTCTTGAAGTTGGGCTGGCCGGGCGATGGCTTGCCCTGCAAGACGCGAATGGCGGCACGCAGTGCACCCACGACGTCATCCGGCCGCGTGCCCACCGCACCCGGCTGGTAGCGGCCGCGCTGGACGGCGATGTCGGCGTAGTGGACCTGCTTGTGGCAAGCGTCCTCGTCCAGGCCGAGCTCGCACTGGCGGTCATTGCGCTTCACATAGTCGGCCATCTCGGCGATGCGCGCGGGCATCTCCAGCTGGGCGCAGGACGGGTATTTGCCGGGGTTGGGATAGGCGTAGCCCTGGCTGGGCGAGATGCCCTTGACGCAGTCGGCCCAGATGGCGGCCTGCGTCAGCGGCATGTCGCCCAACAGGGCCGCCACGCGGGCTTCGGCGGGGCTGCCCTGGATGAGGCCCTCGGCAATGGCCGCGACGGTCTGGTGGCCGTCGGAGCCCCAGGCGTGGGCGGCCAGGGGAAGGGCAAGCAGGGCGGTGGCAAGCAGGCGGCGCATCGGCGATGGTTCAGGCTGACAAACCCGCAATCTTGCCCGCTTGGCGGTGGACGCGACGAAATCCGCCGCTAGCATCAACCAGACCACCAGGAGACCCCTCATGAGACTCCAGCTGCTCCGCCTCATCGGCGGCTTCCTCTTGTGCCTGAACCTGGCCTGGGCCGCGCCGCCCGACGTGGCGCGCAGCAAGGACCACCCGCTGCTGACGCGCTACCCGAACTCCCACATCGTCGAATACGCCAAGAACTTCAACGGCGCGGACTTCGCCGTGTCCCGCGGCACCGATGGCAACCCGGTGCGCAAGCGCATCGAGGGCGACATGACCGACATCCTCTATTTCCACGGCGACGTCGACAAACAGCCCAGCGCCCTGCAGTTGATCCGCAACTACCAGAACGCCATCAAGGGCATTGGTGGCGAGGTGGTCTACGAGCGCCTGCCCAAGGACGGCGATGGCGGCGAGACGACGCTGCGCGTGAACGCCGGCGGCAAGGAGGTGTGGGTGCTGGTGGAGCCCGGCATCTTCAGCGCGCCGACGCAGAGCTACAAGCTGACCGTCGTCGAGGTCGCGGCCATGCAGCAGGTCGTGACGGCCAACAAGATGCTCGACGAGATCAACAAGAACGGCTTCATCGCGCTGTACATCAACTTCGACACCAACAAGGCCGATCTCAAGCCCGACGGCCAGGCCTCGGTGAAGGAGATCGTCGCCATGCTGAAGGCGGCACCGGCGCTGAAGCTCGCCGTCGAGGGGCATACCGACAACGTCGGTTCGGCCCCGGCCAACAAGACCCTGTCCGATCAGCGCGCCAAGAGCGTCATGAATGCCGTCGTGGCCGGCGGCATCGCGGCCGCGCGGCTCACTGCCGCAGGCTTTGGCGCGGAAAAGCCGATTGCCGACAACCGCAGCGAAGAAGGACGGGCCAAGAACCGGCGCGTGGAGCTGGTGAAGAAGTGACGCGGCTAGTCGATCAGGCCGGCCAGCCGGCCGGCCTGGAAATGCAGATCGATGAAGTCCGCCAGCCCATCGAACACCGCGTCCAGCGAGCGGCCAGACTGGCCGAACAAGGCCTTGAGTACGGCCGGCTGCTCGAACAGGCCGTGGGCATACACGCCCAGCACCTGGCCCGACTGCCAGCCCACCGCCTCGCCGGCCGCATTGCGCAGAGCCACCTGGGGCGGCGGCAGGCCGGCATGGGGCTGGGTGCGGCCATGGCGGATCTCGTAGCCGCTGGCCTTGACGCCAGCCAGGGCCTGCCAGCCGCCATCCAGTGACGAGGCGAAGCTGAACTCGGTGCTGCGCAGCAGCTTCTCGGGCTCGAAGGCCGTGACCAGGGGCAGCAGGCCCAGGCCCGGCGCATTGCCGTCCACGCCATGGGTGTCGATGAGGGCCTCGCCCAGCATCTGCAGGCCGCCGCAGATGCCGAGCACGCGGCCGCGGTGGGCGTTGATGGCGAGGTCCAGTTTCTGCGCGCGCAGCCAGGCCAGGTCGGCTGCGGTGGACTTGGAGCCGGGCAGGATGATCCAGTCCGCGCCTTGCAGGTCGCGGGGCTCGCGGGCCCAGGACAGGCGCACGCCGGACAGCTGGCGCAGCGGCTGGAACTCATCGAGATTGGAGATGCGCGGATAGGCGACGACGGCGATGCGCAGGCCGCTGCCCGCATGGCCCGTGCTGGCGTCGTCGAACACACCGTCTTCCTCGGGCAGGCCATGGCCGCGCCACATCGGCAACGTGGCGATGGTGGGCACGCCGGTCATGCGCTCCAGCAGCTCCGGGCCGGGTGAAAGCAGGCCGGCGTCGCCGCGGAAACGGTTCAGCACAAAGCCCTTGACCTGGGCGCGCACGTCCTCGGGCATCAGCTGATGGGTGCCGTACAGATGGGCGAAGGCGCCGCCGCGGTCGATGTCGGTGACGAGGAGGCAGGCAGCCCTGGAATCGCGCGCCGTGCCAAGGTTGACGTAGTCGCTCGGCGCCAGATTGATCTCGGCCGGCGAGCCCGCGCCCTCGATGACGACGACCTCGTTCTCGCGCAGCAGTTCATGCAGGGCCGCGCGCGCACGGGGCTTGAGCAGGGCGCTGCGCTCGCGCCAGGGGACATTGCACAGGGCCGGATCGACTTCGCCGAGCACGACGACCTGGCTTTGCGTGTCGGCCTCGGGCTTGAGCAGCACCGGGTTCATGCGCACCTCGGGTATGCGGTTCGCGGCCAGGGCCTGGAAGTACTGGGCCGAGCCGATCTCGCCCATCAGCCCGTTGAGCCCCGGCACCACGCGGGCGTTGTTGCTCATGTTCTGGGCCTTGAAGGGCGCGACCTTCAACCCCTGGCGGGCGTACCAGCGACACAGGGCCGTAGCGAGCCAGCTCTTGCCTGCGCCGCTGGTGGTGCCCAGCACCATGACTGCCTTGCCGTTCATGCGTCTTCGCTTTCGATTTCAAGCAGGGCCTGCTGCAGAGCCTGCTGGGCGGTGGGCGGCTGGGCCGATACGCGCACCCAGCCGGGCAATCCAAAAGAGGCCGCGTCGCGCACGCGGATGCCGTGTTCGCGCAGGCGCGGCGCCATGTCGGCCCGTGGTGGACGGGCCAGCCAGAAATTCGTGCAGCTGGGGCGCTGCTGCCAGTCCAGGTCGGCCAGCAGCTGGCGCTGCTGCACCGTCCAGTTGCGCAGTTTGGCACGGGCGTCGACCAGCCAGGCCCGAGTGGCTTCGCTGGGCCAATGCATCAGCATCGCCACGCCTTCGGCGGACAGCACCCAGCTGGGTGCCAGCGACAGGACATGGCTCCAGACATCGTCCTGTCGGGGCGCGATCAGGCTGCCGGCGCGCACGCCGGTCAGGCCGAGCGCCTTGTTGGGGCAGATGAGCTGCCAGGCGCCGGGCGGCAGCGCGGGTGTCTCGCCGTGCAGGCGCAGCGGTTCGTAGGCGCGGTCGACGGCGACGAGGTGGCCGTCCAGCGTCGGCCAGGCGGCTTCGCTGCCACCCGTCGGGTTGCAGGGCTCGCAGATCCAGACCAGGGCCTGCGACGCAGGTTGGATGTCAGCCGGCGCGGCATAGGGCTTCACGGCCAGGCCAAGCGCTTGCGCGGCGACGGCGTAGTCGCCAAAGCCGGGCTGGGGCACCCACACCTCGCGGTGGCCCGTGTGCAGGGCGGCCAAGGTCAGTCGACGAATGCCTTCGGCACCGCCGGCGGTCGGCAGCACGAGGTCCGCGTCACCCAGATGGCGGCGCAGGGCGCGATAGCTGGGGTCGGGATAGCTGCGTCGATCGGCGGCCTGCACGGCGGCCATCAGTTCAGGCGGCGGTCCCAGCGGGCTGGCATTGGTGGAGAAGTCATGCGCCGCCAGCGGGCCGTCGTCCGGCCCCCCGTGTTCGGGCAGCAGCGGTGGCTTCATGCGCGCAGCGCCCAGGCGAGGGCAGCAACCAGCGCGGCACCGACGATGACGGCCTGCGTTGCGACGGCACGGGCCGCGTGCAAGTCGCCGGCCTGCACCGCTGCGCCTTCGGTGTTCAGCGCATAGACACCCGGCTTGGACAGCCGCCGACCCAGCCGCAGCGCCATGGCGGCCATGGGCCAGCCGCTGTTGGGGGAGGGCGTGCGGCGGGCTTCGCGCGGCAGTCGGCCGAAGGACGGGGGCATCAACACCAGTGCCGTCAACCGTGCCGGCAGCCAGGACAGCAGGTCGTCGGCCCGCGCCGCCCATTTGCCGCACCATTCGCGCTCATCACGGTAGCCCCACATCGCGTCCGCCGTGTTAGCAAAGCGGTAGAGGGCCGCGCCCGGCAGGCCGGCGATGGCAAACCAGAACAGCGGTGCGATGACGGAGTCGTTGAGGTTCTCGGCCAGGGTCTCGATGGCGGCTTCGCGCACCTCGGTCTCGGTCAGGGCCGTGGTGTCGCGGCTGACGAGGCGCGACAGCCGCGTACGGCCGGCCTCCAAGGATTCGTTCAATGCGGTTTCCACAGCCAGGGCGTCGTCCGCCAGCATGCGCCAGGCCAGCAGGGGCTTCAACAACAGGCCGATTGCCAGGGCCGCCGCGACGAAGCCCAGCATCGAGCTCCAGGGCTTGAGCAGCAGCAGTCCCCAGCCCTCCAGCCACAGCGCCAGGAAAACCATCAGCGCGGCACCCAGCAGCCAGGCAAGTGCGCCGGCGATGAAGCCGATGGCCGGCGGCAGCCGGGTCAGCTTGAACAGGCCGAGATAGCGCCCCATGCCGACGACGGGATGGGCCCAGGCCGGTGGTTCGCCGAAAAGGCGGTCCACCAGCAGGGCGACACCCATGGCCAGCGGTAGCAGCAGATTCATGGGCTGACGGGTGGCAGGCGAGCCACCAGGCCACCCTTGAGGCGTTCCGGACGGCGGTCCCAGGCCAGCAGGCCGTCACCCGGCTCGGCATGCTGGGCCGCAACGGCCAGCAGCGCGTCGACGCTGGCGGCGTCGGGTGCCAGCTGGCCGAACAGATAGCTGTGCTTGCCGGTGCCCTGCAGCGCCGCCGTGCAGCTCTGCTTGCAGGCCGCCATGCAGGCCTGGCCGCGGACGGGCAGAGGCCAGTCGCGCGCCAGGGCCTCGTTCTCGACGGCCTCCAGCAGGGCCTGGCCCCGGCCGTCGGCGCAGGTGGTGCAGATGACGAGGGCGCTGCTCATCAGTCTTCGATGCCGCGCTGCGCCGGCACGCCGGCCTTGTAGTGGTGCTTGACCATGGTCATCTCGGTGACGGTGTCGGCCAGCTCGATGAGCTCGGCTGGCGCGCCGCGGCCGGTCAGCACGACGTGCACATGCGGCGGGCGCTCACGCAGGCAGGCCATCACGCTGTCCAGCGCCAGCCAGCCGTAGCGCAGCGGATACATGATCTCGTCCAGCACGACCAGGAAATGGTCGCCCGCGCGGATTACCGATTCGGCACGGCCCCAGCCCTCGCGGGCCAGTTCGGCGGAGTGCTCCAGGTCCTTGCTCTTCCACGAGAAGCCGTCGCCCAGGCCTTCGATGGGCACGCCGAGCTGCTCGAAGACGCGGTGCTCGCCGAAGCGGGCGCTGGGCACCTTCATGAACTGGTAGATGCGCACCGGCTTGCCGCGGCCATGGGCCCGCAGCGCGAGGCCGAAGGCAGCGGTGCTCTTGCCCTTGCCGTCGCCCGTGTGGACGATGACGAGGCCGCGGCGCTCGCCGCTGGGAATCACGCGTTCGCGGTTCACCGGCGGTTGTTCGATTTCCATGAATCAGCTCCCAAAGAAGGCCGCGACGGCCTCGGGATTGGATGGGAAGTAGTGGTGCACATAGCTCGCCCGCAGCGAGCCCCGCTGGTAGAGGACCTCGGCGGTCTTGCCGCCGTTGGGGTTGGTGGCCCGCGCGATCGGGGCGAGCGGCGTCTCCAGCGTCGAGTAGTGGTAGCTGTGGCCGCGCAGGGGTCCTTCCGGCCAGTCCATGGCCTGCAGGCCCAGCGCCGCCAGGCGGTGCTGCACATGGGCGCGACCGGGCATCAGGCCCGCCATGCGGTGAGCGTCGCCAGCGGCGTCGGTCAGTTCGTCCAGCAGGGCCAGCATACCGCCGCATTCGGCCAGCAGAGGCCTGTTTGCGTTGATATGTCGAGTTAGCGATTCAGCCAGCGTGGAATGCGCGCCCAGGGTTTCTGCGTGCAGCTCCGGATAGCCGCCCGGCAGCCAGGCGGCATCGCAATCGGGCAGGGGCTCGTGACGCAACGGTGAGAAGAAGGCCAGCTCGGCGCCGAGGGCGCGCAGCAGGTCGACATTGGCCGGGTAGATGAAGCCGAAGGCGGCGTCGCGGGCGATGGCGATGCGCCGGCCGGCCAGCAGGCGTGCCGGTGGCGGCTCGATGGCATCGCGCAGGTCCAGGGGCTTGAAATCGAAGCCGGGCCGCAGGCCGGCCTCCCAGGTGTCGGCCCAGGCGTCGAGCTGGGCGTCCAGCTCCGGCTGCTCCAGGGCCTGCACCAGGCCGAGGTGGCGCTCGGGCAGGATGAGCCGCGGCTCGCGCGGCAGGGCGGCGATCAGCGGCAGATCGTCGGGCAGGCCTTCGCCCACCATGCGGCCGTGGGCCGGGCTGCCGACGCGGTTGGCGATGACGCCGCAGTGGTGCAGCTCAGGCCGGAAGCGCGCCAGGCCCGTGGCCAGGGCGGCAAAGGTCTGGGCCATGGCCGAGGCGTCGATGACGCAGACGACGGGCAGGCCGAAGGCGGCGGCCAGGTCGGCGCTGCTGGGCTTGCCGTCGAACAGCCCCATGACGCCTTCGACCAGGATGAGGTCGGCCTCGCGCGCGGCCTCGGCCAGCAGGGCCTGGCAATGCTGGAAGCCGCCCATGAAGAGGTCGAGCTGGTAGACGGGGGCACCGCTGGCGCGCTCCAGGATGCTGGGGTCGAGGAAGTCGGGCCCGGTCTTGAAGACGCGCACGCGCTTGCCGCGGCGGACATTGGAGCGGGCGATGGCCGCCGTGACGCAGGTCTTGCCCGAGCCCGAAGACGGGGCGCTGATGAAGAGGGCGGCGCAGGAGGTCATAGAGGCAGGGCGACCCAGCGCCCTTCGATCTGTGCGATGTGCAGGCGCGGGCCGAAGACGCGTTTCAGCGCCTCATGCGTGGCCGCGTCGCCCGGCGCGCCGGTGTGCACGATGTGGCCGTCGGCCATCAGCACCAGGTGGTCGGCCTGCAGGGCCAGGTGCAACTCGTGCAGCACGCTGACGACGCTGTGGCCGGCCGCGACGCGAGCGCGCACCAGGGCCATCCATTCCGCCTGGTGAGGCGGGTCGAGGTGGGCCAGGGGTTCGTCCATCAGCGTCAGCGGTGCGTCGACGGCCAGGGCGCGGGCCAGCAGCACGCGCTGGCGCTCACCGCCGGACAGCGAACCCAGGCGGCGCCCGCGCCAGGCCCAGCTCTGGGTGGACTCCATCGCGGAGCGGACGGCCATCTGGTCGGCCACGGTCGGCGGCGCCAGCCAGGGGCGGTGCGGCAGGCGGCCGAGCATGACGACGTCGTGGGCCATCAGGTCGTCGGCGCCGGTCTCCTGCTGGCCCATCCAGGCGAGCTGGCGGGCGCGTTCGCGGCTGGGCCAGTCGGTCAGCGGCTTGCCGGCCAGTTGCACGGCGCCGTCGCAGCGCTGCAGGCCGGCAATGGCACGCAGCAGCGTCGACTTGCCGGCGCCGTTGGGGCCGACGATGGCCGTCCAGCGGCCGGCGACGATGGCCAGGTCGATGCCGTGGATGAGGTCGCGGCCGTCGATGCGAACGCGTTCGATGCGGGCGTGCAGGGCTGTGCTCATCGCTTGGGCGCTCCGCGGCGATGCATGAGCACCAAGAGATAGACACCGCCCAGCAATGCGGTGACGAGGCCGACGGGCAGCTCCTGCGGCCGCATCAGGCCACGCGCGATGACGTCGGCCAGCAGCAGCAGGGCGCCCCCGGCTGCGGCCGACATCAGGATCAATCGGCCATGCAGCATGGGGCAAAGCGTGCGTACCAGGTGCGGTGCGACGAGGCCCACGAAGGCGACGATGCCGGTCTGCGCGACCGCAGCCCCGGTGGCCAGCGCGAAGGCGAAGATCAGCAGCAGCCGCATCAGGCCCATGCGCATGCCCAGGGACGCGGCGGTGGCCTCGCCCAAGGTCAGCGCGTCGAGGGCCGGGCTGGCCAGCAGGCCGATGACGACGGCCGCGACGCCACAGGCCGCCATGACCGTGACGCTGCTCCAGCCCAGCAGGCCGGTGTTGCCGAGCAGGAAGGCCTGCATGGCGCGCAGGATGTCGGGCGCCCACAGCGTGGCCAGGCCCGTCAGCGCATTCAGCACGACGCCGACGACGACGCCGGCAAGCAGCAGTCGCAAGGTCTGCTCGACGCCGCGAGCGAGGATCAGCGTCAGGCCTACGCCCACCAGCGTGCCGACAAAGGCGATACCGGTCAGGCCGACATGGGCCAGCAGCGATGAGGTCTGCGGCGAGATGCCGGTCAGCGCCAGCGCAATGGCGACGGCCAGGCCCGCACCCGAGGCGCTGCCCAGCAGATAGGGATCGGCCAGCGGGTTGCGGAACAGGCCCTGCGACATCGCGCCGGCCATGCCCAGCAGGGCGCCCGCCAGCCACGCGCCGAGGGACCGCGGCAGACGGATCTCCCATAGGATGATGCCCATGCTGTCGTCGCCGAGGTCGGCCCAGCCGGTGCTGCCGATGGCCACGCCGGCCAGCACACCGGCGGCGCCGACGATGAGCAGCAGCGTCAGCAGCAGCGCGGGGCGCATGCTCATCACGATGCGGCTTTCTCTCGCAGGCACCTGGCCATGATCTGGGCCGCCTCGGCCATGCGCGGTCCCGGGCGGGCGAGGATGTCGCCTTCCTCGGGCTTGAAGATGCAGATGCGGCCGCGCTTGATGGCGTCGATGCGGTCCCAGCCGGGGCGCTGGGTCAGGCCTTCGGAGCCGCGCTGGCCGATCATGATCAGGGCCGGGTTGGCCTTGACGACGAACTCGGGGTTGATCTTGGGGAAGGGGCCGAGGCTGGCGGGAATGATGTTGCCGGCACCGAGCTTGCTCAGGGTCTCGCCCATGAAGGAGGACTCGCCGGCCGCCCAGATGCCGCTGGCCACCTCGTAGTAGACGCGCACGCCGCGAGCACTCGCCGGCACGCTGCTGGCCGCCGCGGCGACGCCGGCCTCGATGTAGCGCCAGACGCGCTGGGCATCGGCCACGCCCAGCACCTGGCCCATGATGTTGAGCACGCGCTGCACATCCTTGTAGCTGCGCGGCTCCAGCGCGATGACCTTCATGCCCAGGGCCTGCAGCCGCTCGGCGACACGCGAGGACACGGCGACGAACACGACATCGGGCTTCAGTGCCGCGATCATCTCGACATTGGTGTCGTCCATGCCGCCCAGCTTGGGCAGGGCGTTCACCGAGGCCGGGAAGTTGGAATAGCGGTCGACGCCGACCAGCTTGGCGCAGGCGCCGAGTTCGCAGACCGTCTCGGTCAGCGAGGGCAGCAGGCTGACGATGCGCTGCGGCGGCGCGCTGATCTGCGTCACCTGGCCGAGGTCGTCCTTGATGTCGACGGCGTGGGCGGGCAGGGCCGCCGCGAACAGCAGGGCGACAAGAAATCTAAGCATCGGAAGCATCCTCGACGGGGCGGGTCCAGGCCTGGCCGGCCACCATCAGTGTCAACTGGCCACAGCAGCGGGCGACGTCCTGATTGAGCCGGCCGAGTTCGTCCACGTAGTCGCGCACCTCGCGGCCCAGCGGGCTGACGCCCCAGCCAACCTCGTTGGAGACCAGGACGACCTTGGACTGCAGCCGTGGCAGCAGGTCCAGCAGCGCCGTTCGCTCGGCTTGCCAGCCGGCCGCATCGGGTGCGCCGCTCATGGGCATCAGCCAGTTCACCAGCCACAGCGTCAGGCAGTCGACGAGGACCAGCGTGCCGGCATCGTCGACCTGTTGCAGGGCCGCGCTCAAGGCCAGCGGGGCTTCGAGGGTCTCGAAGCCCGCAGGCCGTGAGGCGCGGTGATGGGCGATGCGCTCACGCATCTCGGCGTCCAGAGCCAGCGCGGTGGCGATGACCACCACGCGCCCCGGCCAGGCCAGGGCCAGCCTCTCGGCCCGGCGCGACTTGCCGCTGCGCTGGCCGCCGACGATGAGTTCGTGTGCGCTCATGGCGCCATTAGAGCGTGGGGGTGAAGCGCAGCGAGATCAGCGCGGTGCGCGGTGCGGACGCATAGCCATAGGCCGTCGAGGTCTCGCGGTCGAAGGCGTTGTCCAGGTTCAGTTGCAGCTTGAGGTCCTTGCGGATCTTGTACTGCGCGTTGAAGTTGACAAGTCCATAGCCGCCCAGCTTGCGCGTGTTGGCGGCGTTGTCAAAGCGTGCGCCCGAAGCCTGCACGCTGCTGCCCAGCACCCAGTCGCCCAGCTCGGTATCGGCGCCGACCGTGGCCAGGCGCTTGGCGCGGCGGGCCAGCAGCAGGCCGGTGCTGGCGTCGATGGGCTTCTGGAAGTCCATGGTGGCGCGCAGGTTCACGAAGCCGGCCTTGGTGTTGCCGGCCAGGGTCACGCCACGCAGGCGGGCCGCCGACACGTTCTGGTAGCAGCCGAAGGCGCTCTGGCAGGTGCCGGCCGCGCCGAAGATGATCAGGTTGCTGACGCGGTTGCGGTAGGCCGTGGCGCTGAACTCGGTGTCGCCGCTGCCGTACTTCAGGCCCAGCTCGACGTTGCGGCCGCGCTCGGCTTCCAGCGGTTTGACGCCGGGCTTGCTGAGGTCGGGGCCGTAGACGGTGCCTTGCTGGTACAGCGTCGGGGCACGGAAGGCATTGCCGATGGAGCCGACGACGCGCAGGCCGGTCACGACTTCATAGCCGGCCAGCAGGGTGCCGGTGTCGACGCTGCCGAACTGGCTGTCGTCGTCATGGCGGGCATGGGCCTGCAGGCTGAAGGCGCCGGCATTGAGCAGATAGCCCGCACCGATGGCGTTGCGGTGGCGCTTGCCGACGCCGGCGGTCACGAGGCCGCTGTTCTCGAGCTTGTCCTCGATGCGCTCGCTCTGGAAGTTGATCTGCTGGCCCTGGCCCAGGGTGTAGGAACCGGTCAGCGCCAGGTTCTTGACCTTGGTGATGGTCAGGTAGGGCGACGGCGTGGTCTCGTAGCGGTCGCGCGACTCGCCATAGCTGAGCTGGGTCTGCAGGGCCGGCATCCACTGCGCCGTCCAGGCCAGACGGGTTGCGTCGGTGTCCTGGATGCTGCGGTCGTCCGCCAGTGGCTTGGACTTGGACGCGTCGTACTGGCCGTTGATGTGGCTGCGGATGGCGATGATCTCGGCGCGATGGCCTTCGGCCAGCTGGGCGCCGACGCGGGCCGTGCCCTGGTATTTGCGCCAGCCGTCGCGGTCGGGCACATAGCTGAAGGAGCCGGGGTAGTCGATGGTGGAGTTGAAGCCGTCGCTCTCCTCGATGGCACCGGTGAAGGCGAAATCGATGATGCCTTGGCTGCCGAACAGGCCGCCATCGGCCTTGTGCGTAGCCTGGGTGCCCAAGGCCACGCCGAAGTCGGCACTGACCTGGCCACCGCCCTTGCGGGTGAAGATCTGCACGACGCCGCCGACGGCGTCGGAGCCGTAGATGGCGCTGGCCGGACCCTTCAGCACTTCGACGCGCTCGACCTGGGACACCGGGATGCCCTGCCAGCTGGCGCCGCCGGTGGACTGCGAGTCCATGCGCACGCCATCGACGAGGACCAGGGTGTGACGCGTGTCCGCGCCGCGCAGGAACAGGCTGGTCGTGGAGGCGGCGCCACCGTTGCGGACCATCTCGGCGCAGCCGTTGTTGCGCAGCAGGTCGGCCACGCTGGCGGCGGCCTGGCGCTCGATGTCGGCGCGGGTGATGACGGTCAGGTCGGCCAGCACCTCGGACAGGCGCTGCGGCGTGCGCGCGGCCGTCGTGACGACGGTATCGAGCTTGTTCTGGGCGTGGGCGGAGGAAGCCAGGGCGGACAGCGCGGCCAGGGCGAGCAGCGACCGACGGGCCGCGAGGAGGGAGTGAGGCATGAAATGAGACGCGAACGAACACCCAGCCGTGCTGACCCCCGCAGCAAGGCTGAAAAACGGCTTCCGCAGAAGCCCCGTCGTTGGCCGGTATCCGGGCTGGTGGACTTACTTCCGACGCCTTCCCGGTGCACGCACCAGTGGCCATGTGGTCGAAAGACAGAAGCTCGAGGGCCTCGTCCACTTACCGTTGCGGGGACAGCTCAGGTTAGATCTGCGGCGCGGCCGCTCGTCCTCCTGATTCCCGTTGAACTGCGGCCGCCATGGAGGCGGGCGCGAGCACCAACGGCGAGCATTCTATCGGGGGTGGCTGGCGGCGGCCGAAGGCTTGTGCGCTTTGGCCGTCTTGGGCGGCGTCAGGTGCGTGACCGGCGGGCTGCTGGCGGGCTGGGCGGGTGGCGGCAGGCTCTGCAGGCCGACGGCCTGGGCGCGCTGGTGCCGGGCCTCGGCCTCGCTGGCCCGGCGTGCCTGGGCCAGGACGGCGGCCTGCCTGGCATCCGCGAAGTGGCGCTCGCGCGCCGCCTTGCTGTCGGCGTTGCTGGGCTGGTCGTATTCGATGTTGCCGGCCGTGCCGCTGCCGGGGCAGGGCGAGTCGCGCAGGTCGCGGCCCTCGGGGCCGCAGCGGTAGACCGCGGCGCTGCGGGTCTGCGTCTGCGCCAGAACCGGCAGTGTGAGTGCAAGAACCAGAACCAGCAGCAGCGGTCTCATGAAGCCGGAGTGTCTACCGGCGGCTCGGGTTTGGGGGGCTTGGGGCGCGGCGGTTTGGCGTGAATTTTGGCCAAGGCCTTGTCCATCTGGCCGCTCAGCATCAGCTCGACGGCGGCGTAGCTCTTCTCGATGCAGTCTTCCACCGCCTGGCGCTCGGCCAGCGGCGGCTTGCGCAGCACATAGTTGGCCACCTCGGCCTTGTGGCCCGGGTGGCCTATCCCCAGGCGCAGCCGCCAGAAGTCGCCGCTGCCGAGCTGGGCCCGCATGTCCCTCAGCCCGTTGTGGCCGCCGTCGCCGCCACCCTTCTTGAACTTCATCTCGCCGGGCGGCAGGTCCAGCTCGTCGTGGATGGCCAGGATCTCCTCCGGCGCGATCTTGAAGAAGCGCGCCAGGGCCGCGACCGACTTGCCCGACAGATTCATATAGGTCATGGGCTCCAGCAACCAGACCGGGCCGCTGGCGCCGGGGGCGTTGTTCACCCGGGCCACCAGGCCGTGATAGGCCTTGTCGGGCTGCAGGCTTGCCTTGAGGCCGCGCGCCAGGCCGTCAATCCACCAGAAACCGGCGTTGTGCCGCGTGTCTTCGTACTCGGCACCCGGATTGCCCAGGCCCACCATCAGCTTGATCATGGGCGCAATCGTAGCTTTCGTGCTCAGCAATGCTGCAGCTACATTCGGCCAGGAAACTTGGCTGCAACAGGAGCGGACCGAATGCAGAACAAGGAATCCAAGAGCAAAAGCAAGACCTGGATCTGGGTGACAGTGGCCGTCATCGGCCTTGCCGCGGCGGTGTGGTGGTGGAAAGGCCGCGGGGGCGAAGGCGCTGCCGACGGGCCGGCTGGTGCGGCGTCCGCCGCCTCCGGGGCCGGCGGCGCAGGCCGCCCGGCTGGCGGGCGTTTCGGCCGCAGCGGGCCGCAGCCGGTCACGGCAGCCGCCGTGCAGAAGCGCGACATGGCCGTCGTCGTCGACGCCATCGGCAGCATCGCCTCGGCCAACACCGCCGTCGTGCGGGCCAAGGTCAGCGGCGAGCTGAAGGCCATCTATTTCCATGAAGGCCAGCCCGTCAAGGCCGGCCAGGTGCTGGCCCTGATCGACCCCAAGCCCTACGAGATTGCCCGCGACCAGGCCCTGGGCACGCTGGCCCGCGACCAGGCCCAGCTGGAAAATGCCCGCGCCGACCTGGCCCGCTACAAGGACCTCGTCAACAAGGACGCCGCGCCGCGCCAGCAGCTGGACACCCAGCAGGCCCTGGTGCGCCAGCTCGAGGCCACGCTGCTGACCGACCAGGCCGCCGTGGACAACGCCAAGCTGCAGCTGTCGTACACGCGCGTGCAGGCGCCCATCGCCGGCCAGGCCGGCCTGAAGCAGGCCGACCTGGGCAACAACGTGACGCCGGGCGACGCCAACGGCCTGCTGACCATCGCCCAGACCCAGCCGGCCGCCGTCGTCTTCGCCGTGCCGGATGCGCGCCTGGCCCGCATCCGCCAGCAGCTCGGCGACAAGCAGCCCCTGCCCGTGCAGGCCTGGGACCGCGAACGACGCACCAAGCTGGCCGAGGGCCGCGTGGCCAGCACCGACAACGCCATCGACGCCACCACCGGCACCATCAAGGTCAAGGCGCTGTTCGACAACAAGGACGGCATCCTCTTCCCCAACCAGTTCGTCAATGTCCGTCTGCAGCTGGACACGCTGAAGAGCGTGCTGGTCGTGCCGACAGCCGCCGTGCAGCGCGGCTCCCAGGGCATCTTTGTCTATGCCGTGGCCGACGGCCAGGTGGCCCTGCGCAAGGTGCAGGTGCTGGCGACCGACGGCGACGCTTCGGCCGTGCAGGGTGATCTGAAGGAGGGCGACCAGGTCGTCACCGACGGCGCCGACCGTCTGCGCGACGGCGGCAAGGCTGAGGTCATCAAGGCGCCGGCGGCCGGGGCCTCCGGTGCTGGTGGTGGCCGTGGTGGCCGTGGGCGTGGTGCGGGTGCGGCCGGCGCTGCCAGTGCACCGGCCGCTGGTGCCAGTGGTGCGAGTTCAGCAGCTGCCGCCGACGGCGAGCGCCCGCGCTGGGCCGACCGCGTACCCCCCGAGATGGTCGAGAAGCTCAAGGCCATGAGCCAGGAAGACCGCCGGGCCTGGATCCAGCAGCACCGCGCCTCCGCCCCGGCGCAGTGAGGCGCTGAACCATGAACCCGTCACGTCTTTTCATCGCGCGGCCGGTCGCGACCTCGCTGCTGATGCTGGCCATCGTGCTGGCCGGTGCCCTGGCCTACCGGCTGCTGCCGGTGTCGGCCCTGCCCGAGGTCGACTACCCGACCATCCAGGTCACGACGCTCTATCCCGGCGCCAGCCCCGACGTGATGACGTCGTCGGTCACCGCGCCGCTGGAGCGCCAGTTCGGCCAGATGCCGGGCCTGGCGCAGATGTCGTCGACCAGCTCGGGCGGTGCCTCGGTCATCACGCTGCGCTTCGAGCTCAGCCTGGCGCTGGACGTGGCCGAGCAGGAGGTGCAGGCCGCCATCAATGCCGGCAGCAACTTGCTGCCCAGCGACCTGCCCATGCCGCCGGTCTACAGCAAGGTCAACCCGGCCGACGCGCCGGTGCTGACCATCGCCGTCAGCTCGACGACGCTGCCGATCACGCGGGTGCATGACCTGGTCGAAAGCCGCCTGGCGCAGAAGATCTCGCAGGTGCCGGGCGTGGGCCTGGTGGGCATCGCCGGCGGGCGCAGGCCGGCCGTGCGCATCCAGGCCAACCCGGGCGCGCTGGCGTCGCTGGGCCTGTCCATCGACGATGTGCGTACCGCCATCTCGGGCGCCAACGTCAACCAGTCCAAGGGCAGCTTCGACGGCCCGCTGCGCGCCTCGACGCTGGACGCGAACGACCAGTTGAGGAGCGCGTCCGAATACGCCAATCTCGTCATCGCCTACAAGAACGGCAATGCGGTGCGCCTCAAGGACGTGGCCCAGCTGGTGGACGACGCCGAGAACCTGCGCCTGGCGGCCTGGGCCGGCCAGGCCAGCAAGTCCTCGGTGTCGGCCGTCATCCTGAATGTGCAGCGCCAGCCTGGCGCCAATGTCATCGAGACCGTCGACCGCGTGCGCGCCGTGCTGCCTCAGCTGCAGGCCAGCCTGCCGGCCTCGCTGGACGTGCAGCTGCTCAGCGACCGAACGACGACCATCCGCGCCTCGGTGACCGACGTGCAGCACGAGCTGCTGTTCGCCATCGTGCTGGTCATCGGCGTCATCTTCGTCTTCCTGCGCAGCCTGCCGGCCACCATCATCCCGGCCGTCGCCGTGCCGGTGTCCCTGGTCGGCACCTTCGGCGTCATGTACATGGCGGGCTTCTCGATCAACAACCTGACGTTGATGGCCCTGGTCATCTCCACGGGCTTCGTGGTGGACGACGCCATCGTCATGATCGAGAACATCGCGCGGCACATGGAGGAGGGCGGTGAGGAGCTCAGCGCCTACGAAGCGGCGCTGACCGGCTCCCAGCAGATCGGCTTCACCATCATCTCGCTGACGGTCTCGCTGATCGCCGTGCTGATCCCCCTGCTCTTCATGGGTGACGTGGTCGGGCGCCTCTTCCACGAGTTCGCCATCACCTTGGCCGTGTCCATCCTGATCTCGGCCTTCGTGTCGCTGACGCTGACGCCCATGATGTGCGCCCGCCTGCTCAAGCACGAGCACGACGAGGACCACGGCTGGCTGTGGCGGCGCGTCGGCAAGGCCTTCGACGACACCATCGCCGCCTATGGCCGCATGCTGAACTGGGTGCTGGACCGCTCGGCCGCGACGTTGATCGTCTTCATCGCGACGCTGGGCCTGACCGGCGTCCTCTATCTGCTGGTGCCCAAGGGCTTCTTCCCGGTGCAGGACACCGGCCAATTGCAGGGCATCACCGAGGCGGCCCAGTCCACCTCCTTCGGCGCCATGGCCGAACACCAGCAGCGCCTGGCCGAGCGGGTGCTGAAGGACCCGGCGGTGGAGAGCGTCTCCTCCTTCATCGGCGTGGACGGCGGCAACACGACGCTGAACCAGGGCCGGCTGCAGATCTCGCTGAAGGCCAAGGACGGCCGCGGCGCCAGTGCCACCGACGTGGCGCGCCGCATTGCCGAAGCGGCCGCCGACGAGCCCGGCATTGCGCTGTATCTGCAGCCGGTGCAGGACCTGACCATCGAGGACCGCATCGCCAAGACGCAGTACCAGTTCACGCTGAGCTCGCCCGACTCCGCTGAGCTGAGCCGCTCGACGACGGCCGTGCTGGAGAGACTGCGTGGCATCAAGCAGATTGCCGACGTGGCCAGCGACCAGCAGGAGAAGGGGCTGCAAGCCTATGTCGATATCGACCGCGATGCGGCGGGCCGGCTGGGCGTCAGTGTGGCCGCCATCGACAGCGCGCTCTACAGCGCCTTCGGCCAGCGCCTGATCTCGACCATCTTCACGCAAAGCAACCAGTACCGTGTCGTGCTGGAGGTGGCGCCCGAGTACCGCCAGGGCCTGGACGGCCTGAAGGGCCTGTATGTGCCCGGCACCGGCGGCGTGCAGGTGCCGCTCAGCTCGGTGGCGCGCTTCAGCGAGAAGTTGGCGCCGCTGGCCGTCAATCATGTGGCGCAGTTCCCCTCGTCGACGGTCTCCTTCAACCTCGCGCCGGGTGCGTCGCTGGGCGAAGCCGTCAAGTCCATCCGCACCGAGGTGGATGCGCTGCAGCTGCCGCTCAGCGTCGAGACCCGCTTCGAAGGCGCGGCGCTGGCCTTCCAGGCTTCGCTGACCAGCACGCTGCTGCTCATCCTCGCGGCCATCGTGACGATGTACATCGTGCTGGGCGTGCTCTACGAGAGCACCATCCACCCGCTGACCATCCTGTCGACGCTGCCCTCCGCCGGCCTGGGCGCCCTGTTGGCCCTGCTGGTCTTCCGGCTCGACCTGGACATCATCGCCATCATCGGCATCGTGCTGCTGATCGGCATCGTCAAGAAGAACGCGATCATGATGATCGACTTCGCACTGGAAGCCGAGCGCGACCAGGGCAAGTCGCCGCGCGAGGCCATCCATGAGGCCTGCCTGCTGCGCTTCCGGCCCATCCTGATGACGACGATGGCGGCCCTGCTCGGTGCGCTGCCGCTGATGCTGGGTAGCGGCGTCGGCAGCGAGCTGCGCCACCCGCTGGGTGTCGTCATGGTCGGCGGCCTCATCGTCAGCCAGCTGCTGACGCTGTTCACGACGCCGGTCATCTATCTGGGCTTCTCGGCACTGGCCGCACGCCTGAAGCGTGGCCGCGGCAAGACGGAGGAGGCAGCGGCATGAATTTGTCGCGCGTCTTCATCGAGCGACCGATAGGCACGGCGCTGATCACCTGCGGGCTGGCCCTGGCGGGTGCGATTGCCTATCTGCTGCTGCCCATCGCGCCCCTGCCCCAGGTCGAGTTCCCGACCATCTCGGTCAGCGCCTCGCTTCCCGGTGCCAGCCCCGACACCATGGCCGCGACGGTCGCCACGCCGCTGGAGCGCACGCTGGGCAGCATCGCCGGCGTCACGGAAATCACCTCGTCCTCGTCGCTGGGCAGCAGCCGCGTGACGCTGCAGTTCGACCTCAGCCGCGACATCGACAGCGCCGCCCGCGACGTGCAGGCCGGCATCAACGCCTCGCGCTCGCTGCTGCCCACCGGCATGCCGAGCAACCCGAGCTACCGCAAGGTCAACCCGGCCGACGCGCCCATCATGATCGTGTCGCTGACGTCGGACACGCTGACGCGCGGCCAGATGTACGACGCCGCCTCCACCGTGCTGGCGCAGAGGCTGTCGCAGGTCGACGGCGTCGGCCAGGTGACGGTGGGCGGTGGCGCGCTGCCGGCGGTGCGCATCGAGCTGGACCCCAACAAGCTGTCATCCCAGGGCATCTCGCTGGACCAGGTCCGCGCGGCCGTCGTCGCCACCAATGCCAACCGGCCGAAGGGCCAGCTCGAAAGCGATGAGCGCTACTGGCAGATCACCGCCAACGACCAGGCCCGCCTCGCCAGCGACTACGCGCCCCTGGTGCTGAGCTACAAGAACGGCGCCGCCGTGCAGCTGCGCGACGTGGCTTCCATCGAGGACAGCGTGCAGGACCTGCGCAACGACGGCCTGGCCAATGGCCGCTCGGCCGTGCTGCTGATCCTGAACAAGGCGCCCAGCGCCAACATCATCAAGACCGTCGACACCGTGCGGGCCCTGCTGCCGCAGTTGCGCGCCTCCATTTCACCGGCCATCGACGTGAACGTCGTCATGGACCGCACGTCGACCATCCGCGGCAGCATCAAGGAAGTGCAGCGCACGCTGGCCATCTCCTTCGGCCTGGTCATCGTTGTCGTCTTCATCTTCCTGCGGCGCTTCCGCGCGGCCCTGCTGCCGGCCGTGGCCGTGCCGGTGTCGCTGGCCGGCACCTGCGGCTTCATGTATCTGCTGGGCTACAGCGTCGACAACCTGTCGCTGATGGCGATGACGGTGGCGACGGGCTTCGTCGTCGACGACGCCATCGTCGTGCTGGAGAACATCTCGCGGCATATCGAGCGCGGCGTGCCCCCTCGGGAGGCGGCGCTGAAGGGCGCCAAGGAGATCGGCTTCACCGTCGTGTCGATCTCGCTGAGTCTGATTGCCGTCTTCATTCCCATCCTGGCCATGGGTGGCATCGTCGGGCGGCTGTTCCGCGAGTTCGCCGTCGTGCTGTCGGTGGCCATCCTGGTGTCCATGGTCGTCTCGCTGACGACGACACCGATGATGGCCGCGACCCTGCTCAAGCCGCAGTCGACCGCGAAGAAGTCGGGCCGCATCGGGCAGCTGCTCGCACGCCTGCAGCGCGCCCTGATGCGCGGCTACCGCCGCACGCTGCGCTGGACGCTGCGCCACCAGCCCGTCGCGCTGCTGGTGCTGGCCGGCGTTGTCGCGCTGAACGTGCACCTCTACATGACCATCCCCAAGGGATTTTTCCCGCAGCAGGACACGGGACTGATGATCGGCGGCGTGCAGGCCGACCAGGCCTCCTCCTTCCAGTCCATGCAGCTCAAGCTGCGCACCTTCAGCGACATCGTCAGCGCCGACCCGGCCGTGGCCAATGTGACCGGCTTCACCGGCGGCGGCCAGCGCAACAGCGCCAATATGTTCATCAGCCTGAAGCCGCAGAAGGAGCGTGAGGAGAATGTCGACGCCGTCATCAACCGGCTGCGCGGCAAGCTGGCCAAGGTGCCGGGCGCCAACCTCTTCCTCGCGCCGGTGCAGGACATCCGCATCGGCGGCCGTCAGGCCAATGCCTCGCTGCAATACACGCTGCAATCCGACAGCCTGGAAGACCTGCGCACCTGGGAGCCGCGCATCCGCCGCGCGTTGACAGAAGTGCCGGAGGTCACCGACGTCAACACCGACCAGCAGGACAAGGGCACCCAGACCTCGCTGGTCGTCGACCGTGATGCGCTGGCCCGCCTGGGGCTGACGATGAGCGCCGTCGACAGCGCGTTGAACAACGCCTTCGGCCAGCGCCAGGTCGGCGTCATCTACAACCCGCTGAACCAGTACCGCGTCGTCATGGAGCTGGCACCCATCTGGCTGCAGAGCCCGCAGACGCTGGACCGGCTGATGCTGACCAGCGGCACCGGCCAGCAGGTGCCGCTGTCGGCGGTGGCCCGCGTCGAGACGACCAATACGCCGCTGTCGGTCAACCACCAGAGCGGCACGCCGGCCAGCACCATCAGCTTCAACCTCGCCGAGGGCGTATCGCTGTCGGATGCCGTCACGGCCATCAACGACGCCGTCGCCGGCAGCGGCGCGCCGGTGTCGGTGCGGGGCAGCTTCCAGGGCACGGCCCAGGCCTTCCAGGCGTCGCTGAAGTCCCAGCCGCTGCTCATCCTCGCGGCCATCGTCACCATCTATCTGGTGCTGGGCATGCTCTACGAGAGCCTGATCCACCCGATCACGATCCTGTCGACGCTGCCGTCGGCGGGCGTCGGCGCGCTGCTGGCCTTGATGGCCTTCAAGACCGACTTCACCATCATTGCGCTGATCGGCGTCATCCTCTTGATCGGCATCGTGAAGAAGAACGCCATCATGATGCTGGACTTCGCCATCTCGGCACAGGATGGTGCCGCCGAACGCGGTGTGCGCCTGTCGCCGGGTGCGGCCATCTACCGCGCGGCCCTGCTGCGGCTGCGGCCCATCCTGATGACGACGGTGGCCGCCGTCTTCGGTGCCGTGCCGCTGGCCCTGGGCCATGGCGAAGGCGCCGAGCTGCGCGTGCCACTGGGCATCTCCATCGTCGGCGGCCTGCTGCTGAGCCAGCTGCTGACCCTCTACACCACGCCCGTCGTGTTCTGCTGCATGGACAAGCTGAGCCGCAAGAAGCGCAAGCCCGCGCCGGCGCCCGCCAACGCTCTCCAGACCGCGACCTGAAGCCATGCCGAAGACTGTTTTTCTTCTTCTTCCTCTCGTTCTGGCCTTGGGTGGATGCGCCATCACGGCGCAGCGTCCGCCTGCCGAGCCTGCACCGCCGGTGGCTTTCAAAGGCTCGGCCGAATGGCAGCGTGTCGCGCCCGAGGTGGCCGTGCCCGAAGCCTGGTGGACGATGTTCAAGGACCCGGTTCTGGACAGCCTGCAGGCCGACCTCGTCGTCGGCAACCAGAACCTGGCCGCGGCCCTCGCCCAGGTCACGTCGGCCCGCGCGGTGCTGAGCGCCAGCCGCTCGGCCATCTTCCCGACGTTGTCCATCAACGGCGGTACCACGCGCTCGGCATCGGTGGAGAACGGCAACGGCCAGCGCACCATCTCGACCAACAACTCGTTGACCGCCAACGCGGCCTGGGAGATCGACCTGTGGGGACGTCTGGCCGAAGGCGTCAAGGCGGCCGGCGCGAACTACCGAGCCAGCGAGGCCGATCTCGCCGCGCTGCGCCTGTCGGCCCAGGCGACGCTGACGCAGAGCTATTTCGCGCTGCGCACCGCCGAGGCCCAGCAGGCCTTGCTGGAGCGGACCGCTGCGGCCAACCAGCGCGCGCTGGACCTGACCGAGGCCCGCTATGCCAGCGGCGTCATCGCGCAGTCGGATGTGCTGCAGGCCCGCACCCAGCTGCGCGGCACGCAGTCGCAGCTCAGCGACATTCGCACCGAGCGCGCCCAGCTGGAGCATTCCATCGCGACCCAGATCGGCAAGCTGGCCGGCCAGTTCCAGCTGCTGCCCAGCTCGCGCCTGCCCGAGCTGCCGCCGGTGCCGGACCTGGTGCCATCGACGCTGCTGGCCCAGCGCCCCGACATCGCCGCCGCGCGGGCCCGTCAGACAGCGGCCTATGCGCAGATCGGCATCGCCGATGCGGCCTTCTTCCCGGCCATCGACCTGTCGGCGAGCGCCGGCTACCGTGGCTCGTCCTGGTCCAACCTGGTGTCGGCGCCGAATCTGCTGTGGAGCATAGGCGCGGCCGTGGCCCAGCCCATCTTCGATGGTGGCCAACGCAAGTTGGCTTCCGCCCAGGCCCGTGCCTCGGCCGATGTCGCGACGGCCAACTACCGTCAGGCGGTGCTGACGGCCTTCCAGGAAGTCGAGGACAACCTCGTGCAGTTCGCCGAGTCGGGCGCTTCGGTGGCCCTGCAGCGGGATGCGTATGAAGCTGCCGACCGCAACCTCCAGATCGTGCTGGACCAGTACCGCGCCGGCACGGTCAGCTTCCTCAACGTCAGCGCCGCCCAGGCCTCGGCGTTGTCGGCCGAGGGGAATCTGCTCTCGTCGCGCAACCGGCAGCTGGCGGCGGCGAATGTGCTGCTGAAGAACCTAGGCGGCAAGCTGCCGCCGCAGTGAAAACCAAGGCGGCTACACTGCCGCCTCTTTCTTGATCCTGCTGCTGCAAGAAAGGCTTTCCCGGACCGCCAACCACGGTTGAGTGCTCCGGACGTGTCCTTTCGCCTGTGCCGTCCTGGCCAGGCTTCTCGATTGCAGCCATGGGCAACCATCAAAGACTTCAGCGGGCCTTCGCCCGCAACGGCATCGCGCTCAGCTATCGCGATGGCATCTATCACGTCCACAACGAGGCGGCGCAGGCCACCATCCTGCTGCCGGCCAGCCTGCCGCTGGAAGAGAAGGCGGTGAGCCAGTTGCTGGCTTTCGCCAGCGTGCGCGGGCCGGGCGGCGAGGCCGCTGTCTGCAAGGCTTGCGCGACGCCGGACTTCCACCCCGGCGCCATCGCGCCCGTCGGCACGGTCGTCGCCACGTCGGCCGACTTTGTCATCCCGAGTTCCGTCGGCACCGACATCAATTGCGGCATGCGCCTGCTGACTACCGGGCTGAACCTCGGGCAACTGGAGCCGCACAAAGAGGCATTGATCAGGCGGCTCACGCGCAGCCTGCTGGACAACGGGCGCGATGTGCCGGTTGCGACGAGGGCATTTACGGCGCTGTTCGACGACGGCCCCGATGCCTTCCTGGACAGCCTCGATTCTCTTGGCATCTGGGCGCAATGCGACCGGGATCGACTGCGCGCCGAGGTGAAGCAGTGCGTGGGGCTGGCCTCGTTCGGCGGGCATTCCCGTCACGTGCCCCTGGCCTACCGAAGCGACACTCATGCGGTGTTTCGTGACCCCAGCCTCGGCACGCCAGGCGCCGGCAACCATTTCGTGGAGTTGCAGGTCGTCGACGCGGTTCTGGACCGGCATGTGGCCTACGAGGCCGGTGTGAAGACGGGTGACGTGGCCGTCATGATCCACAGTGGCTCGCGCGACCTGGGCTTCTATGTCGGTCAGGCCTGGATGGACAAGGCGAGGCAGGCTTGGCCTGCGGGCATGAAGCATCCGACGAGCGCCCTCTACGGCCTTCAAGGACCGATGGCCGAGGAGTATCTGCAAGCCATGGGTGCCGCGGCGCGCTATGCCTGGGCCAACCGTGTCGTGCTGGCTGAACTGGTTCGCAAGGACCTTGAAGCAGTGGCCGGTGCCGGTTCGTCACGGCTGGTCGTCGACGTGCCGCACAACGTCGTGCTGAGGGAGCGGGGGCTGAACATCCATCGCAAGGGCGCGACACCGGCGCACGCGGGTGAACTCGCGCTGATCCCCGGTTCGATGGGCGACGCGTCCTATCTGGCGACGGGCCTGGGGAATGCCGATTGGCTGTGGTCTTGCAGCCATGGTGCGGGTCGCTCGATGCGACGGCAAAGGATGCGCGCGATGAAGGCCATGGACGAGCAGCAGCAGGCCTGGCAATGCGTCACCTTGCGTGAAGAGCGCCGGGTCGAGGAGGCGCCGCACGCCTACAAGCCGATTGGCCCCGTCATTGAAGCCCAAGAGGAGGCGGGCCTCATCAAGGCCGCCGTGCGCCTGCGACCATGGATGACCTTCAAGGCTTGAGCCGCCAATGAAAAAGGGCTCCTTGCGGAGCCCTTCATGTTGGCTGGAAGCCAGCAAGAATTACTTCTTGCCCTTCTTCTTGCCCTTGCCGTCGTCGGCGGCCGGAGCGGCGGCCACGACGATTTCCTCGGCCTTGGGCTCAACCGGCGTCGCCAGGACGGGGTTGGGCTTGCCGTGGGTGACGACCTTGACGCCGGCGGGCAGCTTGATGTCGTTGACGTGCAGGCTGTGACCCTTGGTCAGGCCAGACAGGTCCACCTCGATGAACTCGGGCAGTTGCTGGGCCAGGCAGGTGATCAGCAGCTCGGTCACGACGTGGTTGACCGTGCAGTGGTCGGTCTTGACGGCCGCGGAGGTCTCTTCGCCCACGTAGTGGATCGGGACCTTCTTCGTGATCTTGGTCGTGCCGTCCACGCGCTGGAAGTCGCAGTGCAGGACTTGCGGCTTGTACGGGTGCATCTGGAAGTCACGCAGCAGCACTTGCGTGGACGAACCGTTCAGCTCCATGTCCAGCAGGGAGCTGTGGAAGGCTTCCTTCTTGAGGGCGTGGAACAGCGCGTTGTGATCGAGTTCGATCATGACGGGCTCACCGGCGCCAAAAACAATGCCCGGCACCTTGCCGGCCACTCGCAGGCGGCGGCTCGCTCCGGTCCCCTGCAACTTGCGCTCAAAAGCGACAAACTTCATGGTTTTCTCCAAAAGAGAACGGCACCCGCGACCAGGCGCCGTTTGAAAAAGCCGTCTTGCGACAGCCACGTATTCCGATCAGAAGTTGTTGTTCTGCTCGGAGAAGAGGGAAGTGACCGACTCGCCATCAGAGATGCGGCGGATGGTCTCGGCAAACAGGAAGGCCACCGACAGCTGGCGGATCTTCTTGCAGGCCTTGGCCGCGTCGGTCAGCGGAATGGTGTTGGTGATGACGACTTCGTCCAGCTGCGAGCCGGCGATGCGCTCGATGGCCGGGCCCGACAGGATGGGGTGGGTGCAATAGGCGAAGACGCTCTTGGCGCCGCGGGCCTTCAGCACCTCGGCCGCCTTCACGAGGGTGCCGGCGGTGTCGATCATGTCGTCCATGATCACGCAGTTGCGGCCGTCGATCTCGCCGATGACGTGCATCACTTCGGACACGTTGGCGGCCGGACGGCGCTTGTCGATGATGGCCAGGTCGCAGCCGAGCTGCTTGGCCAGGGCGCGGGCGCGCACCACGCCGCCGACGTCAGGCGAAACGACCACCAGGTCCTGGTAGTTGCGGCTCTTCAGGTCCGACAGCAGCACCGGCGAGGCGTAGATGTTGTCGACCGGAATGTCGAAGAAGCCCTGGATCTGGTCGGCGTGCAGGTCCATGGTCAGCACGCGCTCGACGCCGACGGTTTCCAGCAGGTTGGCGACGACCTTGGCCGAGATGGGCACGCGGGTGGAACGCGGGCGGCGGTCCTGGCGGGCATAGCCGAAGTAGGGGATGACGGCGGTGACGCGGCGGGCGCTGGAGCGCTTCAGGGCGTCGGCCATGATCAGCAGCTCCATCAGGTTCTCGTTCGTCGGCGCGCAGGTGGGCTGGATGACGAAGACGTCGCGGGCGCGGACGTTCTGCTGGATCTCGACGGCGACTTCACCGTCGGAGAAACGGCCGACCACGGCTTTGCCCAGCTCGAGACCGAGATGAGTAGCGATTTCCTGGGAGAGGACCGGGTTCGCATTGCCGGTGAAGAGAACCGTGTTGAGCAGCACTGGGAGCCTCTGGTGTCAGTGGCTCGCTGAAGCAGAGCCGGTTCAGCGAAAAACAGAAATTTGGCAGGGGAGGAAGGACTCGAACCCTCGCATGTCGGAATCAAAATCCGATGCCTTGACCAACTTGGCGACTCCCCTACACAGGACACAGCAGAGCTGCTGCACCCCTAAACTTTTCAATCTGCCCAGCCCGCGAGCGGGTGTTGAGCCAGACTGCGGCAGATTCGACCGGTCCACCCTGAAGGTCTGCCCTTCAGCAATGTCGCCAGGAACTGGTCGTCCTTGCCATCTTCCCCTTCCCCGGCGAGCCTTGCAAAGACTGCTGCACCAGAGCCCGTCATCCGGGCGTTGCCGAAAACTTCGGACAACTGTTGCAACGCGTCGCGCACTTCACTGCTGATTCCTTCAGCGGCCGGTTGGAGGTCGTTGCGACCAAAACCGTTCACCAGGTTTTCTGCAGTTCTTGCCGTGGCAGGAAAGCCCGCGACTATAGCCAGGTTTTCGGACCTTGCCAAGAGCGGGCTCGAAAAGATGTCTTTTGTCGCCAGTCCGGCCGGCCCTTTCAGCACCGCGAAACGCTGCCCGGGCAGGGCGATCGGATGCAGGATTTCGCCGATGCCCTCGACGAAGGCCGGGCCGCCGCCGAGGAAAAAGGGCACGTCGGCACCGAGCTTGAGCCCCAGGGCCAGCAGGCGTTCCAGCGGCAGACGCAGGTCCCACAGCCGGTTCAGGGCCAGTAGCGTGGTGGCCGCATCCGACGAGCCTCCGCCCATGCCGGCGCCGGCGGGCAGGCGCTTCTCCAGGTGGATGTCGGCGCCGAGGCTGCAACCCGTCTCGGCCTGCAGCAGGCGTGCGGCGCGCAGGCAGAGATCGTCGGCAGGCAGGTCGCCGCCGAGCACGTCATGGCGATGCAATTGCCCGTCTCCGCGGGCCTCCACATGCAGGGTGTCGGCCCAGTCGACGAGCACGAAAACCGACTGCAGCAGGTGATAGCCATCGGCGCGCTTGCCGACGACATGCAGGAAGAGGTTGAGCTTGGCCGGCGCGGCGAGGTCGTATAGGGCCTTCATTCGCCGCCGTCCAGCTTGGCGCGCAGCGTGACAGTGGGCTCGGCCAGACGGATGGCGACCAGCGCAGGCAGCTTGGGTTCGATGCGCCAGCCCAGCTGTTCGAAGCCGGCCGCCGTCTTCTGGTGTGGTGCTGCCGGCCAGGGGCGGGCCTGCAGCCAGTCGAACAGGGCGGCCACGGGCACGGGCTCGCCGAGCAACTCGCGGGTCAGCGAATCCAGATCGTTGAAGCGGCGCTCGTCCTTGGGCGTCTGCAGCGTGGCGCTGCCGGGCTGCCAACTGGCGCGTGCCACCAGGGCGCCCAGGGGCGAGGTGAGCTCCAGGCGTCCGGCCTGCGGGCCGCCGAAGAGCTCGAAGCTGGCCGCGCCGCCGGTGCCGCGGCTGTGCACATCACCCGCCACCGTCACGCTGATGCGGCCGCTCAGGCGCGATTCGGTCGTGCTGGCAGGCGGCGTCTGCGGCAACTGGGCGCAGCCGGTGACGGCCAACGCGAGGAGGAGGGCAGCCAGTCTCATCGCGGCTTGACCTTCAGCCGGTCCAGGGTCTCGCGCAGGGCTTCGTTGCCGGGCTCGCGCTGGGCGGCCTCGGCAAAGACGCGGCGCGCTTCGTCCTCGGCGCCGCTGGCCCACAGCACTTCGCCGAGGTGGGCGGCGATCTCTGCGTCGGGCCGGCCGGTATGGGCCTGGCGCAGCAGCTTGGTCGCCTCGGGCAGATTGCCCAGGCGGAACTCGACCCAGCCCAGGCTGTCGACGATGAAGGGCTCGTTCGGCGCGAGCTTCAAGGCCTGCTCGATGAGCTGCTTGGCTTCCGGAAGACGCTGGTTGCGCTCGGCCAGCGAATAGCCGAGAGCGTTGTAGGCATGGTGGTAATCGGGCTTGATCTCGATGACCTTGCGCAGCAGCGCTTCCATCTCTTCGAACTTGCCGACCTTCTCGGTCATCATGGCCTGCTCGTAGATCAGGTCGGGGTCGGTGGGAAAGCGTGCCGTCGCTGCCTTGAGGACGGAGAGGGAGGCGGTGTAGTCGCGCTGCTCGCGCATCAGCTGTGCCTCCGACAACAGAGCCGCGCGGGCGTCGCTGTCGCTGGCGTCGGCGGCTGGTTGCAGCAGCTTGCGGGCATCGGCGAGCTTGCCCTGGCGGGCCAGCAGGCTGGCGCGGCGGTAGCGCAGCTCGATGCTGTTGCCGTCGACCTTCTGCAGCGCGGCTTCGGCCGCCTTCAGGTCGCCACGCTGTTCGGCCGCCTGGGACAGCATCAACCAGGCCTGCTGACGGCCGTCGGCCCGGCTCTTGATTTCGCCATCGCTGCCCGAGGCCGGCGTGTCCAGGCGCTTCAGGCCTTCACGCAGGGCGGTTTCGGCGGCTGCGGGGTGCTTGAGCTCCAGTTCGATGGCGCCCAGGGCCAACCAGGGCGCCGGGTTGTCGGGTGTCGCCTCGGTCAGCACGCGGAATTCGCGGGCGGCTTCTGCCGGCCGCTGGCCCAGGATCAGCGCGCGGGCATAGGCCTGGCGCAAGGCATGCTGCTCGGGCTTCTGCTGCAGCCTCTCGGTGATCAACGCTTCGGCCTTGGGCTCCGAGGGCATCAGATCGATGGCGAGCTGCATCGCGTCGTCGCTGTCGGGCGTGAGCTGGTTGAGCTCGCGGGTCAGCGCCAGGGCGCGGCCGTTCTGGCCGGCGTTGATGGAGAGGCGGGCCTCGGTGTACAGGGCTGCGGGCTTGAGCGGGCCGGTCTGGACCTGCAGCACCGGCGCCAGCGCCGTCAGCACGGCCTTGGGGTCGGGCGAGCGCTGGAACAGGCGCGGCAGCGCGAGGACGAGGCCGGGACGTTGTGGCACGGGTGCGACGCGCAGCAGGGCAGCCAGCGGCGTCGGCACCTCGGCGGGCTTGTTCAGGACGGCCAGCAGCTGGACGCAGTTCTGCAGCGCCTCGGACGAAGTGGGCACGGTCTCGGCCCAGGTGCGCGCAGCCATCAGGGCCTGGTCACCGGCACGGGCCTGGACGGCGATGTTGACGACGCGCTTGAACAGTTCCTCGTCGCCGGTGCGGCGCGCCGCATCCAGCAGCACCTGGAAGGCGACGCCCGCCTGGCCGCTCTGCAGTTCGAGCTCGCCGATCAGCAGTTGGTAGAACAGCGGCGCGTCCATGGCCGAGTTCGTCGGCGGCTCGGCGGGCGCAGGGGCAACTTCGGCCTCCTGGGCATGGGCATGCAGGGCGGCCAGCAGGGCGGCCGCGGCGATCACGCGGCGAGTGGGGAAGGGCATTCGAACTCCGGCAGACAGGGCCTGATTATGATTTCGCCCCCATGCCCGAGTTGCCCGAAGTCGAAGTCACGCGCCGCAGCTTTGCGGATGCCATCCAGGGCGCCCAGGTGACTGGGCTGCGCCTGGGAAAACCGCTGCGCTGGCCCATAGGCGTAGACCCTGAAATCCTGCTTGGCAGCCGGGTCGGCAGCACGCAAAGAAGGGGTAAATATTTGTGGCTTCCCCTCGAAAGCCGGGGCGGGCTGCTGATGCACCTGGGCATGTCGGGCTCGCTGGCCTTCCTCGGGACCACGCCGGCGCCGGGTGCGCATGACCATTTCGACCTGCATACCGACCGTGGCCTGCTGCGTTTGACCGACCCGCGCCGCTTCGGCGCCGTCGTCTGGGCGCCGGCCCTGGATGCCGAGCCGGTGGCGACGCTGCTGGGCGGCCTGGGCCTGGAGCCCTTCGATGCGCGTTTCGACGGCTTGCACCTGCACGCGGCCCTGAGCGGCCGGCGCGTGTCCATCAAGCAGGCCCTGCTGGCGGGCGACATCGTCGTCGGCGCCGGCAACATCTACGCCTGCGAGGCCCTTTTCATGGCCGGCATCGACCCCCGCCTGCCCGCGGGCAAGCTCAGTCGCCCGCGCGCCGACAAGCTCGCCGCCGCCGTGCGCACGGTGCTCGGCCAGGCCCTGGAGGCCGGCGGCACGACGCTGCGTGACTTCCGCGATGCCCATGGCGTGGCCGGCAGCTTCCAGATGCAGGCCCAGGTCTATGGCCGCGAAGGCGAGGCCTGCCGGCGCTGCGGCACGGCCATCCGGCGCATCGTCCAGGGCCAGCGTTCCACCTTCTTCTGCCCGCAATGCCAGAAGAAATGACGAATACGGCGCTGATCCCGGACTTCGGCAAGACCGTCGTCGCCTGGCAGCGCCGCCACGGCCGCAACACCCTGCCCTGGCAGAACACCCGCGACCCCTACCGCGTCTGGCTGTCGGAAGTCATGCTGCAGCAGACCCAGGTCACGACAGTGCTGGGTTACTACGAGCGCTTCCTGGCGCGCTGGCCCCGCGTCACCGACCTGGCTGCCGCGACGCTCGACGAAGTGCTGGCGCAGTGGGCCGGTCTGGGCTACTACAGCCGGGCCCGCAACCTGTACAACTGCGCACGGGCCGTGGCCGAGCTGCATGGCGGCGAATTCCCGCGCACCGCAGCCGGCCTGCAGACGCTCCCCGGCATCGGCCGCTCCACGGCGGCGGCGATTGCGGCCTTCTGCTTCGGTGAGCGCGTGGCCATCCTGGACGGCAACGTCAAGCGCGTGCTCGGCCGCGTGCTGGCCTTCGATGGCGACCTGTCCAGCAGCGCTGCCGAAAAGAAGCTCTGGGATCGTGCCACCGAGCTGCTGCCCCAGCAGGACGTCGCCCGTTACACCCAGGGCCTGATGGACCTGGGCGCCACGGTCTGCACCGCGCGCTCGCCGGACTGTCTGCTCTGCCCCGTGCAGCCCATGTGTCGCGGCCAGCACGAGGGCGATCCGACGCGCTACCCCATCAAGACGAAGAAGCTCAAGCGCGGCCGCCGCGAGAACTGGTGGCTGTGGGTGGAACAGCCCGAGGGCCAGGTCTTGCTGCAGCAACGCCCGGCGACCGGCGTATGGGCGGGCCTGTGGACCCTGCCCATGTTCGACGACGAGGCCGGTGCCCGCGCGGCTCTCCCCGATGTCGCCTTGGAGACGCTGCCCCGCATCCAGCACGCCCTGACCCATTTCGACTGGGTGCTGCACACCCTGCGCGCCGAGGCGCCCCGGGGAAACCTGCAAGGATTCGGCTCGGGCACCTGGGTCGCGCGGGAGAAACTCGCGAATTACGCGCTGCCCGCGCCGCTGAAGAAACTGATCGAGGAAAGCTAAGCCATGAAAGCCCATCTCAAGAGCGGTGTCGAGTATGCGGTCATCACGCTGCTCATCGCCGGCCTGTGCATCTGGCAGCTCATCAGCAGCACCCAGGACGGCGAGCCGCCGGCGGGCAAGATCGCCCTGCTGGGCCTGGGCATCATCGTCTCCTGCTCCATGCACTGCGTCTTCATGATGCAGCTGGTGCGGCGCACGGGCCGCAGCTTCTGGCCCTGGTTCGTCGCCGTCGTCATCTTCTGGCCGATCGGCTCGGCCGTGCTGCTGGCCCTGCTGCTCGGCGAGGCGGACGCAGCGGAAAGCTGACACTGCGCAGTCTTCACGCCTGAGCGCATTGCCTGCCCGAGGCGGAACGGGCAAAGTCCCCAGCACAACGACGACTAGGGGACAGCCTTGGATGCCTTGAAGAACCTGCGCGTTGGGGCGCGCCTTGGCCTTGCTTTCGCCATCCTGCTGGTGTTGATGCTCGCGATGGCCGGTGTGGGGGCCTTGCTCGCGAAGTCCATCAACTACTACGCCGAGTACTACCCCTCCAACATTCTTCCGTCGCTGCGCGTCATCCACCAGATCGACGGTGCACTCTCGGACGCGAGACGGCTGGAGCAGCAGCACATCCTCACGGACGATGACAAGGAAAAGAAGTCCCTGTCCGAACGCATCGTCAAATCGCGCTCGGACATCAAGCAGCGCATCAAGGACTATGAGCTGCTGGTGGCCGACAGCGAAGACGGCGCCTGGCTGAAAAAGGTCAGCGAGGGGGCCAACGCCTATTTCGCCGTGCAAGACAAGGTTCTCAAGGCTTCGGAAGACAGTGCGTCTGATCCGACCCAGGGCACCGCCGCCAAGGACTTGACCTTCGGCGATGCGCGCAAGGCCTTTGCGCCGGTGCGCGATGCGATCGGCAAATGGTGGGACTACAACGAGAAGCTGGCTGGCCAGACGACCGAGTCCGCCGAGTCCGCCTATCGCCGTGTGCTGCTGATCTTCGGCATCGCCTCTGTCGTCGGCTTGGGCGTTGGCATCGTCGCGGCGCTGGTGATCACGCGCTCCATCACCGGTCCCGTGCAGAAGGCCTCCGAGGCCGTCAAGGCCGTGGCGGCTGGCGACCTGACGCAGCGCCTGCACAGCAGCTCGCGCGACGAGCTCGGCCAGTTGGTGACCAACCTGGACGAGATGACGCAGAACCTGGCGCGCATGGTGTCGGGCGTGCGCATGGGCTGTGACCAGCTCAATGTCGCGGCGGCCGAGATCGCGCAAGGCAATGCCGACCTGTCGGCCCGCACCGAGAGCCAGGCCTCCAGCCTCGAGGAGACGGCGGCCTCGGTCGAGCAGATGGCGGCCCAGATCAAGGCCAATGCCGACAACGCCCGCCAGGCCGACCAGCTCGCCAACCACGCCTCCGAGGTGGCCGGCGCGGGCGGGACGGCGGTTGGCGAGGTGGTCACGACGATGGATGCCATCTCGACCTCCAGCCGCAAGATCAGCGACATCATCGGCACCATCGACGGCATCGCCTTCCAGACCAATATCCTCGCGCTGAACGCGGCTGTGGAAGCGGCGCGTGCCGGCGAACAGGGCCGAGGCTTTGCCGTCGTGGCCGGCGAGGTGCGCCTGCTGGCCCAGCGCAGCGCCGAGGCGGCCAAGGAGATCAAGAGCCTCATCGGCGACAGCGTCGGCAAGGTCGAGAGCGGCAGCGCCCAGGTGCTGGCCGCGCGCGAGACCATCGGCCAGATGGTCAACGAGGTGCGCAAGGTGACCGACCTCGTCGGCGAGATCACCGTCTCCAGCCGCGAGCAGAGCGAAGGCGTGGGCCAGATCAACGCCGCCGTCAGCCAGCTCGACCAGGCCACGCAGCAGAACGCTGCCCTGGTGGAGCAGACGGCCGCGGCCGCCGAGAGCATGCGCATGCAGACGGCCAAACTGTCCGAGGCCGTGGCGGCCTTCCGCGTCGATGCCAGCCACGCGGCGGCGCCGCGCAGTGCACCCAAGCCGGCGCCTCGGCCTGCCATGGCCGCCACCAAAGCCGCGGCACCGCGGCCGGCTGCCAAACCTCCTGCACCCAAGCCCGTGGCCCAGCCCCGGCCAGCCCCTGCCGTCGCGGCGCCCGCTCCCAAGGCCGCGGCGCCCTCGCCCAGCGGCGCCGAAGGTGACTGGGAGACCTTCTAGACGTCGGCTCCCTCAGTCTGAAGTGGGGGCCAGCGCCTGCAGGATGGCGCAGGCGGCTTCGACGCGAGCCGGGATTGGATAGTTGCGGTTCGCCAGCATGACGATGCCGACGCGCTTGGAGGGCACGAAGGCGACGTAGGCACCGAAGCCACCCGTCGAGCCCGTCTTGTTGAACAGGCGCGGTCCGGCTTGCGTAGCGTCGGGCAGCCGGTAGGCGGGCTGTGGGTCCAGGAGCATCTCCGCTGAATTGCCGCCGAGCAGCCACTCGCGGGAGACGGGATAGGGGTATTGCTCCCAACCCAGGCCCTGAACGAGCGGACCCGAGCGGAAGTGCCCCACCTGCGTGGCCTCGACGGCGCGGCGCATCGCCGGCTCCAGCGAGCTGGGGTCGATGTTCATCTGCACGAAGCGAAGCAGGTCCGAAGCCGTCGTCCGCACGCCATAGGTGGGCTCGGCGAGCGGCCCCGGCTGCATCCTGACTTGCTTGCCATCGCGGTGACCCCAGGCGTAGTCCTGCATGGCGCGCTCGGGCACGCGCACGTGGCTGTGGGCCATGCCGAAGGCGGGAAACAGCCGCGTCTCGAGCGCTGTCGCAAAGTCCTGGTCGAGCGCCTTCGCCACGACCGCGCCCAGCAGGCCCAGGCTGGGATTGGAATAGCTGCGCAAGCTGCCCGGCCGGGCGGTCGGCTTCCAGTCGCGGAAGTAGGCCCAGGTCGCGGCGTCGCCTTCCACCGCGTCCGGAAACTGCAGTGGCAAGCCGCCGGCGGTGTAGGTCGCCAGGTGCAGCACCGTGGCCTTGTCGACGGCCGTCCCCTTCAGCGCAGGCAGGTATTTGCCGGGATGGTCGTCCAGCGACAGCTTGCCGGTGCTCTGCGCATAGGCGGCCAGGGTCGCCGTCATCGTCTTGGTCACGGAGCCGATCTCGAACAGCGTGCTGTCCGTGACGGGAGTTCCGTCCTGCTTGGCGGTGACGCCGAAGTTGAAGGCGTAGGCGCGGCCGTCCACCGTCAGGGCCACCGCCAGGCCGGGGATGTCATGGCGCGACATCAACGGCAGGATGGTGCCCTCGACGGCGGCGCGGGTGTGGCTGTCGTCCGCGGCGGACGCACCCACGGGCGCCAGCAGGGCGCTGGCGAAGAGACGCGCTTTGATGAAGCGGTGCATGGGGGCGTGTGGGGTTAGAACAGCGTGGCCAGACGCTGCACGGCAGCTTCGCTCTGAGCCCGGTCGGGCCGCAGGTCGTCGCTGCCGAAGTCGTTCTCGCCCATGGCGGCCACCAGCAGGCCATCGCGGCGCGGCAGCACCACGAGGTTGTGGCCGCGGTAGATCAGCGCGTAGTCGACCTCGGGCTGGGGGATCAGGCGCGCCGTCTGGCCGCGCACCGGCGTCATGCTGGCGTCGTTCAGCAGCTTGCGGGCGCCGTCGCCCATGCAGTTGACGACCACGCGCTCGGGCAGTCGAGCCAGATCGCGCGGCTCGCGGAACTCGCGCTGCACCAGCTCGCCGCCATCGCGGGCGAAGTCGTCCAGCAGCAGGCGCTGGTAGGCCGGGATGTTGAAGACGAGCTGGGTGAAGCGGCGCACATGCGGCTTGCGGAAAGGGTGCTCGTCGGCCGTGAGTTCCTTGCCCTGCGGGCGCAGGTCGGCGATGCGCGATGACAGCTCGGGGTAGTCGGGCTCGCTGCCATTGGCGGCGTAGCTGGGCAGGTGCTGGTCGAAGCCCTCGTCACCGACGACATAGCCGTCATGCCATTCGACCGGGCCGGAGGGCAGGCCGAGATAGCTCTGGTGCACCTTGAACGAGGCGCGGGCCGTGGCTTCCCAATCGGCCGTCCAGGCCTCGCTGGCGTGCTCCTCGGTGACGATGCGCGAGTCCGGCGTCCACAGCCCGGTGGCGGCCGAGGAATGCACGCGCGGCGGCCTGTCCTTGGCGTAGAGCCTGACCTTGTAGCCGGCCTGCTGGGCCGTGCGCGCCGTCGTGAGGCCGATGGCACCGCAGCCGATGACGGCGATGTGCTGGCCGGGCTTCACGCCGCTGGCCTGCAGCAGCGCGAGGGCGCGCTGCGCCGAACCCCAGGACAGCGACCAACCGCTGCCCCCGTGGCCGTAGTGGTGGACGACGGTCTTGCCATGCAGGCGCTGCGCTTCGATGCGCGGGCCCTGGGCACGGAAGGGGCGGATGCCGACGGCGATGTCGATGATGCGGTCGGTGCTGGCGCGCATCGCGACCGGCGCGCGAGGTGCGGCGAACTCCAGGCCGAAGGCGGGCAGGGCGAGCGTGGCGCTGCCCGCCGCAAGCAGGTGGCGGCGCTGCATTACGAGGCTTGCTTTGCCAGCGACTTGCGGATCAGCGCCGCGTCGCGCAGGCGGTTGGCTGAACCGTCGGCGTCCAGCAGCACGACGGTGACCGGGCGCTTGCCGTTCAGGATGCGCATGGCCAGGCAGCGGCCGGCCTCCTCGGTGTAGCCGGTCTTGGAGACGCGGATGTTCCAGCCCTTGGCGCCCACCAGGCGGTTGGTGTTGCGCACCTCGCGCTGGCGGCCGTCGACCGGCACCTTGGTCTTCTTGACGCTGGTGATGCGCTCGATCTCGCCATAGCGCGCCGCCGCCGCGGTGATGGCCGCCATCTCGTTGGCGGTGGATGTGTTGGCCGGCGACAGGCCGGTGGGGTCGCTGATAGCGGTGTGCTTCAGGCCCAGGGTGCGGATCTTGGCCTGCATGGCCTTCTCGAAGCCGGCCTCGCCGCCGGGATAGGTGCGCGCCAGCGCCGCGGCGGCGCGGTTCTCCGACTCCATCAGCGCCAGCTCCAGCGCGGCCTGGCGGCTCATCTGGGTGCCGACGCGCACGCGCGACTTGCTGTGCTTGAGGGTGTCGACATCGTCGTTGGTGATGCGCAGCTTCTCGTTCGGGTCCAGCTTGGCGTCCAGCACCACCATGGCCGTCAGCAGCTTGGTCAGCGAGGCGATGGGCACGACGGCATCGGCGTCGCGGGCCATCAGCACCTTGCCGGTGGCGTCGTCGATGACGACGACATGCTTGGCGTTGACGGGCAGACGCAGCTGCTGGGCCGGCGGCGCTTCGTCGGCGGCGACCACCTGGACAGCGGGCGCCGGCTCGACCGGATCGCGGCCCTTGGCCTGCACGACGAAACTGGTGGCGGCAATCAGCAGGGCCGGCAGGGCCAGCTTCCAGCCGGTGGCCTGGGGGCGGGGGGCGAGCAGGCGTTCGATGCGGGCGAGCAGATCGCCGCCGCGGGCGGCGAGTGCGGGAGAGGGTGTCATGTCGGAGGTATCCAGTTCAGAAAGGGCGTGCAGGGCCAGCGCCAGGCGGCGCGAGTCCCCGAGGAGTTCGGCGGAGATCTCGTCGGCCACCAGCTCGCGCTCATGGCGCATGCGAGCCGACAGCCACCAGACCACGGGATGGAAGAAGAGCAGGGCCTCGACGGCGCTCTGCAGCAGATTGGCGAGGTAGTCCCAGCGCCGCACATGGACCAGCTCGTGGGCCAGCAGGGCCTCGACCAGGTCCACCGGCAGGCGGGACAGCAGGGCGGCCGGCAGCAGCACGCAGGGTTTGAGCAGGCCCAGGGCGATGGGGCCGGCCAGCTCGGGCAGCAGGCGCAGCGGCACGGCACGCTTGAGGCCAAGGCGGCGAGCGAGGGCATCCAGTCGGGCCTGCCATTCGGTCGGCGCCGGCATGCTGCGTTGGCGCGCACGCCGCACCCAGGCGAGACCCAGGGCCAGTCGCCCCAGCATCAGCGCCGTACCCAGTGCCCATGCGGAGACCAGGGCCTGCATCTGCTCGGCCAGCGGCGGCAGCTCGCCGATGAACTCGGCCTCGGTGGGCGCGAGGTCCAGGCATTGCGCCAGCGGCAGGCCGAGGCACAGGCCCAGGCCGGCCGCACAGACGGCATAGCGCCAGCGCGCCGAGGCGCCGCGCATCAGCGCCAGCAGCAGGGCGACGGCCGTGCCGACGATGGCGCCCTGCCAGACGAAATTGACGAGGGCCCAGCCCCAGGCATTCATGGCGAGATCGAGGCTCATCAGGCTTCGTCTCCCTTGCCGGCCAGCAACTGGCGAATCTCGGCGCGCTCCTTGGCGCTGACGTGGCTCTTCAAGGCTGCCAGCACCAGGGCCTTGCCCGAGCCGGCGAAGGCCTTGCTGATGAAGTCCTTCATCAGCGATTGCTGCAGCTTGTCCTGGGCGTGAATGGGCGCGTAGCGCTGCGGGCGCTGGCTCTCGTCGCGGCTCAGCAGGCCCTTGCCGTGCATGACCTGCAACTGGCGCAGCACGGTGGCGTAGGTTGCGTCGGGGCGGTCGGGCAGCAGGGCCTCGTGCACCGCCTTCGCATCGGCCGGGCCCAGGCGCCACAACACCTGCAGCAAATCCAGCTCGGCCGCGGTCGGCTTCGTGGAAGAAGGAGAACTCATGGATTCAGAATAAACGTTCTAGAACTCATTGTCTAGAATATTTGTTCTGATCTTCTCGCGGGCCGGGCGACGGGCCGCTCCCTAGCCGGGCCGCTCTGGCGATGTGCTTGCCGGCCGATCCGGCGAGCATCGCCGTCCCCTCGGGGGGGCCGGCCAAGGTACTCCTTGGACGAGGGGCTTCGCTACCTTGCGTCGAGTTCTCGGTGGCGCTTGAGCACGTGACCGTGGTGGCTGAACTGGCGCGCCAGCATCTCGACCAAATAGACCGAGCGGTGCTGCCCGCCGGTGCAGCCGATGGCCACGGTCAGGTAGCTGCGTTGGTCGGCCGCGAAGTTGGGCAGCCAGCGCGACAGGAAGCCGGCAATCTGGCCCATCATCAGGCCGACCTCCGGCTGGGCCGCCAGATAGGCCGCCACCGGCGCGTCGCGGCCGTTCAGCGGGCGCAGCTCGCGGTCGTAATAGGGGTTGGGCAGCACGCGCACGTCGAAGACGAAGTCCGCGTCGCTGGGCACGCCATGCTTGAAGGCAAAGCTCTCGAACACCAGCGTCAGCTTGACGCCGGCGTTGGGGCCGACGAGGTCGGCCAGCCACGCGCGCAGCTGGGCCGGGCGCAGCTGGCTGGTGTCGATGACGGTGGACTCGGCCTTGAGGCCGTAGAGCAGCTCGCGCTCCAGCTTGATGGCGTCCAGCAGCAGGCGGTGGCCGTCCTCGGCGACACCGTCCAGGTTGCCGAAGCCGGTGTCGCGGTCCTCGCGCAGCGGATGAGGGCGGCGCGTCTCGGAGAAGCGCCGCATCAGCGCCTCGTTGTTGGCGTCCAGGAAGATGGACCGCACCGGCACGCCGGTTGCGCGCAAGTCCTTCAGCAGCGGCAACAGCATGGGCAGGGAGCTGGCCGAGCGCACGTCCACCGCAATGGCCACGCGGCGCTCGCCGCGCTGCTGCTCCAGGCGCAAAAAGTCCAGCAGCAGCTCGGCGGGCAGGTTGTCGACGCAGAAATAGCCGGCGTCTTCCAGCGCATGCATGGCCACGGACTTGCCGCCGCCGGACATGCCGGTCAGCAGCACCACGTCGCCGTGCAGGTCGGTATCCGTGCTCATGATTTGGCCTTGCGCGGCTTGGTGGCCGTGGAGGCGTCCAGCATCTCCTGTGCATGCGCCAGGCTGGTGGACGACAGGCGCTCGCCGCCCAGCATGCGGGCGATCTCGGCCACGCGGGCTTCGCCGGCCACCGGGGCGACCGAGCTGACGGTGCTCGTGCCCTGCATGGCCTTGGCGACGACGAGATGGCGGTCCGCGCAGGCGGCGACCTGGGGCAGGTGGGTGACGGCCAGCACCTGGCGCTGGCCGGTGGCCGAGTGGCCTAGCTGCTTCATCAGCCGGCCCACGGTCTCGGCCACGGCGCCGCCGATGCCGACGTCGATCTCGTCAAAGATCAGCGTGCCGGGTGCGTTGTCGGTCGCGGCCTGGCTGGCCGTCACGGCGATGGCCAGCGCGATGCGCGACAGCTCGCCACCCGAGGCCACCTTGGCCAGCGGCCGCGGCGTGCTGCCGGCATGGCCGGCAACGAGGAATTCGGCGGACTCTGCGCCAAAGCTCTGCGGGCCGTCCGTCGCGTTCAGCGCGATGTCGAACTGGCCGCCGGCCATGCCGAGCTGCTGCATGGCGGCCGTGACGGCGCTGGCCAGTTGAGGTGCGGCCTTCTTGCGCGCGCGGCTGGCGGCCTGGGCTTCGGTGTCGAAGGCCTGGCGTGCGGCGGCCAATGCGGCTTCGAGCTGGGCCGGGTCGCTGGCGGCATCGAGCTGGGCCAGTTCGACCCGCCATTGCGCCAACAGCGCGGGCAGCTCCTGGGGCTGGCGGCGGTAGCGGCGGGCCAGCGTCATCCAGGCCGACACGCGCTCGTCCAGGTCGGCCAGGCGGTTCGGGTCGAGATCGGTCTTGTGCAGATAGGCCGACAGCGTGTGGCTGGCGTCTTGCAGCTGGGCCTGCACGTCGCGCAGGGCCTGCACGGCGGGCAGCAGGCGGGCGTCGTGGTCGAGCACGCGCTCGAGCTGGTCCAGCGCGCCGCCGGCCAGGGACTGGGCGCTGGGTTCGGCCTCGTCCAATGCATCCAGGGCCGACTTGGCCGCATCGATGAGGGACTGGCCGTGCGACAGGCGGCCGTGCTCGGCGTTCAGCTCGTCCCACTCGCCTTCGGCAGGGGCCAGGCCGTCCAGCTCGCCGATCTGCCAGGCCAGGCGCTCGCGTTCGCGGAGCGCGTCGGCCTGCTGGCCCTGGGCCTTCTGCAGCGCCTCGGCGGCCTGCTTCCAGGCGGCGTGGGCGCGGGCGAGCGGCGCGGTGTCCAGGCCGGCAAAGCCGTCCAGCAGCTCGCGCACGGCGGCCGGCCGGGTCAGGCCCTGCCAGGCGTGCTGGCCGTGGATGTCCAGCAGATGGTCGGCCAGCTCGCGCAGCTGAGTGAGCGTGGCTGCACCGCCGTTGATCCAGGCACGGCTCTTTCCCGCGGCATCGATGACGCGGCGCAGCAGCAGCGTGGCGTCGGCCTCGAAGCCGGCCTCGTCCAGCCAGGCGCGCAGATGCGCCGGCGTGTCGAACTCGGCGCAGATCTCGGCCTTGGCCGCGCCCTCGCGCACCACGCCGGCGTCGCCGCGGCCACCGAGGGCCAGTTGCAAGGCGTCGATGAGGATGGACTTGCCGGCGCCGGTCTCGCCGGTCAGCACGGCAAAGCCGGGCTCGAAGTCGAGCTCCAGCGCGGGGACGATGACGAAATCCTTCAGGCTCAAGTGCCGCAGCATGGGTCAGGCTCTAACTAAACATACCAACGCAGTTTGCGTCGCAGGGTCGCGTAATAGCTCCAGCCCTTGGGGTGCAGGAAGCGGACTTGGTGCTGGCTGCGCCGCACGGCGATGGTGTCGCCGTGCAGCAGGCTGGCCAGGCTTTGCATGTCGAAGTTCACCGACGCGTCGCGCCCGGCGACGATCTCCATGCGCACTTCACCGAGGTCGGGCAGCACGATGGGTCGGTTGGACAGGGTGTGGGGCGCGATCGGCACCAGCAGCCAGCCGGCGATGCTGGGGTGCAGGATGGGGCCGCCGGCCGACAGCGCATAGGCCGTGGAGCCGGTGGGCGAGGCCACGATGAGGCCGTCGGCGCGCATATTGGCGACGAACTGCTCGCCGACCTCGACCTTCAGCTCCACCATGCCGGACGTGCCGCCGCGGCTGACGACCACGTCGTTCAGTGCCAGGCCCGAGAAGATGGATTCGCCGTCGCGCCAGACCGCGCCTTCCAGCATGGCCCGCGACTCGACTTCGTAGTCGCCCGCCAGCACCGGCGCCAGCGACTCGCGCCAGCGCTCGATCGGGATGTCGGTGATGAAGCCGAGGCGCCCCTGGTTGATGCCCACCAGCGGAATGCCGTGGCGGGCCATGTCGCGCGCAAAGCCCAGCATGGTGCCGTCGCCACCGATGACGACCGCCAGGTCGCATTGCCGGCCGAGTTCGTCATTGGACAGCGCGTCGTAGTCGGTCAGGCCGGTGTTGAGGGCGGTGTCCGCTTCCAGCGAGACGTCCAGCCCCTGGCTGCACAAAAACTGGGCAATCTCCTCCAGCACCGGCCTGATGCCAGGCGCTTGATGCTTGCCCACGATGGCGACATGTCTGAAGCGCTCGGCCATGCGGCAAATTACACCACAGGGGGTTTGCATATCCGGGGTGGAACAGCGCTGTCCATAGAATGCGGGCATGCTCGACGAGCGCTCCAAATCCCTGCTGAAAACCCTGGTCGAACGCTATATCGCCGACGGCCAGCCAGTTGGCTCGCGCACGCTGTCCAAAGCCTCGGGCCTGGAACTCAGCCCCGCGACCATCCGCAACGTGATGGCCGACCTCGAAGAGCTCGGCCTGATCGCCAGCCCCCACACCAGCGCCGGCCGCATCCCGACGGCGCGCGGCTACCGCCTGTTCGTCGACACCATGCTGACGGCCCAGCCCGGCCTGATCGGCGTCGAGACGGCCCAGCTGCAGCCCGACCAGCCCCAGCGCGTCATCGCCAGCGCGGCGCAGATGCTGTCCAACCTGTCGAGCTTCGTCGGCGTCGTCACGGCGCCCAAGAAGCCCAGCGTCTTCCACCACATCGAATTCCTGCGCCTGGGCGAGCGCCGGGTGCTGGTCATCCTGGTCGCCCCCGACGGCGATGTGCAGAACCGCGTCGTCTTCACGGCGCAGGACCTCAGCCAGGGCGAGTTGCAGGAGGCCAGCAACCGTCTCAACGCCGGCTACGCGGGCCTGACGCTGGAGGCCGTGCGCGAGCGCCTGCGCCACGAGGTCGACGCGCTGCGCGGGGAGATCGCCGGGCTGATGAGCGCCGCCGTGCAGGTCGGCTCCGAGGCCATGCAGCAGCAGGAAGAACGCGTCGTCGTCTCCGGCGAGCGCAACCTGCTGACCGTGCAGGACTTCAGCCACGACATGGGCAGTCTGCGCCGCCTGTTCGACCTCTTCGAGCAGAAGACCCAGTTGATGCGCCTGCTGGACACCTCCAGCCGCGCCGAGGGCGTGCGCATCTACATCGGCGGCGAAAGCCAGGTCGTGCCCTACGAGGAACTGTCCATCGTCAGCGCGCCCTACGAGGTCGACGGCCAGGTCGTCGGCACCCTGGGCGTCATCGGCCCCACCCGCATGGCCTACGACCGCATGATCCAGATCGTCGACATCACGTCGCGCATGGTCGGGCAGGCGCTGTCCCAGCGCTGAGCCCGGGCTGACTAGAATCCGCGCCTCCTCCCCGGGGGCCGTTAGCTCAGTTGGTCAGAGCAGAGGACTCATAATCCTTTGGTCATTGGTTCAAGTCCAATACGGCCTACCAACAAAATCAAAGACTTGCGCATGTTTTTCAGTTGTCGCGAGTCGTGAGTCTGGCGCCATGTAGCCGCCATGTAGCCAAATTGTCCAGCGCTCGTACATTGCTTGGGAGCGCCGGGTGAACTTGCCCTCGTCTAGCGCCCGCTTTCTGTCGAGTTGCCCCACTTGGGCGACGATTGAGTGCAGGGCGGATGCGAACTTCAAACGCCCCTCGGCCACGGCCGTACTTGCCTCCGGAAATCAAGCATCCGCTCCAGGCTGACCCGAGTCCTTCGACAATCGGACTGAGACTGAGTGCTATGGGGTTCAAGCGGTTCTTCGAATGCGCGAGAACCGTCGCTACTTCCCCATAATCGTTTCCCTCCACACCCACCGCATGGTGGATGCGGTATAGCGGCTCGGTGGCTCCGTCATTGGTGTTGATGTATTGGTCGCCACATCTAAGAAAGCACCATGTCACGAAGACGCAACCGTCTTTCGCCACCTTGATTCCGTGCCAGGAGCCAGCTCGAAGCTGGAATCCTCCAGATTCCGCCTGACCCCGCAAAAAGGGGAGGACCTTGATCGATTTGGACGTCCCTGGGCCGAATCAACTAGGCCATAACGCCGAGAGTTTGCTGAGGTGGTCGCCGTATCGAACGTCGTCAGAATTGGGGGGAACCTGAGTCTTTAAAGGAGGGAAGTATGACTTTGATTGCTGCGTTCGAGTTCCACGGTCAATCAGCGTTGATAGGCGACTTGCTGCTAACGCAGGACGGAAAATGGGGAAACCCACCGGCTACCCTGCCGAGTCGAGTTGACAACTTTCGCCCGCAACACAATTTCACAGTGGCGGGCCTTGAGCGCAAAATAGTTTTGATTAATGACCATTTTGCGTTGGCGTGGGCCTGTAACGATGTAAGGACCGCTCATCAAGTTATCGCCAAGATAAAGGAACTTGATAGAAACGGAACCCTCACATGGGATTCTATAAGCGACGCGATCGACTCCAACGAGAATTCAGACAAGGATCGACTTACCCTAATATTTCAACGTTTTGTTGATGGCAAGTTGGTGACGGGTAACTACGAGGCATACAGCCCGCCCGCGGAGAGATTTAAAACCTTCGCTAATGTTGTAGTGGCTGGCAGTGGTACGAACCACTTTATCAACCTACTTGGTATGCTCGAGGCGTCGGAAGCCGCTGAGTTTGAAAACTCTTCAGTCCCTCAGTACACGCCCTCTACCGAGGAGGTTAAACGAGCCAACTGGGAAGCGATGTGCACTCGCATGCTCGGTTTAATGACAATGTCCGAGCACCGGCAAGGTGACAGCGCTATGTCATTGGCTAAGCGGTACGGCGGCGGATACGAAATCGCGTATTTCGACGGAGAAAAATTCCGCCATTTCTCCGATTACTCTATTCAGCTTTGGGACGCGCAAGTAGACGGCGCGAATGTGTATGGCCCTCAGTTTCCAACGCTCATAACATCAACTCATTATCTTTTTGATCACCTCATCATAAAAGCTACGAAGCTGTTGTTTGGTGAGGATGGCCAAGTCAGTTCAAATCAGATCAACTTCGTTATAGCGCCCTTCGGGTCGCCGGGCTTTTCCGGCGACTGGGATGTCTTCGACCGTTATAGTCCGAGTGTTTTGGCTGTAGCGCACGTTATAGTGGTTAGGCTGAATGGCACCACCGAAAACTGCATATTGACCGAATGGGTTCCTGCAGGCGCCTCTCCGAGATCATCCGAAAGACTAATCGACGGGAAAATGGGTTTCTCGGTAGATAGATCGCTTCTACGGGAGTTCGCCACGGCCATGTTGAAACTTTTGCCGCCATGCTGAAGTTTCTAGCTCCTCTCGTATGCGAAACAGGAACGCCCTCTACCACTGAAGTAGGGTTGCGACCTTGCAATCTACGCGAAGACGTAGCCAGAGCCGATGATTGCAAGTGCTCGGTACCCGAGGCGTTAAGCAGGTAGGAGCCTGCTTTCGTTGATCCGTCGCTTCAAGGGATCGTGCTCGATACCCGGCCTGGCGGCTCGACTAGCAGTTGTGCATTCGACTCGGGCATCCGATGCTCGTCGCCATGAGCGAGCGGGACTACTCGATTCGTACAGTTATTGACACGAGTCCGAGGCGAAGCCGGCTGCGCCGTCTCCGCGATCTGGCTCCGCCAGTCGAAGCGCCGGGCCTGGACCTGCGGCCGCTCACTGCTCCAAACATGGCGCACGTATTCAACGATCCACGTGCGTAGGTCTGCGGTTTGCGTCGAAGCGCCCAGCGTCTCGACCCCGAAAGGCCGGGGCTGCATGGCATCGCCATAACGTCCCAGGTCGCTGGGCGCGCGCATGGCGAGCTTGATTGCGGCTTCGCGCCCGATGCCCATGCCGCCCTGCGCGCGGCAGTACGCCTCCCAAGCCACGGTCTCGCGCGCGTCACCTTCGCGTTGAATTTGCTTGTTGGCGGCTCGATGGGCGCGCTGCAAATGCTCCGGGGCTTCTTTCGGCAAGCAGGGAATGCGTCGCAGCTCGCGCCAAACGCCCACGGGAGGGCAGCCGATGGACTGGAACTGCCGAATGCCCCAGGGGGCGCACCAAGCCTCGACGCGCTTGGCGCTCTCGATGGCCAACTTGCCCTTGAGGTCGCCGCCATCATCAGTTTGCGTGCTGAAATGTTGAGCAGAAATCATTCACGGTCCGCATAGAGCACGTTTGGCATCTGAGGAGGCGAAGTTGCTGCAAAACGACTGGATTGAGAGCGTCAGAGGGCACTTCGCCATCGCTGCTGTTGGCGGATCCACGTTGATGAGTCAGTCTGGCGAAGGCCGAGTTGACCGCGCACGCTTGTTCCTCTTGAAGCATATGCCGCTAGCAAACCTAGCCTCACTCTCAGCGGACGAGTTCGCTCAAGCTCTGAACGCGAAGACCACCGCACTCGCAAAGGATCTGCCAAGGCCGGACGATGGAAAGCCGAACTGGGGTGCTGCACGGAAGGTCTTAAACATCTACCTCCGCATGTGCGTGATGAACAAGGACTTGCACCCGGCCTTCAAGCTCGCAGCCGTGGAGCCATTTCTAGAGGTGCCACTTGATCGTCAAGTGGTCGCAAAGCTCGACGCCGCTGGCGGAACTAAACACGCGAAGACATTCAAGATCAAGACCCTCTCCCCGGCCCTCAGCGCCGAGCTACAGGCAAACGCGCTCGCAGTTTCCAAGCGCAAAGGCCGACATCGGTACGAGCTCGATGTTCTGTACTGGAACCAGCAACCAGATGCCTAGCCCTTCGCTGGAGCCGACTCACGCCGGCATGGCACATGGCCCGCGAGGCGCTGTGGTTCATCATCCGCCTCACAGGCCAAGTTTCATACCGGCGCTCGCGGCTCAGCTCAAACGCTAGGCCCTACACCCATCCCATGCCCGATTCATCGACACATGGCGTGAGCACTGCCAAGGGCGTCTTGGTACTCGTTGCCGCTTTGCTCGTCATGGTTGCTTGCATGGTTGGCTACTGGTCGTACCCGTTCCCCAATGGGAAGTACCCTGACGTTTTGGGGTTCATTGCCTTGTTCTTCAAAGAAGCTCTGCTGCTGGCATTCTTTGCGGTCACCACTCTGTTTGTGCTCGTGGTGGCGTTTGTCGGCGCCGTGCTTCGGCTGGCATCTAGGCTTAGGGCCGCCATCCCCGTACTGGCTACACACCTTGACCATTGAATTGCCCCACGTGGACAAAGTCCCTCCAACGCAGCGGCTGCGGGTCATCGCTTCAATATTTGGCGTCACCCTTCTCGTCGCTCTAGTGACCGTTGTGGCGGCCATCGTCGATTCAGGCAAAGGCTTTTGGTTTCTAGCAATCGCTGGGTGCCTTTTTACCGTGCCGTTCGCGATCTCTGCCTGGCATGGCAACTTCTTCGGCAAGGACGATGGACCACGCACTCCCATGGAGTGGTTGCAATTCTTCGCTGGGAGCGCAGTCCTGAGCGGCTTCTTTGTGGCCATTGATGTTGCGATCAAGCATCCGGGGCTGAGTCTTGTATTTACGCTCGGAGCGCTGGCCATGACATTCATTGCGCTTCCGAGCGCCGCGAGGGCCTGGCTGCTGGAAATCCTTTCAGCGCGCGAGCGCCAGGCGGAAAGCGACGCGTCTTAGCTCCTCGCGCCAGCATGAGTCAGCCTGACGATACCCGGCCGCCACCAACCAGCACCGCCGGCGGCGGCCTGCTGTGCGTTGCCATCGGGCTCTATCTGCTTGCCGGAGCCGCGCGAGCCTTCTCCGGCATTTGGCCGTTCTTTCTGCCGCCGCAGTTGGACGCAATCGCCGCGTTGCTTTCATGGCTGCCTGAGCCTTACGGAACCTATGCGGCCGGCGCGGTGGTCGGGCTCTTGGGCATTGGTGCGGTTGCAGGCGGAATCGCTCTGTGGACCAAGCCCGCCATACGTACGGACGAGGGCTCGCCGAAGGCCTGAGAGCAGTCCGTTGCTCAGGCCACAGCGCGCAGCGACGTTGCGGCCTTGGTGGCATCGAACTCCACGCCCACAGACAGCACCGCCGGCGCGGTGAGACGCGTCGCGGCGATGGCCGCCGAGCCTGCCGCGCGCTGCCCGACAATCCGCCGCATGACGTCACGACCCATACCCGATGACCGCGGCGGCGAACCATCGCCGCGCGCCTCAGTGCTCTGGCTGACCGGCCTGCCCGGCGCCGGCAAGTCCACGATCGCACAGGCGGTGTGCCGCCAGCTGCGCGCCGCTGGGCAGGCGGCGGTCGTCGTCGACGGCGACGATCTGCGCCGCGGCCTGTCGAGCGACCTCGGTTTCTCCGACCGCGATCGCGCCGAGAACGTGCGCCGCGCCGCCGAGGTCGCGCGGCTCATGACCGACGCAGGCATCACCGTCGTCGTCGCCCTGATCTCGCCGTTCCAGGCCGACCGCGACCGGGCCCGTGCGAGGTTCGAGCCGGGGCGCTTCGTCGAGGTCTTCGTCGACACGCCGCTCGCGGTGGCGGAGGCGCGCGATCCGAAGGGCCTCTACCGGCTTGCGCGCAGCGGCGCGCTTGCGGGCCTGACGGGCGTCGACGGCCCCTACGAGCCGCCGGCGGCCCCCGAAATCGTCGTCCGTACGGTCGACGAGCCGGCCGAGCAGGCAGCGGCGCGTCTCGTCGCGAGACTGGCATGAATCGCCCCGTGTCGAGCGATCCGCTGCGCGGGCTCAAGCCTGCCGACGTGCAGCAGCTGCGCCGCGCCACGCAGGCGCTGGAGGCGGGCGACCGCACCTACGCGGAGCTGCTGCTGCTCGATCTGGCGCGCAGCGCGCCGGATCACCCGGAGGTCTTGCGTCTGCGCGCGGTCTGCCGCGCCGGCAACGACGACTGGGCAGGTGCAACGCAGGACCTCGCGAGCGCACTCGCGCAGCGGCCCGAGGACTTCGACCTCCGCTCGCAGCTCGCGGCCGCGCAGGAGCACGCGCACGACCATGCTGCGGTGGTTGCGACGCTGCGCGAAGGCGAGGCCTACGCGACGACGTCGGCCGACTGGCTGGGGCTGTCGTTCGAGCACGACAACGCCGGCGAGCCGGCGGCGGCGTATGGCGCCGTGCAGCGCGCCGTCGCGCTGGACCCGGCGGCGCCGCTCGCCCGGTTGCAACGCGCACGCTGCGCCACGGCGCTTGGCCATGGCGATGTCGCGGCCGCGGATTGCCGGCACCTGATCGCGCGCGGCGAGCTGGTCGCGCACGCGTGGTGGATGCTGGCCGACCTGAAGGTCGTGCCGATGACCGCCGACGAGCTGGCGCAGCTCGAGGCGAAGGCCGCCGCGCCGCCGGCAACGATGCAGGCGGAGGAGCGGTTGCTCCTGCGCTTCGCCCTCGGCCATGCGCTGGAGAGCGCGGGCCGGCACGCCGACGCGTTCCGGGTCCTGTGCGCGGCGAACGATGCGGCGCGCGCGTCGCGGCCGTGGGACACCGCGGCGTTCGCGCGTTATGTCGACTCGATCCGCGCCGCGTTCGCCGGCGCACCGCCGCCACCGCAGGACGGGCCGGGGCGCGAGGTCATCTTCCTCGTCGGACTGCCGCGGTCGGGGACGACGCTGGTCGAGCAGATTCTGGCGAGCCACTCGCAGGTCGAAGGCGCGAGCGAGCTGCCTTACCTGCCGCAGCTGCTCGACGCCGAATCCCGGCGGCGCGGCAAGCCGTTCCCGGCCTGGGTGGCCGATGCCAGCGACGCTGACTGGCGGCGGCTCGGCGACGCCTACTTGCGGGCGAGCGCGCGCTGGCGTGCCACCAAGCCGATCGCCACCGACAAGCTGCCCGAGAACTGGCTCTATGCCGGCGCCGTGATGCGCATGCTGCCCGGGGCTCGCATCATCGACTGCCGCCGCGACCCGGTGGAGACCGCGTGGTCCTGCTACAAGCAGCTCTTCGGGCCGGGCATGGTGCACTTCACGTACAGCTTCGACGGGCTCGCGGCGTACTGGCGCGCCTACGATGGGCTGGCCCGCTTCTGGGCCGAGCGCTACCCGGGCCGCTTCGTCGTGCAACGGTACGAAGACCTCGTTGCCGACCCGAACGCCGGCATCCACGCGCTGCTGGCCGCCTGCGGCCTGGACTTCGAGCCGGCCTGCCTGCGCTTTCACGAGACGGCGCGCGCGATCCGCACGCCGAGCGCGCTGCAGGTGCGACAGCCGATGCGCGTCGCGTCGACGCCGGGGCTGCGCTACGGCGCGCTGCTCGATCCGCTGCGCGATCGTTTCGCCGCGACGGGGGGCTGATCAGCCCGCCCGGTGGCTACAACGGGGTGCGGCTCAACCGCCGCCGCTCGCCCCACTTGCCGCCGGCGCCACCGTCTCCAGCCGCCACACGAACTCCCGTGTCTTCTGGCTGTAGACGGCCTTGCCGTCCTTGAGCGCCGGCACGAAGCGGCATTGGGCGGCGATGAAGCGGCTTTCGGTGTCGAGGATGGCCGACTTGCTCGAGCGCACCACTTCGGCACCGGTGACCACACCCTGGTTGGAGATGGTCAGCAACAGCAGCACGACGCCTTCATGGCCGGCCTGTTCGGCCGCCTTGGGATAGGTCGCGGTTCCGCACGTGCCGTCGATGAGCTTGGGCGGCGCATCCGGCTTCGGGAACTTCAGGTTGGAGACCGGCTGCGCCACAGAGGGCAGGGCGGCCAGGGCGAAGAAGGCGGCGCTCAGCGCGTCGAGCACATAGCTGGATTTCATGCGGTCTGTCTATCCACAACATTTGCTGGAGATTTGCTCTCATTCATGTTGCCATAGGCGCCTCTGGCGCTGCCGCGGCGAACAAGTCTGGGCGGAGCCTGCACGACACGGAGTTCCGTATGCTTCATCCCATCATCGAGTTGTTCGCCACCAAGGCTCAACGGCTTGAAGCGCAGGGCGACCCCGCCGGGCTGGACGATGCAATCGCGCACCTGGCGGCCTGGATAGAGCGATGTCGCAGCCGCCTGTCGGAGGAGGACATCGCGGTGCTGGGCGAGGTGGGCGCCCTGCTGTACCGCGAAGGCCAGCAGAGGCGCGGCCAGTAGGTGGACGCCTAGCTGCGGAACTGCTCGTTGCCCGCCACGCCCAGCTTCTTGACGTTGTGGCTCTGGGCCGAGGCCATCACGGCGGCGAAGGCGCCGTAGTCCGCCAGCTTGCTGGGCTTGATGTGCACCTCGGGCTGGGCGGCCTCGGCCAGGGCGCCCACCTGCTGCATCCGGGCGTCGACCTCGGCGCGGCTGGCCAGGACCTGGTTGTCCCAGTAGACCGTGCCGTCGAAATCGATGGCGACCATGTGCACGACGGGCCGGGCCTGGGTCTTGTCGCCAGGCCCGATGTTCAGGCCGATGGAATGCAGCTGGGCCGGGATGGTGATGATGAACATCACCAGCAGCACCAGCATCACGTCGATCAAGGGCGTCGTGTTGACGTCCATCAGAGTCTCGGCATCGCCGCTGCCCGGCATCGTTGCAATGTTCATTCCCATATCGGTCTCCCTCAGGTGGCTGCCATGCGTCCGCCGCGACTGGCGGTCGCTGAGGCCCATGATGCCCAGCAGGCGGCGGGAAGACAACCGGGGCCGGGAGCCTGTGGCGAAACGCCATCGCCGGGACTCTCAGGGGACGAAGCTGATCCTCAGCTTGCCATTCACCACCTTCACGTCGCGCACCGTCAACTTGGCCAGCGCGCCCTTGGTGGTGTGGGTGTCCAGGGTGTAGACCGGGTGCGACTTCAGCTGCGCGCTGATCAGGCTCGGCCCGCGCAGCTTGACGAGGGCGGCGTACTCCTCCGGAAAGCCGGCCAGCTCCAGCGTCGTGATCTGCAGGTCGTCGAGAAACAGCTGGCCCTGCTCCGGCACATAGCGCGGCCGGCCGGCAAAACCGACGCGGCCGATGCGCTCGCGCGTGCCCAGCACGACCTTGGCGTCGGCGGTGATGCCGATGTGGTCGTCGCCCTCGGTCAGCACGACGACGGGGTTGGACAGGTCCAGGCAGGCAATGAGGAGCTTGCAGTGGTGGGTCGGGAAGCGCGGCGCGATGCGTTCCTGCAGCTCGGCCCGCTCGATGTCGAGATGGCCGTCGGAGATGCGGCTGAGGACGGTGCAGGTGGCCAGCGAGACGGCGGCAACCAGCAGGGCAGCGATGGCGACGAAGCGACGGGTCATGGGGCTGAGTGTGACGCTTGCGCTCGCCCATGCCGCAGGTCACCGCGCCAAGCGCATATGCATCTGCGCAAAGCGGCGTTCCCTCTTTGCGGGTGGCTGCCTAGAGTGCCGGCCAATGACACGCCTGCTCACCTTCCCCGACTCCCAGCACCAGGTGCTGTCGATCCGCGCCAAGGCGCTGGTGTTCGACGACCCGGCGTCGCGCGCGCTGCTGGCCCAGGCCGAACGCGTGGCGGCGAGTGACGCCACCGTCCTCATCATCGGCGAGACCGGCACGGGCAAGGAGCTGATCGCCCGCCACATCCACAACAGCAGCGGCCGGCGCGGCCCCTTCCTGGCGGTCAACTGCGGCGCCTTCACCGAGCAGCTCGTCGAGGCCGAACTGTTCGGCCACGAGGCTGGTGCCTACACCGGAGCGACGAGCGCTCGCGCGGGCTGGTTCGAGGCCGCGGCCGACGGCACGCTGTTCCTGGACGAGGTGGGCGACCTGCCGCTGTCGGTGCAGGTCAAGCTGCTGCGTGTGCTGCAGGAGCGCCAGGTGGTACGCATCGGTTCGCGCAAGCCCATCGATGTGCGCGTGCGCCTGGTGGCTGCGACCAACGTCCGCCTGGAGCAGGCCGTGGCCGCCGGCCACTTCCGCGCCGACCTCTACTACCGCCTCAGCGTCGCCACGCTGCAGTTGGCACCGCTGGCCCAGCGCCCGGGCGACATCCTGGCGCTGGCCGAGCATTTCATCGAGGTCTACAGCCGCCGCCTGGGCCTGGCCGATGTGCGGCTGGGAAGCGACGCGCGCGAGGCCCTGCTGAGCTATGCCTGGCCCGGCAATATCCGCGAGCTGGAAAACGTCATCCACTACGCACTCATCATCTGCCGCGACGGCCGCGTGACGCGCGACGACCTGCAGCTGCATGCGGTGGCGCGTCCGCAGATCGCAGCGCCCGTGGTGGCTGCCCCGGTCGTCGACGAAGAGGAGGTGCTGGAGCGCGTCTTCGAGCGCCTGTTCGACGAGGCGCCGCAGGCCCTGCACGCACGTGTCGAGTCTGCGCTGATCCGCGCGGCCTACCGCCACTGCCACCACAACCAGGTGCACACGGCGGCACTGCTCGGCATCACGCGCAATGTGCTGCGCACCCATCTCAAGCGCCTGGACCTGTTGCCCCTGCCGCGCGCCACGCCTGCGCGCATCTCTCACGATGTGGTGCACGACGTGGTGCACGAGGTGGCGCACGAGCCCAGCCACCAGGACGTGCGTCTTCACGCCGCAGCATGAGCTAACGCGAAAAGCTTAGTTCGCGCTCCGGCGGGCGCTGCGCACACTGCCCCGGTCCCCCAGATTCAATCCCACCAAAGCCGATGAACACCTCCATCTTTGCCCGTCGCGTCCTCGCGCCGCTTGCCCTGCTCCTGGTTGCCGGTGCCGCCCATGCCCAGGGCGACAACCCCTATGGCATCGCCTCCGTCTGGGAGAAGGCCGACGCCATCACCAAGGCCGTGCTCTTCACCCTCGTCGCCATGAGCGCGGGCAGCTGGTACGTCATCATCACCAAGCTGCTGCAGCAGGCCCGCCTGGGCGCCCAGGCGCGTGCCGCGCAGAAGGACTTCTGGAGCGCCGGCACCGTCAAGGCGGGCGCCGAGAAGCTGTCCGAGAAGAGCCCCTTCCGCTACATCGCCGAAGCCAGCCTGGAGGCCACGCAGCGCCACCACGGCCTGCGCGCCAAGGTCGACTTCGCCGACTGGGTGGACCTGTCCCTGCACCGCGCCACCGAGCGCGTGCAGCGCCAGCTGTCCACCGGCCTGAGCTTGTTGGCTACCGTGGGTTCCACCTCGCCCTTCGTCGGCCTGCTGGGCACGGTCTGGGGCATCTATCACGCGCTGACTGCCATCGGCGTGGCCGGCCAGGCCTCCATCGACAAGGTGGCCGGCCCGGTGGGCGAGGCGCTGATCATGACGGCCATCGGCCTGGCCGTCGCCGTGCCGGCCGTGCTGGGCTACAACGCGCTGCTGCGCCGCAATGCCCTGGTGCTGGACGAGGTGCGCGACTTCTCCGGCGAGCTGCATTCGGTGCTGCTGGGCTCGGGTCATGAAGAGCCTGCCGCCACCGAGCAACAGCCCGTCGGCCTGACGCCCGCGCTGGCCTGAGCAGAAACGAGAACAAGCCGTGGCCATCCAGCTTGCCCAAGGCGCCGACGAGGCGGTCTCGTCCATCAACACGACGCCCCTGGTCGACGTCATGCTGGTGCTGCTCATCATCTTCCTCATCACCATCCCGGTCGTGAACTTCTCGGTGCCCGTGGAGCTGCCCAAGCAGCGCAACGAGGTGCGCGAGAGCGAGCCCAAGGACGTCGTCATCACGGTGTCGCGTGAGGGCAAGCTCTACTGGTTCGATGCGCCGGTGGCCAACAAGGACGCGCTGTTCGAGCGGCTCAAGGGCATCGCCCAGCAGCAGCCCCAGCCCGAGGTGCATGTGCGCGGCGACGCCGGCAGCGACTACGCACCCGTGGGCCGCGTGCTGCTGGCCGCCCAGCGTGCCGGCATCGCCAAGGTGGGCTTCATCACCGAACCGCCGGCGAGGGCGCTGTGAGTGCGGGCCCCCTGCGCAAGGCGGCCCGTGCGCGCCGCCAGATCACGTCGGCCCTGCCCGTGCCCGACATCAACACCACGCCGCTGATCGACGTCATGCTGGTGCTGCTGGTGATGCTCATCATCACCATCCCGGTCCAGCTGCACAGCGTCAAGCTCAACCTGCCCATCGCGCCGCCCAGCGTGCCGCCGCCCGTGCCACCGGAGGTGGTGCGGCTGGACATCGCGCCGAACGACGTGGTGCTGTGGAACGGCGAGGCTGTCGCCGACCCAGCCGCGTTGCGTGAGCGCCTCAACGCCGCCGGCCAGCAGGCCACGCAGCCCGAGGTGCATGTGCGCCCGCAGCCGGGCGCCAAGTACGACGACTTCGCTGCCGTCATGACGGCCGCCCACCAGGCCGGCCTGACCAAGCTCGGCGTGACCGGCAGCGAACAGTTCCTGGACGACTCGCAGTAGGAGATTCCATCCATGAGTGCAGTTCTCTCTCCCGGCATCTCCGGCGGCCTGACGCTGGATGACGCGCGCCCCGCTCCGCGCCGCCTGGTCGCCCCTGCGCCGCTGGCCACCACGGCACCGCTGCGTTCGCAGCTCAAGCCGCCGGCCAATGCCAACCGCGGCACCGGCATCGCGCTCGTCATCGGCCTGCACATCGTGCTGGGTTGGGGCATCAGCAGCGGCCTGGCGTCCAAGGCCATCGAAGCGATCAAGAAGCCCATCGACATGGCCCTGGTGCCCGAGGTGCTGCCGCCTCCACCGCCCCCGCCGCCGCCCAAGGTCGTCAAGATCGAGCCGGTGCAGAAGGTGGTGCCGCCGCCGGCCTATGCGCCGCCGCCCGAGATCGTGCCCGCCGTGACGCCGCCACCGCCGCCCATCCAGGTCGTGCAGGCCACGCCGCCCAAGGAGCCCGTCGTCATCGCGGCAGCGCCCGCGCCTGCCCCGGTGCCCGCGCCGCCGCCGGCACCGGCCATCGTCAAGCGCGAGATCAGCCTGGCCTGCCCCGGCTATGAGGCCGTGCTGGCTTCGGCGCTGGAGGAAGCCATCGACCGCGTCGGCATCAAAGGCACGGTGCAGACGCTGATCAAGATCCGCGGCAACCAGGTCGTCGAAGTCACGCCGACTTCGGGCCCCAAGGAGTACCACAAATACGTCCAGGCGGCGGTCAAGCGCATGCGCTGCACGGCCGGTGGCGCCGATGAAGTCCAAGTCTCCCTGCCGGTGATCTTCTCTTGACCCGATGAGCTCTCCTTCCCGACGCGGCCTGCTTCGAGGCCTGGGTGCACTCGCCCTGCTGCCGGCCACGGCGCGCGCAGCAGACACGCCGCCCAACATCCTCTTCATCCTGGCCGACGACATGGGCTACGCCGACCTTGGTGTCTACGGCGCGCGCGACTACGCCACACCCAATCTCGACAAGCTCGCGGCCCAGGGCATCCGCTTCACCCAGGGCTATGCCAATTCGGCCGTCTGCTCGGCCACGCGCTTCGGCCTCATCACCGGGCGCTACCAGTACCGGCTGCGTGGGGGCCTGGAGGAACCCGTCGGCGGCGACCAGCTCGGCCTGCCTCCCGACCACCCCACGCTGCCTTCGCTGCTGAAGGCGCGCGGCTACCGCACCGCGCTGTTCGGCAAATGGCATCTCGGCGCCCTGCCCAAGTACGGCCCGCTGAAGAGCGGCTATGACGAGTTCTTCGGCAACACCGGCGGCGCGGTCGACTACTTCACCCACAAGGCCGGCGTCGGCGCCAACCTGTCGCCCGACCTCTTCGAAGGCGAGGTGCGCGTCGACAAGGCCGGCTACTACACCGACCTCATCGCCGAGCATGGCCAGGCCTTTCTGCGCAGGCAGACCGCGGCCCAACCGTTTCTGCTGTCATTGCACTTCACCGCGCCGCACTGGCCTTGGGAGGGGCCAGGCGACGAGCCCGTGTCGCGTCAGCTGAAGACCCTCAACCACAGCGACGGCGGCAGCCTGAAGAAATACGGCGAGATCGTCGGCGCGCTGGACGCCGCCGTCGGCCGTGTGCTGGCTACTCTGGAGGCGCAGGGGCTGGCGCAGAACACCATCGTCGTCTTCACCAGCGACAACGGCGGCGAGCGCTTCTCCAACACCTGGCCTTTCAGCGGCCAGAAGTCCGAGCTGCTGGAAGGCGGCATCCGCGTGCCCACGCTGCTGCGCTGGCCGGCGCGTGTGAAGGCGGGCCAGGTCAGCGACCAAGTCGTCATCAGCATGGACTGGCTGCCCACCCTGCTCGCCGCCGCCGGCACCGCGCCGCGAGCCGATTACCCGAGCGACGGCGTGAGCGTGCTGCCGCAGGTGCTCGGCCAGGCCGCGACTGTCGAGCGCAAGCTGTTCTGGCGCTACAAGTCCAACGCCCAGCGCGCGCTGCGCGAGGGCGACTGGAAGTATCTGCAGATCAACGGCAACGAGTTTTTGTTCAACCTCGCCCAGGACCAGCGCGAACGCGCGAACCTGGCGGAGCGTGAACCGGAGAGGCTGGCCAAGTTGCGCGCCGACTGGGTCGCCTGGGACGCCACCATGCTGCCGATCACGGAGGATGTGAAGAGCTACAAGATCAATCCGAAGGTGCAGGCGGACAGGCCGGGGAGCTGAGACCCCGGGGTCTGCTCAGTTGCCGCACTGTGAGCTGAGAAAGGCGTAGCTGCTCTCTTGCGCGGTCTTTGTCAGGACGCCTTGTTCGACATGCGCGATGACGACCGAGCCGACGAACTGTAGGCTGAAGCCGTCAGCACGCACGATGACCCCAAGCGCTGGTGGTGTGGCGAGATAGGGCTCCCATCCGCCCCGGTTCTCGGTAATCCAGGCCGCAAGCGCTTGATGGGTTTCAGTTCCGGGCTGGATGCCCACATCTCGGCGGACTCCGGAAAGGCAGTACGCGTGGGCGCTTGTCCCCTTGTCGAGGCTGAGTGGCAGCGATTCGTTGCACCCAGAGACAAGGATGCTCGCGGCAAGAACACAGGCAGCGCGCAAATTTGCGAGGGTCAACACATCGGAGACGGTCAAAGATCGCGTTTGCCTAGCCACGCCACCACCTCCGCTCAGCGGCAATCGATTCGCGAGCGGCCGGGTCATGCGGCCCGTGCTGACGAATGTGCCAAGCCTCTTCGACGGTCAGTTTGCGAATACCGCAGTGGCGCAAGCTGCACGAGCGTGGGTGGGTTCCGTCAACGAGTGAGATGCCCTGGATGTCGTCGGTTGTGTAGTCCACGTTCACACAGAGGACTGGGTGGTAGGCGCAGTCTTCATAAATGTCGCCCGCGGCGAGGTTGAGCTGCTCGCGGACTCGCTGCATCTCTTGCTCGGATTGCGCTTGAAATGGAAATTCGTTTTCTTCCACGGACTGACCTGCCATTAGGAAGCGCAATGCTAGCCGTCGCGCTGTAGGGGATGGCTCCGACCAGCCAGGCCAGCATCAGTGTCATCCATCAAGCGTCTTCCACATGCTTGCTTGCCTCCAGGGTTGGAAGCAACTCTAGGGCCGCGCCGGCCGCGTAGCACCCAAGGCGTTGAGCGATCGCGGCGCGTGCAGGATGGACAAAAGGGCTCAGTGACGGTCCGCGCGCGGCGGCAAGGCATCCGTGCTGTCGGGGTTGCTGGAGGGCATGGCGGTCGCGTTCGACTCGCCGGGCTCCAGTCCGCCGGCACGCCTGTCCCGCAGCGCCGAGCGAGCTTCGTACAGGCAGTCGGCCTGCGACTGCTGGGTCTTGCCGGCCAGGCAATTGGCGCGTTCCTGCTGGTAGATCTCGGTGGCCGTCTGCGTTTGCGCGGTGATGGGCAAGACGATGGCGACCACGGCTGCGGCTGCAACGGCGGTGCGGACCGGGGTCTGCCATGAAGTGAATCGACGCATGTTCATGACTTGCTCCTTGCTGTTCAGGCACTGAAGGTGCTGGCCAGCAGGGCCGTGCCGATGCCGCCGCTGGCCTGCAAACGGGGGCAATTCAGATGCCCGATTTCCTCGATTGCCAGCCGCGCCGACGCTTCCCGTTACTGGAGCGAACCTACTGATGCCTTTGCGGCGATCGCCGCGAGCGCCACCTACACTCGTCCGACCCTGACCCCGCAAGGGCCCGACCCTGGAGCCTCATGGACCCGTCTCCCGCCATGCAAGCGCTGGCCCATATTCCCGGCGACATGGCCGCCCAGGTGCGAGCCTTCCCCTGGGAGACGACGCCGCTCGGCCCGATGGCTCGCTGGCCCCTCTCGCTGCGCATCTCGGTGGCCACGGTGCTGGAATGCCAGCTGCCCATGTACCTGGCCTGGGGCGATGACTTCATCCAGATCTTCAATGATGCCTACCGGCCCATCCTGGGTGACAAGGCCGGCACGGCCCTGGGTGGCAGGGCGCCTGACACCTGGGCCGAGATCTGGCCGCGCATCGGGCCGATGTGGCAGCAGGTGCTGACCGGCCAGCCCGTCGGCTTCGACGACTTCAAGCTGACCATCAACCGGTTCGGCTATCTCGAGGACGTCTACTTCAATTTCTCCTATAGCGCCGTGCGCGACGAGGACGGCCAGGCCCGCGGCCTGCTGGTGACCTTCGCCGAGACCACGGAGAAGGTACTGACCTCGCGCCGGCTGGCTTTCCTGGACACCCTGGCCCAGGCAACGCGCGGCATGACCGACCCGGCCGAGGTCATGAACGCGACCGCGGAGAGTCTGTGCCGGCACCTGGGCGCCAACCGCTGTGCCTACGCGACGGTACGCGACGACCAGGACAGCTTCGACCTCATCGGCGATTTCAACGACGGCGTGTCCAGCATCGTCGGCAGCTACCGTTTCAGCGACTTCGGCGACACGGTGCTGCAACTGATGCGGGCCGACCAGGCCTATGTCAACCACGACGTGGACCTCGACCCGGCCACAGCCGGCACCGATCTTTCTGCCTACCGACTCACGCAGATCCAGTCCGTCATCTGCGTGCCGCTGCACAAGGACGGCCGCTTTGTCGCCGGCATGGCCGTGCATCAGAAGGAGGCGCGCCACTGGACGGCCGAGGAGATCGCCCTCGTCAAGACCGTCGTCGCGCGTTGCTGGGAGGCGCTGGAGCGCACCCGCGCAGAGGCCGCACTGCGCGAGGAGGCGCGTACGCTGGAGACGCTGAACCGCACCGGGGCGGCGCTGGCCGCGGAGCTGGACATCCAGGCCCTGGTGCAACGTGTGACCGATGCGGCCACCGAACTGACGGGGGCGCAGTTCGGCGCCTTCTTCTACAACGGCGTGCACGACGACGGCGAGGCCTATCTGCTGTATTCGCTGTCGGGTGCCGAGCGCAAGCAGTTCGAGAACTTCGGCCACCCGCGGCCCACGCCGCTGTTCGGTCCCACCTTCCGCGGCGAGCCCACCATCCGCCTGGACGACGTGATGGCCGACCCGCGCTACGGCCAGTGGGGGCCGCATCACGGCAAGCCGGCCGGCCATCTGCCGGTGCGCAGCTACCTGGCCGTGCCGGTCACCAGCCGCTCGGGCGAGGTGCTGGGTGGGCTTTTCTTCGGGCATGAAGAGGTGGGAGTCTTCACCGAGCGTCACGAGCGCCTGGCCGAGGGCATCGCGGCCCAGGCGGCCATTGCCATCGACAACGCGCGCCTGTACACGGCCTCGCTGGCCGCGACCCATGAGCGCACCCAACTGCTGGAGAGCGAGCGCACGGCGCGTCTGGCCGCGGAGCAGGCGGGCCTGGTGAAGGACGAGTTCCTGGCCACGCTGTCGCACGAGCTGCGCACGCCGCTGAGCGCCATCACCGGCTGGGTGCACATCCTGCGCCGCAAGTTCGGCGACCAGGATGCCGACCTGAAGAAGGGCATCGACGTCATCGAGCGCAGCGCCAAGGCCCAGACCCAGCTCATCGAAGACCTGCTGGACATGAGCCGCATCACCACCGGCAAGCTGGCCCTGGAAGTGGCGCCGGTGTCGGCGGCCAGCTTCACGCTGGCAGCGGTGGAGCTGCTGGCGCCGGCGGCCGAGCGCGCCGGCGCGCGCCTGAGCACGGATGTCGCGCTGGACGATGGTGCGGCCGTGATGGGCGACGCCGCCCGGCTGCAGCAGGTGGTGGCCAATCTGGTGTCCAACGCCATCAAGTTCACGCCGCGCGGCGGCGAGGTGAGGGTGACGCTACGCCGTATCGATGACGCGGTGGAGATCGGCGTCGAGGACAGCGGCATCGGCATCACGCCGGCCTTCCTGCCCTTTGTCTTCGACCGCTTCCGCCAGGCCGACGGCTCGATGGCGCGCCGCCACGGCGGCCTGGGGCTGGGCCTGTCCATCGTGCGCAATCTCGTCGAGCTGCATGGCGGGCAGGTGAGGGCTCACAGCGAAGGCGAGGGTCGGGGCGCACGCTTCAGCGTGACCCTGCCGCTGATCAGCACGCGCGATGTCGCCAGTGCCTCGCCGGAGGCCGGCGCGGTCGATCGCACCTCGCTGGCCGGCTTGCGCGTGCTGGTGGTGGACGACGACGAGGCGGTGCGCGACATGGTCACGCGCGCGCTGGAGCTTCAGGGGGCACAGGTGCTGGCGGCGGCCAGCGGCGCCCAGGCGTTGGAGCTGCTGCCGACCTCGGGCGCCCAGCTGCTGATCTCCGATCTCGGCATGCCCGAGATGACCGGCTTCGAGCTGCTGGCCCACATCCGCGCATTGCCGGCCAGCGAGGGCGGCCAGATCCGCGCCTTCGCGCTGACGGCCTTTGCGCGTGACGTCGATCAGCGCAAGGCGCTGGCGGCCGGCTTCGAGGCGCACTTCCGCAAGCCGGTGGAGTTCTCGGCCCTGGTGCGGGCCATTCAGACCTTGGGCTCGGGCTAGGGCGTTTTGCGCTGCCCGGGCTTGCGCGACAGCAAGCCGAAACCCGGCACCATGCGGGCCCAGAAGCACAACTCCAGCACGGCGCCGGCGAACAGCAGCAAGGCAATTTCGGCCCCCAGGCCCAAGCCGTAGCAGGCCAGGGCGGCGACGAGCAGGAGGGCGGTCACGAGAGGGCGTTTCATGGCGTCCCGATACGGCGTTAGGAGAGTCAATACTATCGCGGCGGCGGCTATCGATCCTGCTTGGGCGACTTGTCGAAACGCTCGTCCACGGGCTTGCAGGTGGATGACTTCGATTTGAAGCGGCAGTCATTCCATACCCGCAGTTCGTTGAGCTTGGTCTGCAGACGCTCATGTTGGCAGCTGAGGGCCCAGACGGTAGGCCAGCCGCCCAAGCCACTCTCTCGCTCGCGGATCAAGCAAAAGTCGAAGACGGCAGCGGCAAATCGCGCCGCGTTGAATTGGCTGCCAGACTTCTTCCCCGAAAAGACCGAGACCGATTCGTAGGCCAGCGTCTTGATGAGCCTTGCGTTGGCGAGCTCCAGGCAGGCGCTGGAACCATACGCCGCGCCGGAGTCGCAGGGGCTGTAGCGTGCGTAGTTCCAGGCCATCGCGCTGTAGACGGCCTGTGGCGACTTGTCGTTGTAGACGCTGAATTCCCCCAGGCTCCCGTCTGCCAGGTAGCCCACGGAAATGGTGGCCTCCATCTTCAGGGTGCTCCGTTCCTCGACCTCGCAAAGCGGAGTCCAGCTCGTCGGCCTGAGAGCCAGCGTGAGCTTGTAGCTGCGGTGCGGGCCTTCCATCGTGATCTGGGAGTTCTGCACTTCCGCATCGAACTGGCCGCAGCCCGGCAATGAGACCTGGGTGGCAGAAACCACCATCTCATCGCCGATGTAGCCGGAGGGAGAAGCCATGTGAATGGCCCAGGTGCCGCATTGGGGGCATTCCAGCGGCTCCGTCTCTTCGGAGCGGGCTGCCTGTGTCAGGCAGAGGCCCAGCAGGGCCAGGGCGAGCGTTCTCAACATGCAGCAAGGCTAAGGCATGCCGGCGCTGCCCGGCCCGGCGTCATCACAGCTTGTACGTCACCCCCACATTGAAGCGCCGGCCGAACTGGAAATTGCTCTGGTGCCAGGGGTTGAGCGGGTCGGTGTAGGTGACGCGCTGGTTGGTCGCGTTCTCGACGCCGAAGCGGACCTGCAGCTGGGAGGTGATCTGCTGCGACACATTGGCCGACACCCAGGTCTCGGCACCGTTGAGCTGGAAGGCCGTCGAGTCCCAGGTCGGCGCGCGGTTGTAGGCCGAGTGGTGGTTGGCGGCCAGGCGGGCCTCGAAGCCGTTGCGGGCGTACCAGAGCGTCAGGCCACCGTTGCTCTTCATCAGGCCGTTGGTGGCGATGGGCGTGAACGTGCCGCCGCTGCGGTCGCCGTTCTCCTTGATGTTGCTGTCGCTGTAGGTGTAGTTGGCCATCAGGCCCAGGCTGTTCCAAGGCGCGGGCAGGGCGGTGAAGGCCTGCTGGTAGACCAGCTCCACGCCCTTGACGTTGCCGCCGTCGCGGTTGACCTGGCTCGTGTAGTAGGCCGCCTTGCCATTGAAGGTGCCGGCCACCGAGGCGATGCCGATGTAGTCGCTGAGGTTCTTGTAGAACAGGCCGACGGAGACCAGGCTGTCCTTGTCGAAGTAGCGCTGGAAGGTCAGGTCGACCTGGCTGGCCATCATGGGCTTGAGTTGCGGGTTGCCGCCCGAGACCGTCGTCGGGTTGACGCCATTGGGGTCGATGCTGACGGTGTGGGCCGCGTTCATCACGTCCAGCGGTGCGCGGGCCATGGCGCGCGAGACGCCGAAGCGCAGCTGGTTCACGTCCTCCGCATCCAGGTTGAGGATGAGGTTGAGGCTGGGCAGAAAGCGGGTGTAGCGGGTGCCGGCCGACACCGGCGTGGGCGCGCCACCGTTGACCTGCTCCATGCCATAGCCCGTTTGGCTCGTATGCACGGCACGCAGGCCGACATTGCCGCGGTAGCTGAGGTCGCCGAAGACGCTGCCGTTGAGGTCGGCCTGGGCGAAGGCGGCGCTGCTGCTCTCCTTGGCGCGCCAGCTGTTCTGCACCAGGTCGCTGGCGGTCGGGCTGCGACCGTCGGCGTTCAGGGTGCTGGCGCCGAAGTATTGGGGCACGGCGCTGTCGAAGCCTTCGGCAAACTCGATGAAGTCGGGCCGGCCGGCGACGGTCACGCGCTGGAAGGCGCTGGTCGGGATGGTGGCCGCGCCGGCGTAGTTCCACGAGGTCTGGGCATAGGACTTGTCGCGCTGGGTGGCGCGCAGGCCGAACTTGAGCTTGCTGACATCGCCCCACTTGACGCTGCGGCTGGCGTTGAACTGCTGGGAGTTCAGCGAGTCGTTCAGCTTGCCGACGTAGCTCGGCCCCCATTGCTCGGTGACGTTGGTGGAGAAGGCGGATGGGTTGCCCGAGTCGCCGCTGAAGCCATAGGTCATCCAGCCGTCACGCGGGAAGCTCCAGGTCACGCTGCCGGGCTGCAGCATGCTCATCTGCACAGCGGTCCACATGGTGTCGCGGGCGGCGGTGGAGCGGGCGAGGTCGGCATCGAGCTGCCAGTCGTCGAGCTTGAACTTGCCGTTCAGGCCGGCGGCGAAGTTGCGCATGTTCTGCTTCCAGCGCGCGTTCAGGTTGTCGAGGTTGACGCCCGACACCGTCGCACCGGTCACATAGCCGCCGTCGGTCGTGACCTTGCTGAAGTTGCCGCTCTGCCAGCCGTCCCAGTTGCCGACATTGCCTTCCACATGCACCAGCGTCGGCTCCAGGATGTTGGAGCGTGCCGCGTAGACGTCGCCGGTGAGGGCGACGGCGCCGCTCGGCTTGTATTCGACCTTGCCCAGCAGGCTGGACCGCTTGTCGGTGCCCTTCTTGACGCCGTTCTGGAAGCCCCAGGGCGTCTTGTCGACCTTGCCGTCGCCGGTCACGTCGGCGGAGTGGTCCTCGTTGAAGCCCCAGTTGTCGACGCGGTCCTCCAGCGAGGGCTGGTCGTAGTAGCTGAAGGCCAGGGCCACGCCCAGCGTGCGGTCCAGGAACTGGTCGACATAGATGCCGCCCAGGCGCGGCGCGTATTTCTTGGCGCCCTGGATGTCGTTGCCGAGCTGGTAGTAGAGCGCATCGGCCTTCAGCGACACGGTGCGTTCGCGGTAGGCCAGGGGCTGCACGGTCTGCAGGTCGATGGTGGTGGCGATGCCGCCTTCGACGATCTCGGCCGATTGCGTCTTGTAGACCGTGGCACCCGACACCGATTCGGCCGGGAACATCTCGAAGCGCACCGCGCGGTCGGGCTCGGAGGAGGCGAACTCGCGGCCGTTCAACGTCGCGCCGACAAAGCGCGGGCCCAGGCCCCGGGCGACGATCTGGCTGGCGTTGCCGCGGTCGATGCCGGCGGACAGGCCGGGCAGGCGGGCCAGGGATTCGGCGATGGTCGTATCGGGCAGCTTGCCGATGTCCTCCGAGGCGATGACCTCGACCATGCTGTTGGAGGCCTCCTTGGTGTCCAGGGCCTTGCGCACCGAGGCGCGGATGCCGCTGACGACGACGGTGTCGAGCTTGGCGTCGCTGTCTGCGGGCGTGGTCTGGGCGGCGGCGGGCAGCAGCACGAAAGCAGGCAGCAGCAGGGCCAGCCGGTTCGGCTTGAAATGGGTCTTGAGCATGAGGTCTCCGTAGGACTTTTCTAATGAAGACGGCCCTCTGCGGGACCGGCTAAAAAATGGTACGGAGCGGTTACATGCCAAACGTATGACTTATTTGCCCGCAGCTATCTTGTTTTCGGATGTGTGGCAGCGAAAGCGATCCGCTATGCCGGCAGCGGCAGGGCTCCGGCCCGATCCGGCATAGCTGGCTCGGTGTTGACCCTAGGGAGCGGAGGCGGGTTGAGGCGCCTGGCCTTCGCCTGCTGACACGCGCTTGTCGTGCCCCTGGCCATCATTTCGGCCTCTCCATCGAATGCCGGGTGATCCCATGAGAAACGCCACCAGTGGCCCCGAGGGCCAGACCTCCATGCAGGCCGCCCTGTGGGCCGAACTGGCCGCCCCCGCCGCGATCGCCCCTCGTGGCAACTGGATTGCCGTGGCCAGTGCCACCCATGCACGCCGGGGCTGTGCGGAGCGGGGCGCCGGCTATATGCAGGTGTGCCATGGCAAGGTCGCGCCGCTGCGGCGCGTGAAGCCGGGCGACCGGGTGGCCTACTACGCGCCCACCGTCACCATGGGGGGCAGCGACAAGCTGCAGGCCTTCGTGTCCCTGGGCGTTGTCAAGGCCGGCGAGCCCTACGCCTTCGACATGGGCGGGGGCTTTGTTCCCTTCCGCAAGGACGTGGACTATGTGCCCGCCACCGAAGCGCCCATCGCGCCGCTGCTCGACCGCTTCGAGTTCATCCAGGACCGCGCCCGCTGGGGCTATACCTTCCGCTTTGGTCTGTTTGCCATCAGCGACCACGACATGCGGCTGATTGCCGAGGCGATGGGCGCCGACACCCAGGCGCTGGGTTTGCAGACGCCGTCTCTTCTTGAGGCGCCGCTGCGGTAGATTGGCTGCCCCTGAACCGACTTGCGACATGAACCGCCTGCAGTCCGAATTGCATCGCCTGTACCTGCTGACCTCGCCAGAGGAAGGCGGCCGCCTGATGGACGAGGCCGGCCAGGTGCGGGCCATGGTGCTGGAGCTGGCCGCACCGGCCGATTGGGAGGCGTTGTCAAAGGTCTGGCGTGGTGTGCAGCTCGATCTGGGGTGGCCCGCTCCCGCCATCGCGGTGTCGGGCCTCGACGGACTGCAGCTGTGGTTCTCGCTGCGGCAGCCGGTGAGTGCAGACCGTGCCGCGGCGGCCCTGGCCCAATTGCAGGCGCGCTATCTGCCGGATATCGCCATGCCGGCACGGCTGCGCCTGAGCCCTTCGGCCGCCGGCTTTGCCGCGGGTCTCGTGCCTGCGGAACAGGCGCAGACGGGCAACTGGTCGGCCTTTGTCGCGCCCGACCTTGCGCCGGTCTTCGTCGACACGCCCTGGCTGGACATCCCGCCTGGCGGCGACGGCCAGGCCGACCTGCTGGCGCGGCTGGAGGGCATCAAGCCAGACGCTTTTGATGCCTTGGTGCAGGACGTCCGCCCCGTGACCGTGGCGCCGATGCTCGTCACGCAGCCCACGGGGGATGTGGACCCGAGGCGGTTCCTGCAGCAGGTGCTCAACGACGAGACGGTGGAGCTGGCCTTGCGCATCGAGGCGGCGAAGGCGCTGCTGCGCTAGGCCGGGCGCCTGGCTTCAAGCGGCCACGCCCGCGAGCGTCAAGGCAAAGCCCAGCCCGGCGCACAGGGCCAGCAAAGGCATCACGCCCATCTTGAAGCGGAACAGCGCGACGCTGGCGCCGGCGGCGATCAGCGCCGAGATCCAGTCGAAGTGCCCGCTCCAGCCCTGGGGCCAGAGCACATGCCAAGCGAAGAACAAGGCCAGGTTCAGGATCACGCCGACGACGGCGGCCGTGATGGCGGTCAGCGGCGCGGTGAACTGCAGCTTGCCATGGGTGGATTCGATCAGTGGGCCGCCGGCCAGGATGAAGACGAAGGACGGCAGGAAGGTGAAGAAGGTGACGACGCTGGCCGCCGCCGCACCGGCCAGGAAGACGGCGTCGGGACCGAACAGGGCCTTCGTCCAGCCGCCGACAAAGCCGACGAAGGCGACCACCATGATCAGCGGGCCCGGCGTCGTCTCGCCCAGGGCCAGGCCGTCGATCATCTGCGTGCCCGTCAGCCAGTGGTGATGCTCGACGGCGCCCTGGTAGACATAGGGCAGCACCGCGTAGGCGCCGCCAAAGGTCAGCAGCGCCGCCTTGGTGAAGAACCAGCCCATCTGCGTCAGCGCCCCTTGCAAGCCGTAGGCCGCGACCAGGCCGGCCATGGCGGCCGCCCACAGCCCCAGGCCGACGGCGAGCACGCGGGCCAGGCCGCCGCGGCTGAAACGGGCGTGCTCCGGTGTCGGCGTGTCGTCGTCGATCAGGGCCGGGCCGTAGCTTTGCCGGGCTGCACCGTGGCCGCCGCCAAGCGCAAAGACCTGCGGGGCCCGCCGGCCACCGAAATGCCCGATGAGGGCGGCGCCCAGCACGATCAGCGGAAAGGGCGCGTCCAGCGCAAAGATGGCGGCAAAGGCCGCGGCGGCGATGCCCCACAGCCAGCCGTTCTTCAGCGCCCGCGTGCCGATGCGGTGGGCCGCATGCACGACCAGGGCCGTCACGGCGGGCTTGAGGCCGTAGAACAGGCCGGCCACGACGGGCAGCTTGCCGTAGGCGAGATAGACCCAGGACAGGGCGATGAGGATGAAGAGGGAGGGCAGCACGAACAGCGCACCGGCGACGATGCCGCCCCAGGTCCGGTGCATCAGCCAGCCGATGTAGGTGGCCAGCTGCTGGGCCTCGGGGCCGGGCAGCAGCATGCAGTAGTTCAGCGCATGCAGAAAGCGCTTCTCGCTGATCCAGCGGCGCCGCTCGACCAGCTCGGTGTGCATGATGGCGATCTGCCCGGCCGGCCCGCCAAAGCTGATGAAGCCCAGCTTGAGCCAGAAGCGCAGGGCTTGCCAGAAGGCGATGGGTTGCGGCGGCGTGGCTATGGCGGAGGCTCCGGAGGGAAGACCAGCCGCAATGTAGGCCCTCCTCACCGCACCTGAACCTTCGCGATGCTGTCGCGCAGCGAGGCGGCGATGTCGCTGTCCGCCGGCACCTCGGCCAGCACGCGGCGCCAGTAGCCGACGGCCGCCGCGGTGTCGCCGCGTTCGTGCGCGGCGCTGCCGAGCAGGGCCAGCGTCGGCACATGCCGGGGATCGAGCCTGAGGGCGCGCTGCAGCAGGGCCTCGGGCTCGCCATCCAAACCCTTGCCTTGCACCAGGGCCAGCGTGACGGCGTGCTGGCTCAGCGGCTGAGCATCATCGGGGCGCAGGCGTTCCAGCTGGGCGTAGGCGGGCAGGGCGTCCTGCGGGCGGCCGAGTTGCTCGTAGGCGCGGGCCAGCAGGGTCCAGCCTTCGGCGTCGTCAGGGGTGCGCTGCAGGCGCTCGGCCAGGCGCTGCACCATCTGCTGCACGGGGTTGGTGGGCGGCGGGTTGATGGCGTCGGGGCGGCCGAGCTGGGCGTAGAGCAGGCCGGCAGTGAGCGGCAGTGCCAGGCCCAAGGCAGTCGTGGTGCGCCAGGCGCGGGGGCTGGGGCCGCTGAGCAAGGCCGGGGCTAGCGGCAGCAGGGCGAGCAAGGCCAGCGTGGCGGCGGCGAGGACGAAGGCGAGGGTCATTGCTTCGCGTTGCGCCAGTAGACGAGGCCACCGACGGCCAGCAGGGCCAGCGGCCCGAACCACAGGGGCAGGGTGCCGCCATGGAGGGCTGGGCGGTAGAGCACCTGCTCGCCGTAGCGCTGCACCAGGTCCTGTCGCAGTTCCTCCTCGCTGCGGCCGGCCGCGAGGCCTTCACGCAGCTGGCGCTTCATGTCGACGGCCAGCGGCGCATTGGACTCGGCCACGCTCTGGCTCTGGCAGACGACGCAGCGCAGCTCCTGGGCCAGGCGCTCGACGCGGCTGTCGAGGTCGTCGGCGTGCGCGGCAGTCGCGATGAGCAAGCCCAGCAGCAGGCTACGCACTTTGCAGCCTCCGGATCAGTGGCAGCAGCCGCTGGTTCAAGTCCTCCGCCGTGACCGGCCCGGTGTGCCGCAGCCTCACGATGCCGTGCTTGTCGATGACGAAGGTCTCGGGCACGCCGGTGATGCCCCAGGCCAGGCTGCCCTTGCCCTGGGCGTCCAGCCAGGTCAGCGCATAGGGGTTGCCGTGGCGCTTCAGGAAGCCCAGGCCCAGCTCGGGCGTGTCGCGGTAGTCGAGGCCGACGATGCGCACGCCGCCCTGTTCGGCCAGCTGGCCCAGCACCGGCAGCTCGGCGCGGCAGGGCCCGCACCAGGACGCGAACACGTTCAGCACCCAGACCTGCCCGGGCTGAGGCGCGGCGTCGCCGTCGAGCTTCTGCAGATCGAGGACCGGCGCGGGCCTGCCGACCAGCGGCGAGGTTGGCTCGGCCCGCGCGTCGTGCTGCAGCAGGCCGCGGCCGAGCAGGGCGACGAGGGCGGTGGCGCCGAGAAGCGGAACCAGGGCGGTGAGTTTCATGGCGTGGACAAGGTGGGAGCGACGAGGGGCGAGGTGGCGGCGGACTGCTCACGGGGGCGACGGCTTCGGGCCAGCACGCCCCAGAAGCCGCCGGCCGCCATCAGCAGCGCGCCGATCCAGACCCAGGCCATGAAGGGCTTGACCTGCACGCGCAGCGCCCAACGGCCGTCGGCATCAGCGTCGCCGAGGCTGGCATAGACATCGCGCCAGGGGCTGCGGGCGATGGCGGCCTCGGTCATGGCCATCTGGCGTCGGGCGTAGACGCGCTTCTCGGGTTGCAGCACGACCGGCGCGCCGCCGCGATGCCAGCTCAGCGTGGCCTGAGCCGCACGGTAGTTGGGCCCCTCGGTGGCCTCCAGTTTCTCGAAGCGCAGCACATGGCCGGCGACGCGGGCCTGCTCGCCGGGCGCCAGTTGCACGTCGTGCGACTGTTCCAGGCTGCGCACCAGGGTCACGCCCAGCACGAAGACGGCCACGCCGGCATGGGCCAGCCACAGCTGCAGGCCCTGCCGCCAGGCCGCGCGCTGGCGCCAGGCCAGGGCCAGCGTGCCGCCCAGGGCCCACAGGCCGGTGGCGATGCCGGCGGCCATCCACAGCGAACCCTGCAGCGCCAGGGCCAGACCCGCCGCACTGGCGAGCGCGGCTCCGGCCAGCGGCAGCAGCGGCTTGACGGCATCGAGGGCCGCCAGCCGCCAGCGCGCCAGCGGTCCGATGACGAGCAGAGCCACGAGGGGCAACATCAGCGGAGGGAAGACGGTGTCGAAATAGGGCGCACCGACCGACAGCCGGGTACCGCTGATGACCTCGGCCGCCAGCGGGTAGAGGGTGCCCAGCAGCACGGTGCCGGTGGCCGTCGCCAGCAGCAGGTTGTTCAGCAGCAGCAGGGACTCGCGCGAGCCCAGGGCATAGCCTTCGGCTGCGGGCAGTCGGCCGACGCGCAGCGCATAGAGGGCCAGCGAGCCACCCACCGAGACGGCCAGCAGCGCCAGGATGAAAAGGCCGCGAGCCGGGTCGCTGGCGAACGCATGGACCGAGCTGACCACGCCCGAGCGCACAAGGAAGGTGCCCAGCAGCGACAGCGAGAAGGCCAGCAGGGCCAGCAGCAGGCTCCAGCGCAGGAAGCCCGGCCGCTTCTCGGCCACCGCCAACGAATGGATCAGCGCCGTGCCCAGCAGCCAGGGCATGAAGGCCGCGTTCTCGACCGCGTCCCAGAACCAGAAGCCGCCCCAGCCCAGTTCGTAATAGGCCCAGAAGCTGCCGAGCAGGATGCCGCCGGTCAGCGCCGACCAGGCGGCCAGCACCCAGGGCCGGGCCCAGCGCGTCCAGCGTGTGTCGGGTTCGTCCTCCAGCAAGGCCGCCACCGCGAAGGCAAAGCCGACCGCGAAGCCGACATAGCCCATGTAGAGAAGGGGTGGGTGGGCCGCCATGCCGGGGTCCTGCAGCAGCGGGTTGAGGTCGCGGCCGTCGGGCGGTGCGGGCAGCAGGCGGGCGAAGGGGTTGGACGTGAAGGCGATGAAGGCGAGGAAGCCGGCCGCGACGATGCCGAGCACGCCTTGCACGCGCGCCGCAAAGGCTGGAGGAAGGCCATGACTGCGGGCCGCCACCAGCGCGCCCCAGGCCGACAGCACCCACACCCACAGCAGCAGCGAGCCTTCGTGGCCGCCCCAGCTGGCCGTGATGCGATAGCCCAGCGGCAGCTCCTGGCTGGCGTTGGCGGCGACATAGGCGACCGAGGTGTCGACCTGGATGAAGCTGAAGACCAGAGCGGCGAAGGACGCGCTGATGAGGCCGAAACCGACGAAGGCAAAAGGCCGCGCCAGCGCCATCCAGCGCGTGTCGCCGGCCTGGGCTCCCCACAGCGGCAAGACGGCCTGCGCGAGCGCGACGGCGAGGGCGAGCAGCAGCGCGAACTGACCCAGCTCGGGTGTCATCGCGCGCTCGCCTGTTTGAGGGCCGCGGCGGCTTCGGGCGGCATGTAGTTCTCGTCATGCTTGGCCAGCACCTCATCGGCGATGAAGTTCAGGCCGGCGAGCTTGCCCTGGGCGACGACGCCCTTGCCTTCGCGGAACAGGTCCGGCAGCTGGCCGCGGTAGCTGACGTTGATGGCCTGGGCGCCGTCGGTCACGGTGAAGCGCAACTCACTGCCGTCACGCTGCACGGAGCCCGCCTGCACCAGGCCGCCGAGGCGAAAGCGCGTGCCGGCCGGCGCTTCGCCGCGAGCTATCTCGCTGGGCGTGACGAAGAACACCAGGTTCTGCCGAAAGGCCTTCAGCACGAGGCCGCCGGCGAGCGCGAGCAGGGCCAGCATGGCGAGCAGGCCGGCGAGACGGGCGTGACGGGGTTTCATCTGCGCAGGGACCAGAGTTCGATGGCGATGCCGGCGGCCACGGCCGCCAGCGACGTCCAGACGTAGAAGGCGTGGGCGCCGAAGAGCTCACTCATGCCAGGCTCCCGATCGCCCGCGGCCAGCGGGCCTCGGACTCGACACGCGCCTGCAGTTGCTGCCGGGCGCGCTTCAGCACGGCCGCACCCGCATAGGCCCAGAAGCCCAGCGTCGACAACAGCAGCCCGGCCAGCATCTCCGGTGCGATGGCGCTGCCGCGGGTGTTGATGGAGGCGCCCTGGTGCAGCGTGTTCCACCAGCTGACCGAGAAGTACAGCACCGGCAGGTTCAGCGCGCCGACGAGCGCCAGCAGCGCGCCGGCCTGGTCGCCGCGGCGCGGGTCGTCGGGCGTGTCGACGGCCGAGGTCAGGGCGATGAAGCCGACGTAGAGCAGGGCCAGCAGCAGGGCCGAGGTGAGGCGCGCGTCCCAGACCCACCAGGTGCCCCAGGTGGGGCGACCCCACAGCGAGCCGGTCAGCAGGGTCAGCAGCGCGAACAGCGCGCCGGTGGGCGCCAGGGCCCGCATCAGCACAAAGGCCAGGCGCGTCTTCCAGGCCAGACCCCACAGCGCCCAGAAGGCCATGGCGCCGTAGCAGACCATGGCGATCCAGGCGGCCGGCACATGCAGATAGAGGATGCGGTAAGCCTCGCCCTGTTGGGCATCGGTGGGCGCGATGAAGAGGCCGAGGGCCAGGCCCGCGGCGATGCCCAGTGCGGCCAGCAGCCACAAGGCGGGCAGCAGCCGGCCGGTCAGCGGCAGGAAATGGGCGGGGCTGGCATAACGCCACAGCGGATGGGGCTTGCTCATTCAATCCAACATCAGTGAAAGGGCGGCCGAAGTGGCCCAGGGCGCCAGGGCCAGCAGCAGGGCCAGCCAGGCGCCGAGCAGCAGCAGGGCCGTGTCGGCATTCGCGCCACCGTTGGCCGCCGCGGTGCCGAAGACCAGCACCGGCACCTCCAGCGGCAGCAGCAGCAGGGCCAGCAGACCAGCGCCGGCGCGTGCATGCAGCACCAGGGCCGCGCCCAGGCCGCCGAGCAGGGCCAGGGCCGGCGTGCCCAGCAGCAGGCTCAGGGCCAGGGGTGCCGGGTCCTCGATGCCGAAGGCCAGGGCCAGCAGCGGCGTGACCAGGACCAGCGGCAGGCTGCCCAGGCCCCAGTGAACGGCCAGCTTCAGCGCCACGGCCAGCGGGCGCGGCAGCGGCGACAGCCACCATTGCTCCAGGCTGCCGTCGGCGAGGTCGGGCGCGAACAGGCGCGGCAGGGCCAGCAGGCTGGCCAGCAGCGCGGCAATCCACAGCAGGCCGGGCGCCAGCTCGCGCAGCCGCGCCGGCTCGGGGCCGAGGCCGAGGGGGAACATGGCAGCCACGCCGACGACGAAGCCCAGCGGTGTCAGCCATTCGGCCGGCTGGCGCCAGGTGCTGGACCACTCCCGCCGGGCCAGGGCCGCGGCGGCTTGGAGGGCGGCGCCCATCAGGGCCTCCCGAGCAGCAGGCTGCGAACGCTGCGCTTGAGCGGCAGGGCCTGGTGGCTGGTGAAGACGACGCTGCCGCCCTCGTCGGCCTGCCGGTCCAGGCGCTGGGCGAGGCGGTCGGCCATGGCGGCGTCGAGTGCGGCCAGCGGCTCGTCCAGCACCCACAGCGGCGCCACGCGCGGCAGCCACAGCTGGGCCAGGGCAGCGCGGCGGCGCTGGCCTTCGGACAGCTGGGCCAGGCGCAGGCCGGCGGCTTCGTCCAGCCCGACGGGTGCGAGAGCCGCCAGCGCCTCGCCTTCCGTGCAGGGCCGCCCGGCGAGAGCCGCGCTGCTGCGCAGCTGCTCGATGACGGTCAGCACATCCTTGAGCCCCGGGCGGTGGCCGATATAGAGCAGCTCGCGCTCCACATGCACCCGCCCCGCGCGCGGCGAACTCAGGCCGCAGATCAGGCGCAGCAGGCTGGTCTTGCCGCTGCCGTTGGCGCCTTGCACCCACAGCAGTTGCCCGGGATGCAGGGCCAGGTCCAGCCCTTCGAACAACGGCCGGGCACCGCGCGACTGGCCGACGCGCTGCAGGATGAGCACGGGCGGCGGGGTGAGCGAAGCGGCGACCAGGGACATGCCTGCCACTCTAGGCAGCGGGCCGCCGCGCGCCAACGAAGCAAAACGACTGAGCTAGTGCGGGCTGTGTTGGCGCCGTCAGGCCTTCAGCGTGCGCAGCCAGCGCAGGCTGGTCGCGATGCTGTCCAGCGCCTGCTTCGGCTGGTCATGTTCGACGAAGAAGTGGCGGATGCCGCGGCTGGCCGGATCGGCGAGCAGGCCGGCAAAGTCCACTGCACCGGAGCCGACCTCGGTCATCTGGGCAAAGGCGTCTTCCATCTTCAGGCTCAGCACATCGTCGCCCTGCAGAGGCGGCAGGGCCTTGAGCTGCTTGAGGTGCACGAGCGGGAAGCGCCCCGGATGGGCCTTCAGCAGGGCCAGCGGGTCCTGCCTCGCTGCCACGGCCCAGCAGAGGTCCAGCTCCATCCGCACCAGCTGGGCATCGCAGCGGTCCAGCAGGAGGTCGTAGGGCCGCTGTCCCTGCAGCCTGGCGAACTCGAAGTGATGGTTGTGATAGCAGAACTGCAGGCCGGCGCGGCGGCACAGCTCGCCGGCACGGTTGAAGCTGTCGACACGGCGCTTCCAGCCCTCGAGGTCGCGCCACTGCTTCTCGTCGACCCAGGGAAAGACCAGATAGCGGTGGCCGACGGCCAGGGCCGCGTCGATGATGCCCTGTGCATCCGGCCCGAACAGGCGGTCGTCGACGTGGGCCGAAGGCGAGGCCAGGCCGAGCTCGTCGAGCAGGGCGCGGATGCCGCGCGGCGTTTCGTTGAAATAGCCGGCGAACTCCACCTCGCGGTAGCCGAGCTCGGCGACGCGCTTCAGCGTGCCGCGGAAGTCGCGCTTGAGCTCGTCACGAACGGTGTAGAGCTGCACGCCCGGATTGGCAACGCGTGGCGTGTCGGCCGCCCAGGCGGGCAGCGTGCCGGCCGCCAGCAGCCCCTTCAGGACGAGTCGCCTGTCCATGCTCATGCCGCCGGCACGCGGTAGATGGCGCAGAGCTTGTTGCCGTCGGGGTCGCGCACATAGGCGAGGTGGAAGTTGCCGAGGCTGTGCTCGCGCAGCCCCGGTGGTTCTTCGATGGAGGTGCCGCCATGGGCCACCGCCACGTCGTGGAACTGCTTCACCCGCTCCGGCGAGTCGCATTTGAAGGCGACGGTGCCGCCGTTGGCGAAGCTGGCCGGCTCGTCGTTGATGGGTTCGCTGATGGCCAGGGTGCTGCCGTTGTGGCGGTAGAAGAGGCGGGTGTGGCCCGAGGCCGCGGTATTGCGCAAGGGCTCGCCGGCACCCAGGACGCCGAGCACGGCGTCGTAGAAACGTTGCGACCTTTCGAGGTCGTTGCTGCCCAGCATGATGTGATTGAACACGGCTCGTCCTTGCTTGCTTGGAGGGTGCCGGCAGTCTAGGCGGCGACAGCGGCGACTTCGCCTCGGCGGTGGCGATCTGTACTATTCAGTCAAATTTCCCTGCATGACGATGCGCACGACCTTTTTTGCCGCCGCCCTGTCCCTGCTTGCCGCCGCGTCCAGCCCGGCCCTGGCCGACCGGGATGCCCTCTGGAGAATCACCGACACGACCTGTGTGCCGGCAGTCGGTGCGGGGAAGATGCCGGCGCCCTGTGCCCGGGTCGAGCTGCCGGGGGACCGCGACCACGGCTGGGCGCTGATCAAGGATCGCCGCGGTGTGCTGCAGTACCTGCTGTTGCCCACGGCGCGCATCCCCGGCATCGAGAGCCCGTTGCTGCTGAACGCCGACACGCCCAACTTCTTCGCGCTGGCCTGGCAGTCGCGGGACCTGCTGGACAGGCTGCACGGCCAACCCCTGCCGCGCGACACGGTCTCGCTGGCCCTCAACCCCATCCCGCGGCGCAGCCAGGACCAGTTGCACATCCACATCTCCTGCGTGCGGCCCGAGCTGCGCGCTCGCCTGGCGCAGGTCGACCTTTCGACGAGCTGGGCACCGCTGCAGGGCGGCTGGCTGGGCCACACCTGGTCGGTGCGGCGGGTGGACGCCGAGACGCTGGACGGCATCAATCCGGTCGCCGAGGTGGTGGCCCAGGTGCCGGGCGCCGCCGCCGACATGAGCCTCGTGGGCATCAGTGTCGTCGGCATGGTCTTCAAGGATGGCAAGCCGGGCTTTGCGCTGATGGCGACGCGCTGGGACGGCAGCGACCGCACCAGCGGCTCGGCCGAGCACGATGTGCAGGACCACGACTGCGGCGTGCTGGACGGCAAGACCCAGTCGGGCGCCGCGGCCCAACTGCCGTCGCGCGACATCGACTGAAGCCCCGCCTACAGGCCGGCCGCGCGCGCCGCCAGCGTGCCCAGCTCGCCATACATCGGCAGCACGTTGGTGCCCGCTGTTGGATGCACGCGGTTGGACAGCAGCACGAAGAAGCTGTGGCTGCCCGGGTCCAGCCAGAAGGCGCAACCGGTGAAGCCGGTGTGGCCGAAGCTGGTGGGCGGGTAGAGACTGCCGCGCGGCCGGGCATAGGGCGAGGCGATGTCCCAGCCCAGGCTGCGCTTCTCGGCGATGTCCGGCGGTGACTGCGGCGTGGTCAGCAGGGCCACGCTTTCAGCCGACAGCAGGCGCCGGCCATCCGCGGCGACGCCGCCGGCCAGCAGCATGCGGGCGAAGCGGGCCAGGTCGGCCGTCGTCGTGAACAGACCGGCATGGCCGGCGACGCCGCCCATCTTGCGCGCCGTCGGGTCGTGCACCTCGCCGCGCAGCACCTGGCCGTCGGCCATCCTTTCCGTCGGCGCGATGCGGGCGGCGCTCATGCGGCGCAGCGGCAGATAGCCGCTGTCCTTCATGCTCAGAGGCTGGAACAGCGACTGGTCGGCGAACTGCTCCAGCGGCAGGCCGGCGACGCGTTCGACGATGAGGCCGAGCAGGATGAAGTTGACGTCGGAGTAGCGGAATTGCGTGCCCGGCAAAGCGGCCAGCGTCAGCTCGCAGGCGATGCGCAGCGCGTCGTCCTTGCCGGCCCAGTCGCCGGCGCCGTTGCGCGGCAGTCCCGATGGCAGGCCGGAGCTGTGCGTCAGCAACTGGCGCAGCGTGATGGCTGCCTTGGCCTCGCCACCGCAACCCGGCAGATAGCGCTGCAACGGCGCCTCGACGTCGAGCTGGCCGCGCTCGCGCAGCAGCTGCACCAGGGTGGCGGTGACGACGGGCTTGGTCAGCGAGGCGGCGTCGAAGACGGTGGTCTCATCCAGCGGCTCGGGCTGCGGATCAACGGCGCGCTGACCGTAGGCGCGGTGGTGGCTGCCGTGGCCAACGCGCTCGATCCAGACGGCAGCGCCGGGCAACTGGCCCTGGGCGATGAAGCGCTCGACGGCGGCGTCGGCCTCGGCGAGAGGCTGGGGCGCGAGGCCCGGGGGATGGGCGCAGCCGGACAGCAGGCCGGCCAGCAGCGCCCCGGCAGCGAGGGTGGATCTCATGAGCGGGATTCTGAAGCCCCGCCGGTGCCCTTCAACCGCGCCGCGCGGCCTCGATCCTGGCGATGTCGATCTTCTTCATCGTCATCATGGCCTCGAAGGCCCGCTTGGCGGCCGCCGGGTCGGGGTCGGTGAAGGCGTCGGTCAGGGCGCGCGGCGTGATCTGCCAGGACAGGCCCCAGCGGTCCTTGCACCAGCCGCATTCACTCTCCTGGCCGCCGTTGCCGACGATGGCGTTCCACAGGCGGTCGGTCTCTTCCTGGGTGTCGGTGGCGATCTGGAAGGAGAAGGCCTCGCTGTGCTTGAAGACGGGGCCGCCGTTCAGGCCGATGCAAGGGATGCCGAAGACGGTGAACTCGACGGTCAGCACGTCGCCCTGCTTGCCGTCGGGATAGTCGCCGGGCGCGTGGTGGATGGCGCCGATGCTGCTGTCGGGGAAGGTCTCGGCATAGAAGCGCGCGGCGTCCACGGCTTCCTTGTCGAACCAGAGGCAGATGGTGTTCTTGGCGGTCATGGGGGCTCCTTGTGCGTGAGTTGCATCTTGACCCCTGGTCGACGACGGGGTGGTTACGTTATGTTGGCAGCATGAAGCGCCGCCTTCTCCTGCTGCTGGCCCCCACCCTCGCCGCCTTCTCGGCATCGCCGCTGCACGCACAGCCGCCATCGCCCGTCGGGGCTGCCAGGCAGCTGCTGCAGGCCACACCTGCCGCTCAGCGCCACGAGCTGCTGCAGCCCTTCACCGATCCCGCACGCAGCGACTGGCACTACACACCGCGCCGCCGCGATGGCATCGCCTGGAAATCCATGTCCACCATCCAGCGCGAGGCGACGACGGCACTGCTGCGCACGGCGCTCAACGAGTCGGGGCTGGACAAGGTGAGGGCGCTGATGGCGCTGGAGATCGCGCTGCGCCAGCTGGAGGGCTCGGGCAGCAGCTTTCGCGATCCCGAGAACTACGCCATCGCCCTCTACGGCGAGCCTGGCGCCGCGGCCTGGGGTTGGCGCATCGAGGGCCATCATCTGTCCCTGCATTTCAGCCTGGCCGGCGAGCGCTATGTGGCCACGCTGCCGCAGTTCTTCGGCGCCAACCCGGCGACCGAGCCCAAGCGGGGTTTCCGGCTGCTGGGCCACGAGGAGGACCTGGCCCGCCAATGGCTGGCCAGCCTGACGCCGGCACAGCGATCAAGCGCCGTCTTCAGCAGCCGCAGCTTCGGCGACATCGTCAGCGGCAACGCGCCGCGCGCCAAGCCGCTGGACGCGGTGGGGCTGCCGTTTGCCGACATGGAGGCCGGCCAGCAGGCCCAGGTGCTGAAGTTGATCGCCGCGTTTGCGGACCATCTGCAGCCGGATCTCGCCCAGGCCCGCCTGGAGCGGGTGCGCAGGGCGCCGCTGGACGGTATCCGCATGGGCTGGGCCGGCTCGACGCAGCCGGGCCAGCCCTTCTACTTCCGCATCCAGGGCGCTGCCTTCCTCATCGAGTTCGACAACTCGGGCGGCAACCATGTCCATTCGGTCTGGCGCGATTTCGATGGCGACTTCGGCCGCGATGTGCTGGCCGAGCACTACCGCAAGGCGGGAGACCACGGCCGCTGAAACCTCAGCAGCGATTTCGTTATGACTTCAGTTGCAAACTTGATTGGAAAGCGCGTGGCGCGAGCGGTAAGGTCATGGCTCCTCGTTGGTCTCCTCCTCCCGCATGGGTGGATTCAGCCCTTCAGCCGGCCTGCCGGTCGAAGGGCTTTTTTCTGACTCGCCATGCCGTCCTCCCCTGACCGCCTGCCCGTCATCGATCTCACTCCCTTGCGGGATTCGTCGGCCGGCGAAGCGGCGCTGCAGCACTGTGTCGCCGAGATCCGCCGCGCCTGCCTGGCCCATGGCTTCTTCTATGTGACCGGCCACGGCCTGCCGGCCGAGCTCACGGCCCGCCTGGAGGCCTTGGCACGCGCCTTCTTCGCCCGGGCCGAAAGCGACAAGCTGCGCTGGCCCATGAGCGCCGGCGGGCGGGCCTGGCGCGGCTACTTCCGTGCCGGCGGCGAGCTGACGTCGGGCCGGCCGGACTGGAAGGAAGGTCTGTATCTGGGCAGCGAACTGCCCCCCGACCACCCGCTGGTGCAGGCCGGCACGCCACTGCACGGCCCCAACCTGTGGCCCGACACACCTGGACTGCGCGAGACGGTGCTGGCTTATCTGGACGCCGGCGCGGCCGTCTGCGCCACGGTGCTGCGCGGCATCGCGCTGAGCCTGGGCCAGCCGGCCGACTACTTCGAGCAGCGCTACACCCGCGACCCGCTGCTGCTGCTGCGCCTCTTCAACTACCCGAGCCGCCCTGCGCCCAACGCTGCCGGCTGGGGCGTGGGCGAGCACACCGACTACGGCCTCCTGACCCTGCTCTACCAGGATGACACGGGCGGCCTGGAGGTGCACACGCCGCAGGGTTGGGTCGATGCGCCGCCGCTGCCGGGCACCTTCGTCTGCAATCTGGGCGACATGCTGGGGGCCGCGACCGCATCTCGGTGCCGCTGTTCTTCGACCCCAATTTCTTCTCCACGCCCGCAGCCATCGAAGGCCTGCCCGCCGCGCCCGATGACCGCGCCACGCGCTGGGATGGCGCCAGCGTGCACGAGTTCAGCGGCACTTATGGGGACTATCTGCTGCGCAAGGTCGGCAAGGTCTTTCCCGAACTGGGCGCGGCGGTGCTGCCCTGAAGCCTTGTTTGCAAATCTCATAACCGTTCGCGTTTTGCTTCGTTTGCCGATGAAGCGCTGAACCCTAGCCTTGCTCGGTTTTCGCATGAGAGCCGACATGAGCACCCTTGCCGTTGAAGAACCCGAAGTCCTGGCCCGCGCCCGCGAGGCCGCCCAGGCCGCTGCGCTGCCCTTCGCAGGTAGCGTCGCGCCGCGTGACGCCTGGGCCCTGGTCCAGGCGGGCCGGGCCGTCCTCGTCGACGTGCGCAGCACCGAGGAGCGCCATTTCGTCGGCCATGTGCCGGGCAGCCTGCATGTGGCCTGGGCCACCGGCACCTCGCTGAACCGGAATCCGCGCTTCGCCAAGGAGCTGGACGCCAAGGTCGGTGCCAAGTCGGGCAACGAGCTGCCGGTGCTGCTCTTGTGCCGCAGCGGCAAGCGCTCGGCGCTGGCCGCCGAGGCCGCCACCAAGGCGGGTCTGACGAACGTCTTCAATGTGCAGGAAGGCTTCGAAGGCGACAGCGACGACCAGCAGCAGCGCGGCCATTTCAATGGCTGGCGCTTTCACAGCCTGCCGTGGGTGCAGGACTGAAATGATGCTGCCCCTCGCCCAGTCTCGCCCGGCTGAACGCGGGCAAGCCCGGTCGGTCCCCCGCGGGGACGGCGATGCTTGCCGGATCGACCGGCAAGCACATCGCCCTACGCGGGCCGGCTTGGGAGCGGCCCGGCACTCGGCCCGCAAAGCCGGGAAGCAATGACATGACCGACGTGATCGACGACCTCTCGGGCATCGTCTCGGCCCTGCGCGGCGCCCGCCGGCGTTGGCGCGAGGAGCACCGGCGCTGGGACGCTGGCGGCCGCGAGCTGCCGTCGCGTGAGCTGCTCGCCGTGGTTGTGCAGCAACTGGCCGGTGCCTTGTTCCCGATGCGCCTGGGCCCGCCCGACCTGCAGCCCGAGGGCGAGGACTATTACGTCGGTCACACCTTGGGCGCGGCCTTGTCGCGGCTGCGCCAGCAGGTGGCGCTGGAACTGGGCCATGACGCGCGGCTGCGCGGCACGGAAGCACCGCCCTTCAACGAAGCGGCCGAGCGCGTGGCGAGCTTCGCCGCCCGCCTGCCCGCCGTGCGCGAGCTGCTGGACAGCGACGTCATCGCCGCCTTCCAGGGCGACCCCGCCGCGCGCAGCGTCGACGAGGTGCTGCTCTGCTACCCGGGCCTGCATGCGTTGATCAGCCACCGTCTGGCGCATGAGCTCTACCGGCTGCAACTGCCGCTGATCGCACGGGTCATCTCGGAGCTGGCCCATGCCCAGACCGGCATCGACATCCATCCCGGCGCCACCATAGGCGCAGGTTGCTTCATCGATCACGGCACCGGCGTCGTCATCGGCGAGACGGCGGTGCTGGGCCAGCGGGTGCGCATCTACCAGAACGTCACGCTGGGCGCCAAGAGCATTCCCACCGACGAGGCGGGCCATGCCCACAAGGGCCAGCCACGCCACCCCATCGTGGAGGACGACGTCGTCATCTACGCCGGGGCCACCGTGCTGGGCCGCATCACCATCGGCCGCGGCTCGGTCATCGGCGGCAACGTCTGGCTGACCCGCAGCCTGCCGCCGGAAAGCCGCATCTCCCAGGCCGCCTCGCAGGCCGACCCGAACTCAGCCTTCCAGGCCTTCACCGCCTGATCTCTTCACCCCACCCACGCCCCCAGGAGCCCTTTCCCCATGGCTGACTCTCCCCAACTCGCGCTCAGCGATACCGCCGCGCGGCAGCTTGCGAACGCGACCAAGACCGTCCCGCAGCTCTCCACCATCACGCCGCGCTGGCTGACGCATCTGCTGCAATGGATCCCGGTCGAAGCCGGCATCTACCGCCTCAACAAGGTGGCCGACCCCGAGGCCGTCAAGGTCGCCTGCGCCAAGCGCGACGAGGCCGAGCTGCCCGTCACCTTCGCCGACTACGACGCCGCCCCGCGCGAGTACTTCCTGAATGCGGTGGCCACCGTGCTGGACGTGCACACCCGCGTGTCCGACCTCTACAGCAGCCCGCACGACCAGATCAAGGAGCAACTGCGCATCGTCATCGAGACGATCAAGGAGCGGCAGGAATCCGAGCTGATCAACAACCCCGACTACGGCCTGCTGGCCAATGTCGCCGACGAGCAGCGCATCTCGACCCTCACCGGCGCGCCGACGCCCGATGACCTGGACGACCTGCTGAGCAAGGTCTGGAAGGAGCCGGCCTTCTTCCTGACCCATCCGCTGGGCATTGCCGCCTTCGGCCGCGAGTGCACGCGCCGCGGTGTGCCGCCGCCCACCATCAGCCTGTTCGGCAGCCAGTTCCTGACCTGGCGCGGCATCCCGCTGATCCCCAGCGACAAGGTGCCGGTCAACGACGGCAAGACCAGCATCATCCTGCTGCGCGTGGGCGACAAGCGCCAGGGCGTGGTGGGCCTCTACCAGCCGGGCCTGCCTGGCGAGCAGGGCCCGGGCCTGTCGGTGCGCTTCATGGGCATCAACCGCAACGCGATCGCCTCCTACCTGATCAGCCTGTATTGCTCGCTGGCGGTGCACAGCGACGATGCGCTGGCCGTGCTCGAAGACGTGGAAGTGGGCAAGTACCATGAGTACCCTGACACCTACCGCTGACGTGGTCGAGAGCCCTTTCGACGTTGCAGCGCTGGGTCGGCTGGCCAACGAGCTGTTCGGCAGCCTCAATGCCGGCTCGCTGCCTTCGGCGCAGCCGGTGCAGTCGGCTGGCGGCCTCAATGTGCCGGCCAACCCGTTGCCGCCCGGCTTGCCCAGCGGTCCGTTGCCGCAGGCCACCACCACGCAGTTCGGCGGCTTTGGCGCTGCGGCGCCGGGGTTGAACCTCGCGCCCACCGGCCCGGACCACGTCGCCGCATTGCTGCGCCCGTCGCCCGCCCGTGCGCCGCATGCGCAGGCCGGCAATGGCGTGCCCGATGTGCTGCTGACCAGCGTGCCCGGCATCGACGGCCGCGCCGGCAGCCAGCTGCTGGGGGTGCCGCAGCAGATCGCGCCGCCGCAGCGCGAAGCTGTGCCCTCGGGCTACTACTTCGTCGAGCCGGCGGCGCAGTCGTCGCTGTATGTGCTGGACCTGCAGCGCCACCCCGGCGTGAATGGCCATCACGCCGGCGAGGTGCCCAACAAGCACCAGCTTCAGAGCCAGCGCGTGCCATTCGACGTGAACGCCATCCGGCGCGACTTCCCCATCCTGGCGGAGCGCGTCAACGGCAAGCAGCTGGTGTGGTTCGACAACGCCGCCACGACGCAGAAGCCCCAGGCCGTCATCGACCGATTGAGCCATTTCTACGAGCACGAGAACAGCAACATCCACCGCGCCGCCCATACGCTGGCCGCGCGCGCGACGGATGCCTACGAAGGTGCTCGCAAGACGGTGGCGAAGTTCGTCAATGCGCGCTCGGCCGACGAGGTCATCTTCGTGCGCGGCGCCACCGAGGCCATCAACCTGGTGGCCAACACCTGGGGTGAGCAGAACGTCGGCGCCGGTGACGAGATCGTCGTCTCCCACCTGGAGCATCACGCCAACATCGTGCCCTGGCAGCAGCTCGCTGCCCGCAAGGGCGCGCATCTGCGTGTGATTCCGGTGGACGACAGCGGCCAGGTGATCCTGTCCGAAGCGCAGAAGCTGCTCGGCAGCCCGCGCGCCAAGCTGCTCGCCGTCACCCAGGTCAGCAATGCCCTCGGCACAGTGGTGCCGGTGCAGGAGCTGGTCGGCATCGCGCAGCGCCAGGGTGTGACGACGCTGGTGGACGGCGCGCAGTCGGTATCGCATCTGGCCGTGGACGTGCAGGCCATCGGCTGCGACTTCTTCATCTTCAGCGGCCACAAGATCTTCGGGCCCACCGGCATCGGCGCCGTCGTCGGTCGCAAGGAAGTGCTGGACGCCATCCCGCCCTGGCAGGGCGGCGGCAACATGATTGCTGACGTGACTTTCGAGCGCACCGTGTTCCAGCCGGCACCGGCGAAGTTCGAGGCCGGCACCGGCAACATCGCCGATGCCGCGGGGCTGGGCGCCGCGCTGGACTATGTGTCGCGCGTGGGCCTGAACACAATAGCCCGCTACGAGCACGACCTGCTGGCCTACGCCACCGAGGCCATCCGCCCCATCCCGGGCCTGCGCCTCATCGGCACGGCGGCCGACAAGGCCAGCGTGCTGAGCTTCGTGCTGGCTGGTCACGAGACGGCGGCGGTGGGCAAGGCGCTGGCGGAGGAGGGCATTGCGGTGCGCTCCGGCCATCACTGCGCCCAGCCCATCCTGCGCCGGTTTGGCGTGGAGGCCACCGTTCGGCCATCATTCGCGTTCTACAACACCTGCGACGAGATCGACCATTTCGTGTCGGTCGTGCGCCGCCTGGCCAGAGCATGAGCATCGAGACCGTCACCCGCGTGGAGATCCGCCCGCTGCCCGGCAGCTTTGCCGCCGAGGTGGTTGGGCTGGATCTGAATCAGCCGCTGGATGAAGCGGACTTTCGCCGCATCCATCGCGCCCACCTGGACCACCATGTGCTGGTCTTCCGCGACCAGCGCATCACGCCGGAGCAGCAGATCGCCTTCAGCCGCCGCTTCGGCGCGCTGGAGATCCATGTGCTGCACCAGTTCCACCTCAAGGGCCACCCGGAGATCCTCATCGTCTCCAACATCGTCGAGAACGGCCAGCCGGTCGGCCTCGGCGATGCCGGCCATTTCTGGCATTCCGACCTGTCGTACAAGGAAAAGCCCAGCCTGGGCTCGCTGCTGCTGGCCCAGGAGCTGCCGAGCGAGGGCGGCGACACGCTGTTCGCCGACCAGCATGCGGCTTGGGATGCGTTGCCGCCTGAGCTGCAGGCGCGGGTGCGGGGCCTGAAGGCCGAGCATTCCTACCTGGCCAAGTACGAGGAACTGCGCGAGCGCAGCCCCTGGCGCCCCAAGCTCAGCGACGAGCAGGTGGCCCAGGTCAAGCCGGCCGTGCAGCCGGTGGTGCGCACCCATCCGGAGACGGGGCAGCTCGGGTTGTTCGTCAGCGAGCACTTCACGACGCGCATCGTGGGCTTGCCTGATAGCGAGAGCCGCGCGTTGCTGGAGGAGTTGTTCCGCTATGCCACGCTGCCGGAGTTGCAGTACCGGCATCGCTGGCAGCCGCACGACATGGTGTTTTGGGACAACCGGTCGGTGATGCATTTGGCGGCTGGGTGCCCTGACCACCTGCGGCGGAGGCTGCATCGAACGACGGTGCAGGGCGATCAGCCTTTTTGACTGTGGATGCTTTTGCGCTTGTCCTTTCGACTCGATGCAGTGCCGCGGGAATCCGCCCCGCGATGGCGGGTAACTTTTCTCTGACGCGCCAGAGAAAAGTCACCAAAAGAGGAGCGCTGAATGCAATCCGCACTCGAGTGGCGGCATGCGCTCGCGATGCTCGGACTGGGCCGCGCCTACACGCGACCCGCTGCGCTCTCGCTGCTGTCCCTATGACGTGCATCACTAATCGCCACTTCACGCCCGTTAACGCCGGCTGCACGCCGGGCTCATCAGGGAATACCGCGTCGCTGGGGCGACGTACCGAACGGTGATGCTCGTCGCGTCGCCCGAGCGACGCTGTCTTTGGGTTTTCTGGTGAGCCCGGCGTGCAGCCGCGCGTTCAGCGGCCTGGTGCTCCGATCTTTGGTGCTGCTCATAGGGACAGCAGCGAGAGCGAAGCGGGTCGCGTCTTCCCGCAATACCGGCGGATGTTTTCGCGCGCCGTTCATGGCGTCGTGGTGCTGGTGTGCGGTTCAGGGCCTCTTCTTTGGTGACTTTCTTCTGGCCCCGCAGAAGAAAGTTACCCGGCCGCCGGGACGGACTCCCGGCAATGCACCGGGCAGACGCGCGCTACGCAAACGCAACCAACAACGCGCCGCGTTGCCCTCCGGCCTACTGTGCACTCACCTTCAGCCAATTGATATTCCACTCCTTGCCAACGGACTTCAGCCGCAGCGTGTGGTTGCCCGCCGTCATGGCGAAGGGCGCGCTGGTCTTGGTGATCCAGGTCTGCCAGCCGCCGGTGTTGGGCACTGCCATCACGTCCACCGCCTTGGCGCCATCCACCCAGACTTCGAAGCCCGTGCTGCCGTTGGCCGTGGCCAGGCGGAGGTCGAGGGTGAAGCTACCGGCGGTCGCGACGCTGATCTTGAACTCGATGTAGTCGTCTGCATCGAAGTGGCCGACGTCCTGGCCGCCGCCGGTGTCGCTGCAGTTCTCCAGCTCGACGCCGCTCATGGCCGTGAAGGCCTCGGCCTGCAGCGTCGCAGGCACCGGGACGGCCTGGATGACCGTGCTGGCGGCGTCGCTGTAGTAGCTCTCGTTGACGGCGGTCAGTGAAGTGACGGCGTAGAAGTAGGTGGTGCCGCTGACCGCCGTGCTGTCCGTGTACTTGTTGGCCGTGACCTTGTCGGCAAGCTTGGTGTAGTTGCCACCGGCGCCCGTGGAACGATAGACGTTGTAGCCCGTGACCTTGGCATCCGTGCTCGCGTCCCAGCTGAGGGCGTTGCCGCCTGCGCCTTCGGCCAGCTTCAGGTTGGCCGGGCGGGCCGGCAGCTGGAAGACTTCCGGTGCGGCCGCGCTCGTCATCCACTGCGCCAGGCCGGAGTGCACCTCCAGGGTCTGGGTGGCGTAGGACTTGAACAGGTTCTCGATCTCGGTGACGGTGGCGACCGTGAAGTCGACCTTGCCGTTCATGTCGATGACGTCCTTGCCCTGCACCGGCTCCTTGTCGAGCAGATACATCTCGGCCCAGGTGTTGGCGCTGCCGTTGTCCTTGAAGACGCCGTTCAGCGCATAGGTCTGGCCGCCCTGCAGCGTGATGGCCTGGTAGACGCCGCCGTTGATCTCGCCGGTGACGCCGTCGGGCCGGGTCACGCGCAGCACGCCGCCTTCGCTGCCGGTCGGGGTCTTGCCTGCGGCCGCGTAGTTGAAGTCCAGGCCCAGCTTGCCGCTGACGGTCAGGGTCGTCCAACCCGCGTTGGAGCCGAAGCCGCCGTTGGTGATGACCTCGGCATTGGTGGCGGTGTTGGTGATGCTGATCTTGTCGAAGCTGACGTCAGGATTGCTGCCACCCGACGCGCCGCTCTTGATGACGAAGTAATAGGTCTTGGGGCCGGTGCCGCCGACCTTGATGGTGGGCGCCTTGACCGCGCAGGCATTGGCGAAGCTGGCGTCCCAGCCGGCGCAGTCCCAGGTGCTGGCCTTGGCCACCAGGCCGACGCCGGTGTCGAAGTTGGTGTTGGCGGCATTGGTCACCATGCCCCAGGTGCCCTTGCCCGAGCCGCCGGCCGGGCTGACCAGCTTGTAGGACCAGGACGTCGACGCCCAGCCGTAGCTCGCATAGGTGTCGTAGGTGGCGCGGCCGATCTGGCCGCCCAGGTCCAGGCCGGCGCCTTGCCAGGGCTGGAACTCGCCGACGAGCAGCGGGATCTTCAGGTCGCTGACCTGCTTGTTGTAGGCACAGACGCCCGTGGTGCCGGTCGGGCCGCAGCGCAGCCAGTCGCGGTGGACCATGTAGGGCGTGTCGCCGGGGCGGTCGCCGAACAGGCCGGGGTAGGGGTGGATCTCGAAGGCGACGTTGGTGAAGCCCTTGGCGGTCGGGCTGCCATAGCCGTCGATGCTGCCGTAGTGGCTGGGCAGCAGCACGATGTGCTTGGCGTCGATGGCGCGGATGGTCTTGTACAGGTCCTCGACGCGCGTCACCATGGCCTCGGCCGTCGAGCCCCAGGGTTCGTTGAGCGGGTCGTAGGCCGCCACCACCGGCTCGTCCTTGTATTTGGTGGCGATCTGCTGCCACAGCCAGCGCGTGCGCTCCTGGGCGTCGGCGTCGGTCCAGTACTTGTTCTGGCCGGCGCAGCCGGTGTGGTCGTTGGGCGTCTGGCCGCCGGGAGCGCCGTGCAGGTCCAGGATGACGTAGATGCCGCGCTTCTTGGCCTCGGCGATGCTCCAGTCCAGATATTTCCAGGCGTCGGCGCGCAGGGTCTTGGGCTTTTTCTCGTCCTCGATGGCGCTCCACAGGATGGGCAGGCGCACGACATTGAAGCCGAAGGCCTTGAGCTGGTCCCAGTCGCGGCTGGTGATCCAGCTGTCGCGGTAGAGCTTGATCAGGCGTTCCTTCTCGTCGTAGCCGAAGCGCTCGGTCAGCTTGGCCTCGAGGGTGCATTGGTCGGTCACGCCATTGCCGCCCTGGCCCATCATCCAGAACTCCTGCACCAGCCAGTTGCCGAGGTTGGTGCCCTTCAGCAGCACCTGCTTGCCGCCGGCATCGACCCATTTCGTGCCGTCGGTCTTCAGCTGGGTGAGGCTGTCGCTGGGGGCTGGTGCCGGGGCGGGAGCGGGTGCCGGCGCGGGCGCCGGTGAGGCAGCGGACGACCCGCCGCCGCAGCCGGCCAGAAGGGCCGCGCCCATCACGCCGCTCAGCAATGCGCCGCGCGCAGACACGCCCAGGTCGACGGCCGCGCCGCCCACGAACCATTCTCTTGCCACGTCTTGTCTCCGTTATTTGATTGGAACCGGTTCCAAATCAGTATCCAAGACGGAGCAGATGCTTGTCAACCGTGCCTGGGTAACCTTTAACAGGGGCGGGCGGCTACGGCGGCCCGCGGCGCGATTTGCATGGAATCGTTTCCACGATCGGTCGTACTCGGGCGCGCTCGATCGTGTGGTGACGGGTCTTCGTTCAGTGGGTGCTGTTGGAGCCGCGCAAGCCCCACTGCGTGATGTGCGCAATGGGGACGCCGACATAGAAGATGTGCGACAGCAGACCGCTGACGATGCTCCATCCTTCGGGCAGCTTCCAGCCGGTGACGCCGGACAGCGGCACGACGACGTAGACCATGGCCACCCAGGTCAGCACGCCATAGACGCTGCCCCAGAGCCAGGGATGGGCGATCAGCGCGCGCAGCCTCTGCGCCGCTACCAGATAGACGGTGGCCATGCCGGTGGTCAAGGCGAAATGGCAGAACAGTCCCAGCGCCACCATGGCCGCACCGCCCTGCAGGGCGGAAGCGCCCAGCAGGCCGCTGGCGATGTACTTCAGGATGCCCTCGACGGTGGCGCCCTGGGACACATAGCTCGCGAATGCGGCCAGGATGTCCAGCGCACCGGCGACCAGGCCGGCCAGGATGACGGTTTGAATGCGGCGCATGGGACCTTCCAGCGGTGGCGTGGGCAAGCGACGAATCCTAGGGAGACCGTCGAGCGGCGGCACGAGGGGATGCCCGAAGCGGCCTGTACCATGACCCGAATCCCCAAGGCAGGCCAGCCCAAGTGACCGCAACCCTGGACATCGACCTGCTGCGCAGCCTCGTCGCCGTCGCCGAGACCGGCGGCCTCAGCAAGGCCGCAGCGCGCGTGGGGCGGACCCAGTCGGCCCTGAGCATGCAGATGCAGCGCCTGGAGGAGGTGGCTGGCCAGCCCCTGCTCTACCGCACCGGCCGCGGCGTGACGCTGACGGCGGCCGGCGAGCGCCTGCTGGTGCATGCGGGCGAGCTGCTGCGCCGGCATGATGAGGCGCTGGCGGAACTGCGCGGCGCCCAGGTCTCGGGCCTGCTGCGCCTGGGATGCCCCGAGGACTACGCCGTCGTCTTCCTGCCCCATCTGCTGCAGGGTTTCGCCAGCCTCTATCCCCAGGTGCAGCTGGAAGTGGTGTGCGCGCCGACGCCCCGGCTGCTGGAGCAGTTGGCCCGCCATGCCGCAGACCTGGCGTTGGTGTCCGTGCAAGCGGGTGCCGACGAGGCCGACGTGATCCGCCGCGAACCCCTGGTCTGGGTCGCGCGACGCGGTGCCTCGGCAGCGATGCTGGACCCGCTGCCCCTGGCCCTGGGCGCGCCGGATTCCCTGGACCATGTGCTGCCGCGCCGGGCGCTGGAGGCGACCGGGCGGCGCTTTCGCATCGCCTACGCCAGCAGCAGCCTGTCGGGCCTGATCGGCATGGCCCGCTCGGGCCAGGCGGTCACGGTGCTGACGCGCACCGCCGTGCCGGATGACCTGGAGATTCTGGGCGAGGAGAGCGGCCTGCCGCCTCTGCCCGATGTCGGCCTCACGCTGGCCTTCGACCGCGAGCAGCCCGGTGCCCTGGCCGCGGCTTTCGCCGCCCACGTCAGGAAGACCTTGCCGGGCGCCTGATAGCTGATATCAAAACAATTCGCTTCACCAGCGGGCGCGCACTTCCTACGCTCGCGGGCATTCATTCAGCCTGGAGCCCGCGATGTCCCGCAATGCCGATCCCCTCTTCTGGCAACGTGCCCGCCAGCACCTGATCCGCTACGGCGGCAGCTTCGAGCCGCTGATCATCGAGCGCGCCCAGGGCAGCTTCGTTTACGACGCCGACGGCCGCGCCATCCTCGACTTCACGTCCGGGCAGATGAGCTCGCTGCTGGGCCACGGTCACCCGGAGATCGCCGCCGTCGTGGCCGAGCACGCCCGCAACCTGGACCATCTCTTCAGCGGCATGCTGAGCCGCCCCGTGGTGGAGCTGGCCACCCGCCTGGCCGAGGTGGCCCCCGCGGGCCTGGAGCGCTCCATGCTGCTGAGCACCGGCGCCGAGGCCAACGAGGCCGCCATCAAGATGGCCAAGCTCTACACCGGCCGCTACGAGATCGTCAGCTTCGCCCAGTCCTGGCACGGCATGACGGGCGCGGCCGCGTCAGCCACCTACTGCGCCGGCCGCAAGGGCTACGGTCCCGCGGCGGTCGGCTCCTTTGCCATCCCCGCGCCCAACCCCTACCGGCCGCGCTTCGAGCGTGATGGCGCCTACGACTGGCAGGCCGAACTGGACTACGCCTTCGACCTCATCGACCGCCAGTCCAGCGGCAACCTCGCGGCCTTCATCGCTGAACCCATCCTCAGCTCGGGGGGCCTCATCGACCTGCCGCCGGGCTATCTGCGCGCCTTGAAGCAGAAGTGCGCAGAGCGGGAGATGCTGCTCATCCTCGACGAGGCGCAGACGGGCGTCGGCCGCACGGGCCTGATGTTCGCCTGCGACCGCGACGGCGTCTCGCCCGACATCCTGACCCTGTCCAAGACCCTGGGGGCCGGCCTGCCGCTGTCGGCCGTGCTGACCACCGCCGAGATCGAGTCGCGCTGCCATGAGCGCGGCTTCCTGTTCTACACCACCCATGTCTCCGACCCGCTGCCGGCTGCCGCTGGTCTGAAGGTGCTGGACATCGTGGCCCGTGACGGCCTGGTGGAGCGTGCGCGCGTCGCGGGCGCCAGGCTGGAGGCCGGCCTGCGCAGCCTGCAGCGCGAGTTCGACTGCATCGGCGACGTGCGCGGCCGCGGCCTGCTGCTGGGCGTGGAGATCGTCAGGAGCCAGGCGTGCAAGCAGGCGGCACCCGAGCTGGGGGCGGCCATCACGCGGGCCTGCATGGCTGAAGGCCTGAGCATGAATATCGTGCAGCTGCCGCTGATGGGCGGCGTGTTCCGCATCGCTCCGCCACTGACCGTCAGCGATGCAGAGATCGACCTTGGCCTGTCCCTGCTGAAGCGGGCGATCGAGGCGGTGGTCTAGCGCGGCGCCGGGGCTACATTCAAGCCCCTTGCTCCGCCCGCCGCCCATGACCATCGCCCTCCCGCGCTTCCTCGCCTCCGGTCTTGCCGTACTGGCCCTGTCGGCGAACGCCGCCACCCATGAAGCATCGATAGCCGTCGACTTTCCTGACGAGGTGGCTGGCCTGGCCTTTGCCGGCCGCACGGAGTTTCCGCGCAAGGAGCTGGGCGTCAACATCGGCTACCAGCGCAGCGGCCTGGCGCGCGGCTCGGTCTACATCTACAACGGCGGCGTCAAGACCATTCCGACCGGCGCCGAAGCGCCCGCCGTGCGCCAGCATTTCGCCGAGGTCATCCAGGAAGTCCAGCAGCTGCAGGCGGCCGGCAAGGCGCGCATCAGCCTGCATGGCAGCGCCGCACAGACGACGACCTACGCCGGCTGCGGCCCACAGTTCCTCTGGCGCGGCTATGACATGGAACTCGAGGACGGCACGGCGCTGACGTCCTACACCTATCTCACCGGGCTGAAGAACCAGTACGTCAAGCTGCGCGTCAGCCACCAGCGCGGCGACGACCAGGGCGCCAAGGCCGCGGAGCGTTTCGTGCAGGAGATCCGCAAGGTCGTCGGTGGCTGCAGATAGTCGAGCAGCAGGAGGAACCCATGGCCGGCCACCGCATCTTCAGCACCGCATTTGCCAAGGTGTATCCCCTCTACATCCGCAAGGCCGAGGCCAAGGGGCGCAGCAAGGAAGAGGTCGACCGCATCATCGAGTGGCTGACCGGCTATGACGCAACCGGGCTGCAGCGCCAGCTCGATCAGGCCGTGGATTTCGAGACCTTCTTCAACCAGGCGCCGGCGCTGAACCCCGACGCGGCCCTCATCAAGGGCGTGGTCTGCGGCATCCGCGTCGAAGACATCGAGGACCCGCTGATGCAGAAGCTGCGCTGGCTGGACAAGCTCATCGACGAGCTGGCCAAGGGCAAGGCCATGGAGAAGATCCTGCGACGCGCCTCATGACGCCTGCGCCCTAGCGTCCCGCGGCCTGCCGCTTCGCGTAGTCGTCCGCGAGCACGCCGAAGGCCTGTTTGCGCTGCCCGGTTTCCGAGATCAGGCCCTTGCGGTTCCAGCCCTGCTGGAAGTCGGGGTTCTGCCGCCGCGGCGAGCGGAAGTCCTTCAGGATCCACGGCGACAGGCCGCGCAGCGTCGGCAGCTTGTCGGCCATGGCCAGAGTCTGGCGGTAGTACTCGGCCTGGAAGTCCTCGGAGAACTTGCGCGGCGCAGGGCGTGTGTCGCTGAAGCCGGCCTTGGCGTCGGCACCGAACTCCGAGAACACCAGGGGCTTGTCAGCAGGCAGGTGCCAGACGCTGGCCGGCAGGTCGGCCAGCCGGTCCTGCGAGTACCAGCCGTTGTAGGTGTTGATGGCGACGATGTCGAGCATCTCGGCGAGCGGGTCGGCCAGCGTCATGGTGGGCACGCTGGCCTTGCGGTCGCGCTCGACGAGCAGGGCGGCGCTGACCAGGCGGGTGTCGTCCAGCGCCCGCACGTCGCTCACCAGCGTGCGCAGGAAGCTGTTGCGCGCGTCGCTCAGCGGCGTTTCGTTGGCGACGCTCCAGATGGCGATGGACGCGCGGTTGCGGTCGCGCAGGATGTTCTCGGCCAGCATGTTGCCTGCGGTGGCGAGGGTGTCCGGGTTGGGCCAGGCCACCATCCAGTAGACCGGCACCTCGCTCCAGACCAGCAGGCCCAGCTCGTCGGCGGTGCGCGTCATCACCTCGGAGTGCGGATAGTGGGCCAGGCGCACGAAGTTGCCGTGCAGCCCGTTCTTGATCTCGCCCAGCAGCGCGCGCGCCGCCTCGGGTGTGATGTCGCGGGTGGGGTTGGGGCCGATCTCCTCCTCATGCAGGGAGATGCCGCGCAGGAAGACGGGCTTGCCGTTGAGGAGGATGTCGGCGCCGCGGGTCTCGACGGTGCGAAAGCCGATGCGGTCGCGCCAGCGGTCCTCGCCGGCTTCGATGGCCACGTCGTAGAGCTTGGGTGTGTCGGGCGACCAGCGGCTCAGCGTGCGTGGCGCAGCGATGGTGGCGCGCCAGCGGCCTTGCGCGTCGGTGCTGCCGGCCAGATCCAGTCCCAGCTCGGGGATGCGCAGGCGCACGGCGCGCTGGGCCGCCTGCGGGCCGTTGAGCGTCGCATCCACGGCCAGCTGCCCGTCGCGCGTCAGGCGCACCCAGGCATCGTCGACATAGGTGTCGGGCGTGGAAATCAGCCGCACCGGCCGCGTGACACCGCCGTAGTTCTCCCAGTCGGTGACGGGCGGCGGCACGGTCGCAGGTGTGGCCTGCGAATCGACGCCCACGGTGACCTGGTTGTCGCCGTCGCGCAGCAGCTTCGTCACCTCGAAGGCGAAGGGCGTGAAGCCACCCTCGTGTCGCCCGACGGCCTGGCCGTTCACGTAGACGACGGTCTTGTAGTTGGCCGCGCCGAAGCGCAGGAACTGCCGGCCCGCGCGTGGCGCGGCCGACGCCTTGAAGGTGCGCTGGTACCAGATCAGGCCCTGGTAGTGGCGCAGCTCCGGCGCCTGGGTCAGCCAGGACGAAGGCAGCGTCGTGACCGGTGAATGGGCCAGATCGAACTCGTAGAGCACGCGGTTGTCGCTGGCCATGGCCTGGCGCACGTCGACGTCGCGCCAGCGCTGCTGCCCGGCATCGGGCGTCTCGCCATGGAAGCCCGCCATGCCGGAGCGGTAGGGGTCGATGGAATAGTGCCAGGGGCCGGAGAGATCCTGCCCAGGTCGCAGGTCGGCCGAGACCAGCAGCGGTGCGGGGGCTACCGCGTGCGCGACCCATGCCATGCAGAGGAGGGCGCTGGCGAGCAGGGCTTGAATCGTCTTCATTGGGGTTCCCAGCCGAAAGAGCTAAGCGATCTTCTTGTACCGCGGCACGAGGGTCTTCATGACCACCCAAGCCACCAGATAGGCCAGGGCGCACAAGGAGAACATGATCATGTAGCCCGTCGCCAGCCGGCCCTGGGCACCGTAGGCGTCGAAGATCCAGCCGCCGAGCTTGGACACGGTCACGCCGCCGAGGCCTCCGGCCATGCCGCCGATGCCGACGACCGAGGCGACGCTGGCCTTGGGGAACATGTCGGACACCGTGGTGAACAGATTCGCCGACCACGCCTGGTGGGCCGAGGCGCCGATGCCGATCAGCAGCACCGGGGCCCAGTAGCCCAGACCGCCGAGAGGCTGGGCCAGCAGCACGACCAGCGGGAAGAAGGCGATGACCAGCATGGCCCGCATGCGGCCGTCATAGGGCGTGTGGCCGCGCTTCATGAAGAAGGCCGGGAACCAGCCGCCGCCGATGCTGCCGATCATGGTCATGCTGTACAGCACGGCGAGAGGCAGCGCGATGTCCGTCGTGCTCATGCCGTATTGCGCGGCCAGGTATTTGGGCAGCCAGAACAGATAGAACCACCAGACGCCGTCGGTCATGAACTTGCCGAAGGCGAAGGCCCAGGTCTGGCGATATCCAAGGAGGTGGAACCACGGCAGCGGCACCTCTTCCTCGGCCACCGCTGCCGGCTCCGAATCGCTGGCGATATACGCCCGCTCCGGCGCGCCCAGCCGCCGCTGGCGGTCCGGCGTGTCGTAATAGACCTGCCACAGCAGCATCCACACCAGGCCGATGGCGGCGACGGCGATGAAGGCCGTCTGCCAGCCCCAGGTGACGGCAATCCACGGCACCGTCAGCGGCGCCAGGATGGCGCCGACGTTGGCGCCGGAATTGAAGATGCCGGTCGCAAACGAACGCTCGGTCTTCGGGAAGTACTCCGCCGTGGCCTTGATGGCGGCCGGGAAGTTGCCCGACTCGCCGATCGCCAGCACCGCGCGGGACAGCATGAAGCCCGCGATGGCCACCGGGATGCCGATGCCCAGGGCCTGCAGCGCCGTGCCGATGGGCACGGCGTAGGCATGCATCAGCGCGCCGAAGGACCAGACCCCGACGGCGGTGCCGAAGGCCCGTTTGGTGCCGATGGCATCGATGAAGCGGCCCACGAACAGCATCGCGATCGCATAGGTGAACTGGAAGACGGCCGTGATGTTGGCGTAGTCCGAGTTCGACCAGGCGAACTCCTTCGACAAGGCGGGCGCCAGCAGGCTCAGGACCTGGCGGTCCAGGTAGTTGACGGTGGTGGCGAAGAACAGCAGGCCGCAGATGACCCAGCGATAGTTGCCGATGCGTGGGCTGCTCATGGCTTCAGAAGGTCAGGTCCAGGCGCGCGCCGAAGTAGCGGGTCCAGTCGCGCGGCGGCGTCCAGGACGTCGTCGACACATTGAGCGTCGGCGTGCTCCAGGTCCCGTTGCGCGGCGAGTTGCTCAGGCCGGCGGCATAGCGCTTGTCCAGCAGGTTCCTGACGAAGAAGGAGAACTTGTAGGCCTCCTGTTTGTCCTTGATGCCGAAGCCGGCGTCAAGAATGCCGTAGGCGCTCTGGATGGTGCCCGGGTCCTGCGACAGGCTGAACTGCGTCGCGCTCTGCCAGCGGTAGTTGCCGGTGGCGAACAGGTCGAAGCTTTGGGCGGGCAGGGCGATGTCGTAGATGCCGCCCAGGTTGGCCTTGAGCTTGGGCGCATTGGGCAGGGTCTTGCCTGCAAGGTCCTGGAACACGCCGGTGCCATAGATCGGGTTGGGGCCGCAGACCGGCGCGGACACCTGACCCGTGCCGGTGGCGTTCAGCACGTTGTAGCAGGGGCCGTTGGGGAATTCCGCCACGATGGCCTTCATGTAGGCAAAGCTGCCGTTCAGCTGGAAACCCCGGCTGACGCGGAAGCTGCCGTCCACCTCGACGCCCTTGGTCTGCAGCTCACCGATGCTGTGCAGCTGGGTGCGGAAGACGCCGTCGTCATCGCGCACGCTGGCCGACTGCTGGAAGCCGAAGAAGTTGGTCTTGAACACGGCGATGCTGATCGCCGCGCGGTTGTCCAGCAGCATGGCCTTCAGGCCCAGCTCGAAGTTCTTGGCGCGCTCCGACGGGATGGGCTGGTTCAAGGCTGTGACGGCCGTGAAGCTGCTCGTCAGGTCATAGGCGACGCCCTTGTGGCCGGTCGAATAGGTGCCGTAGGCCATCACGTCCCGGTTGAAACGATGCTCGAGGCCCAGCCGGCCCGTGGTGCTGTTCTCCTTGTTGTCCTCCGACCAGTAGCCCACCACGGTCTTGGGCAGCGGTGGGTTGGCGTACTTGGTGAAGGTGTAGCCCGTGTCCTCGCGGTTCAGGCGCAGGCCGGCGATGACGCTGGTGCTGTCGACGATGTCGAACCGGCCTTGCGCAAAGACGGCGTAGGTGGTGTTGTAGGCCGAGGCCGCGTAGTCGGCCGAGAAGGGCGACACGGGCAGCTTGGTCAGCACGCGCCCCAGGTTGTTCTTGCCGTACCAGAAGCCAGCCACGTAGCGCAGCCGCTGCTTGTCCGGCGAGGTGATGCGGAACTCCTGGGTGACCGACTTGACGTCGAAGGTGCCGTATTGATACAGGCCGCCGGTGAAGGGGACGGCGGGCGACGCATAGCGCAGCACGTCGGCATCGGTGCCGTCGCCGTCCTGGTAGTCCTTCATGTGGTACTTGCTGTACGACGTGATGGAGCTGAGGATGTGGCCCGCGAGCCAGGATCCCGCCTCGGGCTGGTAGTCGACCTTGAAGCCGCTGCCGTAGTCATGGGCCTCGCCGCCGGCGGGATAGTCGTTGCGGACCGACACGTTGTCGGGACCGACCGTGATGCCATTGAACAGCTGGCTGGCGGGCAGGGCCGGCTGCGAGGGGATGAGGCCGGAGAAGCCGTACTGGCCGCCGGGCGTCATGGAGCTGTAGGGCTGGACGCAGCAGTTCAGCGTCTGGCGGTTGTAGTGCGGCGACAGGGCCACCGTCACCGACTCCGTCGGCGTCCACTCCAGCTTGCCCAGCACGGTCTTACCCTTGGTGCCGTTGAGGTGGCCGCCGTCGGTGAGGTTCTTGACCGTGCCGTCGTAGTCCGTGCTGCTGGCGGCAATGCGCATGCGGAACGTGTCGGTCAGCGCACCCGAGATCGAACCGCCGATGCGGTGCTCGCCATCGTTGGTGATCAGCGCGTTGGCCTTGGTGACGAACTTGTCCTGGATGGGCTTGGTGGCGATGTTGATCACCCCCGCAATCGAGCTCTTGCCGAACAGTGTGCTCTGCGGACCCTTCAGCACCTCGATGCGGCTGACGTCGGCGAGGTCCTTGAAGGCCCCGGCCTGCAGCGCGATCGGCACGTCGTCCAGGATGACCGACACGTCGGCCTCGACGCCCACGCCGAGGGAGTAGGTGCCGATGCCGCGCATGTTGATGCTGAAGTTGCCGGGCTGGGTGCCGTAGGAGATGGTGAGCGCCGGCGACAGGGCCGACACGTCTTCGAGGGTCTTGGCATTGCTGCGCTCCAGCGTCGCGCTGTCCAGCACGGTGATGGCGGCCGGCACCTCCATCAGGTTTTCCTTGCGCTTGTTGGACGTCACGACGACGGCCTCGAGCCGGGTCGTGTCGGCCTCGGCCTTGGCGCCATCGGCCGCGGGCTTTTGCTGGGCCTGCGCCAGGCAAGCCGGAGCGGCAATGGCCAGAGCGATGGCCGCCGCCAGCGGGCTCAGCGAGTGGTTCTGGAATCTTGTGTCTTTCATTTTTGTCTCCGTGTTGTCTCACTCTGGGTGAGTTCTGTTGTGATCTCGGAAATGCGCGCGGCTGGTCACCGCGCCGGGGCAACCGTGGACGTCACCAGTTCCACAAGGTGCCGTCCTCCAGCCGCGTCACCGGCAGGCAAGCCGGCTGGTAGGGATGCTTGGCGGCCAGGGCCTCGTCGATGTCGACGCCGTGGCCCGGGGCTTCGCCGCAATACAGCAGGCCGCGCTCGAAGCGGTAGTCATGCGGGAAGACCTCGTCCGTCGCGTCGCTGTGCCGCATGTACTCCTGGATGCCGAAGTTCGGCACCCAGGTGTCGAAGTGCAGGGCGCAGCCCATGGTCACGGGCGACAGGTCCGTCGCGCCATGGCTGCCGGTGCGGACCTGGTAGAGAGCCGCCAGGTCGGCGATGCGCCGCAGATGGGTGATGCCGCCGGCGCCGAGCACGCTGCAGCGGACGAAGTCGATCCACTGGTTCTGGATCAGGTCCTTGACGTCCCAGATGGTGTTGAAGACCTCGCCCACGGCCAGCGGCGTCGTCGTGTGGTGACGGATCAGCCGGAAGGCTTCCTGGTTCTCGGCCGGCGTGCAGTCCTCGATCCAGAACAGCTGGAAGGGCTCCAGCGCCCGGCCCAACGTGGCGGCCTCGCGCGGCGTGTAGCGGTGATGGCAGTCGTGCAGCAGCTGATGCTCGAAGCCGTAGGTGGCGCGCAGCTTGTCGAACAGCTGGGGCACATGGCGCAGGGCCTTGGCCGTGTCCCATCCCGTCACGGTGGGCAGGGCGGCATCGGCGGGCTCATAGGACAGGCTGCCGCGGCCGACACCATACGCGTCCTTGATGCCCGGCACGCCGGTCTGGGCGCGGATGGCCTGGTAGCCCAGCTCGATGTACTGCCCGACGGCGTCGACGGTCTCGGCGATGTCCCGGCCATTGGCGTGGCCGTAGACCATCACGCCGTCGCGGCTGCGCCCGCCCAGCAATTGGTAAAGGGGCATGCCGGCCAGCTTGGCCTTGATGTCCCACAGCGCCATGTCGACGGCGGCGATGGCCCGCATCGTCACGGGGCCCCGCCGCCAGTAGGCGCCGCGGTAGAGGTATTGCCAGATGTCCTCGATGCGCCGCGGGTCCATGCCGACCAGGCAGGGAATGACGTGGTTTTCCAGGTAGGCGACCACCGCGAGCTCGCGGCCGTTCAGCGTGGCGTCGCCGATGCCGTAGACGCCCTGGTCCGTCACCAGCTTCAACGTCACGAAGTTCCGTCCCGGGCTGCAGACGATGACCTTGGCGGACAGGATTTTCATGAGGCGGTTTCTGGTTCAATCGGTGGTGCGGTAAGGAGATGTTGACGGAACTGGTATGACCTGTCAACATAATTGGAAATACCAATAGGACTGACCTGATGAGCAGCAAGGTAGAAAATTCGTCGAATCGCCTCTACCAGGACCTGGCCCGCAAGCTGATGGCGGAGATCGCCTCGGGGCGATATGCCGTGGGCAGCCGATTGCCCGCAGAGCGAGAGCTGGCACTGCAGATGGAGGTCAGCCGGCCCACCGTTCGCGAGGCCATCATTGCCCTCGAAGCCCAGGGCTGGTTAGAAACGCGGGTCGGTTCTGGGACCTATGTGGTCAGACCAGGTGGTAATCAAGCGACGGCCCAATTCGACGTCTCGGCCATCGAGCTGACCGAAGCCCGCCTGCTGTTCGAAGGCGAGGCCGCGGCGCTGGCCGCCACGCAGGTGACCGAAGCCGACCTGGAAGAGATCACTTCACTGGTCGACCAGATCGCCGCCGAGAACCTGGCGCCGAACGGCAGCGAGCAGGCCGACCGGGCCTTCCACCTGGCCATCGCGCGCGCCACCCGCAACAGCGCCGTCTACAACACCATCGAGCAGCTCTGGGACCTGCGCGCCAATTCGCCGGAGGCCGCCCTGCTGCACGAGAAGGCCCGCACCGCCAACATCAAGCCGGTGGTGGACGAGCACACGGCCATCCTGGCGGCCCTGCGCACGCGTGACCCGGCTGCCGCTCGCAGCGCCATGCGCGCCCACCTGTCCCAGGTGCTGGAGAGCCTGCTCTTCGCCACCGAGGAGAGGCAGATCGAGGCGGCCCGGGCCAGCATCCAGGCCAAGCGCGACCGCTACGCCCGTGCCACCGCCTGAGCCGCACCCCCGCATGCAGCAAGCGCTTCTCCTGCATCCCGACCGGCTGCTCCCCATCGCCCCGGCGGCCCGCGCCGTGGCGCGCGCGCTGTACGCCAGCGTGCACAAGCTGCCCATCGTCAGTCCGCATGGGCATACCGATCCCGCTTGGTTCGCCGGCAACGAAAGCTTCGGCAACGCGGCCGACCTGCTGCTGGTGCCGGACCACTACCTGTTCCGCATGCTCTATTCCCAGGGCGTGCCGCTGCAGCAGCTGGGCATCGGTGCGCCCGCTGATGCGCGCGAGGTCTGGCGCGTCTTCGCCGAGCGCTATCAGCTCTTCCGCGGCACGCCTTCGCGCATCTGGCTCGACCATGTCTTCGCCACCGTCTTCAGCTTGGACGTGCGCCTGGACGGCGGCACCGCCGACTTCTATTTCGACAGCATCGGTGAGCAGCTGCGCCACGAAAGCTTCCGTCCGCGGGCCCTCTTCGACCGCTTCGACATCGAGGTCATCGCCACCACCGAGAGCCCGCTGGATTCCCTCGCGCATCACCAGGCCATCCGGCAAAGCGGGTGGTCGGGCCGGGTCATCACCGCCTACCGCCCCGACCCCGTCGTCGACCCCGAGTTCGAAGGCTTCGTCGCCAACCTGCGCACGTTCTCCGACCTCACCGGCGAAGACTGTTTCAGCTGGCGCGGCTATCTGGACGCCCATCGCCAGCGCCGCGCCTTCTTCAAGTCCATGGGCGCGACCAGCAGCGACCACGGCCACCCCAGCGCGCTGACGGCCGATCTGCCGCTCGCTGAATCCGAGGCCCTGTTCCGCCGCGTTTCGGCGGGCGCCGCCAGCCAGGCCGACGCCGAGCTGTTCCGCGCCCAGATGCTGACCGAGATGGCGGCCATGAGCCTCGACGACGGCCTGGTCATGCAACTGCATCCGGGCAGCTTCCGCAACCACAACCCGTCGCTGTTCGCGCAGTTCGGCCGCGACAAGGGAGCCGACATTCCGATGCGCGTCGAGTTCGTCCATGCCCTCAAGCCCCTGCTGGACCGCTTCGGCAACGATCCGCGCCTGACGCTGATCCTGTTCACGCTGGACGAGTCGACCTATTCGCGTGAACTGGCACCGCTGGCCGGCCACTACCCCTGCCTGAAGCTGGGCCCGGCCTGGTGGTTCCACGACAGCCCCGAAGGCATGCGCCGCTACCGGCGCCTGTGCACCGAGACGGCGGGCTTCTACAACACGGTGGGCTTCAACGACGACACGCGCGCCTTCCTGTCCATCCCGGCCCGCCACGACATGGCGCGTCGCATCGACTGCGGCTTCCTGGCCGAGCTGGTTGTCGAGCATCGATTGGAAGACTGGGAAGCCGCCGAACTGGCGCAAGACCTGGCCTATGGCCTGGCCAAGCGGGCGTATCGGCTATGAGGCTCTCGAACGCCACCTGGCAGCAGTTGCCGACTCGGGTTGCGCGACCGGGATACGCGCGGGACGAGCAGCAGGTCGGCATCGTCCACCTCGGCATCGGTGCCTTCCATCGCGCCCACCAGGCCTGGTACACCGATCGCTGCATGGATGCGGGCGACCGCCATTGGGCGATTGCCGGCGTGTCCATGCGCTCGGGCAAGGTGGCTGCGCAGCTGAATCCGCAGGACGGGCTCTACACCGTCACCGAAAGAAGCGCCGATGCCGAGCACTGCCGCCTGCTGGGCTCGCTGCGCGAGGTGCTGGTGGCGCCGCTGCAGAGGGACGCGGTCACCGCGCGCCTCGCGGCCCCGGGTACCCATGTGGTCAGCCTGACCATCACCGAGCGCGGCTATTGCCGCAAGCCGGACGGCTCGCTCGACTCTGAGCAGGCGTCCTCCAACAGCGCCTTTGCCGTGTTGGCCGCGGGCCTGCGCGCGCGCTGCGATGCCGGCTTGGCCGGCCTGACGCTGCTGTCCTGCGACAACCTCGCGCACAACGGGCGGCAGCTCGCGCGCCTGATGGCGGAATACCTCGAGCGCCACGACCCCTTGCTGCTGCCCTGGTTCCAGGCCGACTGCGCCTGCCCGTCCACGATGGTCGACCGCGTCGTGCCGGCCCCGACCGATGACGACCGCTTCGCCGTCGCCTCGCGCCTGGGCTTGAGCGACGAGGGCGCGGTCCTCACCGAGCCCTTCTGCCAATGGGCCATCGAGGACCGCTTTGCCGGGCCGCGCCCCCGCTGGGAGCGGGTGGGTGCCCTGCTGGTGCCGGACATCGCCGCGCATGAGGACGCCAAGCTGCGCCTGCTCAACGCGGCCCACTCGGCCCTGGCCTATCTGGGCCTGGCCCACGGCCACAGCTATGTTCACGAGGCCGTGGCCAACGCGGAGATCCGGCGCGTGGTCGAAGGCCTGCTGGCCGAAGCCGCCACCACCCTGGCCTCCGCCGCTGTGCAGGCGGCCCGGACCTACCGGCGCGCGTTGCTGGACCGCTTTGCCAACCCGTCGCTGCGGCACCGGCTCAGCCAGATCGCCATCGACGGCAGCCAGAAGCTGCCCCAGCGCTGGCTGCAGACCCTGGCCTTGCGGCAGGGCGCCGGCCAGGCCAGCCCGGCAATCTGCGCCGCCATCGCGGGCTGGCTCCACCATCTGCTGGGTGCCAATGGCCCCGTCGACGACCCGCGGGCCGACGAACTGGCCCGCGCCTGCCGCGCCGCGGGACGCAGCGAGATGTTCATCGCGCTGTTCGGCGTGAACGGCCCGATGGCCTCCGCCTGGCATCCCGGCGATGCCGACAAAACCGTGGTGATGCGGGCCTTCGATGGCCTGCAAGCCCTTCTTGCCCACCGAAGCTGCCACGCCTGACAGCCCGATCCGAGGACCCTTCGCATGAATCTGTCGCCCCTGGCCGCGCTGCTGGCCGCCCTGTCCCTCGCGGCCGCACCGGCCCATGCGCAGACGCCTGCACCGCGCGACGTGCTGGGCCTGATGGAGAAGGTGGCTGACTGGCAGATCCTGCATCCGTCGTCCTACCCCAACGATGACTGGACGGAAGGCGTCGGCGACGCCGGCTTCATGGCCCTGGTGGGCGTGTCCGGCAAGCCCGACTACCGCGACGCCATGCTGCGCGTGGGCAGCAAGAACCGCTGGAAGCTCGGCCCCCAGACCTGGCACGCCGATGACCAGGTCGTCGGCCAGACCTATGCCGAGCTCTACCAGCTGCAGCGCGAGCCCAGGATGATCGCGGCGATGCGAGCGCAGTTCGACGCCATCATCGAAGACCCGAAAGACGACACCCTGGACTTCAACGCCCCCGGCGTGTTCACGCGCTGGACCTGGTGCGATGCCCTCTTCATGGCGCCGCCGGCCTGGGCGCGCCTGGCCCATCTGACGGGCGACGCCCGCTACCTGGAGTTCGCCATCGCGCGCTGGTGGAAGACCTCCGACTACCTCTACGACAAGGCGGAGCACCTCTACTACCGCGACAGCCGCTACTTCGACAAGCGCGAGGCCAACGGCAAGAAGGTGTTCTGGGGCCGCGGCAATGGCTGGGTGATGGGCGGTCTGGTGCGCATGCTGCAGTACATCCCGGACAACCATCCGGCGCGCGCCCGCTTCGTCGAGCAGTACCGCGAGATGTCAGAGCGCCTGCTGGCGCTGCAGCAGGCCGACGGTTTGTGGCGGGCCAGCCTGCTCGACCCGGTCAGCTATCAGAGCCGGGAAAGCAGCGGCACGGGCCTGTACACCTATGCGCTGGCCTGGGGCGTCAACCAGGGCCTGCTGCCGAAAGACCGCTACGGCCCGGCCGTGCAGCGCGCCTGGGCGGCGCTGTCGGCCAATGTCGAGGCCGACGGCAAGCTGGTCCATGTGCAGCCCATCGGCGCCGACCCGCGCCACTTCGACCCGTCGTCCACCAACATCTTCGCCGTCGGCGCCTTCCTGATGGCGGGCAGCGAGGTCTATCGCATGGGGCTGGAGGAGGGCGGCGCGCCGCGCGTGGCGACGGTGCGCAACGACGGCGCCCTGCACCGCGCCGAGGAGTCGCTGATGCTGCCCGGTGCGACGGCCGACGTGGCCGTGATGGACGCATTGACCTCACGCATCTTGCCGACGCAGGCGACCGACAAAGGCCTGCTCATCCAGGCTGACTTCGCACCCGGCGAGACACGGCGCTTCCTGCTCTTCCCGCGCAGCCGCCTGCCCGCCTTGCCGCCCGTCACGTCGCGCGCCCACGCCCGCTTCGTGCCCGAGCGCCTGGACGACTTCGCCTGGGAGAACGACCGCATCGCCCACCGTGTCTACGGTCCGGCCATCATGACCGACCCCAAGGAGATGCTGGTGTCCTCGGGCGTCGACCTGTGGGTCAAGTCGGCCCACCGCCTGGTGCAGGATGCCTGGTACCGGCGCGGCGACTATCACGTCGACAACGGCGAAGGCCTCGACAACTACGGCGTGGGCCGCACGCGCGGCTGCGGCGGCCTGGGCGTCTTCGACGGCAAGCAGCTCTATGTGTCTAAGAACTTCTCGAGCTGGAAGGTGCTGGCTGACGGCCCCCTGCGCACCGAGTTCGAACTGCGCTTCGACGCCTGGGACGCCGCAGGCCGCAAGGTGGCCGAGACGCGTCGCGTCACGCTGGACGCCGGCAGCAACTTCAGCCGCGTCGAAAGCCGCTTCAGCAATGACCGCCCCCTGACCATTGGCGTCGGCATCGTCCAGCGCGAGGGCCAGGGCAGCTACCACGACAAGGCCGGCGGCTGGATGAGCTACTGGGAGCCGGTCACGGGCAAGAACGGCAGCAATGCCTGCGCCGTCATCCTGCCCGGCGCCAGCGGCTTCACCGAGAACGCCGGCCACTACCTGGCCCTCGCACCGGCCAAGCCCGGCCAGGCTTTCGTCTACTACCTGGGCGGCGGCTGGAGCAAGAGCGGCGATTTCGCCAACGCCGCGGCCTGGGACGCCCATGTCGCCCACAGCGCCGAGCGCCTGGCGCATCCGCTGACGGTGACCGTGTCGAACTGATCGTGGCGCGCATGCTCTTCAGGCCCTGGCTGGCCGTCGTTGCCCTGCTCGTCGCTGCATCGGCGTCTGCCGCAGACAGCCTGAGTGCCGTGGTGCGAGACGAGCTGACACCGCAACTGGCCTACCTCGTCCAGCGCCTGGATGCCGAGGGCGAGGCCTTCACGCTGGACGGCGTGGCGGTGCTGAAGTCGGGCGACAAATTCCTGCCCGGCAAGGTCGCGCTGGGCATCGCCGACCTGATCGAGGCCAGCCCGCCCGAGCAGCGCGCCGCGCATCTGCGCAGCTTTCGCCGCGTGGCCGAGCTGACCCGCGCCATGCCCAACGACACCTGGGGCATCTATTACTACATGCTGGCGCTGGACAAGCTGCGCCGGCTGCAGCTGCTGGAGCCCACGCTGGGCCCCGAGCTGCTGGTCCATCTGCGTCAGCAACTCGACTGGCGCAAATTCGTGCGCGCCGACGACTTCACGCTGATCCGGCTGCCCACCAACTACTACGGCGTGGCCTTTGGCGTCGCGCGGCTGAGAACCCTGCTGGGTTGGGAGTCCGATGCCGCCGGCCAGAAGCTGCTCGCCAAGATGCTGGAGCACTACCGCCGCTACTCGGGCGAGTACGGCTTCTCCGACGAGACCGAGGGCGAGGGGCGCTTCGACCGTTACAGCATCCTGCTCATCGCCGAGATCTGCGAGCGCTTCCTGGAGACGGACGTTCCTGTGACGGACGAGCTGCGCGCCACGTTGCGCAAGGCCGTCGATGTCGCGCTGATGATGACCAACACGCGCGGCGACGGCTTCAGCTATGGACGCAGCCTCGGTCCCTATGGCGACACGGCCGTGCTGGAGATCCTGTCGGTGGCGGCTGAGCTGGGCGTGCTGAAGGGCGAGGAGAAGGACATCGCCTACGCCTACTCCCACCGCATCGTGCGCAAATACGTCGACTTCTGGTTCGACGGCCGCATGCATTCCGTCGACCTATGGAACCAGGGCCGGCGCACCGACGCCTACCGCGCCAAGCACCGCATCCTGGGCGAGAATTTTTCACTGCTGCACCAGATCATCTCGGCCAGCGAGCGTTGGAACGCCGCAGGCTATCGCGACAAGAAGCCGCGCGAGGATCTGCAGGCCTGGGCCGACGGCCATCTGCCGCCGTTCAAGTTCGTCTGGTTTGCCAAGGGCGAATACGACCGCGCCCTGGCCCTGGTGCGCGATCGCGACATCGTGTTCAGCCTGCCGCTGATCAATGGCGGCGTTGGACAACATGCCAACAGTCCCTACTACCCGCTGCCCTTCGCGCACCAGCTCGTCGCCGGCGTGGCCGACAGCACGGCGGCCCAGGCCCAGTTGATTCCGAAGTTCGTGCTCGACGACGGCAGTGAGCTGCTGGCCACGGCCTTCATCAAGGACGTCTCGCACAGCGCCGATGGCCCCCGCCACGCCGTCCGCTACCGCCAGACCGAGCTGGACCGCGTCGGCCAGCCGGCTCCGGTCAAGGATGGGCGCCTGCAGGTCGAGACCGAGTACCGCTTCGAGCCGGGCCAGGTGCAGCGCATCGACCGCTACACGGCTGTGCAGCCGCTGAAGGTGAGTCGGCTCAGCCTGGACTTCGCCTCCTTCTCGCAGCAGCCACGCATGGACGCCGGCACCGTGCGCTTCGGCCAGGGTCGTGTGACCTCCTTCGAGGTCCAGGGCATCGCCAACTGCATGGCCCGTGCTGGTGATGCGGCGGACCGCTCGCCCGACGGCCCCATGCCCACGCACATCGCTTGCGAGACGAAGGACTTCGAGCTGCGTGACCCCCTCGTGATCACGTGGACCTTGCGCTACCGCTAGCCCCCGACACCATGGAAATCCGCCAACCCATCCACAGCGATCATGCCCGCACGCTGGACACGACCGGTCTGCGCCGCCAGTTCCTCGTCGAGACCTTGTTCGCGCCCGACCAGGCCACGCTGACCTACAGCCAGATCGACCGCATCATCGTCGGCGGCATCCATCCGGTGACGAAGCCCGTGACGTTCTCATCGGAACTCGGCCGCTACACCGGCACCGACTTCTTCCTGCAGCGCCGCGAGCTGGGCCTGATCAACATCGGCGGCCCGGCCCGCGTGACGGTCGACGGGCAGGTGTTTGAAGTCGGCATGAGCGAGGCCCTCTATGTGGGGCAGGGCGCCCAGGCCCTGGCCTTCGAGTCCTTGGACGTGGCCCATCCGGCCAAGCTCTACTTCAACTGCGCGCCGGCTCACACTGCCTATCCGACGCGCAAGATCACCCAGGCCCAGGCCAGCCCCGAGACCCTCGGCAGCGCCGAGACCAGCAACCGCCGCACCATCTACAAATACCTGGTGCCCGATGTGCTGCCGACCTGCCAGCTGGTCATGGGCCTGACGCGGCTCGAGCCCGGCTCGCTTTGGAACACCATGCCCTGCCACACCCACGACCGGCGCATGGAGGTCTATTTCTACTTCGACATGAAGGCCGACGCGGTGGTCTTCCACATGCTCGGTGAGCCCGCCGAGACGCGCCATCTGGTCGTGCGCAACGAGCAGGCCGTCATCAGCCCCAGCTGGTCCATCCACAGCGGTGTCGGCACCCAGGCCTACACCTTCATCTGGGGCATGGTGGGCGAGAACCAGGTCTTCAAGGACATGGACCACGTGGCCATGACCACCCTTTGCTAATGCTCTCCCTCTCGATGAAAACCATGCGCACTCCTCTCGTAGCCACGCTGCTGGCCGTCGCAACCGGCTCGGCCTCGGCCGCCCAGCCCTGGATGGACAAGGCCAAGACCTCCACGCAGCGCACCGAGCTGCTGCTGAAGGAGATGACGCAGCAGGAAAAGCTGCTGCTGGTGTTCGGCTACTCGCCGCGTGCCCAACTGGGACAGATCGATGCCACTTCGATCCTGAGTGCTGACGCCGAGGCCGGCATGGCCGCCGCCATTCCCGGCTCGGCCGGCTATGTGCCCGGCATTCCCCGCCTGGGCGTCCCGGCGCAGTATGAAACCGACGCCTCCATCGGCGTGCGCAATGCCGAGGGTCTGCAGCGCACTTCCTTGCCCTCGTCGCTGGCCACGACCGCGAGCTGGGACCCGCGTGTCATGGAGGCGGGCGGCCGCATGATCGGCCAGGAGGCGCGCCTGTCGGGCTTCAACGTCATGCTGGCCGGCGGCATCAACCTGGCGCGCGAGCCGGCCAACGGCCGCAACTTCGAATACACGGGCGAGGACCCGCTGCTGGCCGCCGAGATGGGCGCCGGGCAGATCCGCGGCATCCAGTCCAACCACATCGTCTCGACCGTCAAGCACTTCCTGATCAATTCCCAGGAGACGGGTCGGCGCATCGTCAGCGCCCAGATCTCGAAGGCCGCGCTGCGCATGAGCGACGCGCTGGCCTTCGAGCTGACCATCGAGAAGTCCAGCCCGGGCTCGGTGATGTGCTCCTACAACCTCATCAACGACGTCTATGCCTGCCAGCATCCCTGGCTGCTGAACAGCATTCTCAAGGGCGACTGGGGCTACCAGGGCTATGTGATGTCCGACTGGGGCGGTGTGCATTCGACCGTGTTCGCCGCCACCTCGGGCCTGGACCAGCAGTCGGGCTTCCCCTTCGACAAGGTCGCCTATTTCGCCAAGCCGCTGAAGGATGCGCTGGAGGACGGCTCCGTGCCCCAGGCCCGCCTGGACGACATGGCCCGCCGCGTGCTGTGGGCCCTGTTCGACAAGGGCGTGATGGACCACCCGGTCCAGGTCGGCCCCATCGACTTTGCCGCCAACGCCAAGGTGTCGCAGTCGGCCGCTGAGCAGTCCCTGGTGCTGCTGAAGAACGAGGGCGGCGTGCTGCCGCTGGCAAGCCCGAAGCGCGTGGCCCTCATCGGCTCCTATGCCGACAAGGGGGTGCTGGCCGGTGGTGGCTCGGCCTCCGTCACGCCCGTCGGCGGCAATGCCGTGCCCGGCCTCGGCCCGGGCGGCTGGCTGACCCAGGTGTGGCAGCCCTCGTCGCCGATGAAGGCCTTGCAGCGCGAGTTGCCCGGCACGCAGTTCACCTTCGATGCGGGGACGGATGTGGACGCTGCCAGCAAGGCCGCGGCCGCCGCCGACGTGGCCATCGTCTTCGTCCACCAGTGGACGGCCGAATCGATGGACGCCTCGTTGAGCCTGCTGGGCAAGCAGAACGACGTCGTCAGTGCGGCCGCCAAGGCCAACCCGAACACCATCGTCGTCGTCGAGAGCGGTGGCGCCGTGCTGATGCCCTGGCACCAGGACGTGAAGGCCATCCTCGCTGCCTTCTATCCCGGCGCAGCCGGCGGCGAGGCCATTGCGCGCCTCCTCACCGGCGCGGTGAATCCGTCGGGTCGCCTGCCCATCACCTTCCCCGCCAGCGCCGACCAACTGGTGCGCCCGCAGATCCTCGGCAAGACCGACGGGCCGCCCTTCACGGTGCGCTACACCGAAGGCGCGGCGGTGGGCTACAAGTGGTTTGACCTGCGCGGCCACAAGCCGCTCTATGCCTTCGGCCATGGCCTGTCCTACACCCGCTTCGAGCTGGCCGAGCTGCAGGCGCAGCAGGGCAAGGGGCGGGTGACGGTCAAGTTCTCGACCCGCAATACCGGTGCCCGCGAAGGCGCCTCGGTGGGCCAGGTCTATGTCAGCGCGCCGCCCGAGGCCCACTGGGAAGCCCCGCGGCGCCTCGTCGGCTTCGACAAGCAGAACCTGAAGCCGGGCGAGAAGGGCACGAGCAGCATCCAGATCGACCCGCGCCTGCTGTCCACCTTCGACGAGGCCAGCAACCAGTGGGTCATCACACCCGGCAGCTATGAAGTGCAACTCGGCGCCGCCTCCGACGACATCCGCGCGACAACGCGGGTGACGCTGGCGGTTCGCCGCTTCACGTCAGCGCAGATGCGGCGCTAGGCAACCCCATTCATCGCTCCCCTGGAGCGACTCCGACTCTGGTGCCTCACCGTCCGGTGGGGCGCCCGGGACTCGCTTTGGCCGGCGAAACAAGAGGCCACCACTAAGGAGACAACCTTGAGCCATCTTTCATTCCGAGTCGTTCAATCCAGAACCCAGCAACTCGCTTCTGCCGTCGCCTTGCTGGCGCTCGCGGCCTGCGGCGGAGGCGGCACTGACGGCCCCGCAGCCAGCGTCGCCGCCGCCGAGTCCGACGGCGGCAGCATGAGCCGCGCGCTGGCCGCCACGCCGACGACCTTCAAGCACCCCGGACTCTTCATGACGCAGGCCCGCCTGGACAGCATGAAGGCGGCCTGGAATTCGCCCAATGCCAGCGTGATGAAGACGGGCTACGAGTCCATCCTCAACGACGCGCGCAGCAGCTACAGCTATTCCCATCAAGCCCTGTCCAACGTGGAGGTGGTCGGCAGCGCCATCGGGCCCCAGGAGAAGCGCTACAAGGACGATGCGCAGGCGGCCTATCTGAACGCGCTGCGTTGGGTGAAGACGGGCGACGCTCGCCACCGCGACAAGGCGGTCGCCATCCTCAACGACTGGGCGCGCACCTTCCGCACCTACTCGGTGGCCTCGGGCACCAACGCAGCCCAGGTGCAGTTGGAGGCGGCCTGGATGCTGCCGGTCTGGGTCAGCGCGGCCGAAGTCATCCGCCGCTACAACAACGGCCAGGCAGCCTGGTCGCAGGCCGACATCAACACCTTCAACGGCTTTGTCGACCGCCAGTACAACGAGGCCGAGAAGGCCAAGACCCGCGTCAACAACTGGGCGGTCTCCGCGGGCCTGGCCATGATGGCCGCCGGCGTCTACCAGGACAACGCCTCGCGCTACGCCGCCGGCGCCCAGCGCATCACCGAGATGATCCCGCTGTCGGTTTTCTCCAGCGGTGAAGTCAACGAGCTGAAGGACCGGGACTGCACCCACCCGCAGTACAACCTGATCGGCCTGTCCCAGGCCGCGGAGATGTCCGTCATCCAGACGGGCGACACCTCGATCTGGCTGTGGAAGGCCTCGGGCGAGACGACGCCGCGCCTGGCCAAGGGGCTGGAGTACATGGCCAAGTCCCTGCTGAACGGCAGCGGCGTGCGCAATTGCCAGGGCGCCTACATGGAAGCTGGCTATATGGACATCGCCGTCAACGGCTATATGAACCGCGGCGTGGCGATCCCGAACTTCCAGCAACTGGCCAAGCAGCGCCGTCCTGACGGTGGGTCGAACCAGTTCGTTGGCTGGACGACGGCCACACACGGGCGAGACGACTACTGAGCAATCCTTCGCCTCTTATCCGGAGCCCAACGATGACGGCCGGCGTGCCCACGGCCTCGCATCGGCCCAAGGCAATGCCTGGTCGTTATCGCTGCTGGCTCCGGTACTGCCGTTCGCGCTCATTGAGCAGCCTCACCGTGGACAGCGAGGTTTTGTAAGGCGGCAAGTCCCACTGCGCCTCTGGCACCCAGACACCCGGTGTCCAGCGGTCGCGCTTGGACAAGGCGTTGAAGGCTGGAATCACTTCGTTGGCATCCAGCAGACGCGATTCACCCCCGTTGGTCGAACGAGGCTGCAGCAACCCGGTCACGTACCAAGTCCCGCGCTGCTCGAAGAAAAACACATAGCTTCGCCCCACCGTGAATGTCCCGATCCCGCAGGCTCCTCCGCCACCTGTTTCCACCAGATGGCCCGAGTATTTGCCCTTCAATACCTGCTCAACTGAAACTGTGGCCAAGGACACTCCACCTTCCTGCTTCACTGCGGTGACCTTGGCATGAATGACGACCTCTGCCTGGTTCAACGCCGCCTCCACCGTGGGCGGGCGCCAATCCCGTGAAATGCTGCAGGCGGGAGTGCTCTGCGCAAGGCTGAGCAGCGAGAGCGTCGTGGCCAGCATCAGGCGCATGGCTTTCCTTGGGGCGATGAGCGTCGTTCATTGTCGGCCGCCGCGAAGCGGTCTTCACGCGAGCCTCACACGCAGCCCACCGATACTCGGCCGAGACTCGTTGGGTAATAAAGGCGCATGGGCAAGTTTGGGATGTGGGTGGCGGCGTTGTGTTGGGGCGCATGCAGTGCGCCGGCCTTGGCACAGCCAGCCGTGTGCGGCCCTTACCGCGTGGCCTTGTACGAATATGGTTCGCTGGCCTACCGACGTGCAGGGCCGGAGGCAGCGGGCATCGACGTCGACATCGTCGCGGAAGTCGCGCGCCGGACCGGCTGCAGGTTCGAGACCTTCGTGGACTCCAGGGTCCGCACCTGGACCGATCTGGCCCATGGCAGCCTGGACATGACGGTCTCGGCCATCGAGATGGACGAGCGCAAGGGGTTTGCACGTTTCGTGATCTACATGACCGGGCGCAACCGGCTGCTCGTCCGGTCCGATCTGCCTGACCGGGTGGCGACGCTGGACGCATTCGCCGAGCGCCCCGAGTTGCGCCTGGCGGTTGTCAAGGGCTTCAAGCATGGCCCGCAGTGGGATCCCTGGATCGCCATGCTGCACCAGCAGGGGCGGGTCGACGAATACGCCGATGCCCGACAGGCGGCCCGCCTCGTTGCACTGGGGCGTGACGCGGCCTTCTTGTCCGAGCCCGTGGTTTGGAAGCGCATCCTGACGGACAGCAAGCTGCAAGGCCGCATCACCGTCATCGACGCCTTCCCGGGCGACAACTACGCCGCAGGCTTCGCGCTGTCGCGGGCCAGGGTGCGTGAGGACGATGCCCGCCGCATCCAGGAGGCGATTTCCGCCATGCGGTCCGACGGCACGCTGCTGAAGATATTCAGCGCCTATCTGTCCCGCGGCGAGGCGCTGAGCTCCCTGCCTTGAGCCTCGAGATGCAAGCCTCCAAGGACCTCTACACCTTCATCCGCACCTCGCCCTGGGGCCGGACCCTGGCCACGGGCGATCTCGAGCTGGTGCTGTCCGCGGCCATCGAAAGGACGTATTTCCCTGGCGAATCGGTGGTCAGCACCGGCGGCGAGGCGAGCTACTGGGTCGGCATCATGGACGGCCTGGTGGTGCAAAAGGTCGTCAGCGAGAAAGGCGAGGAGACGGCGCTGACGGCGGCTTGTTCCGGCACCTGGTTCGGTGAGGGCACGCTGATGAAGCAGGGGCATTGGCGCTACGACGCCGTGGTGCAGCGCGAGGCGCGCGTGGCCCTCATCCCGCTGCACATCTTCCAGTGGCTGCTGGACAGCAGCCTGGCCTTCAACCAGTTCGTCGCGCGGCTGCTGAACGCCCGGCTCGGCCACTTCATGGAGCTGCTGGCCATCGGCCGCCTGCCGAGCATCGACGCCCGGGTTGCGCACACGCTGGCCAGCCTCTTCGATCCCTATCTCTATCCCGGCCGCGCCAACCTGCTGCCCTTCAGCCAGAGCGAGATCGGCCTGCTGGCCGGGGTGTCGCGGCAACGGGCGAATGCGGCGCTGAAACAATTGGATGCCGACGGGCTGATCGAGGCCCGCCGCCAGGGCATTCTCGTCATCGACGTGGAAGGCTTGCGAAGGCGCTAACCGTGGCCTTCAGGCGCGCTGCGCCGCGGCTTCGGCCAGGGCGCGCTGCAGGGTATCGACGTCATAGGGCTTGCGGATCACCGGCACGCTCAGCGCATCCACATTGTCTGCATAGCCGGTCGCCACAATGGCCGCGAGGTCGGGGCGATGCGTCCTGGCCCAGCCGACCAGCTCCACGCCATTCATGGAGCCCGGCATGACGACGTCGGAGAACAGCACGTCGAAGGGCTTGTCGGTGAGCAGCGCCTCGACGGCCTGGTCGGCGCTGTGGCAGACCTGGACGTCGTGACCTGCGCCGCGCAGCGCCGATGCCACGACGGATGCGACCAGCGCATCGTCTTCCACCATCAGCACCTTGAGCTCCGGATGCGACAAGGCCGGCGGCGCCAGCGGCGAGCGGTCGGCTGGCGCGTGCGTCGCCTGGGCGGCCACCGGCAGCAACAGGGTCACGCGTGTGCCCTGGCCCGGCTCGCTGCTCAGCTTGATGTTGCCGCCCGACTGCAGCGCAAAGGCGTGCACCTGGGCCAGGCCCAGCCCCGTCCCGGAGCCGACGGGCTTGGTCGTGAAGAAGGGCTCCAGCGCCCGCGCCATCGTCTCGCGGCTCATGCCGGTGCCGTCGTCCGCGACCTCCAGGCACAGGTAGTCGCCGGCGCGCAAGTCGGCCACCTCATCGGGCTGCGCCAGGCGTGCCGACACGTGGATGCGTCCGCCGGCAGGCATGGCGTCACGAGCGTTGAACACCAGGTTGAGCAAGGCCATGTCGAACTGCGCCGCGTCGACGAAGACGGGCGGCAGGCCGGGGGCGATGGCCGCCGTCAGCGCGACGCCGGCGCCGACGGCCTTGCTGGTCAGGTCATGCCCTTTCAGCACCGCGTCCGCAACATGGACCAGCGTGGGTTCGAGCGCCTGGGCGCGCCCCAGCATCATCATCTGCTTGACCAGGTCGGCCGCCTTGGATGTGGCGCGCGCGGCGGCGCTGAGCATCTTCTGCTCCCGCTCGCCGGTCACACGCAGGTTCAGCACCTGGTGCGCCGTGGTGATGGTCTGCAGCAGGTTGTTGAAGTCATGGGCCACGCCGGCGGTCAGGCGGCCGACGAGCTCCAGCTTCTGGCCCTGCAGCAGCTTGGCCTGGGCCTCGGCCTCGGCGCGCACCGCCTCGTCGACCCGGCGCTCCAGCAGGGCGGTGGACTCATGGGCCTTCACTCCAGCGGCATGCAGGGCCGCGGCGACGTCGTCGAACTCCTTCACACCCGATTGCAGGCGTTCCGGCACTTCATTGTTGCCGAGGTTGACGGCGGCAGCGCTCAGGCGTTCCACGGCGGCGCTGATGGCGCGCGCGCCATACAGGGCACTCGCGAGCAGCATCAGCAGCAGCACGCCGGACGCGCCCATGGCCTTGGCCGACGCCGCCCACGCCGCGGCGGCCATCTGCGCCCGCGGGATGGCCACCACCACCGACCAGCCATAGGCGTTCGGGCGTGTCAGATAGGTGAGCGACGGCATGCCGTCCAGCGTGGTCGATTCGGCGAAGCCGAAGCCGCCTTCGAGCATGCGCTTCTTGAAGGTGGTGGACGCCGACTCGCCGACCCAGCGTTCCGGGTCGCGCGAACGCGCCATGATGACCTGCTCGTCGTCGACGACGGATGTCAAGGTTGATGCCGGCGTGTTCTCGGCCTTCAGCAGCTTCTGGATGCTGGAAGGCTCGAAGGCGACGCCGACGTTGTAGCGCTGAGGCTCCATGCCCGGCACCGGTACCGTCACGGTGACCACCGGCTTCATGGACACGGGGCCTTTGGGCACGAACACGATGGCAGGCCCGGTCTGCGCAAGCGGGCGGGGCCGGGTGCGCGGGATGGGCGTCGGATCGAAGGGCGCCAGGGTGTTGGCCCGCAGCGAAGCCGGCTCCACCAGCAGGGCCCAGCTGTCGGAAGCGCGCGTGGCGACGGCCGCCTCTTCGTGAAAGCGCGCAAGGTCGCCGTCGCGCACCGCCCGCGACGAGGCCAAGGCACGCGCCAGCACGACCCGTTTGTCCAGTTCACGCTCGACCAGGGTGTTGATCCCGTCGGCGAAATCCTTGACCTGCTGCAGGTCAGCAGCCGCCTTCTGGTTGTGCAGATTCCATGTCAGCAGCCCGAAGCCTGCCGCTGCGGCGAGCCAGACCCCGAACACGACGACCAGCAGACGGGTCCGGATTCGCATTTCGCCTTGTGCACCCTGAACTTGTTGGCCAAATTCTAGGGTGGGGCAGCGCCGCCGTCCTTGAGGCGGGCAAGGCCGGCCCGTGGACCGCGCGGCTCAGTTCGCTGCGAAGCAATACAGCAGGCCCGCGCCGCCCGTGCTGACCAGCTTGGGCTGGCTGCAGCCGCGGCTGGCATGGGCCGAGTTCCAGGACGCGTTGCCGCCCCCGGTGCGGTCGAAGTGGCCGAGCTGCACGGAGCCGTCCTCGGCCCCCGAGCTGTAGTTGCGGCAGGTCTTGTCGGCACCGTCCGGGTAGGCGCGGCCGTCCTGGGTCGAGCCGGTCAGGATGTCGTGCTCGTTGGGCGTGTCGCCGGCAGCCTTGGGGCGTTCGCCCTTTTCGGTCAGGGCGGTGTTGCGCGTCAGGTTGCTGCCGAGCTGGGCCTGCTCCAGCGTGTCGCCATGCAGATGCGCCACGTCGCGGGCCACGACCTGGCCGCGCACATTGGTCCACGGGCCCTTGCCGATGCGGTCGCGCGCATTGACGGCGCCGGCGCCCTGGGTGCTCAGGTACGCGCGCCAGGTCTTGAAGGGCGTGCCGGCCGCGTCGGCCAGTTTCTGGCAGTGGGCATCGGCGCCTTCCAGGCCGCCGTAGTTGGCGCCATTGCCGCCGCCCGTGCTGGTGACGAAGAAGCTGAAGGGAGGAGGGGGCGGGGCGCTGGCGGCTGCGGCGGGCGCGGTCTGGGCCCGGGCGCCGAGAGCCGCCAGCAGGCATGCGGAAAAGAGGGCGGCTTTCATCAGTTGCTGTTCCTGTAGTCGTCATGGCAGGCCTTGCAGGTCTTCTGCAGGGCGGCGAGCTGGGCCTTGACGGCGGCCACATCGCCGCCCTGGGCGACGCGGGCCAGCTCGTTGGCTTCCTTGCCGAAGGCGGCCTGGGCGGCGGCGGCGCCGGCGGCGTCGCTGAACAAGGTGGCCTTGACCGAGGTGTCGTGCCAGCCCTTGCCGCTGTCGGTTCCGGCGGCGAAGAGGGTGGGCAGGCCGCCATTGGCGACGGCGGCAATCGTGTTGGCCGCGCGGATGACGTCGTCCTTGTTGTACGTGCCGTCCACGTTGGCCTTGACGCGGCCGGTGTTCCAGCCAATGACCTGGTAGGCCGACTGACGCCACTTGATCAGCTGTTCGGGCTTGGGGGCCTGCTGGGCCTGGGCGGATGCGGCCAGCAGCAGGGTGGTCAGGGCGATGAGGGTGGTTTTCATGAGATGGGTGGGGGCGGGGGAGGGATTACTTGGCGCGGCCGGTGTAGCCCTGGGCCAGCGTGTCGATGCGGTAGGCCGCGCCGCGGCCGACGACGAAGAGCTGCTTCTTCTCCGTGCCGGCAAAGGCGAGGTTTTGCGGCTGCTTCGGGAGCGCGATGACGCCCAGGGGCTGGCCTGCGGCGTCGAAGACTTCGATGCCGGCGTTGGTCGCGACATAGAGGCGCCCCTGCGCGTCGACGGCGAGACCGTCGGCACCGCTGCTGAAGCTGCCGTTCTGGGCCTGGCGGTAGCCGGCCAGCTTGGCGAAGGGGCGCTTGGTGCCCAGGCTGCCGTCGGCCTGCAGCGCATAGGCCAGCACATGCTCGCCGGCGGTGTCGGCTACGTACAGGGTCTTTTCGTCGGGGCTCAACTGGATGCCGTTGGGCCGCGTGATGTCGGCGGCGAGGCGTTCCAGCAGGCCGGGCTTCACGCGGTAGACGGCAGGCGGCGCGGTTTCTCCAGCAGCCGGTGCGGCCTGGTTGGCATTGCGGCCCGAGTCGGTGAAGTAGATGCTGCCGTCGCGGGCGACGACGAGGTCGTTGGGCCGGCCGAAGGGCTTGCCGGCCCAGCCGCTGGCCAAGGTCTTGGCGGCTGCGCCCAGGGTGCCGACGCGGGTATCATTGACCTGCACGGCGACGATCTCGCCGGCCGCGTTCAGGCCCAGGCCGTTGGCGCCGTTGGTGTCGCGCAGATGGGTGCTGAGATGACCGTCGGCGGCGATGCGGGTGATGCGGGCGTCCTGGGTCTCGGTGAAGACGAAGCTGCCGTCGGGCAGGGCCAGCGGGCCTTCGGTGCCCTTGAAGCCGTCGCCGAGCACGACGATGGGTGTGCCGTCGGCCACGACGCCGGGAATGGCACCGGTGCGGGCCGGCGCAGGGGCGAGAGACTGCACGGCGGCGAGGGCCGCATCGACATTGGCCTCGGGCGCCAGGCCACCGACGGTGGCGACGACGCGGCCATCGCGGCCGACGACGAAGCTGGTGCGCTCGGCGCGGGCGTGGGTGATGTCCTGGCCCTTGGTGGTCTTGCGGCCGGCCGGTGTCGCGGCGGTGGCGATGTCGAAGGCGCGCGCGACCCGACCGTCGGCGTCGGAGGCGACCGCGAGCTTGCCGGCGCAGGTTTCGGGGTCAGCCGAGAACTCGCGCAGCCTTTCGATGCCGTCGCCCGACACACCGATGACGGTCGCTCCGGCCGCCGTGAAGCGGGCCAGGTTCTCGGCGAAGGCATGGGCCTGCAGATTGCAGCCGCCGGTGTAGGCGGCCGGGTAGAAGTAGACGACGACCGGCCCCTTGGCCAGGGCGTCCTTCAATTGCACGTCGACGGTCTTGCCCGCGAAGGCTGCCGTGGCGCGGAAGTCGGGCGCGATGTCGCCAGGCTTGAGGGCGGCATGGGCGCCGGCTGCGAGAGCCAGCATAGACAGAGCGATGAGGGTCTTCTTCATGGCAGGGGCTTGTAGGGGTCGTGGCAGTCGTTGCAGGCGAGGGCGATGGCGCGCGCGGCGCCCTTGGCACTCGTCACGTCACCGGCGGCCAGGGCCGTCGTGATGGCCGAGGCCTGGCGCTCGCCTTCGCGCGAGAAGCCGACGGCGTCGGCGGCCGGGTAGTCCTTCTCGAAGAAGGCTGTCATGTCGGCATAGAGCTTCTGCAGGGCCTGGGCGTCTGCCGCGGCCTCGTCGTGGCGGCCGGCTGCGAGGGCCTTCTGCACGTTGACCGACTTGTGGTCGATGGCGCGCATCCAGATGCCGAGATCCAGCTTGGATGCGGCGTGGCAGAGCGGCGCTGCCAACAGGGCGATCGAGATGAGGAGGCGTGCGTGCTTTTTCATTTCTTGGTCTTGTAGACCTCGTGGCAGGTCTTGCAGCTGCGGGTCAGGTCGCTCAGCCGGTCCTGGGCGGTGTCGTAGTCGCCGGCCTCGACGGCAGTGGCGATGGCTTCGGCGTGGGCTTGGGACTTGCGTGCGAAATCGACGCCGCGGGCGGCATCGGACTGGGCCGTGTAGTGGGCACCGACCTGCTGGAAAAAGCGCGCCAGCTCACGCGCCTCGTCCAGGGCCTTGCGGTTCTGCAGGCTAATGTTGGAGTCCAGGTCGCGCAGCGTGTCCTCGGCCGTGCGCATCTCATCGGCCGTGAGATCGCTCTGAGCGGCGAAGACGGTGGTGGCGATGAGCACGGGGAGGACGGTGAGATATCGCGAGAGGTTCATTCGATTGCTTTTGCGGAGAGCCTTTCGACCCGATGCAGTGAGCCGGGAATCCGCCCCGGCAGGGCGGGTAACTTTTCTCTGACGCGCCAGAGAAAAGTCACCAAAAGAGGAGCGCTGAATGCAATCCGCACTCGAGCGGTGGCATGCGCTCGCGATGCTTGGAGCTGGGCCATGCCTACACGCGACCCGCTGCGCTCTCGCTGCTGTCCCTATGACGACTACCACTGTTCGCCGCTTCACCACCGTTAACGCCGGCTGCACGCCGGGCTCACCAGGAATGCAGCGTCGCTGGGGCGACGGCGAGGGTGGTGGCACTCGTCGCGTCGCCCGAGCGACGCTGTTTTGCATTTCTCGTGAGCCCGGCGTGCAGCCGCGCGTTCAGCGGCCCGCTGTTGCGATGCGTGGTGCTCTTCATAGGGACAGCAGCGAGAGCGAAGCGGGTCGCTTCTTCCCACAACGCCGTTGGCCGTTTTCGCGCGCCGCTGATGGCGTTGTGGTGCTGGTGTGCGGTTCAGGGCCTCTTCTTTGGTGACTTTCTTCTGGCCCCGTAGAAGAAAGTTACCCGGCCGCCGGGACGGACTCCCGGCAATGCAGCGATGAGACGCGCCGCCCCGCAACAACGACGCTCACGTCAGGCCAGGATCTCCTTGATCACATCCCCGAACACCGTCGTCGCCTTCTCAGCACGACCCTGATGCGCAAACACCAGCTTCTTGTGATTCAGCCCCAGCTGATGCAACAACGTCGCCTGCAGGTCATAGGTGTCCACCACCCCGGTCGCTGCGCGCAGTCCGATCTCATCCGTGCCGCCGTACGTCCCCGGCTTGATACCCCCGCCCGCGACCCACTGCGTGTAGCCCCAGGGGTTGTGATCCCGTCCGTTGCCCGACTGCCCATACGGCGTGCGACCGAACTCCGAGGCCCAGACCACCAGCGTCGTCTCCAGCAGGCCGCGCGCCTTCAGGTCCGCCAGCAGCGCACCCACCGGCTGGTCCACCTGCTTGCACATGACGGCGTGGTTCTTCTCCAGGTTGTTGTGCGCGTCCCACGAATCCACGCTGTTGTCCGGCGCGCCGGAGATGACGTGGATGAAGCGCACGCCCCGTTCCACCAGTCGGCGGGCGCGCAGCAGGGCCGTGCCGTACTCGTCGGTCTCCTTGGTGCCGATGCCATAGGCGGCGCGGGTCGCGGCCGTCTCCTTGCTCAGGTCCACGGCCTCGGGGGCCGACGACTGCATGCGATAGGCCAGGTCATAGCTCTTGGCGCGGGCGATCAGCTCGGTGTCGCCGGGGTAGCGCTCGGCGTGCTCGCCGTTCAGCGCGCGCAGCAGATCGAGCTGGGCGCGCTGCTCCTTCTCGGTGATGCCGTCGGGGCGGGCCAGGTGCAGGATGGGCGAGTCGCCCTTGCGGAAGGGCGTGCCCTGCAGGGCCGCGGGCAGGAAGCCGCTGCTCCAGATGACCGCGCCGCGGCCACCACCGGCCGCACCCACGCCGGTGGGCAGCACGACGAAGGCCGGCAGGTCGGGGTTGGCCGAACCCAGGCCGTACTGCACCCAGGAGCCCAGGGCCGGGCGGCCCGGCACCAGGCCGGCGGTGTGCAGCTTCAGAGACGCGATGACGTGGGTGCTGCCCTCGGTCTTGCTGCCCTTCAGGAAGGCGATGTCATCGGCCTGCTTGGCGATGTTGGGCAACAGGTCGGAGACCCAGGCGCCACTCTCGCCATGCTGCTTCCAGGTGCGCTTGCTGGCGTAGAGGTTGCCGACACCGCCGTCGGTGGCCGTCTTCAGGTCCTTGCCGAAGCTGTCGGGCAGGGGCGTGCCGGCCAGCTTGATCAGCTCGGGCTTGTAGTCGAACAGGTCCAGGGTGCTGGGCGCGCCGGCCATGTGCAGCCAAATGACGGACTTGGCCTTGGCCGGGTGGTGCGGCTGACGCGGCGTCGTCGGGTCGAAGAGTTCGCTGGCGAAGGCGGAGGAGAGGCCGCCGAAGCTGCCGAAACCGAAGGCGCCTGCGGTGGCGGCGCCGGCAGCGGTGCCGAGGAAGTGGCGGCGGGAATGGTCGTGGGAGTGGCTCATGGCGTCAGTCCTCAAAAACGGTAAGTGAATTCGTTGGTGTTGACCAGGGTGTGGACCAGGTCGACAAAGGCGGCGGCGCGGGCCTTGCTGGCCGCGCCCTTGACGGGGCTGGCCGTCGTCGCGGCAGCCACGGCGGTCGTGCCGCCGCCGTCATCCGCCGACTCGTCGCCGCCGTCGGCCTTCTTGCGCTTGGCGGCCTGCTGGTCCAGATAGCTCAGGAAGGCGGTGCGCTCATACCGGTCGGGCTGGCGCTGGTAGGCGGCCTTGTAGAAGCCGTCGATCTGCTTGGCGATCTTGGGGTCCACGCCCCAGCCGTCGGGCAGATGCGGCTTCTTGACCTCGCCGGCCTGGGCCGTCTGCAGGGCTTCCTGGGCGTTCAGGAAGGCGACGAGCTTGTCCTTCTCCTTGGCCGACGGCTTGCGCGAGAACAGGATCTCGTAGACGCGGTCGATCTGGGCGGCCTCGTTACCGCCGGCCTCCTGGATGACGCGGCCGGCCAGGGCCTGGCTCCAGCCCAGCACCAGGTCGCTGTTGACCAGGGCCAGGGCTTGCGGTGCCGTCGTCGTCACGTCACGCTTGAAGTGGGGCGACTGCGGATTGGCCCAGTCGAAGGTCTCCAGCAGCGGATAGGGGGAGTTACGGAGCACGAAGACATAGAGGCTGCGGCGGTTGTGGTCGCGCGGGTCCTCGGACGTCTGCCAGCGGTTGCGCTGGCCGCCGATGTCGAAGTTGGCAGGGATGGGCGGATAGACCGACGGGCCGCCGCGCTTCTCCTCCAGCAGGCCGGAGGCGGCCAGCAGGGAGTCGCGCAGCTGCTCGGCCTCCAGGCGCTGGCGCGGGAAGGCCCACAGCAGCTTGTTGTCGGGGTCCTGCTTCACGTCACGCGCCTGGCTGGCCTGGCGGTAGGTGCTGGACAGCAGGATCTCGCGGTGCAGCGTCTTCACGCTCCAGCCCTGCTTGACGAAGTCGGCCGCCAGCTTGTCGAGCAGCTCGGGGTGGGTGGGCTTGGTGCCCGTCTTGCCGAAGTCGGCGCTGGTCTCGACGATGCCGCGGCCGAAGAACTGGGCCCACTGGCGATTCACGAAGACGCGGGCGGTCAGGCCGTTGTCGGGGCTGACCAGCCAATTGGCCAGGGCCGTGCGGCGGCCCGAGGACGTGGCCGTCGGCTCGATCTTCAGCGTCGTGTTGTCGGTCAGCAGCGCCGGCAGGCCGGGCTGCACTTCCTGCAGCGGCCGGTCGTAGATGCCCTTGAACAGCACCTTGGTGGGCGGCGCGTCGCTGCCCAGCTCGGCGATGGTGGAGACATTGCCCGGGTCCCTGGGCTTCAGGTTGTCGAACTTCTTCAGCTGCGCCGTCAGCACCTCGTACTTGGCGTAGGCCTCCTTGTCCTTGGTCTTGAGCTGGTTCTCGGCGTTGCGGGTGCGGCCGGACAGGGTCCACAGGTTGCGGTGGTAGATCCAGCGGTCGTAGGCGTTTCGCTCGGACGCCGGCTTGGTGATGGAGTCGCGCGTGGCCGGCACGAAGCCCGACAGGCGGTCGGTCTCCAGCTTGTCGATGATGGGCTTGAGCAGGGCGTCGCGCTGTTCGCGGATGTCCTTGGTTGCGTCCTGCCACTTGGCCAGCTGGGCGTCGTAGTCGGCCTTGGCCTTGCCCGTCAGCGGCGAGACGTCGTCCTTCCAGCTGGTGTTGGCGAAGAAGGCCTGGAACTCGTAGTACTCCTTCTGCGTGATCTTCTCGGTCTTGTGGTCGTGGCACTGGGCGCAGCCCAACGTCGTGCCGAGGAAGACAGCCGAGACCGTGTCGGTCAGGTCGTTGGCGACCTCCTGCTTCTTCAGGTTCAGGTCGCGGGCATTGATCTCATCGGGCAGGTTGCGCAGGAAGCCGGTGGCAATCAGGGCCTCGGTGCGCTCGGGCCAGAGTTCGTCGCCGGCGATCTGCTCCTTGACGAAGCGGTCGAAGGGCTTGTCGGCGTTGAAGGCGTTGACGACGTAGTCGCGGTAGCGCCAGATATTGGGCCGGGTGCCGTCGGTGTTGTAGCCGTCACTGTCGGCATAGCGGCTCAGGTCCAGCCAGCGGCGCGCCTGGCGCTCGCCGTAGCGCGGCGAGGCCAGCAGGCGCTCGACGAGCTTCTCGTGGGCCTTGGGCGACTTGTCGTTGACGAAGGCATTGACCTCCTCGGGCGTCGGCAGGATGCCCCAGCTGTCCAGCGTCGCGCGGCGGATGTAGGCGTGGCGGTCGGCCTCGGGCGAAGGCGTGATGCCCTGCGCCTCGAGCTTGGCCAGCACGAAGGCGTCCAGTGGCTGGCGCACCCAGGCCTTGGCCTTGGGGGTGGGCGTGGCGACCTGGGTGTTCAGCGGTGTGTACGACCAGGGGCGCTCGCTGCCTTTGACGAAGCCACCGGGCGGCGCGTAGTCCTCGGCGGGGCTGAGGGTGGTGACGCCGGCCAGCAGGGCGGCGAGGGCAAGAGGGGCGATCCGGAACTTGGGCACGTAGGTCTCCCGGGAGGAATGACAAAGACGGAACTGAAAGGGTCAGCGCAATAAGCGCGCCAGCAAAAACGGCGCGAATCGAGCCGAAAGCGGGTCAGGTTTGCGGTGGCACCAACAGCGCTGTTGAAGCGCTGTTGGCGGATCAACAGCGCTTACAGCCGGGCCATGAACTGGACGCCCACGCTGCGCGGGATGGCCGGCGTGTAGCTGGTGCTGCTGATGTTGCGCACCGTGTCGTCGTTGAACAGGTTCTTGACGATCAGGCTGACGTTGAAGCTCTTGTTGCGCGTGCCGAAGCCGATGCCGGCGTCCACCGTCGTGCTCTTGGGCACGACCGAGTAGGCGGACAGGTTCACGTCCGAGTAGTAGGACGAGGAGAAGGCCACATTGGCCGTGTAGTTGATTTCCTTGTCGCCCCAGACGGCCTGGCGGTAGTCGACGCCGACATTGCCGGTGTACTTGGCCGCGCCCGCCAGCGGCTGGCCGCTGACGTCGGTGTAGGGCGAAGAGCCCGGGTAACCGTCCTCGACGCGTTGGGCGGCGTTGGGGAAGGACTTGTACTTGGCGTCGTTGTAGGCCGCCGAGAAGCGCACCGTCAGGTCGCGGATGCCGCCGTAGACGCCGTCGACCTCCAGGCCCTTGACCTCGACCTTGGGCGCGTTGCCGGTGGCGCTGGTGTAGTAGCGCGTGCCGTCATTGGTCTGCGTCGTCGTGTAGTTGTCGACGATGCGCACGCTCTGCTGGTAGTCCTTGATGCGGGTCAGGAAGACATCGGCGTTCAGGATCAGCGTCTTGTTCAGCAGGGCCGACTTGAAGCCCAGCTCGAAGCTGTCGGTTTTCTCAGGCTTGACAGGCGTGGAGACGCCATTAACGAACTGGGCGATGCCGGCCTTCTCGCCATGCTGCAGGGAGGCATAGCCGGTCAGGTCGCGGCTGAACTTGTAGCTCGGGCTCAGCACCCAGGCCGGCTGAGTCGCCTTGTAGGGCTCGGCCGTCGTCGTCGGGAACAGCACGCCGACGTTGGCGCGGCGGATGGCCTGGGCATCGGCGAGCTGGCGCTTCTGGGCGGCGCTGAGCGCATTCCAGCTGGCCACGCCAAAGTATTTGGCGGCGGCCTTGTCGGCGGCGGCCAGGGCGCTTGCCGAGCGGGCGGCGTCGGTGGTGTCCGTGGTCAGCGCGACGGTGGGCGCGTTGGCCGTGCCGGCGGCCACCTGCACGGCGCCGGCCGTGCCTGCGGGAACGACCAGGCCGTCCTTGACCCACTTGGCGGCACCGGTATTGAGATAGCTGTCAAAGCCGCCCAGCAGCACGCCGTTGACGATGGACGGATCGAGCTCCGGCGCACTGCCGTCACTGGTGATGCGGCTGGTGCCCGCGTTGCGGCGGTCCTCGTGGGTGAAGCGGGCGCCAGTGGTCAGCGTCAGCGCATCGCTGAAGTGCCAGTTGGCCTGGGCAAAGATTGCGGTGCTCTTGTTGCGGATGTCCTGAACGCCGGTCGGACTGTTGTAGGAGGCCTTCACATTGGCCAGGCTGTTGCGCAGCAGGTCGCGGCCGGCGCCGTCGGCGTCCAGGCGGCCGTATTGCGCGTTGGTGGCGAACCAGGCGCCGGCGTCGTTGCCCCACCAGCGGCGGTAGTCGACCTGGTTGTTGACCTTGATGAAGTACAGGCCCGTCTGATAGTCAACGAAGCCCCCGGGCGCCGAAGTCAGACGCACCTCCTGCGTGGCTTGCCAGTAGTCGTTCCAGAAGCCCCCCGCATTGCGGTAGACGTCGAAGGGTGTCGGATCGTCATTGACGGCGTTGAAGTGGTAGCGCTTGTAGGCGGTGATGGAGGTCAGCGTGTGGCCGGCGACCTGCCAGTTCAGGTCGGCGGTGGCGCCCGAGCTGCCGGTGACAAGGCCCCGCACCGAGTCGGTCGTCAGCGTGTTCTGGTAGTCGCTCAACGAGTAGCCGGTGTTGTCCTTGAACCAGCGGCGACCCAGGCGCTGCTCATTCGTCAGCGAGGTGATGGGTGCACCGTTGGAATAGGTCGTCGGCGGGCTGATGACGGGGAAGCTGCGGCCGTTGGTGGTTTCGCCGGCGCGCGGCTGCAGGTCGAAGGCGAAGCGAGCCTTGAAGTCGGTGGACGGGGTAACGAGGAACTGCACGCGGCCCGAGATGCGGTCGGTGTTGGTGTAGCTGATGTCGCGGTTGTAGGGGTCCTTGATGTCTCCGGCGCCGCGGTTGGCGGAGAAGGTGCCGCGCCAGGCGACAAGGCCGTCGACGATGGGGCCGCCGATGGCAGCCGTGGCGAACAGGCCGTCGCGCTGGCGAAAGCCCAGCGTGAAGTCGGCCGTCGGCGTGAAGCTGGGGCGCTTGGTCGTGAAGATGATGTTGCCGACGCTGGCGTTCTTGCCCAGCAGCGTGCCCTGCGGGCCGCGCGTGACCTCGATGGTGTCGATGTCGACGAAGTCGAAGCTCGAGGTCAGCGCGTTGTAGGCGTAGGAGACGCCGTCCACGATGATGCCCACGCTCGGGTCCTGGGCCTCAGTCTGGCCGATCTTGCCGATGCCGCGGATGGAGATGGAGCTGGTGCGCTGGTTGCCGAGGTTCCAGCTGACGTTGGCGGCGCGCTTGGTGATGTCGTCGATGCCCACGGCACCCAGTCGGTCCAGTTCGGCGCCCTGGATGACGGAGATGGACAGGGGCACGTCCTGCAGCTTCTCGATGCGGTTGCGGCTGCGCACGGTGACGGCGCCGAGGGCCTGGGCCTCGGCTGCGGGTTCAGCGGGGGCTGCGGCTTCCTGCGAGAAGGCGCTGCTGGCGAGGGTGGCGCTCAGTGTGGTGATCAGGGCGGTCAGCGGACGGAGGCGGTGTTTTGTGGTCATGGAATGGAGTGATCGAACAGGTTGCGATTCACTTCATTGCAGGGAGCGTGCCCAATGCGCAGGGCGTCTAAGCAACTGCGCTTCGTGTTGGCAAGGGCTGTTTGGGGCCGTTTTGACGGCCTTGCCGCCCGGCTCGCGGATGCCGTCGCCGCGGACGCTGTTGCGAACTCAACAGCGCTACAGCAGGCGCTGCGCGTCACAGCGCAGTTCTGAGGCTTGCGGCGTGTTTTTCACGGCCCCTGGGCTGGCACGGAAGCTGCGCTGTGGGTGAGCTCAGCCACTCCTTCTCGCCCCCCATCATGAAAACACTGCACACCCTGGCCTTGGTCGCGCTGCTCGGCCTGAGCGCCGTGGCCCAGGCGCAAACCGCCGCGGCCTCGGCACCGGCCGCGGCCGCCGAATGGAAGAACAAGACGCCGCGCCTGAAGGCCCCCGAGGTCGATGCGCTGCTGGCCCAGCCCGACAAGCTGCTGGTGCTGGACCTGCGCCGCCCCGACGAGCTGATCAAGTACGGCAGCTTCCCGGTCTTCTTCAACATCCAGTACAAGGACCTGGAAAAGCACCTCGCCTATCTGCCCAGGGACCGCGCCATCCTGACCGTGTCCAACCACGCCGTGCGCGCCGGCGTCGCGGGCGACCTGCTGGCCGCCAAGGGCTACAAGGTCGTCGGCGCCACCGGCAGCGAGGACTACGAGCACGAAGGCGGCAAGGCCGTCGCCCACATCCAGCCGCCGCCGCCACGCGCGCAAGCGGCGGCCGGGAGCACCGATGTCGCAGCCGCTCGCCAGCCCTGAGCCCAGCCGGGAGCATCAGGCCGACGACGTTGCCGTCTGGGACCTGCCGCTGCGCGTCTTCCACTGGGCCCTGGTGGGCCTGGTGTCAGGCGCCATAGCGACCGGTCTGGCCGGCGGCGCCTGGATGAGCTGGCATGCCCGCGCCGGCCAGGCCATCGCGGCCCTGCTGGTGTTCCGTCTGGGCTGGGGGCTGTGGGGTACGCGCTACGCCCGCTTCGCGCAGTTCCTGCCCACGCCGGCGCGCGTGTGGGCCTATCTGCGCGGGCGCTGGCAGGGCCTGGGCCACAACCCGCTGGGGGCCCTGTCGGTCTTTGCCGTGCTGGCCCTGCTCTTTACCCAGGTGGTGACGGGCCTGTTTGGCAACGACGAGATCGGCTTTGCCGGGCCCTGGTCGGGATGGATCGAGGAAGACCTGAGCCTGAAGCTGACCGGTTGGCACAAGCTGGCAGCCAAGCTGCTCTATGCCTGGCTGGGCCTGCATGTGGTGGCCATTGCCGTCTATGTCTTCATCCGGCGTCGGCCGTTGCTGCGGGCGATGTGGACCGGCAGGCAGGCCGGAGTCGCTGCTGCTTCAGCCGGTCCGACGCCCTGGCCTCTGGCCGCGGCGGCCGCATTGGTCGCGGGCCTGGCCTGGGGCCTGCTGTACTGGTCGGGCCACTGAGCGATTGAGGGGATGGCCTCGCACGGGCCGTGGCATTAGGGTCGGCGTCATTTGTTGACGGAGACCCTGGCATGAGATCCCTGATGAAGCTGCGCCTGACCACGGGCGCCCTCCTGTGCATGGCGACCCTGGTCCAGGCGGCCTCGCAGGCCCCGGTGGCGGCCGAGAACGGCATGGTGGTCACGGCCCAGCATCTGGCCACGCGCGTCGGCGTGGATGTGCTGAAGGACGGCGGCAATGCGGTGGATGCGGCCGTGGCCGTGGGCTATGCGCTGGCGGTGGTCTACCCCGCGGCGGGCAACCTCGGCGGCGGCGGCTTCATGACCATCCAGCTGGCCGATGGCCGCAAGACCTTCCTCGACTTCCGCGAGAAGGCACCGCTGGCGGCGACCGCCAACATGTACCTCGACAAGGAGGGCAATGTCATCAAGGGCCTGAGCACCAAGGGCCATCTCGCCGTGGGCGTGCCGGGCAGCGTGTCAGGCCTGGAGTACGCGCTGGCCAAGTACGGCACGATGAAGCGCGCCGCCGTCATCACGCCGGCCATCCATTACGCGGAGAAAGGCTTCGTGCTGGACCAGGGCGACATCGACATGCTGCACACGGCCACCGAAGACTTCCGCAAGGACCCGGCCACAGCGGCCATCTTCCTGAACAAGGGCGAGCCCTGGCAGGTCGGCCAGAAGCTGGTGCAGAAGGACCTGGCCGCCACGCTGAAGGCCATCCGCGACAAAGGCGAGGCGGGCTTCTACAAGGGGCCGGTGGCCGCGGCCCTCATCGAGTCGAGCAAGGCCGGCAAGGGCATCCTGGGCCCCGCCGACCTCGACCAGTACAAGACGCGCGAACTGCCGCCGGTGGAATGCGACTACCGTGGCTACCACGTGGTCTCGGCGCCGCCGCCGAGCTCCGGCGGCGTCATCATCTGCGAGATCCTCAACATCCTGGAGGGTTATCCGCTCAAGGAGCTGGGCTTCCGCTCGGCCCAGGCGGTGCACTACCAGATCGAGGCCATGCGTCACGCCTATGTGGACCGCAACAGCTATCTGGGCGACCCCGACTTCATCAAGAACCCGTTGGAGCGCCTGCTCAGCAAGGACTATGCGGCCCAGCTGCGCGCCGTGATCGATCCCAACAAGGCCGGCGTCTCCAAGGACATCAAGCCCGGCGTGTCGCCGCACGAGGGCAGCAACACCACGCACTACTCCATCGTCGACAAATGGGGCAATGCCGTGTCGGTGACCTACACGCTGAACGACTGGTTTGGCGCGCGCGTGACGGCCGCCAAGACCGGCGTGCTGCTGAACGACGAGATGGATGACTTCACCGCCAAGGTCGGCGTGCCCAATCTCTACGGCCTGGTGCAGGGTGAAGCCAACCGCATCGAGCCGGGCAAGCGGCCGCTGTCGTCCATGAGCCCGACCGTCGTCACCAAGGACGGCAAGACGGTCATGGTGGTCGGCACGCCGGGCGGCAGCCGCATCATCACGGCGGTGCTTCACACCATGATCAACGTCATCGACTACGGCATGGATGTGCAAGAGGCGACCGACGCGCCGCGCTTCCACCAGCAATGGCTGCCCGAGGCCACCAACCTGGAGGTGAATGCGTTGTCGCCCGACACGCGCAAGATCCTCGAGGGCTGGGGCCAGAAGTTCGCCGACCCGCAGCCGGCCAATCACCTGGCCAGCATCCTGGTCGGCGCACCGCGCCTGGGTGGCAAGCCGGTGGGCAAGAACCGCTACTACGGCGCCAACGACCCGCGGCGCAATTCCGGCCTGGCCCTGGGCTATTGAGCTTCGTCATCGATTTGACACAGCTTCGCGGGAGCATGCTGCCCTTTTGACAGGGCCAGCATGCGACTGCCTTTCCTGCTGCTTGCCGGCGCACTGAGCCTGCTGCCGGCGATGGCGCCGGCCGCGCCGGTCGAGATCGGCTTCTCCGACTTCTTCGCGTCCCCCATCGGCCCGCGCGGGCTGGAGCCCACGGCGCAACTGAAGGCTGCCGCTGGCCGCGAGGTGCGCCTGGTGGGTTTCATGGTGCAGCGCGAGCAGCCCCAGGCCGGCCAGTTTCTGCTGACGCCGCGGCCGGTCTCGATGTCCGAGCATGCCGACGGTGATGCCGATGACCTCCCGGCCTCCACCGTCACCGTGCTGCTGCCCGAGTCGCAGAGCGCGCGCTTTGTCGCCCACCAGGCCGGGCCGCTCGCCCTGACCGGCCGCCTCGAGTACGGCCCCGCCGAGGATGCGACCGGCCGCGTCAGCTGGATCCGCCTGCACCTCGCGCCTGACGCCCTGGCCGCGCAGGCCTCGGCTGCCGCCTCTCCCCATTCGCACTGAGCTGTTGCCATGAAACACACCCTGCTGCTTGCCGCAATCGCCGCTGGCTCCGCCGTCGCCGCGCCCACCGTGACCCGCCTGACGCCGCCCAGCGAACTTTTCTCCAGCGGCCGCGCCGACCCCGTCATCGCCCGCTTCCTGCCCGGCCAGCGCTTCGACCTGCAGGCCACGATCAAGCCCGACGCCGGCCAGAAGATCACCGCGGCGCGTTATTTCATCGACGGCAAGCCGGTGGCGGCCACCGTCGCGCTGCGCGAATGCGCCAGCGGCTGCACCAAGGGCCTGGCCGCCGAGACGACCATCGCCACGGTGCGGGCCGTCTCCAGCGAGCTTGCCGGCAAGCATGAGTTCAGCGTCGAAGCCACCCAGGCCGACGGCCAGAAGGTCGTCGCCAAGGGCAACTTCGAGGTCGTGCCCTTCACGGCCGCCCTCGGTCCCAAGGTCAGGAACATCATCATCCTGCTCGGCGACGGCATGGGCGCCTCGCAGCGCACCGCTGCGCGCATCGTGCATGGCTATGCGCAGGGCAAGGCCCTGCAGCCCCTGGCCATGGACACGTTCACGGCGACGGCCATGGTCAAGACCTCGTCGCTGAACTCCATCGTGACCGACTCGTCGCCCGGCATGACGAGCTATGTCAGCGGCAACAAGAACAACAACAACGAGGAGGGCGTCTTCCCCGACGATACGGTGGACGCCTTCGACAACCCGCGCGTCGAGTACCTCAGCGAGTATCTGCACCGCACCCAGGGCAAGCAGCTTGGCGTTGTCACGACGGCCGACGTCTTCGACGCCACGCCGGCCGGCAATGCCGTGCACACCAGCAACCGTGGCGCAGGCACCGGCATCGTCGACCAGTTCTTCGACGACCGCGGCCACACCGGCCTGACGGTGCTGATGGGCGGCGGCCGCAAATGGTTTTTGCCGGCCGGCACGCCGGGCTCGGCGCGCACCGACAGCAGCGACTACGCCTTCTCGGCGACCGACCCGCACACGGCCGAGATCGTCAAGCGCTGGGGTGTGTCCGCGGGTGGCCTGGACAAGGGCCGCGACCTGATCGGCGCCTTCCAGTCCGCCGGCTTCCAGTACGCGGCCACCAAGACCGACCTGGACAAGGCCGACGCCGCCAAGCCCCTGCTCGGCCTGTTCGCCTTCTCCAACATGAACGTGGCCCTGGACAAGATCAACGGCCGCCGCGGCGCCGACAAGAACGGCCTGCAGGGCGGCAGCGTCGTCGACGACTTCGGTCTGCCCGACCAGCCCATGCTGGACGAGATGGCGGCCAAGGCCATAGCCGTGTTGAAGAAGTCGCCCAAGGGCTTCGTGCTGCTGGTCGAGGGCGCCTCCATCGACAAGCAGGCCCACAACATGGACACCGAGCGCTGGATGCTGGACACGCTGGAGTTCGACCGCGCCGTGCGCGTGGCCCAGGACTTCGCGGCTGAGCAGGGCGACACCCTGGTCATCGTGACGGCCGACCATGAATGCTCGGGCGCGGCCCTGATCGGCGGCTCCATGGTGACGGACAAGGCCCTGGTCGACCTCGCCGCCAAGAAGGGTGTGCCCCATCTGCGCAACCAGGTCGTCGGTGTCTACGAGAAGGCCGGCTTCCCGCACTACAAGATCGCGGCCGACGGCTACCCCGAGACGACCGACATCGACTTCCGCCTGCTGGTGGGCTACGGCGCCAATGCCGATCGCTACGAAGACTGGCGCACCAAGAAGACGCCGCAGCGCGACGTCCAGCAGCCCTTCGCCAGCGAGGCGCCGCTGAAGTGGTACCCGGCCAATGCCCAGGAGCGCGACGATGCGCTGGGCGACTACCTCGTCACCGGCCAGGTGCCCGGCGAATCGGCCGTGCACACCGCCACCGACGTGCCGCTGTCGGCCTATGGCCCCGGGGCGCTCGCCTTCACCGGCGTCATCGACAACACCGACGTCTTCTTCAAGCTGGCCCAGGCTGCCGTCAAGGGCGTCGTCGCGCCCGCCGATACTTCGGGCTCCAAGAAGCCCCCCAAGCCCAAGCGTTGAAGCCCACCGAGACCGCCCCCGTCGCGTCATCCCATTCCCGTTGGCGCTGGCTGGCGGTCCTGGCTTTCGTGGCGTTGCTGTGGGCGGCGGTTGAGGTTACCGGCCTGCGCCAGCAGATCAGCCTGCAGGCCGTGCGCGAGGGTTTTGACCATCACCGGGTCTGGGGCATGGTGGCCTTCACGGCGATGTTCGTGCTGGCCAATCTCGTGCACATCCCCGGCGGCTTCTTCCTCGCCGCGGCGGTGCTGGCCCTGGGGCCGGTGTGGGGCGCGCTGACGACCTATGTGGCCGCCTGCATCGCCTGCACGGTGACCTTCGTCGTCGTGCGCGCCCTGGGCGCCGACGCGCTGCGTGAGCTGGACAACCGCCTGGCGCGCCGGCTGTTCGCGAGGCTCGATGCGCACCCGGTGCGCAGCGTCGTCATGCTGCGCACGGTCTTCCATTCGGTGCCGGCGCTGAACTACACGCTGGCCCTGTCGGGCGTGAAGCTGCGCGACTACGTCATCGGCACGCTGCTCGGCCTGCCGCTGCCCATCCTGGTCATCACGGCGCTGTTCGACACGCTGGCGGTGTGGATGGGCTGGGCCACGCACTGAAGACCCCAGGCGCACGCGGCTTGGCGCCGCTGGCGATGATGGGCCGATGACCCCCTCCGCGACCCGCCAGCTCTGGCTGCTGGCCCTGGCCAATTTCGCCATCGGCATGGGGGCCTTTGTTGTCGTCGGTGTGCTGTCGCCGGTGGCCCTGGCCTTTGGCGTCGACCGGGCCCACGCCGGGGCGCTGATGAGTGTCTATGCCGGCACCTATGCCATCGCTTCGCCGCTGTTGATCGCGGCCACGGGCCGGCTGGACCGCAGGCGGCTGATGTCCATCGGCCTGGCGCTGTTCGCATTGGGTTCCGTCGCGGCGGCGCTGGCGCCGAGCTTTGCCATGCTGCTGGCGGCACGCGCCCTGATGGCCCTGGGGGGCGGCCTGGTCACGCCGGTGGCGGCTTCCGTCGGTGTGGCGCTGGCGGGGCCGGGCCAGCAGGGCAGGGCCCTGGCCATCGTCTTCGGCGGGCTGACATTCGCCCAGGTGCTGGGCATTCCGGCCGGTGCCTGGCTGGGCTATGCCCTGGGCTGGCAGGCGGCTTTCGTCGTCGTGGCGGCGCTGACCGTGATCGGCCTGGCCGCCATCGTCATGGCCCTGCCGGCCGGCATCGCGGTGCCGGTGGCCAGCCTGGCCAACCTGGGCAGGGTGCTGCGCGATGCTCGGCTCATGGTGGCCGTCGCCTTCACGGCCCTCTTCACCGGCGGGCTTTACGTCTGCTACACCTTCGTCGCGCCGCTGTTCGAGACCGTCTATGGCCTCAGCCGTGACGGCGTGACCGGCATGCTGCTGCTGTTCGGCCTGGGAGCCGTCATCGGCAATGCCATGGGTGGGCGCCTGACCGACCGCATCGGTTCACTTCGCACCCTGGTGCTGCTTTGCCTGGCGCAAAGCCTGCTGATGCCGGCATTGACCCTGCCGACCTGGCCCTTGCCCGTGGTGGGCGCACTGATGCTGGTCTGGAGCGTGTTCGGCTGGAGTTTCATGGTGCCGCAGCAGGCGCGGCTGGCAGCCCTGGACCCGGCCCAGCTGCCGGTGCTGTTCGCGCTCAATGCCTCGGCCATCTATGTCGGCGCCACGCTGGGCTCCGGCGTCGGCGGTGCGGTGCTGAAGGGGCTGGGCCTGCACGCCCTGGGCCTGTTTGGCGCCGCGCTGGCCCTGTTTGGTCTCGCGTCATTGGCATTCCGTCGCTGAGCTTGGACAGCGGCTGACACGCACCGGATACTGCCACTTCCACTAGGAGACACCCCCCATGAAGACTTGGCTGATCGCCACTTTTGCCCTGGCCGCTGCGGCTGCACAAGCCCAGGGCAATGACCCGCTCAAGGCCGCCGTTGCCGCCGACAACCGCCTGGTCGGCAATGTCGCCCGCGACAACTACCGCCATCCCTACGAGACGCTGAGCTTCTTCGGCATCAAGCCCACCGACACCGTCGTCGAGCTCGCCCCGGGCGGTGGCTGGTTCACCGAGATCCTGGCGCCCTATCTGCGCGAGGGCGGCCAGCTGTATGCGGCCGACGGCGGCAGCGTGCGCTTCAAGGCCAAGATGGACTCCATGGGCGTCTACAGCAAGGTCAAGATCAGCAGCTTCGACCCCGCCAAGGGCCAGTTCGACATCGCCCCGGCCGGCAGTGCCGACGTGGTGCTGACCTTCCGCAATGTGCACAACTGGATGAACGGGGGCACGGCCCAGGCGGTGTTCGACGCGGCCTTCAAGGCGCTCAAGCCGGGCGGCACCCTGGGCGTCGAGGAGCACCGCCTGCCGGCCTCGCGCACCCAGGACCCCAAGGCGCCGAGCGGCTATGTGCAGGAAGCGACCGTCATCCAGTTCGCCGAGAAGGCCGGCTTCAAGCTGGCGGGCAAGAGCGAGGTCAATGCCAACCCCAAGGACACGGCAGACCATCCCGACGGCGTCTGGACCCTGCCGCCGACCTATGGCCTCAAGGACAAGGACCGCGCCAAGTACCAGGCCATCGGCGAGAGCGACCGCATGACGCTGAAGTTCGTCAAGCCTTGATCCACGCGGTTGTCGGGTATGGCCGCCTGGCGCAGGCCCTGGTGCCAGCGCTGCGGGCCGCCGGCCAGCAGGTCGTTGTCGGCCGGCGCTGGCCGGTCGACGGCGAGCTCGGCCAGGTGCAGGCGGCGAGGCGGGCGGATTGGGTCTGGCTGACCGTTCCCGATGACCAGATCGCCGCTACGGCCGCCAGCCTGCCCTGGCGCCCGGGCCAGCTCGCCCTGCATTGCAGCGGTGCGACGCCCTTGTCGGCCTTGAGCCCTGGCCTGGCCAGGGCGGGCTTTCATCCGCTGAAGCTGCTGGCGGGCGACGCCGGGCTGGCGGGTGTGCACGTCGGCATCGAGGCGGACGCCGTCCATGGCCCGGCGCTGGAAGCACTTGCCCAGGCGCTGGGCATGGTGCCGCTGATGTTGTCTTCACCCATGACGGCCCAGGCCCGGGCGGCCTATCACGCGGCGGCCAACCTCGCCGCCAGCGGTGTGCTGGCCGTGCTGGCCGAGGCCCAGTCGCTGTGGAGGGCTGCGGGGCTGGCGCCCGAGCAGGCCCTGCCCGCGCTGACGCCGCTGACCCGCGGCGCGCTGGACACGGCGCTGACTCGCGGCCTGGCCGGCGCTGTTTCCGGCCCCATCGCCCGCGGCGACGCCGGCGTGCTGGCCCGTCACCTGGAGGCGCTGGCGGCCGCCGGCCTGGAGGCCGACCTGCTGCGCGCCCTGGGCCTGCGCCAGCTCGCCCTGGCCGAAGCCGCCGGACGCCTGGATGTGGCACAGGTCACGGCGCTGCGTGCCCTGCTGGCAGCGCGCTGAATACGTTTGCATGATGGTGTGACAAAGGGCGCGTTCGGCCGCTTATCAGGCATTTGCTTGATAAAGCCCCAGTCCTAAACTGCCCCAGTCCCGTCGCTGTTGCCGGGCACACCCAGGGAGTTCCACATGTCCGACGCATCCATCCAGGCCATGATCCGGGCCGACGCCGCCCAGGTCCTGCATGATGTGGTCGAGGAACTGCCCGACGCGCGCGAGCGCCTGGCCTATGTGCGCAGCATGACGGAGCAGGCCGCCACCAAGGTGCTGAACTTGGTGGAAGCCGCCGCCGACGACGCCGAGGCCGTGCGCAAGAAGGGCCGCGAGCTGTCCGACGCGCTGAACCGCCTGGCCCTGTCTAGCAACATCAGCCCCGACCGTGCCCGCGCCCTGATGAAGCTGTGCGCCGCCTACGCGTCGGATGCCGCGAGCTTTGCCGCGCGCGAGAAGTCGCTGCACACCGAGATCATGATGTCGCAGGACTTCCAGGATCTCTCCGGCCAGGTCATCAACAAGGTCAGCCGGATGCTGGAGCGCGCCGAGCCGCCGCTCAAGGATCTCGTCGCATCCCTTCCGGCACCGGCCTCTGCCGCCACGTCTGCCGAACTGGGCGGCGTGCAGACGCCTGACAAGGCGCTCAAGCAGGACGACGTGGACGACCTGCTGGCTTCCCTCGGCTTCTGACCTCCTGTGTTTTCAGTTCCAGCTCGCCGGGTCGAGCTTGTAGTAGCTGCTCAGCTCTGCATACAGCGCCGGGTGCCCGGCTGCCAACTCGATCGGCCGCTCGAAGAACAGCTCGCTGATCACCGCGAAGAACTCCGCCGGGTCGGTCGCCGCATAGGGATCGATGAGCCCCGGCTCGCCGCGTGCCAGCCGCCAGCGCAGCGCATCGAACTCGTTCTGCATCACCGTCGACCAGCGCCGGTAGGCCTCGGCCGTCGGCAGGGCCGGTGCGCCATTGGCCGGGCCGCCGGCCTGGTCCAGCTGGTGGGCGAACTCATGGATGACGACGTTGTGGCCGTCGCCGGGCGTTGACGCACCGCGCTTGACCTCGTCCCAGGCCAGCAGCACCTGGCCCTGGCTCCAGCTTTCGCCGGCCAGCACGCGGCGCTGGTCCGACAGCACGCCGCCCGATTCCGTCACCGGCCGGTCGACGACAAAGGCGCCGGGGTAGATCAGCACCTGGCGCAATTCCGGATAGAGGCCGCGCGCCGAACCGAGCAGGGGCAGGCAGGCCAAAGCCGCGATGGTCACGCGGATCTCGTCCGTCACGCGCAGGCCGCGGCAGCCAAGGATGGGCTTCTCGGCCAGGAAGACCTGCATCAGCCCCTTCAGCCGCAGCTGCTGGCGGGCTGGCAGGCGGGACACCAGCGGCACATGCCGACGCAGCAGGCGCCGCCAGGACTGAGGGAAAGGGCGGCTCGCGATGCGTTCGCGGCGCCGGCGCACCCACAGCGGCCACAGCGCGATGCCGGCGGAGGCGAGCAGGACGAGGCAGAAGCAGATGAACAGCGGCATGGTTCGCAACTGGGCTCGCCGCCGTGCTTTGCAAGTCCCCCGGAGCTCGGGGTATGCCCGACTCGCCCTATCCTGCGGCCATGCCCGAACCCGAGTCCCGTCTGCAAGCCTGGCAGGTTCTGCTGGGCGGTATCTGCGCCCTGGTGCTGACCATCGGCCTGGCGCGTTTCGCCTACACGCCGCTGCTGCCGCTGATGCATGCCCAGGCCGGCCTGGGCGTGGCCGATGGCGGCCTGCTGGCGGCCATCAACTACGCCGGCTATATGAGCGGCGCGCTGCTGGCCGCCTGGATCGAAAGCCCGGCATGGCGGCAGCGCCTCTACGTCTGGGGGCTGCCGCTGGCACTGCTGATCACGGCGCTGATGGGGTGGAGCACCAGCTTCGGCGTCTGGGCCCTGTCGCGCTATGTCGGCGGCCTGTGCGGCGCGGCCGGCATGCTGCTGGGTTCGGGCCTGGTGCAGGGCTGGCTGATCCGGTCCGGACGTCGGCCGGAACTCGGCATCTATTTCATCGGCCTGGGCCTGGGCATCGTCGTGTCGGCTCTGGGCGCGATGGGCATGACGCGGCTGGAGCTGGGCTGGGCGGCGCAATGGCAGGGCTTTGCGCTGCTGGGCCTGGCCTTCCTGTTGCCGGCCTGGTGGTGGCGGCCGCCGGTGCCGCCGCGGGCCACCCAGGCCGCGGCCGGCGCTGCGCCCAGCCGGCGCTGGGTGGGGCTGATGGCAGCGGCCTATTTCTGCGGTGGCTGGGGTTTCGTCGTCAACGCGACCTTCACGGTCGCCATCGTCGAGAAGCAGCCGCTGCTGGCCGGCCAGGGGCCCTGGGCGTGGCTGCTGGTGGGCCTGGCGTCAACACCGGCCGTGTTCGTCTGGGACCGCATCGCACGCCGCACCGGCGACGTGGGCGCGTTGCTGATCGCCTTCGGCCTGCAGATCTGCGGCGTGCTGCTGCCGGTGCTGGCCAGCGGGCTGGTGGCGGCGTTGGCGGGTGCGTTGCTGTACGGCGCGACCTTCATCGGCATCGTCAGCCTGACGCTGGCCCTGGTCGGCCGGCACTCGCCGGCCAATCCGGGCAAGGCCATGGCCCGGCTGACGCTGAGCTATGGCGTGGCCCAAGTCAGCGCTCCCGCGTTGACCGGTCATATGGTGGAAGCCAGCGGCAGCTTTGACGCCGCGGTGTGGCTGACGGCCGCCGTGCTGGCGGCCGGCATGCTGCTCCTGGTGGCGGTGCGCCGCCAGGAGGCCTGAAGCGGATTACTTGCCCGGCGGCAGGTTGCGCTGTTGGCGGATGGCGTCGGCGGTGGCGGCAACGCCGGCGCGCTCGGCCTCACGCTGCTCGGCGGTGCGGCAGCGCGACTTGGACAGCATCGAACCCGTCGAGACTTCCTTTTCGCACGTGGCGCCGCCGTCGTTGGCGGCCGTGTTGGTGGTGGGCGCAGGGGTCGAGGCACAGCCTGCCAGTGCGAGGGCGAACAGGGAGGAAAGCAGAAGGTGTTTCATGGAATCAACGGAGCTCATGACGCCGGTTACGCTGGATTGCGCGCGCGGATGATAAGCGGCAGGAAACGTCTGCTAACGCCACCGACCCAGTCATCTAAAGGATGCGCAGGCAACTCTACAAAGCGGCAACCAAGTAACCCTCTGTGACGCCAGGTCATCCGCTAAGGGGCCTGGGGGGTTAGTGGCGTACGGCCGTGTTTTTGCGGCCTGGAGTAGTCCCATGAAACGCCTGGCCCTTGCCATCAGCCTGATCACTTCCGCCGCCCTGCTCTCGGGCTGCATCATCGTGCCGCCCCGCCACGGCTACTACCGTGACGGTGGCTACCACCGCGATGGCGGCTATTACCGCGGTGGCGGTTACGGCCCTCGATAAACCGGCGACAACCCGCCGCTGCCCCGACGCGGCCTGGAGATTCCAATGAAAAAACTGACTCTGGTGCTTGCCCTGGCCTCATCGGCCCTGCTGTCGGCCTGCGTGGTCGTGCCCGCCCACCGGGCCGGCTACTACGACGGCGGCTCGACCATCGTCGTCGACGCACCGCCGCCGGCGCCCTATGCCGAGGTCGTTCCCGTCATGCCCTACCCGGGCGCGGTCTGGATTGGCGGCTACTGGGGCTGGAGCAGTGGCCGCCACCACTGGGTGCCCGGCTACTACGAGCGCCCGCGCGCCGGCTATCGCTATGAGCCCCACCGCTGGGAGAACAGCGGCGGGCGCTGGCATCTGCGTGCCGGCGGCTGGATCCGCCTCTAAACGCGTTCGATGATGGTGGCGATGCCCATGCCCCCGCCCACGCACAGTGTCACGGCGCCGGTCTGCAGGTCGCGCCGCTCGAGTTCATCGAGCAGCGTGCCCAGCAGCATGGCGCCGGTGGCGCCGAGCGGGTGGCCAAGGGCGATCGAGCCGCCGTTCACATTGATGCGATCCAGGTCCAGGCCGAGGTCGCGCGCCGTCTTCATCGGCACGGCCGCAAAGGCCTCGTTGATTTCCCACAAGTCGATGTCGCTGGCCTGCATGCCGGCCTGACGCAGCGCCTTCTGGCAGGCCGGCGTCGTGCCGGTCAGCATGATGGTCGGCTCGCTGCCGGTCACTGCCGCTGCGCGGATGCGGGCGCGTGGCTTGAGCCCGGCCGCGTCGCCACCGGCTCTGGAACCCACCAGCACCAGGGCTGCGCCGTCGACGATGCCGGACGAATTGCCGGCATGGTGGCGGTGCTCGATGGCTGCGGCCTGCTGGTACTTCTTGAGTGCCAGGCCGTCGAATTTCGCGCCCAGCTTGATGAAGCTCGGATTCAGCGCGGCCAGGGTTTCGGCCGTCGTCTGCGGGCGGATGGTCTCGTCCTCGGCCAGCAGCAGGACGCCGGCGGGGTCATGCACCGGCACCAGGGCCTTCGCAAAGCGGCCCTCGGCGCGGGCCATCGCCGCACGCTGGTGGGAGCGGGCCGCCCAGGCGTCCAGCTCCTCGCGCGTGAAGCCTTCCAGCGTCGCGATGAGATCGGCGCTGATGCCTTGCGGCACGAAGCCGATGGCATGGACGACGCGTTCGTCCAGCATCCAGGCACCGCCGTCGCTCCCCATGGGCACGCGGCTCATGCTTTCCACACCACCGGCAACGACCAGTTGCTCGAAGCCGCTCGCCACCTTGGCCGCGGCCAGGTTCACGCTTTCCAGCCCGGAGGCGCAGAAGCGCGACTGGGTGACGCCGGCGACCGTCTGCGCCCAGCCGGCGTCCAGTACGGCGATGCGGGCGATGTCTCCGCCCTGCTCGGCGATGGGCGTCACACAGCCCAGCACGACATCGTCGACCAGCGTGGTGTCCAGCCCCGTGCGCTGCTGCAGGGCCTGCAGCACGCTGCGCACCAGCCAGATCGGCGTGGCTGCATGCAGCGACCCTTCGGGCTTGCCCTTGCCGCGCGGCGTGCGGCAGTGGTCGTAGAGATAGGCGTCGAACATCGGGGATCCTGGCAGTACTTGGGCGAACTTCATTGTGAGCCCCAAGCCGCAGCGCGGCGCCGCAGGAATTCGCGCACGGCTTCATCGCTTTCCAGCGCAACCGCACGCCCGCAGGCTTCGCGCGCTTGCGCCTCGCGGCCGCAGCGGCCCAGCAGCTCGGCGCGCGCGGCCCAGTAGGGCTGGTAGTCGCTCAACGCCGCATGCAGCGTGTCCAGTGCCGCCAGAGCTGCCGTGGCGTCGGTCGTGTGGGACAGCGCCACGGCGTGGTTCAGCGCGGCGACCGGCGAGCCGGTCAGCTCGCACAGCGCGGCGTACAGGCGCTCGATGGCCGGCCAGTCGACGCGGCCGCTGCGCCGGCCCTGGACATGGGCCGATTGCAGGGCTGCCTCGAGCTGGTAGCGGCCCATGCGGCCGTGGCTGCTGGCCAGGTGCAACAGCCCTTCGGCCTCCCGGATGAGCTGGCCCTCCCAGCGCGCCGGGTCCTGCATCGTCAACGGGACATAGACACCGTCGACGTCACGGCGGGCGGCACGGCGCGCGTGGGAATACAGCATCAGGGCGAGCAGGCCCAGGGCCTCGGGCTCCTGCGGCAGCAGCGAGGCGACGAGGCGGGCGAGGCAGATCGCCTCGTCGGCGAGGTCGCGCCGGCGCGGGTCCGTGCCGGTGGCGTCGGTCCAGGCGTCTGCATAGACGGCGTAGATTGCCGAAAGCACTGCGCCCAGGCGCTCGGCCAGTTCATCGCGGGCCGGGACTTGCAGGCCGATGCCGGCCTGGCGGATCTTGGCCTTTGCACGCACCAGGCGCTGGCTCATCGCGGCCGGCGCCACCAGGAAGGCCGCGGCGATGGTTGCGGCGTCGAAGCCGAGCACGGCCTGCAGCATCAGCGGCGCACGGGCGGCCGCGTCGATGGCCGGGTGGGCGCAGGCGAACATCAGCTCCAGGCGCCGGTCCGGCAGCGCATGCGCTTCGGGCGGCGTCTCGAGCTCGGCCAGCCATTCCAGCCAGGCGGCGGCTTCGTCGCCACGCCGCCGCTCGCGCAAGGCGTCGGCCGTCTTGCGGCGCGCGACGGTCAGCAGCCAGGCATCGGGGTTGTCGGGCACGCCGTCCAGCGGCCAGCGGGCCAGGGCGGTCTCGAAGGCGTCGGCCAGCGCGTCCTCCGCGCCGGCCACGTCGCGCGAGCGGGCCGACAGAAAGGCCACGAGGCGCCCATAGCTGCGCCGCGCCGCCTGCTCCGCGGCGGCGGCGGGATTCACTTGCCCATCTGGCATTTGCTGCACTTGTGGCGCATGGAGTGTTGCAATCCTGGGCCGAGCGCTGGGCCGCTCCCGAGCCGGCCCGACTGGCGTCGCTTGGGGCTCAATGCCGCAAGCGACGTCGTCCCCTCGGGGGACCGGCCAGACGCACCGCGTTCGGCGGTGTGCGGCTGGACGAGGGGCTTCACTTCATATCCCACACGGGCCTGACCTCGACGGTGCCGTGGCTGGCACCGGGGCAGCGGGCCGCCCAGCTCAGCGCGGCATCCAGGTCGGGCACGTCCAAGATGAAGTAGCCGCCCAGCTGCTCGCGGGTCTCGACGAAGGGGCCGTCCAGCACCTCGGTCTTGCCGTTGCGCACGCGTACCGTCGTCGACATGTCGCCCGGCTTCAGCCTGTTGCTGCCGCGGTCAATGCCCGCCTTGGACAGTGCCTCGGCGTAGGCGGTGTAGGCGGCCATGGCAGCAGCGCTCTCGGTCTCGCTCAGCGCCGCAAAAGCGACGGGGTCGGCGTGGATCAGCAGCATGTATTCCATGGGAATCTCCTCGTTGGGTTCGAACGGCGCGACATGCACCGTCCGACAATGACGCCCGGCGTGCCCGCCATTTCGACATCGGCCCCAAAAAAACTCACATCGAGCGCGAGGCCAGCTCCTTCATGATCTCGTTGGTGCCGCCGTAGATGCGTGTCACGCGGGCATCGGCCCACAGCTCGGCGATGGGGGTCTCCAGCATGTAGCCGTAGCCGCCGAAGAGCTGCAGGCAGGCGTCGGTGAGTCTGGACGCGAGGTCGCTGCACCAGGCCTTCACCAGGGCGGCGCGGGCGGCATCGAGTTCGCCTTTCAGATGGGCGGAGATGGCCGCATCGAGGAAGGTGCGCGCCGCCAGCACATCACTCTGGGCCTGGGCCAGCACGAAGCGGGTGTTCTGGAAGCTCCAGATGGTCTGGCCGAAGGCCTCGCGTTGCTTGGCGTAGGCCACGGTGTCGTCCAGCGCGCGCTCCATCATCGCGACGGCCTGCACGGCGATGACCAGGCGCTCCTGCGGCAGCTCGCCCATCAGCTGGCCAAACGCCAGGCCTTCCTGCTCGCCCAGCAGGTTGGCGACCGGCACGCGCAGCTCGTCGAAGAAGAGCTCGCTGGTGTCCTGGGCCTTGAGACCGATCTTGTCCAGGCGCCGACGCGTCAGGCCGGTGGTGCCGGCATCGATCTCGGCCACGATCAACGACAGTCCCTTGGCACCCGGGGCGTCACCCGTGCGGCAGACGATGACGATGAGGTCGGCGTTCTGGCCGTTGGTGATGAAGGTCTTCTGGCCGCTGATGACGTAGTCGGCGCCCTCCCGCCTTGCGCGGGTGCGGATGGCCTGCAGGTCCGAGCCTGTGCCGGGCTCCGTCATCGCGATGGCGCCGACGCGCTCGCCCGTGGCCAGCAGCGGCAGCCAGCGGCGGCGCTGCTCGTCTTTGCCGTGGCGCAGCAGATAGGGCGCCACGATGGCCGAATGCACGCTGCCGCCAAAGCCACCCAGATTGGCCCGCGCCGCCTCCATGACGATGACGGCCTCGTGGCCGAAGTCTCCGCCGCTGCCGCCCAAGGTCTCGGGCATGGCCGCACACAGCAGGCCCTGGGCGCCGGCCTCGCGCCAGGTGTCGCGTTCCATCAGGCCAGCCTCGCGCCAGCCGGCCGCGCGCGGCAGCCAGCGCTCGGTGAAGAAGCGCGCCGCGCTGTCCCGCAGCAGGCGGTGCTCGGCACTCATCCAGGGGGATTCGAAGAGGGGCAGGGGCATGGTGGTCGGCTTTGATGATGCCAGCCCGTGTCAGGGCCGGTCCGGGAGGCTACATTCGCGCTTTCGCTCGATCAGGGAGTTCGTCGTGAGGTCTGCTCTTCAGTTCACCAGCGTGCTGTCCTTGCTGGCCCTGCTGTCCGCCTGTGCGGCTCCGCAGCCGCAGCAGCGTTCGGAGCAAGTCGCCCAGGCAGAGAGCCCGCAGGCCGACGGCCCGCAGGCTGACGTGGTCTGCTTCTATGAGGCCGCCACGGGCACCAACCGCAAGGTCCGGCGCTGCATGAGCAAGGAAGACTACAAGCAGGCCATGGAGTCGGCGCAGCGCATGGGCAACGAGATCAAGGCCCCGCCGCCGCCGCCGCGGTGAGTAAGGGTCTGTTGGCGCCATGGCAGTGGGCCGCGAAGGCCCGCCGCAAGGGGCCAATCTAGACGCAGCGCGCCGCCCGCACTCGCGTGCGGGCCAGGGCTGCAACAACGAGTGGCCCCTTGCGGC
>NZ_JBPZGZ010000007.1:0-289880 GCF_051857475.1 Roseateles sp. NT4 | reverse complement strand
GCGGCTGCACGCCGGGCTCACGAGAAATGCCAAATGCAGCGTCGCTCGGGCGACGCGGCTGTTCGGTATTTCCTGATGAGCCCGGCGTGCAGCCGGCGTTAACGGTGGTGAAGTGGCGATCAGTGATGCCCGTCATAGGGACAGCAGCGAGAGCGAAGCGGGTCGCGCGTAGGCACGGTCCAGTTCGAGCATCGCGAGCGCATGCCGCCGCTCGAGTGCGGATTGCATTGAGCGCTCCTCTTTTGGTGACTTTTCTCTGGCGCGTCAGAGAAAAGTTACCCGCCCTCGCGGGGCGGATTCCCGCGGCACTGCACGCGAGTCATGAGGACCTTCACAAAGCCTCCTACCGCTTCTCCGGCGCCAGCCCAGCAAGCGACTCCACCAGCCGCGCATGGGCCTCCAGATCCACCGGCCTCAACTTCGGCACCGTCCTCGCCGGATAGTCACCGAGATAGTTCCCGCCTTTCCAGTTCCGCACCGGCCTGACCGGCCTCGGCACAAAACCACCGCCGCAATTCGGGCAGACATTGCTCAACAGCCCTTCCGCGCATTCCACGCAGAAGGTGCATTCGAAGCTGCAGATGCGCGCCGCCGTCGACTCCGGTGGCAGGGCGACATCGCAGTGCTCGCAGCTGGGGCGAAGTTCCAACATGGTCAGCGGCTCTTTCGGTAAGGCTCGTCTTCGACGATGAAGTCCTGCTCGCGCATCGAGTCGGCAATCCAGTCCTCGACGGCCGGATGCGCCAAAACCGCATCGCGATAGGCCGCCGCGGCTTCGGACACCGGCAGGCCGAAGCGGCTCAGCCGCACCGCCACGGGCGCGAAATAGGCGTCCGCGGCGCTGAACTCACCAAACAGGAAAGGCCCGCCGCTGGTCTTCAGCGCGTCGCTCCAGGCCGCATCCAAACGCGTCACATCGGCACGCAGGGCTTCGTCCTCGGCCCAGAGCCTGGCGCCGACATCGGGGAAGAAGACCTCGATGTTCATCGGGCAGACGGTGCGCAGCCGCGTGAAGCCGGCGTGCATCTCGGCGCACAGGCTGCGCGCACGGGCGCGGGCCTGGGCGTCGCGAGGCCAGATGGCGTGCTCGGGGTGGCGGTCGGCGATGTACTCGGCGATGGCCAGCGTGTCCCAGACGGTGAAGCCGTCGTCCTCGACGATGACGGGCACACGCTTGGTCGGTGTGACACCGGTGATGACCCGGTTCCACTCGGAGCCCTCGCTGAAGTCGAAGCGCAGCTTGACCTCCTCGAAGGGAATGCCGAAGGCCGCCAGCAGCACGCCGCTGCGCATGGACCAGGACGAGTAGTTCTTGTTGCCGATATAGAGCTTCATGTCATCTTTCGCGTTGCAGCCGGCGAGCTTACTGACGGTGCCGCGCGAACGGGATGAGCAATCCGCAAGGGATTAATGCCTGGCGCGCCAGGCATCGAGGCGCGCGACGCCACCGGTGGCCGACAGATAGGTTGGCAGCACGGCCTCCAGCGAGCTGGGCCGGATGCCGAGTTCGGCGAGCCCCGGCAACCGGCCGCTCGGCACATTGGGCACGCTCAGCGAGGCGAGGTTGTCCCGCGACAGCAGCGGCTCGCCGGGCAGGCATTCCATGAAGAGGGCCTGCAGCGAAGCCAGCGCGTGGGGCAAAGCCAGTACCGGCCGTTGACGACCGGCAACGCCGCCGGCCAGCTTCACCAGCTCAGCCAATGTCAGCTCGCGCGGGCCGGCGATCTCGTAGGTCTGGCCGACGGACTCGCGGCGCAGCAGCACCTCGACCAGGGCGCGCGCCAGGTCCTGCACCCACACGGGCTGCAGACGCGCCTGGGCACCGCCCAGAGGCATCACCGGGAACAGGCCCTGCAGCCGCGCGAACAGGTTGACGCTGTGGTCGCCGTCGCCAAAGACCAGCGACGGACGCACCAGCGTCAGTGCCATCGGGTGGGTCTGGGCGGCGACCTGCAGGGCCGCCTCGCCGGCGGCCTTGCTGCGCAGATAGCGCGATGGCGCATGCTCGGCCACGCCCAGGGCGCTGACGTGGACGAGGCGGCGCGCACCGGCCGCGGCAATGCGCTTGGGCAGCTCCACATGCACATGCTCGAAGGCAGCCGCGCTGCCCTGCAGGATGGCGACGAGGTTGACGACCGCGTCATGGCCCGGCACCAGCCGCGGCAGATCCTTGAAGACGTCGGCCTGCACGACGGTGACGCCGGGCAGGCTCTGCACGCTCTGCGCATGCGGCAGGCGGCGCGTCGGCACGGTGATGCGCACGTCGGCACCGCAGCGCCGCAGCAGTTGTTCGCACAGGGCGCGGCCGACAAAGCCGCTGCCGCCCAGAACGAGGACTGACAGGCTCATGATTTGCCATCTCCCACCGCTGCCGGCGGCACATCGCTGACATCCGCGGCAGCGGCACCCGCCGGGCCGACGCTGCGACCCAGGCGCTCGCGCAGCGAGGTGGCGGGCAGGCCCATCACCTGGGCATAGATGGCGCCGCCGAGCAGCACCTTGCGGACATAGTCGCGCGTCTCGTTGAAAGGGATGTTCTCGGCCCAGATGGCGGCGTCCAGCACGGGGCCGTCACGCCAGCGCGCGGCCCGGCCCGGGCCGGCGTTGTAGGCCGTCGCGGCCAGGGTCTGGGCGCCCTCGAAGCGGTCCAGCACCAGCTTCAGGTAGAAGGTGCCGATGCGCAGATTGAAGTCACGGTCGTTCATCAGCTCGGCGCTGTAGTTCAGCCCGACCTTCTTGGCCGTCCACTTGGCCGTGGCGGGCATGATCTGCATCAGCCCGGCGGCACCGACATGGGAGCGGGCGTCCAGCGCGAAGCGCGATTCCTGGCGGATCAGGCCGTAGACATAGGCCGGGTCGATGCCGCTGGCCTGGGCCTCGCGCTGCAGTTCGGCGCGGTGGGGCGTGGGGTAGCGCTGGGCGATGTCGATCTCGGTCCGGGTGCGCTCGCTGGTGTTGATGCAGCGGTCCCAGACCTCGCGGTCGCAGGCCTCCTGGGCGGCGGCCAGCAGGGCGCGGTCACCCATGCCGCGCAGCGAGAAATTCCATTCGCGCACGCCCTCGCTGCGCAGGCCCAGGTCGATGAGGCGCAGCGCCCGCGTGAGGCCGGGATGCTGCCTGGCGGCGCGCCGCTCGTCGGCCGTCAGCGGCGCCGGCGCGGGTGGCAAGGGCGTGGGCAGGCCGAGCTCCTCGGCAGCGAGGCGGCCGAAATAGTTCAGGGATGCGGATGACAGCGTCGTGAGCTGGGTGCGGGCGCCATGGGCGTCGCCCTGCAGCCGCGTCGCGCGAGCCTTCCAGTAGGCCCAGGCGGGGTCGCGCTGTTCGGCGGCGCTCATGCGCTCGATGGCGCGCAGGGCGGCGGCCGGCTGGCGGGAACGCAGCGCGGCGCGGGCCGCCCAGGCGAGGGATTCGTCACTCCAGGCCAGGTCGGGGGCGAGCTTGTCGGCGCGCTCGAAGGCGGCCGGGGCGCTGTCCTGCAGACGCAGCGCCGACTGGCGCCCGATCTGCACCCACAGCCAAGCCTGCAGGTCGTGCGGCAGCTTGCTCCATTTGTCGCGCAGCAGGCCCGCAGCTTGGTCGGGGTCGTTGGCGGCGACACGGGCCAGGGCCAGGGCCGTCAGCTCAGCCTCGGGACGAGGTGCGCTGCGGGCCTGGCGCGTCAGGTAGCGGCCGGCGTTGTCCTGCAGGTCGGCGAGCTTCTGGTCCAGCGGCTTGGCCGCAAGCAGGGCCACGGCCTGGCGTGCGGCACGCGGGCGGCTCTGCTCGGTGGCCAGGCGCGCCTTGGCCCACACGGTGTCCTGCTTGAACTGGCCGGCATCGAACAGCGCGCCGGCCAGCTGCAGGCAGCCGTCGTCGCCATCCTTCTGGGCCATCCACGCCGCCCGCGCGGCGTTCACGAACTCTGCTCGTGCGGCCTCCGTGTCGACCTTGGTGCCGGAGGCGTGGTCGGCCAGCATCCCGTAGCAGGCGACCTCGCGGTCGTCGCGCATCTGATAGCTCGCGTGGTCGCGCTTGAAATTGGCCCAGTCGCGGCGGCGGCCCAGCTCCAGCAGCCAGTCGTTGCGCAGGCGGTCCTCGACATAGCTGCCGGGATAGCGGGCGTAGAAGGCGTCCATCTCGGGCTGCCGCACTTCGGCCAGCCGCGCATTGAGGTCGAAGTACTCGACCCAGCCGGCCAGCGGATGGTTCTGGGCACGCGCCGCCTCGGCATAGGTGGCCAGGCGCTTGCGGTCGCGCTTGACCCAGGCATCGCGGGCCTGCACGGCGAGGTCGGCATCGGCGGGCGGCTGCGGCGGGGCCGCGTCGGCGCTCAGCGCCACCGACAACAGCAGGGCCAGGGCCCCGCGGCTGATGTTTTGGAAGACTCGACCACCCATCTGACTCATGCGCTTCACGCCTCGCAACTGCTTCACTTGGCATGCGCTCGGCCAGCTGGCCGAGCGCCCGCGCCTCTGACTGAATTTAACCCAGGGAAACCCGTGGCTTCGCGATTTACGCAGGCGCGTGTCTTGCCCACGAGTTAGGGGCTGGAGATAGCGCTATCTCTTCCTTAATCTTGCGCGCCAATTGACCAGGAGACCGGTGATGAAGACTGCCACACGACGCCTGCTGTTGGGGGCTTCGGCCTCGCTGCTGAGCCTGGCCGCCTACGCCAACCCCGCGGTCTACCCGACGCCCGGCACCGAGGCGCCGGCCAGCAGCTTCACGGCGGGCGCCAGCGGGACGCTGTTGGCTTACTACACCGGCGAGGCGGGAGGCTTCACCAACCTCGTCGGTGCGCGCATCAATGGCGTGGACGGCACGCCGGGGCTGGACAACCACGCCAGCGCCTATGGCCAGACCTTTGTGCTGGGCAAGGTGACCGCCGGCGACAGCCTGGTTTTCTTCATCGACGCCAACAGCGGCGCGGCGCGCTATTACAGCGACGTGAGCCTGAACAGCGACCATGTCAACCATGTCTGGGCCGCCGCTTTCACGGGCGACGCCCAGGTGCCGGCCGGTACCAACCTGGCCTTCGAGGACCTGCCCAGCGGCGGCGACTTCAACTACCGCGACCACAGCATCGTCTTCCAGATCCAGGCCGTGCCCGAGCCGGCCAGCTGGGCGATGCTGCTGGCCGGCGCCGCGGGCCTGGCCTGGCGGCGGCGCGGCCGCTAGCTCGCGTCCAGGTTCCAGCCCTCGATCTCGAAGCGCAGCCGGCCGCGGATGCCGGGGTTGGTGGGCTTCATCTTGCCGTTGGCGGCCACGGCGCTGCTGTCGAAGGGCACGCTGACCTCGATGCGGCCCGACTTCAGCTGTTTGGGGGCGATCTCGGTATCGGCCATGGACACGCCGGCGTCCTGCCAGGCGTACTTGACCTTCCAGGCCTCGCCCTCCTTGGTCGGCGGCACCATCTCCAGGATCAGCGCATTGCGGAACAGATAGCCGCCCTCGAAGTGCTCGTTGAGCCAGAGCCGCTTCTCGATCTCGTAGTCGGGCACGCGCACACCCAGCGTCATGCCATAGGCCAGCGAGCGGCGCTGCTTGTTGACCTTGGCCCAGTTGGCCAGGAAGACGCTGCTGAGGTAGAGGCTGGCGTTCTTCTGCCAATCGGCCTGGGCCACGCAGGCCACGGAGTCCTCCTCGGACGTGCGCCGCGTCAGATACCAGAGCTTGCCGCGAGGCGAGGCCTGCACCTCGATCTGGTACAGGGCGTTGACGGCGCGGCCGGCGTCGGCCTCCTCCTGCACCTTGTCGGGCAGGCGGATGTCGTCGATCTCCAGCCACAGGTCCACGCGCACGTCGCCGAAAAGGAAGCGGGCCAGGTTCTGGAAACCCTCTTCGCTGTTGACGATGCCGAAGTAGCCCGAGTGGGCTCGGTAGACGAAGGCCTTGGCGCATTGCTCGGTGATGTTGCCCTTGGCGTCCAGGCCGCACAGCGTCGCGTTCTCGATCTTCACCAGGCCGTCGCTGCCATGGCCGACAAAGCTGCGCGACATGCCGGCCGCGGCCTCGTAGTCCAGCCGGTTGCTGCCCACCAGCGTGAAGACCCGCCGCGACGGGAAGCGCGCCTCGGGCAGCAGGTCGGCGCGCTTGTACTTCTTGGCTGCGGCCACCAGGTCGAGGTAGGCCGGCATGCGCTTGTCACGGTCGAAGTTGGAGATGTCGTTGACGCCCAGCCAGGACGGGATGTTCTGGCCCAGCACGTCGATGCCGTTGTGCGGCGTCGCGTAGGTGAAGAATTTGTCGACGTGCTTCACCACCTTCTCGGTATCCAGGGCCGGGTTCTGCAAGAAGGCGCGGCAGACCAGGCCGCCCATGGAGTGGGCGACCAGATAGCAGCGGAAGTCGGCCGGCTTGATCTTGTTGTCGGGGTTCTTGCAGACCAGATCGCGCACGCGGGCCACCAGCTGGGACAGGCCCTTGGCGAAGTCCTCGATTTCCGGCGTCTTGCTGTTGCCCAGATAGGAGGACGCCGCGTCGTAGTAGCGGTAGATGACGATGCAGCGGCTGCCGAGCTTGTTGTTGGTGGGCTTGCCCAGGGAGTCGGCCTCCCACTCGGGGTCGACGATGTCGTAGCCGTCCTCGTAGACATCCTGGTAGCCGTACTCCGAGGCCAGGCGCACGACGGGCGACTCGAAGACGTATTTGCGCGGCCTCTCGTCCTTGTTGGGCACGGCGCGGTACATGGTCGAACCGAGGTTGAAGCCGCAGAAGGGATCGGCCGTGGTCTCGTCGATCTCGCCGCGCGACATCGCATAGCCGCGCACATAGATGATGGGATGGAAAGGGGCGTCGGGCGTGGGCATGGCGGCTTCCCTGAGGGGGTGAAGACGACGGCGACCATAGTCCCGGCGGTAGCTTGCGCACCATCCCGCGCGCAGCCTTCATCCTCAGGGCTGAGGACCGACACAAGCCCTGAACGAGGCCTGGGTTTTAATAGCCCGATGAGCGCCGCCCCTCCCGACCGTCCCACCCTGCGCCGCGAGCTGCTGGCCGCGCGCCGCGAATTCGCAGCCGGCCCGGCCTTCCAGACTGCCCAGGCCGCGCTGGCCGCGCCGCTGCGCGAACTGCTGGAGCAGCTCGAGCCCGAACTGCTGGGCGTCTACTGGCCGCTGGCCGGCGAGTTCGATCCGGGCGAGCTGCCCTATGCCCGGGCGCTGCCGTTTGCGAAGCGCGACCCGGCCGAGATGGTGTTCCGCCGCTGGGATGGCGGCGCGACGACGGCGCAAGACGAATGCGGCATCGCCACCGCCACCGGCGCGGTCGCCGTGCCCGATGTCGTGCTGGTGCCCTGCGTGGGTTTCACACGCGAGGGCTTTCGACTGGGTTACGGTGGCGGCTACTTCGACCGCTGGCTGGCCTTGCATCCCGGCGTGACGACCATCGGCCTGGCCTGGTCGGCGGCAGAGACCCATTTCCCCGTCGAGGCGCATGACCGCGCCCTGACCTTGATCCTGACCGAGCGCGAGCTCATTGCCCCTGAATGAAGGAGTCCCCGAACGATGCATGACGGCATGACGCTGATCTCGACGCTGGCCGCGGCCTTTGGCCTGGCCCTGGTGCTGGGCCTGCTCGCGCAATGGGCGCGGCTGCCGGCCCTGGTGGGCTATCTGCTGGCCGGCGTGCTGATCGGGCCGCACACACCGGGCTTTGTCGGTGATGTGCACCTGGCCCAGCAGCTGTCCGAGGTGGGCGTCATGCTGCTGATGTTCGGCGTCGGCCTGCATTTCTCGGTGGGCGATCTGATGTCGGTCAAGGGCATCGCCCTGCCTGGGGCCCTGGTGCAGATGGCCGCCGCCACGGCCATGGGCGCCGGCCTGGCGCACTGGTGGTGGGGCTGGGACCTGGCGGCATCGCTGATCTTCGGCCTGGCCCTGTCGGTGGCCAGCACGGTGGTGCTGCTGCGGGCCCTGGAGTCGCGCGAGCTGCTGCACACCGGCAATGGGCGCATCGCGGTGGGCTGGCTGGTCGTCGAAGACCTGGCCATGGTGCTGGCCCTGGTGCTGATCCCGGTGCTGGGTGGCGAAGGCGGTGCCAGCGGCAGCGCGTTGTGGCTGACCATTGGCAAGACGCTGCTGGCCGTCGCGGTGTTCGTCGCGGTGATGCTGGTGGCCGGGCGGCGCCTGCTGCCCTGGATGCTGTGGCAGGTCAACCGCACCGGTTCGCGCGAGCTGTTCACGCTGGCCACGGTGGCCGCAGCCGTCGGCCTGGCCGTCGGGGCTGCGGCCCTGTTCGGTGTCAGCGTGGCCCTGGGTGCCTTCTTCGCCGGTCTGGTGCTGCGCGAGTCGGCCTTCAGCGAGCGCGCGGCCCACGAGAGCCTGCCGCTGCGCGACGCCTTCGCCGTGCTCTTCTTCGTCGCGGTCGGCATGCTGTTCGACCCGCGAGTGCTGATCGAGCAACCGCTGGCCGTGCTGGCCACGGTGGCTGTCATCCTGGTTGGCAAGACGCTGGCGGCCGGCGTGCTGGTGCTGCTGCTGCGCTACCCGCTGTCCACAGCGCTGACGGTGGCGGTCAGCCTGGCGCAGATCGGCGAGTTCAGTTTCATCCTGCTCGGCCTGGGCCAGAGCCTCAAGCTGGTGCCGGCCGAGGCGACCAGCCTCGTGGTGGCCGGCGCCATCGCCTCCATTGCGCTGAACCCGCTGCTGTTTGCGGGCGTGGAGCCGCTGCGCAGCTGGGTGCTGAAGCGTTCGGCCTGGGCGCGCAAGCTGGAGGCGCGCGACGACCCGCTGGCCGAGCTGCCGGCCGACACGCCCGAGGGCGCGCTGGCAGGCCAGGTCGTGCTGGTCGGCCATGGCTCGCTGGGCACCGCCTTGCACTACGAACTCGGCAACCGGCCGCTGGTGGTCATCGACCACGACCGCGAGATCGTCGAGAAGCTGCGCGCCGCCGGCCAGGCCGCCGTGCTGGGCGAGGCCACCGAAGCCATGACCCTGGTGCAGGCCCACATCGCCCAGGCCGCCTGGCTGGTCGTCGCCGTGACGGATGTGCGCAGCGTGCCCGCCATGCTGGCCACTGCGCGCCAGCTCAACCCCGAGTTGCGCTGCGCCGTCGTGGCACACACGCGCGAAGAGGCGCAGTGGCTCAAGGATGCAGGCGTCAACGAGGTGCTGAGGTCGCAGCAGGCGCTGGCTCAGGCGCTGGCGCGGGTTGTGGCAGCACCGGCGGTCGCCACCGCCGCACCAGCGCATTGAAGGCGGCCTTCGACGGGCGATCCTTGAAGAACCTTTCTGAGCGCGGGTTGTGGGTTTGCGTTGTTTACAACCTGATCAACCTTGTCTTGTTCGCGACCTTCTTCAAGGAGGCGACCATCATCCGCGGTGATGGTCCCGGCGGCTTCGGCGAGGCTGCGCTGAAGGGCTTGCTGTTGTTGAACGCGCTGGCCGCTTTCATCGCCGGTGTGGTCTCGTCGGTTGTCGCTTACAGGGAAAGCTGGTCGGGATCACGGCTTTGGAGGCCGGCCGTTGCCTCGCTGGTGCTGCTGCTGTTCGCGGTTCTGGCGGTCTGTGAAGCCTGCTCCGACGGTGCCGGGCATTGCCGGCACTGGCAGATCTTCTGGTCTTGAGGGCGGGTCAGGCCCGCTTCGCCGCCATGAACCGCGGATTGCGCAGCAGACCCGCCGCCACCAGCGACACCAGCAGGCCGACCGGCAGGATCTCGCACATCGTCATCGGGAAGCGGTAGAGCGGGTTGGCGTAGTTGCGCTTGAACTCGTCCATATCGGCGGCCAGCTTGGCCAGTTCGGCCTCGGGCAGGCCCTTGGCCTTGCTCTGGGCCAGGTACATCTTGGCCCACTCGGTGCCGAAGTCCATCTTGGTGACGGCCAGCGTGATCTCCCAGGCGGCGGCGTACACGACGCTGGCGACCAGGCTGATGGCCAGGCCGAGCAGGAAGGCGGGCCAGAAGCGGATGACGCCGCCAAGCTCGTCGTCGCGGCGGCGCTTGATGGCGACGAAGACCAGGCTCAGCGCGATCAGCATCAGCGTGTAGCCGATGACCATGCCGTGGGCCGGTGGCGCGCCGCGGTTCAGGATCAGCAGGGCGAACAGCGGCACGCCAGCGAGCAGGCCGGCGGCGAAACCAAAGGACAGGATCTTTTTCAGCATGAGAACCTCATGGCGGGTTGAAAGGTCCGCCATGGAACGATGTTCGGGCCGCAAAGGCGATCGGACAAATGGGTGATTTCGCTGGATTCACCCCAATTGCGGGCCTTCAGCGCAACAAACCCAGCTCGCGCGCCTTCAGGATGGCCTCGGTGCGGCGGCGCGCGCCGAGCTTTTCGAACAGCCGGGCCACATGCGTCTTGACCGTGTGGGGCGACACATGGAGCTTGTCGGCGATCTCCTTGTTGCTCAGGCCGGCCGCCAGTTGCTCCAGCACCTCCAGCTCGCGCGGGCTGATGCCCAGCGTCGCCTGAGCCTGCGGATTGCCGTCGAAGGGCGGGGCCGGCGGCGCGCGGTGGCCGAGCAGCCGGACGCCGGCCCAGGCGCCCAGGGCCAGGAAGACGAGGGCGATGATGGTGATGTAGACCGTCTCGGACTGGGCGCGGGCGAGGTGGCGGTAGTCCAGCCACTGCAGCAGCCCCGTGCCGGCCGCCAGGGCCAGGCCGTAGATGAGGATGCGGCGCCACATCACCTCACACTCCTCGAAGCGCCCCGCCTGGAAGTTGCGGGCCGAGCGACGGGCCGCTCCCTAGCCGGCCCGCGCAGGCGATGTGCTTGTGGCTCGATGCCGCAAGCATCGCCGTCCCCCCGGGGGACCGACCAGACTCGCTCGCGTTCAGCGATGCGAGGTTGGGCGAGGGGCATGTTCATACGCCGGTGAGCGCGTCGCGCGTCAGCGCCGCCTGCTGCTTCACCCAGTCCGCGAACTGCTGCACCTCGGGCCGGCGCGCCGCGCCCGTGCCCATGATGAGCCAGTAGCTGAAGGGGCTGCCCAGGCGCCCGGCCTTGCCGAAGGGCTCCACCAACTCTCCGCGCTGCACATGCTCGTGCACCAGCGGCAGGCGGGCCAGGGCCACGCCCTGGCCGGTCAGCGCGGCCTGGATCTGCTGATAGGTGAAGTTCAGATACAGCCAGCGCCGCGGCTGCAGGTCAGGCGCTCCCTGCTCGACCAGCCAGCGCCGCCAGCTCAGGTATTCGGCGCTGGGGCGGGGGTCGTCTTCCTCGGCCAGCGCATGGCCCTTGAGGTCGGCGGGCTTCTTCAGCGGGGCCGGTGGCTTCTGCAGATACCAGGGGCTGACGCAGGGCGAGAGCATCTCCTCGAAGAGCTGCACCGCGTCGGCCGGCACCGAGGGGCGGTCGTCATAGCGCAGGGCCAGGTCGCTCTCGCCGTCCTCCAGGTCGACCTTGCGGTCATAGGCCGACAGGCGGATGTCGATGTCCTCGTGCTCGCGCTGGAAGGCCTCCATGCGCGGGATCAGCCACAGCGAGGCGAAGGACGCAAAGGTGCTGACGTTGACGACGCGCCGGCCGCGGGTGCGGCGGATCTGGCGCACGGTCTGGTCCAGCTTGGACAGCACGGCCACGGCCGTGGGCAGCAGCTGGGCGCCGTCGGTGGACAGCTCCACCTTGCGCGTGCCGCGCAGGAACAGCACGCAGCCGATCTCCTCCTCCAGCGACTGGATCTGGCGGCTGATGGCCGACTGGGTCAGGCTCAGCTCCTCGGCTGCCGCGCGGAAGCTCAACAGCCGGGCCACTGCCTCGAAGGCGCGCAGGGGACCCACCGAGAGCGGGCGCTGGCGTATCGGCTGATTCATGAGCGAATGGTATCAATCCCTGCGGCGCATTCATTGGACCGCCCCGGGTGATCTAAGCAGAATCCCTGACATCAACCCAGGAGACTCATCATGAGCGACGCGCAATCTGTTTGGCATCTGGACGGTGGCCGGGCCATGACCCTGGCCGGTGGCGCTGAGGCGCGCCGCCTGGCGGTGGCCCGCGGCCGGGTGTGGCTGACGCTGTCGGGCACCACGGACGAGCCGGCCGAAGACAAGTGGCTGGAAGCCGGTGAGGCGGTGGCCCTGGCCCCGGGCCAGACCGCCGTGCTGGAAGGCTGGCCGGCGGCCGATTTCGAGCTGCTGGTGCCGCCGACCTCAGCCGCGCCCCGCGGCCTTCTTGGCCGGCGCTTCTTTACGCGCTGATCCCTTCTTGGCGGCGGTCTTTTTGGCCGCCGCTGGTTTCTTGGCCTTGGCCGGCTTCTTGGCATTCGCCGCGCGCAAGGCGGCCTCGAAGGCCAGCCGGGCCCAGGGCAGCATCAGCGGCGGTGACTCCAGCGTCTCCTCAGGAGGCTGGTAGTAGCTCAGCACCTGGCGCTCGCCGAGCTTGGTCTCATAGGTGAAGGGCTCGCAGCCAGCCGCGACAAAGCGCTCGCGCGTCGCGTCATCGGTCTTCAGATAGAGCTGGTTCTGGATCACCAGGGCCATGAAGAGGCCGTCCACATACAGGCCATGCCCGCCGAACATGCGCAGCGGGCGCACGGGCCCCAGCGGTGACAGCAACTCAATGCACAGCTCGATGTAAGGCGTCATGACGCGCCCTCAGCCTTTCCACGTGAAGGGGAAGTGCAGCTGCTTGAGGAAGCCGTCCGGCACATAGTCGCCCAGCACGCCATAGCGCTCCGGCCATTTGCGCTCCGACTGCACGGCCGTGCCGAAAAGGTGGTCGAGAAACGCGAAATGAGCCGCGTAGTTCTTGTCCAGGGCTTCCTGGTCCTGCGAGTGGTGCCAGTGGTGGAAATTGGGCGTCACGATGAGGTAGCGCAGCGGCCCCAGGCGAACGCTGACATTGGCATGGTTGAACACGGCCTGGAAGCCGACCACGACGATGTAGGCATCGATGACTTCCTTGCTGAAGCCCAGCACGAAGATGGGCGCCAGCACCAGGGTGCGGGTGATCAGCAGCTCCAGGATGTGCTGGCGCGAGCCGGCCAGCCAGTCCATGCTCTTCACGCTGTGGTGCACGGCATGCAGCCGCCACAGCATGGGCACCTCGTGATAGGCCCGGTGCGTCCAGTACTGCACCAGGTCGGCCACCAGGATGATGAGGAAGAGAGCCACCGGGAAGGGCAGGCCCTGCACCCAGCCCTGGATGCCGTCCTTGGCCGCCCAGCCGAAGAACTTGTGCACCAGCAGGTTGGTGGCCAGCAGCACGAAGCCGACGGCCAGGTGGTTGACGATGAAGTGGTGGAAGTCGGTCTGCCACTCGGAGCGGAAGATGGGCTGGTCGCGGCGCAGCGCGAACAGCTTCTCGATGAAGACGAAGATCAGCGTCGAGCCCAGCAGGTCGAGGATGAACCAGTCCAGGCCGACATAGGGCGTGTGGTCGGGGAAGTTGGGGTCCACCTCGACCTTGTGCCCGCCCAGGGCCAGCGCCAGGCCCAGCAGCACGAAGGTCCACAGCGCCAGCCAGCGCATGCGGCTGAAGACGATGTTGAACAGGGCCAGGCCGCCCGCCACCACCAGGGCCCAGTACAGCAGGCGCCGGATCACGTCGACGTTGTAGGACTGGCGCAGCTGGGGCGTCGTCAGGTACTCGGGGAAGTGGAAGGCCAGCACGCCGAGGAAGCACAGGATGGACAGCACCAGCGCGATGACGCCGCTGATCATGCCGCGGCCCGGCTTGAGCGCGCCGCTCGATTCGCTGAGTTGGTTGAGCTTGTCCAGCACCTGTGGTTCTCCCTGTATGGCTTGTGCGGATGCGACTCTAGCGACCTCGGGGCTTGGCCCACAATGGCCAGATTCCCAGGGCCACATGGAAGTCTTCCCCTTGGACGCCAATGACCGCGCCGCCATCCGGCACAAGCTGATCGAACAACGCCTGGCCCTGCCCGACCGCCTGGCCCTGGCCGCCGACCTGCAGGAGGTGCTGCGGGTCTGGCTGTTGCGGCGCAAGGAGACCACCATCGGCGCCTACTGGCCCATCAAGGGCGAGTTCGATCCGCTGCCGGCCCTCTACCGCTGGGCCGAGGATCATCCCGAGAGGCGCATCGGCCTGCCGGTGGTGGACAAGGAACACCGCACCCTGCGCTTTCACGTCTGGTACCCCGGCTGCCCGATGGAGGAGGACGCCTTCCACATCCCCAAGCCCAAGGGCACCGAGGAGTTCCAGCCCCAGCTGATGCTGGTGCCCTGCCTGGGTTTCGGCCCCTGCGGTTTGAGGTTGGGCTATGGCGGCGGCTTCATGGACAAGACCCTGGCCGAGATGCAGCCGCGGCCCGCGTCGGTTGGCATCGGATACGCGCATGGGTTTTTGCCGCTGCTGAAGCCGAGTGCGCTGGATGTGCCGCTGGATGCGATGTTGACGGAGGAGGGGGTGGTGTGGGATCGGGAGGGGTGAATGACGGTTGGCGTTGGGTTGCTTGAGCAAAGAGCGCTACTGATCGCTGCATTGCCGGGAGTCCGTCCCGGCGGCCGGGTAACTTTCTTCTGCGGGGCCAGAAGAAAGTCACCAAAGAAGAGGCCCTGAACCGCACACGAGCACCACGACGCCATGAACGGCGCGCGAAAACATCCGCTGGCATTGCGGGAAGAAGCGACCCGCTTCGCTCTCGCTGCTGTCCCTATCACCAGCACCAAATTTCGGACCACCGGTCCGCTGAACGCGCGGCTGCACGCCGAGCTCATCAGAAAACCAAAGACAGCGTCGCTCGGGCGACGCGGCTGTTTGGTATTTCTCGTGAGCCCGGCGTGCAGCCGGCGTTAACGGTGGTGAGTGGCGATCAGTGATGCCCGTCATAGGGACAGCAGCGAGAGCGCAGCGGGTCGCGTGTAGGCGCGGTCCAGTTCGAGCATCGCGAGCGCACGCCGCCGCTCGAGTGCGGATTGCATTGAGCGCTCCTCTTTTGGTGACTTTTCTCTGGCGTGTCAGAGAAAGCCGAAGGCTTCGCCAAAAGTTACCCGCCCTGCCGGGGCGGATTCCCGGCTCACTGCATCGAGTCGGAAGGACAAGCGCGAAGGCAACCGAAGGAGCCTGCCTGTCCCACAATCCACTATCTCCGTTGCCACGAGGAAATCCAATGTCCAAGCCCCTGCTGCTGATCCTTCTCAGTGCCACTTGCACCGGCGCTTTCGCCGCCTCCAAGCCCTGCGACGAACTCAAGACCGAGATTGCTGCCAAGCTCGACGCCAATGGCGTCAAGGGTTACGAGATCGCTGTCGTCGAGACCGACAAGGTTGGCGATGCCAAGGTCATCGGCAGCTGTGAAGGCGGCACGAAGAAGCTGACCTACGTGCGCAAGTGAGAGCGCGGCGATGAGCCTCTACACCGACCACCTCGCCGCGCTTCAGCAGCATGCTGAGAGCGCACTCGAGCGCACCGGCTTCGACACGCTGCTGATCGCGTCCGGCATCGAGAAGTACGCCTTTCTCGATGACCGGCCCTATCTCTTCCAGGCCAATCCGCATTTCAAGCATTGGCTGCCGCTGACCAACCACCCGCATTCCTGGCTGGCCGTGCGCCCGGGCAAGAAGCCGCGTGTCGTCTACTACCAGCCCGACGACTACTGGCATGTGCCGCCGAGCGCGCCGAGCGGCGAATGGGTGGAGGCGGTCGAGCTGGTCGTCATCCGCGAGCCCGAGGAAGCCGCTCAAGCCCTGGCCGATCTCGTCACGCCGCGCACTGCCATCGTCGCCGAGGCCGATGCGGCCCTGCCAGGTCTTGCACCCAACAACCCCGAGGCCCTGCTCAACCTGCTGCACTGGGCCCGCGGCGCCAAGAGCGCCTATGAGCTGGAGCAGATGCGCGCCGCCCAGCGCCGCGCCGTGCCGGGCCACAACGCCGCCCGCGCCGCCTTCCTGCGCGGCGAGAGCGAAGCTGGCATTCACCGCGCCTATCTGCTCGCCACCGGTCACAACGACCGCGACCTGCCGTATACCAACATCATCGGCCTCAACGAGCATGCCGCGGTGCTGCACTACCAGTACCAGGACGAGAGCGCGCCGGCCGAGATGCGCAGCTTCCTCATCGACGCCGGCGCCCAGGTCAACGGCTATGCCAGCGACATCACGCGCACCTGGGTGGCGCCGGGCCACGACGAGTTCGCGGCCCTGGTCGCGGCGATGGAGGTCGAGCAGATCGGCCTCGTCGACGAGGTGCGCGAGGGCGTGGACTACCGCGACATCCACCTCAGCACCCACCGCCGCGTCGCGCGCGTGCTGCGCAACGCCGGCATCGTGAAGATGGACGAGGAGGCCATGGTGGAGGAGGGTGTCACCAAGCCTTTCTTCCCGCATGGCGTCGGCCATCTGCTGGGCCTGCAGGTGCATGACGTCGGCGGCTTCATGGCCAGCGAGACCGGCGGCGTGGCCGACAAGCCCGAGGGCCACCGCTATCTGCGACTGACACGGCCGCTGCAGGCCGGCATGGTGGTCACCATCGAGCCTGGCCTCTACTTCATCCCCACGCTGCTGCGCCAGCTGCGCGCCTCGCCTCATGCCGCCCAGGTCGACTGGGATGTCGTGGATCGCCTGGCGCGCTATGGCGGCATCCGCATCGAGGACGACGTGGCCTGCCGCGGTGCCGGCGAGGCGCCCGAGAACCTGACGCGGGACGCGTTCGCGTCGGTGTGATGCGCGCAGCGGCCCTGCTGCTGGCGCTGGTCTGCGCCAGCGCCTGGGCCGCCGATGCCCAGCTCGATCGCGTCGAGGTCTCGGGTGAGGCGGCCACGGCACGTGAGAAGAAGACGCTGGGCCAGCTCTTCAAAGCCGAGGCGCTGTTCGAGAAGTACCGCCTGCTGGCGCCGGCCGCGGTGCTGAAGTTCAAGGTCCATGCGCGCACCCAGGCCGAGACCACGCTAGCGCTGGAGCTGGGCCTGATGGCGCCGGGCGGCCGGCAGCCGGTGGCCCTGGATGCCGAGGACCGCTTCGTCATCGACCCGGCCTGGCGCAGGCTGGACGATCGCATCGAGATCCGCAGCCGCTTGGCCGACGGTCGTGTGACCTGGCGGCCCGACATCCGCACGCCGGACGTGCCCGACGGCGAGCGGCGTCTGGGTGATTTGCGGCTGCAATGCCGCGTCGCCTTCGGCAGCGGCGTGGCACGCGGGACCGACTTCTTCGGCGGCCTGTTCGCCTTTGCCTTCGACGACTGCTGGGACCGCGACTGGAGCCCCAGCAATTTCGCCGACAAGCCGGTCTTCGCCGTGACCCTGGTGCACGGCGAGCGGCGGCTGACGATCAGCGCGCGCCTGCTCCACGGCCTGCGCGACGACGGCGGGCCCAAGTACGACTGGGGCTATTCCCTGCGCGAGCGCATGTTCCGCCTGCCCATGGGCGACAAGAGCTGGCCCGACGACACCCGCGTCGTCTTCGAGGCCATGGACGACCCGCCTGCACCACCGGATGCGAGCCTGCAGGGGCTGCAGGACAACTGGGTTCGGGCGGCGCTCGCGCTGCAAGCCGGCCTGACGCCTGCCGAGCTCGCGCAGCGTGTGGGTTGGGCCAGCGACGACACGCGCTTCGAATCAGGGCGGCGGCTGCAGCGCCATCTGCACGAGATCCAGCAGCCGGCCGGGCTCTTGAAGCTGGAGCTGGTCAGCCTCTTCGATGCCGGCGACCGGTTGATCAAGACATCATTGCGGCGCCTGAATTGAAGGCGGCAGGCCGAACCAGGGCAGCAGGCTGGCTTCGAAGCGGGTCAGTGCGCAGATGCGATCGCCGGCCAGCGTGAGGACGAACAGGCCGGCACCCAGGCGCGTGCCATCGGGCGCCGCGATGTAGGCGCCGAACGCGGGCTGCCCATTGGCCCGCGTGGGCAGGAGATGGAAGCGCCGGCCGGCGCCGAAGATGGCAGCAAAGAAGCCGGTGGCGGCTGCGAGGCCCTCGTATTCCAGCGGCATGGGCGGCATGGAAACAAAGACGTCATCGGTCAGCAAGGCCACCAGGGCGTCGAGGTCGGCGGCTTCATAGGCTTGCGCGAAGCGGGCCGCGACTTCGGCCTCGGCGGGCGAGTCGCGCGGCGGTGGCGGCTCGCGGCCCACGCCTGCCAAGCTGGCGCGCGAACGCTTCAGCGCGCTGTTCACGGCGTCCACCGTCGAGCCCAGCATCTGCGCCGCCTCGCTGGCCTGAAAGCCCAGCACCTCGCAGAGGATGAGGCTGGCCAGTTGCCGCGGTGGCAGGCGTTGCAACGCCGTGATGAAGGCCAGGGAGATGGACTGCGTCTGCTCGACGCGGGCCTGGGGCCCGGGCTGGCTGTCGGTCAGGCCGTCCAGCATGCCGTCAGGGCAGGGCTCCAGCCAGGCCACTTCGCCCAGGCGCGTCGGTTCAGGCGGCAGCACGCCAGGCACGTCCCAGGCCTTGGCCGGCCGGCGGCTCATTGTGCGCAGCGCGTTGAGGCAGCGGTGGGTGGCGATGCGGAACAGCCAGGTGCGCAGCGAGGCGCGCTCCTCGAAGCCGGCCAGGCCCTGCCAGGCGGCCAGCAGCGTGTCCTGCAGCGCGTCTTCGGCGTCCTGCAGGCTGCCCAGCATGCGGTAGCAATGCCTTTGCAGTTCGCGCCGGTAGGGCGCCACCGCCGCGCGGAAGGCCTCGCCGTCGCCGGCCCTGGCCTTGGCTATCAGTTCCATGTCTGCTTCCCGTGGTCTCTGGTCGCCTGTAGACACCGGCCGAGGGACGAACTGGGCGGTCGGGGGCGAGCGCCCATTTTGTCGACCGCGTGGGGTCTGTAGCAGGGACGGGGTGGCGCGGTGCCGCCCCGCATGACCCAGGAGCAAATCATGACGATGTTGAAGGACAAGGTGGCGGTGATCTATGGCGCGGGCGGCGCCATCGGCGGCGCAGTGGCGCGCGCGTTTGCGCGGGAGGGAGCGCGAGTGTTCGTGACCGGCCACCGGCTGTCGCCGGTACAGGCGCTGGCCGGTCAGATGGAGGCCGCGGGCGGGATGGCGCAGCCGGCGGAGGTCGATGCCCTCGACGAGCGGGCGGTGGACGGGCACCTGCAGGCCGTGGTCGGGCAGGCGGGGCGTATCGACATCTCGTTCAATGCGGCTGGCTTCTCGAATGCGAAGGCGCTCGGCGTGCCGCTGGTGGATCTCGATCTCGGCCATTTCGCATCGCCGATCAGTGACTACCTGGCCTCCTACTTCCTGACGGCGCGGCTGGCGGCTCGGCGCATGCTGCCGAACAAGTCGGGCGTCATCATGACCGTGACGGCCCTGCCCGGCCGCACCGGCACGGCGCTGAACGGCGGCTACGGCGCGGCCCAGGCCGCCAAGGATGCGCTGGCGCGTGACCTGTCCACCGAACTGGCGCCGCACGGCATCCGCGTCGTCAATCTGCGCCCGCATGGCCTGCCGGAGACGCGGGTCATGCAGGAGGCCTTCGAGCTGAAGGCCGCGCGCATGGGCATGACGTGGGCCCAGTTCCAGGCCTTCCTGGCGAACTGGAGTCACCCCAAGCGCGTCATGACGCTGGAGGAGGTGGCCAACGCGGCCGTCTTCGTCGCTTCCGACCAGGCCAGTGGCCTGATGGGCACGACGCTGAACCTGACCATGGGCGGCGTGCCCGATTAGGGTTTCGGGTCGCCGTACTGCACGCCGCGTCCGTGCGTGCCGACATAGACGCGGCCGAACACCTTGGGGTCGCCGCTGATCTGCAGGATCAGGCCCCACTGGTGGGCGTCGTCGTTGATGCGTTGCCAGCTGGCTGTGCCATCGATGGAGCGGAAGACGCCGTAACGGCCGGCCACGATGCCGACGAGGTAGAGGGCAGGCTCGCTGCTGCCGGGCGCGGCGCGGCCGAAGCCGAAGGCGTGGATCTCGCTGACGCCGGGTAGGCGCTTGAAGGCCTTGCCGTCGCGGTGATAAAGGCCGTGGAAGGCGGCCAGCCACAGATCGCCCTCGCGGCCGGGCGTGGCGTAGAGCCGGTCCTGGCCACCGCGGTCGTCGCCGCGGTTGCTGTGGTTGTTGCTGCCGGCGGCGGCGCGCACGACGGGGCCATCGGGCAGGTCCAGGGGCCTGGAGCCGAAGGTCTTCCCGCCGTCCTCGCTGGCGTAGAGCTTGTCGTCGAATAGCGCCATCGCGTGGAAGCGCCGGGAGTTCACGCGATCGGCGACGACGCGGGTGCCGGCGGGCAGGCCTTGCACTGGCGTCCACGTGTCGCCGCGGTCGTGGCTGACGTGCGGCATGCCGCCCTTGGGTGTCCACACCCAGGCCTTGCCGTCGGCCGACACGGCGATGAAACCGTCGCTGGCCTTGGCATCGGGAACGGTCACCGGCTCGAGCCAGGTGGCGCCGCCGTCCAGCGAGTAACCGAGGTTCTTTGCGCCATCGCGTGGCTTGCCAATGCGCACGACGACCTCGGGCGCCAGCTCCGCGCCGGTCACGTCATGCGTGTTGCCGAAGAAGGGCGGCTTGGGGTTGCCGGGCGCCGGTTTGTCGAGGTCGCTGTGGACGAAGCCCGAGTAGTCGCCGATGGCCGTCACCAGCGGCACGCCTTTCGTCGGGCTGTGCAGGGCCAGGGCCACGGTTTCCTCGATGCCACCGGCCATGACCTGCCAGTGCGTGGGCTCGCCTTTTTCGGCGCGGGTCAGGTCCAGCGTCTCCCAGCCGCCATAGCCGGTGGTGAAGAGGGCGTGATCCGGGTTGGCGGGATTGATCTTGACGTCGTAGAGCCAGTGCAGATGGGTGTCGGCGACATAGGGGGCGGCGGCGGCATCGAACTTGGCGGCCTTGAACAGCGGCTTCCACGTCGCGCCGCCGTCGCTGCTACGAAAGAGTTCATCGCCCGCGCCGCGGCCGGCGGTGCTGGCGAGCAGGCGCTGCGGGTTCGTCGGGTCGACGGCGACCGTGGCGTAGCCAAAGGGGTCGGTGGCGCCGGGACGCTCGGGCGTGATGTCGGTCCAGGCTTGCTTGGCGGCGTCGTAGCGCCAGACGGCGCCGTCTTTCATGCGGTGCGGGCCGGGCTCGCTGGCATAGGCGACGTAGAGGCGGCCGTCGCCCGCGAGAGCGGCCCGCATGGGGCGGTGCTGGGTGGGCGCCCCGGCTACAGCTGACCAACTCACGCCTGCATCTCGGCTGATCCAGAGGCTGGGCCGGCCGACGACCGAGACGCCCGCGTAGATGGTGCGGCTCGCCTGGCCGCGCGTGCCGCTCGCGGGGTCGAAGAGCACAAAGTTGATGCTGGCCTTGCCGTCGCTGCCGCCCCAGCTGGGCGGAGCACCGTCGGAAGCCTCGCGGCGCCAGGCCGAATCCGGGAAGGCGTCGACGCGCTGGAAGCTTTTGGCCGCATCGCCGCTGCGCCACAGGCCGGCGAGGCGGCTGGCCAGGTAGATCACGCGGCCGTCATTGGGGTCGACGGCCAGGCGCTCGCCATTGCCGCGGCCACCTTCGTTGCCACCCAGCTTGAAGGGCAGGTCGGTGCGCTGGAAGGTGTGGCCGCGGTCGTGCGAGCGCAGCACCGCGCCATTGGGCACGGCGGGGTTGGTGTAGGTCCCGCAGGCCAGATACAGCGCATCGGCGTCGTTGGGGTCGATGGCCAGGCTCTCGACACCCATCAGGTTCACGTCCTTCAGCGGCAGCCAGTCCAGCAGCGGCTGCCACGGCCCGGTGGCCGTGTCGCGGCGGTAGGCGCCGCCCATGTCGGTGCGGGCATAGGCCAGGCCTGGCACGGCAGGCTGGAAGACGATGCCATCGACAAAGCCACCGCCGACGATGGCGACGGGCTTCCAGGCATAGGGCACATCGGCGGGCGGCGCGGCCACCGCCATAGATGCAGCGGCCAGCGCCAGGGCGACCAGCCAGGGCTTGATGGGATTCATGTCTCCGGCACCATCTTCTCGTTCAAGTGCCGGCATCGTCTATTTGTTCGTTGATCGAACAAATACGGTTTACCCGAGGAAACTGGGTGTGATGCAGCGTTAGATCGGCTCGTCCCGTAGTCTTCGATGTAGGTGAATTGCGATCTCTTCAACGCGGTCACGCTCTTTGAAATCCTGGTTCACTTAGAGCGCAATGTCATCAACGAACGCGCCCGGCCCGCATATGGGAGCTGAAAAGTCACGCGATTTAGTCGAAGGCACCGATCGCCTTCTGCGCGCAATTGGACATGTAGTCGTTGCCTTTCAGCTTCTAGAACTCTGGGTTGCTGAAGCTCTTAGCGCAGCGTTGCGCATGAAATCTGTTGACGATCGGCACTTGGTTTCTGCAGCGATGAGTTACAGGCAGAAGGTCGATCTGTTGTTCGAGTTGTACGCGCGACACGGGATGCCAGCCAGTGAGTTCAATCCGGTCATTGCCAAGCGGGCAATGCTCGTTGCAGAAGAGTTCAGGAATCGAGTTGTTCACTCGGTTTGGGCCCTTCACGGCGAGGAATCAAGGCGTTGGGTTCGCACTAAAGCCAATCTTCGCGGTCGAAGCGGTTTTGATGTAGTTACCAGGCCTGCGCAGGCGGAGCTCCTTGAAGCAGCTTCCAGAGCTATGAACAACGTTCGAAATTGGGAAGAGGGCAACGAAGCAGAGTTGACCCTGGCGATCCAGGCGCTGAGTGCGCAGGAAGCCGACTTTTGAACCTGCAGGCCACTGCGTCCGATCGAGGCGTCTGCAAAGTGACTGCGGGTATGTGTTGCCCGGCAGCCAGCGGTTGGCGTCTTGAATCAACACTCGTCCAATACCTTGCCTTGGAAGCGCGCAACCGGAAAAGCGTTTCCGATTTCGATCAGGGCCAACGTGGTTAGGTCGGCTTTAACGACGCGATAAGCCCATCACAAGCGGCTTCGACCAGATCCAGCACCTCCTCGAACCCTGCCTCCCCGCCGTAGTACGGGTCCGGCACATGGTGCTTGCCCGCCTGCGGCGCGTAGTCCATCAGCAGCTTGAGCCGATGGCGCTGCGACGGCGGGCACAGGCGCTCCGCGTTGGCGAGGTTGTCGTCATCCATGGCCAGCACCAGGTCGAAGCGAGTGAAGTCTTCGGCCAGCAGCTTGCGAGCACGCAGCGCGCTGAGGTCGTAACCCCGCTTCAGCGCATGCTCCTGGCTGCGCTCATCCGGCGGCGCGCCAACGTGATAGCCGTGGGTGCCGGCCGAATCGACCTCGATGTCGAGGCCAGCCGCCTTCAGCCTGGCGCGCATGACGCCCTCGGCCGTGGGGCTGCGGCAGATATTGCCCATGCAGAAGAACAGGATGCGGCGTGTCATGGCCGCATTGTCTAGAACCTCATGTCCGCCCGCAGCGAGATCACGCGGAAGGTGGTGTTGCGCGACCAGGTATCGGTCAACAGGTTGTGGCTGGTGATGGGGTCGACATAGGTCGCCTCGGACGTGACCTGGGCATCGCGTGGCAGCAGGTTGGCCAGGGACAGGCGCCAGTTGATGCCGTCGCGCACCGAGCCGCTGGCCCAGGACAGATAGGCGTCGAACTGACGGCGCGAGGTCTCCTCGCGCCTCAGGTTCTCGGTCTGCTGCACGCGCGTGGCCGGCACATAGTTGAAGTTGAAGCCGCTGCCGAAGTTCTGGCCCCAGGCCTTCCAGCGGTGGTCCAGGCCGAAGTTGAGGCTGCCGCGCGGCTGCTGGTCCAGCCGGTTGTCGGGGCCCGGGATGCCCTTGACCTTGCTGTCGAAGACGGCGATGTTGAAGCGTAGCAGCAGCTGCTGCCACTCGGGCGGGGCCTCCTCCCAGACCTCGTCCAGGCGCGCCTTGACCTCGAACTCCATGCCCATGGTGCGCGCGCCTTCGAGGTTGCGCGGGCGGCTCACCCAGCGCTGCGACGTGTTGTCCCAGGGCACGGTCTCCAGGTCGATGCGGCTGCGGATCAGGCCCTTGATGTCGCGCACGAAGGCGCTGCCCGACACGATGCCGCCGGTGGGCAGCCAATGCTCCAGGCTGAGGTCGACGCCGGTGGCCAGTTCGGGCCTGAGGTCGGGGTTGCCGGCGCGGTCGGCATAGGTGGGCAGGTTGGGACCGCTGGGGTAGGTGGTGTTGATGGTCGGCCGCGCAATCAGGTCGTTGAGGTTGGGTGAGCGGTAGCTGCGCGTCAGGCTCAAGCGCACCTGGTCCTTGGGGAAGGCCTCGGGCTTCCACAGCAGGTGGAAGAGGGGCGAGGTGACCTGAGAGACGTTGCGCGTGTCGGGCAACAGGCCGGCGGCGTCGGACTGGGTCTCGATGCGCTCGTAGCGGATGCCGGCATAGACCGACCAGATCTTGCTCGGGCTCCATTCGTCTTGCGTGTAGCCGGCGATGCGCTGGCTGCTCGAGCCCAGGGTGTCGCCGAACTTCTGCAGCCCGGGCGACTCCACCCCGTCGATCAGCGTGCGGCGCACCTGGGTGCGCTGGCTCTGCTCATGCTCGACGCCGCTCACCCATTGGTGCTCCTTGGCCGTCTTCAGGCTCCACTTGGCGCCCAGGCTGGTCTGGTCGTCGGTGGTGACGTTGTGGTCGTCCTGCTCGCGCTCGTAGTCGATGCCGATGTCCTTCAGGCTCTCGTGGCGCTGGCTGTTGCTCGTGCTCTTGAAGCCGCCGCGGCCGACCTTGAAGTCCCAGGTTTCGAGGGCCGTGGGCCGGTAGCTGGCCGACAGGTTGACGCGCAGGTTGTGCATGCGCCCGTCGGACTCGCCATGCACGTCGCGAAAGCGCGTGAAGCCCACCGCGTTGTTCTGGCTCGAGCCCTCGTTCTGCGACAGCGCGAAGAAGGGCGCGAGGTTGAAGCTCAGCGTGTCGCTGAACTTCCAGCGCAGGCGGCCGTTGCCGTTGAGGTTGGTGCTGCGGCCCACGCTCTGGCCCTGCTGCACGGTCTCGTTGATGACCTCGCCGGTGTCGGTGTCGACGACGCGGTTGTGCGAGTCGATGTTGTTGAAGCGCCGGTGGATGCCGCCGTTGGTGGACATCGCGCCGACGAACTCGTCGCCGTTCGGGCCGCCCCATTTCAGGTTGCGCGTCCAGCTGAAGTCGGCCTGCGGCTCGCCGCGGTCGCGGCCGACGGTGAAGCGCAGCTCGTTGTTGGACCTCTGCAGCGGCTCGCGCAGGATGATGTTGATGGTGCCGGCAATGGCCCGCGCGCCGGTCTCGGCGGTGGGGGCACGGTAGATCTCGATGCGCTCGACCTGATCGGGCGGCAGGTCCTCCACGGCAAAGCCGGCGGGGGCGCGCTCGCCGTCGACGAGGATCTGCGTGAAGCCGCTGCCCAGACCACGCATGCGGATGTCGCCGCCGCGGCCCGGGCGGCCGCCGATGGTGACGCCAGGCAGGCGGCGCAGCACGTCGCCCAGCACCGTGTCGCCATAGCGGTCCAGGTCCTCGCGCTCGATGACGATCTTGCTGGCCGTGCTGTTGCGGCGGCGGCTGTTGGCGGTGGGGCCGCCGTTGACCTCGACGCGGTCGAGCTTGTTGGCGGCGGCCGTGCTGGCGGCCGGGGCGGGGGGCTTGGGCGCTGTCTGGGCCGCGCACAGGGCGCTGGCACACAGCAATGCCAGCGCGAGGACGAGGCGGTTCATGGTGGCCGGCATTCTGAAGGCCGACCCCGTCGAATGGCCGTGTCAAGCGCTCATTTACACAAGCGCAACCTCGTCAGCGGCCCAGCTCCAGGCGCTTGCAGAGTTCCAGCGTCAGCGCGCTCTGGTTCAGCGTGTAGAAGTGGATGCCCGGTGCGCCGCCGGCTATGAGGCGCTCGCACAGCCGCGCGATGACGTCCAGTCCGAAAGCGCGGATGCTGGCGGCGTCGTCCATGAAGCCTTCCATCTTCATCTGCACCCAGCGCGGGATGTCGATGCCGTCGCGCTGGGCGAACTGGGCGATGCGGCCATAGTTGTGGAACGGCATGATGCCCGGCACGATGGGCTGGGTGACGCCCAGCTTGCGGGCCTCGTCGACGAAGTGGAAGTAGGCGTCGGCGTTGAAGAAGAACTGCGTGATGGCACCGTCGGCGCCGGCGCGCATCTTGTCGACAAAGTGCTGCAGGTCGCGCGCCGCATAGCGCTGCTGCGGGTGCACCTCGGGGTAGGCGGCCACCTCGATATGCCAGTCGGGCCCCTGGGTCTCGCGGATGAAGCGGACCAACTCGGAGGCATAGCGGAACTCGCCGGCCGTGGCCGTGCCGCTGGGCAGGTCGCCGCGCAGGGCCACCACACGGTGGATGTTCTGGGCGCGGTAGGTGGCCAGGATCTCGGCGATGTTCTCGCGCGTGGAGCCCACGCAGCTCAGATGCGGCGCAGCCTCGAAGCCGGCCGCGGCGATGTCCATCACCGCGCCCAGGGTCTTGTCGCGCGTGGAGCCGCCGGCGCCATAGGTGACGCTGAAGTATTGGGGCGACAGCGCCCCCAGGTCCTGGACGACGGTCTTGAGCTTCTCGACGCCGACCGGCGTGTTGGGCGGGAAAAATTCAAACGAAACAGCGGTGCTCATCGGGAGGCCCACAAGAAGAATTCGCGGTTGCCATCACCGCCGGTGATGGGGCTGTCGAAGTAGTCCAGCACCTTGAGGCCGAGGGCCGTGCAGGCCAGGCGCACGCGGGCTTCCAGTCGCGGGTAGTCGGCCTCGTCCTTGACGAGACCGCCCTTGCCCAGGGCTTGTGGCCCCAGTTCGAACTGCGGCTTGATGAGCACGAGCAGATGGCCGTGCACTTCAAGCCAGGGCAGCAACTCCGGGAGGCTGCCGATCATGGAAATGAAACTCAGGTCGCCGACGATGAGGGTGAAGCCCCCCGTCGGCTGGTGCTGGCGCAGCACGTCCAGCTCGCGCACATGCACGCCTTCCAGCGCCGTCACGCGCGGGTCGGCCTGCAGCTTGGCATGCAGTTGGCCGTGGCCGACGTCCACGCCGACCACATGGCGGGCGCCATGGGCCAGCAGACAGTCGGTGAAGCCGCCCGTGCTCTGGCCGACATCCAGCACCGTGTGGGTGCTGACGTCGAAACCCACGCGCGCCAGCGCACCCTCCAGCTTGAGCCCGCCGCGCGACACATAGCGCAGCTCCGCGTCGTCGGTGACGCGCAGCTGGGCCGTCTCGGGCAGGTCCTCGCCGGCCTTCTTCAGCACGGCCCAGCCGGTGGGCGAGGCCCATTCGGCGGCGCCGTTGCTGATCAGGCGCTGCGCGACCGAGCGGGTCGGCGCAAGGCCTTGGGCGACGAGGAGCTGGTCAGCTCTCATGGACGCCAACGCTGCGCGAGCAGCGCACGAAACCTGCGGGCCGAGCGCCGGGCCGCTCCCTAGCCGGCCCGCCGTGGGCGATGTGCTCGCGGCTCGACGCCGCGAGCATCGCCGTCCCCTCGGGGGACCGGCCAGGCGCGCCTGCGTTCAGCAGAGCGGGAGTGGACGAGGGGCTCATCAGTACCTGTAGGTGTCGGGCTTGTACGGACCGGCCTTGTTCACGCCGATGTAGGCAGCCTGCTCCTCGGTCAGCTCGGTCAGCTGCGCATTCAGCGTGGTCAGTTGCAGGCGGGCGACCTTCTCGTCCAGGTGCTTGGGCAGCACATAGACCTGGCCGATGGCGTAGTTGTCCTTGTGCGCGTACAGCTCGATCTGGGCGATGGTCTGGTTGGCGAAGGACGAGCTCATCACATAGCTCGGGTGGCCCGTGCCGCAGCCCAGGTTCACCAGGCGGCCCTTGGCCAGCAGGATGATGCGCTTGCCGTCCGGGAAGATGACGTGGTCGACCTGGGGCTTGATCTCTTCCCACTCGTACTGCTCGAGGGCCGCGACTTCGATCTCGTTGTCGAAGTGGCCGATGTTGCAGACGATGGCGTTGTTCTTCATTGCCAGCATGTGCTCGTGGCGGATGACGTTCTTGTTGCCCGTCGTCGTCACGAAGATGTCGGCCTTGTCCTGGGCGAACTCCATGGTCACGACGCGATAGCCTTCCATCGCGGCCTGCAGGGCGCAGATGGGGTCGATCTCGGTGACCCAGACCTGGGCCGACAGCGCGCGCAGGGCCTGGGCCGAGCCCTTGCCCACGTCGCCATAGCCGGCCACGACGGCGATCTTGCCGGCGACCATCACGTCGGTGGCGCGCTTGATGCCGTCCACCAGCGATTCACGGCAGCCGTAGAGGTTGTCGAACTTGCTCTTGGTGACCGAGTCGTTGACGTTGATGGCGCGGAACAGCAGCGTGCCCTTGGCCGACATTTCCTTCAGGCGGTGCACGCCCGTGGTCGTCTCCTCCGTCACGCCGATGATCTCGGCGCTCTTGCGGGTGTACCAGGTGCCGTCTTCGGCGACCTTCTTCTTGATGGCCGCGAACAGGATGCGCTCTTCCTCGCTGCCGGGGTTGGCCAGCACGGACAGGTCCTTCTCGGCCTTCTGACCCAGGTGCATCAGCAGCGTCGCGTCGCCGCCGTCGTCCAGGATCATGTTGGGGCCTTCGCCCGCCTCGCCCTGCTCAGCGAATTCGAAGATGCGGTGGGTGTAGTCCCAGTAGTCTTCCAGCGTCTCGCCCTTGTAGGCGAACACGGGGGTGCCGACGGCGGCCAGCGCGGCAGCAGCGTGGTCCTGGGTCGAGAAGATGTTGCACGACGCCCAGCGCACTTCGGCGCCCAGGGCTTGCAGGGTCTCGACCAGCACGGCCGTCTGGATGGTCATGTGCAGGGAGCCGGTGACGCGGGCACCCTTGAGCGGCTGCGAGGCGGCGTATTCCTTGCGGATGGCCATCAGTGCCGGCATCTCGTGCTCGGCGATCTTGATTTCCTTGCGACCCCAGTCGGCCAGCGACAGGTCCTTGACGATATGGGCGGGAAGATTGGCGGTCATGCGGGCTCCTTCAAGCGAATGAAGCCGCTGGCCATGGACACACGGGGAGTTCGATCTCACCCAGGCACGGTTGGCCAGCGGGTGAGCGCAGTTGCAGGGGTAATTCCGAGCCTGGCCTCAAAAGGTGCTGAGGTTGCAACGCTCCTCGGAAGACGCGCATTCTAGGCGGGAGTGCCGGAGACCGTGCGCAATCCCGCAATGTCTTCACGCGGCGGCGCGCCAAAAAGTCGGCGGTATTCACGGCTGAACTGCGAAGGGCTCTCGTAGCCCACGCGGTGGGCGGCGCTGGCGGCATCCAGGCCATCGCCCAGCATCAGACGGCGCGCCTGCTGCAGGCGCAATGTTTTCTGGAACTGCAGCGGCGACAGGGCCGTCAGCTGCTTGAAGCGCAGATGCAGCGTCGACGGGCTCATGTGCGCCAGGGCTGCCAGCTCGTCGATGGACAGCGGCTCGGCGAAGCGAAGTGTCAGCTGCTCGATGACACGGTTGAGGCGGCGCGCCACGCCGTCACCCTGGACGAGGTTGCGCAGCCGCGGCCCCAGCGGCCCGGTCAACACACGGTAGAGGATCTCGCGCTGCACCAGGGGCGCCAGCGTCTTCAGGTCCTGCGGGCTGTGCAGCAGCTGCAGCAGGCGCAGGGCGGCGTCCAGCAGCGGCGCGGTGACGGGCGCGACATGCAGGCCAGCATCGCCCTTATCGGGCCGTGTCTCGCCGTCCAGCAGCAGTTCGGCCAGCGCCTGGGTTTCGCAGCTCAGGCGCAGGCAGACATAGGGCCTGGCTGGGCTGGCTTCCAGCACCTGGCCGCGCGGCAGCATGGTCATGGGTACGACCAGGCACTGCATGGCGTCGTAGTGGACGACGCGATCGCCCAGCTGGGCCTTCTTGCGCCCCTGCAGCACCAGCACCAGGCCGGGCTCGTAGACCGCCGGCACGGGCAGGGCCGGCGCGCTGGCGCGAATCAAGCGCAGCCAGGGCAGGGCGGTGGCATGCAGGCCGTCGCCGGGCGCGCGGGCCAGGGCTGCGGCGATGGTGCGCTCGCGCAGGGCTTGCAGTTCGTCATCAGTGGGCATGTGGGCGATTGTGCAAACGCTTCGTGTGGCCCGGCGCGCCCTGGGGCTTTGACTCGGAGGATCAGGCAATCAAGCGCCAGCTTTGTGCTGGGCGATCAGCGTGGGGATTCCTAAGCTCTCGCCATCCCGTTGATGATCCCTTCAAGGAGTTCCACCATGACGCATTCGACCCTTCCTCGCCGCCGCCTCGGCGCTGCCGGCCCCGAAGTCTCGGCCCTGGGCCTGGGCTGCATGGGCATGTCCGATTTCTACGGCCCGGCGGACGATGCCCAGTCGCTGGCCGTGCTGAACCATGCCCTCGATATCGGCATCAACTTTCTCGACACGGCCGACATGTATGGCGTGGGCGCCAACGAGAAGCTGCTGTCGCGACTGCTCGCCGCGCGCCGTGGCGAGGTGATCATCGCGACCAAGTTCGGCAATGTGCGCGCGCCGGACGGCACCATGCTGCGCATCGATGGCAGCCCGGCCTATGTGCGCGAGGCCTGCGACGCCAGCCTGCAGCGCCTGGGTGTCGACCACATCGACCTCTACTACCAGCATCGCGTCGACAAGGCCGTGCCCATCGAGGAGACGGTGGGTGCCATGGCCGAACTGGTCCAGGCCGGCAAGATCAGGCATCTCGGCCTGTCCGAGGCCTCGGCCGCCACCATCCGCCGTGCGCATGCCGTGCACCCCATTGCCGCCGTGCAGACCGAATACTCGCTGTGGAGCCGCGATGTCGAGGCCGAGGTCCTGCCGACCTGTCGCGAGCTGGGCATCGCGCTGGTGCCCTACAGCCCGCTGGGCCGCGGCTTCCTGACCGGCGCCATCCGCTCGGCCGAGCAACTGGCACCCGACGACCGCCGCCGCATCCATCCACGCTTCCAGGGCGAGAACCTGGACCACAACCTGGCCCTGGCCGATGCGCTGTCGGCGCTGGCGACCGAATGGAGCTACACGCCCGCCCAGCTCGCGCTGGCCTGGCTGCTCGACCAGGGCGAGGACATCGTGCCCATCCCCGGCACGCGCAGCGCCAAGCGGCTGGACGAGAACGCGCTGGCCTCGCACATCCGCTTCGATGCCGGGCGGCGCGCGCGCATCGAGGCGCTGCTGGCGGCCCACGCGGTGGCCGGCACGCGCTACCCGGCGGCGCAGATGAGCGCGCTCAACGTCTAGGTGCGCAGCGCCAAGAGCAGTGCGGTGGCCAGCGTCGCGAGCGCCAGCGCGCCGTTGACGAGGCGCCGCGCCGTCTCCGACCGCGACAGGCGCGTCACCAGCGAGCCCATCAGCGCATAGGCCGCCAGGCAGGGCAGGGTGAAGGCCATGAAGGCCAGGGCCACAACCGCCGAGCCGATGGCATCGGCACTGGGCGCGAACTGCAGCAGCGTGAAGGCGCACATCCACCACAGCTTGGGGTTGGCCAACTGCAGCAGGGCCGCGGCGGCGCAGCGCATGGGCCGCTGCGAAGTGGACAGCGCCCAGCTGCTGCCCAGCATGCCCAGGCCCAGCCAGGCCAGGTAGAGGGCGCCGAGATAGCCGAGGGTGGCGCGCAGGGCCGGGCTGCCCGCCATCAGCGAAGCGACGCCCAGCGCGCAGATCGCGAACAGAACGGCGCAGCCCAGGTAGATGCCGGCCAGCGCCGGCAGGGTGCGCTGGAAACCGAAGGCCAGGCCCGACTGGGCCAGCAGCAGGTTGTTGGGGCCGGGCGTGCCCGAGGTGACGAGGGCGAAGCTGGCTATCGAGGCGAGGGGCAGCGCGGTGAGGGCGATCGACATGGCAAGGGTCTCCTGTTCATGTCGTCATTCTTCAAACCCGGCGGCTTTTGCGCCTGGGTCCGCGGTCCCAGGGGCGGCCTCAATTCAGGCGCTGCGGGCAGGACCGGTGTCCCGTTCAGGCCGTCGTGCTGCGGTAGGCCCAGAAGCGCGGCAGCAGGAAGCCGGTGGCGATGACACCGATGAGGCAGATCAAGCCGCCCATCCAGATCGCCGCCGACACGCCCCAGGCATCGGCCATGAAGCCGGCCCGCGCATTGCCCACCAGCGGGCCGGTCAGATAGCTGATCATCTCGATGCCGGCCAGGCGGCCGCGCAGTGTGTTGGGGATGGTCTCGTTCCAGATCGTGCCGCGGAACACGCCGCTGACCATGTCGGCAGCGCCGGCGATGGCCAGGCAGGCGAGGCCCAGCACCAGGCCGGGCGAAAAGCCGAGAGCGACGATGCCGAGGGCCCAGACGGCCGCCGCGATGACGACGGCGCGGCCATGGCGGCTGACCTTGCCCGTCCAGCCGCTGAACAGGCCGATGAGCAAAGCGCCCACCGACATCGCCGACAGCAGCCAGCCCACCGACTCGGTACGCCCGTCCGCCGCCGCCATGGCCGGGAACAGCGCCACCGGGAAGGCAAAGGCCATCGCGACGATGTCGACGATATAAGTGCCCATCAGCTCGGGGCGCGCCCAGGCAAAGCGCAGGCCCTCGGCGAGGTCGGCCAGCAGGTGTGGGCGTTCGCCCGGTGCATCGACCGTGCCGATGGCTTCGCGCGGAATGCGGGCGATGAAGAACAGCGCCGCGATGAAGGTGACAAAGTCGAAGACATAGGCGCCGACCGCGCCCCACTTGGCCAGCAGGATGCCCGCCAGCGCCGGCCCGGCCACCATGCCGACCGTGCCACGCACCGAGGACAGGGCCGCGACGGCCGCGAATTCCTCGGGCTTGGCGAGCTTCTGCGTCAGCGCCTCCAGCGCCGGGCGGTGGAAGCCGCTGGCACCCTGCAGCACGGCCACCAGCGCATAGATGGCCAACACGCTGGGCGCGGCGCTGAGCGCATTCATCAGCAGGCCGGCCAGGCACAGGGCCATCAGCGTCTCGGAGCCGATCAACAGCCGCTTGCGGTCGACGCGGTCGGCCACGGCGCCGCCGAGCAGTCCGCAGACGACGACCGGGATCAGTTGCACCAGGCCGAGCAGGCCGACCTGGGCGTTGGAGTGGGTCAACTCATAGAGCTGCCAGGGCACGGCCACATAGCTGACCATGGTGCCCAGGCCGGAGATGAACTGGCTGGCGAAGAGGCGGCGAAAGGCGGTGTTGCGGCGCAGCGGCCCGATATCAAGAAACATTCAGTCAGTGCGTCTGGCTTTCGAAGCGAGCGAAGCGCGCTTCCAGGTCCCATTGCAAACGGGCCTTGGTGTTGGCGGTGAGGAAGTCGCGGCAGCGTGCGCTCTTCGCTTCGCCGCCGGGGCGCTCGCCCGTGCAGGCCGCGTGGAGACGGCCGCTGCCGGTGTCGGCCACCAAGGCCTGGCCCTCGACAAAGCCGTAGTGGAGGGCATTGCGCGACAGTTGCTTGAAGTCACGGTAGGTCAGCTGCGGATAGGTGGCCGCGGCGCGCTGGTACTCGTTCGTCAGGTCGATGCGGAACACGCCCTCGTCGTCGGCCGACAGGGCCGTGGGCACGCCGAACTGGCGGTAGAGCATCCAGGGATGCTGGTCGCCCTTGAGGTCGTGCACGATGGCATTGCTGGTCAGGTTGATCTCGACGGCGATGCCGCGTTTGGCCATGTCGCGCAGCGTGTCCAGCGCGCCGGTCTCCAGGCCGATGGCCTCGCCGTGGCCGATGCGACGCGCGCCGGCGATGTCCAGGGCCTGGCGGATGTGGTCCTTGAAGTCCTCGGGCGGCACCAGGCCGAAGCCGAACTCGCCGGCATGCAGGCTGACCTTGACCTCGGGATAGAGCTTGCCGAGCGAGCCGATGACGCTCATCTGCTCCTTGTAGTGGCGCAGCGTGCTCGGGTCGTCCTCGGGCGCAACGAGATTCAGCCCGACATAGCGCGGGTCGGCCTTCACCAGCAAAAACGCCAGCGCGATCTGGGCATTGACCTGCTCAGGCGGGAAGGTGCGGATGACCTGGGCCAGATAGCGCAGGGCCACGCCGCAGCCCGGCTCGGCATTGGCCTGGTTGCAATGCGACAGCTCGCGCCAGCGCTTCTCGATGCGGTCCAGTTCGGCGCGGGTGTCGGCGACGATCTTCTGCAGGGCCGGGTGGGCGGCCCAATCCTTGGCGGAACGGCCGGCGCGGAAGGCCCCGGGTTCGGCTGCCGCGATCGCGCGCGCCTTGTCCATGCCCCAGGACTGCAGCAGCTCCAGGTAGACCGTGTTCTCGGCGCCGCGGCGGTTGGTGGCCTCGCGCAGCATGTCGCCTTCGCGGCCCAGGGTGCCGGGGATGAAACGGCCGAAGGTGTCGAAGACCTGGTCGTGGCCGGACTTGGCACCGCGCTCGTAGTTGCGCGTCGAATAGGCGTCGACGAGCTGGCGGTAGTTGACCGCATCGGCCGCGTAGTCCTTCATCGGCGGCCGCGACGTGTCGCAGGGCGGGAAGCTGATCTGCCCGGTGACAGGCGCCACGCATTTGCCGTCGTCGGCCGACCACTGGATGATGTTCTCGGCATAGATGCTGCCGTCCAGATGGTTGTGCAGGTCGCCGCCCTTGGGGAACTGGGCCATGAACTGGCGCAGCAGCCAGGGGCTGGTGCGCAGCTTCTGGAAGGCCGCGGCGGTGCTGGCTTCGTCGGCGTGGGCGAGGGGGCTCAGGGCGAGGGCGAGCAGCAGGGGGGCGAGACGACGCATGGGTGCGATTCCGGCGGTGGTCGTGATGGCCGGATCGTAGGCTGGAGTCCGGCTACTCGATGCCCCTCGCCACCTCGGGATCCCAGCTGTCGTCTGGGGCGTTGAAACGAAACAAGAGCGTGATGCCACGGTCCAAGGCCGCGCCGCCTCCTGCGACGGCAGCCGGCAATCGCTGCCGGACGATGTCCATTAGCGCTTCAGTGGACATGGCCTGGAACTTGGCGAATTCGCGAAATTCGGGGTGGCAGCCGAACACTATGCTGCCGCGAACACAGCCATCTGCATCGATGAGGTGGACGTCGATCGCGTGACCCCAGGGGCGATCGCTGCGCTTCAGGGTTGCGGTCAGTGGGTAGCCATCGACTTGGATGGATAGCTCGGTGGGCAGCGGCGCGCTCACAGCTCTGCCCAGCGAATGCAAGACGGTCGCTCTGGCGAAAGCAGGAACTCCTTTGCCGCCGCCAACTCGGCTTCGGCCGAGACCAGCGTGTATTCAGGCATGTCGAAGTCATCCGCTTCGCAGCCACCCGCCTGCAGAAAGCGTGTCGTGCCCTCGCCAGCAGCGGGATCCGGGTTCAGCGACTGCCAGCCCGGGTGAGCGGGCTCGGGGAAGTAGTGGGTGCAAGCCAGAGAACCATTGACCAGCACGGACAGCCAAGGGTAGGGCTGATCGTGGGAGAGATGGAAGGCTGCATGGGCGCCTTGCTTGCAGGCCTGGAAAGCCGACTCAAGCTCCGCTTCGCTGCGGATCTGCAGGCAGTGCTTGGGAGCGATCGTGTCGGCGTTCACGTCAGCGCTTCTCGTTCCAGTCGGCGCCGAGCATGGCATTGAGCGTCGCGCTGACGGAGGTATCGAAGGCGCCGGCCTGACCCGCGAGATAGGCCTGCTTCCAGATGTCGTAGCCCTCCTGAAAGGCGGGAATGGCAGTCGACTGGGATAGCTGCCGGGTGATGCTGGACTGAAGGGCTACCTCCTTGAAGGGCAGGTGCGGGATGTCGGTGATGGCGTTGGCCTTGACCGGGTTCCTCATGCGGATGCCGTCCACCCGGATGTGCACGACAGCGCCGAGATCCTTGTAGTTCTCGACCTTGAGGATGGTCAGCGTCGAGCCGGCTTCGCCAGCGCGCGTCTTGTAGGCCCAGACCTGGCCGGGCCGGAGTTCGGCTGCGGCAGCGAGGCTGCAGCTGAACAGCAGGGCAAGAGCGGTTGGCAGTAGGGCGGCCATACGGAGCATGCTCAGCGCCGTCATGCTTCCAGGCCCAGGAAGGCATTCAGGCGTTGAATCTCCTCTTCCAACGCCCCCTTGAACCCCGCATCCCGCGGCGCCTTGCCGCTCACATAGCCGCACTCGACCTTCAGTGCGCCACCCTTGACGCTGGCATTGGCCCAGCCGATGACTTGATCCCGCCACAGCAGCGGCAGCGCGTAATGGCCACGCACGCGCTTGGCGGCCGGTGTGTAGGCCTCGAAGCGGTAGGCCCAGCTCCACAGCAGCTCGAAGCGGCGGCGGTCCCAGACGACGGGGTCGAAGGGAGCGAGCAGCCGCACCTGCGAGGGAATGCGCCAGCCGCGCGTCGGGTCTTCGTCGGCCGGCCAGTACCAGTCCACGCCGTCGACCTTGGCATGGGCCAGCCGCGCCTTGGCGCGGGCGATGGTGGCCGGGGCTAGCTCGCGCCACTGGTGGGCGCCATGGAAGAGCATGCGGATGACCAGCGACAGGCTGGCAGCGGGGAGCGGCGCGTATTTTTGCACCAGCACGTCGGCCATCGCATCCATGGCGGCTTGCGGGTCGGGGTGGGCTTCCCAGGTCGGCCCCAGCCGGTAGACGCGCGTGCCGCTGTCGCGCCGCACGACGTCCAGATGGCCGCGGTAATGCAGGCCGTCCAGCAGTTCGGTGGACAGCCGGCTGTTGCCGCCGAACCAGTTCTTCACCGGTCCGTGGCCCAGGGCCGCGTCGACCTCGGCGGGGTGCGCCTCCCCCAGGCGTTCGACCTCGGCCAGCACGGCGTTGGCCAGCTTCCAGCGCGGCTTGTCCCAGACGCGGCGCGCGGTGCGTGGGTGCATCAGCGCGCGCAGCTCGGGCGTGACGAAGCCGTAGTTGATGAAGAAGTCTTCCTGCAGGTTCAGGCGCGGGTAGCGGCGCTCCAGGTCGCCGGCCTGGTAGCCCTTGACGCGATGGCGCAGCGTCAGGTCCTGGGCGCGGGCGGGGGCGCGCAGCGGGTCGGCCTGCACGAAGCCGCCGAGCTTCTCGACGGCCTTGACCAGGGTGGTGGGCGTGAACAGGCTGCGCGCAACGGCATGGCGGCGCAGCGCCGCGAGATCCATGTCAGAACCTGGAGACATCGGCGGGCGGGGGCTGCTTGCGAGCAAACATGTCGGCATCGGCATGCCTGAGCAGGCTCTCGGTGTCCTGGCCGTCGTCGGGGTAGAGGGCGATGCCGAAGCTGGCGCCGACCCGGAAGTCAGCCGGTGCCAGGCCCGCCAGGCTCTCCAGCGGCGCGCGCATGGCGGCTTCCAGGTGGTCGCGGGCAGCTTCGGCGTCGGCACGGTTCTCGACCGAGTCCAGCAGCAGCACGAACTCATCGCCGGCATAGCGGGCCACGATGTCGCCGATGCGCACACCGGCACGCAGGCGCTGGCCGACCTCCTTCAGCACGGCGTCGCCGACGCCATGGCCGAAGCGCTTGTTGACCTCCTTGACGCGTTCGAGGTCGACGAACATGACGGCGAAGGGCCAGCGGTCGCCGCGGCGGCGCTGCTGCAGGATGCGGTCCTCGATGCGGCGCAGGATGGCGCTGCGGTTGGACAGGCCGGTGAGCTGGTCGGTCAGCAGGCGGCGCTGCATGTCGGCAAAGCTGCGCGCCAGTTCGCCCAGCTCGTCGGTGCGGTGCACCTCGGGCGGTTCGTCCAGCACGCCGTCGCCGACGCGGCGGGCCGCCTCGGCCAGTTCGCGCAGCTCGCGCGTGACGATGCCCAGCACGGCCCAGCCCAGGCCCAGGGCGATGACGACGCCCAGTCCGGCCAGGGCCGCGGCCTGCACGAAGTTGCGCTGCACGCCGGCCAGGAAGTCGGCCCGCGGCACGGCGACGATGATGAGCCAGTTCAGGCCCAAAGCCGGCTCGACGCGGGCGTAGCCGAGCTGCACGATGCGGCCGTCGGCGTCGCTGAAGCTGTCGGTGCGGGCTGCCGTGCCCAGGTTGTCGGCGCCAGCCGCGGTGCGCTGCTTGACGGCTTCGAAGGCGGCCGCGACCAGGGCGTCCGAGCTCTGGGCCGCGTTCAGCCTTTCATGCTGGCCGACACCGATGGTCTTCATGTGCGCGCCGCGTGACACGCCGACGAGCTGCCCATCGCCTTCCACGACGATGGCGACGGCGTTCTCCGTCAGCGACACGCGCTGCAGCAGGGCGTTGACCTGCTTCAGCGGCAGGTCGGTGGCGGCCACGCCCTCGGGCTCGCCGACGTCGTTGCCGACGCGCTTGGTGCGCGTCGTGACGAGGTCCAGGGTCTTGAAGTCGATATAGACCGGCGTCCAGCTGAGGGCGGAGGGGTTGGCCAGAGCGGCCTGGTACCAGGGGCGCTCGCGCGGCTCGAAGACCTTGTCCTCGACGACGGGCGAGCGCAGGTCGCCGGTGATGCCGCTGAGGCGGTAGATGGTGCGCGGCCCGGTCTCGGCCGTGCGCACGCGCAGCTCGGCTTCCAGTTCGGAGAAGCGCCACAGGCCCAGGAAATGGCCGTGGCGGTCGCCGTAGTAGACATAGTTGTTGGGGTCGCGGTGCACCGAGGTGGCCAGCCAGAAGCGGGTGCGCAGGGTGTCCAGCTCCTTGGGCAGGCTGTCCGGCGCCGGCAGGCCGGTCGGGAAGGCGGCCTCCAGCACGGCGTCGGCACCGCCGACATGGCGCTCCAGGGCCACCGAGATGCGGCTGACCGCCTCGACCAGGAGCTGGCTGGACAGGTTGTCCACCGTGTCGCGCCCGGCGCGCCAGGACAGGCCGCCCACCAGCAGCACCAGGGCCAGCACCAGCACGACATAGGGCAGCGTCAACAGGCTGCGCAGGCTCAGTCGGTCGGTCAGGGTCCTGATCGGCAAGGCGGGAGCTCCGAAAGATGAGGAGAAGGATGCGGCGGCGGCAGGTTAGCAGGGGTGGGCACCGCGGCGTAGTGCCTGGCGCCCGTCATCGGGGCGTTTGGCGCGCCGCACTAGAATTCAAGGTTGCCCTGCGGTTTTTGCGGCCGCCCACCCAAGGAATCCACTGTGTTCATCTCCAACGCCTACGCCCAGGCCGCCGCCCCGGCCGCCAGCCCCGAATCCGGCCTGCTCGGCATGCTGCCCCTGGTGCTGATGTTCGTCGTGCTCTATTTCGTCATGATCCGGCCGCAGATGAAGCGCCAGAAGGAACACAAGGCCATGATCGAAGCGGTGCAGAAGGGCGACGAGATCGTCACCGCCGGCGGCATCATCGGCAAGGTCAGCAAGCTGGGTGACAACTTCATCCACCTGGAAGTCGCCAACGGCGTCGAGCTGCAGATCCAGCGCAGCGCCGTCACCCAGGTTCTCCCTAAGGGCAGCTTGAAGTAATCGGCCACGCGCCCACTTGCCCATTCCGCCGGGCCTCCCCGTCCGGGCGCTGACCAAGGAAGTCTCCATGAACCGCTATCCGCTCTGGAAGTACGCGATCCTGCTCGTCGCGCTGCTGATCGGCACGTTGTACACGTTGCCCAATCTGTTCCCCGACGCACCGGCCGTGCAGGTGTCCTCGGCCAAGGTCACCGTCAAGATCGATACGGCCCTGCAGGGCCGCATCGAGACCGCGCTCAAGGAAGCCGGTATCCAGGCGGACTATGTGCAGTTCGACGGCAACTCCATCAAGGCGCGTTTCGGCGACACCGACACCCAGCTCAAGGCCAAGGACGCCGTCAACAAGGCGCTCAACCCCGACGCCGCAGAGCCCAGCTATATCGTCGCGCTGAACCTGCTGTCGCGCTCGCCGCAATGGCTGTCCAGCCTGCATGCCAATCCCATGTATCTGGGCCTGGACCTGCGCGGTGGCGTGCACTTCCTGATGCAGGTCGACATGAAGGCGGCCCTGACCAAGAAGGCCGACGCACTGGCCGGTGACGCGCGCTCCATGCTGCGCGACAAGAACATCCGCCACGCCGGCATCAGCCGCGAAGGCAACACGGTCGTCATCGCCTTCCGCGACGCCGAGCAGCGCACCGCCGCGACCGACCTGCTGAAGAACCAGCTGCCCGACGTCATCTGGACGCCCTCGGGCGCGGGCACCGAACTGCAGCTGGCCGGCAGCCTGGCGCCCAAGGCCCAGCTCGCCGTGCAGGATGCGGCCGTCAAGCAGAACATCACGACGCTGCACAACCGCGTCAACGAACTCGGCGTCTCCGAGCCCGTCATCCAGCAGCAGGGCGCCGACCGCGTCGTCGTGCAGCTGCCCGGCGTGCAGGACTCGGCCCGGGCCGAAAAGATCATCGGCCGCACCGCCACGCTGGAACTGCGCATGGTGGACGACGGCACCGAGGCGCTGGAAGCCCTGCGCGGCAACGGCCCCGTGCCCTTCGGCACCGAGCGCTATATCGACCGCGGCTTCGGCCCCATCATCGTCAAGAAGCAGGTGGTGCTGACCGGCGACGCCCTCATCGACGCCCAGACCGGCTTCGACGAGAACCACCAGCCCTCCGTCGACCTGACGCTGGATGCCAAGGGCTCGCGCATCTTCAAGGACCTGACGCGCGAGAACGTCGGCAAGCGCATGGCCATCATCCTGTTCGAAAAGGGCAAGGGCGAGGTCGTGACGGCACCGGTCATCCGCAGCGAGATCCCGAACGGTCGCGTCAAGATCTCGGGCGCCATGACGACGCAGGACGCCAACGACACGGCCCTGCTGCTGCGCGCCGGCTCGCTGGCCGCGCCGATGGAAATCATCGAGTCGCGCACCATCGGCCCGAGCCTGGGCAAGGAAAACATCGACAAGGGCATTGCCAGCGTGAAGTGGGGCTTCGCCGCCGTGGCCGGCTTCATGTGCGTCTACTACCTGCTGTTCGGCGTGTTCTCGTCGCTGGCCCTGGGCTTCAACCTACTGCTGCTGATCGCGGCCCTGTCGCTGATGCAGGCCACGCTGAGCCTGCCGGGCATCGCGGCCATCGCGCTGGTGCTGGGCATGGCCATCGACTCCAACGTGCTGATCAACGAGCGCGTGCGGGAGGAGCTGCGCGGCGGCGAGTCGCCCCAGCAGGCCATCCGACTCGGCTATGAACGCGCCTGGGCCACCATCCTGGACTCCAACGTGACGACGCTGATCGCCGGCGTGGCGCTGCTGGTGTTCGGCTCCGGCCCCATCAAGGGCTTTGCCGTCGTGCACTGCCTGGGCATCCTGACCTCGATGTTCTCGTCCGTCGTGTTCTCGCGCGGCCTCGTGAACCTCTGGTACGGCCGCCAGAAGAAGCTCAAGAGCGTGTCCATCGGCCAGGTCTGGAAGCCTGAAGCTGAGGCCACCGACGTCGCCGCGAAAGCCTGAGGAAGCTGGAACATGGAACTCTTTCGCATCAAGCGCGACCTGCCGCTGATGAAGCATGCGTTGATCTTCAACGCCATCTCCTTCATCACCTTCGCGGCCGCGGTGTTCTTCCTGATCACCCGCCCCCTGCATTTCTCCATCGAATTCACCGGCGGCACCGTCATCGAGGTGGCCTACCCGCAGGCGGCCGAGATCGAGAAGACCCGCGCCATCATCGAGAAGATGGGCTATGGCGAAGTCCAGGTGCAGAACTTCGGTTCTTCCCGTGACGTCATGATCCGCCTGCCGGTGCGTGCCGGCGAGAAGCAGACCGAGGTGGTCGGCAAGGTCTTCGGCGAGCTGTGCGTGGCCGAAGCCGGCTCGGTCAGTGAACACCAGGAAGTGACGGCCCAGGGCGAGCAGGTCAGCAAGCAGATCTGCAAGAAGCCCGATGGCGCTGAGCCGATCAAGCTGTCGCGCTCCGAGGTGGTCGGCCCGGCCGTCGGCGCCGAACTGGCCCAGGACGCCGCCAAGGCCCTGGCCGTGACGGTGGCCGGCATCATGATCTACCTGGCCATCCGCTTCGAATGGAAGTTCGCGCTGGCCGGCATCATCGCCAACCTGCACGACGTGGTCATCATCCTGGGCTTCTTCGCCTTCTTCCAGTGGGAGTTCTCGCTGGCGGTGCTGGCGGCGGTGCTGGCGGTGCTGGGCTATTCGGTCAACGAGTCGGTCGTCATCTTCGACCGGGTGCGCGAGGCTTTCCGCAAGTTCCGCAAGATGAACACCCACGAGGTCATCGACCACGCCATCACCTCGACGATGAGCCGCACCATCATCACCCACGGCTGTACCCAGCTGATGGTGGTGTCCATGCTGCTGTTCGGCGGCCCGACGCTGCACTACTTCGCCGTCGCGCTGACCATCGGCATCCTGTTCGGCATCTATTCCTCGGTGTTCGTGGCCGCTGCCATCGCGATGTGGCTGGGTGTCAAGCGGGAGGATCTGGTCAAGGTCGCCGTGAATCGTGACGACCCCAACGATCCGAACTCCGGAGCCGTCGTGTAGAGTGATCGCAACCATTCACTCCAGCCGCGCAGCCCACACCCGTCCATGACCGCCGCTCGTAACCAGGCCCTGGCGACCCAGGCGCGGCGCGTCTATCTGGAAGCCCTGGTGCGCGGCATGACGCCGCTGATTGCCGCTGTCGGCCAGGGCGCCGCCCATTTGCTGGCCCAGGGAGCGCCGCACGCCATCATGATGGCCCGGCGCGACGCGGTGCAGGCCTGGCAGAAGCTGGGACCCAACTGGCAGATGGCCGTGGTGGCGGCCTTGCGCCATGCGGCCGTGCATGGCGTCTCCGACAACGCCCGCGAGCACGACTCGACGGTGCCGTCCCATTCGCTGAAGATGAGCCTGGTCGACGACTCGACCATCGAGCGCGAAATCACCAGCTCCCGCCTGGCCCTGGTCATGATGGACCGGGCCACCTGGGAGTTCACCGACCTGCGCACCCGCATGCAGGCCCTCGAGGCCCACGACGACCTGGAGCCGCTGGACCTGCTGCGCGCCCACGTCGTCGCCCGCCTCGCGCTGGACGCCTGGACCCGCAGCGGGCTGGACGCCAACATCTGGCAGCTGCTGCACCACGAGCTGCACGAGGAGTTCGCCCAGCTCATCAGCGAGGCCTACCACGAGACCAACCGCTGGCTGATCGCCCAGAAGGTGCTGCCCGAGGTCGACCTGCGTCCTTTCATCCGCCGCACTGCCCAGGCTGCCGCCGCGGCCACCGCTGCCGCAACGGGCGTGCCGGCGCCACCGCCACCGCCGGTGTCGCCCGGGCCCGGCCTCGCGCCCACGTCCGGTCCGATGCCCATGTCACCGAGCTCGACGGCACGCAGCAAGGCCAGCAGCCAGGCCGACGAGGTCATGGCCCAGTTGCAGCGGGTGCTGGCCCGCCACGTGCCCGGCTTCCCGGTCACCAAGAGCCAGGTGCCGGCCCGGCCTGGTGCCGGCAAGCCCAGCCTCGCCGATGCGACGCCCAGCCATCCCGGCGCGCTGAGCGGTGGTGGGGGATCTGAGATTGCTGCCGGCGGCGCGCGTCCGTCCCTGGCCGATGCCCCGTCCGCCGCTGCCGCGGTCGCCTCCCCGCGGCTGATGGGCGCCATCAAGCACGCCCAGGAATCCCTGCAGCGCCGCCCGGGTGCGAGCGGCGTCGACACCAGCGGCAACGGCGGCCCCATCAGCGCCCCGCGCGCGCTGGAGGAGATCGGGGCGCGCAACCAGGCCTTCAAGCAGGTCCTGAAACAGGCGGCCAGCAACCCGGCCGAGCGCGCCACCATCGAGATCGTTGCGATGATGTTCCAGAGCATCCTGACCGAGGAGCGCATCCCGGCCACGGTGCGGGTCTGGTTCGCGCGCCTGCAGATGCCGGTGCTGCGCGTCGCGGTCTCCGAGCCCGATTTCTTCGCCGCTGCCGACCACCCTGCGCGTCGTCTCATCGACCGCATGGGCGCCTGCGTGATGGGCTTCAACACCGTCCACAACACCGGCCCCGGCGCCGAGCGCGCCAGCAGCGACGCGCTGGAGCGCGAGATCAAGCGCGTCGTGCAGGTCGTCGAGGCCTACCCGGATACCGGCCGGCGCGTCTTCGCGACGGTGCTGACCGAGTTCGAGAAGTTCCTCGACCACTACTTCGAGAACGAGAACCAGGCCTCCAAGCGTGGCGTGTCGCTGGCCCAGCAGGTCGAGCAGCGCGAGACCCTGGCCATCCAGTACACCATCGAGCTGCGCAAGATGCTGTCCGAGGTGCCGGTGCAGGATGGCGTGCGCGACTTCCTCTTCCACGTCTGGGCCGATGTGCTGGCCGTGACGGCGGTGCGCGCGGGTGCCCAGTCCGACGTCACCAAGTCCATGAAGCGCGCCGCGGCCGACCTGATCTGGAGCGCCAGTTCCAAGGCCTCGCGCGAGGAGCGGGCCGAGGTCATTCGCCGCCTGCCGCCGCTGCTCAAGACCCTGCGCGACGGCATGAGTCATGCCGGCCTGCCGACCGACAAGCAGGACGAGCATGTGCGCCAGCTCAACAACGCGCTGGCCGCCGCCTTCACGGCCAAGACGGCTGCCATCCCGCGCGAGCGCCTGGATGAGTTGATGGACCAGCTCGAGACGCTGGAAGCCATGCTGCCCGAGGACATCGAAGGCGGCGACAGCCATGTCGACGAGATGCTGGTGCGCGACCTGTCCGGCCACGAGTCCGAGGGCATGGAAGTCGTTGCCGAGGGCGGCTCGGCGCCGACGCCGGCCATGGTGGCCTGGGCCCGCGAACTGCAGGTGGGCGGCTGGTTCATGCTGGACTACCGCGGTCGCAACGAGCAGGTGCAGCTGGCCTGGCGCGGCCTGCGCAAGCAGCTCGCCCTCTTCGTCACGCCCAAGGGCCGCGGCGTGCTCTTCTCGCTGAACCGCATGGCGGCCTTCCTGCAGGCCGGCCTGCTGCTGCCGGCCCAGGACGAGGCCCTGACCGTGCAGGCCACGCGCAAGGCGCTGGCCAAGCTGGATGCGGACCCGGCGCAGCTTCTGAAGTGATTGCGGGTCAGACCTGGGCGCGCAGCGCACTGCTCTGACCCCAACTGATCCTGAAACTGATTTCGGAATTGAAAACGGCGCCTGAGGCGCCGTTTCTGTTTGTGATCCTGGATCAGTGGATCAGCCGGTCTTCCGGTGCGACGAAGAGTTCGTCCAGGATCAGTGCATCGGGTTCCTCACCCAGGCTCCAGAACACCATCAGCACGATGATCTTCAGGTCTTCCAGGTCCATGGGAGCGCCGGAGATGGCCATGGCGCGATCGATGACCATCTCGCGCATGGGGCCGGGCAGCACGCCGGCCGATTCGAGGAAGCTGATGAAGCCGATGGAGGCTTCGCCCAGGTGCTCGATCTCTGCGGGCGAGTAGACCCGCATCGCGTGCGCGCTCTGCTCACCCCGGTAGGACTCGCCCGACGCGGCCAGGCCGTCCAGCCAGGAGAGGGCCTCCTGGATTTCGTCGTTCTCGAAGCCCACCGCCGTCAGCTTGCGCGCGAGCTGCGCATGGTCGGGGCAGGCGTCCGGGCGCCAATAGGTCTCGTAGAGATAAACCAGGACATCGAACATCGTGAGGGGATGATAGCCCAGGGTCTGGCGGGCCCCGGACGCGAATAACCCCTCGGATCGGGCTCTGATATCCGCGGTTAAGCTCGCTATCCCGCCCTGCGGCGCTGGAAAAGCTGGCCTGCCAGCCGGGCCACCTGGCCGTCGAGTTCCAGCTCCAGCAAGGCCGCGCTCAGCTCGGCCGCCGGCCAGCCGCAGCGGGCCATCAGGGCATCCAGGCTGACCGGGTCGAAGCCCATCGCGTCCAGCAGGGCCTGCTGTTCGTGCGGTGTCTCGTCAATCTCCGCTTTCGCGACGAGGGTGCCCAGGGGCGGCAGTTCTTCCAGCACGTCCTCGGCCGATTCGACCAGCTTGGCGCCCTGGCGGATCAGCGCATGGCAGCCGCGCGCCTGCGGCGAGTGGATGGAGCCCGGGATGGCAAACACCTCGCGGCCGGCCTCGGCGGCCTGGCGGGCCGTGATCAGCGAGCCCGACTGCACGGCCGCTTCAACGACCAGGCAGCCCTGCGTCAGGCCGGCAATGATGCGGTTGCGTTTCGGGAAGTTGGCCTGGGTGATGGGCGTGCCCAGTGAGTATTCACTGACGATGAGGCCGTTGCTGGCCAGCAGCCGGGCCGCCAGACCTTCGTTGCGGCGCGGATAGACCTGGTCCAGGCCGGTGCCGACGACGGCGATGGTGGCGCCGCCCGCGTCCAGGGCGCCCTCGTGCGCAGCTGCGTCCACGCCCAGGGCCAGGCCGGAAACGATGGTGTAGCCGGCCTGCGCCAGCGAGCGGGCGAAGGCGCGGGCGTTGTCGCCGCCCTGGGCGGTCGGGTTGCGGCTGCCGACGACAGCGATGGACGGTGTGCCCAGCAGTTCGCGCCGGCCCTGCAGCCACAGCAGCAGCGGTGGGTCGGCCGTGGCCAGCAGGCGGGGCGGATAGTCGGCCTCGCCGAGTACGAGCAGGTCATGGCCAGGCTGCTGCAGCCAGGCGCCGGCCTGGGCTGTCAATTCGGCGAGATGCTCGGGCGGGCGGTTGAAGGCTTCGCGCTGCTTGCCCGACAGGGCCTGATCCAGGGCTGCGGCGGGCAGTTCGAAGACAGCCTGCGGGCTGCCCGCCATGGCCAGCAGGCGCCGGGCGGCGGCCGGGCCGAGGCTTTCGGTCAGCCTCAGCCAAGCCGCCAGCTCGGCGCTCTCCAGCATGTCAGTGGATTGCGGGCCGAGCGCCGGGCCGTTCCCCAGCCGGCTCGCCCTGGCGATGTGCTTGCCAAGGTACTCCTTGGACGAGGGGCGCCATCTTCAGGGCTGGGTGAAGCGGTCGCCCGGCCGGACAGGTTCCTTGACCGAGATGATCAGCGCATAGGACACGCGCTCGTAGACCTCGAAGACGAACAGCACGCCATGGCGCTCGTCGGGCAGCTTGATGTTTTCAGCCTTCTCTTGGGTCTTGTCCACGACGGCGTCCCCATCACGCCACAGCGCGAACACATGGCCGCGCTCGACGCCGTCGCGCTTGCCGCGGTTCAGGGCGACGATCTGGTTCTGGCCGGCATTGATGGCCTCGCCATAGATGGACACGATTTGACCCGCGAGGGCCTTGTCCGGCGCGTGAGGCACATAGCGATCGAGGTTGCGCGAGGGTGCAGGCGCCAGGCGGTCGCCGACGCCGACCTCCTGCTTGATCTGCTTGATGGACACGGTGGCCGGCACGATCTGCGTCTTGCCGTCGGGCCCGGCGCGCTCTTCGCCGAGGCGTGTCAGCTCGGCCATGCCGACGTAGGGCGCCTCGTAGCCGAGCACTTCCTTGGTGGCCGGATCGGTCAGCGGGCGGGCATTGCGGAAGACGCGGAAGTCGGTGCCGCTGCCGAAGTCGCCGCGGGCGTAGGCGAGGTCGCCCTGGCCGAGCAGCACGTGGCCCTCCTGTGCCGCGACGATGCGCGGCGCCGTCGCCAGCGCGTCGGTCTCGAAGACGACGGCGTCGGTCAGGAAGGGCTGGATCAGGTGCATCGGGATGCTCGCGATGGGGCTGGCGTCCAGGGCCGAGATGCGCATCTGCGGGCGCAGCTTGACGACACCGTTGTTGCTCCCGCCCACGTTCTGGCCCATCTGCAGGCGGGCGCGGCCGTCGACCTTGACCAGCATCAGCACCTGGCCGGGGTAGATCAGGTGGGGGTTGCGGATCTGGTCACGGTTCATGCCCCAGAGCTCGGGCCAGCGCCACGGGCTCTTCAGGAACAGGGCCGAGATGTCCCACAGGGTGTCGCCGGCCTTGACCACATGCTGGTCGGGCGCGTTGGGGGACAGCTCGGACAGCGGTATGCCGGCACTGGCGACCTGCTCGGCCACGTGGCGCTGTTCGGCCGTGATGGGCAGGTGGCTGGCTTGGGCCCAGGCTGAGCTTGTCGCAAGGGTCAGGCAGGCCACAAGGACAGAAATTTGGGCGGGGCGGGCAGCGGGCATCGGGAGCGGTCTCCGAAGGGATTGCCGGATCGGCGAAAATCCAGGCGATTCTGCCCGCAATCACCGGGGGCAACCAACAAACGCTAGCGCTCGTTTGCGAGTGCTTACAAGGCGCCATGGCTCAACTCCACATCCTTCGCTATCCCGATCCGCGCCTGCACACCGTCGCCAAACCCGTGGCCGCCGTGGACGAACGCATCCGCCAGCTCGTCGATGACATGCTGGAAACCATGTATGACGCCGATGGTGTCGGCCTGGCCGCGACCCAGGTGGACGTGCACGAGCGCGTCATCGTCATCGATACGTCGCAGGATCGCGACACTCCGCGCGTGCTGATCAACCCCGAATTGGTGAAAACCAGCGATCGCATGGTCGACGGCGAGGAAGGTTGCCTGTCCGTCCCGCAGATCTACGACAAGGTGCCCCGCCACGCCGAGGTCACCGTGCGCGCCACCAACCGCGATGGCGAGGTCTATGAATTCGACGCCGATGGCCTGCTGGCCGTCTGCGTGCAGCACGAGATGGACCATCTGATGGGCAAAGTCTTCGTCGAATACCTGAGCCCGCTCAAGCGCGACCGCATCAAGACCAAGATGGTCAAGAAGGCGCGCGAAGAGGAAGCAGAAGCCAAGAAGCGCAACCAGCGCCTCTGATCGCCATGCGCGTTGTCTTTGCCGGCACGCCGGAATTCGCGGCCGTCGCGCTGGACGCCATCCTGGCGGCCGGCTTCACGGTGCCCCTGGTGCTGACCCAGCCCGACCGCCCGGCCGGGCGCGGCATGAAGCTGCAGGCCTCGGCCGTCAAGCAGCGCGCCGTGGCCGCTGGCTTGCCCGTCGCCCAGCCCCAGGGCCTGAAGCTGGACGGCAAATACGCCGTCGATGCCGCTGCGGCGCGCGAAGCCCTGCTGGCCGCGGACGCGGACGTCATGGTCGTCGCCGCCTATGGCCTGATCCTGCCGCAATGGGTGCTGGACACCCCCCGGCGCGGTTGCCTGAACATCCACGCCTCGCTGCTGCCGCGCTGGCGCGGCGCGGCGCCCATCCACCGCGCCATCGAGGCGGGCGACGCCGAGACCGGCATCACCATCATGCAGATGGACGCGGGCCTGGATACCGGCGACATGCTGCTGGTCGGCCGCGAGACCATCCGTGGCGACGACACCACGGCCGTCCTGCACGACCGGCTGGCCGCTCAAGGCGGCCGGCTCATCGTCGAGGCCTTGCAGGCCGCCGGCCTGGTGCGCACGCCGCAGCCGGCCGAGGGTGTTACCTACGCTCACAAGATCGAGAAGGCCGAGAGCACCATCGACTGGAAGCAGCCGGCTGCCGAGATCGAGCGCCGCCTGCGCGCCTTCGATCCCTTCCCGGGCGGCGTCGCGACGCTGGCGGGTGAGGCGGTCAAGGTCTGGCGGGCCGAGGTTGTCGAAGGCAGTGGCACGCCGGGTGAAGTCATTGCCCCCGGCCCGGTCGTCGCCTGCGGCCAGGGAGCCCTGAAGCTCACCGAGTTGCAACGCGCCGGCGGCAAGCGTGGGCCCGCGGCGGCCTTCCTGCAGGCCCGGCCCATTGCCGTCGGCGAACGCTTCGACGCTTGAAGTGCAGCCGACATGGCACCATCTGCCACGTCACCTGTCACTCTGAAAGCGTACTGAGATGTTCAACCTCGTGAAGACCGCCGTCCTGATGGCAGCCATCACGGCGCTGTTCATGGTCATCGGCGCCTTCATCGGCGGCCAGACGGGCATGCTGATTGCGCTGCTGGTGGCCGCCGGCATGAACTTCTTCGCCTACTGGTTCTCGGCCGACATGGTGCTGCGCATGTACAACGCCCAGCAGGTCGACGAGAGCTCGGCACCGCAGTTCTACGGCATGGTGCGTGAGTTGGCCCAGCGGGCCGGCCTGCCCATGCCCAAGGTCTACCTGATCCAGGAAGACGCTCCCAACGCCTTTGCCACCGGCCGCAACCCCGAGCATGCCGCGGTCGCCGCGACGACAGGCATCCTGCGCGTGCTGTCCGAGCGCGAACTGCGTGGCGTCATGGCCCACGAGCTGGCCCATGTGGCCCACCGCGACATCCTGATCAGCACGGTCAGTGCGACCATGGCCGGCGCCATCTCCATGCTGGCCAATTTCGCGGCCTTCTTTGGCGGCCGCGACGAGAGCGGCCGCCCGACCAACCCGCTGGCCGGCATCGCCATCGCCTTCCTGGCCCCCATCGCCGCCGGCCTGATCCAGATGGCCATCAGCCGCGCCCGCGAGTTCGAGGCCGACCGCGGCGGCGCCGAGATCTGTGGCGACCCCGCCGCCCTGGCTTCGGCCCTGGACAAGATCCACCGGGTCGCCCAGGGCATCCCCCTCGCGCCAGCCGAGGCCCACCCCGAGACGGCGCAGATGATGATCATGAATCCGCTGTCCGGCGGCGGCTGGCGCGGCTGGTTCTCCACCCACCCGCCGACCGAGGAACGCGTCACGCGGCTGCTCGCCATGGTGAAGCGCTGAGCCGCCATGACCTCAAGTTGGCGCCACCCCGGCCGATAGCTGAGCCCATGAAGCGCCTTCTTCTAGCCCTGCCCCTGCTCGCCGCCCTGTCCGCCTGCGAGCAGCTGGGCATCGACGACCCCGTGAAGGTGGCCGCCGCCAAGGAGGCCGAGGGCAAGGCCATCGGCAGCGCCTGCCGGCACGCGATGCGCGCCATCGAGGACTGCTATGTGCTGAACCCCCGGGCCCAAAAGGCCGCCGTCTACGCCGGCTGGCGCGAGATGGACGAGTACATGCGCGAGAACAAGCTCGAAGGCGTCACGCCCGTTGTGCCGCGCCCGGGCTCGGTCAAGCCCAAGGACGACGAGGCCGACGCCAAGCCGGCCGAGAAACCCGCTGAAAAAGCGCCCGAAAAGGCGCCGGAGAAGGCCAAAGGCCACTGACGGCTGGCGCGCCCAGCCGCATTTCAGGCCTCCGATCCTGCGCATCGTCACCTGCCCCGGGCGGCGGGTTCGGCGGCTCGGCACCATGGGAACCATCACAACCCCGATGGAGCCCGCGATGAACACCTCCCGCCGCCTTTTTGCCCTCAGCCTCGTCGCCGCCGCCACCGTCTGCAGCACGGCCCAGGCCTGGAGCTGGAGCAGCAACAGCGAACGCATCAACGGCAATGGCGACATCGCCACCGAGGCCCGCGATACCGGCGCCTTCGATGCCGTGGCCACCGCCGGTGGCTTCAACATCGTCATCCGCCAGGGCAATGGCACCAAGGTCGAGGTCAAGGCCGACCGCAACCTGCTGCCCTATATCGAGACCAAGGTCGTCGAAGGCGGCAAGGGTCGCACCCTGCAGGTCGAGCCCAAGAAGGGCTTCAACATCAACACCTCCACCAACCCCAGCCTGACCATCGAGATGCCGGCCCTGCGCGCCGTGTCGGTGGCCGGCTCCGGCACCATCAAGGTCGAGGCCATGAAGACGGCCGGTGTCGACGCGTCCATCGCCGGCTCGGGCGACATCCGCTTCACCGGGCTGGACGCCGAGCGCCTGGGCATGAAGGTCAGCGGCAGCGGCGACATCGTCGCGGCCGGCCGCTGCGCCAACGCCCAGGTGACCATTGCCGGCAGCGGTGACGTGAAGGCGGCCGACCTGGTGGCCGAGGAGGTCAAGGTCAGCATCGCCGGCAGCGGCGACGCCCAGGTCAACGCGACCAAGCGCCTGAACGTCACCATCGCCGGCAGCGGCGACGTGAAGTACGCCGGCTCGCCGGAGATCAACTCCAACGTCGCCGGCAGCGGCAAGGTCCGCCGCATCGGGCAGTAAACGGGCCACCCTGGCTTCGCCACCGGGGCCCGCAGGCTCAAAGGCTGGCGAAGTCAGGGGAAACCCGTCCGGCACCGACAATGGCGGCATGAGCTGGACCTCCAGGCTGCGCGCGCTTGCAGCCGACCCCGATTTCCGCCAAGGCGCGCGCGACATGGCCTCCCCTTCGCTGGGGCTGGCCGCCTGGGGCCTGGTGACCGGCGTCACGATGGTGAAGAGCGGCCTCAGCCTGCCGCTGGCCATGGGCATGTCCCTGCTGGTGTTCGCCGGCAGCGCCCAGCTGACGGCCCTGCCGCTGATTGCCGCCGGCGCGCCGCTGTGGGTGCTGCTGGCCACGGCCTTCTGCGTCAACCTGCGCTTCGTCATCTTCAGCGCGCAGTGGCGCAACTACTTCGCCCACCTGCCGCGGGCCCGTCGCCTGACGCTGACCTACTTCGCAGCCGACCTGAACTTCGTCTACTTCGTGAAGCGCTACCCCGACCCGGTGCCGTTGCCCGAACAGCGGCGCTACTTCTGGGGCGGCGTGGCCGTGAACTGGCCGACCTGGCAGGTCTGCTCCTTCACCGGCATCCTGCTGGCCGATCGCATCCCGACCCACTGGGGCATCGACTTCGCCGGCGTCATGGCCTTGCTGGGCCTGTCCTATTCGCTGCTGACCGAGAAGCTGTTGTGGTGGGTGGCGATCACGGCGGGCGCGGTGTCAATCGCGACCTATTCCCTGCCCCTCAAGCTCAACATCCTGTGCGCCATCGTGGCCGCGGGGTGTGTGGGCTGGTGGCTGGATGCGCGAAAGGCCGCGAAATGAGCGAACCCATGATCTGGATCGCGCTGTTCGGCCTGGGCGCCATCACCGTGCTGACGCGGGGCTTCTTCATGATCGGCGACAAGCCCCTGCCCGTCCCCGACTGGTTGCGCGAGCTGCTCAAGGTCGCCCCGCTGGCCGCGCTGATGGCCGTTGTGGCGCCCGCGATCTTCATGACGCACGACCATGTCATCACGACCTGGCAGGACGCACGCTGGCCCGCGGCGGTGGCCGCCACGGCCTACTACTTCTGGCGCAAGGGCATCTTGGGCACCATCCTGGTGGGCATGGCGGTGATGCTCCCACTCAAGCTCGGACTCGGTTGGTAACAATTTGCCCCGCGCCCAGTTTTGCCGCGCTGAACGCGGGCGAAAACTGGTCGGTCCCCCGAGGGGACACGCTGCTTGCGGCATTGAGCCCCAAGCACATCGCCTGCGGGCCGGCTTGGGGCGGCCCGGCGCCGGTCCGCGGTTTCAACGCAGTTCGGCTGAGAGCAGGGGCGAGAATCGGGGAAGTTTTCCCGTCATCCACTGCTCCGTCCCACCATGAACGTCATCCGCTTCTCCGACCTGATCGCCGCCGGCAAGGTCTCTGGCCAACGCGTCTTCATCCGCGCCGACCTCAACGTGCCGCAGGACGACAACGGCAAGATCACCGAGGACACCCGCATCCGCGCCTCGCTGCCCGCCATCCAGATGGCCCTGGATGCCGGCGCCGCCGTCATGGTCACCTCCCACCTGGGCCGCCCGACCGAGGGCGAGTTCAAGCCCGAGGACTCGCTGGCCCCGGTGGCCGAGCGCATGGCCGAGCTGCTGGGCCGCCCGGTGCCGCTGCAGCGCGACTGGGTCGACACCGTCTCCGTCGCCCCGGGTCAGCTGGTGCTGCTGGAGAACTGCCGCCTGAACAAGGGTGAGAAGAAGTGCAACGAGGAGCTGTCGAAGAAGCTGGCCGCCTTGTGCGACATCTTCGTGCACGACGCTTTCGGCACCGCCCACCGCGCCGAGGCAACGACCTATGGCATCGCCAAGTACGCCAAGATCGCCTGCGCCGGCCCGCTGCTGGCCGCCGAGATCGACGCGATCACCAAGGCCCTGGCCAACCCGCGCCGCCCGCTGGTGGCCATCGTCGCCGGCTCCAAGGTGTCGACCAAGCTGACCATCCTGCAGAGCCTGGCGAGCAAGGTCGACGGCCTCATCGTCGGCGGCGGCATCGCCAACACCTTCATGCTGGCCGCCGGCCTGAAGATCGGCAAGTCGCTGGCCGAGCCCGACTTGGTCGACCAAGCCAAGGCCGTCATGGACGCCATGGCCGCGCGCGGCGCGGAGGTGCCCATCCCCGAGGACGTCGTGACGGCCAAGACCTTTGCCGCCGGCGCGACAGCCTCCGTCAAGGCAGCCACCGATGTCGAGGACGATGACCTCATCCTCGACATCGGCCCCAAGACCGCCGCCAAGCTGGCCGACAAGCTCAAGTCCGCCGGCACCATCGTCTGGAACGGTCCGGTCGGCGTGTTCGAGTTCCCGGCTTTCGCGCAGGGCACCGAGACCATTGCCCGCGCCATCGCCGAGAGCGTCGCCTTCAGCATCGCCGGTGGTGGTGACACGCTGGCGGCCATTGCCAAGTACGGCATCGAGAAGGACGTCGGCTACATCTCCACCGGCGGCGGCGCCTTCCTGGAAGTGCTGGAAGGCAAGACCCTGCCGGCCTTCGAGATCCTGGCCAAGCGCGCGGCGGCCTGACGGAGGACCGGCGACCTGCCAGTCGCCGGTCACGATTTCACGTTCACGGGCGGTCGTCCTGATCGCCTGGCGCCACCGGCCTCCACAATGGCCGGATGGTCCTACGCTGGCTGCTCGCTCTGCTCGTCTTCACGACGCTGCTGGGGCTATATGCCAACGAATACTGGATGACCCGCCATCTGGCGCTCGACGGGCGCGGGGCTGGGCAGCATCTCGAGATCGTCGACGACCGCAGCAGTGGCGGCAAGAGCGAAGCCAGGCTGGAGGCGCCCGCCGGCGGTCCGGTGGGCATGCGCTGCGACATCCGCGCCGGCTATGAGTGGCCCTACTGTGAGTTGCAGATCGAGATCAAGGGTCGGGCGCTGGACCTGCGCTCTTTCAGCCACATCCGTCTGTCGCTGCACGCCGAGGGCCCGTCGCTGGACCATGCTGCCGCCCAGGTGCGCGTCTTCCTGCGCAACGCCAATCCGGCCTATTCCAAGCCCGGCGATGCCGAGAGCCTCAAGCCCCAGGAGGTCACCTTCGCGCCCAGCGCCCAGGCCCGGCCGGTGGAGCTGCGGCTGTCCCAGTTCGCCGTCAGCTCCTGGTGGGCCCAGACCCACCAGCTGCCGGTGGCGCTGGTGGGGCCGGAGATGGACAGCATCCGCGTCATCAGCTTCAGCACCAGTGGCCAGGTGGCGCCGGGCCAGCACCTGATTCGCGTGGACCACGCCGAACTGGTCGGCGACTGGGTCGCGCCCGAGACCTTCCGCCTCGGCCTGGTCGGCCTGTGGATGTTCAGCCTGCTCGGCTACCTGGTGTGGGAGAGCCGGGCGGTGCATGGTCGGCTGCGCATGTCGATGAAACGTTCGCGGGCCCTGGAGAAGATGGCCCTGCGCGACCCGCTGACCCGCGTCGCCAACCGCGATGGCCTGAACCGCGCGCTGGAGCTGCTGCTGCAGGTGCAGGGCGACATGAGTTTTCCGCTGTCGGTTGTCTTCGTCGATGCCGACCACTTCAAGCGCGTCAACGACGAGCATGGCCACGAGGTCGGCGACCAGGTGCTGGTGCTGCTGGCCCGCACCCTGCGCGCCAACCTGCCGCGTGACGACCTGCTGGCGCGTTGGGGCGGCGAGGAATTCGTCATCGTCATGCCGCAGACACCGGCCGAGGAAGCCATGGCGGTGGCCGAGCGGCTGCGCCAGGTGCTGGCGCGCACCGAATGGCCGGCCGGCCTGAAGGTGACGGCCAGCTGGGGGGTGGCCCAGGCGACGGTTGCGGCCGATGTCGACATGGCCCTGCGCGAGGCCGACCAGGCCATGTACCGGGCCAAGCACGAGGGTCGCGACCGCGTGATATCGGCTTCGGCATAGATTGCCAAAAAACCTGCATCGGCAGGTCATGAAACGCGGCGTAACCTACAGGGTTCCCCCTGGAGACTCGCCCTCATGGAAAAGAACAACGCTCCCTACACGGACAAACTCGCGCCTGCCGAAGCCGCACTGCGCGAGGCGGCCCTCGAGTACCACCGCAGCCCGACGCGCGGCAAGATTTCGGTCACGCCGACCAAGGCCCTTTCCAACCAGCGCGACCTGTCGCTGGCCTACTCGCCGGGCGTGGCCTATCCCTGCTTGGACATCGAGCGCGACCCGTCGCTGGCGGCCGACTTCACCTCGCGCGGCAACCTCGTCGGCGTCATCACCAACGGCACGGCCGTGCTGGGCCTGGGCGACATCGGCCCGCTGGCCGCCAAGCCGGTCATGGAAGGCAAGGGCTGCCTGTTCAAGAAGTTCGCCGGCATCGACGTCTTCGACATCGAGCTGGCCGAGCGTGACCCGGACAAGCTGATCGAGATCATTGCCGCGATGGAGCCGACGCTGGGCGGCATCAACCTCGAGGACATCAAGGCGCCCGAGTGCTTCTACATCGAGCGCGAACTGTCCAAGCGCATGAACATCCCGGTCTTCCACGACGACCAGCACGGCACGGCCATCATCTCGTCGGCGGCCCTGCTGAACGGCCTGGAGCTGGTGGGCAAGGACATCGCCACTGTCAAGGTCGCGGTGTCGGGCGCGGGGGCCGCGGCCATCGCCTGCCTGGACGTCATGGTGGGCCTGGGCGTCAAGCGCGAGAACGTCTTCGTCTGCGATTCGCGCGGCGTCATCCAGAGCGAGCGCGAGGATGCCAAGGCCGGCAAGCTGGACGAGTCCAAGCAGCGCTATTGCCAGATCAGCACGGCCCGCACGCTGGCCGACGTCGTCGACGGCGCCGACGTCTTCCTCGGCTGCTCGGCGGCCGGTGTGTTGACGGCCGACATGGTCAAGACCATGGGCACGCAGCCCATCATCCTGGCCCTGGCCAATCCCGAACCGGAGATCCGCCCCGAGCTGGCCAAGGCCGTGCGGCCGGACTGCATCGTGGCGACGGGCCGTTCGGACTATCCTAACCAGGTCAACAACGTCCTCTGCTTCCCCTACATCTTCCGCGGCGCGCTGGACTGCGGCGCCACCAAGATCACCGAGGGCATGAAGCTGGCCTGCGTGCGCGAGATCGCCGCCCTGGCCAAGGCCGAGACCAGCGATGAGGTGGCCGCGGCCTATGCCGGCCAGGAGCTGGCCTTCGGCCCCGACTACCTGATCCCCAAGCCCTTCGACGCGCGGCTGATCCTGCGCATCGCGCCGGCTGTCGCGGCGGCTGCCGCGGCCGATGGCGTCGCCACGCGCCCGGTGGAAGACCTTGCCGCCTACCGCCACTCCCTGGAGCGCTTCGTCTACCAGACGGGCATGTTCATGCGCCCGGTGTTTGCCGCCGCTAAGGCCGCGCCCGCCCGCGTCATCTATGCCGAAGGTGAGGACGAGCGCGTGCTGCGCGCCGTGCAGGTGGCGCTGGACGAAGGCCTGTGCAAGCCGACGCTGATCGGCCGGCCGGAAGTGCTGGCCTCGCGCATCCAGCGCGCCGGCCTGCGCCTGAAGCTGGGCGACGATGTCGCCGTCATCGACCCCGAGGACGACCCGCGCTTCCGCCAGTACTGGGAGGCCTACTACGCCCGCATGAAGCGCAACGGCTTCACGCCGGAGATGGCCAAGTCGGCCGTGCGCCGCTCCAACACGGCCATCGGCGCGCTGGCCATCGAGCTGGGCGATGCCGACGCGATGATCTGCGGCATGGTCGGCCGCTTCGACCGCCACCTGGAGCAGGTCAAGGATCTCATCGGCCTGGCGCCAGGCGCCCGCCAGTTCGCGGCGATGAATGCGCTGATCCTGGAGCAGATGACGCTCTTCATCACCGACACCTTCGTCAACGACGATCCGAACGCCGAAGAGTTGGCCGACATCGCCGCGATGGCTTCCGACGAGGTCAGCCGCTTCGGCCTGCCGCCCAAGCTGGCCTTCGTCAGCCATTCGATGTTCGGCTCTTCCACACGCCCGTCGGCCGTCAAGATGCGCCGTGCTCACGAGCTGTTCGCTGCGGCCCATCCCGACATCGAATGCGATGGCGAGATGCATGGTGACGCCGCCCTGTCCGAGAGCGTGCGCCAGGCCTTCCTGCCGGACAGCAAGCTCACGGGTGCGGCCAACCTGCTGGTGCTGCCGACGCTGGACGCCGCCAACATCCTGTTCAATGTGCTGAAGATCAGCGCCAGCCATGGCGTGACGGTCGGCCCCATCCTGTTGGGCGCGGCCAGGCCGGTGCACATCCTGACGCCGTCGGCCACGGTGCGTCGCATCGTCAACATGACGGCCCTGGCCGTCGCCGAGGCCAACGGGGTACGCCGCTGAAGCCGGGGGGCGCGGGGTTTGCAGCCGGCGAGCGTCCGGATACCCTGCAAGCGTGAAATCGAGCGTCCACCCCTTTCGCCGCCTGCTGCTGGCCTCGCTGGCCGCCGGTGCGGCGGCCCGGGCCGATGCGGCCGATCTGGTGCTGTACTACGAAGAACGGCCGCCGCTGATGAGTCGCCAGGACCAGCAACTGACGGGCGTCCAGGGTGCGCCCGCCATGGCCGTGCTGCAGCGCGCCGGCATCGCGGTGGATCTGCGCGAGGCGCCGGTGGCCCGCCAGGTCGCCATGATCACCCGCAATGCCGAACCGGCCTGCGCCCTGGGCCTGTACCGCACCGCGGAGCGCGAGAAGCTCGGCAAGTATTCGCGCCTGCCGGTCTACAGCAGCCCGCCGCAGAGCCTGATGATCCGCAAGGATGGCCGGCTCAGGGATGTACACCGCTTCGCCGGTGTCGTGCAGTCGCCGGCCAACACGCTGGTGCTGCGCCTGGGCTATTCCTACGGGGCCGAGACGGACAGGGCCCTGACAGAGGGCAGCGCCAAGATCATCCGCTCGTCCGATCACAGCCTGGCGCGGGCCCGCGCCGTGCTGCTGGGCATGGCGGACGCGACGCTGTTCACCGAGGAGGAAGGCGAGGCGCTGATCAGGCAGTTGGGCGACGCCGGAGCCGCCCTGGAGCTGCGCCGCCTGCCCGATGCACCACCCGGCGAAGGGCGTTTCTTCTTCTGCAGCAAGGCCACGCCGGACCGGCAGATGAAGGCCATCGACGAGGCGATGGCGTCGCCTCGCGCCATGCCCTAGCCGGGTGAGTTGCTGTCCAGCGACTGGCGGGCCGGCCAGAAGACGGCCGCACCGAACTGCGCCAGCGCCACGCCGGCCAGGATGATTCCCGCCGCCAGGATCTTGTGCAGAGAAAACGCCTCGCCGCCCCAGGCCCAGGCCGTGATGCCGGCGATCAGCGGCATCAGATAGATCAGTGGCGCCGTGCGGGCCACGCCGCGCTTCTCGTTGGCCCAACCCCAGGCCAGCCAGCCCAGGAAGCCGCCGCCAATGACCTGCCAGGCCAGGCCCGGCCAGATCCACGCCGGCTGGGCCGGCCAGTCCATGGCCAGCAGGGCCGGCGAGCACCACAACAGCATGGGCAGGGTGCAGATCAGGCTGCCATAGCCCAGCACCGTCACGCCGCCGTGGTGCTGGATCAGCGGCTTGCTCGCCACCGTGTAGTAGCTGAACAGGGCGGCGGCGACCAGCAGGGTCAGGTCGCCCAGGCCGGCCTGCCAGTCCGCGGCCAGCAGCTTGTCCGACGTGAACAGCAGGGCGCCGGTGGCGGCCATGGCCACGCCGGCCACCTGACCGCGCGACAGCGTCTCGATGCCGCTGAAGCGCAGGATGAGCAGCGTGAACACCGGGCCGCAGGCCAGCAGCACGCTGGCGCTGAAGGCCGTCGAGCCCTGCATGCCATAGGCCGACAGCAGCAGGTGCAGGCCCTGGCCGATCAGCGTCAGCCGCACCAGCGGCCAGATCTCGCCGCGGTCCAGCCGCGGCCAGCGCAGACCGAAGCGCCAGCACAGCAGGGTGATGGCGCAGAAGGGCATCAGCAGATAGCGCAGGCCCAGAAAGCCGGCCGGGCCGACCTGGGTGAACAAGGCCTTGGACAGCGGGAAGTTCAGGCCCCAGGTCAGCACGACGGCGAGTGCGGCGATCAGCGGGGCGGTGTGTCTGTCCTTCATATCGGCTAGCATATTCTCATATGAGAGAAGAATTCTCCAATGTGAGCGAAGAAGGCCAGTTCGAGCGCCAACTGGCTGAACGCCTGGCCGCGCTGCGGACCCAGGCGGGCTGGTCACTGGACGAGCTGGCCACGCGAAGCGGCGTCAGCCGCGCCACGCTCTCCCGGCTGGAGCGCGCCGAGACCAGCCCCACGGCGACCCTGCTGTCGCGCTTGGCCCGCGCCCACGGTCTGCCGTTGAGCCGCCTGCTGGCCGAGGCCGAGACCCTGCCGGTGCGCTTGCTACGCGCCGCCGACCAGCCGCGCTGGCACGACCAGCAAAGCGGCTTCGAGCGCCTGATGCGCTGCCCGCCGCTGGCCGGCTTCGCCACCGAAGTCATCGAGGGGCGTCTCGCCGCCGGCGCCGAACTGGTCTACGACGAGCCCACCGTCTCGCGCCTGGAGCACCACCTCTGCCTGCTCGACGGCAGCCTGCGCCTGACGCTGCAGGGCCAGGTCTTTGAACTGGTCGCCGGCGACTCCATCAGCTTCCGCTGCCTGGGTCGCACCGTCTTCACCAACCCCGGGCTCGAGTCAGCGCGCTATCTGCTCGCGATGACGGTGGCCGCCCTGTAACTGGAATCGAACCACCATGACCGCCGACCTGCCCGTTCGCCTCGCCCCGCTCGACCCCGGCCACCCCGACGCACAGCGCCTCATGGCCTTGTCCGAGGCCTATATGAGCGCCCTGTATCCGAGCGAAAGCAACCATTTCGAGCCGGCCGATGGCCTGCGTCCGCCGGGCGGCAGCTTCCATGGCCTGTGGCGCGGCGAACGACTGGTCGGCTGCGGCGGCGTCAAGGTCTTCGAGGCCGACGGCTATGGGGAGATCAAGCGTCTTTTCGTGCTGGACAGCGAGCGCGGCCGTGGCGTCGCGCGGCAGCTGATGGCTCGGTTAGAGGCCGACCTGGTCGAGCGTGGTCTGCGCATCGCGCGGCTGGAAACCGGCATCCACCAGCCCGAAGCCCTGGCCCTGTACCGGCGCCTGGGCTATGTCGACCGCGAGCCCTTCGGCGGTTACGCCCCGGACCCGCTGAGCGTCTTCATGGAGAAGTCGCTGCCCTGAAACGCGGCGAAACTTGGGCGGGGCTGCGCGGACCATAATTCCGCGCCACCAGATAAGTTGAGACAAGCCATGACCCGCGCCACCAAGATCGTCGCCACCCTCGGCCCCGCCTCCAACACGCCGGAGGTGCTGGAAAAGATGATCCGCGCCGGCGTCGACGTCGTGCGGCTGAACTTCTCCCACGGCAAGGCCCAGGACCACATCGACCGGGCCACCATGGTCCGCGCCGCGGCCGAGCGCGTCGGCAAATCGGTGGCCATCATGGCCGACCTGCAGGGCCCCAAGATCCGCGTCGGGAAGTTCGAGAACGGCAAGATCGAGCTCATCCCCGGCGCCCCCTTCATCCTCGACGCCGACCGCACCGAGCTCGGCAATCAGGACATTGCCAGTCTGGACTACAAGGAACTGCCGCGCGACGTGAAGCCGGGCGACACCCTGCTGCTCAACGACGGGCTGCTGGTGCTGACCGTCGATCATGTGCGCGGCGCCCAGGTCCACACCACGGTCAAGCTGGGCGGTGAGCTGTCCAACAACAAGGGCATCAACAAGCAGGGCGGCGGCCTGACGGCGCCGGCCCTGACGGCCAAGGACATGGAGGACATCAAGACCGCGATGTCTTTCCAGTGTGAATACCTGGCGGTGAGCTTCCCCAAGAACGCCACCGACATGGAGATGGCCCGCCAGCTGGCCAATGTGGCCGGTGAACCCTGGCGCCACAAGCCGGCCATGATCGCCAAGATCGAGCGCTACGAGGCCATCCCCCACCTCGAGGCCATCCTGAAGGCCAGCGACGGCATCATGGTGGCGCGCGGCGACCTGGCCGTGGAAGTCGGCAACGCCGCCGTGCCGGCGCTGCAAAAGCGCATGATCAAGATGGCGCGCGAGCTGGACAAGGTGTCCATCACGGCCACGCAGATGATGGAGTCGATGATCGTCAACCCGGTGCCGACGCGCGCCGAGGTCAGCGACGTGGCCAATGCGGTGCTGGACGGCACCGACGCGGTCATGCTGTCCGCCGAGACCGCCGCCGGCAAATATCCCATCGAGACGGTCGAGCAGATGGCCAATATCGCGCTGGAGGCCGAGCGCGCGGAGTTCGTCAGCCTGGACACCGACTTCGCCGGCCGCCAGTTCGGCCGCATCGACCAGTCCATCGCCATGGGCGCGCTGTTCACCGCCTACCACCTCGGCTGCAAGGCCATCCTGGCCTTGACCGAGTCCGGTTCGACGGCGCTGTGGATGAGCCGCCACCGCATCCAGGTGCCCATCTTCGGCCTGACGACCCAGGCCGTCAGCCAGCGCAAGATGGCGCTGTACCGCAATGTGCTGCCGCTGTTGATGGCCAAGTTCGACGACCGCGACCAGGCCCTGGCCGCCGCCGAGAAGATCCTGGTCGACCGCGGCGTGCTGATGCCCGGCGACACCTATGCCATCACCTGCGGCGAGCCCATGGGCTATCCGGGCGGCACCAACATGCTGAAGGTCTGTCGCGTCGGCTGAAGAGCCGATGGACATCAAGGTCCTGTTCCCGACCCTGGTCGCCGTCAGCCAGGCTGACGCGGCCACGATGGCCGCCATCGAAGCCGAAGTGCTGGCCCAGGAAGGCCGTATCAAGTCGCTGCTGAAGCCAGCCTGGGGTGACCAGGTCTGGTCCTCCTTCGAGGCCGAGCAGCATCTCTTCGTCGCGGCCGGCCTGCACAGGCTGCGCGAATTCGTCGAGACCGGCATCCTCGAATTCGTCGCCCGCACGCGCGAGTCGGCTGGCCCCATGGCCTTTGTCGGCGAGTACTCGCAGAGCTGGATCAACGTGACGGCGCGCCACGGCTACCAGGAGCGCCACAACCATGAGCGCGAGGCCGTCGGCCTGCCCATCAGCGGCGCCTTCTACTTCCGCACCAGTGGCCGCGACGGCGACCTGTCCATCATGCCGGTGGACATGCAGACCAGGCTCTTCGACCCCGAGGTCATCGCGCCGGCGGTGGGGAGGCTGGTGCTGTTCCGCTCCGAGGTCTTCCACCGCGTCGGCGCCAATCTGACCGACTCGGACCGCGTGTCCTTCAGCTTCAACTACCTGTTGCGGCCGGCTCAGTGACTGTGGCCGACATGGCTCTTGGCCGGTAGTTCCGCGCCGGGCTCGGCCAGGCCCTCGAGGATGGCGCAGGCCGGCTCGTCGCCCTTGCAGCGGGCGCGCAGGGCGCGCAACTCCTTCTCCAGTTCCTGCAGGGCGGCGATGCGCGCGGCGACGTGGCCGATGTGCTCGTCCAGCAGGGCATGCGCCTCGCCGCCATGCTCCCCGCCTTGCAGGGCCAGCAGGGCGCGCACCTCGGCCAGGTTCATGTCCAGGGACCGGCAGCGGCGGATGAAATGCAGGCGCTCGGCATCCGGCGGGCCGTAGACGCGGTAGCCGGCGTCGGTGCGCGGTGGCGCGTCGAGCAGGCCCTCGCGCTCGTAGTGGCGGATGGTGTCGACCGGCGTCGCGGTCAGGCGGCTGAGTTCCCCGATACGCATCTCACCATTCTCGGCTTGACTCTGGAGTGGCTCCAGGGTTTGCAATGGCGGCCTGCGCTACCCAAGGTCTTGCATGAGCCACGCCTGTCATCACCACTCCCACGATCACGACCACTCGCACCACCACGCCACCGGCAACTCGCCCGCCTACCGCCGCGTGCTCTGGGTTGCCCTGGTGCTGAACGCGGCCATGGCCGTGGTCGAGCTGACGGCCGGCTCGGTCGCCGGCTCGCTGGCCCTGTGGGCCGACTCGGCCGACTTCATCGCCGACGCGGCCAACTACGCCATCTCCCTGGCCGTGCTGGCCTCCAGCCTGACGCTGCGCGCCCGGGTCGCCTGGGTCAAGGGCGCAGCCATGGGCTTGATCGGCGTGGCCGTGCTGGCGCGGGCCGGCTGGGCCGCCCTGCACGGCGAACCGCCGCAGGCCTTCACCATGGGCGCCGTTGGCGTGGCGGCCCTGGCCGTCAACGTCGTCGTCGCGCTGATGCTCTACGCCTGGCGAGAGGGCGATGCCAATATGCGCGCCGTCTGGCTGTGCAGCCGCAACGATGCCCTGGGCAATATCGCCGTCGTCGCCGCGGCGGGCGCGGTGGCCTGGACGGGCTCGGCCTGGCCCGACCTCGGCGTGGCCGCGGTGATGGCCGTGCTCGCCCTGTCCAGCGCCCGCGTCGTCATGCGCCACGCGCGGGACGAGCTCAGGCAATCGCCAGCGCCAGCACCGTGAGGGCCATGGCCGCCGTCGCGGCCCAGCCCATCACGCGCAGCTTGCGGCCGATGACGTGGGGGCCCATGACGGCCGGCCGCGTTGCCAGCAGCATCATGGCGGCCATGATGGGCACGGCCGTGATGCCATTGAACACCGCCGCCCAGAACAGCTGCTTGACCGGGTCCAGCGGCGCAAAGCACAGGGCCACGCCGCCCAGCGTGGCGATGGCGATCACGCCATAGAAGCCGCGGCCCTCGCCGCGCTCCAGCTTCAGATTGAGGCTGTCGCGCCAGCCCATGACCTCGGCCACCGCATAGCCCGCCGAGCCGGCCAGCACGGGCACGGCGAGCAGGCCGGTGCCGATGATGCCCAGGCTGAAGAGCAGGGCGGCATGCTCGCCAGCGATGGGCTTCAGGGCCTGGACGGCCTGGGCCGAGGTCTGGATGTCGTGCACGCCGTGAGCGTTCAGCGTCGCGGCCGTGGCCAGCATGATGCAGAAGGCGATGCCGTTGGAGAAACCCATGCCGACATGGGTGTCCAGCTTGATGCGGCGCAGATGGCCGTGCACCTGTTCCCGGGACAGGGTCTTGCCGGCGCTGCCGCCGTTCAGGTCCTCGACTTCCTGGCTGGCCTGCCAGAAGAAGAGATAGGGGCTGATGGTGGTGCCGAACAGGGCGACGACCATCAGCAGGGTGTCGCGGTTCCAGTGCAATTGCGGATGCAGCGTGCGCATCAGCACCTGGCCCCAGTCCAGGCCCAGCACCGCCACCACGCCGACATAGGCCAGCAGGGCCAGCGTCAGCCACTTCAGCCAGCGCACATAGCTCTCGTAGCAGAGGAAGACCTGCATCAACACGCTGGCGATGCCGAAGCCCAGCGCGAAGAGCTGTGCCGGTCCGCCCACCAGCAGGTGCACGGCGGCGCCCATGGCCGCGATGTCCGCGGCGATGTTCAGCGTGTTGGCCGCCAGCAGCAGGGTGACAAAGAACAGCAGCACCGGCCGCGGAAATGCCTGTTTCATGTTGGCGGCCAGGCCCTGGCCCGACACATAGCCGATGCGGGCGCTGACGATCTGGATGGCCGTCATCAGCGGCAGCGTGAAGATCAGGCTCCACAGCATGCCGTAGCCGAACTGCGCGCCGGCCTGGGAATAGGTCGCGATGCCGCTGGGGTCGTCGTCCGCCGCGCCGGTGATGAGACCGGGGCCGAGTTGCCGCAAGGCTTTGCGCAGTGATGTCATGGCGGCATTGGGCATTTGGTGTGCCTGAAATCCGATGAGGAAAGCCTGCCGTCAGTCCCGGGCAAGCGGTCTGTCATACGGGTTAACCAGAATCGCACCATGCCTGCCGCGACCCGTCTCCCCGGCGCCAGCCTTGACGTGGTTCTGCCAGCGTTCAACGAGGCCGCCAACCTGCCCGCGCTGTTCACTCAGCTCGGCCTGCTCCTGGGTCGCCTGACGCCGCAGTGGCGCATCGTCCTCGTCGACGACGGCAGCAGCGACGATACCGCCGCCGTCGCGCTGGCCGCGCGCGCCGCGGGCCTGCCCTTGCGCTACGTCAAGCTGTCGCGCAATTTCGGCAAGGAGGCCGCTCTGACCGCCGGCCTGGCCCTGGCCGATGCCGACCGTGTGCTGCTGATGGATGCCGACGGCCAGCATGCCCCCGAGCTCATCGCGGCCATGCACGAGGCCTGGCTGCGCGGCGCCGACATGGTCTGCGCCGTGCGTGCCAACCGCGATGAAGAGGGGCCGCTGAAGCGCTTCGGCACGCGGCTCTTCTACCGCTTCGTCAACGCCTTCACCCAGCTGCACATCCCGCCGGATGCGGGCGACTTCCGCCTGCTGGACCGGCGCGTGGTCACGGCGCTGAACTCCCTGCCCGAGCGCAACCGCTTCATGAAGGGTCTCTACGCCTGGGTCGGCTACCGCACCGAGTTCCTGCCCTACACGCCGCGGCCGCGTGCCAGCGGCCGCAGCCATTTCTCGATCAGCCGGCTGCTGCATCTGGCCTTCACCGGCGTGACCGCCTTCAGCAACCTGCCGCTGCGCATCTGGAGCGCCCTGGGCGGCGTCATCGCCGTCGGCGCCCTGGCCTATGGCGCCTGGCTGGTCGCCGAGCACCTGCTTTATGGTCACCCCATCCCGGGTTGGCCCACCGTCGTCGTCGGCCTGATGTTCTTCAGCGGCGTGCAGCTGCTGTCCATCGGCATCATCGGCGAGTACGTCGGCCGCATCTTCGACGAGGTCAAGCAGCGTCCGGTCTACCTGGTCGCGCTGGACACGGGCAACCCGTCCTGATGCAGCCGCAGCGCCGGTTGACCGTCTGCGCCGACGACTACGGCCTCGGCCCCGCCGTGGACCGCGGCATCCTGGCGCTGGCCGAGCAGCGCCGCATCAATGCGCTGAGCTGCCTCGTCACGCCGCCGCGCTGGAGCGTCGCCGGTCCGGCCCTGCGCGACAGCAGCGTCGCGACCGGCCTGCACTTCAACCTGACCGAAGGCGTGCCGCTGAGCTCGGCGTTGCGTGAGCATTGGCCGCATTTCCCGAGGCTGGGAACGCTGATGACGCAGGCCTTTCTCGGCCGCCTGCCTGCGGCCCTGGCCGATGAATTCCAGGCCCAGTTGCAGCGCTTCGTCACCAGCGTCGGCCGCGCCCCTCATTTCATCGATGGTCACCAGCATGTGCATGCCCTGCCCGGCGTGCGTCCCATCGTGCTGGCCGCCGCGCAAAGCCTGGGCCTGCCGCTGCGCAACACGGGTCGTGTGCTCGGCCCCGGCTTCGCCTTCAAGCGCCGCGTCATCGAGGCCTGCGGCGGTCGCGCCCTGGCCGCCCAGATGCGGGCGCGCCGTGTGCGCGGCATGCCGGCGCTGCTCGGGGTCTATGGCTTCAACCCGCATGCCGACTACCGCGCCCTGATGCGCGGCTGGCTGCGCGAGGCGCCGGACCGGGCCCTGCTGTTCTGCCACCCGGCGCACGGCGAGCCCGAGCCGGGCGACGCCATCGCCGCGGCGCGGCTGAACGAGATGGCCTATCTGGCCGGCCCCGGGTTCGCGGCCGACCTCGCCGAGTTCGGCATCAGCCTGGCCTGAAGGTCCAGGCACGGTTGGCTGCAAAGCCGGCCAACATGACGACGAAGGTCGCGGCGGTCTGCGCCAGCAGATAGTGCAGCCCGGCCAGCACGCCCGCAGCCACCAGCCCCATGCCCAGCAGCGCGCCGGCGCCGGCCGTCACATGGAAGCGGCACCAGGCCGGCCACCACGGCCCCTGGTGGCTGAAGGTGTAGCGCCGATTGGCCCAGAAGGCGACCTGGGCGCCAAGCAGGGCACCTGCGCCCGAGGCCAGCCAGGCCGGCCAGCCCGCGGCTTCGACGGTCACGGCCAGCAGCGCGTAGTGGGCCGCCGTCGCGGCGGCGCCGACCGCCGCATAGCGCAGCAGCCGCTTCATGGGCAGGCCGCCGCCGGCGGCAGTTCAAACAGCGTCGCGCTGCGGCCGCTGAAAACGGCCCGTGCTCCGGGCAGGGCGGCGGCCGGCGGTGCAACCAGCCACAGGCGGCCGGGCCGGCAGCGCTCCTGCGCCAGCCGCGCAGGCGTCCACAGCACGGCCTCGCCGTGGGCGGGGTCGAAGCGCGCCGCGTCCATCAGCTCGCGCTGCCAGTTGTCACCGCCTTGGCTGCGCAGGGCGTCCCAGTCGGCCAGCACGGCAGGGGGCTGTGCGAGACGGGCCTGCAGGCGCAGGTCGAAGAAGGGCTCGTCGGTGACCAGCACGCGGTCGCCGGGTGCGAGGCGGGCCTGCAGGGCGGCGCCGACATCGGCATGGTCGGGCTTGCCCCAGCGCACGAGGGCGGGCACGGCGGCCACGCAGATCAGCGCGCTGACCATCCATGCCGCGCGCGCCCCGCGGCGATCGCGCCAGGCCTCAAACAGCAGCAGGGCCAGCGGCAGCAGCGCCGGCAGCACATAGCCGACCAGCTTGGAGCGCGGCAGCGAGAAGAAAACGATGATGACGGCGACCCACCACGCGTCGAAGCTGATGCGTCGCAGCGCCCCGGCCAGGCGCAGGCTGGCCGGCAGCGTGCCCAACGGCAGCACGGCGATGAAGAACCACCAGGGCTGCACATTGTTGAAGTGGGTGCCGGTGTAGCGGCGGAAATGCTGCTCGACGATGAAGTAGTCGAAGAAGCCGGCATAGCGCTGTTGCATGGCCAGCAGCCAGGGCAGGGCGAGAGCCGCGAACACCGCCAGCGCCAGCGGATGGAGTGCAAAGCGCAGCGCGGCCCAGCGACGGTTCCACAGCAGCCAGGGGAGCACGACCAATCCCGGCAGCACGATACCGATCAGCCCCTTGGACAGCAGGGCCAGGGCCATCGCAGCCCAGGCCGTGCACAGCCAGGCCAGGCTGTGCCGCGCGGGCGCCAGCGCGCGCCGCGCGGCGACGATGGCCAGCGAGATCCAGCCCGCCACCAGCATGTCGTGGTTGGCGTACTGGCCGGCCAGGTAGAACAGCGGCAGCACGGCCAGCGTGGCGAGGGCCTGGCGAGCGGCGTCCGGCCCCAAGCGGGCGCGGGCCTCGATCCACAGCGCCAGGCCCAGCACCCAGGCGCCGATCAGGGGTGCGGCGCGCAGGGCCAGTGGCGTGGGGCCGAGCAGCTGCATGGCCACGATGTCCAGCCAGTACATCAGCGGTGGCTTGTGGAAATAGGGCAGGCCGTAGAGGGTGGGCGTCAGCCAGTCGCCGCTGCGCAGCATCTCGTAGGCGACGCCGCCGTAGCGGCCCTCGTCGGGCAGGGCGACGGGCCGCCAGCTGGCCAGGGCGACCAGCCACAGGGCCAGCAATGCAAGAGGCCACCCGGCAGGCAGGCGACGAAGAAACGACGGGAACGCAGACATGCCACCAGCCTAGGCGGCCACCGTGACGGCGCTTGACGCCGAGCTTGTGCCGGGCTTGCGGGTAAGCGTCAGCGCCGGCGCGGAATGCGCCGCGTGCCGCCAACGGCCAGCGTGAAGAACGCGTCCTCGGCCATGCCGAGGTCGGCACGCTGGCGTTCCAGCTGCCGCGGCGGCTCGTCCAGCGATTCGTCGGTCAGCTCGAAGGTGCCCCAGTGCACGCCCAGCGACCGCTGGGCGCCCAGGTCGGCGTGGATCTTCAGCGCCTCTTCGACATTGACATGTTGGCTCTGCATGAACCAGCGCGGCTCGTAGGCGCCGATGGGGATGAGCGCGATGTCGAAGCCGCCGGCGCGCTGGCGCTCGGCGAAGCGCTCGCGGATGTCGCTGAAGTCGCGCGAATAGCCGGTGTCGCCGGCGAAGAAGAGCTGGCAGTCGGGCGCGAACACGGCGAAGCCGCCCCACAGCGTCTTCATGCGGTCGTTCAGGCCACGGGCCGACCAGTGCTGGGCCGGCACGAGGAAGATCTCCAGCTCACCGAGGCGTTCGGACTGCCACCAGTCGAGCTCGACGACGCGGGCGATGCCACGGGCCTGGAACCAGGCCTTGAGGCCGAGGGGCACGACGAAGAGGGGGCTGCCGCCGGGCTGGTGGGCCAGCGTGCGGCAGGAGGGCAGGTCGAGGTGGTCGTAGTGGTTGTGCGAGACGACGACGGCGTCGATGTGGGGCAGCTCGGCCAGGGCGACGCCCGGCGGCTGCTCGCGCTTCGGGCCGGCGAAGGAGAAGGGCGAGGCGCGCTCGGAAAAGATCGGGTCGGTCAGCAGGCTCAGGCCACCGAGCTGGGCCAGCACGGTGGCGTGGCCTATCCAGGTCACGGCCGGCTGCTGGGTGGCGCCGTGGTTGGCGTGGATGAAGGCCAGGTCGGCCGGCTGCGTCGGGATGGGTGCCAGCGGCCGCTTGGGCAGGCCCTGCCGCGCGGCATGCCACTTCCAGCGGATCACCTCGGCCAGGGACTTGGGCTCGAAGTCGCCGCGGTTGTTCTGGAAATGCCCGTCGCGGTGATGGGCCGGCTTGCTCACTTCGTCACGATGTCGCGATGGAAGAAGGCCATGCGAGCCAGCAGCTGGTTCTGCGTGGCGAAGGGGACGTTGGCCTTGTCCATGGCGCGCTGCAGATGCTCGACCAGGGTGTTGAAGTCGCCCTTGCCTATGCCCAGGTGGGCATGCGCGTCCTTCATGCCGACACCGTCGTAGATGCAGGGGCCACCGGCGACGACGCAGAAGTAGTCGGCCAGCACGCGCTTGAGGTGCTTCATGTTGATGCCGTCGAAGAAGTGCGCGATGCGCGCGTCCTGCAGCATGCTGTCGTAGAAGTCGTTGGTGAAGGCCTGAATGGCCTCCCTGCCGCCAAGCTCGCGGTAGAGGCGGTCGTCGGCCGGGATGGGCGCCGTGCCGGGCATGACCGTGCCGGGCTGGGACTGCGCCTGGACCAGCGGTGTCGCCAGGACCAGGGCGAGGGCAGTGAGCAGCAGGCGGAACTTCATCGTTCGGGCGTTGGGAGGACGACGGGCCAGTCTAGCGACGGCGCCCCGCAAACGGGGGGCAGGTCGCCGGCTTTTCGTGCGCCGGTCACGGTCGCACCCGCCTCGATCCACCCTGGGTGGTCATGGGCTTGGCGCCCGCGGCATGATTCGCCCCATGGTCAAGGCGTGGCGTCGTTGGGAGCGATGGGGGCTGGGCGGCGTGTTCGCCCTGCTGCTGTCCACGCTCGCCCGCGGCGAGCCACCGCGGCCCCTGGTGATGCTGGTGGAGACCAGCGCGCTGATGCCCCAGGCCCGCATCGAGGGCGACCGTGTCGTCGAGGGCCTGCACCTGGACCTGGGGCAGGCCCTGGCCCGCCGCCTGGGCCGCGAGCTGGTCGCCAAGCCGGTGCCGCGCAAGCGCCTGGCCGAGGCCCTGCAGCGCGGCGAGGGCGATCTGCTGTGCGACTACCAGAGCGACTGGCTGCCCGGCGCCTTTGCCTGGAGCCGGCCCTTCATCCCCGACCAGGCCCTGCTGATCAGCGCGGCTTCGGCGCCGGCGCCGGTGGCGCTGACCGCGCTGGCGGGCCAGCCCATCGGTACCGTGCGCGGCTATGTCTATCCCGAGATGGCGGACGCGCTGCGTTCCGGTTTCCTGCGCGATGACGCCCCCGATGCCGTGGCCAATCTGCAGAAGCTGGAGCTGGGTCGCGTGCGCCATGCGCTGACGGGCCGGCGCGTGCTGGAGTACCAGCAGCGCATCGGTCGCTTCCACCTGCCCCTGCATCCGCCGCTGGTCGTGTCCGAGGTGATGGCCCAGTGCGCGCTGTCGCCGAGCAGCCCGGTGGGCCTGGCGACGCTGAACACGGCCATCCAGGGCCTGGTGTCCGAGGGCGAGCTCAACCGGCTGTTTTCCAGATATCGCTGACCCCGGCGACTTCGCAGCGGCTTTCTATGATGCCCGCCATGAGGCGATGGCGCGTGATGGGGATGCTTTTCTGGATGGCCGGTCTGGCGGGGACCGCAGCCGGCGAGACGCCCCTGGTCATGGTGGTCGACACCAGTGCCGTCATGCCGGAGGCGCGCATCGAGGGCTCGCGCGTGCTGGAGGGCCTGCATGCCGATCTGGGCGCGGCGCTGGCGCGCCGGCTGGGTCGGCCCGTGCAGGTCAGGGCCCTGCCGCGCAAGCGCATCGCCCAGGCCCTGCAGAGTGGCGAGGCCGATCTTGTCTGCGACTATCAAAGCGCCTGGCTGCCCGGTCCCTTTGCATGGACCCGCGCCTTCATCCCTGACCAGACCGTGCTGGTGACAGCGGCCATGACGCCGGCGCCGGCGAGCCTCATGGCCATCGCGGGCCAGCCCGTCGGCGCCGTGCTCGGTTATGCCTATCCCGAAGCGGCCGCGGCCCTGGGCACGGGCCTGGTGCGCGACGATGCGCCGGACGCCGTGGCCAATCTGCGCAAGTTGGAACTGGGGCGCGTCTCGCATGTGCTGACGGGGCGGCGCCTGCTGGACTACCAGCGCCGCATCGGCAGCTTCACGCTGGCCCTGCACCCGCCGCTGGTCGTGGCCGAGGTGCTGGGGCAATGCGGCCTGTCGCCGCGCAGCGAGGTGACGCTGAAGGCACTGAACACCGCCATCCAGGGCCTGATGGCCGAGGGCGAACTGAATCGTATCCTCGGCAAATACCGCTAGCCCTCGGCAATCCGCCTGGCCAGATGGGCCAGCGCCTCTTCCACCTGGTCCACCAGCACCAGGCAGAGGTCGCCCGGCTGCAGGCGTGACAGCGCGCGGTCGATGGCGATGAACTCGCCGACGATCTCCTCGATGTGCTTCGTCCTCGAAGCGCCTTCCAGGCCCGAACGCAGCAGGGCCACGACCTCGCCGGCCTCACGGCCGCGCTGGCAGGCGTCTTCGTAGAGGATGACCTCGTCGAAGGCCGCGCCGAGGATCTCGGTCTGCACGCGGATGTCCTCGTCGCGGCGATCACCGGCGCCGCTGATGACGACACTGCGCGTCTTGGCCGGCAAGGCCGCCACGGCGCCGACCAGGGCCTTCATCGCGTCGCCGTTGTGGCCGTAGTCGGCAATGACGGTCGCGCCGCGGTAGTCCATGACGTTGAAGCGGCCCGGCGCGTTGTCGGCGTCGTTGGCGAAGCTGGCCACGCCGCGGCGGATGGTGTCCCAGTCCAGGCCTACGCCCCAGGCGGCGGCGACGGCGGCCATGGCGTTCTCGACCTGGAAGCCGATGACACCGTTGCGCGTGATGGGGATGTCGCGCAGCGGGATGCTCTCGCGCCAGACGCCTTGCGCGGCGACGAGCTGGTCGCCGTCCACGTAGACGCAGCGCTTGCCCTGGGCACGGTGGGTGGCCATCAGCGGGTGGTGGCGGTCGGCGGCGAAGTAGATGACCTGGCCGGGGCAGATGGCGGCCATGCTGGCCGTCAACGGGTCGGTCGCGTTCAGCACCGCATAGCCGTTGGGAGCGACGTTCTGCACGATGACGCGTTTGACCAGCACCAGGTCTTCGGCCGTGTGCAGGAAGTTCATGCCGAGGTGGTCTCCCGCGCCGACATTGGTGACGACGGCGACCTGGCAGCGGTCGAAGCCCAGGCCCTCGCGCAGGATGCCGCCACGGGCGGTCTCCAGCACGGCGGCCTCGACGTCGGGGTGCATCAGCACATTGCGGGCGCTCTTGGGGCCGGAGCAGTCGCCGCTGTCGATCTGACGGCCGTCGACATAGACGCCGTCGGTGTTCGTCATGCCGACCTTGAGGCCGCAGCTGGCGAACATGTGGGCGATCAGGCGCGTGACCGTGGTCTTGCCATTGGTGCCGGTGACGGCGACAACCGGGATGCGGCCGTCCTCGGCGCCGCCCGACTTCTGGCTGCTGCCGAACAGGTGGCCGATGATGCCTTCGCCGACATTGCGGCCCTTGCCGAAGCTGGGGCTCAGATGCATGCGCAGGCCCGGCGCGGCATTGACCTCGACGATGCCGCCGCTGATCTCCTCCAGCGGGCGCAGCACGCTCTCGGCGACCACGTCCACACCACAGACATGCAGGCCAACGACCTGGGCCGCGGCAATCGCACGGGCGGCCACTTCGGGGTGCACGTCGTCGGTCACATCGGTGGCCGTGCCGCCGGTGGACAGGTTGGCGTTGTTGCGCAGGATGACGCGCTGGCCCTTCTCGGGCACGGACTCGGGCGCCAGGCCTTGCTGGACCAGGCGCGCGACGGCGATGTCGTCGAAGCGGATCTTGGTCAACGAGGTGGCATGGCCGTCGCCGCGGCGCGGGTCGGCATTGACCTTGTCGACCAGTTCCTTGACGGTGTGCGTGCCGTCGCCGATGACGTGCGGCGGGTCGCGGCGCGCGGCGGCGATGAGCTTGTCGCCGATGACCAGCAGGCGGTAGTCGGAGCCGGGCAGGAACTTCTCCACCATGACGGGACCGATCTCGTCGGCCGCCTTGTAGGCTGCCGCGATGCCCTCGCGCGTCGTCACATTGACCGTCACGCCCTTGCCCTGGTTGCCGTCCTGCGGCTTGACGACGACGGGCAGGCCGATCTCCTCGGCCACGGCCCAGGCGTCGTCCACCGACTCCACCGGGCGGCCGATGGGCACGGGCACGCCGGCGGCCTGCAGCAGGCGCTTGCAGAGGTCCTTGTCCTGGGCGATGGATTCCGACACGGCGCTGGTCGCGTCGACCTCGGCAGCCCAGATGCGGCGCTGCTTGGCGCCCCAGCCGAACTGCACCAGGCTGCCCTGCGTCAGGCGGCGGAAGGGGATGCCGCGGGCGATGGCGGCGTTGACGATGGAACCGGTGGAGGGGCCGAGGCGGATGTCCTCGTCCAGCTCGCGCAGCTGGGCCAGCACGGTATCGGCATCGAACTCGCCGCCGTTCAGCGCCGCGAGCACCAGCTTCAGCGCATGCTCGAAGGCCAGGCGGCCGACGTCTTCCTCGCTGTACTCGATGACGACCTGGTAGGTGCCGGCCTCGGGCGTGACATGGGTCTGGCTGAAGGTGACCGGGCAGCCGGCCTGGGCCTGCAGGGCCAGCGTGGCCTGCTCCAGCACCTGGGCCAGCGAGGTGTCGGCGCGCAGCTCGCCGATGGTGGGGAAGAGCTGGCGCAGGCGGGCCTCGAAGCCGGGCAGGCGTTCGAGCGAGCGCTCGGCATCCTGGCAGTGCACGACGGCCTCGATGGTCGTGTGGCGGCTCCACATATTGGGGCCGCGCAGGGCGCGGGTGCGGGAAACGTCCATGTTCTGTTTATGCGAGGTGGAGTTCGGGGACGAAGGTGTCGAGGCCGGCGGCGATGAGCTCGGGCGAGATGCCCAGGGCCCAGGCGGCGGCCACGGCGGCCAGCAGCGTGGAGGCGTCGGTGGCCGCGGCGCCGAAGCGGCGCAGCAGGGCCTCGATATTGGCGCCGGGCGTCTCGGCGGGGCCTTGGGCCAGCACGGCGGCGCCGCCGCGCAGGAAGACGGCGCGGCCGCCGCGGTCGCGGTGGTGCTGGATGGCCTCCAGCGCACCGTCTTCGGCATAGAAGACGACCTCGCCGTCGCTGAGCTCGGCCATGTCCACAAGGCGTGGGTGGGCGGCATTCAGCACGCTGGCGCCGTCGCTGAGCACGACGTCGATCTGGGTGCGCAGCACCTTGTAGAGCTGGTCGCTGTCCTGTACGTCGAACTCGGCCAGGGCTTCGATGCCGTCCATGTCGGTCACGACACCGACCGCGGCACGGTCATAGGCCAGGCCGTCGCGCAGGATGGACGCGGGGTCGTTCTCGACGACGACGGCATTGACGCCGCGGTTCATCAAGAGGCGATGGGCGGCGTCCCAGCGGGCGCTGTTGCGCTTCTCGACGCGGCGCGTGCCCAGGAAGAGGCCTTCCTTGCAGGCCAGGCCGACATGGCGGCCGTTCAGGTGCAGCAGCCAGGCGACCAGGCGCGAGATCTGGTGGCCGCCGCGCGAGCCGGCCACGCCGACGATGGGGATGCGGCCCGACTCGTCTTCGGCGAAGAGGTGGTCGATGATGGCCTGGCCCACGGGCTGGGGCGCGCCGCCGGCGGGCTTCAGATGCATCAGCAGGCCCGGGCCCGCATTGACTTCGACGATGGCGCCGCCGGTCTCGCTCAGGGGCTTGGAGATGTCCTCGGTGACGAGGTCGACGCCGGCGATGTCCAGGCCGATGGTGCGCGCGGCCAGGGACACGGCATGGGCCACCTCGGGGTGGACCTCGGGCGTGCAGTCGATGGCGACATTGCCGTTGCGCTGGATCAGCACGCCCTTGCCAGCGGCCGGCACGGTTTCGGGCGTGACGCCCTGCCGCTGCAGGTCCAGCAGCACGACGGGGTCTTCGCCCAGCGTGATGCGGTTGAGCGGGAAGTCCTCGGTCAGGCCACGGCGCGGGTCGGTGTTGATCTGCAGGTCGATCAGCTGGGCGACGGTGTGCGTGCCGTCGCCATGCACCCAGGCGGCCTCGCCGCGCGCGGCGGCCACCACCTGGCCACCGACGACGAGGACGCGGTGCTCGTTGCCGCGGATATAGCTCTCCACCAGCACCGACGAGCCTTCCTTGTCGGCGAGTTCGAAAGCGGCAGCGCAGTCGGCCTCGTTCTGGATGTCCAGCGTGACGCCGCGGCCGTGGTTGCCGTCGCTGGGCTTGATGACGACGGGCAGGCCGATGTCCTGGGCGGCGCGCCAGGCCTCGGCGGCGCTCTTGACCTCCTCGCCCGCGGGCACGGGCACGCCCACGGCCTTCAGCAGGGTCTTGGTCAGGTCCTTGTCGCCGGCGATGCCCTCGGCAATCGCGCTGGTCATGTCGGTCTCGGCCGTCCAGATGCGGCGCTGGCGGGCGCCATGGCCGAGCTGCACGAGATTGCCGTCATTCAGGCGGATGTGGGGGATGCGGCGGTCGGTCGCGGCGGCCACGATGGCGGCGGTCGACGGGCCGAGGTAGCAGTCGTCCAGCTTGTCCCGCACCCGGGCGACGGCAGCGGGCACGTCGAATGCCACGTCGTTGATCATGGCCATGATCAAGGCATGACCCTCAGCCAACGCAGCCCGCGCGACCTGCTCGTCCCGCGCCCGGAACACCATGCGGTAGACGCCCCGCTGGCTGGTGCTGCGCGTCTGTCCGAAGCCGGTGGGCATGCCGGACAGGTTGAGCAGCTCGATGACGATGTGCTCCAGCACATGGCCGCACCAAGTGCCTTCGCGCAGCCTTTCCAGGAAGCCGCCACGCTCGCCGACGCCGCAGTGGTGTTCGATGAGGTTGGGCAGGGCGGCCGTCAGGCGGTCGTTGAAGCCGGGCAGCTGGTGGCTGGGATGGTCTTCCAGTTCGCCGAGATCCAGCCAGACTTCCAGCACCGGCCGGTAGGTCCACATATTGGGCCCGCGCAGGTAGTTGACGCGCAGCAGGCGGATGTCTTCTTTTTTGCTCATGAGGTAGGGGGTAGGCAGGGCCAGCGCGTGGAATTGTGCGCCGAAGTCATGAAGGAGAATCGGCTGCGTCCGTAAGAGCAAACAACAACATGCAAGACCTTCCTTCCGTGACCCCGCCTCATCCACAAACGGCTGCCCTGCAGGGGCGGCTTCTTGCTGGCGAGAACGTGGTGGCCCTGCTGGAGGTTGACCTGGACGCCCAGGGCCACTTCGCCCAGGGGCTGATCGCGCTGACGAATTCACGCTTGCTGAGCTTCGAACCGCGTGGCGGCAGCTGGAGCGAGTTTCCGCTGGCGCCGGGGCAGTCGCTGAAGCTCAGCGACCATGGCGGACTGGCCTTCATGGAGCTGTTCGACAGCCAGCAGCGCCTGGCGCGCTGGCGCTTCACGCTGGCCTGCAACCCGCCAGCGGTGCGTTTTGCCGACACCTTCGCCCGCGAGGTGCAGCGCGTCTCCGGCCATGTGGTGCACGAAGAGGCCGACGAGGGCGAGGACTCGGCCTTCGATTTCGGCGAGGCCAGCAAGCCGCCCAGCACCTGGGTGCTGCTGCGGCTGTGGCGCTTTGCCCGGCCCTACCAGGGCCAGCTCCTGCTCGGCTTTGCGCTGATGCTGGGCGCGACCGGTGCGACGCTGGTCTCGCCCTATCTGACCATGCCCTTGATGGACAAGGTGCTCATCCCCTTCCAGAACGGCCAGGCCATCGACCCTGGCTTCGTCATGCTGCTGCTGGGCGGTTTGCTGGGCGCCGCGCTGTTCTCCTGGGCCCTGGGCTGGGCCAAGACCTATCTGCTGTCGCTGGTGTCGGAGCGCATCGCCGCCGACCTGCGCACGGCCACCTTCGAGCATCTGCTGGGCTTGTCTCTGGAGTATTTCGGCAACAAGCGCACCGGCGACCTGATGTCGCGCATCGGCTCCGAAACCGACCGCATCTCGGTCTTCCTGAGCCTGCATGCGCTGGACTTCATCACCGACGTGCTGATGCTGGCGATGACCTCCGTCATCCTGTTCAGCATCCATCCCGGGCTGGCGCTGGCCACCCTGGTGCCGCTGCCCTTCATCGCCTGGCTGATCCACCTGGTTCGCGACAAGCTGCGCACCGGCTTCGAGAAGATCGACCGCGTGTGGGGCGAGATCACCAATGTGCTGGCCGACACCATCCCCGGCATCCGCGTCGTCAAGGCCTTTGCGCAGGAAAAGCGCGAGGCATCGCGCTTCCGTGAGGCCAACCAGAAGAACCTGCAGGTCAACGACCGCCTCAACAAGACCTGGAGCCTGTTCACGCCCAGCGTCGCGCTGCTGACCGAAATGGGCCTGCTGGTGGTCTGGGGCGTGGGCATCTGGCTGATCTCGCACCAGAGCATCACCGTCGGCACGCTGACCGCCTTCCTGGCCTACATCGGCCGCTTCTACGGCCGGCTGGATTCCATGAGCCGCATCGTGTCGGTGACGCAGAAGGCCGCGGCCGGCGCCAAGCGCATCTTTGACATCCTGGATCACGTCTCCAACGTGCCCGATCCGGTCAACCCGCAGCCCTTCGAGAACGTGACCGGCGCGATCTCCATGCAGGGCCTGAACTTCCGCTACGGCTCGCGCTCCGTCGTGCGCAACCTCAATCTGGACATCCGCCCCGGTGAGATGGTGGGCCTGGTGGGCCACAGCGGCTCAGGCAAGAGCACGCTGGTCAACCTGATCTGCCGCTTCTACGACGTGACCGAGGGCAGCATCAAGGTCGACGGTGTGGACCTGCGCCGCATCAAGGTGACCGACTACCGCCGCCACATCGGCCTGGTGCTGCAGGAGCCCTTCCTGTTCTTCGGCACCATTGCCGAGAACATCGCCTACGGCAAGCCCGATGCGAGCCGCGACGAGATTGTCGCCGCCGCGCGTGCGGCCCATGCCCATGAGTTCATCTTGCGCCTGCCGCATGGCTACGACAGCCTGGTCGGCGAGCGTGGCCAGGGCCTCTCGGGCGGCGAGCGCCAGCGCATCTCCATCGCCCGCGCCCTGTTGATCGACCCGGCCATCCTCATCCTCGACGAGGCCACCTCGGCGGTCGACACCGAAACCGAGAAGGAAATCCAGCGCGCCCTGGACAACCTCGTGAAGGGCCGCACCACCATCGCCATCGCCCACCGCCTGTCCACGCTGCGCAAGGCCGACCGTCTCGTCGTCATGGACCGCGGCGAGATCGTCGAACTCGGGCCGCACGACGAACTGATCGCCCGCCAGGGCCATTACTGGCGCCTGTGGGAGGCCCAAGCTCGGCGCGTCGACCAGGAAGACCTGGAAGACCATGCCGTCACCCCCAACCCCAGCGCCCATACCGCCGATGCTTGATACCACCTTGCACGAACGTGACCGCGAGCTGGACGCCGCCAGCGCGGAACATGGCTTCGACCCCAACGTCCCCCTGCAGATCGGCGGGCGCTACAGCTCGCTGGTGCGCGATGGCCGGACGATCTATCTGAGCGGCCAGATTCCCCGCATCGGCGACCACGTCGCCGTGACGGGCGTCGTCGGTGCCGAAGTGAGCATGGAGCGCGCCAAACGCGCCGCGGCCATCTGCGCGCTGCGGGCCCTGACCCTGCTGCGCCAGGAGCTGGGCAGCCTCGACAAGCTTCAGGCCGTGCTGCGGATGACGGTCTTCGTGCATTGCGACGCCGGCTTCACCCAGCAGAGCGAGGTGGCCGACGGCGCCTCCGACCTGGTCTGGCGGGTGCTGGGCGCGGGAGGTGCGCACACGCGCACCTCCGTGGGCGTGCAGCAGCTGCCCAAGAATGCGGCGGTCGAACTCGACCTGATCGCCGCCTGCGTGGAGGCCTGAATGACGACGCTGCCTTTCCGCGACCTGCGCATCGACGCCCATGGCCGGCTGGTGCTGACCGACCTGAATGGCGACGCCCATGTGGCCGTCACGCCGGTGCGCGCCCACCCCATTTCGGCGCCTGACGAAGGCCTGTCCCTGGTCGGCTCCCACGGCCACGAGCTGGCCTGGGTGGAGCGGCTGTCGGCCCTGCCCGAAGGCCCGCGCCGCCTGCTGGAGGCCGAGCTGGCCGCCCGCGAGTTCCATCCGACGCTGAAGCGGCTGATCTCGGTCAACACCTTCGCCACGCCCAGCACCTGGCGCATCGAGACCGACCGCGGCGAGGTCGACTTCGTGCTGAAGAGCGAGGAAGACATCCGCCGCCTGGAAGAGGGCCGGCTGCTGATCACGTCCACCCATGGCGTGCAACTGCAGGTGGCCGACCGCTGGGCCCTGGACAAGCACTCCAAGAAACTGCTGGAACGCTTTCTGTGATGCAGCCCGTCGAGCTGCGCCACGCCAGCCGGCTCATCAACCACGGGCCGACGGTGCTGGTGGGAAGCGCCCACGGCGGGCGTCGCAACCTGATGGCGGCGGCCTGGTCCATGCCGGTGGAGTTCACGCCACCGCGGGTGGTCGTTGTCATCGACAAGAGCACCTTCACGCGCCGGCTGGTGCTGGATTCAGGTCATTTCGTGCTCAGCGTGCCGGGAAGGCTCCAGGCCGATCTGGTCTACACCCTGGGCAGCGAGAGCGGCCTGGAGGCCGACAAGTTCGAGCGTTTCGGCCTGCAGGCCGACGCCGGGCCCGTGCTGGGCCTGCCGCTGCTGCGCGGCTGCGTCGCGCATATGGAATGCCGCCTCATCGAGGAGCCGCATGCCCAGGCGGCCTATGACTGCTTCTTCGGCGAGGTGGTGTCGGCCCAGGCCGACGAGCGCATCTTCAGCGGCGGCCACTGGCTGGCGCCGACCGAGGCCAATGCCGACCTCCACACCCTGCACCACCTGGGTGCCGGCCTGTTCGGCATCGCCGCCCAGGCCGTGCAGGCGCGAAAGCTCGCTTAGCTCGCTTCGCCCATCTGCGATTGCAGATAGTTCTGCTGGCCGACCGTGTTGACCAGCTCGAGCTGGGTCTCGAGGTAGTCGATGTGCTCCTCGGTGTCGTCCAGGATGGCGACGAACAGCTCGCGGGACACGTAGTCGCGCACGCTCTCACAGTAGGCGACGGCGTCCTTCAGGTGGGCGTAGCCGGTCTTCTCGATCTTGAGGTCGCACTCCATCGTCTCGACGGCGTTCTCGCCGATGTAGAGCTTGCCCAGGTCCTGCAGATTAGGCAGCCCGTCCAGGGTCAGCACGCGCTCGATGAGCTTGTCGGCGTGCTTCATCTCCTCGATGGACTCCTCGTACTCATGCTTGGCCATCTTCATCAGGCCCCAGTTCTTCAGCATGCGGGCATGCAGGAAGTACTGGTTGATGGCGGTCAGCTCGAGCTTGAGCTGGGCGTTGAGGTGGGCGATGACTTGGGGGTCGCCTTTCATGGAGGGCTCCAGATTCGTGAATTTGCCGCCAGTATCGCGAGCGAAAGCCCTTCGGCAAAACCGCTCTTTTTGCAAATGAGACCGATTCGCATTAGACTTCGCACCCATGATTGTCTGTGTCTGCCACCGCGTCTCCGATCGCGACATCGCAGTTGCCGCCTCCAGCGGCTGCCCGAATTTCGAGGCCCTGCAGGACGACCTGCGCGTGGCCACGGCCTGCGGTGCCTGCCGGGACTGCGCCTGCGAAGTCTTTGAGGAAAGCCGCGTCCAGGGCGGTGCCCGGGCCCGCCATGCGGCCGTCGCCATCCCCATGCTGATGCCGGCCTGACGACAGCCAGTCCGGGCGGACCGGTGGGCTGCCCCTACAATCCCATCCTTCGGTCGGCATCTGCCGCCGGCGCCCGTCCTGTCTGATCTTGTGTGTTGTGTTTTGCCGCAGCCGCTCGGGCTGAGGGCGAATTTGATTCAACAACACCAAGGAAACTCTCATGAGCACCATGCAAAACGGCATCGTCAAGTGGTTCGACGACGGCAAGGGCTTCGGCTTCATCACCCCCGCTGACGGCGGCAAGGACCTGTTCGCCCACCACAGCGAAATCAAGAACAACGGCGGTTTCCGCACCCTGGCCGAAGGCGCCCAGGTCGAGTTCGAAGTGAAGCAGGGCCCCAAGGGTCTGCAAGCCGCGAACATCCGCGCGCTGTAAATCCGTCACGGCTTCGGCCCTGATGTCCAAGCCCGCGCCCTGCGCGGGCTTTGTGCTTTCTGGGTCCGCCCCGACAATTGCCGGTTATGTCCGCACTGCCTGTTTCGCCGCCCAAGGCCCTGACCGCTTACCGCCCCTTCTGGGCCAAGCGTTTCGGCCCCGCGCCCTTCCTGCCCATGAGCCGGGCCGAGATGGAGCAGCTGGGCTGGGATTCGTGCGACATCATCATCGTCACGGGCGACGCCTACGTCGACCATGCCAGCTTCGGCATGGCCGTCATCGGCCGCACGCTGGAGGCCCAGGGCTTTCGCGTCGGCATCATTGCCCAGCCGGACTGGAACAGCGCCGACGCCTTCAAGGCCCTGGGCAAGCCCAACCTGTTCTTCGGCGTGGCCGCCGGCAACATGGATTCCATGATCAACCGCTACACGGCTGATCGAAAAATCCGCAGCGACGACGCCTACACGCCCGGCGGCGAAGGCGGCAAGCGCCCCGATCGCGCCACCCTGGTCTACACCCAGCGTTGCCAGGAAGCCTTCAAGGACGTGCCCATCGTCATCGGTGGCATCGAGGCGTCCCTGCGCCGCATCGCCCACTACGACTACTGGCAGGACAAGGTGCGCCGCTCGGTGCTGGTGGACAGCAAGGCCGACCTGCTGGTCTATGGCAATGCCGAGCGCGCCATCGTCGAGATCGCCCACCGCCTGGCCCGCCGCGAGCCCATCGAGGCCCTGACCGATGTGCGCGGCACCGCCTTCATGCGCCGCGACAACGACCCGACGGCCGAGGGCTGGTTTGAGCTGGACTCGACCGAGGTGGACCGCCCGGGCCGCATCGACGAGCTGATCAGCCCCTACCAGATCATCGAAGAGAACAAGGCCTGCGCGTCCAATGACGACGGCGCCAAGCCGATCAAGATCCACAAGACCGGCCGCATCGCCATGCCGCCGCGCGAGCGCACCGTGGTGCGCCTGCCGGCCTACGAGACGGTCAAGAGCGACCCGGTCCTGTATGCCCACGCCAACCGCGTGCTGCACCTGGAGACCAACCCCGGCAATGCCCGCGCGCTGGTGCAGCGCCATGGCGAGCGCGACCTCTGGATCAACCCGCCGCCCATCCCGCTGACGACGCCGGAGATGGACCACGTCTTCGACCTGCCCTATGCCCGCGCGCCGCACCCGAGCTATGCGGACGAGACCGGTGGCCACGACGGCGCGACCAAGATCCCGGCCTGGGAAATGATCCGCTTCAGCGTCAACATCATGCGCGGCTGTTTCGGCGGCTGCACCTTCTGCTCCATCACCGAGCACGAGGGCCGCATCATCCAGAGCCGCTCGGAAGACTCCGTGATCCGCGAGATCGAGGAGATGCGCGACAAGGTCAAGGGCTTCACCGGCATCGTCTCCGACCTGGGCGGCCCGACGGCCAACATGTACCGCATCGGCTGCAAGAGCCCCGAGATCGAGGCGGCCTGCCGCAAGCCCAGCTGCGTCTATCCGGGCATCTGCCCCAACCTGAACACCAGCCACGACCCGCTGATCAAGATGTACCGCCGCGCGCGTGCGCTGCCGGGCGTCAAGAAGATCCTCATCGGCTCGGGCCTGCGTTACGACCTGGCCGTGCAGTCGCCCGAGTACGTGAAGGAGCTCGTCACGCACCACGTCGGCGGCTACCTGAAGATCGCGCCGGAGCACACCGAGAACGGCCCGCTGTCCAAGATGATGAAGCCGGGCATCGGCAGCTACGACCGCTTCAAGCAGATGTTCGAGGCCGCCAGTGCCGCGGCCGGCAAGAAGCAGTACCTGATTCCCTATTTCATCGCCGCCCACCCCGGCACCAGCGACGAGGACATGATGAACCTCGCCGTCTGGCTGAAGAAGAACGGCTTCCGCGCCGACCAAGTGCAGACCTTCTACCCCAGCCCCATGGCCACGGCCACGGCCATGTACCACTCGGGCAAGAACCCGCTGAAGGGCATCAGCCGCGACGAGACGCGTGGCGAGAGCGTGGACATCGTGCGCGGCGAGCGCCGCCGCCGCCTGCACAAGGCCTTCCTGCGCTATCACGACGCCAACAACTGGCCGATGCTGCGCGAGGCCCTCAAGGCCATGGGCCGGGCCGACCTGATCGGCAACGGCAAGCACCACCTGATCCCGAGCTACCAGCCGGTCACCGACGGCAGTTACGAGAGCGCGCGCCGCAAGAACTCGACGCCCACCAAGCCCGCGGCCAAGGCGGCCACGCCGCGCAAGGGCCAGCTCTTGACCCAGCACACCGGCCTGCCGCCGCGGGTGACGGGGGCAAGTCGTAACAGCGCGCCGCGTCCGGGCAAACCCGGTAAGCGTTAAGGCGAGCAGCGGGACATTTGCCCGCGCTTTTCGTGGCGGCCGGCCTGAGGATGCCGTACGCTTGCGGCTCTTGACGAGAAGGGGCCACGGCGCCCCAGCCCCGGAGCCCTCGCCCCCATGCACGATTCGCCCGCCGTTGACGACGACCTGCTCGAGCTGCTCGACGAACCCGAGCATGCCGAAGGCGAGCATCGCCCGCACGATCGGCCCTGGCGCATCCTCATCGTCGACGACGACGGTGACGTCCACAAGGCCACCGAGCTGGCCATGCAGGGCCTGACTGTCGAAGGCCAGCCCCTCGTCTTCCTGCATGCCTCCTCCGCCGCCCAGGCCCGCCAGTTGCTGGCCAGCGAGGATGACCTGGCCGTCGTGCTGCTGGACGTCGTCATGGAGAGCGAGGACGCCGGCCTGCAACTGGTGCGCCACATCCGCGACGAGCTGCGCCTGAACGCCGTGCGCATCGTGCTGCGCACCGGCCAGCCCGGCTATGCGCCCGAGATCGAGACGGTGCAGGCCTATGACATCAACGACTACAAGACCAAGTCGGAGCTGACCCGCACGCGCCTGTACACGGTGCTGACCGCGGCCGTGCGCTCCTACCGCCAGATCTGCGCGCTGGAAGCCAACCGCCGCGGCCTGGAGATGATTGTCGAGAGCAGCACCTCGCTGTCGCGCATGCGCGGCCTGAGCCGCTTTGCCGAGGGCGTCGTCACCCAGCTCTGCGCCCTGCTCGGCATCCTGCCCGAAGGCCTGGTCTGCGCCCATGTCGGCGGCGAGACCGGTGACGAGGTGCGCATCGTCGCGGCCGCCGGCCAATACAGCGGCCTCATCGACCGCCCGCTGGCCCAGGTCAAGATCGCCACCGTGCGCGACCGCCTGGAGCGCTGCCTGCGGGAAGAGCACAACCTCTACGACGACGGCACGGTGCTGTACTTCGGCATGGGCCAGGGCCGCGCGATGGCGGCGCTCGTCGACGTCGGCCGCGAGCTCGACGAGCTCGACCAGCAGTTGCTCAAGGCCTTCTGCTCCAACATTTCGGTCGGTTTCGAGAACGTGGTGCTGTACAGCCAGCTGCTGGACCAGGCCTACAACGACCCGCTGCTGCGCCTGCCCAACCGCAACCGCTTCGTCGAGCTGCTGGACAAGAACCTGAAGGACCCGTCGGGTGTCACGCTGGCGCTGATCGACATCGACGACTTCTCCGACATCAACGACGCCTTCGGCCACCACTTCGGCGACCAGGTGTTGCAGGCCGTCGTGCACCGCATGAGCGAGATGCTGGGCCTGAACACGGCCATGGCCCGCGTCGGTGCCGACACCTTCGGCGTGCTTGGAGAGCATGGCAAGGTCTGCCCCGAGACCGTCAACACGGTCTTCGCCGATCCCTTCATCGTCGCCGGCGAGCGCCTGCAGCTGTCGGCCACGACGGGCCTGGTGCGCCTGGGCGAATCCAAGGCCGTCGGCTCCGAGCTGCTGCTCGACGCCCAGATCGCGTTGAAGCGCGCCAAGCAGCAGCAGCGCGGCTCATCCCAATACTTCTCGGCCGCCATGGGCAGCGATGCCCGCGAGCGCTTCAAGCTGCTCAAGGGACTGCGCACCGGCTTCGAGGAGAGCCAGCTCTTCGTCGTCTACCAGCCCCAGGTCAGCCTCGAGACCGGTCGCGTCATTGGCGCCGAAGCCCTGCTGCGCTGGAAGACGCTGGACGGCCGCTTCATCCCGCCCGACCAGTTCATCCCGCTGGCCGAGCAGAGCGGCCTCATCATTCCCATCGGCGAGTTCGTCATGCGCACCGCCTGCGCCCAGCTGAAGAAGATGCAGGCCCTGGGCCACGCCGACTTCCGCATGGCCGTCAACGTGTCCATGGCCCAGTTCCGCCATCCCGGCTTCATCGACATGCTGGCGGGCGCGCTGCAGGACTGCGGCGTCAACGGCCAGCACATCGAGCTCGAGATCACCGAGTCCATGGCCATGGAAGACGCCGACCTCGTGCTGCGCGTGCTGGCCGAGATCAAACGCCTGGGCTTCAGCGTCGCCATCGACGATTTCGGTACCGGCTTCTCGTCCCTCAGCCAGCTGCGCCGGCTGCAGGTCGACCGCCTCAAGATCGACCGCGCCTTCGTGCAGGAGGCGCAGACCTCGTCCGCCGGTTCCACCATCGCGCAGATGGTCGTCAACCTCGGCCGTGGCCTGGGCCTGACCGTCATCGCCGAAGGCATCGAGACCGAGGAGCAGCGCCAGTACCTGATCGGCCTGGGCTGCCACGAGGGCCAGGGCTGGCTGTTCGCCAGGCCCATGCCGGCGGAGCAGCTGGAAACCTGGATGCCGCGCTGACGGGCCCCTCGCCCAGCTTGCCGCGCTGAAAGCGGGCAAGTCTGGTCGGTCCCCCGGGGGGACGGCGATGCTTGCCGGATTGACCGGCAAGCACATCGCCCAACGCGAGCCGGCTAGGGGCGGCCCGGCGCTTGGCCCGCAAATGCACACGCGCCGCTGTGCGCTCAGGAGCCCGGCAGCACGACGACATTGCCGATCTGACGGCCGGCTTCCACCATCTCGTGGGCTGCGGCCGTGTCCACCAGCGCAAAGCGTGCCGCGATCTTCACGTCCAGGCCTGCCGCCAGGGCTGCATGCACGCCCGCGATGCCAGCATCCAGCTGCTGCGCATTCAGCTCGTAGACGATGAAGAAGCGCAGCGCCAGGCCGTGGATGAGGTAGTCCACCAGCGGCAGCACGGCCGCCCAGTTGTCCGAGCCGTAGACGGTGACGCGGCCGCTGGGGCGGACGATGCGGGTGTAGGTCGCGGCATTGGCCGACAGGTTGACCTCGATGACGCGGTCCACGCCGCGCCCGCCGGTCAGCTCGGCGATGCGGGCGGCGACATCCTCCTGGCGATAGTCGATGACCGCTGCGGCCCCGGCGCCCAGGGCCAAAGCGGCCTTGTCGGCCGAGCTGACGCTGGCGATGACGCGCTTGCCGGCGCGCGCCGCGAACTGCACGGCCAGATGCCCGACGGCGCCGGCGCCGCCCTGGATCAGCAGGGTCTCGCCGTCCGCGGCATCCTCGCCATGCACTGCCTCCCAGGCCGTCAGCGCCGGGATGCCCAGGCAGGCGGCGGTCTCGAAGCTCACGCCTTCGGGCAGGGGCACGGCCAGCCGGGCTGGCAGCACCACGCACTCGGCGGCCGTGCCGAAGGGGCGCTTCCATTGGCTGTTGAACAGCCACACCCGCTCGCCCACGCGGCTGGCCGGCACGCCTTCGCCGACGGCGTCGATGACGCCGGCGCCATCGCTGTGCGGCGTGACCTCGGGGTGGCGCATCTGCGGCGCGCGGCGGCTCTTCACGTCCGACGGGTTGACGCCCGAAGCGTGGACGCGCACGCGCACCTCGCCGGGGCCGGGTTGGGGCAGGGGCACGGCCTCCAGGCGCAGCACCTCGCGGGCGGGGCCGGTGCGGTCATAGCGGATGGCGCGCATCGTCGGCAGATCGGAACTCATTGGGCACTCCTCAAGAAAGGTCGTCAGCCTCCCACGCGGCGCCGTCGCTGTGAAGTACGCACAATCTTCTGCCTCGGTATCACGGAGGACACCTTGGACGCCCCGCTCGAAGACGCTGCGCCGGCCTGGCGCGCCTGCACCGTGTCGACCACGCTGGAGGTCATCGGCGGCCGCTGGAAGGCCGTCATCCTCTTCCATCTGCTGCATGGCATGCGGCGCTTCAACGAGCTGCAGCGCGAGCTCGGCAGCGTCACCCAGCGCGTGCTGACGATGCAGCTGCGCGAGCTCGAGGCCGACGGCATCGTCGAGCGCACCGTCTATGCCGAGGTGCCGCCGCGCGTGGAGTACCGCCTCACGCCCTTCGGCGAGAGCTTGAAGCCCGTGCTGCTGAGCCTGCGCGACTGGGGCGAGCGCCATCGCAGCGAGGTGGCCGCCCTGCGCGCTTGAAACCGGCATGAAACTCCGACGCCCCTAAACTGCGCGCCGTCGATTGACGACAGCCCAGGAGCGTTCATGAGTCTCGCCAAGATCCTCGTCGCCCAAGGTGGCGGCCCCACCGCCGTCATCAACCAGAGCCTGGTCGGCGTCGTGCTGGAAGCGCGCCGCCAGGCCGGCGTGGGGGCCGTCTACGGCGCGCGCCACGGCGTGCGCGGCATCGTCAACGAGGACTTCGTCGACCTGCTGCAGGAGACCAGCCACAACCTCGAGCTGGTGGCCAACACGCCCTCGTCGGCTCTCGGTTCGACGCGCGACAAGCCCGATGCCGCCTACTGCCGCGAGATCTTCAAGGTGCTGCAGGCCCACGGCATCACCCACTTCTTCAACATCGGCGGCAACGACTCGTCCGACGTCGTGCGCATCGTTGCCGAGGAGGCCGCCGCGGCAGGCTTCCCGCTGCGCTGCATCCACATCCCCAAGACCATCGACAACGACCTGGTCGGCAACGACCACACGCCCGGCTTCGCGTCGGCCGCGCGCTTCGTGGCCCAGGCCTTTGCGGGTGCCAACCTCGACAACGCGTCGTTGCCGGGCGTCTATGTCGGCGTCGTCATGGGGCGCCATGCCGGCTTCCTGACGGCCGCCGCGGCCCTGGGCAAGAAGTTCGATGACGACGGCCCGCACCTGATTTACCTGCCTGAGCGGGCCTTCGATACCGAGCAGTTCCTGCGCGACGTGAAGGCCACCTACGAGCGCTACGGCCGCTGCGTCATCGCGGTCAGCGAGGGCATCCATGACGCGGCCGGCACGCCCATGCTGTCCAAGCTGGCCGGCGACCTCGAGCGCGACTCGCACGGCAATGTGCAGCTCAGCGGCACCGGCGCCCTGGCCGACCTGCTGTGCGAAGAGATCAAGACCAAGCTGGGCATCAAGCGCGTGCGTGGCGACACCTTCGGCTATTTGCAGCGCAGCTTCCTGGGCTGCGTGTCCGACGTCGACCAGCGCGAGGCCCGCGAGGTCGGCGAGAAGGCCGTGCAGTTCGCCTTCCACGGCGACCGCGACGGCTCCGTCGCCATCAAGCGTGTCGGCTATTACTCGGTGAACTACGAGCTGCTGCCGCTGGTCACCGTCGCCGGCAAGACGCGCACGATGGAGGACGAGTTCATCAACGACGCCGGCACCGACGTGACCGACGCCTTCCGCCTCTATCTGCGCCCGCTGCTGGGCTCGGGCATGCCGGACGCGTACCGGCTGAGGCCGAACCCTGTGCCCAAGGTACTGAAGAAGGGCTGATCAGCGCGCGGTGCGCCGCCGCCAGGCCAGCAACCCCGCCGCGCCCGCCAGCATCAGCGCCCAGCTCGCCGGTTCCGGGATCGGGTTGGCGACATTGCCGTTGTCGCCCAGGATCAGCGTGCCGTGGACGCCGTTGGCCAGGGTCACCGTCGGGTCCACGAAAGCACTCGCCACGCCGGGATAGGGCGTGAACGTGGCGCCCGCCGTGCCCGCATTGGCGCTGGCGTACAGCGAGATCGTGCTGACGAAGCTCAGCGAGTCACCGCCGACCATGCCTGCCGTCGGCGCGAAATAGATCGGCAGGCTGAAGCTGCCGCCGCCGCAACCGGGTGTCGTGGGCGTGGCCTCCACGCCGTAGCTGCCGCAGCTCTGGTGGGCCGACGCCATCTGCGACGCCCCCAGCCCCGGCACGCTCGCACCGGTGACGGCGGAGGCCGAGCTGTAGGCCCAGCCATCGGCCGTCAGGTTCCAGCGGCCGTTGACACTGGCCAGGAAGTCGCCGTTGGCGATGCGCGCGTTCAGGTCGTCGGCCGCGGCCTGGTCGGAAGCGACCAGCAGCACGCGGTAGCCGAGCGCGCCGCCGGCTTCGGAGCGCCCGCGCGTCACTTGCGTGGCGCTGGCGTAGATGCTGGCGTCGGGCGTCAGCAAGCCCTGGATCTGCGCGAGCGAGCTGCTGGCATCGCCCCAACTCGCCAGTTGACCGTTGTAGGGCGTGCCGAGGCCGCCGCCGAAGGTGTAGATCTGGCCGTTGGCAATGCCGCCCTGCACCACATTGCCGTTGGGGTAGGCGAAGCTGTTGCCGCTGATCGACACGCCGCCAGGCAACTGCGGCTGCTGGGGCGGGCTGGGTGGCCCGCTCTCTTCGGCCCACACGGACGTCGACAAGGCGGCCGACAGGCCGATGGCGATGACTGCACGCATCTTGGATCTCCCCGGGGTTGTGACGGGGCGGATGCTAGGAGGGCTGTCTGCGGCGCGCTGCCCCTGGGACCGGGGTCAATGGCGATGTCCGGTTTTCCGGGACGGGCGCGCCTTCCCATGAAGCGGTGCCTCGGCCGGACGGATGTCACTGCCTCGGCTTCACGGAGCTTTACGCAAGGACGGCCGTCAGGGCTTGGGCTTGATCAGCCGGTTGTGCTGGTCGTTGACGCCGACCAGGGCGGCCGAGCCGTAGTGCCTGTGCAGTTCGGCCACCATCTCGCCGTTGACGACGACCGGATCGGTGTCGACGGCCTTGCGCACGAGGTCCTGGTCGGCGCTTGCGAAGATGAAGAGGCCGCGCCAGCCGTCCACACCGTCCAGCGGGCCCGCATAGACCAGCAGGCCTTCCTTGGCCAGGCGCTGGATGTTGGCGAAGTGGCCCTTGAACATCGCGTCGCGCTCGGGCCCGTCGGGCATGCGCTTGGGGCCGGTCTTCAGCAGCACGAAGGTGTAGCTTCGCATCCCCTGGTCGTTGGCGCCCCAGGCCTGGGCCTTGGCGGCGTCGTAGGTGGCAGGGGCTTCCTGGGCATGGGCACCCAGGGCGCAGAGCAGGGCGAGGGCGCAGGCGGCGATGCGGTTCATGGTGTGGCGGCGCGGTGGTCCGGATGCGAGGATTGAACCGCACCCCAGCCTTGCGGAGACCACGATGAAACCCACCCCACCCGGCTGGCCGCGACTGTCGTCGGCCCTCTACTGCGAGAACGCCCGCGCGGCCATCGCCTGGTACCAGAAGGCCTTCGGTTTCACGGTCGAGATCATCGTCGACGGGGCCGATGGCGGCGTCGAGCACAGCGAGCTGCGCTATGGCGAGGCCCTCATCATGGTGGCGGAGGGCAGTGCCGAGCGCGAGGTGCGTTTCGGCGCGCCGCTGCGCTCGCCCAGGGCCGCAGGCGGCGCCAACACCCAGAGCCTCTTCCTCTACGTGGACGATGCCGATGCCCATTGCGCCCAGGCCGTGGCCGCAGGCGCCCGCGTGACCTACGAGCTCACCAACAACGACTACGGCCCCGACTACTGGACCGACCGCAGCTATGGCTGTGTCGACCCCGACGGGCATCTGTGGTGGTTCAGCCAGCGGCTGCGCAACCCCGGGGAATGAAAACCTCAGCCTGAACCCTGCCAAAAGGCACTTGTCGCCCTTCGACTGAATCTTCTACATTTGTAGTACGACAACTGTAGAAGATCGTCATGGACGAGGACATCGGTGGTGGCGGCGACGTGTCGCTGAGCGAGCTGCAGCTCAGCCTGATGCGGGTGCTGTGGGCACGCGGCGAGGCCAGCACGGCCGAGGTGGCCGAGGCCCTGCGTGGCGAGCGCGACCTGGCGCATACGACGGTGGCGACGCTGCTGACCCGCCTGGAAAAACGCGGCCTGCTCGCCAGCCGGCGTGAAGGCCGCGCGCTGCTCTATCAGGCCCTGGTGACTCAGGCCGACGTGCAGCGCTCCATGGTGGGCAGCCTGGTCGACAGCCTGTTCGCCGGCCGCGCCAGCGCCCTCGTCAGCCATCTGCTGGATGCGCGCGGCGTCGACGCCAAGGAGCTGGCCGAGCTGCAGGCGCTGCTGAAACAACGCAAGGGAGAGGCACGATGAATGCGATGACCGATGTGCTGCTGACCTGGCTGTGCAGCTATCTGCTGCACAGCAGCCTGTTGATTGGCGCGCTGTGGGCGGCCGAGCGCGCTCATCTGCTGGCGCGCCTGGCCACGGCGACGCAGGAGACGCTGTGGCGCCTGGCCCTGCTGGGCGGCCTCGTCAGCGCCAGCCTGCCGCTGCTGACCCCGCTGCTGACTCCGCCGCAGGCCGCGCCCGCCAACGTGGCGCCGCTCGTCATCGCCGTGCAGGAGCCTGTGCCGGGCGACGTGCGCCCCGCCGTGATGGATGCGCCGGTGGCCGCGCCGCCCAGCGCCCAGCTCGGTGCCTTGCCGATCACGACGCTGCTGGCTCCCAAGGCCCATGACCTTGCCATCGGCTTCGTGCTCGCCTGGCTGGCAGGCGCCCTGCTGATGGCGCTGGGACTGGCCCTGCAATGGGCCTGGCTGCGCCGCACGGTGCGCCGCCTGCCCGGGCTGGCCGATGACCGCTGGCAGGCCATGGCCACCCAGCTCGCGGCCGACATGGGCCTGCCCCAGCCGGCCCTGCGTCGGGCCCGCGCCGGCTGGGCCAGCCCGCTGCTGGCGCCGGGCCGCGTGCTCTGCCTGCCGGCCTGGTGCCTGGACTTGCCCGACGACGAGGCGCGCGCCGTGCTGGGCCATGAGCTGGCCCATCTGCGCCGCCGCGACCCCGCCTGGCGCCTGCTCGCCGCCGTCATCAAGGCCCTGCTGTGGCCCCAGGCCCTGAACCGCATCGCGCTGCGGCGCCTGGACCTGCTGGCCGAGCTGGCCTGCGATGCCGCGGCCGCCGCGCCCTCGGGCCAGCGCCTGGCCCTGGCGCAGAGCCTGTTGCGCTGCGCCGAGGCCTTGAAGGCTCAGGGCGTCCGCCACGGCCCGGCCCTGGCATGCGGTGCCGCCAGCGCAGGCTCGCCGCTGTTTGCCCGTGTGCGTCGCCTGCTGAAGAGCGATGACGAGGCGCCCCGCGAGCGCCGCGGCGTGCGCTGGGGCCTGGTGGGCGTGATCCTGGTCGCCCTGGTCGCGATGCCGGCCGTCGTCGTCAGCCATACCGATGGGCGCGGCCTGCTGGACCGCTTGGACTTCGGCGGCCTGGGCGACGGCATGGCCTTCTCGGTGCGTGGCACGCGCATCTACAGCCGCTACCCGGGCGGCAGCTTCGCCGTGGTGCTGGATGGCAAGGCGACCTTCACCGACGCCGACGACGAGGTGCAGACGCTGACCGGCACCCTCACCGTGAAGGAGCGCGAGGGCGGGCTGCTGCGCGAGATGGTGCTGAAGTCCATGGGCGAAGGCCGCATCGAGCGCGAATACCGCGTCGGCGGCCACAGCCTGCCCCTGGATGACGCCGGCCGCCAGTGGTGGGCCAAGGCCGTGCAACGCATGTCCGAGAGCCTGACCGACCCGGCGGTGAGAGCGAAGAAGTTGTTGGCCAAGGGTGGCATCGATGCCGTGCTGGCCGATGTGGATCGCGCGACGGAGGACTACCAGCGCCGTCGCCGCATCGAAGCCACGCTCAAGCTCGACACGTCTCTCACCGCAGCGGTCATGCAGCGCCTCATCGCCGCGTCTGCCGGTTTGCAGGGGGCGTTCGAGCGCCGTGAAGCCTTGAGCGCCATCGCCCGCCAGCCGCTCACCGAGCCTCTGCAGCTGAGCTGGCTGGCCGCGGCCGCCGGCATCGACGGCGACTTCGAGCGCCGCGAGGCCTTGGGCGCACTGGCGCCGCGCCTCCTCAGCAGCCCGGCCGTGCTGGCGGCCTGGGGGCAGGCGGTCGGCCACATCGGTGGTGACTTCGAGCTGCGCTCGGCCATCGAAGCCCAGGTGTCGGCCACGCCCCAGCCCGCCGTGCTCGCGGCGGCCGTGCAGGCGGCGACACACATTCATGGTGACTTCGAGAAGCGCGAGGCCTTGAGCGCCGTTGCCCAGCGCCTGCAAGGCGACGAGGCCGAACTGGTCGATGCCTACGCCCGCGCCGCCGGCAGCATCGGTGGCGGCTTCGAGCGGCGCGAGGCGCTCAACCAGCTGCTGGACCGCCCGCGGCTCGGCACGGCCGGCCTGGAGAAGGTGCTGACCAGCGCCGAGGGCATGGAGGGCGGCTTCGAGCGCCTGCAGGTGCTGCTGCGCGTGGCAGAGAAGCTGGGCCAGGCCAAGCCCGTCGACGCTGCCCTCATCGAGCGTGTTCGCCGCGCTGGCCGCGGCATGGGCGACCATGAGCGCGGCCAGATCGAGAACGCGCTGGACAAACTCGGCTGAACTTTTGACGAGTCGAGGTCTTGCGGGCCGAGCGCCGGGCCGCTCCCTAGCCGGCCCGCGTAGGGCGATGTGCTTGCGGTTCGATGCCGCAAGCATCGCCGTCCCCTCGGGGGACCGACCAGACGCGCCCGCGTTCAGGGCGGCGCGACTGGGCGAGGGGCGTCCTCAGTCGGGGACGGCCTGGATCAGCTTTTCCAGGCCGACGCGGACTTTCAGGCCGGCCAGCGGCACCACGGCCTGGATGCCGAACTCCGCCTTGGCGGTGTCGCGCTTGGCAGGTTCCATGCGCAGATTGCCCTGGCGGTCCGTCAGCACGGCCACGACGGGCGTGTTGGCGCTTTCGCCGCGCTTCATGACCATGCCCACTTCGCCCGACTTCAGCCGCACCGTGCAGCCCGGCGGGTAGAGGCCGAACTCCTTGATGAGGGCCGCGGTCAGCGCATCGCCCTTGGCCGCCTGGTACTGCAGCCGCGCCGCCGCATCGGCCAGCAGCGGCTGGCGCTTCAGCCGCGGGCTGAGCTTGGCGGTGAAGCAGTCGGCGCTGTGGATGAGCTGGGCCACTTCATTGATCTTGGCCGGCCGCTTGGGATAGCCCGTGCCGTCGTGCTCCTCGTGATGCTGGCGCACCGCCTCCAGCCAGTCGTTGTCGGTCACGCCGGCCATCTCCAGCATGGCCGCGCTGCGCTCGGGGTGGGACTCGATCTCGGCACGCTGCATGGTCGTCACCGGCGACACCTGGGTCACCAGCTTGTTCTGCAGCTCGGCCATGGAGATGTTCATCGTCAGCGCTGTGCGCAGCACGCATTGCTTCTGTGCCGTGGACCAACCCAGCCGCGCGGCCGCCAGGCAGGCGGCCGTGGCCGTGTGCACCGCATGGCGGCTGGCATAGGCGGTCGGGCCGCCATCGACGGCCTCGGTGCGCACGGCCTGCAGGATGGCGAGATCGGGATCACGCTCGATCAGCGCCAGCAGGGGCCGCGAAGCCTCGTCCAGCGAGGCCGTGAAATCGCCCGTCGGGCTGGCGCGCAGCAGCCTGCCGACTTCGCCCATGCTCTCGTCCCAGTAGGCCGGCAACTGGTCACGTCGCGCGTTGGCGATCTTGCGCGCGGTGTCGTCGAACTCGCGCACATCCACCGTCGCTTCGCGCTCGATCAGCTTGTCCAACTGTTCGCTGCTTTCGAACTGGTGGCCACGCGCCAGCAGCAGGCGCCCGCTGACATCGAAGATGCCGAACGGCGTGGGCTTGCCCGCCTGGAAGCGGGTCTTGTGCAGACTCAGTGGCTGAAAACTCATGGCCTACCGCGAGTGGCCCGCATCGTCTCCAATGCGCCCCGGCCAACCCAACGTCCTTGTTATGTGTGACGGGGCGGATTACAGCGGGGGAGGCCGCGCTTGGGTAAGTTTTCAGTAAGCCGGGATGTGACAACCGACACGGGAGCGTCGGTGTAAACGAACATCACGGGCCGCCAAGCCCGTTGCCATCGGGGTGAAAGCCCGTTTCAGTTTCAGCCGGCGCGCTTGGCGAGCACCGCCCGCGCCACGCGCGACACCGGCGGACGGCCCAGCACGCTCGAGATGAAAGCGCCCGCATCGACGAGCTTGTCGAGGTCGATGCCGGTCGCGATGCCCAGGCCGTTCAGCATGAAGACGACATCTTCCGTCGCCACATTGCCGGTCGCGCCCTTGGCATAGGGGCAGCCGCCCAGGCCCGCCACGCTGGCGTGGAAGCTGTGCACGCCCAGCTCCATGCTCGCGTAGACATTGCTCAGCGCCTGGCCATAGGTGTCGTGGAAATGGCCCGACACCTCGGCGAGCGGGAAGTGCTTGAGCGCGCGCTCCATGGCCGCCTGCACCTTGCGCGGCGTACCGACGCCGATGGTGTCGGCGATGTCGATGGCGTCCACGCCCAGCTCGCGCAGCGGCTTGACGACGCGCTCCACCTGGTCGGCCGTGATCTCGCCTTCGTAGGGGCAACCCAGCGAGCAGGACAGCGCCGCGCGCACCTTCACGCCCGCCGCATGTGCGCCGGCGATGACGGGTGCAAAGCGCTCCAGGCTCTCGGCGATGGAGCAGTTGATGTTCTTCTGCGTGAAGGCTTCGCTGGCCGCCGTGAAGACGAGGATCTCGTCGGGCTTCGTCGCCAGCGCCGGCCCCAGGCCCTTGGTGTTGGGCACGAGGACCGAATAGCGCACGCCGGCGCGGCGCTCGATGGCCGCCATGACGGCTGCGTTGTCGCCCATCTGCGGCACCCATTTCGGGCTGACGAAGCTGGTGACCTCGATCTCCTTCAGGCCGGCGTCCTGCAGCATCGCGACGAGCGTTGCCTTGTGCTCGGTGGCGACGTTCTCCTTCTCGTTCTGCAGCCCATCTCGGGGGCCGACGTCGAGGATCTTGACGTGCGAGGGCAGGGCCATGATCAGGCCTCCAGTTTCAGCAGCTCGGCGCCGTCGGTGACCTGGTCACCAATCGCGAACAGCAGCTCCGCCACCTTGCCGTCGCGCGGCGACGAGATGGTGTGTTCCATCTTCATGGCCTCCATGACGGCCAGGGGCTGGCCCTTGGTGACGGTGTCGCCGGCCTGGGCCAGGAAGGCGATGAGCTTGCCGGGCATGGGCGCGGTCAGACGGCCGCCTTCGCTCGGGCCGTCGCCGGCATGGGCGATGACGTCGACCTCGGTCAGCACGGCCGAGCCGTTGGCGCCGAAGACAGCGACGCGTTCGCCCTGGGCATAGGTCTTCACACGGATGCGCTCGCTTCCCAGGAAGAGCTCATGCGTCTCGGCGTTGGCCGACTGCACAGCGAATTCGATGGCTTCGCCTTCGACCGTCAACGTCATGCCACCGCGGTGATGGCGGGACAGCAGCACCTCGTGATGCGTGCCGCCGGCTTCCAGGTCGAAGCGGCGCGTGGCCGAGCCGAACAGGCGGAAGCCGTCGCGGGCGCTCCAGGGATCGGTGCCTTGCGTCGCGCCTTCGATGGCCAGCGTGTGAGCGACGACGGCGGCGGCGCTGACGCGCAGCGGCAGGCCGGGCTGGTCGAACAGGACCGCCTTCTCACGCTCGATGAGGCCGGTGTCGAGGTCGGCGCCCGAGAAGGACTTCGTCGCGGCGCAGCGGCGCAGGAAGGCGACGTTGGTGTGCAGGCCGACGATGTGGGTGTCGCGCAGCGCCGTGTCCAGGCGGGCCAGCGCCTGGGCGCGGTCCTCGCCCCAGACGATGAGCTTGGCGATCATCGAGTCGTAATAGGGGCTGATGGCATCGCCCTCGCGCACGCCGGCGTCGATGCGCACGTTGCCGCGCTGGAAGGCCACGTGGGCCGGCCAGCGAGCCACGTCCAGCGAGCCGGTGGCCGGCAGGAAGCCGCCGTCCGGGTTCTCGGCGCAGATGCGGGCCTCGATGGCGTGGCCGTGCATGCGCAGCTCCGATTGCTTCAGCGGCAGCGGCTCGCCGGCGGCCACGCGCAGCTGCCACTCGACCAGGTCCTGGCCGGTGATGGCTTCCGTCACCGGGTGCTCCACCTGCAGCCGCGTGTTCATCTCCATGAAGTAGAAGCGGCCGTCCTGTTCAGCGATGAACTCGACGGTGCCGGCGCCGACATAGCCCACGGCCTTGGCAGCAGCCACGGCGGCCTCGCCCATCTGGGCGCGGCGCTCGGGCGTCATGCCCGGCGCGGGCGCTTCCTCCAGCACCTTCTGGTGGCGGCGCTGCACCGAGCAGTCGCGTTCGAACAGATAGACGCAGTCGCCGTGCGAGTCGCCGAAGACCTGGATCTCGATGTGGCGGGGCTTCTGCACATAGCGCTCGATCAGCACCGCGTCGTCGCCGAAGCTGTTGATGGCCTCGCGCTTGCAGGAGCCCAGGGCGGCGTCGAACTCGTCGGCGCTGTAGACCGCGCGCATGCCCTTGCCGCCGCCGCCGGCGCTGGCCTTGATCAGTACGGGGTAGCCGATGCGGTCGGCTTCCTTCTTCAGCAGCACGGGGTCCTGGTCGGCACCGTGATAGCCCGGCACCAGCGGCACCTGGGCGGCTTCCATCAGCCGCTTGGACTCGGCCTTCAGGCCCATGGCCAGGATGGCGCTGGGCGGCGGGCCGATGAAGACGACGCCGGCGTCGGCGCAGGCCTGGGCAAAGGCTTCGTTCTCGCTCAGGAAGCCATAGCCGGGGTGGACGGCCTCAGCGCCCGTGGCCTTGGCCGCGGCCAGGATGCGCTCCCACTGCAGATAGGAGTCGCGCGGCGCCGGGCCGCCGATCAGGATGGCTTCGTCGCAGGCCTTGACGTGCTGGGCGTCGGCGTCGGCTTCGGAATAGACCGCGACGGTCTGGATGCCGAGGCGCTTGGCGGTCGCTGCCACTCGGCAGGCGATCTCACCTCGATTGGCGATCAGGATCTTCTTGAACATCTTGTCTATCTCCTCAGCCGTCTTCTTGTGGATTCAGGATCGGGGCGCGCCGTCAGTCGATGGACCTTTGGCGCGCGAACTTGCAGGGATCAGTGCGTGCAGACCTGCACCTTGGCCGCGGCGTCGGACGGCGTCAGCTCGGCCTCGGTCGAGCAGCGCATGCCCAGGCGCTCCAGCAAGGCGCGGTCCTTTTCGGCCTGCGGGTTGCTGGTCGTCAGCAGCTTGTCGCCATAGAACATGGAGTTGGCGCCGGCCAGGAAGCACAGCGCCTGCATGGTTTCCGGCATCTCCTCGCGGCCGGCCGACAGCCGCACCATGGCACGCGGCATGGTGATGCGGGCGACCGCAATCGTGCGGATGAACTCCAGCGGGTCCAGCGGCGCGGTGCCGGCCAGCGGCGTGCCTTCGACCTGCACCAGGTTGTTGATGGGCACGCTCTCGGGGTAGGGGTCGAGGTTGGCCAGCTGCACGATGAGGCCGGCACGCTGGCGGCGCGTCTCGCCCATGCCGACGATGCCGCCCGAGCAGACCTTGAGGCCTTGCTGGCGCACGCGCTCCAGCGTGTCCAGGCGGTCCTGGTAGGTGCGCGTCGTGATGATCTGCCCGTAGAACTCGGGGGCCGTGTCGAGGTTGTGGTTGTAGTAGTCCAGGCCCGCGGCGGCGAGCTGCTCGGCCTGGCCGTCTTCCAGCATGCCGGCCGTCAGGCAGGTCTCCAGGCCCAGGGCCTTGACCTCGGCGATCATCTCGCCGATGGCTTCCAGGTGGCGCGGCTTGGGCGAGCGCCAGGCAGCGCCCATGCAGAAGCGAGTCGCGCCGTTCTGCTTGGCGGCGCGGGCGGCTTCCATGACTTCTTCGAGCGGGATCAGCTTCTCGGCCTTCAGCCCCGTGTCGAAGTGGGCCGACTGCGGGCAGTAGGCGCAGTCCTCCTCGCAGCCGCCGGTCTTGATGGACAGCAGCGTGGACAGCTGCACCGCATTGGCATCGAAGTGCTCGCGATGCACCTGTTGGGCGCGGAAGATCAGGTCGTTGAAGGGCAGGTCGAACAGGGCCACGACGTCCTTGACGGTCCAGGGGGTGGCCTGGCGGCGGTCGGCGTCGGTCGTGGGGGTGAGGGTCTGGATCTGGTTCATGCGGAGGCAACCAAGGGGGAAATGTCGAGACGCGCCGGCGCGGCCAGCGGGTCGGAAAGTCGGGGGATGTGTCCCAGGCAGGGCGCTTTCAAGCCGGCCTGCAGAGAGGCCAGATTGTCGGCGACATGGGGTTGATCGGGGTCCACCGTGTTGGCCACCCAGGCCGCCAGCCTCAGGCCGCGGGCACGGATGGCCTCGGCCGTCAGCAGCGCATGGTTGATGCAGCCCAGGCGCAGGCCGACGACGAGGATGACGGGCAGGCCGAGGTCGACGGCGAGGTCGGCGGTGTCCCAGGTCTCGGTCAGCGGCACGCGAAAGCCACCCACGCCTTCAACCAGCGCGGTGTCGGCCTTGGCCGCGGTGGCGCGAATGGCGGTGAGCAGCGCATCGCGATCGATCGTGCCGCCTTCGAGCTTGGCGGCAATGTGCGGCGCGCAGGGCTCGCGGAACTGCAGCGGGCCGATCTCGGCGTCGCTCAGTCCGAGGTTCTGGGCTTCGAGCAGCTCGGCGACGTCCTCGTTGATCCAGCGGCTGTTGCGCCAGGTCTGGCCCGCGGCCAGTGACTTGATCGGCGCGACGCGCAGGCCGGTGGCGGCGAGTGCGCGGGTCAGCGCGGCGGTGACAAAGGTCTTGCCGATCTCGGTGTCGGTGCCGGTGATGAAGAAGCCTTTCATCACGCGGCCTGCTCCTGTGCCGCCGCAGCGCGTTCCAGCGCGCTGAGCAGCGCGTCCACGTCGGCGGCCGTGTGCGTTGCGCACAGCGTGATGCGTAGCCGTGCCGTGCCGGCCGCGACCGTGGGTGGGCGGATGCCGGGTACGCGCAAGCCAGCGCTCTCCAGCGCGGCGGCCAGGGCCATGACCTCGGCATTGCCGCCGACGATCAGCGGCTGGATGGGCGTGGCCGAGTCGGTCAGCGACCAGCCGAGGCGCGGGTGGTGGTCGATCAGCGCCAGCAGGCCGTCGCGCAGCTGCGATTGCAGGGCGACGAGGTTGGCGCGGCGGGTGGTGCCGAGCGGCCCTTCGATGAGAGCAAAGCTGGTCAGCAGTGCATGCTCGATGGCCGGCGGCGAGGCGGTCGAGAAGATGAAGTTGCGGGCCGCCTGCAGCAGGTAGTCGACGATGGTGGCGTGGGCCGCGACAAAGGCGCCCGCCAGGCCCGCGGCCTTGCCCAGGGTGCCGACGAGGATGAGGCGTTCGCTGTTCAGGCCGAAGTGTTCCAGCGAGCCGCGGCCGTTCTCACCCAGCACGCCAAAGCCATGGGCGTCGTCGACGATGAGCCAGGCGTCGAACTCGTTCGCCAGCTTCAGCAGCTCGGGCAGCGGCGCCAGGTCGCCGTCCATGCTGAAGACGGCGTCGGTGACGATGAGCTTGACCTTGGCCGTGCTGGCCGCAAGCAGCGTGCGCAGGCCGGCCACATCGGCATGGCCATAGCGCGTGACCTGGGCCTTGGCCAGGCGCGCCGCGTCGATCAGCGAGGCATGGTTGAGCTGCTCGGAGAAGATCTCGGTGTGTTCGTCGCCCAGGGCCGTGACGACGGCGAGGTTGGCCATATAGCCGGTGCAGAAGCCAATGGCGCGGGCCTGCGGGATATGCGGCGCATACCAGCGGGCGAGCGTGTCGGTGACGGCCTCATGAGCGGCGCTGTGGCCGCTGACCAGCGGCGAGGCGCCCGATCCGCCGCCCCACAGGCGCGCGCCTTCCGCGATGGCTGCCGCAATCGCGGGCTCGGCGGCCAGGCCGAGATAGTCGTTGGAGCAGAACATCAGCAGCTCGCGGCCGTTGAGGGTCTGGCGCGGCGCCGTGCCGTTGTCGGCGGTGCGCAGTTTGCGCGTCAGGCTCTGGGCCGCAATGGCCGAGAGCTTGGCGCTGAGGTGATCAAGCAAGGACATCGTTCAAGGTCGCCGTCACGGCCCGGGCCAGGAAGGCCGCGGTCGCGTCGTCGATCAGATAAGGGGGCATCAGGTAGACGGTGGCGCCGATCGGTCGGATCAGCAGTTCGTGTGCGCGGGCCTTGAGATGAAAGGCTTCGGCGAAGCGGGGTGGTGCTTCAGGCACGTCGAAGGCCAGGATCATGCCGCGTTGGCGCAGATGCTTCACACGTGGGGCCAAGGGCGCGAAAGCGCGGGTCAGCCGCTGCGCCTGCGCCTGGTTGTCTTCGAGCTGGCCGGCGTCAAAGCGGTCTAGCACTGCGTTGGCCGCCGCGCAGGCCAGCGGGTTGCCGGTGTAGGAGTGCGAATGCAGGAAGCCGCGGGTGACGTCCTCGCTCCAGAAGGCGGCGAAGACATCGTCCGTCGTCAGCACCAGCGACAGCGGCATCGTGCCGCCGGTGATGCCCTTGGACAGCAGGATGAAGTCAGGCCAGTCCGCGCCCGTCTGTTCCCACGCGAAGAAGGTGCCGGTGCGGCCGCAGCCGACAGCAATCTCGTCGGCGATGAGGTGGACGCCGAACTCATGCGTCAGCTCGCGCAGGCCCTTCAGATAGGCCGGCGAGTACATGACCATGCCGGCCGCGCCCTGGATCAGCGGCTCGACGATGACGCAGGCGATCTGCTCATGCCGTTCCGCGAGCAGCGTGCGCATGGCCTCCAGCGCCTCGGCCTCGTTGGCCAGCCGGCCGTCGGGCGACGCGACGATGTGGGCGCGCATCAGCAGCGGGTCATAGGCGTCGCGGAAGACCTGCACGTCGGTCACGCTGAGCGCGCCCAGGGTCTCGCCGTGATAGCTGTTCTTCAGGCAGACGAACTCGCGCTTGGTCGTCAGGCCGCGGTTCTTCCACGAGTGGAAGCTCTGCTTCAGCGCGATCTCGACGGCGCTGGCGCCATCGCTGCCGAAGAAGGCATGGCCCAGCGCACCGCCGGTGCGTGCCGACAGCCTCTCGGCCAGGCGCACGGCGGGCTCGTGGGTGCAGCCGGCCAGCATCACATGGGGCAGGGTGTCGAGCTGGGCCTTGATGGCGTCGTGCAGTGGCTTGTCGCTGTGGCCGAAGAGGTTGACCCACCAGGACGAGTTGGCGTCGAAGTAGCGCCGGCGCTCGGTGTCGAACAGCCAGGGGCCCTCGCCGCGGGCGATGGGCAGGGGCGGCACGGCCTCGAGGCGCGCCATCTGCGTGCAGGGGTGCCAGACGGCCTGGCGGCTGCGGTCTTGAAGGGAAGTCATGCGGGAGAGGGGCCGCGCACGCGCCGGACCAGCGCGCGCAGGAATTTGAAGCACAGCCAGATCAGCATGGCCATGACGGCCAGCGACAGCGCCAGCAGCGGGAAGAAGACAAAGGGGTGGGCCACCGCAAGCCACAACATGGTGGGCACGGCCACATCGCCCAGCAAAGACAGGCCGATGTTGGAAAAGGGCTCGGGCGAGGTGTTGGCCGCCGCGCGTGTGCTGGCCTTGGCGGCGTGGGCGGTTGCGGCCAATCCGCCGCCAGCCAAGGCCGCGACGACACCCCAGGCCTGGCCATGGTCACCGGCCCAGCCGCTGACGAGCCCGGCCACCAGGGCCGCGCCGGCGGGGATGCGGATCAGCGTGTGCAGCGCATCCCAGGCGCTGTCGACGAGGGGGACCTTGTCGGCCAGGAACTCGATGCAGGTCAGCACCGCGGCGGCGCCCATCACCAGCGGCGAGGCCAGCACCTGCAGGCCCGGCGGCAAGGCGATCCAGCCCCAGTGCCCGGCGATGCCGACCAGCAGCACCGTCAGGTACAGGCGCAGCCCGCTGGCCCAGCCGAGAGCGGCGGCCAGGGCGAGCAGCTGCAGGGCGTCGAGATTCATCGGCCCTTGGGGATGTAGCCCTGGCGCAGCAGCAGGGCGCCGAACACGGCTTCGATGAGGGCGCCCGTCATGGCGCCAAGGAAGGGGCCCATGGCCTTCAGCTCGGGCGACGGCGCCGCCAGCACGCCGCCCAGCACCAGGCCGGCCGCGGCCAGGGCGAAACCGACGGCCCAGTAGATGCGCAGGCCATAGACGGCGGTGAACACGAGGTAGCGCCCGCCGATGACCAGCAGCATGGTCGGGAAGAACCATTCCAGCTTCTGCGTCGCCACGCCCAGGGCCAGCGCACAGCCGGCCAGCAGGCCGAAGGTGCTGAACATGGCGAGGCGGCCGAGCGGGTTGGTCTTCTGGTGCATGCCGGCGCGGCCGAACAGCTTGGCCAGCCCCATGCTGACCGGGAAGATGAACATGCCGCCGATCAGCAGCACCCAGACGGCCTGCTGGGGCTTGGCCACCGCGGCGGTGCCGGCGGCGATGCTCCAGGCGAAGGCCGAGGCCAGCACGCCGAAGGCGCCATGCCAGTAGGCCGTGCGCATGTCGGCCTGGGCCTGAGAGAGGGTCTGAGCGGACATCAGGCCTGCGTCCAGGGAGCGAGCGTCTTGGAAAGGAAGCTCTGCACGCCGGCGCGGCCTTCTTCGCTGGCGCGGATGTCGGCGATGCGGCGGGCGGTGTTGTCGCGCAGCTGAGGCGTGATCTCGCGGCTGGCGACATCCTTGACCAGCTGCTTGCAGGCGCGTGCGGCGGCCGGGCCGTTGGCCGTGATGGCGGCGACCAGTTCGTCGACCTTGGCGTCCAGCGCCTCGGCCGCGACGACTTCGTGCACCAGGCCCAGGCGCTTGGCCTCGGCGGCGGAGAAGCGCTCCGCCGTCACGAAATAGCGCCGCGACGCCTGCTCGCCCAGGGCCTTGACGACATAGGGGCCGATGGTGGCGGGCAGCAGGCCGAGCTTGCCTTCACTGAGGCAGAACCCGGCGGCCTCGACCGACACGACGATGTCGGCGCAGGACACCAGGCCCACGCCGCCCGCATAGACGTCACCCTGGACGCGCGCCACGACCGGCACCGGGCAGGAATAGATCGCCCACAGCATGTCGGCCAGCCGGGTGGCGTCGGCATGGTTCTCGTCCCAGCTGTAGCCGGCCATGGCCTTCATCCAGTTCAGGTCGGCGCCGGCACAGAAGGCCTTGCCTTCAGCGGCCAGCACGATGGCGCGCAGCTCGCTGCGCTGGCCCAGCTCGGTGAAGGCGGCCGTCAGCTCGGCGATCAGCACCTCGTTGAAGGCGTTGCGGACCTCGGGGCGGTTCAGCGTGACGCGGGCGACATGGCCCTGGGTGGTGATGGTCAGGCAGGTGCTCATGGCGATGCGGGGTCAGGGATGGGATTGTCCGGCCGCGCCCAGATGGCGGGTCAGGAACTCGGCCAGCCGGGCCCGGGAGGCGCCGTAGGCCTCGGAGTTGCCGCCGAGATGGACGCCGGCGGCATTGCGGCCATTGGGGACGTCGCTGCGAAAGCGCACGGCCGAATCCGAATCGAAGCCGTGATACGCGCCGGCATAGACGTCCAGCACCACGTCATGGCCGGCGGCCTGCCAGCGGCGCGCCAGGCGTTCGCAGGGCTCGGGCGGTGTCCAGTCATCCGCGCCACCGAGCTGCATCAGCACGGCTTTGGCCGCCGGGTCCGCGGCCTGTTCGCGGCCGCAGCCGGGATAGAAAAGCACGACGGCAGCCAGGGGCGGGGCCGGCGGCTGCTGGTGCGCATTCATGGTGCTCAGCGCCGTCGTCGCGCCATTGCTCCAACCCATCAGCGCGATGTGGCCGGCATCCACGCGCGGCTGAGCGCGCAGCCAGGCCAGCGACTCCAGCACATCGGCGCGGCGGTCGGCGATGTCGACGCTGCGCGTGCCATAGCGCTGGGTGCAGACCGAGGCCAGGCCGCGCGAGCCGAAGCTGTCGGGCAGCAGCACGTGATAGCCCAGGGCATGCAGGCGTTCGACGTAGTTGGGATAGCGGGCTTCCAGCGTGTGGCCGTCGCGCTTGTACAGGCCGCCGCAGCCGTGCAGGGCCACGACGGCAGGATGGGGCCTGTCATCGTCCAGCGGCGCCCAGTGCAGGGTCAGGGCCGGCCGGCGCAGCGTGGCCGGCAGGGTGGCGACCTCCATGGCCTGGGCAAGGCCGGCGAAGGCCAGGCAAGCCGCCAGCAGCAGGGCAGTCGTGTGGCGCATCAGACGCCGGCGGTGAGGGGTTTGCACATCAGCACCGACGCATAGGTCTTGCCCTGCCATTGCACGCCGCCGACCTCGGTGTAGCCGCGGCGCAGGTAGCGGGCGCGCAGGGCGGCGGCAGGCTCGGCCGTGTCCAGGGCGAGCTGGTGGAAGCCCTGCTCGCGCGCCCAGTTCTCGGCGATGTCCATCAGCTGCTCGCCCAGGCCCAGGCCACGGCAGTCGGGGTGGACGGCGAACTGCGACAGGATGGCCGTGCCGGGCGTCGTGTACAGCGGCGGGGGCGGGTCGGCGATATAGGCCTCGCCCGCGTGCTTGGGGCCGCGCACGGCGACGGTGCCCACAAAGCGCCCACCCATTTCGGCGACGAAACCCTGGGCGCCGGCCAGGCGCTCGCGCGTCACGTCCACGCTCTGGTCGACGGCGGTGAAGTTCCAGCCCTGCTCGGCCAGCGAGGCGTAGGAGGTGTGCAGCAGCGCGGTCAGGGCCTGCAGGCAGTCGTCGCTGGAGAGGGGGCGGATGGCGAAGTCGGGCATGGTCAGTCCGTGATCGTGAAGCCCTGGCGGCGCAGGAAGTCGGCGACGACCGGCTGCCAGGCCTGCGGGAAGCGAGCGAACAGCAGGTGACCGTCCTCGCCATGCGGCGGGAACTGCTTGAATTCGGCGACGCCGCCGGCATCGCGAAAGGCCTGTACCCAGTCGCGTGGCAAGGCCGGTCCGAAGTAGCGATCGTTCTCGGCATAGACCCAGAGCATGGGCATGCGCGCCGTCTGGCCGTAGCTGGCGAACAGGCGCTTGAGCGCCGGGGCCGAGCAGGGCTGTTCGGGATGTTCCTTGGGGTTGCCGCCACCGCCGCCGGCGAAATTGATGGCGGCGACGACACCGGGCGGGTTCAGCGAGGCCAGGGTGACGGCCGTGGCGCCGCCAAAGGACTGGCCCATGACCACGATGCGGTCCTTCGCGACATCGTCGCGTTGGCGCAGGTTGTCGAGCAGTTGCAGGCTTTCGTCGGCCGCGGCACGGTAGGCGGCGGGATAGAGGCGGTTGTTGCAATTGCCCGAGTCCTCCACGTCCTCGCCGCCGGTGACGCCATAGCCGATGCGCGTGGGCAGGGCGACGAGAAAGCCGCGTTCGGCCAGCCAGCGCGAGGCGTCGGCAGATCGTGCGCGGCCCAGGGCCGCACGCCCCGCCGCATCGACGGCGCGGCCATGGTTGAGCAGCAGCAGGGGCCGCGGCGCCGGCGTGGCGTCGTCGAAGAACAGCGTCACGCGCATGGGATGTTCGACGGCCTTGCCCCAGGCATTGGTGACGCGCACGGGCAGATCGAACTGCTGCTCGACCAGCTTGGCGTGAACGTTGAAGGACAGGGCTGCGGCCAGCAGCCAGGCGAGGCGCATGACCGTCACATCCGGAACACGCCGAACTTGGTCTCGGGAATCGGCGCGTTCAGCGAGGCCGACAGGCCCAGGGCCAGCACGCGGCGCGTGTCGGCCGGGTCGATGACGCCGTCGTCCCAGAGGCGGGCCGACGCGTAATAGGGATGGCCCTGGTCCTCGTACTGCTGGCGGATGGGGGCCTTGAAGGCCTCTTCCTCGTCGGCCGACCAGGCGCCGCCCTTGGCCTCGATGCCGTCGCGGCGGATGGTGGACAGCACGCTGGCGGCCTGTTCGCCGCCCATCACCGAGATGCGTGCGTTCGGCCACATCCACAGGAAGCGCGGCGAGTAGGCGCGGCCGCACATGCCGTAGTTGCCGGCGCCGAAGGAGCCGCCGATGATGACGGTGAACTTGGGCACCTGGGCACAGGCCACGGCCGTCACCATCTTGGCGCCGGCGCGGGCGATGCCGTCGTTCTCGTACTTGCGGCCCACCATGAAGCCGGTGATGTTCTGCAGGAACACGAGCGGGATCTTGCGCTGGCAGCACAGCTCGATGAAGTGGGCGCCCTTGTTGGCGCTCTCGGCGAACAGGATGCCGTTGTTGGCGACGATGCCGACCGGCATGCCCTCGATATGGGCGAAGCCGCAGACCAGGGTGGCGCCGTAGCGGGCCTTGAACTCGTCGAACTCCGAGCCGTCGACGATGCGGGCAATGATCTCGCGGATGTCGAAGGGCTTGCGCGTGTCGGTGGGGATGACACCGTGCAGCTCGCTGGCGTCGAACAAGGGCGCGCGGGGCTCCTGCATCGCCAGCGGGTTGGCCTTGCTCCAGTTCAGGCGCGCCACCGAGTTGCGGGCGATGGCCAGGGCATGGGTGTCGTTGTTGGCGAGGTGGTCGGCCACGCCCGACAGGCGGGTGTGCACGTCGCCGCCGCCGAGGTCCTCGGCCGTGACGACCTCGCCGGTCGCGGCCTTCACCAGCGGCGGGCCGCCCAGGAAGATGGTGCCCTGGTTCTTGACGATGATGGTCTCGTCGCTCATGGCCGGCACATAGGCGCCGCCGGCGGTACAGGAGCCCATGACGACGGCGATCTGCGGGATGCCCTCGGCCGACAGATTGGCCTGGTTGAAGAAGATGCGGCCGAAATGGTCGCGGTCCGGGAAGACCTCGTCCTGGTTGGGCAGGTTGGCGCCGCCGCTGTCCACCAGATAGATGCAGGGCAGGCGGTTCTGCTGGGCAATCTCCTGGGCGCGCAGATGCTTCTTGACGGTGATGGGGTAGTAGGTACCGCCTTTCACCGTGGCGTCGTTGCAGACGATCATGCAATCCACGCCCGACACGCGGCCGATGCCGGCCACGACGCCGCCGCCCGGGGCCGCGTTCTCGTACATGTTCAGCCCGGCCAGCGGCGCCAGCTCCAGGAAGGGCGTGCCCGGGTCCAGCAGCATCTCGACGCGGTCGCGCGGCAGCAGCTTGCCGCGGGCGGTGTGCTTGGCGCGTGCGGCATCGCCGCCGCCCTGGGCGATCTTCTCGAGCTTGGTGTTGAGGTCGGTGATCAGCCCGCGCATCGCGTCGGCGTTGGCCTTGAAGTCGGCCGAGCGGGGGTTGAGCTGGGTGTTCAGGACCGGCATGGTGTCTCCGGGCGGGCCCCGCCTGAATCAGCGATTAAGCAGGGCTCAATTTATGGATGGACGGCCTCGTGAGCCGTCTGGGGGGCGCCAGAATAAACGAGGGTGAACCCGGATGCAATGCCGACTTGAGTGTTACTCAAGAATTGCGCAGAATGCGCTCCCATGCCTGCCGCCACCGCCGCTTCGCGCCGCCGCTCCCCTGCCGGCCCCAAGGCCGAGCAGCGCGTGCGCGACATCCTGCGGGTGGGCCGCGAGGTGTTTGCCGAGCGGGGCTACGAGCGTGCCACAACCACCGAGATCGCCCAGCGCCTGGGCATCTCGGAAGCGACGGTTTTCACGTATTTCCGCGGCAAGCGCGAGCTGTGCATGCGCGTCATCCAGGACTGGTACGACGAGATCATCGCCGCCATCGAGACCGAGCTGCCGCGCGACCTCTCGGTGCGCGAGCAGCTGGAGTTCCTGGTGCTGATGCATCTGCGCCTGTTCCTGATCCAGGGCACGGGGCTGTGCGCCCTGGTGCTGTCCGAGGGCCGGACCAAGGGACAGGATCTCGGCGAAGGCTTTGTCGAACTGCAGCGCCGCTACACGGCGCCGCTGATGGAGCTGCTGGCCCGCGGCCAGGAGATCGAGGAGATCCGGCGCGACATCCCGCTGCGCCTGCTGCGCTCCCTGGTCTTCGGCCCCATGGAGCACATGCTGTGGGAAGTGGTCATGACCGGCCGCCAGATCGACGTGGAAGCCAGTGCGCGCGACCTGGTCGAGTTGCTGTGGCCGGCCCTGCAGGCGCCCGACGAGGAGCTGAAGCAGCTGCGCCAGCTGCGCGGGCGGCTCGAAAAAGCGCTCGCTGGTGCCTAGACAGACGCTCAGCGCGTCCAGGACTGCACCAGCACCGTCTCGCAGACCTTGAACAGCAGCCAGGCCGCCATGGCTGCCAGCGTGGAAGCCAGCAACTCCAGCAACTGGCGCAGGCCGCCGTCCTGCAGGCCCTGCCAGCCATAGTCCGACAGCAGAGCCGCGTTGGCGCTCACCAGCCGCACCAGGTCCAGGGTCAGCAGCCCGAAGGCGATGAAGCTCAGCACCATGACGCCGAAGCAGGCGATGCGATGGCGGCGCAGCCAGCCGATGAAGCCTGAAATCGTCAGCATGACGCGGACTCCTCCTGTATTCGGCATTCTGCTGCATGGCTACGATCCAAGCTCCTGCGAGGGAAGGGAGGCTTCGATGAAAGCACTGAGAGTCTGGCTCGCCATGATGGGCCTGTTGCTGGCTGCCGCCGCTGCGCATGCGCAAGGCGAGGCGGCCGATGCCGACTGGCGCTACCGCATCCAGCCCGGCGACACCCTGATCACGCTGACCGACGCCTGGCTGGCGCCACCCAGGACCTGGCGCGACCTGCAAAAACTCAACCGCGTGCCCGACCCGTTGCGGCTGATGCCGGGCTCCAGCCTGCGCATGCCCGTGGCCTGGCTGCGCCGTGAGGCCAGCGTGGCCGAAGCCGTGTTCGCACGCGGCCAGGTCACGCGCCAGCGCGATGCGGCCACCGACGCCTTGACTGCCGGCGCCACGCTGCAGAGCGGCGACCGCATCCGCACCGGGGCCCAGTCCAGCGCCAGCCTGCGTTTCGCCGATGGCTCGCGCCTGCTCATCCCACCCGACAGCGATGTCACGCTCGAACAGCTGCTGGTGCTGGGGCGGGGCGCCATTCCCGCCGTGCGCATCGGCGTGCAGCAGGGCGGGGCGGACAGCCGCGTGACGCCCAATGCCCAGCGCGTACCGCTTTACGAGGTGCGAACGCCCCACGTGAACCTGGGCGTGCGCGGCACCGAGTTCCGCGTGCAGACCGCCGGGGCGCAAAGCCGCATGCAGGTGCTGTCCGGCGCCGTGCATGCCGATGGCCTGGGCGCCGACGTCGCCACCGGCCAGGGCCTGCTGGCGGAAGGCGCGGCCCGCAGCGTTGCAGCCCTGCTGCCCGCCCCTGACCTGAGCGGCCTGGCGGCCGTGGCGGAGCGCCTGCCGCTGCATCTGGCCTGGGTCGGCGGCCCCACCGGCGCCGCCACCTGGCGCGCCCAGCTCTATGTCCGCGGCGACTTCGACCGCCTGCTGCTGGACGATGTCGTGGGCGAGCCCGCCACCACCTGGGCCGAGGCGCGCGATCTGGCCGATGGCGACTACACCCTGCGCGTGCGCGCCATCGATGCGCGCGGCCAGGAGGGCGTCGCGGCCGACAAGGACATCCGTCTGCAGGCCCGGCCCGAGCCGCCCTTCATCCAGGCGCCCCCGCCCAACGCCGTCGTCTACAGCGCCAGCAGCAGCGTCATCATGGCCTGGACGCGCAATACCCAGGCGCCTCGGGTGCGCCTGCAGGTGGCGCGCGACGCCACCTTCCGCGATGTCGTGCGCGACTCGCCCGCGCTGAGCGACAACGGCGCGCAGGTCGAGCTGCCCTATGGCGACTATCACTGGCGCATCGCGTCGGTTGAGGCCGGTGGCCGGGTCGGCCCCTTCAGCGACGCGCAGAGCTTCGTGCTCGCGCCCCCGCCCCCGGCCCCACCGCCGGCCGAACCCGAGGTCGACGGCGACCAGCTCAAGCTGCGCTGGCGTGCTGACCCCGGCGTCGTGCGCTATGAGCTGGAGTGGGCGAAGAACGAGGCCTTCGAGGGCGCCGACGTGCAGCGCTTCTCGACCGACAAGGCCGAACTCGCCATGCCGAAACCGTCGGCCGGCAAATACTTCCTGCGCGCGCGTGCCTTCAATGCCGCCGGCGCGCCCAGCCCCTGGGGGCAGACGCAGATGATCGAACAGCCCTATCCGCGTTGGCTCTGGCTGTTGCCGCTGCTGCTCGTGCCCCTCCTTTGAAAAGCCGGGTTTGAAACGCTGGCCCTGGCTCTCCCTTCCCGGCGCATTGGTGCTCTGGGTGCTGCTGAGCCTGACCGGCGCGCAGCCGCGCGTCGACCGGGCGATCGGCGACCTGCTGCTGCGTGCCGCCGCGCCGCCGCCGGCCCCCGCCACCAGCGTCATCGTCGACATCGACGATGCCTCGTTGCGCGCCCTGCGCCAGCCCCTGGGCGAGTGGCCGTACTCGCGCGAGGTCTACGCGCTGATGCTGGACTATCTCGGCCAGGCGGGCGCGCGCCTGGTCGTCATCGACATCGTCTTTTCCGGCCCGCGCGAGGGCGACGCTCGACTGGCCGCAACGCTGGCGGCCGGGCCGCCGACCGTGCTGGCCGCGGCGGGCCTGCACCAACGCGCGGCCGTCGAACTGGCGCCGGCCAGCGCCGCCGAGCAGCGTGTGCTGAACCGCCTGGGCGCCGCCCATGCGCCGGGCCTGGACTGGGATGCGCTGACCGCGCCCACCGATGCCCTGCTGGACGCGCTGACCGAACCCTCCAGCCTCGGCGTCATCTCCGTGGCCCTGGACGACGATGGCCTGCTGCGCCGCCTGCCGCTGCTGCACCGCGTGCAGGGGCGCAGCCTGCCCAGCCTGGCCTTTGCGGCGCGGCTGCGTGCCGATGGCGCGCTGGCCTGGCGGCGGGAGGGCGACGAACTGTTGGCCGGCACGCGCCGTTGGCCGGTGGACGAGTCGGGCCAGTTGCGGCTGCGCCTGCCCTTGGACGGTGGCGAGCCGCCGCGCGTGTCCTGGCAGCGCCTGATGCGGGCGGCCCTGGGCGAGACCGAGGACCCCGAACTGGCCCGGCTGCTGGCCGGCCGCAGTGTCTTTGTCGGCAGCAGCGCTTTCTTTGCCGACGAGGTCATGACGCCCCAGGGCCGGCTGTCGGGCACGACGCTGAACGCGGCCGTCTTCGAGGCGCTGGGCGGTGAGCCGCTGCCGCTGCTGCGCGACAGCGGTGCGGCGGTCTGGGCCGTCGATGCCGGCCTGCTGGTGCTCGGGCTGCTGCCGCTGCTGCTGCGCCGCCAGGCTGTGGCCGCGGGGCTGGCCATGGCCGCCATGGCGATCACGGCCTGGTCGGCCGTGGGCGCGGGCCTGCTGCCCATGCCGGCGCCGGCCCTCTATGTGCTGGGCCTGGCCCTGCTGTTCACGGCCGTCGAGCACGAGCGCGCGCATCGCCAGCGCGAGCGCGAGCTGACGCGCGAACGCGAGCTGGCCGATGCACGCAGCCGGGCCAAGACCGAGCTGCTGGCCCAGGTCAGCCACGAGATGCGCACGCCGATGAATGCCGTGCTGGGCTTCTCCGACATCCTCGCCCGCTCGCCGCTCAAGCCCGACCAGGCACATTTCGTGGAAGTGCTGGGCCATGCCGGGCGCCAGGTCTTTGCCCTCATCAACGACCTGCTCGACAACGCCCGCATCGAGAGCGGCCGCCTGGAGCTGGCCTCGCATCCCTTCAACCTCGTCGACCTGGTCGAGCTGCAGCTGGAGCTGCTGCGTTCGCGCGCCCAGAGCCAGGGCCTGTGGCTGCGCGTGTTCGCGCGCACCGAGGCCACGGGCTGGGTGCTGGGCGACCAGCAGCGCGTGGCCCAGATCGTCACCAACCTGGTCGGCAATGCCATCAAGTTCACCAAGACGGGTGGCGTCACGGTGGAGCTGGCGCGCAACGCCGATGGCCTGGCCCTGATCAGCGTGCAGGACACCGGCATCGGCATCGCGCCGGACAAGCTGGAGCGCATCTTCCAGCCCTTCGCCCAGGCCGACGCTGCCATCGCCCAGGAGTTCGGCGGCACAGGCCTGGGCCTGGCCATCACGCGCAGCCTGGCGCGGCTGATGGGCGGCGATGTCAGCGTGCAGAGCCGCCCCGGCGAGGGCAGCCGCTTCGAGGTCCGCCTCGATCTGCCCGACTCGCGGCCGCCGCACGACGACCTCATCGAGCCGCGCGCCGAGCGCATCGCGCCAGGCCGGCCGCTGGCGCTGCTGCTGGCCGAGGACAACGACGTCAACGTGCTCGTCATCGACGGCATGCTGCAGCCGCTGGGCCACCACATCACCCGGGTGCGCGACGGCGAACAAGCCCTGGCGGCGCTGCGTGAGGGCGACTTCGACCTGGTGCTGATGGACATGCTGATGCCGGGCACCGACGGCCTGTCGGCGACGCGCCGGTGGCGTGCCATCGAGGCCGCCGAAGGCCGCCCCCGCCTGCCCATCGTCGCGCTGACGGCGAACGCCTTCGACACCGATGTGCAGCAGTCGCTGGCGGCGGGCTGCGATGCCCACCTGACCAAGCCGCTCAGCCTTGCGGCGCTGCTGCAGGCCCTGGCCAAATACGCCCGCTCATGAAGACCGCCCTGCTCAACGGCGTGCTCGCCGCGGCCTTGATGGCTGGCGCGGCATCGGCCTGGGGCGCGGAAGAAGTCGTGACGGCCTGTTTCGACGAGGCGGATCGTTCAGGCTACGGCTACCTGGATACCGACGGCGTCTGGCGCGGCGCCGCGGTCGACCTGGTCAAGGCGATGGCACAGCAGGCGGGTTTGCGACTCGTGCTGCAGCCCCTGCCCTGGGCGCGCTGCCTGCGCCAGGCGAAGGCGACCGGCCCCGAAGCGGTGGACTTCGCCTTCTACGCCAGCGTCAACCCGCAGCGGCTGGCCGACTACGCCTTCCTCGGGCCCATCCATCAGCTCACGGGCGGGGTCTGGTTCGTCACGGCGCGCAGCGACCTGCCGCACACGCTGACGTCGTATCAGGTGCTGGGCCAGCATCGCATGTGCGGCGTCTCGGGGTCCAACTACGCCTGGCTCGAGGGCGTGGGGGTCAGCAAGAGCGTCGATGCCGGTGCGCACAGCCTGCGCGCGGTGGTGACCAAGCTGCTGCTGGGGCGTTGCGACTATCTGCTCTCGACCGCCGAACTGCGGGCCTCGGCCGAGCGGCATGGCATCGCGCGGGCCGACATGGAGGCGCTGAGCTTCGCGCCCTATCCGGAGGCGTCCGTCGTTGGCTACTACCTGCTCTTCAACAAGGGTCAGGCCCGGCATGCGCCGGTGCTCGAGGCCTTCACGGCCGCGTTCGCGCAGCTGTCACGCACGGGCGCGGTAGAGCGCATCTACCGGGAGTACGGTTTCAAGCCCTGAGTGGCGACGCAGGTACGCGCGAGTTTGGGCCGTTAGGGCGTGGAGCGCCCGTGAGGAAAGTCAGTCCCTAGTTCATGGTGCGGCGATGGCGCCACAGCCTGACTTCCCGCAGGGGAAACGGCGTGAAGTGGCCCTCACACTTCTTTGCACGAGGGCAACACGCCGCGCCGCGGCGGGGGGTCGGGGCGACCCCTTCACAAAGCCCCAATGACCAGGAGTTCGCTTCCATGCAACACCGCCACACCCGACTGGCGCTGGCCTTGCTGGCCGCCGGCATCGCCGGCACGGCCGCCGCGCAGAACGCGCCGGGCCAGCAGCAGCTTGAACGCATCACCATCACCGGCTCCTCCATCAAGCGGGTCGAATCCGAGACGGCCCTGCCCGTGTCGGTGATGACGCGCGACCAGATCGAGAAGACCGGCGCCACCAACGTCGAGGACATCCTGCGCCGCATCGGTGCCAACACGGCCATGCAGTCCGACTCGACGCAGGGCGCGGGCTACTCCCAGAGTTTTGCCAACCTGCGCGGCCTGGGCCCCAACTCGACGCTGGTGCTGCTGAACGGCCGGCGCCTGGCCAATTTCGCCTTCGGCTCCATCGGCGGCAACTCGTCGGTCGACCTGAACAGCATCCCCTTCGCGGCCATCGACCGCATCGAGGTGCTGCGTGACGGCGCCTCGGCCGTGTACGGCACCGACGCCGTCGGCGGCGTCATCAACTTCATCACGCGCAAGGACTACGACAAGGGCGCCATCACCCTGAAGTACGGCGCCCCCGAGAAGAGCATCGGCGGCAAGGAAACGAGCGCCTCCATCGCCTTCGGCATGGGTGGCCTCAAGACCGACGGCTACAACCTGCTGGTCACCGGCAACGTCAAGAAGCAGACCAAGGTCAGCTCCCTCGACCAGAAGTGGTATCTGCGCGGCATCGACGAGATCCCCGGCTCGGATCCCCCGACCTCGGGCCGCTCCTTCCCTGGCCGCCTCGTGGACTTCAATATCACGCCGGGCGCCTATGCCAACGCGGGTGCGGCCTTCAGCCCCTGCGACCCCAACTTCAACACCATCCAGACGCTGACCACGACGACGCCCAACGGCACGCCGATCAAGCGCTGCCGCTTCATCTATCCGGCCATGCAGGAAAACCTGCCCGACTCCAAGAAGGCCGATGCCTTCGGTCGGTTCACGCTGGACACGGGCGCCGATTCGCAGGTCTTCTTCGAGGCCAGCTACGCGCGCAACGAATCCATCGGCCGCACCGCCGCCGTGCCCATCGACTCCACAGCGGGTCATGTGAAGGCCGACGGCACCTACCCGTCCTTCGCGCTGCCGATCTCGAGCAAATACTTCCCGCGCGACCTGCTGCTGAGCCTGGGCTACACGCCGGCCCAGTTCGACACGCTGGGCGGCGGTTTCACCGAGATCGCCATGCGCTCCGTGCCGGTCGGCCCGCGTACCAACAACGTGCTGAACGAGCAGACCCGTTTTGTCGCGGGCGCAACCGGCATCATGGCCGGCTGGGACTACGACGCCGGCCTGACGATGTCGCAGGCCAAGGGCTCGCTGGACTACTACAACTATCTGCATGAAGGCCGCTTCATCGCCGAGCTGGCGACGGGCGTCATCAACCCCTTCGGCCCGCAGGACGCCGCCGGCCTGGCCGCGCTGGACCGTGCGCGCATGGAAGGCCCGATGCGCCGTTCCAAGAGCACGACCTATGCGTTCGATGCCAAGGCCAGCAAGGAGCTGATGAGCATGGCGGGCGGCCCGATGATGCTGGCCGTCGGCACCGACCTGCGCAAGGAAAAGGCCGACGACCACGCCGTCAACCCCGACTATGAGCTGGGTCTGCACATCGGCGGCGAAGGCACCGTGCCCAAGACGGTGGCCTCGCGCACCATCTACGCGGTCTTCAGCGAGCTGTCCATGCCTTTTGCCAAGGGCTGGGAAGCGACCGTCAAGGCCCGCTATGACCACTACAGCGACTTCGGCTCCACCTTCAACCCTGGCGTGACGCTGCGCTTCCAGCCCAGCAAGGAAATCCTGCTGCGCGGCAGCGCCGGCACCGGCTTCCGCGCACCGACGCTGTGGGACGTGAACAGCCCGACGGCTTTCACCAACACGGCCAACTCCCTGGTCGACCCGAACTGCCCGGCCGGCCAGGCGGGCGACCCGCGCTGCGAGACGCAGTTCAATGTGCGCCTGTCCAGCGATCCCACGCTCAAGCCCGAGAAGTCGCGCCAGTACTCCATCGGCGCGGTGTTCGAGCCGGTGCGTGACCTGTCCATCGCCCTGGACTACTGGCACATCCAGAAGAAGGACCAGATCGGCACCATCGGCGGCGACGCCATCATGTCCGACCCGATCCTCTACCAGCGCTACAACGCCCGCGTCCATCGCCTGACCAGCGGCTTCATCAGCTACATCGAGACGCCGGTCGAGAACCTGGGCGACCTGAAGACCAACGGCATCGACGTGGACGTAAAGGCCAGCTGGCCGCTGGGCGAAATGGGCCGCCTGGGCGCCAGCTTCACCGGCAGCTACATCAACCAGTGGAAGCAGCAGAACGGCAAGGGCACGCCCTTCGTGTCCTATGAGGGCACGGCCGGTGACGGCGCCGGCGTGCAGCCGGTGCCCAAGTGGCAGCACACCCTGGGCCTGGACTGGAACCTGGGCAACTGGAACGTCACGCTGGAAAACAACTTCATCAAGGGCTGGACGGAGTCCGCGGGCCTGGTGGAGGCCAACGTCGGCCCGTCCGTCGAGCACAAGGTCAAGGACACCAGCCGCTGGAACATGTCGGTCGGCTGGAAGCCGATGTCGACCCTGTCCCTGCGCCTGGGCGCGCGCAACCTGCTGAACCAGGATCCGCCGTTCACCGCCGTGTCCAGCTATGGCTCGCACGTGACCGGTTATGCCGGCTCCTTCGTCGACCCGCGCGGCCGCTTCTGGTACGCCACGGCCAGCTATCAGTTCAAGTGAAATGACCCGCGCCCACGGCGCGGCAGCAAGGGGCTCTTCGGAGCCCCTTTTTTATGGGCCGAAGCCATCGTGGGCGACAGGTTGGCGCTATCGTCGCGCCGCATGAGCCTGCCCGCGCCCCGCGACTTCGACACGTCCTCCTTCATGGCCGGCGGGGGCGAGCTGGGCGAGTTGATGCGGGCCCACGACTGGAGCGCCACGCCGCTGGGCGATCCGGCCGGCTGGCCGCGCAGCCTGAAGACGGTGGTGCGCATCATGCTGACCTCGCGCCAGCCGATCTGGATCGGCTGGGGGCCGGAGCTCATCTACCTCTACAACGACGCCTACCAGTCCATCATCGGTGGCCGCCATCCCTGGGCCCTGGGGCAGCCGATCGCCATGGTCTGGCGCGAGATCTGGCCTGAGATCGCCCCGCTGCTGGAGACGGCGATGACGGGCGACGGCATCTTCGCGGAGAGCCAGCTCCTCATCATGGAGCGCAACGGCTACCCGGAGGAGACTTACTACACCTTCTCCTACAGCCCCATTCCCGGCGACGACGGCGTGCCGGCCGGCATCATCTGCGCCAACTCCGACGAGACGCTGCGCGTCGTCGGCGAACGCCAGCTCGACCTGCTGCGCGAGCTCGCGGCCCGCGCCGCCGACGCCCGCACCGTGGTCGACGCCGTGCAGCGCTGCACCGAGGCGCTGGAGACCAACCGCAAGGACGTGCTGTTTGCCGCCGTGCTGCTGCGCGAGCACGGCAAATCGGCCTTCTCCTTGGCCGGCACGGCGGGCGGTGGCGGCAACTGGCTGGACGTGATGTCGACCGTCGACGTGCGTGGCGAACCCTGGCGAGCGGACGAGGTGCTGCGCTCGCAGCGCCCCTGGGTGGTGGATGCCCTGCCGGCAGGGGTGGCCTGGCCCCGCGGCGACTGGAAGGAGGCCGCCGCCAAGGGTGTGGTGCTGCCCATCCGCCCCAGTGGCGACGCGGGCCAGGAGGGCGTCCTCATCGTCGGCCTCAACCCCTATCGCCTGCCGCAGGACCACTACACCGACTTCCTGGGCCTGGTGGCCCAGCAGCTCGCCGCGGCCATCGGCAACGCCGAGGCCTATGAGATGCAGCGGCGCAAGGCCGAGGAGCTGGCGCGCCTGGACCGCGCCAAGACCGTGTTCTTTTCCAACATCAGCCATGAGTTCCGCACCCCGCTGACGCTGATGGCGGGGCCGTTGCGAGAGGCCCTCGATCACGCCCAGCTGCCGCCGGCGGCGCGCAGCCGCCTGCAGATGGTGGAGCGCAACACGCTGCGCCTGTCCAAGCTGGTCAACGCGCTGCTGGAGTTCTCGCGCATCGAGGCCGGCCGCGTGACCTCGGTCTTTCGGCCCACCGACCTGGCCTCCCTGACCGGCGAACTGGCCAGCAGCTTCCGCTCGGCCATGGAGACGGCCGGCCTGGCCTACCGCGTCGCCTGCGCGCCGCTGCCGGCGCCGGTCTATGTCGACCGCGACCACTGGGAGCGCATCCTGCTGAACCTGCTGTCCAACGCGCTGAAGTACACGCTGCAGGGCAGCGTCAACGTGCGTGTCGGCGTCGAGGCGGGCTGGGCCGTCGTCGAGGTCGAGGACACCGGCATCGGCGTCGCCGCAGAGGAGCTGCCGCGCCTGTTCGAGCGCTTCCACCGTGTCGAGGGCGTGCAGGCGCGCACCCACGAGGGCAGCGGCATCGGCCTGGCCCTGGTGCAGGAACTGATGCGCCTGCATCACGGCCGCATCGATGTGGACAGTGAGCTCGGCCGCGGTACGCGCTTCACGCTGCGCCTGCCCTTCGGCCATGCCCATCTGCCGGCCGAGCAGCTCAGGCATGAGCAAGCCCAGTCGCCGGCCGCCAGCCAGGCCTCGTCCTATGTGCAGGAAGCGCTGCGCTGGCTGCCTCAGCCCGAGGCGCACGACGAGGCGCCGAGCGGCAAGCTGGCCGAGATCGGCGATCGCTACCGCGCGACGCTGGGCGCCCGCGTGGTCATCGCCGACGACAACGCCGACATGCGCCAATACCTGCGCAGCCTGCTGGCGCCTCATTTCCGCGTCGAGGAGGTGGCCGACGGCGAACAGGCCCTGGCCGCGGTGCGGCGCGAGCGGCCGGCCCTGCTGCTGTCCGACGTCATGATGCCGCGGCTTGACGGCTTCGGCCTGTTGTCGGCCCTGCGCGCCGACGATGCCCTGCACACCCTGCCCGTCATCCTGCTGTCGGCCCGCGCCGGCGAGGAGGCGCGCATCGAGGGCCTGAGCGCCGGTGCTGACGACTACCTCATCAAGCCCTTCACGGCGCGCGAGCTGCTGGCGCGGGTGGCCGCCCTCATCGAGCTGGACCTGGCGCGCCGCTCGGGCGAGCAGCAGCTCCATCTCTTCCTGGCCAACGCGCGCATGTTCACATGGGAGATCGATCTGCCCACGCGCGTGCTGCGGGTGTCGGACAACGCCGTCGACGTGCTGGGCGCCTCGCTGCGGCATCTCGAGGATGGCTTTTCCGTCGTGCATCCCGACGATGTCGATGCGATACGCGCCAGCATCGACCAAGCGGCGCAGGATGGCGGCGGCTTCACGCTGGAGCAGCGCATCGTTCGCCCCGACAACGGCGAGGTGCGCTGGCTGGAGACCCGTGCCCAGGCCTTGTGCAACGATGCCGGCGAGGCCGTGCGCCTCAGCGGCATCTCCTTCGACATGACGGAGCGCAAGCGCATGGAGGAGAGGCTGCGCGAGACCGACCGCCGCAAGGACGAGTTCCTGGCCATGCTGGCCCATGAGTTGCGCAACCCGCTGGCGCCCATCCGCAACTCGGCCGAACTGATGCTGCGCACGACGCCATCCGGCGCGCCGCAGCGCCGCGCGGTGGAGATCATCGACCGCCAGGTGCAGCAGATGAGCCGCATGGTGGACGACCTGCTGGACGTGTCGCGCATCACCCATGGCCGCATCGAGCTCGAGCGCGAGCCGGTCGAGTTGCACGGCGTTGTCGCCGCGGCGGTCGAGGCGGTCGGGCCGGCGATGCAGGAGCGCGGCCATCATCTCCAGGTGGTGGCGGGGCCGACCCTGAGCGTGCGCGGCGACGCGGCGCGGCTGCAGCAATGCCTGGTCAACCTGCTGTCCAATGCCGCCAAGTACACCGACTCCGGCGGCGAGGTGCGCCTGGAGCTGGCGCGCGAGGGCGAAGAGGCTGTCATGCGGGTGCAGGACAGCGGCGCCGGCATCGCGCCGGACATGCTGCCTGTCGTCTTCGACCTTTTCGTGCAGAGCGCGCGCACGTTGGACCGTTCCCAGGGTGGCCTCGGCATCGGCCTGTCGGTGGTGCGCCGTCTCGTCGAGATGCATGGCGGCCGCATCAGCGCCAGCAGTGCCGGCATCGGCCAGGGCTCGACCTTCGAGATCCGCCTGCCGCTGCTGCAGCAGCCCCTCGCGGCCATGCCGCCGCCGGCCAGCCAGGTCGAGCCGCCGCGGCGCGTGCTGCTCATCGACGACAACGAGGACGCCGCCGAATCCCTGGCCATGATGCTGCGCGCCGACGGCCATGAGGTGCGCACCGGCTTCGGGCCCCAGGACGCCTTGACCATGGCGGCAGACTGGCAGCCCGACGTCGTACTGCTGGACATCGGCCTGCCGGGCATGGACGGCTACGAGGTCGCCCGGCGCCTGGGCGCCACGCCGGCCCGCCGGTTGATGCGCCTGGTCGCGCTGACGGGCTATGGTCAGCCCGAGGACATCCAGCGCTCGGCCGCAGCGGGTTTCGACGGCCATCTGGTCAAGCCCGTCGCCCTGGCCGCCCTGGCCCAGGCCATCCGTCCGTCGGGCGGCAATGCCTGAGTGATGTACTGGGCTGCTGCTTCTGGCTAGAGTCGCCCGCGGCTCATCTCGGAGGACGCCATGATCAATCTGACCGTCAACGGTCGCGCCGTCTCGCTGGACGCAGACCCCGACATGCCCCTGCTGTGGGCGGTGCGCGAGGAACTGCAGCTGACCGGAGCCAAGTTCGGTTGCGGTGCTGCCCAGTGCGGCGCCTGCACCATGCATGTGGGCGGCACGCCCATCCGCGCCTGCCTGACACCGATCTCCTCGGTGACCGGCCCGGTGACCACCATCGAGGGTGTGGCGGGCGACAAGGTCGGCCAGGCCGTGCAGGCGGCCTGGGTCGAGCATGACGTGGCCCAGTGCGGCTACTGTCAAAGCGGCCAGGTCATGAGCGCCGTGGCCCTGCTCAAGGGCAACCAGAAGCCCAGCGACGCCCAGATCGACGCGGCCATGGCCGGCAATATCTGCCGCTGTGGCACCTACACCCGCATCCGCGCCGCCATCCACGCGGCCGCGGCCCAACTCGCCTGAGGAGGCCGCCATGCTGAACCCACGTCGCATCGACCAGCTTGTCTCCGGTGGGCTGTCCCGCCGCAGCTTTGTCACCACCACCTTCGGCGGCGCCGTCGGCCTGGCCTTGCTGCCGGGCGTCGCCTCGGCCCAGGCGCCCAAGCCCGGTTCCAAGCCGACCGAACAGCCGCTGGCCTTCGTCAGCATCGCCAGGGACGGCACCACCACCATCCTGTGCAACCGCATGGACATGGGCCAGGGCATCGAGACCGGCCTGGCCATGATCTGCGCCGAGGAGCTGGACGCCGACTGGAGCCGGGTGCGCACCGGCTTCGGCGACCAGAAGGCCGCCTATGTGGATCCGCTGTTCGGCATCCACCTGACCGGCGGCTCCAACTCGGTCAAGAACAGCTACCAGCAATACCGTGAACTCGGCGCCCGCACCAAGGCCATGCTGGTGGCCGCCGCGGCCGAAAGCTGGGGCGTGCCGGCCTCGTCACTGAAGGCCGAGAACGGTGTCATCTCGGGCGGTGGCAAGAGCGCCGGCTATGGCGAGTTCTTCGACGCCGCCATGAAGGGCACGGTGCCCGAGGCCGTCACGCTGAAGGACCCCAAGAACTTCAAGCTCATCGGCCAGCCGACCGGCCTGGTTGTCAGCAAGGCCAAGAGCACCGGCACCCAGGCCTATGGCATGGACGTGCAGCTGCCCGGCATGGCCGTGGCCGTCATCCAGCGCCCGCCGGTCTTCAACGGCAAGATCGCCAAGCTGGACTCCAGCGAGGCGCTCAAGGTCCAGGGTGTCAAGGCCGTGCTGCCGGTGCCGCTGGACCGTGGCGGCCAGGGCGTGGCGGTGGTGGCTAGCGGCTACTGGGCGGCCAAGAAGGGCCGAGATGCGCTGAAGGTGGACTGGGACCTGGCCGGCGTGGCCAGGCCCGACACGGTGGCCCTGACCAAGCAGTACCTGGCCCTGGCCAGGACGGCCGGCACGCCGGCGCCCAAGCCCGAATTCCAGGCCGATGTCGGCGCCTGGAGCAAGGCACCCAAGAAGATCACGGCCGACTTCGTCTTCCCCTACCTGAACCATGCCCAGATGGAGCCGCTGGCCTGCACGGTGGACCTGAAGGCCGACCGCTGCGATCTCTATTACGCGGCCCAGATGCCCGGCATCGACGCGATGAACCTGGCCAAGACGGTCGGGCTCAAGCCCGAGCAGGTGCAGATCCACGTGCAGATGGCCGGCGGCGGCTTCGGCCGGCGCGCCACGCCCGCCACCGAGTGGCCGCGCGAGGCGGCGGCCGTGGCGGTGGCGCTCGCGCAGGCGGGCAAGCCCATGCCGGTCAAGGTGATCTGGAGCCGCGAGGACGATGTGAAGTCGGGCTACTACCGGCCCATGACCGTGCACCGCGCCGAGATCGGCTTCGACGCGACCGGCAAGATCGCCGGCTGGCAGCACCGCATCGTCAGCCAGAGCATCCTCAAGGGCTCGCCGCTGGAGGGCTTCGGCTACCAGAAGGGCGTGGACGGCACGACGACAGAGGGCATGCGCGAGCCCTACGAGTTCCCGATGAACCTCAGCGTGCATCACCCCGACGTCAATGTGCCGGTGCTGTGGTGGCGCTCGGTCGGCTCCACGCACACGGCCTATGTGATGGAGACCCTGGTTGACGAGATTGCGTTTGCCACCAAGCAGGACCCGGTGGCCTACCGGCTCAAGTTGATGGAGGGCAACGCCAAGGCCGAGCGCCATCGCCTGGCGCTGCAGGCGGCCGTCGACAAGAGCGGCTATGGCAAGCGCAAGCTCAAGCCCGGCCAGGCCTGGGGCGTGGCCGTGCACGAAAGCTTCGAGTCCGTCGTCGCCTATGTCGTCGTGGCCAGCATGAAGGGCAAAGGCAAGGACCGCCAGCCGGTGCTGCAGGAAGTGCATGCCGGCGTGCATTGCAATCTCTGCGTGAATCCCAAGGCGGTCGAGACCCAGGTGCAGGGCGCGGCCATCATGGCCCTGGCGACGACGATGCCGACGCACCGCGTCACCTTCAAGGATGGCGCCGTCGAGCAGAACAACTTCTACGACATGGCCATGCCGCGCATCACCGATGCGCCCAAGGTCATGACGGTCAGCATCGTGCCCAGCAACGACCCGCCCAAGGGCATGGGCGAGCCCGGCTTGCCGGCCCTGGCGCCGGCTCTCGCGAATGCGGTGGCGCGCCTGACCGGCCAGCGCCAGCGCGAGCTGCCTTTCCGCTTCGCTTAAGCGGGGTTCGGGGCCGGCGGATAGCCGGCCTCGGTCAGTGCGGCGGCGAGTGTGGCGCGGGGCAGGGCGCTTTCGACGCTGGCCGTCCTGGCTTCGCGGTCGATGTCGATCCGGGCCTGGTCGTCGGCGGCCTTCAGCGCCTCGGTGATGGCGGCCACGCAATGGCCGCAGCTCATGTCGGGCAAGATGAAGCTGTGCATGCTGGCATCATGCCCCGTATTCGTTCCAGCCTCCGGTTCGCCGTCCTGCCATGCACATCATTGCCCTCAGCGGCGCGCTGCGCCGCGCCTCCTACAACACCGCCCTGCTGCGCGCCGCCCTCGCGATGGCGCCCGAGGGCGTCACCATCGAGCTGCGCACCCTGCACGGCATCCCGCTGTACGACGGCGACGTCGAGGCCCAGGGCATCCCCGCGGCGGTGACGAAGCTGCGCGAGGAGATCCGTGCCGCCGACGCCTTGCTGGTCAGCACGCCCGAGTACAACAACAGCATTCCCGGCGTGCTGAAGAACGGCCTGGACTGGCTGTCGCGGCCCAGCGGCGAGGGCGCCAAGTTGTTCGGCGGCAAGCCGACGGCCTTGATCGGCGCCACGCCCGGTGGCTTCGGCACCGTGCAGTCCCAGGATGCGCTGCTGTCGGTCTTCCGCACCTTCGGCAGCGACTTCTGGATGGGCGGGCGGCTGATGGTGTCCAAGGCCGGCACGGTCTTCGATGCCGACGGCCACCTGGTGGACGACAAGATCCGCGAGCAGCTGCAGCATTTCGTGCAGGGCTTTGTCGACTTCGTGAAGAAGAGGGTCTCATGAGCCTGCACGTCGAGCGCATCACCAGCCATATCGGCGACGTCGGCGGCATCCCCATCCAGCGGGCGCTGCCGAACAAGGGCCGCCGCGTCATCGGTGCCTGGTGCTTTGCCGACCACGCCGGCCCGGCCACGCTGCCGCCCGAGAGGCGCATGAATGTTGGCCCCCATCCGCACACCGGGCTGTCGACCTTCAGCTGGATGATCGAAGGCGAAATCCTGCACCGCGACAGCCTGGGCTCGGAGCAGGTGCTGCGGCCGGGGCAGGTCAATCTGATGACGGCCGGTCATGGCATCTCGCACAGCGAGGAGTCGCTGTCCGACCGCATCCACCTGGCCCAGCTGTGGATCGCGCTGCCGGACGCCGAGCGGGAGAGGGCGCCCAGCTTCCAGCATTTCGCCGAGCTGCCGCGCTGCTCGGTGGGCGGCTTCGACGGCACGCTGCTGGTCGGTGATTTCGGTGGCCTGCGCTCGCCGGTGCCCAGCTTCACGCCGCTGCTGGGCGTGGACCTCGTGGCCGACGGCCCGGCCGATGCGGTGCTGAAGCTGGATGCCGGATTCGAGCACGGGCTGATGCTGCTGGAAGGCGAGATCGAGGCCGCGCCGGCAGGCCATGATGCCGTTGAGACGATCGCGCCCGGCACCCTGCTCTACATCGGCCCGGGCTGCGAGTCCGTCGAGCTGCGCTGTTCGGCCGCGTCGCGCCTGCTGCTGCTGGGCGGCGAGCCCTGGGCGCAACCGCCGCTGCTGTGGTGGAACTTCGTCGCCCGCGAGCCTGCGGAGATGCAGGACTGGGCCATGGACTGGGCCCGCGAGGATGGCGGGCGCTTTGGCGTGGTTGAGGGCTACAACGGCCCGCGCATCGCAGTGCCGCCGGTGCCGGCGCTCAGGAAGCCCTGAGCGGGCTCACCAGCTCACCGCGCAGCAGTAGTTGCTCCAGAACGGCGCCGGGTCGGCGTTCAGGCGATAGGCCTTGCCGTCGTAGCGGTAGGTCCATCGGCGCGGCCGGCGGCTGGCACCTTCGTGGTCGTCGGTGTCGGTGACGACGATGTCGGCCCATCCCGCAGGGCCGGGTCGGCTCATGGCCAGGGAGAGTTGAGCGCCTTGCCATTCGTTCTCGTCGTTCTCGAGCCGGGCCCGGGCATGTGTCGCGACGCCAAACACCTGGCGCAAGCGGCCGCCGTCGGGCACGAACAGCATCAGCTCATTGCTCCAGATGGCCTCGGCGTACTGTGAGCCATGGACCGTGGAATGAAAGCGCAGCCCCAGCGCGCGCAGCTGTGGCGTCAACTGCCAGGCCGCGGTATCCAGTTTGAAGCTGTATTCGCCGACGCCGGTGAGCGCGTCCGAGTCGACATGGGTCCAGCGCATCTGCAGAGGGCGCAGTGTGCGGGCATCGAGCAAGGCGAGGACCACCTCCCAGGCGGCGTCGCCCTCGGGTGATTTGGCGGCGCTCTGGAAGGCCATCACGGCGGCGGAGATGCGGTCCGCGGCAGGCGGCCAGGGCTTGCAGTGCTGAGAGACCAGCTCGCCGAGCCCGACGGTGCGTGGCCGAGCCGCCCGCAGCGCCTGTTCGATCGCATCGCTGCAGCCCTGTCGGTCCTGGGCCTGTGCCAGGGTGCAGGCCATGCCCAGCGCAAGCAAGAGGGCCAGCTTCATCCGGCGCGAGCGCTCTTGACCAGGGCCTCAATGCGCGGCGTCGCGTTGATGGCCACCAGCTCGATCTGCGGATTGGCCTTGGCGAAGACGCGGAAGAGTTCGTCCGTGAAGCCGTGGCCGACGTCGGTGACGCCGTCGAAGTCGATCTCCGCGCGCCTGAAGGTCGACAGCCGCGAACCGACGCGCCGGGCCTGGGCACGTGAGTCCAGGGCCTGACCCTCGCCGGCCAGCAGGCGCAGCTGCACCCGGGTCTGGTCGAATTCGATGCCGTCGCCGCCGATGCTCCAGGCCTCCATGATGCCGTCCAGCGTGCGCGTCGTGTTCAGCGCGATGGCCATGTAGATGCTGCTGCCCTGGCGGGGCAGGGCGCGGCCCTTTTTCCAGCCCGCGCTTTCCCAGGCGCGGCGCTGGTAGGCGGTGTTGTTGGCGTGGATGTCGAAGACGTCGGCCAGCTGGCTGCTGAAGAACAGGCCCCGGCCGGTGTGGGCGTCGGGGGCGCTGGTCAGCCGCCCCTTGCTGAGCTCCAGCATGGCGTGCTGGGGGTCTTCCAGGGCGAAGGCGCTGCAGATCTTGTCGAAGACGCCGATGCCGTCGTCGCTGACGAGGAGCTGCACATGGGTGGGCGTCTGGCGCAGCGACACCGTGACGCTGCTGCCGCCGGAATGGTCGGCCGCGTTGTTGACCAGCTCGGTGAAGCCATGCTGCACCATGCGCTCGACATGTTTCGGCAACGCGAAGTGAGGCGCGAAGTCGCGCTGCCAGGGCAGGTCTTCCTGCAGGCCGTAGAGGGTGTAGCTGCGCGCCACCTGGCGCAGGGCGCCGGGGGCGAACACCGGGCGGCGGCTGGTGCCGGAGCGGGTCAGCCAGCCGGCGTCCACCAGGCGCTTCAGGGCCGCCAGCACGGCGCGGTGGCTGGCGCCCGTGCGCTCCTCGATGTGGGCCGGCAGCTCGTGCGAATGCTCGCTGGCCGCGGCGGTGATCCAGTTGGTGAGGTGGTCGAAGACGAGCCGGGTCATGGCGGGGCATTGTGAAGCGCCCGGCAAGCGAGGGGGGTGGGGCATCCCCGCGACTCCATAGAATCCCCAACCAGTTACGGCGCGGTTACAGCCTAGGGTGTGTGCCGCAGTCGGTCGAGATTTCTCAACTACACCGGGGACAACCCATGCCTCTCGTTTCCATGCGCCAGCTGCTGGACCACGCCGCCGAAAACGGCTACGGCATCCCAGCCTTCAACGTCAACAACCTGGAACAAGTGCAGGCCGTCATGGCCGCGGCCGACGAAGTCGGCGCACCGGTCATCCTGCAGGCCTCGGCCGGCGCCCGGAAATACGCCGGCGAACCCTTCATCAAGCACCTGATCCAGGCCGCTGCCGAGATGTACCCCCACATCCCCCTGGTCATGCACCAGGACCACGGCACCAGCGTCAAGGTCTGCGCCGGTGCCATCGACCTGGGCTTCGGCTCCGTCATGATGGACGGCTCGCTGATGGAAGACGGCAAGACGCCGGCCTCCTTCGACTACAACATGGACGTCACCCGCAAGGTCGTCGAGATGGCCCACCAGGTCGGCGTCACCGTCGAGGGCGAGCTGGGCTGCCTGGGCAACCTGGAAACCGGTGAAGCCGGCGAGGAAGACGGCATCGGCGCCGAGGGCAAGCTGGACCACAGCCAGATGCTGACCGACCCCGAGGAGGCCGCCGTCTTCGTCAAGGCCACGCAGCTGGACGCCCTGGCCATCGCCATCGGCACCAGCCACGGCGCCTACAAGTTCAGCCGCAAGCCCACGGGCGACATCCTGGCCATCGGCCGCGTCAAGGAAATCCACGCCCGCATCCCCAACACCCACCTGGTCATGCACGGCTCGTCCAGCGTGCCCGAGGAGTTGCTGGCCATCATCAACCAGTACGGCGGCAAGATGAAGCAGACCTTCGGCGTGCCGGTCAGCGAGATCCAGGAAGCCATCAAGCATGGCGTGCGCAAGATCAACATCGACACCGACATCCGCCTGGCGATGACGGGCGCGGTGCGCAAGTTTCTGGCCGAGAACCCCGACAAGTTCGACGCCCGCGAATGGCTCAAGCCGGCCCGCGAGGCCGCCAAGGTCATCGCCAAGGAGCGCTATGTGCAGTTTGGCTGCGAAGGCCAGGCCGCCAAGATCAAGGGCCGCACGCTGAGCGACATCGCCGGCGCCTATGCGCGCGGCGAGCTGGCGCAGAAGGTCCAGTAAGGGTGCAGTGACCCGTCACTGCTTCACCTACGGCTCGCTGATGTGGGCCGACATCATGGCCCGCGTCTGCGGGCATGAATTCGCCAGCGAGCCAGCCTCGCTGGCGGATCACCGGCGCCACCCAGTGCGTGGTCAGGACTACCCCGGCCTGCAGGCCGCGCCCGGCGGCCTCGTGCCGGGCCGCCTCTACCTCGATGTAACTCCCGACGCCTGGCAACGGCTCGATGCCTTCGAAGGCGAGGAGTACGAGCGCGCCGGTGTCGTCGTGGCCCGGGCCGACGGCACGACGCTGCCTGCCCAGGTCTATCGCTTCCGCAGCGCCTTCGCCGACCGCCTGCTGCCGGGCGACTGGGACGCCCAGGCCTTCGAACGCGAAGGCCGCGCGCGCTTCATGGCCCGCTATGGGGGCTTCGAGCTGCTGAACTCCCGGGAATAAGCCACATTCCAGAGGATGCACCCCCTGTTTGCGGGGCCACAATGCATCGGCATAACTTCCCAGTCGTTGGGGGGTGGGAGTGCGGGATGGACGAGCTGACCGGGATCGTCGCGCGGGCCGGGTTCCTGCCGCACGGCTATTGCTTCCAGTGGTCGCCGGGCCTGCTCTGGACCATGGTCAGCGCCGACCTCGCCATTGCGCTGGCCTATTTCTCCATCCCGTTGGCGATCGCCCGCTACGCGCGCCGCCGCCCCCAGGTCAATCTGGGCAGCATCGCGACGCTGTTCGCCGTCTTCATCTTTGCCTGCGGCATCACGCATCTGCTGGACGTCTGGACCATCTGGCGTCCCGACTATGGGCTGCAGACGGCTGGCAAGGTTTTCACCGCCTGCGCCTCGGTGCTGACGGCGGCGGTGGTCTGGCGACTGATGCCGACGCTGCTGGCCCTGCCGTCCATCGATGAGATGCGCACCGCCAACGAAGCCCTGCGCCGCGAGATGGACCGCCGCCACAGCGCCGAGGACCATCAGCTGGAGGCCGAGCAGAGCCTGGCCGCGACGCTGTCAGCCATCGATGCGGGCTTCATCTCGACGGATGCGCGGGGACGCGTGACCCGCATCAATGCGGTCGCCGAGCGCATCACCGGCTGGCCCGCTGCGGAGGCCCTCGGCCTGCCGGTCTGGGATGTGTTCGATCGCGAGGGCATGCCGGACGGCCTGAAGGCGCGCAACCCCGTCGAGGTGTTGCAACAGGGCGATCGCGATGCAGCCTTCCGCCGGCAGGCCGTTTGCCTGGCGCGCGACGGCAGCGCGCGTCCCGTCGAGGTCCATGCCGACCTGACCCACCATGCCGATGGCCGGGTGCGCGGCGTGGCCCTCGTGTTTCGCGACGTGGGCCGCCTGACCGAGGCCGAGGCCGAGGCACGCCGCCTGGCGGCCGTCGTCGAATCCTCGGCCGATGCCATCGTCGTCAAGACGCTGGACGGCCGCATCACCAACTGGAACGCTGCCGCTGAGCAGATGTTCGGCTACAGCGCGGCGGAGGCCGTCGGCCAGCCCGTGCAGATGATGATCCCGCCCGAGCGCGAGGCCGAGGAGATGGGCATCCTGAGCCGCATCGCCCAGGGCCAGCCCGTGCCGCCCTTCCGCACCGTGCGCATCGCCAAGGATGGCCGGCGCGTCGAGATCTCGGCCCAGGTCTCGCCGCTGCGCGACGCGGCCGGCCGCATCATCGGCGGCATCAAGTCGGCCCGCGACCTGACCCACCAGCGTCAGATCGAGGCAGCCCTGCGCCAGAGCGAGGCCCGGCTGCGCTTTGCGCTCGAGTCGGCCGCCATCGGCGACTGGGAGCTGGAGCTGGACAGCGGCGCCATCCACCGCTCGCGCCGCTACGACCAGTGCTTCGGCCTGGCCGACACGCGCGAGGCCTGGAGCCGCGAGCGCATGCTGGCCACCGTCCATGCCGAGGACCGCGCCATGGTCGAGGCCGGCCTCGCCGCCCTGCCCGAGGGGCACCAGCCCTGGCATGCCGAGTTCCGCGTCGTCTGGCCGGACGACAGCGTGCACTGGCTGCGCCTGGATGCCCGCGTCACCCATGACGACGCCGGCGCGCCGCGCCTGGTGGGCATCGTTGCCGACGTGACCGCCACGCGCACGGCCGAGCAGGCCCGCCAGCAGGCCATCTGGCTGGCCGCGGAAAACCGCCGCGTGCAGGAGAGCAGCCGGCTCAAGAGCCTGTTCCTGGCCAATATGTCGCATGAGCTGCGCACGCCGCTGAACGCCGTTATCGGCTTTGCCGACCTGCTGACCATGGGCAATCAGCCGGCCGACGCGGCACGCCAGCGCGAGTGGCTGCAGCACATTGCCAGCAGCGGCCGCCATCTGCTGAACATGATCAACGACGTGCTCGACCTGTCCAAGATCGAGGCTGGCAAGATGGATTTCCATGCCGAGCCGGTCGAGTTGCCGGCCCTGGTGGACGACGTGATGGCCACCGTCGCGGTGCTGGCCCGCCAGCGCGACCTCGGCCTCAAGTCCTTCATCGAGCCGGGCCTGCGCGGCCTCGTCCTCGACCCGGCGCGGCTCAAGCAGGTGCTGCTGAACTACCTGTCCAACGCCATCAAGTTCACGCCGGCCGGCGGCCATGTCGAGCTGCGCATGGTGGAGGAGGGGCCCAGGCTGTGGCGGCTGGAGGTCGAGGACAGCGGCATCGGCATCCCGCCGGACCGCATCGGCCAGCTCTTTGTCGAGTTCCAGCAACTGGACGACGGCCTGACCAAGCGCCACCAGGGCACGGGACTGGGCCTGGCGCTGACGCGGCGCCTGGTGGAGGCTCAGGGGGGCCGGGTCGGTGTCTACAGCGAACCCGGCCGCGGCAGCCGTTTCTACGCGGTGCTGCCGCGCCAGCCGCTGGACGCAGACGCGGCGTCGCCGCGGCCGGCTCACCAGCAGATGGTGGCGCTGCGCGACCACCCGCTGCGCGACGGTGTGGCCCGCGAGCTGTCCCGGGCCGGCGTGGCTGCCGACACCGCCGCCACGGCCGCCGAGGTGCTGCGCCTGGGGCGGGTGCGCCGCTACACCGAGCTGGCCCTGGACCTCGGCCTGCCCGACGCGCCGGGTCTGTCCCTGCTGGCCGCGCTGCGCAGCGGCGGGCCATCCATGCACGCGGCCGTCAAGGCGCTGGCATTGACGCCGGCCTCCGGCGCCGGCATCGCCTTCCCGGTGGCCGAGGTGCTGGCCAAGCCGCTGCGCCGCCCAGCCCTGGCCCGTGCCCTGGTGCCGCTGCGCGACCGCCTCGGCCCGGGGCGGCCCGTGCTGGTCGTTGACGATGAGGCCGCCTGCCGCGAGCTGATGTGCGCCGCCCTGCAGGCCAACGGCATCGAGGCCGTGGCCGCCGCCAGCGGCGCCGAGGCCTTGCAGCGCCTGCCCGCCCTGAACCCGGCGGCCCTGGTGCTCGACCTGATGATGCCGGGCATCGACGGCTTCCAGGTGCTGCACGAACTGCGCAGCGAGCCGCGCTGGGCGCCGCTGCCCGTCATCGTCTGGACGGCCTTGAACCTCGGCGCCCAGGACATCGAGAGCCTGGCGCGCTCGGCCACGGCCATTGCCAGCGCCGGTGAAGCCCAGGCCCTGGCCGAGGTGCGCGACGCGCTGCTGCGCGCCGCCCGCCAGGACCGGCGCGGCCGAATCACGGGGCCCTGATATGAACGTGCCCCTCGCCCACTCCTGCCCTGCTGAACGCGGGCACGCCTGGTCGGTCCCCCGAGGGGACGGCGATGCTTGCAGCATTGAGCCGCAAGCACATCGCCAGCGCGGGCCGGCTAGGGAGCGGCCCGTCGCTCGGCCCGCAGGACGCTCCATGGAGAGCTCACATGCCCAATAACCGCATCCTCATCGTCGATGACAACGAGCTCAACCTCGACCTCGCCCAGTACGTGCTGGAGGCCGATGGCTTCGTCGTCGACCGCGCCCTGCATGTCGACGAGGCCTGGGCCAGGCTGCGCGCCCGCCGGCCGGCCCTGGCCCTCGTCGACATCCAGCTGCCCGGCACCGACGGCCTGAGCCTGGTCAGGGCCATCAAGGCCACGCCCGATCTCGCCGGCCTGCCCGTCATCGCCTTCACCGCCTTTGCCATGCAGGGGGATGAACAGCGCTTTCGCGCCGCGGGTTGCGACGGTTACGTGGCCAAGCCCATCGACGTCCATAGCTTTGCGGCCACGGTTCGCCGCTATCTGGGTGGAGGCGGCACCTAAAATCCCGGCCTTCTCCCCGAGTCGCGCCGCCATGCCCCAAGCCCTGTACGAATCCAGCCTCACCTCCCTTCCCCTGCTCGGCCGCGGCAAGGTGCGCGAGAACTACGCCGTCGGCGAGGACCGCATCCTGATGGTCGCCAGCGACCGGCTGTCGGCCTTCGACGTCATCATGGGCGAGCCGATTCCCGGCAAGGGCGCGCTGCTGACCCGCATGGCCCTGTTCTGGTTCGACAAGCTGGACGGCATCGTCCCCAACCACCTGACCGGCGACGACCCGCTGTCCGTCGTCAGCGGCGACGAGCGCGAGCAGATCCGTGACCGTGCCATGCTGGTCAAGCGCCTCAAGCCCCTGCCCATCGAAGCCGTCGTGCGCGGCTATCTGGCCGGCAGCGGCTGGGCCGAATACCAGCAGAGCCAGAGCGTCTGCGGCGTCCAGCTGCCCGCCGGCCTGCGCAACGCCGACAAGCTGCCCACGCCCATCTTCACGCCCGCCACCAAGGCCGAGATGGGCGACCACGACGAGAACATCAGCTTCGAGCAGGCGGCCGGCATCATCGGTGCCGACCTCGCGGCCCGCGTGCGCGACATCTCCATCCAGCTCTACCAGCGCGCCGCCGACTTCGCGCTGACCAAGGGCATCATCATTGCCGATACGAAGTTCGAGTTCGGCCTGGACGCCGACGGCACGCTGACGCTGATGGACGAGGTGCTGACGCCTGATTCGTCGCGCTACTGGCCGGTCGAGAGCTATGCGCCGGGCAGCAACCCGCCCAGCTACGACAAGCAGTTCGTGCGCGACTGGCTGGAAGCCGTGCGCATCGACGGCCAGCCCTGGGGCAAGAAGGCCCCGGCGCCGGCCCTGCCGGGCGAGGTCATCGCCAACACGGTGCAGAAGTACGAAGAAGCCCTGCAGCGGTTGACCGCATGAGCGCCGTCGCGGGACCGGTCAAGCTGAGGAGCCGGCTGGCGCAGCGGCTGGATGGCGAGATTGCCGCCGCCGCGGCCATGCCGGCGCGCGTCGCCGTGCTGCAGGCCCAGCGCGCCATCCTGTGGCTGCGCCATGGCCGCGAGGCCGAGGCCCGCGAGGAACTGAACCGGCTGCAGGCCCGCGTCCTCGTCCATCCGCGCGCCGAGCTGGCCGCCTGGCTGCATCTGGCCGAGGGCCTGACGGCTTATTTCAGTGCTTTCGGCGGCGGTGCCCGTGAGCGTGTGCAACGGGCCCAGGTCATGGCCCAGGCCGCCAGGCTGCCGGCCCTGCAGGCCATCAGCGACGCCTGGCTGGCCCAGATGGCTTTTGTCGACCGCAACGTCGACCGCCTCGTCAGCCACGCGGCCGCCGTGCTGGCGGCCCCGGCCGACAACGCCGCAGGGTCTGTAGGTGCGGCGTCGAACGCCGCCGCGTGCCGTGTCGCCTCCGCCCTGGGCATGGCCTGGGACCTGGCCCAGGACGAAGCCGCCGCCTCGGCCTGGTATGCCTGGGGCCGACGTGCCGCCAGCGCCGACGGCGACGACGCCGGCCTCGCGGCCCTGCTCTACAACCAGATGCAGATGCGCGCGCTGCGCATCCGCCATGCCGCCCTGGCCGGCCAACCCGGCGAGGCGCCGGCAGTGCTGCTGGGTGTCGATTCCATCGGCCATTTCGACGACGCCGTCGGCGGTTCGGCCCGTGCCGACCTGACGCCGCTGCTGCGCGCCCAGCTGCTGACCGTGCAGGGCGACTATCCCGCCGCCGCCGCGCTGCTGGAGGCGCATCTGCCCGAGGCCGTGGCTGCGGGCCTGGCCCGCACCGGCGTCAGCCTGCTGGCCGACCTGGCCTGGTGCTGGGCCAACACCGGCGACGTGCAGCGCGCCCGCGCGCTGGCCGACCAGGCGGCCATCGAGGTGCTGGCCGAGGACGCTGCCCACTGCGACCTGGACGAATGCGCGGCCCTGCATGCCCGCCTGGCCCAGGTCTACGCCAAGCTGCGCGAGGACGCGCTGGCTGCCCGCCATGGCGACGAGGCCCAGGCGGCCTGGGGCCGTGACACGGCCCAGCGCCGCCATTGGGCCGAGCGCCTGAGGTCCTCAGGATTGGGTACTCCGCCACGCTGACCGGGCATTCTCCCGAGTCTCGGCACGGCCTGGCTGCGGTACCCTCGCCGGCCTATGACCGCCGACTTCCGCGACGACGAAGCCATCAATGCCCTGCCGGTGGGCACCCGCTTTGGCGAGCTGGAAATCACCGGCACCCTGGGCGTGGGCGGTTTCGGCATCGTCTATCTGGCGCGCGACCACTCGCTGGAGCGCGAGATCGCGATCAAGGAGTACATGCCCAGCCAGTTCGCACTGCGCGATGGGCAATCGCATGTGTCGGTGCGTTCGGTGTCCATGAAGGAGACCTTCGATCTCGGCCGGCGCAGCTTCGTCAACGAGGCCAAGCTGCTGGCGCGCTTCGACCATCCCTCCCTGCTCAAGGTCTACCGCTTCTGGGAGGCCAATGGCACGGCCTATATGGCCATGCCCCGCCTGGTGGGCCAGAACCTGCGCGAGGCCCGCAAGGCCCGCCCCACGCCGCCGCCCGAAGCCTGGGTGCGGCGCATCTTCGACGCCGTCCTCGGCGGCCTCGAGACCCTGCATGCCCAGCAGGTCTGGCACCGCGACGTCGCGCCCGACAACATCTTCATGCCGGCCGACGGCAGTGCGCCCATCCTGCTGGACTTCGGTGCCGCCCGCCAGGCCATCAGTGACAAGACCCAGGTCTTCACGGCCATCCTGAAGCCCAGCTTCGCGCCCATTGAGCAGTACGCCGAGGCGACGACGCTGCGCCAGGGCGCCTGGACCGACTTCTACGCGCTGGCAGGCTCCGTGCACGAGCTGCTCACCGGGCGTCCGCCGCCGCCGGCCACGGCCCGGGCCATGGGCGATGAGCTCGCGCCGCTGGACATTCCCGGCTACTCGCCGGCCTTCCTGGCCGGCATGGACTGGGCCCTGCGCGTGGCCCCTCACCAGCGCCCGCAAACGGCGGCCGCCTGGCGCGATGCCCTGGATGGCCGTGCCGCCGTGCCTCCCCTTCATGCGGCGCCGCCGCGGACCATCGCCCCGACGCCGTCCGTGCCCGTCGCGCGCCCGCCCGCCGAGGCCCTGGACCTGGATTTCAGCGACACCGTCGAGGGCCTGCCGCCGGACGAGGACGACTCCACCGTCGTCGTGCCCAAGCGCAAGCCGCCTCCGCCGCCCCCACCGCCGCCCCAGCCGCCGTCACCCAAGCCGCCCAAGCGGGCGCCTGGCCCCCCGGCGCCGGTGCCAGCCCCTGCCGCGCCGCGCTCCTGGCGCGGACCGGCCCTGGCCGGTGGCGGCGTGCTGGTCTTGGCATTGGTGGGCCTGGTCGTCATGCAGATGCGCGGGCGTCCGGCGGCGCCTGAAACGGTGGTGCCTGAGCCCGCGGCTTCGTCCGTTGTGGCCCCTGTCGAGGCGCCCGCATCCGCGCCTGCTCCCGAGCCAGCACCCGCACCTGCGCCTGCTCCCGCGGAGCCCGCGCCCGCGCCGCCCAGCGCGCCGGCCAGCCAGGCGGTCGTGGTGCCACCGCCGCAGATCAAGCCGGGCCCGCCGCCCGCCGCATCAGCTGCTGTACCGCGGCCGAACCCGGCTTCGGCGGCGACGCGCCGTGAGCCGACGCCAAGGCCCATCACGACGGAAAGGCCCGGCGAGGTTCGCCCGGTGCCGCGCAGCCCGGTGCAGGTGGCACCTGAGCCGGCAGCGCCCAGCCCCGCCACGGCCCCGCCCAGCAAGCCGGTGCCCGCGTCCACCGCGGCGGCGTCCAATGAGCCGCGCACGGCCAGCGAAGCCTGCGGCGGCCGGGTGCTGTTTGCCCGCGCCTGGTGCATCGACCGGCAATGCGAAAAGCCGATCTATCACAACGATCCCGAATGCGTGAGACTGCGCGACGTCCGCAGCAACCGCGGCAACAACGGCGTGCCTTGACCGCAAGGCGGGTCGCAGGACCCGCCCCCGGGCCTCAGAACAAGGCCATCGACAGCTTGCGCCGGTACTGGTCGATCAGCGGGTCGCTGTGCACGACGGCGGCCTTGCCGGCCAGTTCCAGCGTGCCGCTCTTGGCCTCGGCGGCCGGCTTGGGAGCCGGCTTGGCCAGCAGCTCCAGGATGGCCACATAGGTCTTGCGCGCCGCCTCGCCGTTCCAGGCCTTGTCGCGCATGATGATTTCCAGCAGCTCGTCCATGGCTTCGGTGAAGCGCTGGCCGGCCAGGTGCAGCTGGGCTAACGTGAAGCGGGCGTCGAAGTCGCGCTTGTTGGCCGCGATGGCGGCCTGCAGGGCGGCCGGGTCGGCGCCGGTCGCGGCTTCGAAGGCGCTGAGCCAGATGGCCAGCGCCGCCAGGCGCGGCGAGGGCACCAGCGTGTCGGCGGCCTTGGCGGCCACCGGCGCGAAGGCGGCCTGGGCGTCGTTCAGCAGGCCCAGCTCCAGCAGGGCCTTCACATAGTCGAAGCGGGCGTTGTCGTTGCCCGGATCGGTCTGCACCGCATGGGCCAGCTTGGCCAGGGCCGCCTCCAGGTCGCCGTCGGCCATCAGCTCTTCGGCTTCGGCCAGGTCGGCCTCGGCTTCCAGCTCCTCGCCGGGCGGTACATGCTTGTCCAGGAATTCGCGGATCTGGGCTTCGGGCAGGGCGCCGACAAAGCCGTCCACCGGCTGGCCGCCGGCGAACATCACGCAGAAGGGGATGCTGCGCACGCCGAACATCTGGCTGAGCTGGGAGGCGATCTCGGGCACCTCGTCGCTGTTCAGCTTGGCCAGCGTGAAACGACCGGCGTAGGCGGTTTCCAGCTTTTCCAGAATGGGGCCGAGGGTGCGGCAGGGGCCGCACCAGGGCGCCCAGATGTCCAGCAGCACGGGCTGGGTCTGGGAGGCATTGATGAGTTCGGCTTCGAAGTTCTGGAGGGTGATGTCGATCATGGCTGAGGGTAGTTGCGGACGCGCCACCTACAATTCAAGGCTTTTCTGAGCCCCGGAGCGCGACCTTGTCCACCCCAGCCCCCCAGAACCCTGATGCCGTCATCGGCATCGTCATGGGCTCCAGCAGTGACTGGGAGACGATGAAGCAGGCGGCCGAGATTCTGACCGAGTTCGGTGTCGCCTTCGAGGCGCGGGTCGTGTCGGCCCACCGCATGCCGGACGAGATGTTCGCCTATGCCGAAGCGGCCAGTGGCCGCGGGCTGAAGGCCATCATCGCCGGCGCCGGCGGCGCCGCCCACCTGCCGGGCATGCTGGCCGCGAAGACGACGGTGCCGGTGCTGGGCGTGCCGGTCGCCAGCCGCCATCTGCAGGGCGTTGATTCCCTGCACTCCATCGTGCAGATGCCCAAGGGCATCCCGGTCGCGACCTTTGCCATCGGCAATGCCGGGGCGGCCAATGCGGCGCTGTTCGCGGTGGCCATGCTGGCGACGGGCGACGCTGCCCTGCTGGACAAGCTGAACGCCTTCCGCGCCCGGCAGACGGCCGTGGCCCAGGCCATGAGCGAGGAACTCCGCTGATGCCGGCGCTGCTTCCCGGCGTCGCAACCCTCGGCGTCCTCGGTGGCGGCCAGCTCGGCCGCATGTTCGTCCATGCCGCCCAGGCCCTGGGCTACCGCTGCATCGTGCTGGATCCGGACGCCATCAGCCCGGCCGGCGCCGTGGCCGAGAAGCACATCAAGGCTGACTACCTCGACCACTTCGGCCTGGCCCAGCTGGCGCGGGACTGCGACGGGATCACGACCGAGTTCGAGAATGTGCCGGCGCTGGCGCTGGAGACCCTGGCGGGCATGCGCACCGTCGCGCCGTCCGGCGCAGCCGTCGCCGTCTGCCAGGACCGGGCCGTCGAGAAGGCACATTTCGAGGCGGCCGGCGTGCCCTGCGCGCCGCATGCCGTCATCACCAATGAGATCGAGCTGGCGGCCGTCGACCCCGGCCTGCTGCCCGGCATCCTGAAGACCAGCCGCATGGGCTATGACGGCAAGGGCCAGATGCGCGTGTCGACGATCGCAGAGCTGGCTCTGGCCTGGGCCCACCTCAAGCGTGTGCCCTGCGTGCTGGAGCAGCTGCTGCCGCTGAAGTTCGAGCTGAGCGTGCTGGTCGCGCGCGGTGCCGACGGCCAGATCGTCAACTTTCCGGTGCAGCAGAACCTGCACCGCGACGGCATCCTGGCCGTCACCGAGGTGCCGGCGCCCGATGTGCCGGCCGAGGTGGAGAAGCTGGCCATCGCTGCCGCCCGCCAGGTTGCCGAAGCGCTGGACTATGTCGGCGTGCTGTGCGTCGAGTTCTTCTGGCTGGAGGACGGCCGCCTCGTCGTCAACGAGATGGCGCCGCGCCCGCACAACTCCGGCCACTGGACCATGAACGGCTGCGACGTGTCGCAGTTCGAGCTGCAGGTGAGGGCGCTGGCCGGCCTGCCCCTGCCCGAGCCGCGCCAGCATTCGGCGTCCATCATGCTGAACCTGCTCGGTGATCTGTGGTTCAAGGCGGACGGCGGTCCCACGCCCCCGGCCTGGGACCGCGTGCTGGCCCTGCCGGGCACGCACCTGCACCTGTATGGCAAGACCGACGCCCGCCACGGCCGCAAGATGGGGCATCTGAACGTCACGGCTGAGACGCCCGCAGCGGCCCATGCCGTGGCTTTGCAGGCCGCGGCGCTGCTGGGTCTGCCGACCGATTTCTGATGCTGGTCCTGCCCGGTCACGACCCCGAAGCCGTGCAGGCCGCCGCGCGCCGCCTGGCCGACGGCGAGCTGCTGGGCTTGCCGACCGAGACCGTCTATGGCCTGGCGGCACGGGCCGACCGGGACGAAGCCGTGGCCAGGATCTTTGCCGCCAAGGGCCGGCCGAGCGACCACCCACTGATCGTCCATGTGCTGGACGCCGCCGGCGCCGAGCCCTTCGCCGACCATCTGCCGGCCACCGCGCGCCGGCTGATGGACGCCTTCTGGCCGGGACCGCTGACCGTCATCGTGCCGCGCCGGGCCGGCATGGCCGAGGCCGCGGCCGGCGGTCACGCCACCGTGGCCCTGCGCTCGCCCGCGCATCCGGTGGCCCGGGCCGTGCTGGCCGCGGCGCGCGGCCTGGGCGTCGACGGCGTCGCCGCGCCCAGCGCCAACCGCTTTGGCCGCGTCAGCCCGACCTTGGCCAGGCATGTCGTCGAGGAATTCGGCCCCGAGCTCATGGTGCTGGACGGTGGCGCCTGCGAGGTGGGCATCGAATCCAGCATCGTCGACTGCAGCCGGGAGCGGCCCGCGCTGCTGCGCCCCGGCTTGATCAACCGTGCCCGCATCGAGGCGGTCCTCGGCGAGGCGCTGGCCGAGCCGGATGCCGCGGCGCCCAAGGCTTCGGGCACGCTGGCTGCGCATTACGCGCCCAGTGCCCATGTGCGCCTGCTGGACGCCCAGGCACTGGCTTTACGTTTGGCCACAGCGGCCGCGAGCGGGGGCCTGGAGGGGGTGGCTGTATATTCACGCGCCCGATTGCCAGCCTGGCGTTGGCAGGCCCTGCCGGCCGACCCGGCGGCAGCGGCCCACGAACTGTTCGCGGTGTTGCGGGCCCTGGATGCGGCCGGCGCCCGTGAAATCTGGGTCGAGGCGCCACCGCGCGACCCCGCCTGGGATGGTGTGCGTGACCGGCTCAGCCGGGCCGCCGCCGCCTTTGCCGATTGAGTTTGTTGTTGTTTCCTGTCCTGAGTTGATCGTCATGCAACGTGTCCTGTCCCAGAAATTCAAGCGCGGCCTGGCCCTCGCCACGGTCGCGGTGGCCGCGCTGATCGCCGGCTGCGGCGGCGGCACCTCGCAGATCGATCCCTTTGCACCGACCCGCGTCATCGCCTTCGGTGACGAGATGGGCACCATCCTGTCGAGCGGCAAGAAGTACGGCATCAACGGCCTGAACGCCGACACCAAGCTGGTGGACTGCAAGACCAATCCGAACTGGGCCCAGATCCTGGCCAGCGGCTTCGGCTTCGTCTACCCGCAGTGCAACAGCGACTTCGTGGCCCTGCCCCAGGGCATCATGTACGCGACCGCCGGCAACAAGGTGGGCGATGTGCGTGACCAGATCGACCGGCATCTGTCCAACGACCGCTTCGGCCCCAAGGACATCGTGTCCATCATGGTCGGTGTCAACGACATCCTGGAGCTTTACCGCCAGTTTCCGGCGCAAAACCGCGACTCGCTGATCAACGAGGCCAAGGCGCGGGGCAAGCTGCTGGCCGACCAGGCCAACCGCATCGCCAATGCCAACGGCCGCGTGCTGGTCGGCACCATCTTCGATGTCGGCCTGACGCCCTTCGGCCAGAAGGAGAAGGTCAGCCAGCCCGACATCGACCGCGCCGTCTTCCTGAACGACCTGAGCGCGGCCTTCAACACGGCTCTGCGCCTGAACCTGCTCAACGACGGTCGCCTGGTCGGCCTGGTGCTGGTGGACGAAACCATCCAGCAGATCGCCCGCTTCCCGACCGCCTTCGGCTACACCGACGTGACCAATGCCGCCTGCCGCACGGATGTCGCGCCGCAGGATTGCACGACGGACACGCTGGTGCAGGACGCCAACATCACGCAATGGCTGTGGGCCGGTGACGTGCTGCTGAGCCCGAGTGCGCAGCAGCGCATCGGCGCCGCCGCGCTGCAGCGCGCCAAGAACAACCCGTTCTGACGGCCGCTGGCGGCCGGCAGCGGCTTCAGGCGGTTGCGGTGCGCAGTTCGCGGCGCAGGATCTTGCCGACGTTGCTCTTGGGCAGCTCGTCGCGGAACTCGATGAACTTGGGCCGCTTGTAGGCCGTCATCTGCTGGTTGCAGTAGGCGGCCAGGTCTTCCTCGGCCAGGGCCGGGTCGCTCTTGACGACGAAGAGCTTGACCGCTTCGCCCGACTTCGAGTCCGGCACGCCGATGGCGGCGCACTCCATCACGCCGGGGTGCATGTTGACGACCTGCTCGATCTCGGTCGGATAGACGTTGAAGCCGCTGACCAGGATCATGTCCTTCTTGCGGTCGACGATGCGCACATAGCCGCGCTCGTCCATGATGCCGATGTCGCCACTCTTGAAGTAGCCGTCGGCGTACATGACGTTGGCGGTCTCGTCCGGGCGCTTCCAGTAGCCGGCCATGACCTGCGGGCCGCGGATGCAGATCTCGCCGCGCTCGCCGATGGCGAGGTCGTTGCCGTCGTCATCGCGGATGGCGATCTCGGTGGACGAGATGGGCAGGCCGATGCTGCCGTTGAAGGCGCGCTGATCCAGCGGGTTGATGGTGGCGGCCGGCGAGGTTTCGGACAGGCCATAGCCCTCGACAACCGGGCAGCCGGTGACCTTGAGCCATTTTTCGGCCGTGGCCTGCTGCACGGCCATGCCGCCGCCGTTGGAGATGACGAGCTCGGAGAAGTCCAGGCGCGAGAAGCCGGGTTCAGCGGCCAGCGCATTGAACAGTGTGTTGACGGCCGGGAAGATGTGCACCTTGTGGCCGCGCAGGGTCTCGATGAAGCCGGGGATGTCGCGCGGGTTGGGCACCAGGATGTTGAGGTGACCCATGCGGGCACCCAGCATGAAGCAGGCCGTCAGCGCGAAGATGTGATACAGCGGCAGCGCGCAGACGTTGGTGAACTGCATGTTCTGGTCGGGCAGCCGGGCCAGCATGGGCTGGAACCAGGCCTCGACCTGCAGGATGTTGGCGACGATGTTCCGGTGCAGCAGCGTGGCGCCCTTGGACACGCCGGTGGTGCCGCCCGTGTATTGCAGGAAGGCGACGTCGTCGGGGCCGAGCTCGGGCTTCTTCAGGTGCAGGCGGTCGCCATGGGCCAGGGCCTCGTTGAAGCGCACGACGGTGCGGCCCTCGCCGACCGGCAGACGGAACTCCGGCACCATCTTCTTCAGGTGGCGCACGGCGAAGTTGATCAGCGGGCCCTTCCACCAGTTCAGCAGGTCGCCCATGGAGGCCAGCACCACATGCTTGACGTCGGTCGCTGCGATGACCTCGGACAGGGTGTGGGCGAAGTTCTCCAGCACGACGATGGCGCGGGCGCCGGAGTCCTTGAGCTGGTGCTCCAGTTCGCGCGGCGTGTACAGCGGGTTCACGTTCACGACGACGAAGCCCGCGCGCAGGATGGCCGCGATGGCCACGCCGTACTGCAGCAGATTGGGCATCATGATGGCGACGCGGTCGCCCTGCTTCAGCCCCTGGGCCTGCAGCCAGGCGCCGAGCTGCATCGACAGCTGGTCGATCTCGGCGAAGCGCATGCGCTGGCCCATGCAGATGGCCGCGTCGCGCTGGGCGTGCTTGCGAAAGGCCTCGTTCAGCAAGTCGACCAGGGAGCCGTAGACGCTGGTGTCGATCTGCGCCGGCACGCCGGCTGGATAGCTGGCCAGCCAGGGCTTGGCTCGGGATGTCACTTCGGTGACTTCGGCAAGGACGGCGGTCATCGGCGGGCCCTTCTGGCGTGCGCTGCGTGGGAGCCGATGATGTTGGGACGCGCAGTTACATCAAGCTAGGGGAGTTGCCCTAACGCAGAGGCATCAGCCCGAAACAAAGCGCGCGCAAGTGTGTCTTCGCGCTGTCGCACAGTGGACAGGAACTCGCCCGCACCACGCATGGCGCGGAAGGTGTCGAAGCCGCTTTCGAGGAAGTTCTGCAGGGCGCCCAGACCGGCCATCTGAGCGGGGCCGCGCATCAGCTTCAGGGTCTGGCGCAGCAAGGGCTTGCGGGTCAGCTTGTCCAGAGCTTCGCCGACCGCCATGGTCAGTTCGATCTGGCGCTGGCGCGATTCCGGCTCGCCGCAGGCACGCCAGGCGGTGGCGTAGTCATGCGCCGTGATGTCCTGCGACGGCAGCCGCTCGGCCATGCGGGTGTCCAGGCGTTCGGACAGGGCATGCAGGCGGGCCAGGCGGGCCACGGTATCGACCACCTCTTCGGGAAAGAGGCGGGTCAGCGTCGGGATGACGCGGGCGAACTGGGCGTCGCGCTGGCGGTAGTCGTCCGGGCCGTAGAGCTCGTGCAGGAAGAAGCGCGTGGCGGCCTCGTAGCGCGGGTTGGCCAACAGGTCGGCGTAGCTGGCGGCGAAGCGGCGCTGCTGGTAGGTCTTGAGGGCCTGGACGCGTGCCTCGAGCGCGGGGTCGGCGGCGCGGCGGGCGCGCTCGGCATCGACGGCGCGCAGCTCTTTCAGCAGGGATTCGGCACTCAGTTCTTGCATGGGGCTGGGCAGATTTTGCCCGCTTAGACTGGCGCGATGAACGGGAGGTTGCAGAGGATCTGGGGGCTGTTGCGGCTGGCCGTGGCGCTCTGGGTGGGTTGGCGCTTGGGCTGGGCCTGGGGCTTGCTGACGCTGGGCCTGCATGCCCTCGTGCTGGCCGGCGGCTTCCTGCAGCTGCGCTGGGTCAACCGCCCCGCCCCGACCTGGGGCGAGTTGCTGAAGGCCTGGGCCGGCGAGGTCGTCGCCAGCGAGCTGGCCTTTTCCTGGCGCCAGCCCTGGCGGGAATGGGCCGAGCCCGACCAGCTGCCGGTCGGTGCCCAGACCGGCGTGCTGCTGGTGCACGGGTTTGGCTGCAACCGGGGCCGCTGGAATGGCTGGCTGAAGCGGCTGCGCGAGCAGGGTGTGGCCTTCATCGCGCCGTCGCTGGAACCGGCCTTCGGCAGCATCGACGCCTATGCCGACGAGATCGAGGCCGGTGTGCAGAAGCTGAAGGGCCACACGGGCCGCATGCCGGTGCTGTGTGCCCACAGCATGGGCGGCATCGTGCTGAGGGCCTGGTGGCGCCGCTACGGTGCCGGCCATGAGGCGCCGCGCGTCATCACGCTGGGCTCGCCCCACCAGGGCACGCGCATGGCAATGAAGGCCCTGGGCATCAACGCGGCCCAGATGCGCCGTGGCAGCGCCTGGCTGGCCGGGCAGCCGGGGTTCGCGGACATCGACTGCTTCTGGACGCGCTGCGACCAGATCGTCAACCCGGCCGAGACCGCCGTGCTGCCGGGCTCACGCGAGCACCGGTTGGACGGCGTGGGCCATATGGGACTCGTCCATGCGGACGAGTCCTGGGCCTGCCTTCAGACGGCCTTGGCCGGCTCGTCCTTGAGCACGCCGCGGCGGATCTGATCGAGCTCGATGCTCTCGAACAAGGCCTTGAAGTTGCCCTCGCCGAAGCCCTCGTTGCCCTTGCGTTGGATCAGCTCGAAGAAGATCGGGCCGATGACTTCCTTGGTGAAGATCTGCAGCAGCAGCTCGTTGTCCACGCCCAGGTGGGTGGCGCCGTCGATGAGGATGCGCAGGCGGCGCAGCTCGTCGACTTTCTCGCCATGGCCCGGCAGACGCTTGTCGATGAGATCGAAATAGGTGTCGATGGTGTCCTGGAACACCACGCCCGTGCCCTTCATGCCTTCGACCGATTGGTAGATGTCGGTCGTGCCCAGGGCCACGTGCTGGATGCCCTCGCCGTGGTACAGGTCCAGGTACTCGGCGATCTGGCTCTTGTCGTCCGAGCTCTCGTTGATGGGGATGCGGATCTTGCCGCAGGGGCTGGTCATGGCCTTGGACTTCAGGCCGGTCAGCTTGCCCTCGATGTCGAAGTAGCGCACTTCGCGGAAGTTGAAGAAGCGCTCGTAGAACTCCGACCATTCCTTCATGCGGCCGCGGAAGACGTTGTGCGTCAGGTGGTCGATCTCGATCAGGCCATGGCCGACCGGGTTCGGGTCGACGGGCTGGCCGGCGGCGTCCAGCAGGGGCACGAAGTCGACGTCGTAGATGCTGATGTTGCCGATGGCGCCGGCCTTGGCGCCGTGCTTGCCCTGCCAGCGGTCGACGAAATAGATCAGCGAGTCGCCGATGCCCTTGATGGCCGGGATGTTCAGCTCCATCGGGCCGGCCTTGTTGTCAAAGCCCCAGGCGCCCAGCTCCAGCGCGCGCTGGTAGGCATGGGCGGCGTTGTCGACGCGGAAGGCGATGGCGCAGATGGACGGGCCGTGCAGGCGGGCGAAGCGCTGCGCGAAGGAGTCGGTCTCGGCGTTGATGATGAAGTTGACACCGCCCTGGCGATAGAGCGTCACGCTCTTGTGGCGGTGCTTGGCCACGGCGGTGAAGCCCATGGTCTCGAACAGGGCGCCGAGCGCGGCCGGGTCCGGCGCTGCGAACTCGATGAACTCGAAACCATCCGTGCCCATGGGGTTGTCCCAGGGAGTGAACTTGGCCATGTCTGCCTCGCCGCAAAGCTGTTGGAAGACACAAATTCTGCGGCGCGTCCTGCGCAGTTTTCATGCAAACATCGGCGCTGATTTTCAAGATCACGCAGTAAAACTGCAAAATACAGGCCATGGAAGCCGCCATCGAGCTTGACGCCATCGACCGACGCATCCTGCGAGCGCTGCAGCAGGACGGCCGCGTCACCTACGACACGCTGGCCGGCGAGGCCGGCCTGTCCTCCTCGGCCGTGCTGCGACGTGTGCGTCGGCTGGAAGAGTCGGGCGTCATCGCGTCCTATGTCGCTCTCGTCGCGCCGGAGCGCATCGGGCTGGGCCTGACGGCCTACATCAATGTCCGGCTGGAAAAGCAGACCGACAACCCGCTGCGCAATCCGCGCGACCTCTTCCGCGCCGCCGTGCAGACCTGGCCCGAGGTCGTCGAATGCGCGGCGCTGACGGGTGAGATGGACTATCTGCTGCGTGTGCTGGTGCAGGACATGCAGCACTACGCCCGCTTCATCAGCGACACCCTGCTGATGCATCCCAGCGTGCAGGACTGCAAGACCAGCTTCGTGCTGGAACGGCTGAAGAACACGACGGCCGTACCGGTTTGAACCGCTGAATTGAACCGCTGAGGGGCCGGCCGGCATTCACCGGCCATGGCCGGCCTGCAACCCCCCTCGTCGTCGCCCGACGCCGGCACGGTGCTGGGTTGCCTGCCCCGTCTGCGCCTGTATGCGCGCGCCCTGCGTCGCAACCGCGAGGACGCCGACGACCTGGTGCAGGACACGCTGGAGCGCGCCTGGTCGCGCGCCGGGCTCTGGCAGGGCGTGGGCGACATGCGCACCTGGCTGTTCAGCATCATGCACAACCTGCACGTCGACGCGTTGCGGCGCGGCCGGCTGGAGCTTGTCGAGCTGGACGAACACATCCCCGAGGTGCCGGTCGCCGCGACCCAGGCCGAACGCCTGGCCCTGCGGGACCTGAACAAGGCGCTGTCCACGCTGCCGCAAGAGCAACGCGAGGTGCTGCTCCTCGTCGCGCTGGAGGGCATGGCCTATGCCGAGATCGCCCAGGCCCTGGACATTCCCATCGGCACCGTGATGTCGCGGCTGTCGCGCGGCCGTGATCGCCTGCGCGGCGTGATCGCGGGCGAAGCCCGGCGCCCGTCCTTCTAGGGGGGCGGGGAATATGCCGCCGCGCCAAGCGTCCATCCAGGGTCACTGATCTTCTTCACGCACCTTCTGGAGCCCCCATGCGCCTGCTTGTTTCCGCCTCCGCCGCCCTGGCCCTGCTCGGCCTGCCGCTGGCCAGCCATGCCCTCGATGGCATCACCGACTCGAAAGGCGACTTCCTCGCCACTTTCGCCGGCAGCAGCGCCAGCCATGATCTCGATGTGCTGGCCGCCAGCGTCTTCTACAACCCGACCACCGATGTCTTCACGCTGACGGCGACGCTGGACGGCGCGCCGGGCAGCACCGCGACGGGCTTCTATGTGTGGGGCGTCAACCGCGGCGCGGGCACGGCCGGCTTCGCCAGCATGGGCATCACCGGTGTGCGCTTCGACCGCGTCATCATCCTGCGCCCCGACCTGACCGGCACCATCGGTGGCGTCGGCGCCCTGCCGGCGGGCTCGGTGACGGTCAGCGGCAATGTCATCACCGGCACCATCAGCGGCAGCCTGCTGCCCAGCACCGGCTTCACCAACAAACTGGACTACACCTTCAACCTGTGGCCTCGCGACGGTGCGTTCTCGGGAACAGCCGCCATCTCCGACTTCGCGCCCAACAACGCCAATTTCACGGCCACGCCGGTGCCCGAGCCGGCGAGTGCGGCGCTGCTCCTGGGTGGGCTGGGCCTGGTCGCCGTCCTGCGTCGGCGCCGTCAGTCGAATTCGTGAAGCAGCTTCAGCGCATGGGCTTCGCTGAGATTCAGCAGCTCGGCGATCTCGTGCAGATCGTCGGGCACGCCGGCGTCGTCCCAGCCGCGCGCGGTGTGGCGGGCCAGGCGCACGGCCAGGTGGACGCAGCGCACCTGCGGGTCGCGGCCATCCTTCTCGCTGGTGATGCGCGTCAGCAGCTCGGGCAGATGCCAGCGCTTCATCAGCGCCTGCTCCAGGTCGGGCAGCTCGATGCCCAGCACCTGGCGCTGGGCCACCGCGCTGCGCAGGCGGTGGTCGGCTTCCTGCAGTGAGGCGATCTCCAGGGCCAGCGCGGGGGCATGCACCCACAACAGCATCTCGGCGAAGTCGTGCAGCAGTGCGGCGCTGTGGATGACAGCGGCGTCGGGGTCGGCGCGGTGGGCGGCGAAGCCCAGCGCGAATCGTGAGGCGCGTTCGGCGCGCTGCATGACGCGCGACAGGCCGATCAGGGCCTCGTCGTTGTCGGCCAGCACGGTTTCCAGCGTCGGCTGGGGGCCGAAGTCGCGGAAGAAGGGGGTGATGCCCATCAGCACGATGGCGGCGGTCACCGTCTCGGCGTCGGCGCGCAAGCCCGAGCTGCTGCCGCGGCGCTGCTCGCTGGCGTGGGCCAGCACCTTCAGCGTCATCAGCGGGTCGGTGGCGATCATCTCGCCCAGGCCGTGGGCGTCGACATCGTCCTCGGTCGCGCGCATGTGTTCGAGCGACTCGGCGGTCTCGGCCAGCACCGGGATTTCGGCCCGCGCAAAGGTGTCCACCCAGGCTTCGAGGCGGGGCAGCGGGGCGGTCAGGCGCAGACGATCGGCCATGGTGCCCCGATGCTAGAACTGGACGGGGCCGCCTGCTCGTCGGAGGCGGCCCCGTTTTGCCAACCATTTCGGTTTTCAATGGCGCGCCTTTCGGGCCGAGCGCTGGGCCGCTCCCGAGCCGGCCCCCATGGCGATGTACTTGCGGCTCAATGCCGCAAGCATCGCCGTCCCCTCGGGGGACCGTTCGCACTTGCCGGCGTTCAGCCGGAGCAAGAGCGAACGAGGGGCGCCATCCTTACAGCCGGCGCACACCTTCCAGCTGGGCGGTCAGCTTGCCGTCGACATAGAGCGCCCCTTCGGGCGCGCCGGCTTCGGCGTAGAACTCCAGATGGTTGCGGCCTTTGCGCCGGCGGTAGGCCGGCGAGAACACCAGGCGGATGGCGCGGGCGGCGCGCTTGACGCGCTTCCAGCGTTGGGCCCAGGCGGCGTGGGTTTCGGCGGCGTCGGGGCCGCGCACTTCGATCAATCTCATGAGGGTCTCCTTGGCACCTTGGCCGGCGGCCCTCATCACATGGATCGACTGTGGATGAGGCGCGGCGGTGCGCTTGATTCAGGGGCTGTCGTCGGGGAAGCGGTCGCGCAGCAGGCGTCGCAGTTCGAGGCGGGCTTGCTGGCGCTGGGCATGGGCGCTGTGGGCGCTCTGGTGGGCGCCGGCCTGGCGTTTCATGGCGGGCGCGACCAGCGGGTTGCGCGGCTTGAGTGCCTTGATCTGCAGGGGGCGGGGAGAGGTGAATTGGGGCATGACGTGCTCCGGTGGTTGCCGCGCTGGGGCGGCGGGCAATGCAGCGGCTCGGCCCGGGACAGGCCAGCGTTTGCAGTGATGCTTGGGGTGCCCGGGGCTTGCTGCTCGAGGCAAGCGGGCCGGGCGGTCAGAGGGGCTTGGGGTGTGCGACCTCGCCGTGATGCGGGGACTTCTGCATCACGACTTGCGCAAATGATAAACAAACGTTGCTCTTGCGCAAGCGGTTTTTATCCAACACCCCTAACGTGCGGGAGCGCCTGCGTCCAATGACGGATGCGCAGATCTACGGCTTCATGCCCGCCGGCTTGCAGGCCGGCGGTCCTTCGGCAGGCGTCGAACAGCGCGCAGGGGCTGAGCGTGGACTCAAACAGTCCGGTGGACTGTTTGTGCCTCGCGAAGGACAGGGCCACTGGCCCTGGCATGTCCTCGGTCCGGCCTCAGCGCTTCTTGGGCTTGAGCGGCGCGATGCCGGCCTGCAGCTTGCGCCACTCGTCCAGTTCGGCCTGCGGACTGGGTGCGGGCTTGGGTACCGCGCGGGGCGGGGCCACGGGCTCGGGCGTCAGCACCTCGCCGAGCAGGTCCAGCAGCCGCGTGCGGGCGCGCTGCGGGTGGCGGCGGTAGTAGGTGAGGACGAGGCCGATGATGAAGCGCTCGTCGTCGTCCTGCGGCAGACTCGGGGAAGGCTCTGCGGGTGCGGCGGCGGGCGCCATTGCCGCGGCCATGGAGGTCAGCGGGGGCGGCGCGGCGGCGGGGCCATGCTCCAGGTCCATCCAGCCCGGCGGCTTGTGGCAGAGCTGCTCGAACTGGCGCGCCAGCCGCTCGCCGATCTGGCGCGAGCGGCCCTTGATCTGGCTCCAGTAGCTGGGCTGGATCTGCAGGCGTTCGGCAAAGCGCCGCTCCAGGCCACGCAAGGTGGCCGCATCGGCATGTTTGACGGTGGCGCTGACGAACTCTTCGAACAGGCGCATCGCGTTGTCCAATCGGATCTGCGCGACGTCGCGGGGGGCGGCAGGCATGGGGCGCAATGATAAATGAGCCTTAACCAAGAGGTTTTCGACCGTAGGAAGCCACCGACCGGGATGCGGTCGTAGTTCCTACGGCGGGTCAATCCCTGGGCGCCCATATTGGTCAGACCCCCACCCGATCAGGAGATTTCCCATGCCCACCGCCGACACCACCCTCATCGCCCTGGAAAAGAAGTTCTGGCAATCCATGGTGGACGAGGACACCGACACTGCCCTCGGCATGCTGGCCGAGCCGTCGCTGATGGTCAGCTCCCATGGCGCCATGCAGTTCAGCCACGAGCAGTACCGCGAGATGGCCGAGAAGGGCAGCATGGTGCTGAAGTCCTTCGAGCTCAGCGACATGCAGGTCATGCACCCGAACGAGGATACGGCCGTGCTGACCTACCGCGTCAAGCAGGAAATGGCCCCTCGTGATGGCGACGCCAAGCCGCTGGCCCAGGAGATGGCTGATTCCTCCGTCTGGATGCGCAAGGACGGCGAATGGCAGTGCGTGATGCACACCGAGACCGAACTCGAGGCCAAGAAGAAGCCGGTCGCCAAGAAGGCGGCCAAGTCAGCCTCGCACTGAAGCTATTCCTCCTCACCGGCCTTGTAGGCGCCTACGAGGCTGGCCTGCGTGTTCGGCGGCACCGGCTCGTAATGCGACAGCAGGACGGTGTAGCGCCCTTCGCCGGCCGTGATCGCATTCAGCCGCGACTGGTAGCTGGCCAGCTCGGCCAGCGGCGCCAGGCCCTGCACGATGAGGCTGCCCGGCACGGCGGCGCGCGTGCCATTGACCTGGCCGCGCCTGGAGGCGAGGTCGCCGGTGATGTCGCCGATGCTGTGCTCGGGCGCCGTGATCTCGACCTGCACGATGGGCTCCAGCACCAGCGGCCGGGCCTCGCGCACGGCCTCGATGAGGGCGCGGCGGCCGGCGGTGACGAAGGCGATTTCCTTGCTGTCCACCGAGTGATGCTTGCCGTCGTAGACGACCACGCGCAGGTCCACCAGCGGGTAGCCGGCGATGGCGCCGCTGGCCAGGGCCGAGCGCACGCCCTTTTCGACGGCCGGCATGAACTGGCCCGGGATGGTGCCGCCCTTGACCGCGTCGACGAACTCGAAGCCCGCGCCGCGCTCCAGCGGCTCGATGCGCAGATAGACCTCGCCGAACTGGCCGGCGCCGCCGCTCTGCTTCTTGTGGCGGTAATGGCCCTCGGCCGGCGCCGAGATGGTCTCGCGGTAGGCGATGCGCGGCGGCTGGGTGACGACTTCGCCCTTGTAGAGCTCGCGCACGCGGTCCAGCAGCAGGCGCAGATGCAACTCGCCGAGGCCGTATACCAGGGTCTGGTGGGTCTCGCCGGCCTGCTCGATGCGCAGGCAGGGGTCTTCGTCCACCAGTCGGGCCAGCACCTCCCACAGCTTCTGCTCGTCGCCGCGGCGCGCCGGGCTGATGGCGACGCCATGCACCGGTGTCGGAAAGGCCAGCGGCTTCAGGAAGATGTGCTCGTCCTCCTGGGCGTCGTGTAGCACAGCATCAAACGCAATGTCGTCGACCTTGGCCACGGCGCAGAGGTCGCCCGGCAGCGCCTCGTCCACCTCCACATGCTTGGCACCCTGCTGCATGAAGAGATGGCCGACGCGGATGGGCTTGCGCGCATGGCCGACGAACAGCATGCCGCCCTTGGCGACGCGGCCCTGGTGCACCCGCAGCATGCCCATCTTGCCGAGGTAGGGATCGGCGACGATCTTGAACACATGGGCCAGCACATGGGCCGCCGGGTCGGGTTTGGCGGGGTAGGGCTGAGGCTCGGGGCCCTTGCCTTCCAGGAAGGGGGGCGGGTTGCCCTCGGCCGGGTTGGGCATCAGCGCCTCGATGGCGCTCAGCAGTTCACCGATGCCGGCGCCCGTCTTGGCCGAGCAGAAGCAGACCGGGATCAGATGGCCTTCGCGCAGGGCCTGCTCCAGCGGCGCGTGCAGCTCCTTGGGGTCGACATCGCCGTCGGTCAGGTAGCGGTCGACAAAGGCCGCGTCGACCTCGACGACCTGTTCCACGAGGGCCTGGTGCGCTTCGGCCACGGACGAAAAATCGGCGTCCCCAGACGCCGCGAAGAAGCAGTCGGCGACGCGCTTGGCGCCGTCGGCGGGCAGGTTCAGTGGCAAGCACTCCTTGCCGAAGACCTCGCGGATCTGGCCCAGCAGACCAGGCAGATCGACCTCCGGGCAGTCGATCTTGTTGACGACGATGAGGCGGGTCAGCCCGCGCTCGCCGGCCGAGCCCAGCATGCGCTGGGCCATCAGTTCGATGCCGTTCTGGGCATTGATGACGACGATGGCCGTGTCCGCCGCCTCCAGCGCCGGCAGGGCCTGGCCGACGAAGTCGGGCGCCCCGGGCGTGTCGATGGCATGCACGCGGATGCCGCCATGGGTGAAGTGGGCCAGGCTGGACTGCAGCGAATGCCCGAGGCGTTTTTCCAGAGGATCGTGATCGCTGACCGTGCTGCCACGCTCGATGCTGCCGGCCTGGGGGATGGCGCCGGCATGGGCCAGCAGCGCATCCAGCAGCAGCGTCTTGCCAGAGGCCGCCGGGCCAACCAGCGCCACCGTGCGGATCGCGCTCACTCGTGAATCCAGGCTCTCGCTCATCGGACTCTCCTCGGTTGTTGGGGCCAGGGTAGAAGAAGCCGCGCCACCCGGCAAGGGCAGAATCATTTCCATGCATGCCCGCCTCGCCACACTCGCCCTTGCCCTGATCGCTGCTTCGGCGCAGGCCCAGACTGCCCCGGCCGACGATCTCAAGGCCATGCTGGCCGAGGTCAGCCCGGCGCGCATCGAGGCGCGGATTCGCAAACTGGTCGGTTTCGGCACCCGCCACACCCTGTCCGACATCGGCTCCGACACCCGCGGCATCGGGGCCGCGCGGCGCTGGATCACGACCGAGCTGTCGGCCTGCTCGAAACAGGCCGGGGGGCGGCTGCAGGTGGAGGAGCAGAGCTTCATCGAGCCGGCCGGCACCCGCGTCAACCAGCCGACCGAGCTGGTCAACGTCGTCGCGACGCTGCCCGGCCGCGGCGTCAGCAAGAGCCGCGTCCTCGTCGTCAGCGGCCATTACGACTCGCGCAACAGTGACGTGATGGACGCCCTGGGCGAAGCCCCCGGCGCCAACGACGACGCCTCGGGCACGGCCGCCGTCATGGAACTGGCCTGCGTCATGGCCAGGCGCCAATTCGACGCGACGCTGGTCTTCATGACCGTGCCGGGTGAGGAGCAGGGCCTGCTCGGCGCCGCGCAATGGGCCCGCGAGGCACGGGCAGCCAACACCAATGTCGAGGCCATGATCACCAACGACATCGTCGGCAGTTCGCGCGGCGATGCGGGCCAATACGACCCGAAGCGGCTGCGCCTGTTCGCCGACGGTCTGGACCCGCTGGTGCGCCTGCTGACAGCCGCCAACGCCAACCGCCCGCCCAGCGAAGCCGACGCCAAGTCCGTCACCGCCATGCAGGCCGAGCTGCTGCCGCTGCTGCAGGCCGGCGCCAACGAAGACCTGCCGACGCACCAGCTCGGCCGGCATATCAAGTCAGCCGCCGAAGCCGCCATGCCGGGCTTCACGGTCCAGCTCATCCAGCGCCGCGACCGCTATCTGCGCGGCGGCGACCACATCCCCTTCCTGGAACGCGGCTATGCGGCGGTGCGCATCAGCGAGCCCTTCGAGAACTTCGCCCACCAGCACCAGAACCCGAGGACGGAAAACGGTGTCGTCTATGGCGACCTGCCCGAGTTCGTCGACTTCGCCTATGTGGCCGATGTGGCCCGCGCCAACCTGGCCGGCCTGGCCACGCTGGCCTGGGCGCCGGCACCGCCCAAGGCGGTCAAGCTCGACGCCCGCGAGCTGACCAATGACTCGACGCTGGAATGGCAGGCCAGCGATGACCCCGAGGTGGCTGGCTATCGCATCGTCTGGCGCGACACCGACTCGGCGGCCTGGCAGCAGTTCAAGGACGTCGGCAAGGCCACGCGCGTGACGCTGCCGGTGAGCAAGGACAACGTCGTCTTCGGCGTGCAGGCGGTGTCGAGGAAGGGCTATGCCAGCCTGGCAAGCTATCCGCTGCCCAGACGTTAGAGGAAGCCCAGCGACCTCGCGCTGCCAAAGTTCGCCAGGTTGGGCAGCACCGTATTGAGCTGCCCGGCGCTGGCGCCCATCCATCCCAGCAGGGTTGCCGCGTACTGGTCCACCGAACTGGTCGGGATCCACCGCCCCTGCTGCTCCCAGCTGTCCACGCCGACGTCGTCGGGGCCGCCGAGGGCCAGCGCCGGGTATTTGCCATAGAGCCCGCCTTTCACGGCACCGCCCAACACGAGATGGTGGCTGCCCCAGGCGTGGTCGGTGCCGCCGCTGTTGTTGGGCTTGAAGGTGCGGCCGAAGTCGCTCTGCGTGAACGTGGTCACCGACTCGGCCAGGCCGAGCGCCGCCAGCGCCGCCTGGAAGCAGGCGAGGGCGTCGCCCAGTTCCTTCAGCAGCGTGGCATGCAGGCCCGACACGACATCGCTGCCGGCCTGCCCGCCATGCGTGTCGAAGCCCCCCATCTGCGCGAAGTAGATCTGTCGCGTGCCGCCGAGCGTGGCGCGCACTTCCAGCAGCTTGGCGGCCTGGTAGAGCTGCTTGCCCAGCCGTGTCGTCACGTTGCCGTTCGCGATCAGCGGCGCAAAGGCGGCGTCGATGGCGCTGTTGCTGCCCGCCTCGCCGGGCTTGCGCTTCACCAGCGGGCCGAGCTGTTCGGACAGCGCCATCGCATCGCGCTGCTGCTTCTGGAAGGCGCCGGCCAGGTCGGTGTCGCCGCTATGCTCGGCCAGTGCCTTGATGGCGTCCAGCTTCAGCGCATTCGGCCGCCAGGTGATGTCGGCGGCGGCCAGGCCCGCGGCGCCGAAACCCTCGCCGGGGCCGGGCAGGACCAGGGGCACGGCGAGCTCCGACAGGCCGAAGTGGCCGTTGCCGCCGACGCTGATGACCGGGCTGGCCATGCCCAGGGCCAGCGTGCTGCGGCCGCCCCAGCCGGTGCGGCTCTGGGCGTCGCTGCTGGCGCTTTCCCACAGCACCTGCTGGTCGCTGTGCGAGAACAGGCTGGGTGGCGTCAGCACGGCCTGGCCCGCATCGGCGCGGTACTGGGCCTTGGTCAGCGGCGCCACCAGCGGGCCGACGTTGAACTGCACGGCCAGCTTGCCGGCGGCATAGAGCGGGTTCAGTGCGGCCAGCGCCGGGTGCAGGCCGAAGTCCGTGGCCCCAAGGCGCCCCAGGCTACCCTGCGGCAGGGCCAGCGCGGCGCGGACCCGGGCGTAGTCGGCGTAGCGGCTGCTGTCCATGGGCACGACGGTGTTCATGCCGTCGTTGCCGCCGTACAGGAAGACGCAGACCAGGGCCTTGAAGTCGGCGGCCAGCGCCGGGCGCAGTGGCGCCAGGGCCGCCAGCGTGCCCAGGCCAAGGGCGCCGGCGAGTGCCTTGCGGCGGCTGAGGGCGGGGTGGTGATGGTGCGACATGAAATGACCCTCAGCGGACGATCTGGAACTGCGGCGCGGCGAACACCAGATAGGCCGCAGTGGCCACGCGGTTGCGCTGCCAGGTCTTGGCATCGGTCTTGTCCGTCCACCAGCCCACGGCGTCCAGCACCTTGGCGCGGGAGGCGGTGGGCAGCACCTCGCCATGGGCGAGCAGCGACAGGCGGTCCACCAGCTTGGCGGCGTCCGCCGCGTCGGCTTCAAAGCTGTCCAGCACGACCTGGGTGCCCACCGCATTCGGCACGTTGGCGGCGGGCTTGGAGCCGCCCCAGTTCAGCAGATAGGTCAGGTAGTTCAAGCGCTCCAGCGAGGTGTTGGCGTTGTGGATGCCGAAGGCGCTGCCCTGCAACTGGGTGCCCGGCACGGGATAGTCCGGCGGATAGAAGTTGAAGACCGACGGCGGGCGGAAGACATGCTGGCGCAGCGTCTCGCCCCACCACCAGCCCAGGGCATCGCCATCGGTCTTGCCGTTCAGTGCGCGCAGCACGCCGGCCATCATCAGCGCCGGCTCGCGCAAGCGGCCGCCAGATGACCCGGGCGGCGCGTCGCCGCGCGCATCGGCATCCAGCAGCACGGCGGCGACGGTCGCCGACAGGTCGCCGGCACGGCCCACGCCGAAGTTGACGCCGTCCTTGCTGAACTTGCCGGCCTGGAAGGCAGCGGCCACGCGGCCGACATAGGCCGGCGACGGGTTGGACCTGACCAGGGCCTGGATCAGCTGCCGGCCGATGAAGGGCGCCATGTTGGGGTGGGCCATCAGGCTGTCGAGCACGGCGTTCACCGCCTGCGCCGGCGTGCTGCCGGCTGGCACGCTGCCACCGGCTAGCAAGGTCCGGGCGTTGGCGTCGTGCAAGGCCGGCAGCGGCGCCATCTCGCCGTCGTAGAAGCTGCAGTTGGCGCCCTTGGGCCAGCAGCCCCATTTGCTGGCGCCGCCGGACGGATAGGTCCAGCCCGTCAGCGCGTAGGCATAGCTGCGCACCACGGTGTTGTCATAGGTCGGCTGGCACTTGCCGCCCTTCAGTCTGCCATCGGCTTCGAGCAGGCAGGTGCCCAGGCTGAAGAGCTGCAGCATCTCGCGCGCGAAGTTCTCATTGGGCGCGGCCTTGTCGTTGTTGACGCCGTTCAGGTAGTCGCCCATCACGGGGCTCAGCACCACGCCGCGCAGCACGTCGCGATAGTTGCCGAAGGCGCCGTCCAGCAGTGCGTTGTAGTAGCGGCGCAGGCCGTAGGTGCCTTCCACTTCCAGGTTGCTCACCACGACGATCTGCTGCAGCGCAAAGGCCACGCGCTGGCGCAGCTGGTCGGGCTGGTTGACGGCGTTGCGATAGAAGTCCCACAGCAGCGGCTGGCTGGAATACCAGTCGCGCCAGCAGACATCGCTCTTGTGGGCCGCCTGATCACAGAAACCCACGCCGGTGGTGTCGGTGTGGATGGCACTGCCGCCGCCCGAGGTGTAGCGCGACGCGGCCGGCAGCAGCATCTGGGCCTGTACCCAGGCCGCGGCGCTTTGCGTGCGCATCTGCGCGACGAGAGGCTCGGTCGCGCCGAAGCTGGCCTGCGAGGCCAGGCGCACGGCGTCGCGCTGTGTCATCGGCGGCGCGGCGGCGGGAGCCGGGGCCGGAGCGGGCGCCGGCGCTGGAATGTTGGGCTGATCGGCAGCCGGCGTGTTGCCGGGGCTTGCCGTGCTGCCGCCACCACCACCGCCGCAGGCGGTCAGCAGCGCGGCGCAGGCCAGGGTGGACAGGGCAAGGGACGAACGCATGGCAGGGCGGCGCAAGGTGATGGCCGCGCAGTGTGGCGAGGCGATGGCGGTCGCCGTAACGCCAGGTTGCCAGCGACACGTCTGCTTTACGGACAGCAACAAGCGTCGCCTTGAATTTCGCTGTGGCGTGACATTTGCACGCTCCGCCAACGGCGGCCGCAAGCGCTACCGTTGCCGCACTAGCAGGGCAGGCCGGAGGTCTGCGCCGAGCAGGACTGGCTGTCCAGCTGCAGCACCAGCCCGTCGGGCATGCGGCCGGTGATGCGCAGCAGCTTGTAGCTGTTGGCACTGACGGCGGTGTTGCCCACGGTGGCGCTCAGGCTGGCGGCCGTCGGGAAGGCGCCCTTGGTGGTGCCTTCCTTGGTGACGACACCCAGTTCCAGCTCGGCGAGCTTGCTGGCGCAGGCCACGTCGGTGCAGAGCTGGATGCGGTCCGGCAGCAGGCCGCCGCGCAGGGCCCAGGTCGGGCCGTATTTGACGCTGGCGTTGACGGCGCCCTTCAGGCCGGTCAGGTCGTTGACGGCCTTGGTGTCCAGCACCGGCCAGGGCTGGCCGCTCTGGCCGGCGGCCGTGATGGGCAGCTGGCCGGCCAGCTCGACGGCGATGCTGTCGCCGTCCAGGCCGCCGAGGGGCGTGGCGCAGGTGGCGTCCTTGAACAGCTCGATCTTCAGGCCATGGCCGGCGCGGACGAAATTGCGCGCCACGGCATCGCCGGCGGCACCCGCGGGCACCGGCAGGCTGACGATGTTGTTGCCGCGCGTGGCACCGCTGGCCGGGTCCAGGCTGGGAGTCGCGTCGCTGCTGCTGACGCTCCACAGGCTCAGGAAACTGCCATTGCCCGCCTTCTTGAACAAGGCCAGCGGCACATCGGCTCCGCTGGTGTCCTTCTGGCTGACGCGGGCGCACTGCAGCACGCCGCCGCCCGTGGCGGTGATGGTGGGAATGCTGATGTCGAGATAGCGCGCCAGGCTGTCCGGTGCCGCGCTGTCGACGCGGCGTGTCAGCACCAGGCGAGCGGCGGCCGTGGCCTGCACCTCCAGGCGGTTGCCGAGGAAGGTCCAGCCCGAAGGACGCTTCACCGCGGCCTGCTCCAGCCCGAGTCGGCGCTGGAAACCTGAGGTGTTCTGGTAGACGAAGCTGACGCGGCACAGCGGGTCGCCCGCACCGAAATCGCAGCGGCCTAGCAGGGAGGGCAGCAGCTTGCCGCCGAACATCTTTTCGCCTTCGCCCAGGATGCCGTTCATGCGCAGGCAGACCAGCTGGGCCGCGTCCTTGGGCCCGGTGAAGGGTGCGGAATTCGCGTCAACGCTGGACCGGGCGCTGGCATCGAAGATGGTCTCCAGGCCGATGGTCTTGCTTTGGCAGTTGTCGATGTTGGCCGTGGCCGTGACCAGCTTGGCAAACAGCGCGTCCAACCCGGTCAGGTCCACACCGCTGGCCGCGGCGTCGAGGCCCAGGCTGCCCTGGGTCGTGCCGGCCTCGAGATAGGCCACGCCCGTGCCGAGGCGTGACGTCAGCGTCACATAGGCCTTGCTGTCGTTGCCCAGGCCGACGGCGACACTGTCGAGCAGGCGGTCGTAGCCGGTGTGCGCGCCGGGCGTCAGCGCGCCGGCCAGCAGGTCGAAATCAGCGGCCAGCCCGGCGTCGGTCAGCGCCGGCGCGAGGGCGGTGCGCAGCTGCGTCTGGGCGGTGGCCAGCGCCGCGTCGGTCAGGCCCTGGGCGGCACCCGTCATCAGGGTCTCGGGCGGCTGGCCGCTGGCCAGCACGGTGACAGCGCTGGTCAGCGGCGTCAGATTCAGGGTGCCGCCGTTGTTGGTCGCACCCCAGACGCAGACCGGCCGGTCGCCGACGCTGCCGCAGGCCTCGACACGGAAGGGGCCGGGCCCGCTCAGCGTGATGGGCCCATAGGCACCCGTCGCGACGGTGACCACCTTGTCGCTGGCGATGACCTTGCCGGTGGCGTCCAGCACCCTGACCTTGGCACCGGCGTTCAGGGCCAGGCCGCTGGCGACGATGCCGGACACGGGCGGTGGCGGCGGTGGCGGCGGAGGGGGCGGCGTCGGCGTGGGCGCCGGTGCCGGAGAAGGAGCCGGCGCCGGCGAAGGACCGGGCGCAGGACTCGGAGCGGGGCTCGGGGCGGGACTGGGGCCGGGGGCCGGGCTCGGTGCCGGCGAAGGGCTGGGCGCGGGGCTTGGAGAAGGGGCGGGGCTGGGCGTCGGCACCGGTACCGGCATGGGCAGCGGGCTGGGCGTCGCGGCGGGCGGCGGCGGGCTGGTGGTGTCGCTGGCGGCGGAACCGCCACCGCCGCCACAGGCGGCCAGGGCCAGAGCCAGGGGCCAGGTGGTCCAGGCGCAGGCCGACAACCGGCGCGGGGTTGGCGGCCGGGTCAGGGGCGGAAGCAGAGAAGAGGAGGGGGCAGCGTCAAGCATCCGGGCCAGCCGCGGGGCGCGGCACAACGGTCAGGGTTGACCCGACTTTAGGCCGCGAGGCCCGTGAGTGGTGGCCGGAACTGCGGGGCCGGCGCGGCCTTTTGCCGGCTATCGGCGATCAGTCGCGGTGGCCGTGCCCATGCCCGTGGTCATGCCCGTGACCATGCCCGCGGCCGTGATCGTGGTGCCAGTCGTCGCGGCGCCAGTCGCGCTCGCGGTGCACGATGACGTTCTGGCGGTACCAGCCGTCCTCGACGAAATAGACGGGGGCACCGCAGGCACCGTAGTGGTAGCAGTGGCGGCGCCAGTCGCGGCGATGTTCGGGCGGCACCCACAGATAGACCGGCTGGGCGCGGTAGACCGGGCGGCCGACGAAGACCGGCTGCGGCGCGACCAGGACCGGCTGGGGATAGCGGCCGATGTCGACGCGGCCATAGACGCCGGGTTGGCTGAAACCAATCGAAACGCCGACGTCGGCAGCCTGAGCCGAGGGCAGGGCGGTCACGGCGGCCAGGCCCAGCAGGGCCGGCGCGATCCAGCGGTTCAGGGTTTGGCGGCGGGTGTTCATGAGGCTCTCCTGGGGAATGCGGCGTTGCCGCAGTGCCAGTGGAACGCTGCCCGCAGATGCCGGGTTGTCAGCCCGGCCGCGTCCGGCTTGTAGGACAGGCGGAAAGGGCGCCCGAATGCGGTCTCGTCCTACAAGATCCTGCCCGCCCTGCCGACGCCTGCGCGGGGCGTCGGGATCGAAGCTTGCATGTCTTGAAGTCGGAGCCAGCATCGATGAGCGAATCCCAGCAGTCGGGTGGGCCCGCGGACGAGGCACGGCAGGCCGGGCTGGCCGCCTCCGTCTCCGCCGCGCAGCTGGCACTGGCGCAGAACGCACGTTTCCTGGAGCGCTGCAGCCGCCTGGCCGGTGTCGGTGCCTGGGAATGGCAGGCCGATATCGAGAGATTGACGCTGTCCGACTCCGCCTGCGAATTGCTGGGCCTGCCCCGCGGGCAGGTGCCGACGCTGGCGGCCCTGTTGCAGCGCTTCGGTCCCGACGGTGCGGCCATGCTGGACGCTGCGCTGCAGCGGGCCACCCTGGATGGCGAGGGTTGGGATGTCGAACTGCCTTGCGACACCGGGCCCAACGGGCGCCGTGTGCTGCGCGTCGTCGGCCGCCACGACGAGGACGAGACGGGCCGGCGCGTCGGCGTCGTCATGCTGGACGTCAGCGAACCCGCCGAGGTGCGCGCCGAGCTGGAGCGCACGCTGGAGCGCCTGGCCCTGGCCACGCACAGCGGCGGCATCGGCGTCTGGAGCCTGGACCTGCAGGCCGCTCGCCATGGCGAACTGGCCTGGGACGACACGATGTGGAAGCTGCACGGCGAGCCGCGGCAGGGGCAGATCAGCCTCGCGCGCTGGCGCCGCCGCCTGCATCCGCAGGACCGCCGCCCGGCCGCGCAGGCGGTGCGCGCCGCGCTGCACGATCAGCCTCAGCTCGATGGCGAATGGCGCGTCTGCTGGCCCGACGGCAGCATCCATGTGTTGCGCAGCTCCGGCCGTGTGCTGCGCGACGCCGCCGGCCGGCCGCTGCGCCTGTCCGGCGTCTGCTGGGATGTCAGCGAGGCGCGGCGCCTGCAGCAGCAGTTGCAGGAGCAGCACGAGCTGTTGGAAGTGACGTTGCAGTCGATCGCCGACGCCGTGCTGACCACCGATGCCCTGGGCCGTGTGACCTGGCTCAACCCCGTGGCGCAACGCCTGACGGGTTGGTCCGCCGTCGAGGCGCGTGGCCAGCCGTCCAGCCTCGTCTTCCTGCCCCAGCGCGAGGAGAGCGGCGAGCCCCTGGGTGACCCGGTTCAGCGCTGCCTCGCCACCGGCCGGCCGACCCGCCTGCCTGCGGGTGCCATGCTGCTGAGCCGCGATGGCGAGCTGCGCGCCGTGGACGATTCGGTGGCGCCCATCCGCGATGCCGAAGGCCGCGTCCTCGGCGCCGTCCTGGTCTTCCGCGACGTGACCCAGCAGCGCCGCCAGTTCGACGAGATCCGCTGGCGCGCCAGCCATGACGGCCTGACCGGCCTGGTCAACCGCGTCGAGTTCGGCCAGCGCCTGGCGCGCACGCTGGAGCGGGCCAAGCGCGACGACAGTCACCATGCGCTGCTGGCCTTCGACCTGGACCGCTTCAAGCTTGTCAATGATCACTGTGGCCACGCCGCCGGCGATGAGGTGCTGCGCGAGGTGGCACGGCGCCTGGAAGCCGGCGTGCGCGGCCGCGACACGGTGGCGCGCCTGGGCGGCGACGAGTTCGCCGCCATCCTGGAGAACTGTTCGCTCGACGAGGCTCTGCATGTGGCGCAGAAACTCTGCGACGCCATGGACCAGTACCGCTATGTGCATGGCGAGCAGCGCTTTCGCATCGGCACCAGCATCGGTGTGGCACCGCTGGACGGCCGCTGGCCCGATGCCGACGCGGCCATGCGCGAGGCCGATGCCTGCTGCATGATCGCCAAGGAGCAAGGGCGCAACCGCGTGCAGGTCTGGGCGCCCGACGATGCCACGCTGCGCGCGCACCAGAGCGAGCACCGCTGGGCCACGCGGCTGCAGCAGGCCCTGGACGAAGACCGTTTCGAGCTCGACCTGCAGCGCGTCATGCCGGCCCAGGGCGAGGACGATGGCGGGCTGCGCGGCGAGTTGCTGGTGCGCCTGCGCGAGCGCGACGGCAGCCGCGTGATGCCGGGCGCCTTCATGCCGGCCGCCGAACGCTTCCATTTCGCGCCGCGCCTGGATCGCTGGGTGCTGCGCCAGGCCGTCGCCCTGCTCAAGCGCGAAGGCGAACCGCGCTTTGCGGCCCTGTCCATCAATGTGTCGGCCTTGACGTTGCAGGATGCGGCCTACCACCAGGAGGCGCGTGCCCTGCTGACGGAACTGGGGCCGGTGCGCGCCAGGTCGCTGTGCCTGGAGATCACCGAGACGGCCGTCATCACCCAGCTCGGCGAGGCGGTCCGCTTCATCCAGCAGATGCGGGCCCTGGGCGCGCGTATCGCGCTGGACGACTTTGGCGCCGGCGCCTCCTCGTACAGCTATCTGAAGGCGCTGCCGGTGGACCTGTTGAAGATCGACGGCCAGTTCGTGCGCGCGTTGCTGACCGACCCGCTCGACCAGGTGGCCGTGCGTAGCTTTGTCGACGTGGCCCAGACCCTGGGCCTGACGACGGTGGCGGAGTGCGTGGAGACGCCCGAGGTGCTGCTGGAACTGGTGCGGATGGGCGTCGGTGAAGTGCAGGGCTTTCTGCTGCACCGGCCCCAGCCGCTCGCCGACCTGCTGGCGATGACCGAAGACGCGATGCCGGCCTGAGGCCTATCGCGTGGGCTGGAGCTGGCGCGGCGCGACGTCGGCGCGGACGGGCTGATCGCGGCTGGCGTCCAGAGCCAGCACGGTCTCGTCGGCGGGCGCGGACGCCGCAGGCGCTGCGGCTTCGCGTCCGTCCGCGACAGCGCGCAGCGACACCTGCAAGCCGCGCGACAGCAGATCCTGCCAGCCGCGCAGGGTCTCAGCCGCCTTGTGCATCGACGCCGTCAACTGGACGTCCAGCGGGCGCGGATCATCGACCATGTCCAGGCCGGCGCTCGCGGCCAGGGCCGCAACGGCGACCAGCATGGCGGCCGCGTGGAAGCGGCGGCTGTGCAGGGGCGGTGAAATCGCATCGGCATCTCTCGACATCAAATGCTCGACATGCGTGGAGCGCGGGAATTGCATGGAGACCCTCCGGTGTCAGAAGCGGGTCGCCACGCTCTTTTCGACGAGGCGCCCTGACAGCAGTTTGGTCGGGCAACCCTGGCCGCCCTGTCGGTCCCCGCAGGCTTGGCCTGTAGGACTTCAGGAAAGGCTGGAGCCGCCCAGCTCGCCCGGCGCGGTCACCGGGGCGGGCTCGGGTTCGGGCTCGTCGCGCAGCGGCAGGCGGGCCAGCACCAGGGTGCCGCGGCCGGGGGCCGACAGCAGTTGCAGCGTGCCGCCCAGGCTTTCGATGCGGTAGCGCATGCCCAGCAGGCCGTGATGGCCCGAGCCGACGGCCTCGGGGTTGAAACCCTGGCCGTCGTCGCGGATGTGCAGCTGTATCCAGCCCTCGGCCTCGGCCAGCGACACGCGGACCTGCTTGGCCTTGGCATGGCGCATCACATTGGTCAGCGCCTCCTGCACGAGGCGGTACATGGCCAGGCGGCCGGCCTCGTCGGTGGGCGCCTCCATCAGCTCCAGGCTGAGCTGCAGGCCGGAGCGCTGGGCGAACTCCTGGGTCAGGATCTCCAGCGCCGGGATCAGGCCCAGGTTGGACAAGGCCGACGGACGCAGGTCCTCGATGATGCGGCGCTTGAGGGCGATGCCCTGATCGAGCAGCTCGCTCATGTGCTTGAGACGGTCGTCGATCTCGGGCGCGTTGTTGCGCGTCATGCGGCGGATGCGGGCGACGTCCAGCTTGGCTGCCGTCAGCAGGGCGCCGAGTTCGTCATGCAGCTCGCGGGCCAGGTGGGCGCGCTCGTCCTCGCGCACCGTCTGCAGGTGGCGGGCCAGCTCGGTCAGTTCGGCGGTGCGGCGGGCCACCTCGCGGTCCAGGCGGTCGCGCTCCTGGGCCAGCTCCTTGGCATGTTCGCGACGGGCCATGTGCAGGGCCTCGTTGCGGCGCAGGAAGATGGCCAGACCGAACAGGCTGATCAGCGTCAGGCCGTGCACGCCGATCCGGCCGTAGTTCAGCGAGCGCACCACGGCGTCGCGCTCGGTGGCGATCTGGGTCAGCTCGTGCTGGTCGAGTTGGGCGACGGCGTCGCGCACGGCCTGCATCTTCTCGCGGCCGATGTCGGATTCGACCAGGCCATGCCAGGCCGTGTCCTGGCCTTCGCGGTACAGCTTGACGACCAGCTGGATCTCGGAGAGTTTTTCGCTGGCGCGCCGGCTCGCGTCGGCCACCAGGGCTTCCCATTCGGAGCTGGCGTACTGACCGCGCAACCGGCTCAACACCGTGGGCAGCTCCTGCTCGGCCAGGTGGATGGGCGCAACATAGTCATCGCGACCCGTCAGCAGATAACCGCGCTGAGCGGTCTCGGCATCGGTCAACAGCTCGCGCAGGCGCAGACCGTCGTTGCGCGCCTGATGGCGAGCCTGGGATTGATTCAGGGCCTCGTCGGCGCCCCAGAACGCAGCTTCGCTGACGCCCATGACGGCGGCAGCGGCCAACGCGGCAAAGCCGACCGCCAGACCGCGTTTGCGGCTGGCACCTTCCAGCCAGGGATCGAGATGACGCAGCACCGCAAGCCGTTCAACTGGCTGCGGCGGCAGGGCGCGCTGATGGGGCATGTTCGGCCAGTTCTGCGCAATAGCTGATGAGGTCGTCGAGCTCGCGACTCTTGTCGAAAACGCGCTCGGCACCGAGGCTGGCGCAGCGGCGACGCATTTCCTCGGTGGCGTAGTTGGTCAGCACGACGCGGCGGGCGCGGATGCCGAGCTGCTGGGCGGCTTGCAGCACGCCCAGCCCGGTGCCGGAACGCAGAAAGACGTCGACGATGAAGAGATCAGCGTTGGCGTCGGGGTCCCGGCTCATCCAGCGCACCGCGCCGGCCTCGTCGGCCACCGATCCGACCACTTCCACCTGAGCCAGCTCCTCGAGCGTCGCAATCAGGTTCTCAAGGATCACCGGACTGTCTTCGACGATGAAGGCTTTGAGTGCTGGCATGGCCCGACGGCGGCGCAAGGATGGATGGACTGGAGTATGGACTGCTTCCGCATCGGGCCGGCAGTGTCGGCAGCGCATCACGCTGTAGGACTTCTCCTAGGAGGACCTAGGGGAAGTCCCTGAGAGGGCGCATTACTGCGGGTGGCGGACGGCGATGTCGTTGCGCACGGCGACGACACCCGAGGTCTCACGCGCCAGCTTTTCGGCCATGGCCTTCTCCTCGAAGGACTTGGCGAAGCCGGACAGCTGCACCGTGCCCTTCAGCGTCTCGACGCTGATGGCCATGGCGCTGACGGTCGGGTCGGCGGCGAACTTGCTCTTGACGCGGGTGGTCAGGGCGGCGTCGTCGACATAGGCGCCGACGGTTTCCTGGTTGCGGGTGACGGCGCAGCCGCTGGTGGCTGCCAGGGTGGCGGTGAGGGCAGTGGCGACGGCGAGGGTGATGATGGACTTGTTCAGCATGGTGGTTCTCCTTGGATGGCGGCTTCAAGGAGCCGCTGGAGTGACTATCGAATCCGGCCGCTGGCGCCGGAATAGTCCCGCAGCGCGGCGCCCTGTCGGACTCGGCCGGCGCCGATGTAGGACGGCGGGCTATCGCGGCACGTGCGGTGGACTGCTACGCTGACGGCACTCTCAACACCGTGTCCATCATGATCCGTATCGGCATCGTCGACGACCACGCCATCGTGCGCACCGGCCTGCGCCAGTTCCTGTCTGACCACGTTGACCTGCGTGTCACGGGCGAAGGCTCCAGCGGCCACGACGCGCTGGAGATGGCGCGCGGCGGCGAGGTGGACGTGCTGCTGCTGGACATTTCCATGCCCGACCAGAGCGGGGTGGACGCGCTGGCCGCCATCAAGGCCCGCTTCCCCGAACTGCCGGTGCTGATCCTCAGCGGCTTTCCGGAAGCGCATTACGCGACGACGTTGCTGCGCCAGGGCGCCAGCGGCTACTTGAACAAGGAATGCGATCCCGATGAGATCGCCAATGCCATCCGCCTGGTGGCGCGCGGCCGGCGCTACATCAGCCCGGCGGTGGCGGAGCAGCTGGCGGACAGCGTGGTCGGCGGCTCAGGTGCCGGCGCGGCACCCGACAAGCCCTTGCACGAGGCACTGTCGGAGCGCGAGTTCCAGGTCTTCCTGCGCCTGGCCCAGGGAGAGACCGTGGGCCATATCGCGGAGGCTCTGTTCCTCAGCGTCAAGACGGTCAGCACCTACCGCACGCGCGTGCTCGAGAAGCTCAAGCTGCAGACCAACAGCGACCTGACCTACTACGCGCTGAAGAACGGGCTGATCCAGTAAGTTCTGGGCCCGAAGGGCAGGCCGCCGGCCTGCCCATGCGCCAATCAGTGGGCTTCGCGGGACTCGGCCGGCGCGTCCTCGCCCAGCGTCCAGGGCAGGGCGGATTCGTAACCGAGTTCGGCCTCGTTGGCGACGGCGGCCGGAGACCACCAACGCGTCAGTGCCGACCACACCGGGCGATGCGGGTTGGTTTCGCCCAGGGGATTCTGCAGGGTGGCGTCGAGGGTCATGTGAGGCTCCGGCTTGAGGATGGCAAGAGCATCGCCGCGGGTCGTCTCGGCCAGTATCGGCCGTCGTCGCTGCGGCCTGTCAGAGTCTTCCGACAGGGTTGCCCCGCACCGTCCACAATGAGACCGTGCTGACACGCCGTTATCTGCTGGGTCTGATGCTGCTGGCTGCTGCCTTGCCGGCCGCGGCCTGCGAGCTGCGCGTGCGCTGGAACCCCGATCCGCCTTACAGCATGCGCGACGCCGACGGCCGGCTGGTCGGTCTGCAGACCGAGATGACGGAGCAGATCCTGCAGCGCCTGGGCTGCAAGGCGGTCTGGGTCGAACTGCCCTGGGCGCGCGCCCTGGTCGAGCTGCAGGCCGGACGCCTGGACGTGCTGCCGGGGGCGCTGCGTCGGCCCGAGCGCGAGGCCTATGCCTATTGGGTGGAACAGCATGTGTCGGTCGCCAACCGCCTCTTCGTGCGCGCCGGCCGCGCGGCCGATCTTGCCGGCGTGACGCGACTGCAGCAGGCCTGGCAGCCCGGGTTCAAGCTGGGCGTGCAGATCGGTGTCGTCTACGGGGCCGACTATGCCGAGCTGCTGGGCAACCCGGCCTTCCGCGCCACCCTGACCCAGGCCTCGGCGCGCCGCAACCTGTGGCAGATGCTGGAGATCGGCCGCGTCGATGGCGTGCTGGCCAGCGAGGTGACGGCACGCTGGGAGCTGGGCGAACTGGGGTTGGCGGGCCGCATCGTGCCGACGGCGGTCGTGATCACCCACGAGCCCGCCCAGACCATGTTCAGCAGGCGCTCGGTCGACGCCGGCCTGGTGCAGCGCTACCGCGAGGCGGCTGAAGCGCTGGAGAAGGACGGCACCCAGGCGGGCATCGTCCGCAAATACCTGGCCGACTAGCTCGCCAGCGCTGCGTCCAGGATGCGGGCCGTCTGCGGCACGGCCTGCGTGCCCACCAGTCGGCCGTCGCCACCGAAGCGGGTGGCGATGAAGGCATCGGCCGCGGCGGTGGACGACTGCTGGCGCATCAGCAGGCCCTGGGCGCACAGCACCAGGCCTTGCGCGACGCGGCGCCCCTGCGCTTCCAGCGCCGCCGGGTCGCCGGTCAGCAGGTTTTGCAGGGCCCGGGCTTCGGCCTGCACCGGCGCGTCGGGACTGGCGGCGAACTCTTCGAGCAGCGCCAGGGCGACGTCGGACTCGCGCGCAATGGCGCGCAGCACATCCAGGGCCATCACATTGCCCGAGCCTTCCCAGATGGAGTTGACCGGCGCTTCGCGATACAGGCGCGCCAGCACGCCGTCCTCGACATAGCCATTGCCGCCCAGCAGCTCCATGGCCTCGCCGCTGCATTCGATGGCGCGCTTGCAGACCCAGAGCTTGGCGGCCGGCGTCATCAGCCGCTGCCAGGCGGGCTCGTTGTGCTCGAAGCCGCGCGCCAGGCGCAGCATCAGCCGCATGGCGGCTTCGCTCTCCAGCGCGAGGTCGGCCAGCACCGTCTGCATCAGCGGCTGTTCGGCCAGGCGGCGACCGAAGGCTGAACGTTCACGCGCGTTGTGCAGGGCCTGCACGAAGCCGGCGCGCAGCAGGGCGGCGCTGCCGATGACGCAGTTAAGCCGCGTGTAGCCGGCCATCTCGATCAGCGTCGGGATGCCGCGGCCTTCGTCGCCGAGGCGGCGCGCCCAGGCGCCATGGAACTCGACCTCGCTGCTGGCGTTGCTTCGGTTGCCGAGCTTGTCCTTCAGGCGCATGACCTGGATGGCATTGCGCGCGCCATCGGGCGTGTAGCGCGGCAGCCAGAAGCAGGTGGGCCCCGCTTCGGTGCGGGCCAGCACCAGGTGGGCGTCACTCGTCGGCGCCGAGAAAAACCATTTGTGGCCGGTCAGGCGAAAGCTACCGTCGGCCTGCTCGACGGCTTCGGTCGTCACACGACGCAGGTCGGAGCCGCCCTGCTTCTCGGTCATGCCCATACCCACCCAGATCGACGGCTTCTCGGCCAGCGGCCGGTCCAGCGGGTCATGCTCGCGGCTGAAGAACTGGTCGCGCAGTGGCGCGAACAGCTCGGGCTGTTTGGCCAGCACGGGGATGGCGGCCTGGGTCATGGTCGCCGGGCACAGCGAGCCGGCCTCGACCTGGCCATGCAGATAGCAGCCGGCCGCGAACTGGGCCCAGCGGCCCGGCGTGTCGGTGGCGAAGACATCGGCCACCAGGCCCTGGCGGCGGTACATCGCCAGCAGCTGATGCCAGGCCGGATGGAAGTCGACGAGATCGACACGGCGGCCGCGGGCGTCGAGCTGGCGCAGCTGCGGACCGTGGCGATTGGCATCGCGCGCGAGCTGGGCGCTCTCGGTGCTGCCAAGTTCGGCGCCATAGCGCGTCAGCGGCTCGACGGCTTGCGGCGCAGCTTCGCGCAGCGCGGCCAGCAGGGCCGGGTCGCTGCTCAGCAGGTTGTGGCCGACCAACTCGTCGACGAGGTTGTCGCTCATCAATCTTGAACTCCGGGCTCGGCCATCAACTGACCCTTGCCGGCGCGCTTGGCTTCATAGAGGGCGGTCTCGGCGCGGCGTTGCAGATCGGGCAGGCCGCGGTCGCCGGGGCGCAGCTTGGCCCAGCCGGCACTGAAGGACAGCGGCATGCCGAGTTCGGCCGGTGCGCGTTCGGCCAGGGCCTTGCGCAGGCGCGCGTCCAGGGCCTGCGGGCCTTCGGGCAGGCAACGCGCCATCAGCACGCCGAACTGCTCGCCGGCCAGACGCCCGGCCAGGTCGCCCAGTCGGCCCTGGGCCTGCACGCAGCTGGCGAACAGGGCCAGGGCGCGGTCGGCGAAGTCCATGTCGTGCTCGGCCTGCAGCGTCGCGAAGTCGTCCAGGTCCAGCACCACCAGGGCCAGCGGCTCCTCGTAGCGGCGCGCCATGGAGATCAGGTCGATCGAGCGCTGGGTGAAGGCATGGCGGTCGATGAGGCCGGTCAGGCCGTCGGTCTGGGCCAGGCGGGCCAGCTCGGCCTCGGTCTGGCCGCGCCAGGCCAGCAGCAGCATGGGCAGGCTCAGCAGCAGGGCCAGCTGGCCGGCCAGGGCCAGCAGCAGGTCGGGCCAGGGGGCGAGGTCGCCGATCACGGTGACCCCGGCGCGGCACAGCATGGCGGCCAGCAGGGGCAGCACAGCGGCCAGGCCCAGCAGCCGCCAGCGCCGGCTGTTCAGGCCTTGCAGCACGGTGGCGCGCTGGGGCAGGGTCAAGGCCACGCCCAGCCAGGCCAGCTGGGCGCCCAGCACGACGTCGGCGAGGGTCTGGGCGACGGCAAGGTCGGCAACCAGCAGCGCATGGCCGATGGCCAGCACCAGCGGCGCCGCGGCCATGGCCCAGCGCCCGGGGCGCGGGGTCAGCCACAGGCCCAGGGCCCACCACAGGGCCGACAGGCCGACGCTGATGGCGGCCAGGCCCAGGCTGTGCAGCAGCAGGGGTGCCGCCATGCGGTCGCCGTGGGCCGGGCTGACCATGGCCAGGCCCAGGGCCAGCGCCGCCATGCCCACCTGGGCCCAGCGTCCGCCGGCATTGGCGCCATGCCAGCCGATCAACGTGATCAGCACCAGCGCCGCGGCCAGCGCCTGCATGGGCATCAGGGCAAACAGGGCGGCGGTGAAGCTCATTTCTTCAACGGTATCGGAGTTGCACGATCCACCGGCACGGCGGTGATGCTGTTCTGTGGCGAGCCGTCGATGAGGCGGTCGGAATAGGTCAGATAGACCAGGGTGTTGCGGGCCGGGTCCACCATGCGCACGATGCGCAGCCGCTTGAAGACCAGCGAGATGCGCTCGTTGAACACCTCTTCCTGATGCGGCAGGGCCTGCTGGATGCTGATGGGGCCGACCTGGCGGCAGGCGATGGAGGCCTCGGCCTTGTCCTCGGCCAGGCCGATGGCGCCCTTGATGCCGCCGGTCTTGGCCCGCGACACATAACAGGCGACGCCCTGCACCTTGGGGTCGTCGTAGGCGTCGACGACGATCTTGTGATCGGGGCCGATCAGCTTGAAGGCGGTGTCGACCGAGCCGATGGGTTCGGCCTGGGCCAGCGCCGTGGCGGCGAGCAGAACAAGTGCGGCTTGCTTCATCGAGGCAGTCTAAAGCGCGCAGGCGCCGGCTGGGGCGGGTACGGCGGTCTGCCGCCCGCTGAAGCGCGGGCTCTCGGGTCGGCCCAGATGGAAATGGCTGAGCTGGTCGCTGCGCTGGTTGCAGACATAGAGATGCTGGCCCGCCAGGCCCGCGCTGCGCGGGTAGCTGCCATGCACCCAGTGATGGTCGAGCAGGCGCGGGCTGTTGGGACGGGCCAGGGAGATGACGGCCAGGCTGTCGTGCAGGCGGTTCAGCGCATACAGATGCCGGCCTCCGGGGGCCACGATCAGATCGGAGGCGTAGTTGGTGCCGGCAAAGCCGGCCGGCAGCACCGAGATCTCGTCGCGCAGCTGGGGGCCGGCGGCCGTGAGCTCGACGGTCGACAGCGTGGACGACTCCTCCTGCAGCACATAAACCCAGCGCGGCTCATGCGGGTTGAAGGCGAAATGGCGGGGGCCGGAGCCCGGGCTCAGGCCCAGCTCCCGCGCCGGGGCCTGCGGCGCGCCGGGTGCCAGCGGCCAGACCAGCAGGCGGTCGCGGCCCAGGTCGGTGCCGAGCAGCCAGTGGCCGTCGGGGCTGGCCTGGATCATGTGGGCGTGCGGCGCGTCGTGGCCGCTGTTGGCTTGGCTGCCGGGCGGCGCTTTCACGGCCTTCTGCGGACCGGGTGCGCAGTCGGTACCGGCGCAACTGGGCCAGCTGTCGGCCGTGCCGAGGCGACCGTCAGGCTGCAGGGCCAGTGCGGCGAAGCGCGCATCGCCATAGTGGGCCACCCAGGCATGGCCGGCGCTGATCGACAGCTGGGCGGGGCTGCGGCCGCCGCTGGGTGTGCGCTGCAGCAGCTCGAGTCGGCCGGTGCCGTCCTGGGCATACACGGCGACATGGTCGCCGCCTTCCTCGGCGGCGTAGACGTGGCGGTCGTGGGCTGCCAGCCAGCTCGGGCTGTTGGCATTGGCCGTCAGGCCCAGGGGCTTGAGGCTGCCGTCGGTGGCGATGGCAAAGCTGTAGATCCCCTGGCCCAGCGGCGCATAGGTGCCGACGTGAAGAAAGCGGGGCGATGAAGGCGTTGCGGCAGTGGCAGGCATCAGGGCAAGGGCGGACAGGCTCAGCAGGTGGCGGCGTTGCATCAGCAGAACTGGGTGGTGATGGCATCGACGACGCGGTCGTCCTCGTCGACGACGGCCATCCAGGCCCATTTGTCGAAGGTGGTGCAGGGGTGGGAGGGGCCGAGGGCGACGCGCTCGCCGACGGCCGGGCCGTCGCATTCGGTCGGGTCCCAGCGCAGATAGGCATGCTGGTCGTTCAGGCCGGTGACGTGCCAGCCGGCGGGTGCCCTGACCCGCTCGCCACCTTGCCCATGCCAGACCGGCACCGGCCAGCCGGCGTCGAAGGACAGGTCGCGCCGGCCGGCGTTCAGCAGCGCCAGGCCGGGCTCGGGGCAGGACAGCACATGGGTCCAGACTTCCAGGGCCGGCAGCAGGCTGGGTGAGCTGAGCGGCGTGCCCATGCGCTCGTCCATGGTCTGCATATAGCGGCCGTAGTGCGCATGGTCGTGGCAGACATAGCAGCCCGAGCGCAGCAGGCCCAGGCGTGCTGACCCACCGGCCAGCACGGGCGCAACCAGATCGAAGGCGGCCGAGCCGCCACCGCTGAGCCACAGCGGCTGGGCGTCGGCGTCGAGCAGGCCTTCGGTCTCGATGGCATCCAGCAAAAGCTGCAGGCGGGCCTGCCATTGCTGCATCAGCGCGATGTCGGGCGCGCTGTCGCCCTGGATCTGCAGGCCCTCGTAGAAGCCGACGCCGCGCAGGCGCAGCGCCGGGTGGCTCTTGAGGGCGCGGGCCAGGGCCAGCGCCGGTTCGTGCTCGCGCACGCCACAGCGCGAGGTGCCGAGCTCGACCAGCACGTCCACTCGGGCTTCGTCGCGGCCGAGCTCGGCCCAGTGCCTGGCGATGAGGTCGAGCTGGGCCTGGGAGTCGACAAAGAAAGCCAGCTCCAGGCCGGCGTGGCGCCGCCGCAGTTCGAGCAGTTCGGCGAGTTCGGACGCGCTGATGAGCTGGTTGGCGATCAGCGCCCGCTTCGCCCCCGCGGCCAGGCCCAGGCGCAGCTGGTGGACGTTGGCGAAGGTCAGGCCCCAGGCGCCGGCCTCGAGCTGGCGCTGGAAGAGCTGGGGGCTCATCGTCGTCTTGCCATGGGGCGCCAGCTGCACGCCGTGGCGGGTCGCGAAGTCCTGCATCCAGGCGATGTTGTGGGTCAGGGCCTGCCGGCGCACGACGGCCAGCGGCGTGGGCAGATCGGGCAGTGTCCAGCCGCGCCGGGCCACGTCGGCCAGCGGCAGCGGCGGCTGCAGGGCCGGAAAGCCCTTCAGCCAGGGGCCCAGCCAGCCGGGGCGCGGGGTGTCGTCGGTGTCATCCATGTGCACATCATCAACGAACCACGTGAAGGGCTCGGGGCAGCACACGGACCGTGATGTCGTTGGACGAGGGCAGGGGCTCGCCATCGACGGCCAGCGGCACCGGCCGGGGCGAGGTCAGGCGCAAGGCCTTGAAGGCGCTCAGGTGCACCTTGCGGTTGCGCAGATGCTGGCCGGCCAGCAGCAGCGGCATCATGGCCAAGGCCCCCAGGCGGCCGAAGGCGCCGACGCGCAGCAGCTCGAGATGACCATCGTCGACACGCGCACCCGGCGCGGCCGGCATGCCGCTGCCGTAGCTCGGCGTGTTCAGGCTGGAGGCGAACAGCATGGGGCCTTCATGCAGCAGCTGGCCGTCGGCCTCGATGCGCAGCGGATAGACGCGCAGCCGGCCGATCTCGTTCAGCGTCGCCCACAAATAGCGCGGCTGGCCGCGCAGCCAGTTGGGCGCAGCCTGGGCGCGGATGGCGATGGCCGCGTCGAAGCCGGCCGTCAAGCTGGACATGAAGAGCTGGGCGCCCCCTTCGGGCGTCGTGATCTCGCCCAGGTCCATGGTTGTGGCCGGCGCGCTCTGGGCGTGGGCCAGGGCCTCGCGCCAGCCCATGCGGGCCAGGCCCAGAGCCCGGGCCAGGTCGTTGCCGGTGCCGCCGGGCAGGATGGCCAACTGCAGCTGGCGCGCGACCAGGGCCGGCAGCAACTGGTGCACGGTGCCGTCGCCACCGGCCACGATGACGCGGCTGCCCTCGGGCAGGGCCAGCAGGCGCCGGCGGGCGGCGGCGACGTTCTCGGGCAGCACCAGCGGGACCTGGGGCAGGGCCTCGCGCAGCGGTTGGGCGAGGGCGGCGCAGCGGCCGTTGGCGGCATGCGGATTCAGCAGGCACAGAGCCGGGGTCAGGGCAGGGGCGATCACTCCGGCATTGAATCCGTGAAGGACGGCGCGCGCCATCGGCGCAGACCCTGGCGACGGGCGGGGTGTCGCTGCCTACACTGGGCGCAAACCCTGGGAAGGGAGCCGCTGCGCATGACGCTGGATGTACCGACGCTGGTGCTGATGCTCGTCGTCGGCTTCGGACTGCTCACCCTGCTGCTGGAGCTGGCGGGGCGCGGCGGCCTGCAGCGCAGCGAGCTCAGGCGCCTGGGCGGCGGCGCGATGTCGCTGTGTGGCGGCTTCCTCTGCTTTGCGCTGCAGCCCTGGCTGCCCGGCTGGCTGACGCTGCTGGGCGGCAATCTGCTGCTGATGGCCGGACTGGCCCAGCTGGCCTCGGCCGTGTCCTGGCATCTGCTCAACCGCGGCCTGCAGGTCTGGCAGCACTGGCTGCTGGTGGGCGCGGCGCTGACGGTGCCGGCCATCCTCGATGTCGGCACACCGCTGCGGGCCGGCACCATGTCGGCGGCCATGGCCGCGCTGCTGCTGCCGGCCACCGTCATGGGCTTGCGCCGGGGCTGGCGTGGCGAGCTGTCGTTTCGCGTCGTCGCGCTGATGCTGCTGCTGGCCAATCTGGCCCTGGGATTGCGTGTGGCCTTTGCCGTCTGGTGGGCGGGCGGGGGCAGCCTGCCGGCGGGTACGCCCGGGTCCTGGAGCAGCGCCATCTTCATGCTGGCCTTCATGGCCGTGCTGGCGGCGGGCTTCGCCTTCGTGCTGGCGGGCTTCGAGCGCATGGCCGCGCAGATGCGCCAGCTGGCCAGCATCGACGGCCTGACCGGCGCGGTGAATCACAACACGGCGGTGTCGCTGCTGGCGCATTCGCTGGAGCGCGGCCGGCGCGAGAACCAGCCGGTCAGCTTTGTCATGCTGGACCTGGATCATTTCAAGCGCGTCAACGACCAGCATGGCCATGTCGTCGGCGACAACGTGCTGCGTGCCGTGGCGGCCTGCGCGCGCCAGCGCCTGCGCAGCTCGGACGTGCTGGGCCGCCTGGGCGGCGAGGAGTTCGGCCTGGTGCTGCCGGCCACCGGTGTGGTGGGCGCCAGGCATCTGGCCGAGCAGGTGCGCCTGGCCGTGGAGGCGCTGGAGCTCCAGGGCGACGGCGGCCAGCCGCTGCGCGTGACGCTGTCGGCCGGTGTCGCCGAGGCCTCCAAGGCCGACACGCCGGAGACCCTGATGCATCTGGCCGACAAGGCCTTGTATCAAGCCAAGCAGAAGGGCCGCAACCGCGTCATCGTGGCGGATGACTGGATGCGCAACTCGACGCTGCAGTCGGTGGTTGGCTGAGTCGCCCTATGCGCGTGGCGGCGAAGGAAGGCCGCCACAGAGGCACAGTGACACAGAGAGATTTCGATCCCAGGGCCTCCGTGGCTCTGTGCCTCTGTGGCTTTGTTCGGTTTTCACTTCAACAGCCCTCGTACTTCCAATTGCGAGACTTGCCCTCGGCCAACCATTCGACCGACTGGGCGATGCGCTTGGTCCGCGTCTCCTCGCGCTTGGCTTCCAGCACCCATTCCAGATAGTCGCGCTGCTTGCTGGGCGCGAAGGCCTCGAAGTGCTGCTTGGCCGCCTTGACCTTGGCCAGGGCCGCGGCGAAATCGTCGGGCATCTCGAGCTGGGGCCGCGGTTCTCGGTTGGGCTTGGTGGCGCGCGGTGCGCCAGCCTGCAGCAGCGCGGCGGCGGCCTTGATCTGCTTGCGCAGTTCGGCGCGGCTGGGCAGGTCCTTCAAACTGGTGATGCGTCCGAAATCGCCCATGGCGCCGCCCTGACCTTCGGCCGCGCCCTCGCGCTCCCAGAAGCCGAAGGCGCAATGGGCCTTGAAGGCCGACATGCCGCACAGCAGCTTGTCGTTGAGCGTGAAGTGGGGCCGGCTCCATTTGATGGTCTCGACGACGTCGGGGCAGGCCGCATGCACGTCCTCGCGCAGGCGCTCGAGGATGGGTTTCGCGAACTCCGGCACGCCGGCCAGATAGGTATCGATGCGCGGGTCGAGGGTGGGCATGGTCACTCGTGCTGGCTGAGGTGGTGTTCGATGCGGCGATCGGGGATCAGCCACAGCGCCGCCGCAATGGCATAGCCCGCCAGCGACAGGCCGACGTGCACGAAGGCCAGGGCGATGGATGCCAGGTAGATGACCGGCGAGATCTTGCCCTTCCAGTCCTTGCCCAGGGCCTGGGCCAGCACGGTGTTGTTGCCCGGGATGCAGACCAGGGCGCGCTGCAGCAGCACCCAGGCCAGCGCGGCCATGATCAGCACGCCGCCGTAGATGGCCACGGGCAGGGGCGCGAAATGGTTCTCGCCCATCCAGCCGGTGGCGAAGGGCAGCAGCGACAGCCAGAACAGCAGGTGCAGATTCGGCCACAGCACACCGCCGTTGATCTTGTGCACGGCGTGCAGCAGATGGTGGTGGTTGTTCCAGTAGATGCCGACGTAGACGAAGCTCAGCACATAGGACAGGAAGACGGGCCACAGCGGCTTCAAGGCTTCCCAGTCACTGCCGTGGGGCACCTTCATCTCCAGGACCATGATGGTGATGATGATGGCGATGACGCCATCGCTGAAGGCTTCGAGCCGGGTCTTGTTCATGCGATGAGTCTAGACTTCGCCCCCTTCGCCCTGCCTCCTGACTGACCCTTGCGCGCGCTGCTGCTCCCTCTGCTTTTCGTGGTCACGACGGCCGGCGCTCAAGTGCCCGCATTGACGCTGGAGCAGCTGCCCCGCCCCACCATGCCGCCCGGCGAGCGAGGTCCGGTCGTGCCGGCCCAGGTGGAGCGCTGGCGCCAGGAGGCCAAGGCGCTGGAGTACGGCGACGGCGTCAAGCGCGACGAGGTCGCGGCGGCCAAGCTCTACTGCCGTGCGGCCCGCTACGGTGATGCCGAGGCCCAGTACAGCCTGGGCTGGATGCTGACCAACTCGCGCGGCATCCAGCGCAACGATGCCGAGGCTGCCCACTTGTTCGCCGCGGCGGCCGAGCAGGGCATGGAGCAGGCGCAGAACATGCTCGAGCGCATGGGCGGCACGCCGCTGGGCGACCCGCCACCCTGCCTGCGCCCGCCCGAGACCGATCCACCGGTGGCCGTGGCGTCGCCGCCCGCAAAAGGCAGCAAGCCCGTGTCGCTGTGGGCGACGCTGCCCCTGCCCGAGCGCGCGCCGCCGGCCATCGTCAGCTATGTGAAGCTGGTGGCGCCTGAGTACCAGCTCTCGCCGGCCCTGGTGCTGGCCGTCATGGCCACCGAATCCAACTTCGACCCGCTGGCCGAGTCGCCCAAGCGGGCCCAGGGGTTGATGCAGCTGCTGCCCGAGACGGGGGCGCGCTTCGGCGTCGTGCGCCTGCGCGACCCCTCGCAGAACATCCGCGGCGGCATGGCCTATCTGCGCTGGCTGCTGGCCTATTTCGAGGGCGACGTGATGCTGGCGGTGGCCGCCTACAACGCCGGCGAGAAGGCCGTGGACCGCTACCTCGGCGTGCCGCCCTATGCCGAGACGCGGCTGTACGTGCGCAAGATCATGGCGGCCACCGGCGGCCAGCGCCTGCACCCCTTCGACGCCAAGGTGACCGGCGCCTCGCCCATGCTGATGCGGGTGAAGGCGGCGATGCAGAACATCCAGGGCCACTGAATCGGCCCGTCGCCGTGAGATCAATCACGTCGTGCTCGCGCTGCGGGCCGACAAGACGGCTGGTTGAAGGCATCGTGGCTGCTGCGGTTGAAGCCACCCCACGATGGAACCCCTGCACGCCGACACGCTGCTGCGCGTTTTCCAGCTCGTCACGACGATGCTGGCCCTGGCCACGCTCGGCGGCGCCTGGCATCTGAAGGGCGAACGTGCGCTGTGGTACTGGGCCGGCGCCTTTGCCGCCGCGGCCGTCACCCAGGCCATCCGCGCGACGCTGATCGCGCTGGAGGCGCCGCGCGTGCTGTGGGTGATCGGCCATCAGGGCAGCCTGCTGGCCGCACTGATGGTGCTGCTGGGCCTGCGCGTCTATCTGGGGCTGCCCTTGCGCGCCCGCTGGCCCATCGTGTTCACCGGCCTGACCTGCGTCGCCTCCTTCGCGCTGACGGCGTGGGTGGGCCAGTTCTGGCCTTCGCTGACGCTGACCCTGCTGGCCTCGGCCGTGCTGAACATGCCTGCCGCCCATGCCGCCCTGCGGGCCTGGAAGGAGCAGCGCGGCTTCCCGCTGGCCCTGCTGGCCGGCGACCTGCTCGTCAGCGCTGTCATCGAGGTGGCGCGGGGACTGGCCGTATCGCCGCTGATCGCCCAGTCGCGCGCCGAGCTGATGGCCTACAACTCCATCGGGCTGCTGGCCACCATCGCCCTGCTGATCGGCCAGGCCCTGGCCATGCTGTTGCTGCTGCAGGACCGCGCGCTGCGCCAGATCGAGCGCCTTGTCGAGATCGACGTGCTGACCGGCCTGCTGAACCGGCGCGGTTTCGACGAGCGCCTGCGCCGCCTGCTCAAGCGCGGGGCGCCGCGGCCACCGCTGCTGGCCGTGCTGGATGTGGACCACTTCAAGCGCATCAACGACACCCATGGCCATGCCGTCGGCGACGCGGTGCTCAGCGGCGTCGGCGCGCGCCTGCACGAGGCGCTGCGGCCGCTGGACCTGGCCGTGCGGCTGGGCGGCGAGGAATTCGCCGTCATCTGGCTCAACCCCGAAGCCGGCGGCGAGATGCGCCTGGGTGAGCGGCTGCGCGAGGTCATCGGCGGCCAACCCTTCGAGACCGTGGCGGGCGCGCTGACGATCACGGTCAGCGTCGGCGTGGCGCCGGCCGCCGGCCCCGACGAGGCGCCGGAAGCCCTGTTCAGCCGCGCCGACGCCGCCCTGTACGAGGCCAAGCGCGGCGGGCGCGACCGTGTCGTATTGGCGGCTTGACCCCGGTTCGAGGGAGTCTAGAGGCCGGCCCCGAGTTGAGGGTCCGGGTTTGAAAGGGGGCTGCTGCACAATCCGGCGGGCCTAGAAAAGCAGGGGGAAAGATTGGAGCGAGACGGCATCAACTGGCTGGGCATCGGCCTGCGGGCGGCAGCCTTGGTGGTCACCATTTCCCTGCTGACCTGGTGCAGCATGGCGCGACGCAGCACCCAGGACGTCGCGGGCCTCGGGCCCGAGTTGCGCGAGGCGATGATGATGGGCGGCATGGCGGACGCCAGCGGCATGATCGATCTCGACAAGACCGCCGCGCGCGTGGGCGCCGTCGGCATGAACCGCCTGCTCTATGACAACGCGGCGACGGGCAGCCTGCCGGCCCTGCGCTGGATGGTCAGGCATGGCGCCGAGCCCCGCAACATCGGAGCGCTGGACAAGGGCACGCTGCTGCAGCAGGCCGCCACCAAGCCCACGCTGGACCGCATGCGGCTCTTCATCGAAGAGTTCAAGCTCGACCCCACCCAGCAGACGCCCGACCGCGTCGGCGTCATGCATCTGGCCGCCCGCCACGGTGTTGATGCCCAGACCATGGTCTTCCTGACCAGCCGCGGCCTGAACATCAACGCTGCCGACGGCAGCGGCCGCCTGCCCATCCACTACGCCGCGCTGAAGTCCATCGGCCCGCTGGTGTCCGCCGGTGCCGACATCAATGCGCTGGACAGCCAGGGCCGCACGGCCCTGCACTGGGCCGTCGAAGAGGGCCGGCACGATGCGGTGGCGGAGCTGATCCGCCTGCATGCCTCCGTCTTCGCGCAGGACAACCAGGGCAACACGCCGCTGCATCTGGCTGCCATCGGCAACTCCGAGCCAATCGTCGACACCCTCTTGGCCGCCGGTGCGCCCAAGGCCGCACGCAACACGGATGGCCTGACGGCGCGCGAGTACCTGGAGAAGATGCGCAACAAGCGCCGCTACGGCTATGGCACCGACCGGGAGCAGAAGCTGTGAGCGCGCTGAGTCGCACGGCCTGGCTGGGTCTGGTCCTGGCGTCGCTGTTCAGCCCGGCCTGGGCCGACGGTGGTGGTGTCTACAAATGCCGCAAGCCGGACGGCACCGTCGCCTTCAGCGACAGGCCCTGCCCCGAGGCCGAGTCCACGCAGATCGCGCGCAGCGGCCCGAAGGCGCCCGAGGCCAGCCAGTTCATGAGCCTGCGTTGCCTGCGCCTGCGCGAGCTGCTGCGCCAGGCCGGTTCCGAGAACGAGACGGACGAGAGCGTCCGCCAGCAGCTCGAGTACCGCTACCAGCGCGAGTGCTATGCGGAAGAGCAGGAGGCCAACGACAAGGTCAGCCGCCTGATGGAGGACGCGCGCTCCCGTTCCCTGCAGGAGCGCAGCGCGCTGGCCGAGAACAAGGCGCGCCAGGAGCGTGAATTCGCCCAGTGCGTGGAGCTGCGCAACAACCTGCGCTCACGCCGCGCCCGCGAGGCCGAGATGACGGCTGGCGAACGCGCCGATCTGCAGCGGCTGTCCGCTGCCTTCGACCAGCGCTGCCGCGGGCTGTAGCCCCGCAGGGGCTTACATGCTGCGGCGGTACTGGCCGCCCACCTCGAACAGCGCGCCGGTGATCTGGCCCAGCGAGCACACGCGCACGGCGTCCATCAGCACGTCGAACACGTTCTTGTTCTCGATGACGGCCTGCTGAAGGCGCGCCAGCATGGCGGGCGACTCGGCAGCATGGCGGTCCTGGAATTCGGCCAGGCGCGCCAGCTGCGACTGCTTCTCGTCGTCCGTCGAGCGCGCCAGCTCGATGTGCTCCGGCACCGCCTCGCCCTTGGGGTTGCGGAAGGTGTTGACGCCGATGATGGGGTACTCGCCGGTGTGCTTCAGCATCTCGTAATGCATCGACTCTTCCTGGATGCGGCCACGCTGGTAGCCGGTCTCCATGGCGCCGAGCACGCCGCCGCGTTCGCTGATGCGCTCGAACTCGCGCAGCACGGCCTCTTCGACCAGCTCGGTCAGCTCGTCGATGATGAAGGCGCCCTGCGACGGGTTCTCGTTCTTGGCCAGGCCCCATTCGCGGTTGATGACGAGCTGGATGGCCATGGCACGGCGCACGCTCTCGTCGGTCGGCGTCGTGATGGCTTCGTCGTAGGCGTTGGTGTGCAGCGAGTTGCAGTTGTCGTAGACCGCGATCAGGGCCTGCAGCGTGGTGCGGATGTCGTTGAAGGCGATCTCCTGCGCATGCAGGCTGCGGCCGGACGTCTGCACGTGGTATTTCAGCTTCTGCGAGCGCTCGTTGGCGCCGTAGCGGTCTCGCATGGAGATGGCCCAGATGCGGCGCGCCACGCGGCCCAGCACGGTGTACTCCGGGTCCATGCCGTTGCTGAAGAAGAAGCTCAGGTTGGGCGCGAAGTCGTCGATGTGCATGCCGCGCGCCAGATAGGCCTCGACAAAGGTGAAGCCATTCGACAGCGTCAGCGCCAGCTGGCTGATGGGGTTCGCGCCCGCTTCAGCGATGTGATAACCCGAGATCGACACCGAGTAGAAGTTGCGCACGTTGTGGTGCACGAAGTACTCGGCGATGTCGCCCATCACCTTCAGCGAGAACTCGGTCGAGAAGATGCAGGTGTTCTGGCCCTGGTCTTCCTTCAGGATGTCGGCCTGCACGGTGCCGCGCACATTGGCCAGCACCCAGTCCTTGATCTTGGCGGCTTCGTCCTGCGTCGGCTCGCGGCCGTTGTCGGCCTTGAACTTGGCGAGGTTCTGGTCGATGGCCGTGTTCATGAACATGGCCAGGATGGACGGCGCCGGGCCGTTGATGGTCATGGACACGCTGGTGGTCGGGCTGCACAGGTCGAAGCCGTCGTAGAGCACCTTCATGTCGTCCAGCGTCGCGATGGACACGCCGCTGTTGCCGACCTTGCCGTAGATGTCGGGCCGCGGCGCGGGGTCGGCGCCGTACAGCGTGACCGAGTCGAAGGCCGTGGACAGGCGCTTGGCGGGCATGCCCTCGCTGACCAGCTTGAAGCGGCGGTTGGTGCGGAAGGCATCGCCTTCGCCGGCGAACATGCGGGTCGGGTCCTCGCCCTCACGCTTGAAGGCGAACACGCCGGCCGCGTAGGGGAAGCTGCCGGGCACGTTTTCCAGCATCAGCCACTTCAGCAGCTCGCCATGGCACTCGTAGCCCGGCAGCACGACCTTGCGGATCTTGGTGCCCGACAGGCTTTGCGTGACGAGAGCCGTGCGGATCTCCTTGTCGCGGATCTTCACGACGTACTCGTCGCCGGCATAGGCCTTGACCATGTCGGGCCATTGCTGCAGCAGCTGGCGGGCGTCGCCGTCGAGCCTGGCCTTGCGCTGTTCCGCCAGATCGGCCAAGGCCGTGCGGGCGCCGTTCTTGTCGGGATTGGCAGCCTCCAGCATGGCGCGGCTGGCTTCCAGCTGCTGGATCTCGCGGGCCAGGGTCGCCTGCTTGCGGGCGCGGGCCTTGTAGCTGCGCACGGTGTCGCTGATGTCGGCCAGGTAGCGCACGCGGGCGGCCGGCACGATAGGCGTCTGGTGGGTGCTGTGGCGCGTGTCCACGCGCGGCAGGCGGCCTTCGCTGAATTTCAGGCCCAGCTCGGCCAGACGCACCTTGAGCGCCTGGTAGAGGGCCGTCACGCCGTCGTCGTTGAATCGGCTGGCCATGGTGCCGAACACGGGCATGGTGTCCGGCATCACGTTGAAGGCTTCGCGGTTGCGCTGCACCTGCTTGCTGACGTCGCGCAGCGCATCCAGCGAGCCCTTGCGGTCGAACTTGTTGATGGCGACGAACTCGGCGAAGTCCAGCATGTCGATCTTCTCGAGCTGGCTGGCGGCGCCGAACTCGGGCGTCATGACGTACATGGGCACATTGACCAGGGGCACGATGGCTGCGTCGCCCTGGCCGATGCCCGAGGTCTCGACGATGACGAGGTCGAAGCCCGCCACCTTGGCCGCGGCGATGACGTCGGGCAGGGCGGGGGAGATCTCGCTGCCGAAGTCGCGCGTCGCCAGCGAGCGCATGAAGACGCGCGCACCCTGGCCCCAGGGGCTGATGGCGTTCATGCGGATGCGGTCGCCCAGCAGGGCGCCACCGCTTTTGCGGCGCGAGGGATCGATGGAGATCAGGGCCACGCGCAGCGCATCGCCCTGGTCCAGGCGCAGACGGCGGATGAGCTCGTCGGTCAGGCTGGACTTGCCGGCGCCACCGGTGCCGGTGATGCCGAGCACGGGCGTCTTGAGGCCCTTGGCTTGCTCGCGCAGAGCGTCGACGATGGAAGCTTCGGCCTTGCCGTTCTCCAGCGCCGTCAGCAGTTGGGCCAGGGAGCGCCAGGCGGATTCGGAATGGCCGGTGATGGCGGAGAGGTTCTGCGGCGCGTAGACGCTGAAGTCCTGGTCGGCCTTCATGACCATCTCACCGATCATCCCTTGCAGGCCCATGCGCTGGCCGTCCTCGGGGCTGAAGATGCGCACGCCATGCTCGGCCAGCTCGCGGATCTCGGCCGGCACGATGACGCCACCGCCACCGCCGAAGACCTGGATGTGCTCGCCGCCGCGCTCCTTCAGCAGCTGCACCATGTACTTGAAGTACTCGACGTGGCCGCCCTGATAGGAAGAGATGGCGATGCCCTGGGCATCCTCCTGCAGCGCCGCGGTGACGACTTCGTCCACCGAACGGTTGTGGCCGAGGTGGATGACCTCGGCGCCCATGCCCTGCAGGATGCGGCGCATGATGTTGATGGCGGCGTCATGCCCGTCAAACAGGCTGGCGGCAGTGACGAAACGGACCTTGTGGGTCGGGCGGTACTCGGCCAGCGCTTTGTAGTCGCTAGAGAGGTCGGTCATGGCTGTCTCCTTGCTCGGGCCGGATTCTAGGTCGCCAATTGACGTTAACGTCAATTGAGCTTTCGGGTAGGGTGCGCGGCCATGACGGATGCCGCACCTGAACTGGACAAATTCGACCGCCAGATCCTCGCCCGCCTGCAGGACGAGCCGCGCCAGCCGGCCGAGAAGATTGCCACCGCCATCGGCCTGTCGGCCACCGCCGTGCAGCGGCGCATCCGGCGCCTGCGCGACGCGGGCGTTATCCAAGGTGAGCGCCTGCTTCTGGATGCCGCAGCCCTGGGCTTTGGTCTGTCGGTCTGGGTCGAGGTGGAGCTGCGTGAGGCCAGCCGCAAGGCCGTCATCGACGGCTTCAAGCGCCGCATGGCCGCCGAGCCGCGGGTGCAGCAGTGCTTCTATGTGGCCGGCGACAGCGATTTCCTGCTGCTGATCCGCTGCCGCGATGTGGCCGAGTTCGAAGCGCTGACGCGCGAGCTGTTCTTCGACGACGCCAACATCCGCAAATTCCGCTCCGTCTTCGTGCTGGACGACTGCAAGCCCGGCGCCGGGCTGCCACTGGTGGACTGATTTCGCCGCGGCGCGGCTTTCTGGATGCTCGCAATGCCGCGCGGCGGCAAGGCCCTCGCTCGACGATTTCGTCTTTCAACCTGAGGAAGAAAGACGATGGCCTTCGAGAGCGGCAGCGAGCCCTGCGAGTTCGAGATCCTGGATGCGCGCTTTGACGACTGCATCCGCAAGAGCGCCCGGCTGGAGCGCCTGGCCAGCGGCTGTCGCTGGACGGAGGGGCCGGTCTATGTCCCCGCCCAGCGCCGCCTGCTGTGGAGCGACATCCCCAACGAGCGCATGCTGAGCTGGTGCGAGGTGTCCGGCCATGTCGCCGAGTTCCGCCGCCCGTCCAGCTACACCAATGGCCACACGCTGGACCGCCAGGGACGTCTCATCAGCTGCGAGCAGGGCGGCCGACGCGTCGTGCGCACCGAGCACGACGGTTCGCTGACTGTGCTGGCCTCGCACTTCGGGGGCCAGCGCCTGAACAGCCCCAACGACGTGGTCGTGAAATCCGATGGCACGGTCTGGTTCACCGACCCGCCCTACGGCATCTGCGACGACTACGAGGGCGTGCGTGCGCCGCAGGAGCAGGCCGGCTGTTGGGTCTACCGGCTGGACCCGGTCAGTGGCGAGCTGCGCGTCATGGCCGACAACCTGGTCCATCCCAACGGCCTGGCGTTCTCGCCCGATGAGCGCTGCCTCTACGTCGCCGACACCGGCGTGGAGCGCGGCACCATGCATCGCTTTGCCGTCGACGCCGACGGCTCGCTGAGCGGCGGCGAGGTCTTCATCCAATGCGACACCGGCTTCTATGACGGTTTCCGCTGCGACACCGAAGGCCGCATCTGGACCAGCGCCGGTCGCGCCATCCATTGCCATGCGCCGGACGGCGCGCTGATCGGCCGCATCCCCGTACCCGAGCGGGTGTCGAACGTCAGCTTCGGCGGCCCCAAGCGCAACCGGCTCTTCATCTGCGCGACGAGCTCGGTCTATTCCGTGCTGTTGGCGGTCAACGGCGTCAAGCCCTGCTGAAGGCCCCGATCGGCCTGGGCACTAAATGGGGGCATGATCCGCCCCCATCCCAATTCCCGCCCTCCGACCGTGACCACGCAAGCCTCCACCGCGCCACTGGGGACCGAACTGACCGCCCGCGGCATCGTCCTCGGCATCCTCATCACCCTGGTCTTCACGGCCGCCAACGTCTACTTCGGCCTCAAGGCCGGTCTGACCTTCGCGACCTCCATCCCGGCCGCCGTCATCTCCATGGCCCTGCTGCGCCGCGCCGCGGGCAACTCCATCGGCGAGACCAATATCGTGCAGACGATCGCCTCGTCGGCCGGCACCCTGTCCTCCATCATCTTCGTGCTGCCCGGCTTGGTCATGATCGGCTGGTGGACGGGCTTCCCTTACTGGATGTCGGTCACGCTGTGCGCCCTGGGCGGTGTGCTCGGCGTCATGTACTCCATCCCGCTGCGCCGGGCGCTGGTGACCAACTCGCCGCTGCCTTATCCGGAAGGCGTGGCCTGCGCCGAGGTGCTCAAGGTCGGCCATGCTGCCGACAGCGGCGAAGCCAACCGCCAAGGCCTGGCCGCCATCGTGGCGGGCACCGTCGTGTCGGCCGGCTTCAGCATCGTCGTCGCCACCCAGCTCTTTGCGGCCAACCTGGCCCAGTACTTCCGCCTGCCTGGCGGCGAGAAAGGCAATGGACCCGCAACGGGTTATGACCTGAACTTCAGCTTTGCGCTGCTGGCCGTCGGCCACCTCGTCGGCCTGTGGGTGGGCATCGCCATCCTCGTCGGCGCCTGCATCGCCTGGCTGGGCGGCGTGCCCTATCTGACTTCGGGTGTCGACGGCGCCGCCGAGGCGGTGGCCTTGTTCGCCTGGAGCAAGAAGGTGCGCTTCATCGGCGCCGGCTGCATCGCCGTCGCCGCCATCTGGACGCTGATCAAGCTGGCCAGGCCCGTCGTTTCGGGCCTGCACTCGGCCGCCATGTCGGCCCGCGTGCGCAAGGCAGGCAAGGCCGACTCCCTGCCGCGCAATGAGCAGGACATCCCCATCGGCACCGTCGGCCTCATCACCCTGGCCTGCATGCTGCCCATCGGCTTCATGCTGTCCAGCTTTGCCACTTCGGCCGGCCTGGGCGACCAACTCGGCCTGCTGGTCGTCGGCGGCGTCGTCTACGTCGTGCTGATGAGCTTCTTCGTCGCTGCCGTCTGCGGCTACATGGCCGGCCTGATCGGCTCGTCCAACAGCCCGCTGTCGGGCGTCGGCATCCTGGTCGTCATCGGCGTGTCGCTGCTGCTGGCCCTGGTCGTCAAGCCCATGCTGCCGGCTTCCACGGGCCAGGCGTTGGTGGCGTTTGCCCTCTTCGTCACGGCCGTCGTGTTCGCCGTGGCCACCATCTCCAACGACAACCTGCAGGACCTGAAGACCGGCCAGCTCGTCGACGCCACGCCCTGGCGCCAGCAGGTGGCGCTGATCATCGGCGTCGTCGCCGGCGCCATCGTCATCCCGCCGGTGCTGGACCTGCTGAACCAGGCCTATGGCTTTGCCGGTGCGCCCGGTGTCGACCCCAAGAAGGCGCTGGCCGCACCGCAGGCCGCGCTGATCTCGGCCCTGGCCAAGGGCGTCATCCAGGGCGACCTGAACTGGGAGCTCATCCGCATCGGCGCCTTCATCGGGGTGGGCTGCATCGTTGTTGACGAGGTCATGAAACGTGCCTCGGGTGGCAAGGCCCACCTGGCGCCGCTGGCTGTCGGCCTGGGCATCTATCTGCCGATGAACAGCACGCTGATGATCGTCATCGGTGCCGTCGCCGGCTGGTGGTTCGACAAGCGCGCTTCCTACAAGCGCCACCCCGAAGCCACCAAGCAGCTCGGCGTGCTGCTGGCCTCCGGCCTTATCGTCGGCGAGAGCCTGCTGGGCGTCATCCTGGCCGCCATCGTCGTCTTCTCCGGCAACGGCGCGCCGCTGGCTCTGGTGGGTGACAGCTTCGCCACGGCCGGCCAGGTGCTGGGGCTGCTGGCGTTTGCCGGTATCGGTATCGGCCTCTACCGCTGGCTGCTCAGCAAGTCCTGATCGCCTTCAGTCGTCCGAGCTGCCGTAGCCGAACAGGTGCAGCAGGCTGGTGAACAGATTGAAGATGGACACGAACAGGCTGACCGTGGCGAGCACGTAGTTGGTCTCGCCGCCATCGATGATCTGCTTGGTCTCGAACAGGATCAGGCCGGCCGACAGCAGGGCGACGACGGCGGACACCGTCAGCGCCAGGGCCGGGATCTGGAAGAAGATCGCGGCCAGGCCGGCCAGGACGGCGACCACCATGCCGGCGAACAGGAAGCCGCCCATCCACGACAGGTCGCGCTTGGTCGTCATCGCATAGGCCGACAGCGCCAGGAAGACGGCACCGGTGGCGCCCATGGCCAGTGCGACGATCTGCGCACCGGCCGGCAGCGCCAGGGTGCGCGTCAGCAGCGGGCCCAGGGTCCAGCCCATGAAGCCGGTCAGGGCGAAGACCAGGCCGACGGCGGCGCCGCGGTTCTTCAGCTTGTGGATGCCGAACAGCAGGCCGAAGTAGGCCACCAGCGTCAGGATGATGCCGGGAGCCGGCAGGCTGAAGGCGACGGCGGCACCCGCGACGGCGGCGCTGAACAGCAGCGTCATCGACAGCAGGGCATAGGTGTTGCGCAGCACCCGGTGGGCGGCGGCGCGGTCGACGCTGCCGCCATAAGGCATGGCGACGGCAATGGGGCGGGTTTGCATGGCAGACCTCCGTTGAAGAAACGCGCCCAGAGTAGGCATGCAAGGCATCAAATAAAAGCAGAGAATCGCGAAGCATTGCTTCTGGATAACTTGCTGATTTGCCATGAGCCTGAACTACAGCTACCGCCACCTGTACTACTTCTGGGCCGTCGCCAAGGAGGGCGGCCTGACCCGGGCGGCCGAGAAGCTGGGCCTGTCGGTGCAGACGGTGTCGACCCAGGTGCGCGAACTGGAGCAGAACCTCGGCGCGGCCCTGTTGAAGCCGGCCGGTCGCGGCCTGACGCTGACTGAAGCCGGACGCGCGGCGCTGGACGTGGCCGACCAGATCTTCTCGCTGGGCGAGACCCTGCCCGAGCGGGTGCGCGAGGCCGTCGACGTACCGACGGTGCGTCTGGCTGTCGGCATCTCGGACGGCCTGCCCAAGCTGGTCGCCCACCGCCTGCTGGCGCCCATCCTCGACACGCCGCAGCTGCGCCTGCTCTGCCACGAGGATGAGTTCGACGACCTGCTCGGCGACCTGGCCCTGCACCGGCTGGACGTCGTGCTGGCCGACCGACCCGCGCCGGCCAACCCGAACTTGCGTGTCTACAGTCACTCCCTGGGCAGCTCGCCCATCGCCTGGTATGCCCACCCGCGCTGGGCTGCAGCCGCGGCGCGCGACTTTCCCGCCTCGCTGGCCGACGTGCCGCTGCTGCTGCCGACCTCGCACGCGGCGCTGCGGCCCCGGCTGGACCAATGGCTGAACGAAGAGGGTTTGCGCGTGCGCGTCACCGGCGAGTTCGAGGACAGCGCCCTGCTCGCGACCTTCGGCAGCGAGGGCCTGGGCGTGTTCCCTGCGGCGACAGCGGTGGACGACGCGCTGACCGCACGCTACGGCGTCGTCAACGTCGGCCTGGCCGACGGCCTGGCGGAGCAGTTCTTCGCCGTGGGCACGGACAAGAAGATCAGCCACCCGCTGGTGAAGCGGCTGTTGCCTGCAGCAACCTGAGTCGGACTCAACTTGCTACAGTTGACGTTTACGTCAATCAAGAATGCTCGGCTGTTTTGAGGCCGGGCTGACAGGAGACCCGACCATGAATCTGCCCGGCCTCAACTTCCAACTCGGCGAAGACATCGACGCGCTGCGCGACGCGGTGCGCGCCTTTGCCGACGAGGAGATCGCGCCCCGCGCGGCCGAGATCGACCGCAGCGACCAGTTCCCCATGGACCTGTGGCGCAAGATGGGCGAGCTGGGTGTGCTGGGCATCACCGTGCCCGAGGCCTACGGCGGCGCCAACATGGGTTATCTGGCCCACATGGTGGCCATGGAAGAGATCAGCCGAGGCAGCGCCTCGGTGGGCCTGAGCTACGGCGCGCACTCCAACCTGTGCGTCAACCAGATCAAGCGCAACGGCAACGACGCCCAGCGCAAGAAGTACCTGCCCAAACTGATCAGCGGCGAGCATGTCGGCGCGCTGGCCATGAGCGAGCCGGGCGCGGGCTCCGACGTGCTGAGCATGAAGCTCAAGGCCGAGGACAAGGGTGGCGTCTACCTGCTCAACGGCAGCAAGATGTGGATCACCAACGGCCCCGATGCCGACACCCTGGTGGTGTATGCCAAGACCGAGCCCGAGCTGGGCGCGCGCGGCGTGACGGCCTTCCTCATCGAGAAGGGCATGAAGGGCTTCAGCATCGCGCAGAAGCTCGACAAGCTGGGCATGCGCGGCTCGCACACCGGCGAGCTGGTGTTCCAGAACGTCGAGGTGCCGGCCGAGAACGTGCTGGGTGCCGTGAACGGCGGCGCCAAGGTGCTGATGTCGGGCCTGGACTACGAGCGCGCCGTGCTGACCGGCGGGCCGCTGGGCATCATGCAGAGCGTGATGGACAACATCGTTCCCTACATCCACGATCGCAAGCAGTTCGGCCAGAGCATCGGCGAGTTCCAGCTCATCCAGGGCAAGGTGGCCGACATGTACACCGTGCTGCAGGCCGCGCGGTCGTTTGCCTACACCGTCGCCAAGAATCTCGACCTGCTGGGCGCCGAGCATGTGCGGCAGGTGCGCAAGGACTGCGCCTCCGTCATCCTGTGGACGGCCGAGAAGGCGACCTGGATGGCCGGTGAAGGCATCCAGATCTTCGGCGGCAACGGCTACATCAACGAGTACCCGCTGGGGCGTCTCTGGCGTGACGCGAAGCTCTACGAAATCGGCGCGGGCACCTCGGAGATTCGCCGCATGCTGATCGGCCGGGAGCTGTTTGCCGAGACCATGTAAATGACGCCCCTGCACGTCAACACGCCGCTGTTGCGAGCGGCGCCGGGGCTGTTTGACCACCCCGAGGTCTGGCTGAAGATGGATGCCCTGCAGCCCAGCGGCAGCTTCAAGCTGCGCGGCGTCGGGCGGCTGGTGCAGCAGTCGGCGGTCGACGGTGCTCGGGCGATCGTCTGTGCGTCGGGTGGCAATGCCGGTTTCGCCGCGACGCACGCGGCCGTGTCGGTCGGTCTGCCGGTAACCGTCGTGCTTCCGATGACGAGCAGCATCGCCGTCGCTGAGCGTCTGGCTGCGCGTGGCGCAGAGGTGCTGCGGCATGGCGCTGTGTGGGACGAGGCGCATGAGTTCGCCGTCCAGCTCGCCGCCGAGCGCGGCGCAGCCTATGTGCATCCCTTCGACCACCCGCTGCTGTGGGCCGGGCACGCGACGCTGATCGACGAAGTCGTTGAAGCCGGCGTCGAGTTCGACGCCGTCATCACGGCCGTCGGCGGCGGCGGGCTGTTCTGCGGCATCGTCGAGGGCCTGCGACGCCATGGCCTGGACCAGGTGCCGGTCATCGCCGTCGAGACCCATGGCGCCGCCAGCCTGCAGGCCAGCCTCAGCGCCGGCGAGCTGGTCTCGCTGTCCGCCATCACCTCCATCGCCACGTCGCTGGGTTCGCGCCGCGTTGCGGCCCGCGCCTTCGAGCTGGCGCGCTCGCATCCCACGCATGCCGTGCAGGTCAGCGATGACCAGGCCACGGCTGCCTGTGTTCGTTTCGCCGACGCTCATCGCGTTCTCGTCGAACCCGCCTGTGGCGCCGCGCTGGCGGCGGTCGACTTGCACGCCCGCGGTTTCAAGCGGGTTCTTGTTGAGGTCTGCGGCGGCATGGGTGTTTCGCTGGAACTGCTCCGTTCCTGGGCCGAGCCCGCGACAATGAAATCATGACGACCGATACCAACCACGAACTGCAGGACCTGCTGAACAACAACAAGCGCTGGGCCGCCGAGACCGAGGCGCGTGAGCCGGGCTTCTTCTCGCGCCTGCTCAAGCAGCAGGAGCCGCAATACCTGTGGATCGGTTGCGCGGACAGCCGCGTGCCGGCCAACGAGCTGGTCGACCTGCTGCCGGGCGAGCTCTTCGTGCACCGCAATGTCGCCAACGTGGTGGTGCACTCCGACCTGAACTGCCTGTCCGTCATGCAGTTCGCGGTCGACCACCTGAAGGTGCGCCACATCATCGTCGTCGGCCACAGCAATTGCGGCGGCGTGCGCGCGGCGCTGTACGACATGCGCGTCGGCCTGGTCGAGAACTGGATCCGCCACGTGCAGGACGTGCGCCACATGCACAGCGAGTGGCTGAACGGCGTGCCCGAACCGAAGCGCGTCGATGCACTTTGCGAGCTCAACGTGCTGGAGCAGGCCCGCAACGCCTGCCACACCACCGTCGTGCAGGACGCCTGGGAGCGTGGCCAGGAAGTCGTCGTGCACGGCTGGGTCTATGGCCTGCACAACGGCCTGCTGGAAGACCTGGCGCTGACGGCCGGCAGTCCGGGCGACGTCGACCCGGCCTACCGCCGAGCCCTGGCCAACGTCAAGGCACGCTACGCCACAGCGGGCTGACTAGAGTCGGGGCATGTTCCCGACGCAGCTGACCGACACCCGCGCCTTCGAGATCGCCCAGGCCCTGCTGGGCGGCTTCGATCGCCACTACCGCCTCTTCCGCGACACCACCCGGGAAGCCAAGGCCCGCTTCGAGCGCGGCGACTGGGCCGGCCAGCAGCGCGCCCAGGCCCTGCGCATCGAGTTCTACGACGCCCGCGTCGCCGAGGCCACGGCGCTGCTGGAGGCGCGATTCGCGGCGTCCGCGCTGCCCATGGACGTCTGGCAACAGGTCAAGCTGCACTACATCGGCCTGCTGGTCGATCACCACCAGCCCGAGCTGGCCGAGACCTTCTTCAACTCGGTGTGCACGCGCATCCTGCACCACGCCTACTTCCACAACGACTTCATCTTCATGCGGCCGGCCGTCTCGACGGAATACATCGAGAACGACGAGCCGGCCGCGCTGCCCACCTACCGGGCCTACTACCCGGCGCCCGACAAGCTGCACGAGACGCTCAAGCGCGTCATCACCAACTTCCAGCTGAACGGCGAGTTCGTCGACCTGGATCGCGACGTCGGCCGCGTGCTGGCCGCGGTGCTGCAGCGGCTGGGCGAGTTCCGTCGCCGCGCCAATTTCCAGGTCCAGGTGCTGTCCAGCCTGTTCTACCGCAACAAGGGCGCCTATGTGGTCGGCAAGATCATCAACGGCTTCACCGAGACGCCCTTCGCCTTGCCCATCTTGCGCAACGACGCCAGCGGCCGCTTCTTCATCGACGCGGCCCTGTTCGGCGAGGACGACCTGGCTGGCCTGTTCAGCTTTGCCCGCGCCTACTTCCTCGTCGACATGGAAGTGCCCAGCGCCTATGTCCAGTTCCTGCGCTCGTTGATGCCGCGCAAGCCCCGCTCCGAGATCTATTCGGCCCTGGGTCTGCAGAAGCAGGGCAAGAACCTCTTCTACCGCGACTTCCTCTACCACCTGCGCCATTCCAGCGATCGCTTCCGCATCGCACCCGGCATCAAGGGCATGGTCATGCTGGTGTTTGATCTGCCGAGCTGGCCCTTCGTCTTCAAGGTCATCAAGGACTTCTACCCGCCGGCCAAGGACACGACGCGCGAACTCATCCAGAGCAAATACCTGCTGGTGAAGAGCCACGACCGCGTCGGCCGCATGGCCGACACGCTGGAGTACACGCGGGTGGCCTTCCCGCGCCACCGCTTCGACGAGGAACTGATCGCCGAGCTGAGGCATTTCTGCGGCAGCCTGCTCGAGGAAAGCGGCGACGACCTCGTGCTCAAGCATGTCTACATCGAGCGCCGCATGGTGCCGCTCAACATCTATCTGCAGGACGCCACGCCCGAGCAGGTCGAGCGTGTCGTCATCGAGTACGGCAATGCCATCAAGGACCTGGTGGCCGCCAACATCTTCCCCGGCGACATGCTGTGGAAGAACTTCGGTGTGACCCGCCACGGCAAGGTCGTGTTCTACGACTACGACGAGATCGAATACCTGACCGACTGCAACTTCCGCCGCGTGCCCGAGCCGCGCAACGAGGAGGAGGAGATGTCAGGCGAGGTCTGGTACGCCGTCGCGCCGCGCGACGTCTTCCCCGAGACCTTTGTCCCCTTCCTGCTCGGCAACCCGCGGGTGCGCGAGGCTTTCATGCGGCATCACGCCGATCTGCTGGATGCGAGTTTCTGGCAAGGGAACAAGGAACGCATCCTGGCGGGGCATGTGCACGACGTGTTCCCCTACGACCCGTCGCGGCGGTTCGCTGCCGCAGCCTGATGCGGGGCCATGCCATGCCGACGTTGATCACCCGCCATTGGCTGATCGGACTTGCGGTGGCCGTGTTGCTGGCCTGGGCCGCCGTCGGGATCGCCACCGGGCATCTCTACTTCATGCCGGGCCGTGGCGTGGTCCACCTCAGCGGCGTGGCCGCTTTCCTGGCCTGCGGCGCCGTGGTTCTTGGCGCGGGCGCTCTGGTCGGCAAGCTCGTGAAGCGGGTCGATGCCTCGCGAGTTCCACGCCTGCTCGGCTGGGGATGCCTGGCGCTGGCAGTTCTCGCGATCGGGTTGAAGATGTTGGAGGCGCTGGGCCATGTTTCCACGCCTGAGTTGCATGGCTTGCTGTCCGAAGCGTCGCTGCGCGGGTTGCTTGGCCCGTCCCGGCTGTCGGCATGGGCGGCGGCTCGGCGGCCCGGCGTCAATGCCTGGTTGCTGGCCTCATGCGTGGCCTTGATCCCTGCCGCCGTGATCTTTCGCCTGCTGGGCGTGAACAGGGAGTTCGCGGATCGACATCCACGCCTCACGATGCTGTTCTTTCTGGTGTTTGGCCTGCCTTTCCTGGCGTGGCTCTCCATCGAGCTTCTGGCCTGGCTGCCAGCCCTGGGCGCTTCGGAAGCGGCGGGCCAGGCGTTTGCCGCCAAGGTCGCCTTCCATCTGTCCGCGCTCATCGTCCTCGGCGCGGTCTGGTGCGTCGTCGGCCTCATGATGGTCATCCTCCTGTTGAAGACGCTGGGTGGTGAGGTTCGCTGGTCACCCCATTGAAGCGGTGCAGTCCGACAGACGGCGGGTCTGCAGCCCTCCACCATAGCTCTGATCGTCCCTGTTCTGGAGAGCACCGCATGATCTTCGAAGCCATCCGCGAAAGCCACGACCTGCAACGCGACCTGTGCCGCAAGCTCACCGCCTCGCGTGGTGACATGGCCACGCGCCAGTTGCTCTTCCTGCAACTGAAGGTGGAGTTGATGGCCCACGCGGCGGCTGAGGAGCGCTTTCTGTACGTGCCGCTGCTGATGGAAGACGGCGGCCTGGATTCGTCACGGCACGCGCTGCACGAGCATCACCAGGTCGACGAGTTGCTCGAAGACCTGTCGGTGCGCAACAAGGCGCAGGACGGCTGGATCGCGACGGCCAAGACGCTCAGCTTCAAGGTGCGTCATCACCTCAAGGAAGAGGAATCCAAGTTCTTCCACGTCGCCGGCCGGTTGCTGTCGGACGCGAAGAAGCAGCAACTCGCCAGCAAGTACAAGCGCGAGATCGTGCGCATGCGCAAGCACTACGCGGCCGAGTTCCAGACCGTGGCCGTGTCGGCTGCGACCGGTCTGGTCAAGCCCGCCAAGTCAGCGGCAGACAAACCGGCGGCGCGAGGCAGCGCAACCGCCGGAGCCCAGCTGCGTGGCAAGAGCAAGCCCAAGCGCACGCGCTGAAAGACGTCAGCCCTGCGTCGGCCTGAACACCCGCACCCGGTGGCCGTCGGGGTCGGCCGTCACGGCCGTGAAACCGAAGTCCATGGACGTGGGTGACTGCAGCACCGGCCAGCCCGAGGCCTTCCAGGCGGCGACGGCGGCGTTCACTTCGGTGTCGGTTTCGACGGTGATGCCGATCTCCGAGCCACCGCCGCGATGCAGGCCGGTGGGCTGCACATCATGGGCAGCCCAGAGGCCGAGCATGGTCTTGTCGTTGAGCATGAACATCGCGAAGTTGGGGCTCTGCTCGACGGGCTCGCGGCCCAGCAGCGAACGGTAGAAGAGCACGCTCTCGGCGGGGCTGTGCACGTAGAGGATGAGGCAGTCGGGTTGCATGGTGGTCTCGTGTGGTGGGTGAGTGCCGCCATGTTCGAAGCCCGCTGTGACAGCACGTGTCAGCAGCCCGGATTCCAGCGTGGGGGTAGTTTTCACGTGCTGCCGCGTGATCCCTGGCGGGCAGCGCTTTGCGTCCTTGATGGGGAGCCGGCATGTCGCCGCGCTCCAACTCCCTGGAGACCATCATGGCCGCATTGCCCGTCACCATCGCCCTGAAGAACATCAAGTGCAAGATCGAGACCGACGAGGTCGGCTCGGACGAGCCCTATGTCCTCGTCACCGCCGTCGACCTTGGCAACCCGCTGCTGCCCAATGCCGAGGTCACGCTCTACGGACCGTGGAGCGATGTCGATGAGGGCGAGACCCATGGCACCCAGCCACTGCAGCCGGGCATCAACCCAAGCGACTTTCCCTTCGTCGTGTGGCGCCGCAATGCTTGGGGCCCCTCGGGCTCGGCCAAGGCCATCGCCAATCCGGCCAATGCCGTCATCCTCGTGTCCATGATGGAACACGACGACGGCAAGCCCGGCACGGCGCGCGAACTGACCAAGGGCGCCGTCGTCAGTTCGCTGGCGGCGTCCGCCGGCATGACGCGGGCTCAGCGCGTCAACAAGCTGAAGGCCGACATCAATGGCGCTCTCGGCATCCCGACCGGCTTCCCCAACTTCGACGACCGCGTCGGCACGACCCAGGAACTGGCCCTCAGCGCCAACCTGCTCGATGTGGCCGCCGGTCCCAAGACCAAGACGCTGACCATCACGGGCGACGGCGGCAGGTACGAGGTCACCTTCGTCGTCACGAAAGGTTAGCCCCTCGTCCATGTCCGCTCCGCTGAACGCGAGCGGCCCTGGCCGGTCCCCCGAGGGGATGGCGATGCTTGCGGCATCGAGCCGCAAGCACATCGCCAAGGCGGGCCGGCTAGGGAGCGGCCCGGCGCTCGGCCCGCAGGCCCTTGGGCACTACTTACCGACCGGCGTCTTGACGACTGGGCAGGCGGTGCTGCCCGGATCGGGGCACTTGGGCTTCTTGGGTGTGACCTGGCCGGCGGTATTGCCGCCGTTGCTGCTCAGGCCACCGCCATTGCCGCCGGCGTTCGGTGCCGAGGTGCCGACCTTGTTGGTCGCCGTGGCGGACGGACCCGAGGCTGCCTGGGTGGGCGTCGCCGGCGTGGTGGGGTTGGCGATGGCCGCAGCCGCGCAGACGGCGAGCAGGGCGGGAAGGAGTCGCAGTGACATGGGGGTCTCCATCAAAAGCTCAACAGGACAAGAGCATCCCGCGCATCGGGCGCGGGGGCGGGCGATGACTGCAATGCCAGCACGGTCTTGTGCGCAGCAGCAGCATCGCGACGCGATGACAGGGCCTGGGCATAGGCCTGCAGCGCTGCATCTCGCGCCGCTCGGTCGGCCTTGAACAAGGCCTGCAGGGCAGCCACACGGGCGCGGTCGGGATGTCCATCGGCCAGGCCCGCCTGCGCAACCTGCAGTGCTTCGGCAAGGGGCTGCAGGGCCATCTCGGGTTGGCACAGGGCCTTCAACGCCAGCGTCGGCCACAGGTCGGCGTCATGGGCCGGCAGCAGCTGGCGCTGGCGGGCCAAGGACTCGTCGATGCGGCGGCGTGCTTCGTCGACATGGCCTTGGCGGAGTGCCGCTTCACCACGCAAGGCCAGGGCGCGAGCTGCGGCCGCGGGAGCGCCGGTGGCTTCGAGGCGGGCCTGCAAGGCCTGCAGCCGGGCTTCGGCCGCCGCCGCTTCGCCACCTCGCAGCTGCAGGCGCGCCGCAGTCAGGGCCACCAGCGGCGCGGCATCGGGCTCTGCCAGGGCCTGGGCCTGTTCAGCCGCTGCCTCGGCCTCGCGGCGGGCCGCGCCGATGTCGCCATCGTGGAAGAGGGCGCCGGCCAGCCAGGCGCGCGTGTAGACGGTCGTCGCGTCGCCTGGCCCCAGCACTTCGCCCAGTTCGGCCACGCTGGCCTGCAGCATGGGCACCGCGCTGGCGTAGCGGCCGAGCTCCATCTCCAGCGTCGCGGCGGAGGCGCGCGCCTGGGCGGCCGTCAGGCGGTTCACGCCGGCGCTGGCCTGCACCAGTTGCGCCAGGCGGGCGCGGGCCTCGTCCCAGCGGCCCTGGGCGCGGGCGAGGTTGGCCAGGGCGTCCAGCGATTTGCGGTAGGCCTCGTGTTGCGCGCCGAAGCGGGCCAGGGCCAGCGGTTCGACGCGGCGCAGCATGGCTTCGGCACGCGCCAGCTCACCGGCCTCTGCCGCCATCTCGCCGAGGTTGGCCAGGGCGATGACGGCCTGGGCGTCATTCCCCTCGGCCAGGGGCTCGAACAGGCGTCGCGCGGCGTCGGCGTTGCCAAGCCGGCGTTGGGTGTTGGCGAACTGCAGGGCGACCTCGCGACCCTCGTCGCCCCGGCCCTGCAATCGCGCATGCGCCAGCGACAGAGCTTCGGCCGCCAGCGCCATGTCGCCCGACTGGTTCAGCAGCAGCCCCAGCGGCCGCGCCACCTCGGCCAGCAGTTCCGGATCGCCCGCCAGTCGGCGCTTCGCCTCGGCCCAGCTGCGGCGCAGCAGCTCAAGCATCGGCACCGTTGCGCTGCCCGAGGCGTCGGGGCTGAGACCGCTCAGCAATTCGGTCAGCACGCTTTGCACGCGGCGCGTGCGCGCGGCCTCGCGCGTGGCCTCGCGCCATTGCCAGGCGGTGGCGCCCATGCCGGCCAGCAGGCTGGCAAGCACCAGGCTCAGGGCCGCCAGCTGCAGCCGGTAGCGGCGTGCGAACCTGGCGCCGCGGTAGGCCAGCGAGTCGGGGCGCGCGAGGATGGGGCGGTGCTCCAGATGGCGGCGCACGTCGTCCGCCAGGGCGCTGGCGCCGGCATAGCGCTCATCGGGCCTCTCCTTCAGCGCGCGGCCGACGATGAGGGCGAGGTCGCCGCGCAGCGTGGGGCCGGGCTCGCGCTGGCCGGTCAGCAGCAGGCACAGCAGTCGGCCCAGCGCGAACACGTCGGTGGCGGTGCTGACGGGTTCGCCGCGCAACTGCTCGGGCGCCGCGTATTCCGGCGTCAGGCCGGCGGGCAGTTGTGCCGTGAGCTCGGCGCCGGTGTCATCGGCCAGCAGCTTGGCGACGCCGAAGTCCAGCAGCTTCACCTGGCCCTCGGCGTTGACGAGGATGTTGCCGGGCTTGAGGTCGCGGTGCACGACCAGGCGGGCATGGGCATGCGCCACCGCGTCGCAGACCTGCAGGAAGAGCTGCAGCCGTGAAGCGACATCGAGGCCCTGCGCTTCGCACCAGCGGTCGATGCGCTCGCCCTCCACCAGCTCCAGCACCAGGTAGCGCGTGCGCGTCGCGCCGAGCAGGGCCTCGCCGATGTCCAGCAGGCGGGCGATGTTCGGGTGGGTCAGCCGCGCCAGCAACTCGCCCTCGCGGCGAAAGCGCGCCTGGCTGCCTTCGCCACGCCAGGGGCTGTGCAGCAGCTTGATGGCAGCCTCGCCGTGATGGGCGCCGTCGCTGCGCCGTGCCCGCCACACCTCGCCCATGCCGCCGCTGCCCAGCGGGGTGACGAGAGTCCAGGCACCCAAGGCCTGGCCAGCCAGCTCGGGCGCGTGGGGCAGCTGGGCCGGCGCTTTCAGAAAGCCACCAGCCTCGGCTGCGCGATCCGCTTTGATCAAGGCCTCCAGCCGCTCGCGCTGCGCCGCCGGCAGCTCCGACAGCAAGGCCTCGCGCTGCGGCGGGCTCGCGTCCTGCCAGGCGTCGAAGGCGGCCAGCGCGCCGGCCCGGTCAGTCGTGTTCATGCCTGCAAGGCTTCAAAGAGGAAGGCGCGCGCCTTGCGCCAGTCGCGCTTGATGGTGGGCACCGACACGTCCAGCAGCTCGGCAATCTCCTCCAGTTCCAGGCCACCGAAGAACCGCATCTCGACAACCTGGTGGGCACGGCCGTCGGCGCGCTCCAGCAGCTGCATGACGTCGTTGAGCTGCAGCACGTCGGGTGGTGCCAGCTGCTCCAGCGCCGTGGTGGACAGCGTGACCTGGGCGCCGGCGCCGCGCTTGTCGGCATTGCGCTCGCGCAGGTGGTCGACGATGACGCTGCGCATGACCTTGCTGGCATGGGCGAAGAACTGGGCGCGGTGCAGGGCCGCCTCTTTCGGTGTCGGGCCGGCGCTCTTCAGCCAGACCTCGTGGATCAACGCCGCCGGCTCCAGCGTCATCGGCGCATGACCGGCGAGATGACTCCGCGCCAGGCGCTTGAGCTCGGGATAGAGGGCCGTGTAGAGCCGGTCGCGCGCGGCCGTGTTGCCGGCGGAGAGTTCATGCAGCAGCAGGGTGATGTCTGAGGCCATGATGCGCCGTCATGCTGGCACCGGCTCGGGGGCTTGTCCCTCCCCACGATGCCAGTGCCGCGTGCGGCGATGATGTGCCGATGAACCGAATCCCGCTGTTGATGCTGCTGCTGGCGCCGTGGACCCAGGCGCTGGCCCAGGACCGCTGGGTCCAGGCCACCAGCCTGATGCTGCGTGCCGAAGCCTCGCCCACCGCGCCTATCCTCGCCCGGCTGCAACAGGGCAGCCGTGTGCGCCTGGTGACGCCCAACGTCGGTGGCGGCGACTGGTGCATGGTGGAAGCTGGCACCCAGCTCGCCTTTGTGGCCTGCCGCTATCTGAGCGAGCAGCCCGTGGCCCTGCCGCGCGCCGGCGAAGGCGGCGTGCCGGCCGACCGGCGCTGGGTGGCCGGCAGCAATCTGCTGATGCGGGCCGAACCGCGGCCCGATGCCGCCGTGCTGAGCCGGCTGAGCCTGAACACGATGCTGCGCTTGACCGGCGATGAAGCCGGCAGCAACGGCTATTGCGCCGTGCAGCGCGTCGATGGCGACGTGCAATCCGGCTATACCGCCTGCCGCTATCTGCAGCGTTCACCGTTGGAGATGGACAAGCTCACCGAGCCCTGGAAGGACGGCCGCAACAACCCCGACTTCGATCCCGCGCGAGCCTTCTGGATCGCGCCCAGCTGGGAGCTGATGTCGCACTACGCGAGTCATGTCGAGCGGCAGCGCCAAGCGAAGGGCAATGCGGCCCCGACGGGACCCGACGAGCAACTGGAGCGCATGAAGGCGAGGCTGTCGGGACAGGTAGCCCATGTCCGCGAACCGGCCACCGTGTGGCCCGATTGGGAACAGCTGCGCGACCCCAAGTCGGGCGACCCGGCGGCCTCCCTCAATCTGTGGGGCGAGATCTTCAGCAACGAACACGCGAGCCGGCCGGCTGCCTTCATCCGGGCGCTGCCCGCCCTGCCGGCGGTGACGCCGTCCTGGTGGCGCAGCGAGGCCGAACTGGCGGGGCCAGGCGAGTCCATTCCCGCCCTTGCCACCCGCTTCGGTGGTGAGGTGGTCTGGTTGCACGAGTCGCTCTTGCCGGGAGCGCGACGCCCCCGCGAGATGGAAGCAGGCATTCGAGTCGAACGCCTGACGCAGCCGCTGCAGCGCATCAGCCTGATGTCCAACCAGAGCCTGCGCGAGGAGCGCCGGCAACCGGAGACCATGAGCACCAGCTGGGATCCGAACTCGGAAACCGGCTGCGCTGCGTGGCAGGGGGCATTCAGCTTCGGTGACGCCGACGCCGCCACCTACAAGCGCAACCAGTTCGAGCAGCCGGCGCGCTCAGGTCCGCTGACGCTGTTCCGCCTCTGGAGCACCAAGCCCCTGCCGGCCGGGCCGGCGCGCTGGACATCGCAGGCCTTCAAGCTCGACCGCGACAAGACCGGCTTCGTGTCCGCCGAGTGGCGCGTCGTGGACCTGGATGGCGACGGCGTGCCCGACCTGGCCTGGCTGCAGGCCACCGGCCGCGGCCCCGGCCACCTGGATGGCTCGCTCAAGCACGACGACCCCTGGTACCGCCTGTTGCTGGCCAACGTCGCCGGCCACTGGCGCCTGCTGGATGTGGACCTCTTCTCCTACGGCTGCGGCTGCTGAGCCAACCGCGACAATGCGGCATTCACTTCCGATCCCGACCATGTCCGAAGCACCTGCCTCCCGCCCCGAACTGCCCGACCACCTCAGCGTCGACCCGCGCAGCCCCCACCATGTCGCCGCCGTCTTCGAGCACGACATCGGCATCCGCTTCAACGGCAAGGACCGCCAGGACGTCGAGGAATACTGCATCAGCGAAGGCTGGATCAAGGTGCCCGCCGGCAAGACCCTGGACCGCAAGGGCCGGCCGCTGTGCATCAAGCTCAAGGGCCAGGTCGAAGCCTTCTACCGCTGAAGTTGTTTTTGCCCCTCGCCCGGTCTGCCTTGCTGAACGCAGGCAGCCCGATCGGTCCCCCGAGGCGACGGCGATGCTTGCGGCATTGAGCCGCAAGCACATCGCCCGCGGGCCGCCCTGGGAGCGGCCCGGCGCTCGGCCCGCAGTGCAAGGCGACGCCGCGAGGCGTTGAAAACTCGCCTAGCGCAACGACACGAGCACCAACGCCGCGGCCATCCAGAGCGCTATCCAGCCCGGATGGCGACCGCGGTTGCTCCACAGCACCAGCGAGCCGCCAGTCAACAGCGCCACAACCACGCCGCGCTCGATGATGCCGCCGGAAGCGGCTCTGGGTCCCGGCTGGGCCACCCACAGCAGCAATGCGGCCAGTGCCCAGCCCAGCACCGTCACCAGATGCCAGTTGGCCCACAGGATGCGCGTCTGGTAGCCGCGCAGCACGGGCTGTCCGCCGCTGGGCACCACGCCGCTGCGACGCAGCGTGCGAAAGATCAGCCACTCGCCGCCGACAGAATGGGCCAGTCCGGTCAGTGCGATGACGACCGCCGCGGCCACCAGCCAGGTGTTCATGCCGGCCTCCGCGCGGCAAGCCTCAACTTCAGCCCGCCATCGGGCCTCAGCGTGACCGCCATGCGCGGCCGGGGCACTTCGCTGTTCACCGGGCTCAACTCGAAACGCTGCAGCATCAGCGCGGCAATCAGCGTCATCTCCAGCACCGCGAAATGCTGGCCCAGGCAGACTCGCGGTCCCACGCCGAAGGGGATGTAGGCGCCACGCGGAATCTCGTGGGGCGCGTCCGCCATGAAGCGCTCCGGCTTGAAGGCCAGCGGCGCGTCCGGCCACCAGCGCGGGTCGCGGTGCAGCAGCCACGGCGTCACGCGTACGAGGGTGCGCGCCGGCAGGCGCACGCCGCCTAGCGTGATCGCGCGCGTCAGCCGCCGCGTCAGCAGGCCGGCCACGGGCGGGTACAGGCGCATGGCCTCCTTCAGCGTGGCCGACAGGAAGGGCAGGGCGGCCGCGTCGTCGGAGGTCGGCGCACGGCCGGCCAGCACGGCGTCGACTTCGGCGCGTGCCCGCACCTGCGCCTCGGGGTGGGCGGCCAGCAGCCAGCTCCACCACAGCAGGGCCGTGGCGCTGGTCTCGTGGCCGGCCTGGAAACTGACCATGCACTGGTCGTAGATCTCCTGCGGCGACAGGGCCTCGCCCGTCGCTTCGTCGCGCAGGGCCATCAGCATGCCCAGCAGATCGGCCTTGTCCTCATTGGATTCACGCCGCGCCTGGACGTGGCCACCCAGCAGCCCGTGCAGCAACCGGTTGGCGCGGCGCTTGGCGGCCTTGCCAGGCAAGGGCAGCCAGTCGGGCAGGGTCATGGGCCAGAACATCTCGGCCAGGGCCGTCTCGCTGAGCACCTGCACGGCCTCGGCCGCGGCGCCGGTGTCGACGCCGATGGGCCGGCTGAACAGCGTGCGCGAGATGACGTCCATGGTCAGGTGGCTGAACAGCGTGTCCATGGCCACCTCGCCCTCCCTGACTTGCGCCAGCCCCGCGGCGGCGGCCTCGGTCATCAGCGCCGCATAGCCGGCCACGCGCTTGGGCGTGAAGGCCTGCATGAGCATGCGGCGCTGGCGCTGCCAGGTCGCGCCCTCGGTGACGAGGACGGACTGGCCCATCAGCTGGGCGAACACCTCGGGGCCGCGCTCCCAGCGGGTCAGCGCATCGGCGTGGTCCACCATGACGGCGCGTACCAGCTCGGGGTCGAAGAGGTCGACGCCGCGCTCGGCGAGGATGCGCTGGGCCACCAGGTCGCCCAGCGGCCGCTGGGCGGAGATGACGGCGAGATAGTCGCGCCGCATGGCGGCCAGCACGGGCAGGCCCCACCAGCGGTCGGGGTGGCTCGGGAGATCGTTCCAGGTCAATGTTGTCATGGGCTGCATGCTGCGCCTCGGTGCCCTCCACGGTCTTGAACGAATGCGACACTGACCGCATGACTGAAGAGCGCACCCGCCTCTGGCTGCCGCCGCTGGCCCTGGCCGGCTGCGTGCGGGGCGTCATGATGCGCGACACCCGGGGGCGCCAGCTCGACGCCGTGCAGCGCGAGAACTACTTCCCCGCGACGCCGCTGGCGCAGCTGTTCTGGTGGGCCGAGGGCAGCAGCGAGTGGCTGGCGACGCCGGGCTTCTCGACACCGCCGCCCGATCGTCGCCACGCGCCCATGCTGTTCGGCGGGCCGTTCACGCTGCCGACGCACACGCGCAACCCGGGCGAGATGCGGGCCTTCAAGCTGCTGATGCTGCCCGATGCCTTCGCGGCGCTGACCGGTGTCTCGCTGGACCGCTACGTCAACCAAGTCGTCGATGCGCGCGAGGTGCTGCCCGCCGACTGGCTGGCCTGGGGTGAGGCGATGTCGGGCGCGGCCGACGACGACGCGCGCCTGCAGTTGCTGGAAGCCTTCCTGCTGCCGCGTTGGCAGACCCTGGGCACGCAACGCCCGGGCCATCGCTATGCCGACTGGACCGAGGCGCTGGCGGTGCGCGCCGCCACCAGCGCGGCCGGCCGCAGCCTGCGCCAGCTGGAGCGGCGCATCAAGGCCTGGGCTGGCCTGCCCATGCGCGAACTGCGCGCCGTGTCGCGGGCCGAGCAGGCCTTCTACGCGGTGGCCGCGGCCGAAGGGGTGGGCGCCGTGAACTGGGCCGACATCGCGGCCGGCAGCGACTACGCCGACCAGAGCCACCTCTGCCGCGAAACGCGCCGCCTGACCGGCTTCAGCCCCGAGGACCTGCGCCGCCGCATCCAGACGGAGGAGGCCTTCTGGGCCTACCGGCTGTGGCGCTGAGCCTGCGCCTGCTGTTGCCGCTGCTGGCCGGCCTGTTGTGCTGGGCTGCCGCTCCGGTCCGCGCGGAGGGCTGCCCGCAGCCGCTGCGCATCGGCTTCAGCGACGCGGCCTCGCCGCCCGGCCTGCTGGGCTCGGGCCCGACATTCCCGGAACCGCCCGGCTGGGAGGTCGCCGCCGTGCGCGAGGCCCTCAAGCGCCTGGGCTGCCAGGCCGAGCTGCTGCGCCTGCCCAACCGCCGCCTGTCGGCCTCGCTGGCCCAGGGCGGCGTCGACATCGGCCTGCTGTTCGGCACCACGCCCGAGCGCTTGCGCAGCTTCGCCTTCCCTCTCGACGCCCAGAGCCGGCCCGACCTGGCCTGGGCGCCGGTGTTCGGTCATCTGGCCCTGTTCGGCCGCAGCGGTGAAGCGGCCGATGCCGGCTGGGACGGCCAGCGCCTGCCGGTAGGCCTGCGCGTCGGTGTGCTGACCGGCTCGGTGCAGGAGGCCATCGCGCGCAGTCGTGGGTGGGCCACCGAGCCCATCGGCGTGCTCGATGGCGGGCTGGCGATGCTGCAGGCGCGCCGTTTCGACCTGCTGCTGACGACGCGCGAAGTGCTGACGCCTGAGCAACGGGCCGATCTCGTCGAGTGGTCGCCCGGCGTCGCCAAGCTGCCGTTCTTTGCGCCGGCCTCGCCGCCCTTCGCGCAGCGCCATCCGGAGTGGACGCGCAGCTTCTGGCGCCAGCTCTGCCAGGCCGTGCGGCGGCTGGAGCCCGACATCCGCCCCGCCGACTGCGGCACGGTGCCGGCCACGGCCTGGCGCTAGGGCTTCCCCGCTGCCGCGTGGCGGCGCGCTTCCTACACTCGGGCCATGCGCCGCCTGTTGTTCCTGGCTCTCGCCAGCGCCCTGGCCTCGCCCGGTGCCTGGGCGCTGGACTGCCCGCAGCCGCTGCGCATCGGCTTCAGCGATTCATCTTTCCCACCCATGATCAACGGCCCGGGGCCGGGCTTTTCCGACCCGCCCGGCTGGGCACTGCAGGCCATGCGCGTGGCCGCTCAACGCCTGGGTTGCGACATCGAGCCGCAGCGCATGCCGGGGCGGCGCATGTCGCTGCTGGTCGAGCAGGGCGAGCTGGAGTTCGTGCTCTTCTTCGGCGCCACCGCCGAGCGCCTCAAGGCCATGCGCTTTCCGCTCGATGCCGCCGGCCGGCCCGACGCCAGCGTGGCACCGTTGATGGGCCATCTCGTCTTCTACACCCTGCCCGGCTCGCCGCTGGCGCGTGGCGGCCCCGGCTGGGACGGCACGACACTGTCGCCGGGGCTGCGCGTCGGCGCCGTCGTCGGTACCGCCCAGGAGCAGCTCGCCCGCGAGCGCGGCTGGCGCATGGAGACCTCCAGCACCTTTGCCGGTGCGCTGCAGATGCTGCAGGCGCATCGCTTCGACGTGTTGTTGTCCACCCGCGAGACCTTGACGCCCGAGATGCGCGGCATCGATCTCGTCGAAGTCACGCCCATCGTGCACTACCAGCCCTATTTCGTGCCCGCCAGCCCGCGCCTCTGGGCCACCCATGCCGACTTCGTGCGCGCCTTCTGGCGCGAGGCCTGCCTGGCGGTGCGCCGCGTCGCGCCCGAGGCGCGGCCGGTCGACTGCGGCGTCGTGCCGGCGGCGCCCCGGCGCTAGGGCTTTGCCCCGGCAATTGACCCCGGCATTGGGCGGTGATTGACGTGCACGTCAATTGATGGCGTCAAAATGGCGCATCTGAACGAACCACGGAGTACCGCCATGTCCGACCCTATCGTCATCGTGTCCGCCGCCCGCACGCCCATCGGCGGCCTGCTGGGTGATTTCGCCGGCCTGGCCGGCTGGGAGCTGGGCGCCGTCGCCATCAAGGCCGCCGTCGAGCGCGCCGGCGTGCCGGGCGACTCGGTCGACGAAGTGCTGATGGGCAACTGCCTGATGGCCGGCCAGGGCCAGGCGCCCGCCCGCCAGGCCGTGCGCAAGGCCGGCCTGCCGGACTCGGCCGGCGCCGTCACCATGAGCAAGATGTGCGGCTCCGGCATGCGCACCATGATGTTCGCCCACGACATGCTGGCGGCCGGTTCGGCCGAGGTCATGGTGGCCGGCGGCATGGAGAGCATGACCAATGCGCCCCACCTGATGTTCGCCCGCAAGGGCATCAAGTACGGCGCCAGCGCCGTCTACGACCACATGGCCCTGGACGGCCTGGAAGACGCCTACGAGCGCGGCAAGGCCATGGGCGTGTTCGCTGAAAGCTGCGTGGCCAAGTACAGCTTCAGCCGCGAGGCCATGGACCAGTACGCCATCACCTCCACCCAGCGCGCCAAGGCCGCCAACGAGAGCGGCGCCTTCGACTGGGAAATGGCCCCCGTGACGCTGAGCGGCCCCAAGGGTGACACCGTGATCAAGTTCGACGAGCAGCCCTTCAAGGCCAAGCTCGACAAGATCCCGTCGCTGAAGCCCGCCTTCAAGAAGGACGGCGCCATCACCGCCGCCACCTCGTCCAGCATCTCCGACGGCGCTGCCGCCCTGGTGCTGATGCGCGAGAGCACGGCCAAGGCCCGCGGCCTCGCGCCCATCGCCCGCATCGTCAGCCATGCCGTGCATGCGCAAGCCCCGGAATGGTTCAGCACGGCTCCGGCCGGCGCCATCCAGAAGGCCCTGGCCAAGGCCGGCTGGCAGGCCGGCCAGGTCGACCTGTGGGAAGTCAATGAAGCCTTCGCCGCCGTGACCATGGCCGCCATGGCCGAGTTCAAGCTGCCCCACGACATCGTCAACGTGAACGGCGGCGCCGTCGCCCTGGGCCACCCCATCGGCGCCAGCGGTGCCCGCATCGTCGTGACCCTGCTGGGCGCGCTGAAGGCCCGTGGCCTCAAGCGTGGCCTGGCGGCGCTGTGCATCGGCGGCGGCGAGGCCACGGCGCTCGCGGTGGAGATGCTCTGAGCCAAGGTCTCTCGACGCCGCGCTGAAGACAGGGAGGCGGTCAACGTAGGATCCGGCCATGCTCGGCACCCACGACCTCCCCCTCTTTGCCGCCACCGTCTTCATCCTGAACGCGACGCCCGGCGTCGACATGGCCTACACGGTGGCCAGCACGCTGCGTGGCGGCTGGCGCCAGGGCGTGGCGGCGGCCATCGGCATCATGGGCGGCTGCGTGCTGCATTCGCTGGCGGCGGCCTTCGGTCTGGCGGCCCTGCTGGCGGCGTCGGCCGAGGCCTTCACCGTCGTCAAGCTGGTGGGGGCGGCCTATCTGCTCTATGTGGCCTGGGGCATGGCCAAGGCCGGGCTGAGGCCGGCGTCGGCGCCGGCCGAGGTCAGTGCACCGCCCTCGCTGTGGCGCACCGTGCGCCAGGGCTTCTTCACGAATGCGCTGAATCCCAAGGTGGCGCTGTTCTTCCTGGCGTTGTTGCCGCAGTTCATCGCCGCGGACGCGCCCAACAAGACGCTGGCCTTCCTGTTTCTCGGCGCCTGGTTCATCGCCCAGGGCCTGCTCTTCCTGCTGGCCCTCATCGTGCTGGTGGCGCCACTGCGCCGCAGCCAGCCGCGTCCCTGGGTGGGGCGCAGCCTCAATCTCGGCGGCGCCGGCCTCTTCACCGTGCTCGCCGCGAAACTCGCACTCACCAAACCATGAATGTCCTGATCATCGGCGCCTCGCGCGGCTTGGGCCTGGAATTTGTCCGCCAGTACCGCGCGGCCGGCGCCCGCATCACCGCCACGGCCCGTGATGAAGCGGCGCTGGACCGCCTGCACGCCCATGGCGCACGGGCGCTGAAGCTGGATGTGGCCGACACGGCCAGCGTGTCCGGCCTGGCCTGGCTGATTGATGGCGAGGCCTTCGACGTCGTCGTCATCAACGCCGGCGTCTACGGCCCCAGCACCGCGGGCCTGGAGACACCGACGCTGGACGACTTCAACCACGTCATGCACACCAATGTGCTGGCACCCATGCGGCTGCTGCCGCAGATCGCCGAGGCCCTGGCGCCCGGCGCCCGCGTGGCCATCATCTCGTCCAAGATGGGCTCCATCGGCCTGCGCGCCAGCACCGCGGGCTGGCTCTACCGGGCCTCCAAGGCGGCGGTGAACTCGGTCATGAAGGACGCGTCGCTGGCCCTGGCCGGCAAGGCCACCGTCGTCAGCTTCCACCCGGGTTGGGTGCGCACCGACATGGGAGGCGCCGGTGCCGATATCGATGCGTCGACCAGCATCGCCGGCATGCGCACCGTGCTGGCCAGCGTCAAGCCGGCCGATACCGGCAGCTTCTTCAACTACGACGGCCAGCGTCTCGCCTGGTGAGGCGGCCGTCCGCTGCCGTAACCAACCCTTACCTCCGAACCGGGCGTGAGCTGAGCTAACGTTCCGATCCTGGCACTCCGATTGCTTGCTTTGGCGCAGGCGGTCGAGTGGCCGCTTGACACGCCCCGTTCGAGGGCGCCCAGGAGGAAGAGATGGACATGCCCCTTGCCGACACCGAAGCGACCGCGCTGATCCGCGTGGGCGAGACCTGCGAGCGGCAGATCCGCTTCACCCGCGACGACATTGCCGCCTTCGCCCGCCTGACCGGCGACAGCAACCCGCTGCACCATGATGTGCAGGCGGCGCAGCGGGCCCGCCATGGCGAGATCATCGCCAGCGGCCAGCAGACGACGGCCATGATGATCGGCATGGCGGCCAGCCACTTCTCGCGCAGCGACGACGGCGAGGCGCGCGAGTTGCTGTGCCTGAACTTCAATTTCGCCTTCAAGGCGCCGGTGTTCGCCGAGCAGGACCTGCTGGTGCACTGGCGCGTCGCCAGCGTGGAGTGGAATGCCACGCTGGGCGGCTGGCTGGCCCATGTGGACGGGCGCGCCACGGTGCGCAACGCTCATCCCAGCGTCGTCGGCCGCGGCACCCTGCTCGTCAAGGCAGCCACGCCCTGACCTGATCGGCCAGGGTGGCCACGTCGATGGGCTTGCCGATATGGGCCGCGCAGCCGGCCGCCAGCGCCTGGGCGCGCTCCGCCGGCATGGCCTGGGCGCTCATCGCCAGCACCGGGATGTCGCGCAGTGCCGGGTCGGCCTTCAGGCGGCGCGTGGCCTCGTAGCCGTCGAGCACCGGCATGCGCAAGTCCATCAGCACGATGTCGGGGCGACGCGCGGCGGCGGCCTGCAGGCCCAGCTGGCCGTTGGCCGCCCATTCGACCTCGAAGCCGGCAGCCTCCAGCACATAGCGTGCGAGATAGGCGTTGGTCGCGTTGTCCTCCACCAGCAGCACCCGCGGCGGCGTCATGGCAGCGGGTCGAGTTCGATGACGAAGCGCGAACCGCCGCCATCGGCCGGCTCGTGACGGATGCGGCCCTGCATGCGGCCCAGCAGCTCTGCGCTCAGGTACAGGCCCAGTCCCGTGCCCTCCTGTGCATGGGCAACGCCGCCTTCGAGCTGCTTGAAGGGCTGGAAGAGCAGGGCGCGGTGTTCCTCGGGGACGCCGGGGCCGTGATCGCGGATGGCCAGCACCATGCGCTCGGCCTCCTGCCGGGCCTGGATCTCGATGTCGCCCTGATCGGAGAACTTGATCGCATTGCCGACCAGGTTGAGCAGCACCTGCTTCAGCTTGCGGCGGTCGCCCCGCCAGGGTAGCGATGGCGCCATGTCCAGCGTCAATGCCAGGCCGCGGGGCTCGGCCAGCGGACGCAGTTCGCCAACGACGTCGGCGGCGATCGCGGCGATGTCCAGCGGCTCGACGTGCAGCTCCATGCGGCCGGATTCGATGCGCGACAGTTCCAGCAGATCGTTGATGAGGGCCAGCAGATGGCGTCCCGAACTGGCGACGAAGCCGAGCTGGCGCTTCTGCTCGGCATTGACCGGTCCGCTGCGGCCACCGTGCATCAGGTCGGTGAAGCCGAGGATGGCGTTCAGCGGCGTGCGCAGCTCGTGGCTCATGCGCGCCAGGAATTCGGACTTCAGCCGGTCGGCCTCCTGCAGCCTGAGGTGCTCGGCCGCCGCATGCTCGGCGGCCTTGCGCTCCGAGATGTCGTGCAGGAAGCCGACGAACAGCGTCTCGCCGTCGAGCTCGAAGCGCGAGAAGCGCACTTCCACCGGCAGCTCGCGGCCGTCGGCGTGGCGGGCCAGGGTCTCGACGCCGCGCCAGTTCAGGCGCTTCTCGCCAGTTGCCATGTGGCGTGCCAGGCCGGCCACATGCGGCGCCCGCAGGGACTCGGGCTGCAGCACCGCCAGCGGCTGGCCCACCAGGCTGCCGGGCTCATGGCCCAGCAGCGCATGGATGGCCGGGTTGGCGAAGCGGATGCTGCTGCCGGCGTCGATGATGACGGCGCCGTCGATGCTGGTCTCCCACAGCGAGCGGAACAGCGCCTCGCTGCGCTGCACGGCCTGGTGGACCGACAGGTCCTCGCGGGCCCGTCGCATCACCAGGCCGGCGGCGGTCACGCCAAACAGCAGGGCGCTGACGACCAGCAGCCCGATCAGCGCCGCCGCCGTGATGCGCGACGCCAGGCCGAGGCTGGCCGAAAAGCGGTGCTCCAGCGGCGTCAGCTGCGCGTCCAGCGCCAGCACGCTGGGCTGCAGGGCGGCGCGGGCTGCGGGTGGCAGTGCCCGGGCCTGGCGCGCCAGGGCCGTCAATTCAGCGATCAGCTCGTCGGCCTCGCGCCAGATGCCGACGGACTCGCTCATATAGGGCAGGCCGCGGCAGCAGCGGTAGAGGCGGATCATGCCGGGCGCATCGTCGGCATGGTTGCGAGAATCGATGAAGCCCTGGCGAGCCTCGTCGTCATGGCCGGCGCCGCTGTCCATGGCCTCGCGGGCCCGCCTGGCGTTCAGCGGGACGGCGATCTCGCGCTCGAAGGCCTGGTAGTGCGCCTCATCGCCCGACTGCAGATAGAGGACGAGCGCCAGTGCCGCACTCTTTTGCGCACGCGACCACTGGCTCTCGCCGGCGACGTAGGCGCGCGCGGCCGACAGTGCCGTGATGGCGAACAGCCCCAGCACGGCCAGCAGGGCCGCCATGCCGATCAGCAGCCCCGCCACGCGGCGCGCACCGCGCGGCAGCACGGCGGGCGGAGTGGAAACGGAAGCGTGGGTCACCGCATGCCAGTATGCCCAGCCACCGCTGCCGCGGGAACCTCAGGACGTAGGACGTTCCGTGACGTTCTGTGCAGGCAGCGGGGCGGACCTGGTCAAGGCAGATGGTGAGTTACTTCGCTTCGGGGCGCGGCGCCACCTCGAAGCTGCCCACCAGCACCTGCTGGCCGCTGCCCGACAGGCGCAGCACGACGCGTTCGTCCTTCTGCCCCGGTGTGCCGAAGCCCGTGGACAGCCACAGCATCAGCGTCGTGTAGGGCGACACCAGCTGCTGTCGGTGGCCGAAGAACTGGGCGCGCACCTCGTAGCGGCCGGGCTTGGCGCGGCGCAGCGAGAACTCCTCGGGGCCGTAGCCGCCGGTGAAGTCGCGCGACATCGCGCCGCCCTGGCGGGTCAGGCGGTTGCCGTAGTAGGCCTTCTCACCGTCGGGGTCGGTCACCCACAGGTCGATGTCGGTGTTGTCGGCATCCCAGGTCAGCACGGTGCGCAGGTCCAGCGGCAGATTGCGGCGCAGGCGCGCATCGACGCGCGACAGGTCCAGCTTTGGCGTGCGTGCGGCGATGGCATTGAGTTCGGTCAGCGCGATCAGGTCGATGTCGGCGAAGCGCGAATCCCACGGGTTGCTGGCCACGTCCCACAGCAGGTCCACGGCACGCTGGGGTTGGGTGGCGGCGAGGGCCAGACCGAGGTCGCGCGAGGACTGGGGCTCGTCGGGCGCCAGTTCGCGCACGCGCTCCAGCAGCGGCACGGCCAGTGCCATCTCTTCGGCCTGCAACAGGCGGTAGGCCAGGATGCGCAGGATGTGGCGGTTCTCCAGCTCCATCTCGGCCAGGTTGGACAGCACGCGCAGCGCCAGTTCGCGCTGGCCCTTGGCGAAGAAGATCTCGGCCGCGTCGATGAAGAAGGCCGTGCTGGACAGGTAGCCCGGACGCTCATCCAGGTAGATGGCATAGCGTTCGGCGTCGCCGGCTTCACGCAGGCGGCGCACATAGGCGGCGTTGGGCTCCCAGGCGCGCAGGGCAATGCTGGCTGCAGGCGCCGTGGCCTGCCCGCCGGTGACGTCTTCGCGCACCACACGTGCATCGGCCAGCTGAGCGGACTGCAGCGCGGGGGCAGTCATGCGCGCCGGGGCTGGCGCGACGGGTGCCGGCGCCGGGGCCGGCCTCATCTCGGCGACCGCAGGCGGGGGGGCGTTCAGGGTCACGGCTTGAGCGGACTCGGAGGCCATCTTGGGCGCCTGCGCCGGGCGCCTGGGCGGCGGCGGAGGTGGCACCGGCGTTGCCGGCGCGGGGATGATCTGGACCGCCACCGTGGGCACGGGCTCGGCCGGGCGTTGCGGGAACTCCCTGGACCACCAGGCCTGGCGTTCGGCAAAGCGTCTCACCAGGCTTTCGACATGGCTTTCGCGGTCGACCTGGCGCGTGCTGTCGCGCTGGCCGATGCTGCGCTGGTAGGCCGTACGCATGGCAGCGGTGGGCGGCACGATCTCGTAGCGCACATAGTCGGCCAGCTCGTCGAGCACGATCAGGGAAGTCTCGGCGCTGAGCAGGCGGAACTGCTCGCCGAGGCGGCGGATCTGGGCGCGATTGCGTTGCTGCTCGGCCGACAGCTCAGCCACGCGCAACTCGGCCCAGCGCCGTGCCGCCAGCGGCAGCGTCGCTTCGTCGGAGGGTGGGCTCTCGGTCGGTGCCTTCAGCTCGATGCGGCGCTGGCTGCGCCGGCCTTCGCCATCGGCGAGGGTGACGAGGAGGCGGCCGGTCACCACCGTCAGGCGGGCAGCGATGGCGATGCGGCCGTTCTCGGGATGCAGGGACTCGACGACCACGTCCTCGATGCCCTCGACGCCGGCACCTCTGACATCCACCACCTGCAGGCCCGGTCGCGTCAGGGCGGTCAGAGCCGCGGCCGTGTCCATGCGGTTCAGGTCCAGCAGGCATGCGCCGCTGGTCTCGGCGAGGCGGCGCAGCCGCGGCAGATCGGCGCGGCTGGCCGCGTTCACCGTGAACACCGGGCCGGCCGGAGGCTTTGCGCCGAGGGCGGGCCAGGTGGCCAGGCCATCGCTGAACAGCAGGCTCATCGTGCCGGCGCCGGGCGCCGCGGCGGACAGGCCCTTGAGCCATGCGCCGGGACTGCTGGCGCCGTCGTAGGGCAGTTGCATCAGGGTGCGTCGCAGGGCCTGCCAGTCGCCGGCACGCACGTCGAAGACGCGCACCGGTTCGGCGGCGTCACGCGCCACCGTCAGGTGCACGCGCACATCGCGGGCGGCGGAGAAGAGGGCGTCCAGCAGCGCGAGTTCGCGGGCATGGTCGCGCTCAGCGCCGGAGCCGGAGGCATCCCAGACCAGGTTGAGCTCGCGCGGCAGTCGGGCCGGGCCACGCGGGCCCTCGGGCGCGGCGAGCTCGGCATAGGCGTAGACCTGGCCGAGATGCTCCTGCACGACGACGCTGTCGCCGCCGCTGCCCACCCAGCTCAGGGTCAAGGCCTCGCGCGGCAGCCAGCCGCGGCGCTGCAGCTGCATCGAGGTCTGGTCGCCGCGAGCGAAGGTCTCCACGCCGGCCAGGGCCCCGCCGGGCTGGGGCTTGTTGCCCCCGCGCAGGTCGAAGCGGCCGTCGAACTGGGCGATGGGCTGGCCGAAGTTCAGGGGCAGCCGGTACTGCAGCCGGCCCTGGCTGTCGGGATGCAGGGTCTCGGCCAGTTGCAGCATGACGCGCCGCTCGCCGTTGGGCGGCACGGGGTAGATGCGCAGCTTGAAGTTGTTGCCGGCGGTGCGCTCCAGCAAGGCCGGGTCGACACGGCGGCGCGAGATGTCGTCGAAGACCTGGCGGCCCTTGTCCTTGGGCACCGGCACGGCGCCCACCATCTCGCCGCGGATGTCCAGCGCAAAGCCGACGACGCTCTGGCCCGCATCCAGCGGGAATTCCAGCGTGGCCTCGAGCTGGCGTGGGTTGGGGTTGTGCACGACCACCTCAATGCGCGTCTGCGCCTGGGCGCCGGCCAGCGTGGCCTGCACGTTCACACGCTGCAGCGTCAGCGGCTGGGCGGCGTCGGGCACGACGAAGCGCGGCATGAGCGGCGCAATCGGCGGTGGTGGCTTGACGGGCGGAGGCGGCGGGCTGAGCGCGAAGGCGGCCGAGGCCGCCAGCGTCAGCAGGGCGAGCAGCAAGCGAAGCGTTGTGGCAGTGGGCATGAAAGGACTCCGTGACCGGTGACTCCTGCTTCTACGGTGGCCGGCGGAAAACGGGGTGAACGGCCGTGCAAACGGCCAAGTCGACAATAGCGACATCCCCAAACGTTGTCGGAAAGCGCCACCCATGCTCCTCCCCGAAGACCACCTCGCCGTACAAGACGCCATCCGCGCCTTCGTGCAGGCCGAGATCGCCCCCCATGCCGCGGCCTGGGACAAGAACCACCACTTCCCGGCCGAGCAGCTGAAGGGCCTGGCCGCCCTGGGCTGCTATGGCGTGGCCGTGCCCACCGAATGGGACGGCGCGGGCCTGGACTATCTGGCCCTGGCCGTCATCCTGGAAGAGATCGCCGCGGGCGACGGCGGCACCAGCACCGTGGTGAGCGTCAACAACTGCCCGGTCTGCTCCATCCTGATGGCCTTCGCCAACGACGAGCAGAAGCAGCGCTTCCTGAAGCCGCTGGCGCGCGGCGACATGCTGGGCGCCTTCTGCCTGACCGAGCCGCATGTGGGCTCCGAGGCCGGCGGCCTGCGCACGACCGCCGTTCGGGACGGCGACGACTATGTGCTCAACGGCGTCAAGCAGTTCATCACCAGCGGCAAGCACGGCGACGTCGCCATCGTCATGGCCGTGACCGACAAGGCCGCCGGCAAGAAGGGCATCAGCGCCTTTGTCGTGCCGACCAACGCGCCGGGCTACACGGTCGCGCGCATCGAAGAGAAGATGGGCCAGCACAGCAGCGACACGGCCCAGATCCTGTTCGAGAACTGCCGCGTGCCGGCTGCCAACCGCCTCGGCGAGGAAGGCCAGGGCCTGAAGATCGCGCTGTCGGGCCTGGAGGGCGGGCGCATCGGCATCGCCTCGCAAAGCGTCGGCATGGCGCGTGCGGCGTTTGAGGCAGCCCTGCGCTACAGCAAGGACCGCGTCACCTTCGGCCAGCCCATCTTCAACCACCAGGCCATCCAGTTCAAGCTGGCCGAGATGGCCACGCAGATCGAGGCCGCGCGCCAGCTGATCTGGCATGCCGCCAGCCTCAAGGACGCCGGCCGGCCCTGCCTGAAGGAGGCGGCCATGGCCAAGCTCTTCGCCAGCGAGATGGCCGAGAAGGTCTGCTCGGAGGCCATCCAGATCCACGGCGGCTATGGCTACCTCAGCGACTTCCCCGTCGAGCGCATCTACCGCGATGTGCGCGTCACGCAGATCTACGAGGGCACGAGCGAGGTGCAGAAGATCCTGATCGGGCGCGCGCTGGCCGGCTGATTGCCGAAAACCTGCGGCCCTTGCACGAAACCGCCATTCGCTGAGCCCGGGGTGCGCCGCGGCGCCCTGCGCTGCCTAGCATCGCGCCGCCATGTCGCTAACGACGTGGCCCGCCGGTGCCCTCCGTTGCCATCGGCGGCCCCCCGTCCGCCGTTGCAAGGAGCCGTGCCATGCCGCACCCCAATGCCCGTTCTTTTCCGCTGAATCGCCTGGCCCTGGTCGCTGTGTTGGCCGCAGCGCCCGCCCTGGCCCAGGCCGATGCGCTGCTGCTGCGCCTGCGCCAAGCCGGTACCAGCCAGATCGAACTGCTGCATGCCGAGCGTGGTGCCTTCGCGGCCCAGCCGGTGCAGGCGGACGCTGATGCGCAGGCCGGCGACCTGGTGCTGGTCGGCCGCGACGCCCAGGGCCGCGAGCTGTTCCGCCGTGCCGTGAAGAGCCCGGCGACGCTGCATGCCGAGACCTTCGACCCGCGCACCGGGCGCATCGTCGATGCACGCACGGTGGCGCGCGAAGGCGGCGTGGTGGAGCTGCGCGTGCCCGACGCCGCGGCGCTGGCCAGCGTGGATGTGCTGGAGCGCCAGGCCGCCCATGCCCAGGCCCTGCGCGAGGGCCGCGCCTCGGCTTCCGCCGAGGCGCAGACGCCGCTGCTGCGCCTCAGCCTCGCCGACATCGATGCGGCGGCCACGACCCGCATTCGTGCCGCCGCCGCGCCCAGCGGCTCGGCCTGGCTGTGGCAGAGCGGCGCCACCGGCGAGCGCATGGACATCGTGCTGATCGGCGACGGCTACACCGCGGCCCAGCTGGGCCAGTGGCAGGCCGACGCCGCCAAGGTGGCCAACGGCCTGCTGGCCGACCCGCTGTTCGCCGCTCACAAGCAGCAGTTCAATGTGCGCCGCGTCGACGTGGTCAGCGCCCAGTCCGGCGTCAGCGAGGGCGGCGTCACGCGCAACACCGCCCTCGGTGCGGTGGTGGGCTGCTACGGCATCGCGCGGCTGGTGTGCGCCAACGAGACGACGGTGATGTCCACCGTCGGCCAGGTGGTGCCGGCCGACGGCCGCGACATCGTCATCGTCGTGGCCAACACCCAGACCTATGGCGGCGCCAGCTTCGGCGTCATGGGCACCATGACCATGCACCCGCAGGCCATCGAGATCGCGCTGCACGAGATCGGCCACAGCGCCTTCCAGCTCGCCGACGAGTACGACTACGGCACTTGCGCCACCAGCAGCGAGCCCAGCCAGGCCAACATCACCGTCGCGACCTCGCGCAACAACGTGAAGTGGCGCGACCTGATCGCCGCGGGCACCGCCGTGCCCACGCAGCCGGGCAGCTATGCCAACGGCACGGTCGGGCTGTTCCAGGGCGCCAACTACTGCACCAGCGGCGTCTACCGGCCGACCGAGAACTCGCGCATGCGCCAGCTCGGCCAGCCCTGGCATGCCGTCAACGAGCGCCGCGCCACCGCGGTGTTCAACAGCTATGCGCCCGGCGGCACCGACCCGGGCACCGGTACCCAGGTCAGCGGCTCGCTGAGCGGCACCGGCGCCATCAGCTACCAGCCCGGCGGCAACTATGTGAGCAGCGCCCAGGGCGGGACCTTCAAGATGGCGCTGGCCGGCCCGGCCGGCGCCAACTTCGACCTGCTGCTGTACCGCTGGGTCAACAACGCCTGGACGCAAGTCGCGCGCAGCAACCAGGCCGGCAGCAATGACAGCCTGAGCTACACCGGCCCCGCCGGCTACTACATCGCGGGTGTCTACAGCGTCTCGGGATCCGGTGCGTTCACGCTGACCTATACCTTCCCCAAGTAGTCCTGCTGAGCCGCCCGCCAAGCCCCGGGCGGCTGCCCGAGGTGCTGGGCGAACACGCGCGACAGATGGCTGGCGCTGCGAAAGCCGGTGGCTGCCGCGATGGCAGCCACCGGTTCGCGGCACTCGCGCAGCAGGATCTGGGCGCGTGCCAGCCGCTGCTGGGTGACGAAGCGGTGCGGGGAGACGCCGACGCTGCGCTGGAACTCGCGCGCGAAGTGCGACTCGCTCATGCAGCACAGGGACGCCAGCTCGGCGTTGGCGATGGGACCGTGCAGGTTCTCGTCGATGAAGGCCTTGAGCCGCACCAGCCGCGCATGGCCCAGCGCGCCGTGGCCCGCCGGGGCATCGACCGGGCGGCTGTGCTGCTCCAGCAGATAGGCCAGCAGGGTCTGCACCACGCCATCGCAGAAGCGCGCCGCCAGCGGGCCGGCCAGTCGTTCCGCCTCGGCCAGCTTCCAGGCCAGTTCGGTGACGAAGCGGTCCGTGGCGAAGCCGGTGCCGGCCAGCGCGAGCGGCACGCCGCCATGCTCGGTCGACAGCGCCTCGACGGTGGCTTCGGGGATGAAGATGTTGACGATGTCGCAGCCGGACAGGCGCCGCCAGTCCTGGCGCGCGCCGGGCGGGCAGATGCGAAAGCGGTTGGCGGCGATCAGCCCGCCCCAGACCGCCCGGCCTGCCACCCAGATCTGCGATTCCATCGGTTCCAGCATCACGGCGATGCGGTAGCGGCCGGGGTGGGGTTGCACGCTCTTGAGCGCCATGTCCGGCCCGCGGGCCGACCAGCGCACCACGCCCGCGTCCGAGCCCGGCAGCGGACCCAGGCACAGCTGCGGCCGCCCGGGGATGCCGCTGGCGCGACACCAGTGCTGCAGATCGTCGTCGGGCGGCAGGGCCTGGGGCAGGGGTGGCATGGTCGACACGCTATCGCCCCGGGCGTGGCGCCGGCAATCCAGGGCCGTCCCCCGATTCATGTGCGGGTTTGCCTGGACTGTCGCCGGTTGAGAGCGTTACCGAAGATGGGGCTACCCCCACTGGAGCCCTGTCGATGTTTGCCAACCTGTCCATCGCCCAGCGCCTGGCCCTTTATCTGGGCCTGTCCATTGCGCTTCAACTCCACGTCATCCTGGGCGTCATCTACGGCATGCCCGCGGGCTGGCTGATCGGCGGCAGCCTGGTACTGGGTGGCGCCATCGCCTTCGTCTACCTGGACGGCGCCAAGAGCGTCGGCGACTTCCTGCGCGACCTGATGGGCGGCGCCTCGCGCATGAGCGAGGGCGACCTGCGCGAGGACATCGTGCTGCGCGGCAACTCCAGCGCCCGCGCCGGCATGTCCATGCTGATGCGTCTGCAGGACACGCTGCGCAACATGATGAGCACGCTGCGCGACGGGGCCGAGCAGGTCAACACGGCGGCCACCGAGATCGCCGCCGGCAACCTGGACCTGTCCCAGCGCACCGAGCAGGGCAGTGCCGACCTGCAGCAGGCCGCCAGCTCCATGCGCCAGATGACCGATGCCGCTCGCCACAGCAGCGAGGCCATGGGCGAGGCCAGCGGCCTGGCGCAGACGACGGCCAGCCAGGCGCGCCAGAGCGGCGAGGTGGTGCTGAACGCCGTCACGGCCATGAACGGCGTCAGCCAGAGCAGCCGCAAGATCGCCGACATCATCGGCGTCATCGACGGCATCGCCTTCCAGACCAACATCCTGGCGCTGAATGCCGCCGTGGAGGCTGCGCGCGCCGGCGAGCAGGGCCGCGGCTTCGCCGTCGTGGCCGCCGAGGTGCGTTCGCTGGCCCAGCGCTCGGCCGGCGCGGCCAAGGAGATCAAGACCCTGATCGGCGCCAGCGTCGAGCAGGTGGATGCCGGCTCCCGCCTCGTCAACGATGCCGGCACGCAGATGCAGGACGTCGTCGCCAGCGTGGAGCGCGTGGCTTCGCTGATCAAGGACGCGACCGAACTGGCACGCACCCAGAGCGCCGGCCTGCGCGAGATCGCCGACTCCGTGGACCGGCTGGACCAGTCCATGCAGCAGAACGCCGCCTTGGTGGAGCAGGGCGCCGCGGCCGCGGAGAGCCTGAAGTCCCAGGCCGGCCGCCTCAACGAGCTGGTGGGACGCTTCCGCACGCGCTGACCGCCGCGCTTCGCTCGCCATTCACGCCGCCTGCCGTCGATCGGCGCGGTGCGCTCGCCGTTCGTCGCAACCGCCTCGTTGCCCCGAGGCGAGCGGCCTAGCATGCGCTCCAACTCGATCCAGGAGATGGGGCATGACGAAGGAAGTGCTGGTGGCAACAGGCCTGCGCAAGGCCTATGGCGACAGGACGGCGGTGCACGAGGTCAGCCTGGCGCTGCGGCCCGGCGAGGTGCTGGGCCTGCTGGGGCCGAATGGCGCCGGCAAGTCGACGACGGTGGGCATGATCTGCGGCCTGACGGCGCCCGATGCCGGCACGGTGACCCTGTCCGGTGGTGCCAGCCTGGCCTCCGATAAGGCCGGCTACAAGCGTCGCATCGGCCTGGTGCCCCAGGACATCGCGCTGTACGAGGAGCTGCCGGCGCGCATGAACCTCGAGCTGTTCGGCAATCTCTACGGCATGCCTCCCGACCTGCTGAAGCGCCGCACCGACGAAGTGCTGGCCATGGTGGGCCTGTCCGACCGCGCCAAGGACAAGCCCTCGACCTTCTCCGGCGGCATGAAGCGCCGCCTCAACATCGCCTGCGCCCTGATCCATGACCCCGAGGTCATCCTGCTCGACGAGCCCACTGCCGGCGTCGACCCGCAGAGCCGCAATGCCATCTTCGACAACCTCGAAATGCTGAAGGCCGCCGGCAAGGCGCTGATCTACACCACCCACTACATGGAGGAGGCCGAGCGCCTGGCCGACCGCATCGTCGTCATCGACCATGGCCGCGTCGTCGCGAGCGGCACCCAGGCCCAGCTGTTCGCGCTGCTGCCGGCCTCGCAGGTGCTGCAGGTCGAGATCGACGGTGAACCGGATGACGCCGCGCTTCAGGGCCTGGCCGGGGTCACGCGCGTGGGCCAGAAGCTGGAGATCAGCGTCGGCGACCTGGCGCGAGACACCGGCCCCATGCTGGCTGCGCTTGTCGCGCGAGGCGTCAAGGTGCGCGGCCTGGCCTCCGCCCGCGCGACGCTCGAAGACGTCTTCCTGTCTCTCACCGGCCGTCAACTGCGGGACTGAACCATGCAAGCCTTGCTCGCCCTTGTCCGTGCGGAGATCAAGCTGCACTTCTCCAACCGTCGCGCCGTGCTGATGAGCATCGTCGCGCCCATCCTCATTGCCGCCTTCTTCGGCAGCCTGTTCGGCTCCAGCAGCAAGATGGCCGGCATTCCCGTCGGCATCGTCGACCAGGATCACAGCCCCCTGTCGCAGCATGTCGTGGCGGCCCTGCAGGCGGAGACCTCGCTGAAGACCACGGTCGGTGATGAAGCCGAGCTGCTGACCCAGGTGCGCGCCGGCAAGCTGCGCGCTGTTGCCATCCTGCCTGCGGGCCTGGGCGAGCAGGCCGGCCGCGCGCTGCTCGGTGCTGGCAGCAAGCCCGAGGTCGCCCTGCATTTCGACCCCTCGCAGTCCAGCGCCGTGCCCATCGTGCGCGGCCTGCTGGCGCAGACCATGATGCAGGAGATCGGCCGCGGCTTCAGCCCCGGTGGCGCGGCCACCGGGTTGTCACTGCCCTACACCACGCGCGACATCGAGGCCGTGCAGTCCAGTGCCAACGCCGCCCCCGTGGCCTACAACAGCTATGCCCATTCCTTTGCCGGCATGGGCGTGCAATTCATCCTGATGGCCGGCGTCGACATGGCCCTGGGCCTGCTGATGATGCGCCGCCTGGGCCTGTGGAAGCGCCTGCGCGCGGCACCGCTGTCACGCGCTCAGCTGCTGGGCAGCCGCATCGTCGCCAGCGCCTTGATCTCGCTGATCGTCTTCGCCGTGCTCTATGTCGTCGCCATCGCCGGCTTCGGTGTGCGCGTGCTCGGCAGCCCGGCCGGCTTCGTGCTGGTGCTGGTCTGCTTCGCACTGCTGACGGCCAACTTCGGCCTGCTCATTGCCGCCCTGGGACGCACGCCCGAGGCTACCCGTGGCCTGGCCATCCTGGCGACCCTGCTGATGGTCATGCTGGGCGGCGCCTGGGTGCCGGCCTTCATCTTCCCGGAGTGGCTGCAGACCGCGTCCCTGGCCGTACCGACGCGCTGGGCCGTGGATGCGCTGGATGCGATGACGTGGCGGGGTCAACCCTTCTCGGAGGCCCTGCTGCCGAGCGCGGTGATGCTGGGCTTCAGCATCGCCTTTGGCTTGCTGGCGATCTGGCGGTTTCGCTGGGAGGAGTGAGGCTCAGCCTTCGACGGGTTGAACGCGGCTGGCACGCCAGCAGGCGATCAGCTCGCGGGCCAGGCCCGGCAGTTCGCCGCGGCCGACGCGCTTGGCAAAGCCGAAGCGTTCGCCCGCGTAGATGCGGTCATACGCCAGGCGGGACACGTGGGCCGGCCAGCCCTGGGCAGCCATCAACGCCGAAAAGCGCTCCAGCAGCTGCAGTTCGGCCTGCACCGGCCAGTCTTCGGGCGTCCAGCGCTCCGCAATGACCAGGCGCGTCGACCCATCGGCCAGGTCGATGCGGCGCGGGCCGAAGCTGGGCAGGGGGAGGGGACGGCGATGGCGGCGTGACATGGCCGTGAAGATAGGCCGGTCACCCGCCAACCCGCTGCCTAAAAACACCGCTTCTGCGGCGCGGGCGGCGCCGAAATTCGTAACGGCCCGCCAGGATGTGACCTGGCTCACATTCCACGGCCCTCAGCGGATGGCCGACACCCAGCGATCCAGGCGCGGTGCCATGCGCCAGCCCTCTTCGCCCAGCCAGTCGGCCGAGACCAGCACATGGTGGGCGCGGCCGATGAGCTTCTCGCGCGGCACGGTGCCGATGAAGCGCGAGTCCTCGCTGTTGTCGCGGTTGTCGCCGAGCAGGAAGTACTGGCCCGCCGGCACGGTGATCTCGGCGAAGTCGCGCCGCGCGCGCAGCGTCGGCAGCAGCTGCACGGTGTGATCGCGGCCGCCCAGGTGCTCGGTGGCGCGCACGGCGTTGACGACCCAGCCCGGCGTCACCGTCTCGCCCTGGGTGCGGCGCTCGGTATAGGCCAGCGGCTGGCCGTTCAGGATGAGCACGTCGTCGCGCATGGCGATGCGGTCGCCCGGCAGGCCGACGATGCGCTTGATGAGGCGGGTGCCGCCCGCCGGCGAGCTCAGCGTGACGACGTCGCCGCGCTGCGGTTCGGCCAGCGGCAGCAGCACGACGTCGGTCAGCGGCAGCTTGAGGTCATAGGCCAGCCGGTTGACGACAACGACATCGCCTTCCAGCAGCGTCGGCCGCATCGAGCCCGATGGGATGGGATTCCAGTCGGCCACCGCGGTGCGGAACAGCGCGAAGCTGAGCAGGAAGAGGATGAAGCCGCGGTTGTCGCGGAGGGTGCGTCGGAGGTTCATGGCCGCCATGCTGCGGCGAGCCGTCGCGCCGCGGTGGCGGGGGCGGGCGAATGGTGGGCCGGGCCGGGCGAATGGCGGCGGCGCTGCGCGAACGGCAGGTACAAAGCGGGATGCCCATCGCATTCACAACGCTGACCGAAGCCGACCTGCCCCTGCTGCACGAGTGGCTCACCCGTCCCCACATCGCTGAATGGTGGGGGCCGGCCGATTCGGTCGACGAATTGCGCGAGGACTTCCTGTCCGGCGGCACGACGCGGGCCTTCATCGCGCGCAGCGACGGCGAGGCCATCGGTTTCGTGCAGTGCTATGTCGTGCTGGGTTCGGGCGAGGGCTGGTGGGAGGACGAGACCGACCCCGGCGCGCGCGGCATCGACCAGTTCTTGGCCCATGAAGCCCAGCTGAACCAGGGCCTGGGCCGGGCGATGGTGCAGGCTTTTGTCGACCAGCTGTTTGACGATCCGGCCGTCACGGTCGTACAGACAGACCCCTCACCCAATAACCCGCGCGCCATCCGCTGCTACGCGGCGGCCGGCTTTCAGGCGGTCGGCGAGGTGGTGACGCCTGACGGCGCCGCGCTGTTGATGCGCTGCTGGCGCCGCACCGAACGACGCTGAGGGGTGCGCGCCGCGATCATGCGGCGATGCACGCCCCAGCGGGTAGTTCAGGCCGGGGGATCCTTGGAGCGCGTCCGCGACACGGCCATCATGATGCCGACGCCGGCGACGATGAGGCAGGCGATGGCCACATAGGTGGCGGCCAGGCCGGCGGTGATCAGTGCCCAGGCGAGGCCGCCCAGCAGCACGGCCAGGCCGACGATATAGAGCAGGAATGACATGGAACCTCCTGTCGGCGACGGAGCGGGCGCTCCATCTCGTCGAGCCATTCTGGTGAGGCGGGCTGCTGTCCATGGTCGGACGCTGTTGGAGCCGGCCGTAGGTGGCTTCCTACCCGCGCTGAAGGCTCGCACCGGCGCGCATGCCGAGGGCGGCGCCCTATGGTGGGCGGACCGGATTTCAGGAGTCCGCCATGCAGTTGTCGTCCTCTCGTTCCACGCCCGCCCAGGCAGTCGGTCTGCTGGGCTGGCTGGGCCTCGTCTTCGTCGCAGCGGCCCTGGGCGCCGTGGCTTCCATGGAGGCGCCCACCTTTTACGCGCAGTTGGTCAAGCCGGGCTGGGCACCGCCGGCCGCCGTCTTCGGGCCGGTGTGGTCGGTGCTCTATCTGCTGATGGCGGTGGCGGCCTGGCTGGTCTGGCGTGACCCGGCCGCGTGGGGGCGTGGTGCCGCCTTGGCGCTGTTCGTCGCCCAGCTGGCTGCCAATGCGCTGTGGTCCTGGTTGTTCTTCGGCTGGCACGACGGGGCCCTGGCCTTTGTCGACGTGCTGCTGCTGCTGGGCCTGGTGGTCGTCACGGCGGTTGCCTTTTGGCGCATTCGCCCGGCGGCCGGCTGGCTGCTGGCGCCCTATGCGGCCTGGGTGAGTTTTGCGAGTGCGCTGACCTGGGCCGTCTGGCGGGCCAATCCCGGCCTGCTTTAAGCCGCCAGCACGACGCGGTTGCGGCCGGTTTCCTTGGCGCGGTAGAGGGCGTCGTCGGCGCGGCGGATGACGGCCTGCAGATCCTGGTCGGCCGGACCGAACTCCGACACGCCGATGCTGACCGTCACGCGCACGCCCGCGTTGGACGCGGCCACCCGCGTGGCGACGCGCTGGGCCAGCGGCTCGGCATCGTGCAACTGCGTGCGCGGCAACAGCACGCAGAACTCCTCGCCACCCCAGCGGCCGACGAGGTCGTCGCTGCGCAGGGCCGCGCGCAGGCTGGCCGACACGGCCTGCAGCACCTGATCGCCCCGGGCGTGGCCATGCTGGTCGTTGATGGCCTTGAAGTGGTCAACGTCCACCATCATCAGCGCATAGCCGGACTTGCCTTGCAATGCGTTCGCGTGCTCGTCTTCCAGCCGCTGCAGCAGGCCGCGGCGGTTCAGCGCGCCGGTCAGTTCATCGGTCTTGGCCTGCTGCCCCAGCCGGTGCAGCACGCGGCCCAGCACCAGGCGGATGTGGACCAGGTTGAGGAGGCCGCCGACAAAAAGCACCAGGATGGCCAGCGGGATGTTGGCGTGGCCCGGCGCGTCGATGGAAATCTTGGTCGTCGACCCCACCAGCAGGGCCTGCACGCCGCGCACCAGCAGGGCCGCGCCCAGCAGGCTGTAGCCGGCCGCCGCCACCGGCGCGAAGATGGGCGTGGCCGCGCGACCCAGGCGCCACATCAGGCTGACGCTGGCCAGCATCATGGCGGCGCAGCCCAGGCAGACGACGGCCACGCGCAGGCCATGGCCGTTGTCCATCAGGAAACTGGCCGCGATGACGCCGGCCGCGGTGGCCAGACCCAGGGCATAGGGCCGCAGCGGCAGCCGCCGGCCCCAGTGCAGGGCCAGGCCGCGGTGCTCGCACATGGACGCCGCCAGGATCAGCAGGTCGGCCAGGTTGCGCGGTGCGCTGCCGCTTTCCAGCGGCGGCACGAACAGCATCAGCCCCAGGGCCAGCAGCAGCCAGAACAGCGTGAAATGCCCTTCGGCCGCGCGCCAGCGACGCGCCATGCGGGCCGTCATGGCCCAGACCAGCGCGTGCACGAAGAACTGCACCGAGACGAGCGCGATCAGCAGCGGTTGCGCGGTCAAGCGAGGCTCCGGCAGGGCGGGTGGAAAGCGCGGAGTGTGGATCATTCCGCTGACGCCTTCCCTACCGCACCCGCCGCGGGCCGTCCCTAGTTCTCGCCGCGTAGGCTGGAAGGCAGCTCGGCGAAATCCTCGCTGCGTGCCAGCGTCGCCAGGGCCGCCAGCAGGTCGGGCGGCGGCGCGACCAGCCTTCTTGACGCCAGGTCCAGCCAGCCGCCGGTGCTGTCGATGCGCGCGCACAGCTTGCCGGTCGCGCCGAGGATGTCGTTGCGCATCAGGAAGCGCGAGCCGTCCGCCGCCAGGCCGGCCAGCTGCAGCGTCACCGTGATGGTCTGCAGCAGCCCGACCTCGCGGAAATAGGCGATCTCGTCCTTGGCGATGACCGGCCCCAGCCGCCTTTCGGCAAACGCCTTCATCTCGAAGCTGCTGTCGGCGAAGAACATCATGCGCACATCCGCCGCCCGGTCCAGGAAGGCGGTGTTGCGCATATGGGCGTTGCTGTCCATGTCGCCCCAGCCGGCGATGAAGGCTTTGCTGTACATCGCTCAGGCGTTCTTCAAACCCAGGACTTCAATGGGTTCGATGTTCAGCGGGAACACGAACAGCTCCTGGCCCTTGCTCATCAGCGCCTGGGCAATGGGGCCGTTGAGATGGCGCTGGCGGCCGTCCTCGTCGTGGAAGGCATCGAAGACGCCAAACGTCGTCGGCGACAGCTTGAGCGCGAACCAGATCGGCGTGGTCGCCTCGTCGTTGGCGAGGGCCAGGGCGGTGTGCAGGAAATCCTGGGCTTCGGCGGCCTTGCCGGGCAGGGCTTCGAGACGGACGAACAGGGCAAGCTTGATCATGAGGAAACTCCGTGGTGGGGGTTGACGTCGTGGAATCGACGTTGCGCACTCTAGGCAGGCTGCTCCTCTGCAGCTATCGTCGCGAACGACAACTTTGATGTCGTTTGCGCCAACCATGAAAATCGACGTCCTGGCCCTCGGCGGCGTCTTCGATACCGGCCTCGCCGCCGTGCTCGACACCCTGTCCACCGCCAATGAACTCGCCGCCGCCCAGGGTTGGCCGGCGCCGCCCTTTGACGTGCGCCTCGTCGGCCTGCGCCGGCGCGTGCAGACGGCGCTTGGCCTGCAGGTGCCCGTGCAGTCGGCCGACGACCGTGCGGCCGACTGGCTGGTGCTGCCCGCCATCGGCGCCAAGATGCCACCGGGCCTGGTGGCGGCCCTGGCTACCCGCGAGGTGCAGGAGGCGGCGGTCCATCTGCGCGAGCGGCACGCCGCCGGTAGCCGCATCGCGGCGGCCTGCATCGGCGGCTTCGTGCTGGCCGAGTCGGGCCTGCTGGACGGCCATGAGGCCACCGTCTCCTGGTGGCTGGGCCCGCTGTTCCGTGAGCGCTATCCGGCCGTGCGGCTGGACGAGTCGCGCATGCTGGTCGCCTCGGGCGACTTCATCACCACGGGTGCTGCCATCGCCCACATGGACCTGGGCCTGTGGCTGGTGCGCCAGGCCAGCCCCGAGCTGGCGGCCGTCACGGCCCGCTACCTCATCGTCGACCCGCGGCCCTCCCAGGCGCCCTATGTCATCCCCGACCACCTGGCCCACAGCGACCCGCTGGTGAGCCGCTTCGAGCGCTGGGCGCGTGAGCATCTGGCCGAGGGTTTCTCGCTGGATGCCGCCGCCGATGCGCTGGCCACCAGCCCGCGCACCCTGCAGCGGCGGCTGGAAGCCGTGCTGGGCAAGTCGCCGCTGGCCTATGTGCAGGACCTGCGCGTGCAGCGCGCCGTCCACCTGCTGCAGACCAGCCGCAGCGATGTCGAGGCGATTGCGGCCCAGGTGGGGTATGCGGATGCGGTGACGCTGCGGGCGCTGTTGAGGAAGAAGCTGGGGCGGGGGGTGAGGGAGCTGCGCACCAGGGCCTAGCGACAATCCATGCCATGACCATCCAATTCCCCAGCGTCTACATCAAGGACACCGGCACCGCCAAAGGCCGTGGGGCCTATGCGGCGCGCGCCCATGCCAAGGGGGAGACCGTCGAGGCCTGTCCGGTGGTGCTCTTCACCGGCTCCTACGCATCGATACCGGGCGAGGTGCGCAAGCTGCTCTTCAACTGGGGCGTGCTGGCCGACACCGACTCGGCCCACTGCCTGGCCCTGGGCTACGGCAGCCTCTACAACCATGAGAACCCGGCCAATATGCGCTACGAGGCCGACGCCGATGCCCGGCTGCTGCGCTTCGTCGCCATCCGCGACATCGCCGCCGACGAGGAACTGACAGTCAACTACAACGCCGTCGGCGGCGGGCACGAGTCCGACCAGAACACCTGGTTCACGGGCATGGGCGTCGAGGTCTACAGCGGTTGACCCATCCAGGAACGCCATGCTTCGCTTCATCATTTACGGCCTGCTTCTCATGCTGTGCGCCGCGACGGCCCTGTTCGTTTCATTTCCTGGGCATGCTCGCGAGTACTGGCGCTACCTCACCCAAAGTCGGCCGGCGCTCGTCCTGAACTACGCCGATATCTCCCAGGACTGGACGGAGCAACAACTCAAGGAGCGCTTTGCGAGCCTCGAGCTTCAGTGCTACGACAACCGTCCTGGCGAATCCCTGGACGATCGCAGCTGCTATGCCGACATCGGCTCACACGATGGCATGCCCGCGATGAACGTTGCCTTCCATCTGAAGGCCGGCAAACTCAATCATCTGGGGGTTCAAGTGCCTTGGTGGGCGCACGGTCGGCATTGGCGCAAGCTCGAAGCGACCTACGGCAAGCCGCTTGCTGCCCAGCAGCAGCCCGTCCAGGGCGTGCGGTTGTCAGGTTGGCAACTCTCTGACGGCGCGCTGTTCTTCAATCGGGACCGCCCCCTGAATCCGCTCATGTGGAGCATGGTCTTTTGGTCCAGCGAGAGAGCGTGCGGCCCGCGCACCTGCTTCACGCCGGCCCGTGAGCCCTGACTTCACTCACCGGCCCGTCTTGGCCTCCGGCGCATCCTGCGCCACCCATCTCAGCAGCGCATCCAGCACCCCACGTCCGGCCTGGGCCTGGGCATGGTTGACGATGGCCACCAGCACCCAGCGCTTGCCCGAGGGTGCATCGACGATGCCGGCCAGAGCCACGACGTCCCTCAGGGAGCCCGTCTTCAGATGCGCCCTCCCCACCGCCGCGCCAAAGCGACCGGGCTGGCGTGACAGCGTGCCGTCCAGGCCCGCCACCGGCAGCGAGGCCAGCAGCTCCGGCATCCAGGGCTGGACCCAGCCCCAATGCAGCAGCGTGGCCAGCTGGGCGGGGCTGATGCGGGTCTCCCGCGCCAGGCCCGAGCCGTTGACGACGTGGGCCGCAGGCTCGGTGCCGACATGGGCATCCAGCCAGGCTTGCAGCCAGACGGCGGCGGTGTCGGGCGAGGGCGTCGGCACGCCGGCCGCGCGGGCGCTGCTGAGCAGCACCTGCTGGGCCATCAGGTTGCTGCTGGCCTTGTTCATGTCGCGCAGGGCTTCGCCCAGCGTCGGGCCGGGCCAAAGCAGCGTCGGCGTAGTCGTGGGCGCGGGTGCGTCGACGGTCGCCTCGCTGCGCCAGGCAATGCCGGCTTCGCGCAGCATCAGCGCGAGCAAGCGGGCCGGGTAGGTGGCCGGGTCGGGGTCGGCCAGGGCCCAGGTCTGCTCGCCGCAGGCCGCCGGGTAGCTGCCTGTAAAGCGGGGGCGCTGGCCGGCAGCCCATTGCAGCTTCAAGGCGCCGCGCCAGTCGCCGCAGGCGCCGGGCGTGGTGGGCACGACCGCTGGCCGGTCCAACGGCGGATCGGCCGTGATGCGCGCCTGCAGGCCTTCGACGCGGACGGTGTAGGCCACCGCCTTGGTGTTCAGCAGCAAGGCCTCGGGCAGGGCATTGCCGACGCGCCAGGGCTCGTTGTCAAAGTCGCCGGGCTCGGCGCTGCCGGGGGTGAAGGCGCTGCGGTCCAGGCGCAGCGGGCCGCGCAGTTCCGTGATGCCCAGTCGCTTGAGCCCCATCCAGAGCCGCTCGACGCCCAGCCGCGGGTCGCCGCTGCCCTGGATGGCCAGGCCGCCGTCGTCGGTCAGCCAGACCGGCGTCTGCCATTGCCAGGTCGGGCCCAGGGTGTCGAGGGCCGCCATGCTGGTGACCAGCTTGGTCAGCGAGGCTGGGTTCAGCGGCAGGTCGGCCTGCCAGGCCAGCCGGGGCTTGGTCTCGTCCAGGGCCTGGACGACGACACCCAGGGCAGTGGGCGGCAACTGGGCCTGGCGCAGCGCGACCTGGACCGAAAGCGGCAGTGGCTCCGCCGCCTGCACCCCCAGGATGCATCCCGCCAACACCCATCCCAAGGCCTGATTGCGCATGACCCGAAAGTTACACTGGGTTGATGCCCTCTCTCCTGGCTCTCGACAGCTCCACCGACACGATGGCCCTGGCCCTCGTGGCGCAGGGGCAGACCCGGGTTTTCGAGGCCCAGGGCGGGGCTCAGGCCTCGGCGCGCATGCTGCCCGAGGTCAAGGCCCTGCTGGCCGGCGCCGGCGTGGCGATGGCCGACCTGGACGCCATCGCCTTCGGGCAGGGGCCGGGCGCCTTCACCGGCCTGCGCACCGCCTGCGCCGTCGCCCAGGGCCTGGCCTTGGGCCTGGACAAGCCGGTGCTGGCCGTTGACAGCCTGATGCTGGTGGCCGAGGACGCCCGCGCCCAGGGTGCCGGCGACGACATCTGGGTGGCCATGGATGCGCGCATCGGCGAGATCTATGCGGCCCGCTATCGCTGGGCCGACGCTGGCTGGCAGGTCGTCGAGGCGCCGGCCTTGTACAAGCCCGAGGCGCTGGCTGCGCACTGGGGCGCGCCGGTGGCCGTTGCCGGCACGGCGCTGGGTGAATATTCCCAAGCCCTGGGCATGCTGCCGCAGACCTGGCCCCAGGCCCGCTCGCGCGCTGCAGCCCTGGGCGCGCTGGCCCTGGCGGCCTGGCAGCGCGGCGAGACGCGCGATGCGGCCGAGGCCCTGCCCGTCTATGTGCGCGACAAGGTCGCGCTGACCACGGCCGAGCGGGAACACAAGACGTGAACGCCATCGTCCAGCCCAGGACGCCTCATTTCGAGGCCGCCGCCATGCGGGTGCCCGACCTGACCGAGATCATCGCGGTCGAACGCCAGGCCTATCCGGTGCCGTGGACGCATGGCAATTTCGTCGACTCGCTGGCGGCCGGCTACCCGGCCGAGGTGCTGCGCGGGCCGCGCGCCGAACTGCTGGGTTACTGGGTCGCGATGCCGGGCGTCGATGAGATGCACCTGCTCAACATCACTGTCGTGCCGGCCTGGCAGGGCCAGGGCCTGGCCGTGGCCATGCTGGACCGCCTGGTGGCCGAATGCGGCCGCCGCGGCCTGACCCAGCTGTGGCTGGAGGTGCGCGTCAGCAACGAGCGCGCCCGCGAGGTCTACCGCCGCTACGGCTTTGCCGAGGTTGGCAAGCGCCGCGCCTACTACCCCGTGCAGGAAGGGCCCCGCGAGGACGCCATCCTGATGAGCTTGTCGGTGCCGGCATGACGCGCAGCGAGCGACGGGCCGTCCCTAGCCGATGCGCGATCTCCTCGGGAGATCGGCCGGCGTACTCGCCGGACGAGAGGCAGGCATGACCTGGGATGAGCGCCAGCGGGCCATGCTCGCCGAGATGGGCTATCGGTTGCCGGCCATCAGCCATGCCGCTGAAGCCGTCATCGAGGCTGAGCTGGAACCCGAGCCCATTGCCGTCGCAGCGCCGCCGCCGGTCGTCATGCGCGTGGCCCCGCCCACGACACCGACGGCTCCCGCGCCGACCGCCCAGCCGTCCAGCCTGGCCGGCCTGGACTTGCGGGCCCTGCGCGAGGCGGTGCTGGCCGGCCAGGCCTGCGGCGGCTGCGAGCACCGCGTCCATCTTTGCGGCCGTGGCGCCGAGCAGCGAGCCGACTGGCTGGTTGTCACGGACCCGCCGGAGGAGGCCGACGAGACGGCCGCCCTGCTGCTCAGCGGCAACGCCGGCCGTCTGCTGGACCGCATGCTGAAGGCTGCCGGCATGAGTTTGGAGGGCGAGGACGCCAATGCCTTTATCGCTTCGGTCGTGCCCGGCCGGGCGCCGCGCGGCCGGGCCCCTCAGCCGCGCGAACTCGATGCGGGTGAGGCCGTGCTGGCCCGCCAGGCCGAGCTGCTGAGGCCACGCCTGGTGCTGGCCATGGGCCTGCAGGCCGCACGTCGGCTGACGGGCTCGCCCGAGCCGCTGGGCAAGCTGCGTGGCCGCGTGCACCGCTGGCGCGGCCTGCCCGTGGTGGTCACCTACCACCCCGCCTATCTGCTGCGCACGCCGGCGGACAAGGCCGGCGCCTGGGACGACCTGCGCCTGGCCATGCGCACGATGGAGAAGTCATGAGTTCTCCGAGGGAGCTGGACCTCGAGCGCCAGGCCCTTGATGCGGCCCGCTTTCGCATGCTGGCCGACCATGTGCCGGCCTGGATCGCGCTGTATGCCGCCGACGACCACCGCTGCCTGTTTGCCAACCGAGGCTATGCCGAGGCCTTCAAGCTGACGCAGGACTCCATCGTCGGCATGCACTTCAGCGAGATCGTCGGCCCCGAGGCCTATGCCCAGGTGCGCGTGTCGGTCGACCAGCTGGTGCGCGACCTCAAGCCCGTCATCTACGAGCGCGAACTGCCCCAGCCCGACGGCCAGATCTCCTACCTCGAGATCCACCTGATCCCGCAGTTCGACAGCCAGGGTACGCTGCTGGGCAGCTGGGTGCTGGTCTACGACATCACCCGCCACCGCGTGGCCGAGCACCGGCTGCGCGAGTCCGAGGCGCGCCTGGCCAAATTCATGCAGGCCACCGTGGAGGGCATCCTCTTCCACCGCGACGGCATCATGACCGACGTGAACCAGCCGCTGTGCGCGATGACGGGCTGGCCGGCGGAGGCATTGATCGGCCAGCATGTGCTGACCTATGTCGACCCCGATGAGCTGGCCAAGGTGCGCGAGGTCATGCTGCGCAGCGAGGAGCTGCGCTATGAGACCGTCATCATCCACCGCAACGGTTCGCGCATCCCCGTCGAGCTCATCATGCGCACCATGGAGCGTGACGGCGAGAAGCTGCGCATGGCCGTCGTGCGCGACATCAGCGACCGCCTCGCCAATGAGGCCCGCATCCAGCACCTGGCCCACCATGATGTGCTGACCGGCCTGCTGAACCGCGCCGCCTTCATGGACCGCATGGCCTTGATGATGCGCCGCGCCGAGCGCAAGGGCGAGATGCTGGCCCTGCTCTTCATCGACCTGGACAACTTCAAGCGCGTCAACGACTCGCTGGGCCATCTCGAGGGCGACCAGGTGCTGACGACGGTGTCCGAACGCATCGTCGGCGCGCTGCGTGGCAGCGACCTGGTCGGCCGCTTCGGTGGCGACGAGTTCGTCGTGCTGTTGAGTGACCTCGAGAGCCGCGAGGACATCGTCGTCGTGCTGGAGGCCCTGCTGTCGGTCGTCGAGGTGCCCGTCAAGGCTGACGGCCGCGCGCTGTCGGTCACGCCCTCCATCGGCGTCGCGGTCTATCCCGACGACGGCCAGCAGGCCGACGAGCTCATCCAGCACGCCGACACCGCCATGTACCTGGCCAAGGCCCGTGGCCGTGCGAACTTCCAGTTCTTCAATGCGGCCCTGGCCGAGACGGCCTATGCCGACCTGGTGCTCGAGGACGAACTGGCCCAGGGCCTGACGCGCAACGAGTTCGAGCTGTTCTTCCAGCCCCAGGTCGAGGCCGCGACGGGCCAGCTGTCGGGGGCCGAGGCGCTGCTGCGCTGGCGTCATCCGAAGCGCGGCCTGCTGGCGCCGGATGCCTTCATCTTTGTCGCCGAGCGCCACCGCCTGATGCTCAACCTCGGCGAATGGGTGCTGCGCGAGGCCGCCGCCACGGCGCGGCGCTGGCGCGAGAACGGGCTGACCCAGGGCCACGGGGGCATGCGCATCGCCGTCAACCTGTCGCGCATGCAGTTCCATCTCGATGGCTTTGCCGACACCGTCAAGCAGGTGCTGCAGGAATCCGGCGCCGAAGGCCAGTGGCTGGAGCTGGAGCTGACCGAACGCATGCTGATCGACGACATCGAGCATGCGCCGGACACGCTGGCCCAGTTGCGCGCCCTCGGCCTGACCGTCTCGGTCGACGACTTCGGCACCGGCTACACCTCGCTGGCCCACCTGACCGAGCTGCCGCTGGACAAGCTCAAGATCGACCAGGGCTTCGTTGCCCGCCTGCCCGACGATGTCGGCGCCCAGGCCATCACGCGCGCCATCGTGCAGATGGCCGTCGGCCTGGGCTTGACGGTGACGGCCGAAGGCGTGCGCAGCGCCGCGCAATGGCAGCTGCTGGCCGGCTGGGGCTGCCAGCAGTTCCAGGGCGAGCTGGTCGGCGCGCCCATGCCGGTGCCCGAATTCGAAGCCTGGGTCAAAGCCCGATGAGCCTCGTCACGCGCATCCATGCCGAGATCGCGGCGGCGGGTGGCTGGTTGCCCTTCGACCGCTTCATGGCCATGGCCCTCTATGAGCCCGGCCTGGGCTATTACGCTGGTGGCCGGCGCAAGTTCGGCCAGATGCCCAGCGAAGGCTCGGACTTCGTCACCGCACCCGAGATGTCGCCGCTGTTCGGCCGCGCCCTGGCCCGCCAGCTGGCCCAGGCCATGATGGTGACCGGCTGCCGCGACGTCGTCGAGTTCGGCGCCGGTTCGGGCGCGCTGGCGGCGCAGCTGATCGCCGAGCTGGATGCGCTGGATGCCGGCCTGGCGCGCTACCGCATCGTCGACCTGTCGGCCGAGCTGCGCGAGCGCCAGCGCGAACGCCTTGCACATTGTGGCGACCGCGTCGACTGGCTGGACGCCCTGCCCGATGAGCTGGACGCCATCGTCATCGGCAACGAGGTGCTGGACGCCATGCCGGTGCAGCTCATCGCCTTCGACGGCCAGGTCTGGCGCGAGCGTGGCGTGGTCACGGTGGGCGAGAGCTTTGCCTTCGCGGACCGCGACAGCATGCTGCGGCCGCCGCTGCTGAGTTCGGAGCATGGGGGCTTCGTGCCCGGCACCGTCACCGAGATCCACCCCCAGGGTGAGGCCTTCGTCGCGACGCTGGCCCGCACACTGAAGCGCGGTGCGGCCTTCTTCATCGACTACGGCTTCCCCGAGGCCGAGTACTACCACCCGCAACGCCGCGGCGGCACGCTGATGTGCCACCAGGGCCATCTGGCCGATGCCGATCCGCTGGTGGCCGTGGGCGACAAGGACATCACGGCCCACGTCAACTTCACCGGCACGGCCCTGGCCGGCCAGGACGCCGGCCTCGTCGTGCTGGGCTACACCAGCCAGGCCAATTTCCTGCTCAACTGCGGTATCGCCGATCTGCTGGCCGGCACGAGCCTGGGCGAGCGCGCGATGGCCCACCGCCTGCTGGCCGAGCATGAGATGGGCGAGCTGTTCAAGGTGATCGGCTTTGCGCCGCTGAGTGCGCCTTTTGACGCACTGGGATTTGAACGCGGCGACCGCAGCCACAAACTCTGAAGCACATATGAACACAGCCACAGAGGCACGGAGACACAGAGGAATTGCCGCTCTGTCTCTGTGCCTCTGTGTCTCTGTGGCTGTGTTTTTTTGCGCACCCGTGCGAGCGCAGGATATGCAGATCGGCCGCAGCCTCGCGGCCACCTGTGCGAACTGCCATGGCACCAACGGCCGCCCGCGCGGCCAGGCCATGCCGCCGCTGGCCGGCATGAAGGCCGAGACGATGCTGGAGCTGCTGGCCGACTTCCGCAGCGGCCGCCAGCCCGGCACGGTGATGCCGCAGATCGCCAAAGGCTATACCGAGGAGCAGCTGCGCCTCGTGGCCACCTACTTCGCCGCGCAGGCCAAGCCGTGATCGCGCGGCGCCAACTGATCGCGGCGAGCGGCCTGGCCTTGGCCGGCTGCGCGACAACTTCCGCACCGGTTCTCGGCCGCGTCGTCGTCGTGGGCGGCGGCTTCGGTGGCGCGACGGCGGCCCGCTATCTGAAGCTCTGGGGCGGTGCGGCGGTCGAGGTGACCCTGGTCGAACGCAACGAGGGCTTCATCTCCTGCCCGATGTCCAACCTCGTCATCGCCGGCGCGCGTGAGCCTCTCAGCATCAGCCGTGGCTATGCGGGCCTGGAGGCCCAGGGCATCCGGCGGGTGCGCGGCGAGGTGGTCGACATCGACGTGGCCGGCAAGAAGCTGCGCCTGGCCGATGGCAGTGCGCTGGTCTGGGACCGCCTCGTGCTCGCGCCTGGCATCGACTTCATGCTCGATGGCATCCCCGGCCTGGCTGCCGCTTTGGACAGCGGCCGCGCCGTGCACGCCTGGAAGGCCGGCGCCCAGACGCTGGCGTTGCGCCGCCAGCTCGAGGCCCTGCCCGAGGGCGGCGTCGTGCTGATGAGCATTCCCAAGGCACCCTACCGCTGCCCGCCCGGGCCGTATGAGCGGGCCTGCCTGATCGCCTCGTATCTGCGGCGCGCCAAGCCGCGCGCCAAGCTGCTGGTGCTGGACGCCAACCCGGAGGTGCAGAGCAAGAAGGCGCTGTTCGAGCGCGCCTTTGCCCAACATCACGCCGGCGTGCTGGAGTACCGGCCGAATGCCGAGCTGAGGGAGGTGCTGGCCGACGGCACGGCGCGCTTCGAGTTCGAGGACGTCAAGGCCGATGTGCTCAACCTGATTCCGCCGCAGCGGGCCGGCGACCTGGCGCGCGACTTCGCCAATGTGAATCGCCGCTGGGTGGGTGTCGACTGGCTGAGCCTGCAGGCCCAGGCAGCGCCGGGCGTGCATGTCGTGGGCGACGCCATCCTGTCGCCCTCGGGCATGCCCAAGTCCGGCCACCTGGCCAACCAGCAGGCCAAGCTGGCGGCGGCGGCCGTGCTGCAACTGCTGAAGGGCGAGGCCGTGAACCCGGCGCCGGTGGTGATGAACACCTGCTACAGCTTCGTCACACCGACCGAGGCCATGCATGTGGCTTCCGTCCACCAGTACGACGCGGCCGAGAAGACCATGAAGGCGGTGCCGGGAGCCGGCGGCGTGTCGGCCGCCGCGAGCGCGGCCGAGGGGGCGATCGCGCTGGGTTGGGCCGAGAACATCTGGGCCGACACCCTGGCCCTGGGCTAGGGCAGCAGTCCGCCCAGATTGCCCAGCGTCGGCGCCGCGGCGCCGGGCCCGCGTGCGGCGGCCAGCGGTGCCCAGGCGGCGCGTACGGCGGGGTCGTCGTCGCGGCCCGCGGCCTGGCGGGCGTCCAGCCAGCGGTTGACCAAGTCCAGCGGCTGGCCTTCGGGCAGACCGGGCGGCCGGGCCCGATGGGCCTGGGCCAGCAAGGCCGGCGCCTCGGGCGAAGCCTGCAGCACGGCAGTCAGGGCCAGGTCCAGGCGTGAACCCCAGCTGTAGACGAGGCCGACGCCGCGCACCTGGGCCAGCAGTTCGGCGCTGCGGCCCAGGTCGCCCTGCACCCGCGCCAGCCGGCCCTCGGCCTTGGCGAGACGGCTGCCGGGCTGGGCCAGCGACGCGGGCAGGGGTTTGGCGCGAACGCGCTGTATGGCTTCGGCGGCCAGTTCGTTCTGGCCCGCGGCCAGGGCGGCATTGGCCACCGCCAGCAGGCAGCGGGCGCGCAGACCGCCACCATCGAGGGCGCCGGCTTGCGCCACCAGGGCGCGCATGGCGGCCAGGTCGGGCTGGCCGAGTCGGGCCTGGGCGAGCAGCAGGTCGGAGCGGTAGTCCAGCAGCGAGTCCGGCGTCAGGCCGTCGGCGCGGGCGCCGTCCAGCAGGGCCTGGCGGGTGCGCACCTCGTCGGCATGCCGGCCCTGCAGCTGCTGGGCATCGGCCCAGCCGCTGAGGACCTGCAGGCTGAGATCGTTGCCGGGGCCGAGCTTGCGGCGCACGTCGGCGAGCAGCGCGGCGGCGAGCGCGTCGATGCCATCGAACTGCGCGTTCTGCGTCATGCCGGCGATCTCGCTGTGGCGCAGCACCAGCAGCGGCAGGGTCAGGCGCGGGTCGGTGCTGGCCCACATCGGCCGGGTCTGGCGCACGATGTCCAGCGATTCGGCCAGGCGGCCCTGGCGCTGGCGCAGCACGCTGAGGTTCTGCAGATAGTCGGCGCGCTCGTAGTCGTCGCCGGGGTGCAGCCGCTCGGTCAGCACGCGCACGCGTTCCAGCGCGCGCTCGGCGTCGTCGAGGCGGCGCACATGCATGTAGTCGGCCGCCAGCACGAACTGCTGCTGGCGCACTTCCTCGCTGTCGGGGCCGAAGCGGCGGGCCAGCGGTGCGGCGATGGGCTCCAGCAGCGCGATGGCCTCGTCGTGGTTGCCCATGATCTGGTGCACCTGGCCCAGGCTGAGGCGTGCCTGCAGCACGGCGGCCTCGTTCTCGCCATGCCGATGGCGGGCCAGGGCCAGCCATTGCTCGCCGAGCGGCAGGGCATGGTCGAAGCGGTTCAGGGCCATATAGGTGCGCGACAGCACCTCCAGCAACTGCTGGCGCGTGGCCGGGTCGACGGCGAAGCGGTCGAGCTGGTCGCGGCTGTCGTCCAGCAGCTCCAGCACCGACGGGATGTGGTCTTCGTGCGGCCGGTTGCCCTGGGCGAGCAGCTGGGTGACGAACTGCGTGACGCTGTCGCTGCGTCGCCGCGCCGCTTCGGCTTCCCGCCATTGCCAGGTGCTGGCGGCAATGCCGGCCGTCAGGCTGGCCAGCAGGCCGACGCCGAGGCCGGCCATCAGCGTGTGGCGGCGCAGCAGCAACAGGCTGCGGTGGCGCCAGCCGCGGCCGCGCCGGGCCAGCACGGGGCGCTGCTGCTGCCAGCGCCGCAGGTCCTCGATGAAGGCGTGCACGCCGATATAGCGCTCGGCCGGCGCCTTGCTCAGGGCCTTGTTGGCGATGGCCTCCAGGTCGCCGCGGGCGCGTTGGGCGTCGCGCGGGCGGCCGGGCCCGGCTTCATCTTCAGGCGCCGCCAGCAGGGCGGAGAAGCGGCGCGGCGGGAGGTGCAGCACGGCATGTTCCATGGTCGCCCGGCTGTCGTCGCTGGCGCCAAAAGGCAGGCGGCCGGTCAGTAGCTCGACGAGCATGACGCCGAGGGCGAAGACGTCGACGGCGGTGCCGGTGGCATCGTCCTCGATGAGCTCGGGCGCGGCATAGGCCGGCGTCAGGCCACCCCGCGCGTCACCGAAGTCCTGGCCCGGCGAGGCCGCCTGGCCGAAGTCCAGCAGCTTGGGCACGCCCGCCGGCGTGACCCGCACATTGGCGGGCTTGAGGTCGCGGTGCACGACGAGGCGGGCATGGGCGTATTCCACCGCCTCGGCCACGCGCAGCAGCAGGGCCACGCGGTCCGCCACGGTCGGGCAATGGGCGCGTGCATGCGCGGCCAGCGGCAGGCCGTCGACCAGCTCGAGGACGAGATAGGCATGCGGGTGCTGGATGCCGGCGTCGAGCAGGGCGGCGATGCCGGTGTGGGTCAGCAGGCCCAGGGCCGCGCGCTCGCGCATGAAGCGGCGCGCGACGGCGGGCGTGGCGCTGTTGCCGTGCAGCAGCTTGATGGCGGCACTGGCCTGGTAGAGGCCGTCGTCGCGTTCGGCCTCCCAGACTTCGCCCAGGCCGCCGCTGCCGATGCGGCGCCACAGCACCCAGGCGCCAAGCCGGTGGCCGGCCAGCGCTTCGGTGTCGCCCGCTTCGGCCTGCATGGCGCCCGTGGGGGCTACCAGCTGCCGGTGTTGGGCATGGAGGCCCAGGGCTCGGCCGGTGCCAGCGAAGGGCCGTGCTGCAGCAGCTCGACGGAGATGCCGTCGGGCGAGCGCACGAAGGCCATGCGGCCATCGCGCGGCGGGCGGTTGATGGTCACGCCATGGTCGGCCAGCTGCTGGCAGGCGGCATAGATGTCGTCGACCGCATAGGCCAGGTGGCCGAAGTTGCGGCCGCCGGTGTAGGCCTCGGCCTTGCCATCGGCATCGGGCCAGTTGTAGGTCAGCTCGACCTGGGCGTCGTCGTCGCCGGGCGCAGCCAGGTAGATCAGGGTGAAGCGGCCGGCCTCGCTGTCGAAGCGCTTGACCTCGCGCAGGCCGAGGGCGTCGCAGTAGAAGCGCATTGACGCATCGACGTTCTCGACGCGGACCATGGTGTGCAGGTATTTCATGATGTGGGGCAGAGTGGGGCCGCGGCCATTTTCTTTTGCATCACTCCGGGTCGGCATAGCGCTCGGCAATGCCCTTGAATTCGACCTCGCAGGCGACGAAGGCGTCGACGACGTCGGGGTCGAAATGGCTGGCCCGCCCGCCCAGCAGGATGTCGCGCGCCTGCGAGTGGCTGAAGGCCGGCTTGTAGACGCGCTTGCTGATGAGGGCGTCGTAGACATCGGCCAGCGCCATCAGCCGCGCCGACAGCGGGATGGCGTCGCCGGCCAGGCCCTGGGGATAGCCGGAGCCGTCCCATTTCTCCTGGTGCGACAGCGCGATCTCCTTGGAGAAGCGCAGGAAGGGCATGTCCCGGCCCAGCGAGACCTCGGCGCGATGGATGGCCTCATGGCCCAGCGTCGTGTGCGTCTTCATGATCTCGAACTCGTCGGCGTCCAGCTTGCCGGGCTTGAGCAGGATGCGGTCCGGGATGCCGACCTTGCCGATGTCGTGCATGGGCGCCGACTTGTAGAGCAGCTCGATGTTCTGCGGCGTCAGCAGCGCCGCGAAGCGCGGGTGCTCCTGCAGCTGTTCGGCCAGGCAGCGCACATAGTGCTGGGTGCGGCGCAGGTGGTTGCCGGTCTCGTTGTCGCGCGTCTCGCCGAGCGACGCCATGGCCAGCACGGTGACGTCCTGCAGGGCCTCGATCTCGCGCGTGCGCCGCGCCACCTCGGTCGCCAGGTAGTCGCTGCGGTCGCGCAGGAAGTCGGCGGCGGACTTCAGCATCAGATGGGTGCGGATGCGCGCCATCACGATGGGCGGGCTGATGGGCTTGGTGATGTAGTCGACGGCGCCCAGTGCCAGGCCGAAGGTCTCGTCGGCGATCTCGGCCTTGGCCGTCAGGAAGATGATGGGGATGTCGCGTGTGCGTGCCTCAGCCTTCAGGCCGCGGCAGACCTCATAGCCGTCCATGCCGGGCATGGTGATGTCCAGCAGGATGAGGTCGGGCCGGTGCTCGCCCTTGGCCAGCCGCAGGGCGCGCTCGCCCGAGTTGGCGACGATGACCCGGTAGCTGTCGCTCAGCAGGCCGACCATCAGGTCCAGGTTCTCCGGCGTGTCGTCGACGACCAGGACGACCGGCGGGGCCAGGTGGGGGGTGTCGCTCATGGGGCTTTCCGCTTCAGGCTTGGATGTCGTGTTGCTGCAGGCATCGCTCGAGCACCTCCAGGGCGCCGTCGTAGTCGAACACCCGCACGGCTTCGGTGAAGGGCTTGTAGTCGGCGCCCATCGCCGCCTGCAGCAGGGCCGCGTGCCGGGCCGTGGCGCCGCGGACTTCGGGGAAGCCTTCGCTCAATTGCTGCCGGAGTGCCAGGCCCACTTCGCGCCACTCGGCCACGTCGCAGGCGGCAGCCGGCCCTGCCGCGGCGGTGGGCAGGCTGCGGCGCAGATTGGCGAGCAGGGCGTCCAGGCAGGCGGTGGTCTCCAGCACGAGGGCCGGCGTCTGCTCGGCCGAGCCCTGCTGCAGGCCCTGCTCGAGCCGCTCGGCGGCGGCCTGCAGCGCCACCGCGCCGAGGTTGCCGGCCGTGCCCTTTAGCGTGTGTGCCAGGCGCAGCGCATCTGTCGCGCGGCCCTCCTTCAGCGACGCCTCGAGCTGCTCGGCAAAGCTGCCCTGGCTGGCCAGGAACTGCTGCAGCACCGAGACATAGAGGGCGGGCTTGTAGCCGCTGCGGCGCAGGCCGGTGGCCACGTCCAGGCCCGGGGCCTGGCGCAGCGCTTCGAGGGCAGCCTGCAGGGCCGCGGCGTCTTCAGTGCCGGCTGCAGCGGCCTGCAGGCGCGGCGCGACGACGTGGGCTGGCCGCACCCAGGTCGTCACGAGTTCGTAGAGGCGGTCGGGCTCGATGGGCTTGTTGAGGAAGGCGTTCATGCCCGCGTCCAGGCAGAGCTTGCGGTCGGCCTGCATGACATTGGCCGTCATCGCGATGACGGGCAGCTCGGCCAGTTCGGGCCGGGCACGGATGGCGCGTGCCGCGGCGGGGCCGTCCATCACGGGCATGTGCATGTCCATCAGCACGACGTCGTAGGGCTGGTCGCGCAGGGCCTGCAGGGCCTGTTCGCCATCGACGCTCTCGTCGACGATCAGGCCGGCGTCGCGCAGCAGCTCGCCGACGATCTGGCGGTTGATGGCGTTGTCGTCGACGACCAGCACGCGTGTGCCGCGCAGCTTGCGCAGCGCCAGCAAGGCCGCCGAGGGGCTGTCGCTGGCGTCGTCAGGTTCGGCTGCCGGCAGGCCATCGACCAGCACGTGCATCAACCGGTCCAGCAGCGTCGACGGGTTGATGGGCTTGACGAGCACATCGTCGAACTGTCCGGGTGCGGCCAGGCGCAGCGCTTCGTCGCGGTCGAAGGCCGTGATCAGCAGCTGGCGCGGTGACGACAGCAGTGGCAGCCCATGCAGGCGGCGGCTGGTCTCGATGCCGTCCATGCCCGGCATATGCCAGTCGATCAGCAGCGCATCGAAGGGGTCGCCGGCCGCGTCGGCCAGGGCCACCGCCTCGACGGCGCCGGCGCCGTCACCGCGCGACTCGGCGCGGATGCTGAAGCCCTCCAGCGCACCGACGAGGACGGTGCGGGCGCTTTCGTTGTCGTCCACGACGAGCACGCGCCGGCCGCGCAGGTCGCGGGGGTGGGTGGTGGGCGCGACTTCACGGCCCAGGCCCAGGCGCGCGGTGAACCAGAACGTCGACCCCACACCGACGGCGCTGTGCACGCCGACCTCGCCGTCCATCAGGCCCGCCAGGCGCTTGGCGATGGCCAGGCCCAGCCCGGTGCCGCCGAACTGGCGGCTGGTGGAGGAGTCGGCCTGCTGGAAGCTCTGGAACAGCAGGGCGATCTGGGATTCGTTCAGGCCGATGCCGGTGTCGCTGACCTCGAAGCGCAGCTTGACGCCGTCGTCTGCGCTGTCGATCTTGCGCACCCGCACGACGACCTCGCCCTGGGCCGTGAACTTGACGGCATTGCTGCCGTAGTTGATGAGGATCTGGCCCAGGCGCACCGGGTCGCCCACCAGGTGGTTGGGCACGCCGCGGGCGACGTCGAAGATCAGCTCCAGGCCCTTGGTGGTCGCCTTCTCGGAGACGACGGTGGCGAAGTCGTCCAGCACCGAAGCCAGATCGAAGTCGATGTTTTCCAGTTCCAGCTTGTCGGCCTCGATCTTCGAGAAGTCGAGGATGTCGTTGATGATGCGCAGCAGGTGCTGGGAGGACTGCTTGATCTTGCGCAGATAGTCGAGGCGATGGCCCTCGCGCGCCGTGTTCAGGGCCAGATGGGTCATGCCGATGATGGCGTTCATCGGCGTGCGGATCTCGTGGCTGACCGTCGCCAGGAAGGCCGACTTGTGGGCGCTCGCCGCCTCCAGCACGGCGGTGCGCTCGCGCACGCGCTGCTCGGTCAGGGCCTCGTTGAGGCGCCGGTTCTCGAAGCGCATGCGCACCGATTCGAGTTGAGTGCGCGCGAACACATGGGCGTAGGCCATCATGAAGGCCAGCATCAGCAGCACGGCCAGGCCCATGACCTTGCCGATGGGCGCGGGGTCGAGCAGGCCGCGCACCACCAGGGGTAGCGCGCAGGGCAGCAGGTTGGCATAGGTCGCCAGCGTCAGCGGCGCCATGCTTGGGGCGACGCTGAGCATCATGCCCATCTGCAGCACCAGCAGCACCAGCAGGCGCACCGGGTCGGCGTCGAAGAACAGCAGGCCGCAGGAGCCCCAGGCCAAGCCGACGACGAAGTTGTAGCTCAGCAGCAGCCGCCACCACAGGTCCATTCGCCCGGCGGCCTGCCAGCGCAGACGCAGCGGCGCGATGGGGTAGTAGGCGAGCAGCACCCCCACCATGACGCCGACCCAGGACAGGACCAGGCTCCAATCCAACGGGCCGCGCAGGTTCAGGCCGGCGATGAACAGCGGCACGGCGAAGATGCCGGAAGCGACGCCGCTGCGCATGCCGCGTGCGACGGCACCGAAGTGGACTTCGGCCTCCTCCTCCTCAGCGATGCCGGTGTACGGCAGTCCCCGCTCCATTCAGGCCCCCCTGGCCGTCGTTCTGGGTCGGCGGCGGTGGTGGCCCGGGGCCATCTGCCGCAATCTGTTTCGAATGAATCAAGATGTTACGGCTATCAATCGCTCAGCGATCAGGCGGGCGCGGTCGGAAAACCCGAATAGGGACCCCTCAGATGCGGGCCGGCGCGGCCTCGGCGTGGGCCTTCATGGCCCGCAGGCCGGCTTCGATCATGGTGGCGATGGCGGGCGCCATCGCGTGGGGCAGCAGGTCGGCGATCCAGACGACGCGGCAGCGCGAATCGCCCTCAGGCAAGACCTGGGCCGACGCGTTGTGATGGGTCAGCCGGCCACCGGCGGCCGACCAGACGAGGCGGCGCGCCTGGGCGTCGACGCTGACGATGAGCTCGCGGGTTTCGACGCCATTGGCGAAGCGGATCTGGCGGGCCTCGTCGCCGTCCATCTCGCAATGGGTGACAAAGCCCGGGACGAGGCGGGTGTGCAGGGCGCCGACATCGCTCAGCGCGGCCCAGAGGGCGGCGGCGGGGGCGTCGATGAGGACGTCGCGGTGAATGGAGGCCATGGCCATCTCCTGAAGTGAGGGCCCATGGTCGCCGCGGATCTGGCCCGGCGCCCGCTGGATCCGGACATCTCCAACCGGCGCGCCTTCCGCGATCCGTTGCCGCCTGGGTCGCCTCATTTGTAAGCAGGCAAATTCTAGGGATCGGGGCAACGCCGCGATCTGGTGCGGCCTGGCGGCGGTTACCTCGCATTACATCGCCACACCTGCTTACGGCTGCGCCTGGGTGCTTACCGCTTCGAAACAGGGCGTGCAGACGATGGCAACGTTTCTTCATCTTCGACACACGCGCTCGCTGAAGCGCAGGAGGGATCCATTGTCTGAACCACAACGCTTCAACCCGCGCCGCTCCGTGCTGGCGGGGGCGCTGCTCGCCGCCGGCTGGGCCGGGCAGGCACACGCGGCCGCCCAGGTGTGCTTCTACGAGCACATCAACTACCAGGGCGCGAGCCTGTGCCTGCCCGCCAGCAGCGCCTGGATCGGCAATGCCTGGAACGACCGCATCTCGTCCGTCAAGGTGCCGGCCGGCGTGAAGGTGCGCCTGTACCAGCACGCCAACTACGGCGGTACGGTGCTAGCGCTGACGGCCGACGCGCCGAACCTGGTCAGCCGCGGCTTCAACGACGCCGCGTCGTCGGTGCAGATCGACCACCCGGCGCCACCGCCGCCTCCTCCCCCGCCGCCCCCACCGCCGCCGCCTCCTCCTCCCCCGCCGCCGCCGCCCCCGTCGGCAAGCATCGCAGGCGTGCAACTGGCCCAGTCCATGCTGTTCGACAGCAGTGACAGCGCGCTCGTGTTGGTCAGCGGCAAGCCGGCCGTGCTGAAGGTCAACGCGGTCACCACCAACAGTGCCGCGGCCAAGCCGACCGGCACGGTGCGGGTGGAAAACACCGTTGACGGTACGTCGCGCGACCTGCTGCTGACCACGCCGCCGTCGCCCATCCCCGGCAGCGTGCCGGCGGTGCCCAGCTTTGCCGACAGCTACACCGCCGCCATCCCTGCTGAGCTGGTGAAGCCCGGCCTGCGCCTGAGCGCGCGCCTGGGCAACGGCACCGCCACCACGGTGACGCCGCGCGTCGGTGGCGGCCTCAGCATGCGCTTCGTGCCCATCGCCGTGCGCATCGCCGACACCACGGGCCAGTTGCCGAAAGACCAGACGCCGCATATCCAGGCGCTGTTCCCGGTCAACAAGGTCACGCTGGGCTCGCACCCGGTCTACACGTCCGGCCGCGTGACCAGCGTGCCCAGCACCGACGATGGCTGGAGCGATGCCTTCGGCAAGATCCTGGGCGAGCTGGCCGACCTGCGCACGGTGGAAGGAGCGGCCGATCGCGACTACTACTTCGGCTACATCCCCAAGCGCACCTGGGGCCTGGCCGGCCTGGGCTATGTGCCGGGCAAGGCGGCCGTGGGCTTCGACATGCCGTCGGCGCCCGACTCGGTGCGCGACGTGACGGCGCACGAGCTGGGCCACAACTACTCGCTGCCGCACGCGGCTTGTGGTGGCGCCGGCTCTCCCGACCCCAACTACCCCTACCCCGACGCCAACCTGGGCAAGCCGGGCCGCTATGTGTGGTCCTACCTGGCCGACACCAACAGCTTCTACGACCCGCGCCCGACCGACCGCCACGACATCATGAGCTACTGCGGCGGCTTCGTGTTCTCGGACTACAACTACCGCAAGATGCAGGTCTTCCTGACGCCAGCCGACAAGTCGGTCATGGCGGCCAAGGTCACCAGCACGGCCGACGCCGAGCCGCGCGAGGTGCTGCTGGTCAGCGGCGAGGTGTTTGACGACGGCCGCGTGGAGCTGAACCCGGTGAAGTCCTTCGTGGGCCGCGTGTCCGTGCCGGCCACCGGCAGCCACACGCTGCGCGTGAAGGGTGCCGATGGCCGCACTGTCGAGTTCCCGTTCTCGCCGCAGGAGCTGGACCACGCCGCCAAGGTGAAGCACTTCAGCCTCGTCATCCCGAACGACGGCGCGCTGCAGGGCCTGACCGTGCTGAAGGCCGGCAAGGCGCTGAAGCAGCTGGAGGCCGCCAGCAACGCCGACGGCCGCCGCACGGTGCAATCCGCCACCGAGCCGGCCAGCGTGCGTGTGCAGAACGGCCAGGTTCTCGTGACCTGGAACGCGACTCGCCAGCACTTCGCCAGCGTCGTGTGGACCGGCGCCGACGGCCAGCGCCTGGTGCTGGGGCAGGATCTGCGCGGCGGCCAGGCCGCGGTGTCTGCCGCCGGGCTGCCGGCGGGTGGCCAGTTCGAGCTGATCCTGTCGGACGGCCTGAACGCGACGCGCCAGCAGTTCGCGCGCTGATCGCTCAGCGTCATCAGGAAAGCCCCGCGCAGCCGACGGCCGCGCGGGGCTTTTTCTCTTCAGCGCGTCAGTAGTCCAGCCACTCCATCGGGGCGACCAGGACATCGCCGCGGATGCGCTCCAGCGTGCCGGTCAGCACATCGATGTTGTTGTCGAAGCTGCCATGGCGGGCGGCGATCTGGTCGCCGCTCTTGGTGGTGCGGACCTTGGGCGTCGTGACGAGGTTCAGCAGCTCGCCCGCGGGCCAGAGCTGGAGCCAGGCGGCGACGTCGGCATTGGGCGCGCCGGTCCACTGGTCGTCGCTCCAGGCCGGGTCGGCCGCGCACAAGGCTCTCTCCATGCCGAGCAGGGGCTGCTTGCGGACATCGTCCAGGGCACGCGACACGAGGTAGAGCAGGGACTTGCCGTAGATGTCGCGCTCGGCGCTGGGCAGGCCGTCGGCGCGCTCGTTGCTGTCAGTCAGCACATGCAGGCGCAGCTTGTCGAGCGACAGTACGCCGGCCTGGGCCGCAGCGCCATAGTGCTGCACGGCAAAGGCGCTGGAGCAGGCCGCGGCGTAGAGCTCGCAGCTCGCGGCCTGCACGGGGTTGGCACCGCCGAGGCGGCCCAGCAGGTGGCCGATGAGGATGGATCCGGCCGAATGGCCGACGAGGTGCAACTCCAGCGCCTTGCCGCTCTTGGCCAGCGCGTCGCGCAGCTCGACCAGCATGCGGGCGGCGAGGTCCAGCGCATGGTCGGCCGTGGCGCCGCCCGCGGCGTTCTCGCGCATCTCGCTCCAGATGCCGCGCGCGAACTGGCGGCCGACGGCCTCGATGGCGCGGTCCTTGGCCTCGGCGGCGGCCTCGCGCAGTCGGTCCAGCCAGCCTGCGCTGAGGTCGCTGGTGTCGACGATGCGGTGTTTGAGGTCTTCCAGCATGTCCTTCAGCGTCTCGCCGGGGCCGGTCTTCCACGTGAAGAACAGCGGGTAGATGCCATTGGCGAGGAAGTAGGGCGCCATCACGCGAATGCGCTGGATGGAGTCGAGCTCGTTGTTCAGTCCGCCATGCGCGTAGATGGCGAGCTTGACGGTCTTGTCCTTGCTGGCCTTGAACCAGGCGCTGGGGCGCTCGACGACGATCTCGCGCGCCAGGCCCTCGCGGTCTTCTCGGTTGCGGGTGAAGTCGGTGGACATCAGCTGGCCGTCGTTGCCGGACACCAGGGTGTGGGTGTAGGCCTCGTCGGTGCGCAGCGGCTGGTAGGGCTTGTGCTCGAAGACATGGTTGATGGGCCAGGGGTCGTCGCGCGGGTTGTCGTCGACGCGCAGCGTGCCGGCCACGTCGGTCAGGCCGCGGCCGGCCATGGCGCGAAAACCGCCCGCGGCCGCAGGCCCCGCCTTGGCGCCGCCCTTGCCGGTCTTGCCGGCCGGCGGTTGACTGGGCTTGATGTCCGACAGGTCCTGGGGCACGCCCAGGGCCACGGCCCAGGCGTCGGTGCCGTTGGTGATCCAGTCCTCGTAGCTCAGGATGGCGAAGCCGCTGGCGCCCCAGTCCGTGCCCCAGCTGTTCTGCACGACGAAGCCGCGCTCGTTGAAGCCGACCAGCGCAAAGGCATGGGCGCCCGACTTCTCGGCCACGCGCTGGATGCGCGGCAACTGGTCGTGGCGGGTGGGTGCCGCGGTGGCGTCCAGCGTCCAGCCATCGTGCACGTCGGCCGACACATAGATGGCGCCGATCTCGTAGATGGCCGCCTGCATGTCGACGATGCTCTTCTTGTCGACGCGGTAATAGACGCCCAGGGGGCGCGTCGTGGCGTCCTCGTCCCAGCCCGCGCCGGGGCGCTCGAAGACGCCGTTGCCCTTCTTATCGATGGGGTAGGGCCAGAGGTCGAAGGCACAGACGCCGTGCTTGTGCCAGCCCTTCAGCGCGCCGCGGCAGGACGAGCCTTCGTAGTCCTGGCCGGGCCATTCGTCGTACAGCCGGGCCAGCTCGTAGAACATGCGCGGGCTGACCATCTCGGGCATGCGCGAGCGTGGCGTGTCGAGATGGCGCAGCCAGTAGAGGTAGTTGGTCACGCAGGCCAGGCCGAAGCCGGTGCAGGCCCCCTCGTTGCCCTGGTTGAGGATGCGGCCGGCCTTGACATAGGCGGGCAGCAGGCGCTTCAGGTCGGCGTCCTGCGGCCAGCGCGGCGGCAGGGATCGCAGCGGCGAGCGGTAGACCAGGTCGCGCAGGTCCAGGCGGTCGGGGCGGGCGTCGAGCTTGGGTGTGGGGACGGTGTTGGCGGCAGCCTTCTTGGTCTTGGTGGCCATGGCGGTTTCCTTGAGAGGAGGGCGATCATGGCCGCGGGTCATCTGGTCCACAAGCCCACGTGCGAGACTGGTCCCCATGTTTAAGGTCTGCATCGTCGGCCTGGGGGCCATCGGCGGCTGGATGGCCGCGCATCTGCAGCGCGTCGAGGGCCTGGAGGTCAGCGCGCTGGCCCGCGGTGAGACGCTGGCCGCCGTGCGCGCACGAGGCTTGCGCCTGGATATCGGCGAAGACTGCTGGACGGCGCCGCTGCGCGTCAGCGACGACGCGGCCGAGCTCGGTCCCCAGGACCTCGTCATCCTGGCCGTCAAGGGCCCTGCCATCGCCGCCGTCGCGGCTCAGGTCTCCCAGCTGTGCGGACCCGACACGCGGGTGCTGACGGCGTTGAACGGCCTGCCCTGGTGGTTCACGGCTGGCCTGGCCGTGCAGGGCCTGAGCTTGAAGTGCGTGGACCCCGAGGGCTATATCGCGATGCTGATCCCGCCGGAGCGCGTCATCGGCTGCGTTGTCCACGCCAGCTGCTTTGCCGAGGCGCCGGGCCATATCCGCCATGTGATGGGCAAGGGCCTGCTGATCGGCGAGGCCAAGGGCGGGGCGAGCGCGGCCGTCGACGCGTTGGCGACGCTGCTCGGCAATGCCGGCTTCGAGGCCAAGGCGGTGGAGAGCATCCAGCGCGACGCCTGGTACAAGCTGTGGGGCAATATGACGACCAACCCGGTCTCGGCCCTGACTCGCGCAACGACTGATCGCATCCTGGCCGATGACCTGGTGCGCGAGTTCACGACGGCCATCATGGGGGAGGCCGCCGAGGTCGGCGAACGCATGGGCTGCCCCATCTCGCAGACGCCCCAGGACCGCCACGCCATCACGCGCTCACTCGGGGCCTTCAAGACTTCGATGCTGCAGGACATCGAGGCCGGTCGCGCCCTCGAGGTAGATGCCCTGCTCGAAGCGCCGCGGGAGCTGGCGCAGCAGTTGGGGGTGGCGACGCCGATGCTGGATGCGTTGCTGGGGTTGACAAGGTTGATGGACAGCTGCCGGGCTAACTCTTGATGCGTGCCCAGCGCTCGTGGTCGCACCAGCGGCCACCGATCTTCAGATACTTGGGCGAATAGCCTTCCAGTTGGAAGCCGCAGCGCTTCACCAGCGCGATGGAAGCCGCGTTGCCCGGCTGGATGTTGGCTTCGACGCGGTGCAGGCCGAGGTTCCGGAACGCGTGCTTCACCACGGCGTCCAATCCCTTCGCCATCCACCCGCGCCCCTCGAAGCCGGCGAAGGCGTAATAGCCCAGATAGCCGCTGCGAAAAGCGCCCATGATGATGTTGGTCAGGTGGATGGCGCCGGCCAGCTCGCCGTCTGCCTCGACGATGAAGCCGTGGTGGGCCGAGGCGTCGAAGCGGGCTAGATAGCGCGCGAACGCGTCGGCATCGCAGGGCGGCTGCACCCAGGGCCGGTGCAGTTTGCGGCTGCCTTTTGCGGCCCTGACGAAGGCGGCCTCATCGGCCGCCGTGACGGGTCGGATCACCGGCAGCTCATCGGCCAAGAGGCGCGATGCCCAGCCAGGCCGCATGCGCCCAGAAGGCGAAGAAGGCCCACAGCGCAAATCCGGCCACGACGGTGGCCAGCGTGCCCGCGACGGTGCCCGGTGCAGCGGCCGGGGCGGGGCGACGGCGCGCGGCGCGGAAGACGAGGATGGACCAGACCAGGAAGCTGCCGAACAGCATCACGTCGGCCAGCGTGTTGTTGGCGATCAGATGGGCGAAGGCCCAGACCTTGACCGACAACGTCATCGGGTGCTGCAGCTTGGCCTTGAAGTGATTGCGCGGCACATAGGCCGCCGCCATCAGGATCATGGCGATCAGCATCAGCGCGGCCGCAGCGTGGTTCATGCCGTTGATGTGCGGCCACAGCACGACGGGTTGCAACCGCGCCTGAGAGAAGCCCCACAGGATCAGGCCGAAGCCGACGATGGAAACGCCTGTGTAGAGACCCTTCCAGCCCTTGTCGCCGAGGCGGGCCATCTGCGCCTCGCGCCATCGCGGCGCCAGCGCACGGGTCAGGTGGATGCCGAGGAAGAGGGCGAGGCCGAGAGCAAGCCAGGTCATCGAAGGTCTCCGGTTCAGGTCTGTCTGTCCACTCGCAGCGCCAGCACCACCGAGCTGTTGGTGCGCAGCACGCCGTCGATCTCGCCGATCTCGTCGAGCAGGGCGTCGAGCCGGGCCGTAGTGTCGGCGCGCAAGAGCGCCATGTAGTCGAACTCACCACTGACGGAGGCGAGCTGGCGCAGCTCCGGCAGTTCTGATAGGCGCTTGACGACTTCGCGTCCGGCCTTGGGGCTGACCGTGATGCCGACAAAGGCCTGCACGCTGCGCCCCGCTTCGTCGCCGCCCAGCCGCGCCGTGTAGCCCACGATGCGTCCGCTGGCCTCCAGCCGCGCCAGCCGCGCGACGACGGTGGTGCGCGCCACGCCCAGCTTGCGCGCCAGCGTCGCTGTGCTCTCCCGCGCATTGGCCTGCAGCAGCAGGATCAGGCGACGGTCCAGGTCGTCGGCTGAGGCGGGCGGGTTTACCCTTGAATCATCCATAACGACGAATCATCGCGACGAATCGTCGAAACAGCAATTGCTTTCGTCGGAGTGGTGCTTTCTTTCGTCATCGCCCCTGCCTAGAGTGCCGCCCAACGACAACCACCTTCGACGGAGCACCCTCATGAAGATCGCCCTGCTTGGCGCCGGACACATCGGCCAGACCATCGCCCGCCTGCTGCACGCCACCGGCGACTATCAAGTGACCGTGCTGGACAAGAACCCGGGCTATCTGAAGGTGCTGGCCGCCGAGGGTATCGCCACCGCCGAGGTCGACAGCGACAACCGCGCGGCCCTGGCCGCCCAGCTGCGCGGCAAGGACGCCGTCGTCAATGCGCTGCCCTATCACCTGGCCATCACCGCCGCCGAACTGGCGCTGGAATGCGGCTGCCACTACTTCGACCTGACCGAAGACGTGGCCGCCACCAAGGCCATCATGAAGATGGCCCAGGGCGCCAAGACTGCCTTCATGCCCCAGTGCGGCCTGGCCCCGGGTTTCATCGGCATCGTGGCCCACCACCTGGCCAGCGGCTTCGACTCGGTGCGCGACGTGCAGATGCGCGTCGGCGCCCTGCCGGCCTTCCCGACCAATGCGCTGAAGTACAACCTGACCTGGTCGGTCGACGGCCTCATCAACGAGTACTGCCACCCCTGCGAAGCCGTCCACGAGGGCGAGACCATCTCGGCCCTGCCGCTGGAAGGCCTGGAGCATTTCAGCCTGGACGGCACCGAGTACGAGGCCTTCAACACCTCCGGCGGCCTGGGCACCCTGTGCGAGACCTGGGCGGGAAAGGTGCGCAACCTCGACTACAAGACCGTGCGCTATCCCGGCCACCGCGACCTGATGCAGTTCCTGCTGGGCGACCTGGGCCTGAAGGGCGACCAGAACCTGCTGAAGGACATCATGCGCAAGAGCATGCCCGCCACCATGCAGGACGTCGTCCTGGTCTTCGTGACCGTGTCCGGCCAGAAGAACGGCGTGCTGCTGCAGGAAGTCTTCGCCCGCAAGATCTTCGCCACGCGTGACGGCGCCCAGCCGCTGTCGGCCATCCAGATCACGACCGCCGCCGGCATCTGCGCCGCCGTCGACCTGTTCCGCGAAGGCAAGCTGCCGCAGAAGGGCTTCATCCGCCAGGAAGAAGTCAAGCTGCCCGACTTCCTTGCCAACCGCTTCGGCTCCGCCTATCAACAAAGCCGTCAAGTCGAGTCCATTTCCTGATCGCGGGACAATGTTCGCCATGAAGCAACAGACCCTTTCCCTCCTCGACGCCCTGGGCGTCCACCTGCCCGGCAACGGCGACCTGACCGTGCGCTCGCCCATCGACGGCGGTGAGCTGGCCCAGATCCCGACGGCCAGCCGTGGCGACATGCAGGCCGCCATCGGCCGCGCGCATGAAGCCTTCAAGGCCTGGCGTGTCGTGCCGGCGCCCAAGCGTGGCGAACTGGTCCGCCTGTTCGGCGAAGAGCTGCGCGCCCACAAGGCTCAGCTGGCCCAGCTGGTTTCCATCGAAGCCGGCAAGGTCACCAGCGAAGGCCTGGGCGAAGTCCAGGAAATGATCGACATCTGCGAGTTCGCCGTCGGTCTGTCGCGCCAGCTGCATGGCCTGACCATCGCCAGCGAGCGCCCGGGCCATCGCATGATGGAGCAGTGGCTGCCCCTGGGGGTCGTCGGCATCATCTCGGCCTTCAACTTCCCCGTGGCCGTCTGGGCCTGGAACTCGGCCCTGGCCCTGGTCGCCGGCGACACCTGCGTGTGGAAGCCGTCCGAAAAGACGCCGCTGACGGCCCTGGCCACGCAGGCCCTGTTCGAGCGCGCGCTGAAGGCCTACCGCGCCGCCGGCAACGCCGCGCCCGACGGCCTGTCCGAGCTGATCATCGGCCGTGCCGATGTCGGCGAGGCCATGGTCGACGACGTCCGCGTCGCCCTCGTTTCCGCCACCGGGTCGACCCGCATGGGCCGCGCCGTCGGTCCGCGCGTGGCGGCCCGTTTCGGCCGCTCGCTGCTGGAGCTGGGTGGCAACAACGCCATCATCGTCACGCCCAGCGCCGACCTGGAACTGGCCGTGCGCGGCATCCTGTTCGGCGCCTACGGCACGGCCGGCCAGCGCTGCACGACGACGCGCCGCGTCATCGCCCACGAGAGCATCCATGACGCCCTGGTCGAGCGCCTGGACCGTGCCCGCGCCCAGCTGCCCATCGGTTCGCCGGTGGAGCAGGGCACGCTGATCGGTCCGCTGATCGACGCCCAGGCTTTCGACGCGATGCAGTTCGCGCTGAACGCCGCGCGCGAGCAGGGTGGCCAGGTCAGCGGTGGCGAACGTGCCCTGCTGGATCGCTTCCCCGAGGCTTATTACGCCGTGCCGGCCCTGGTGCGCATGCCCGCCCAGACCGAGGTCGTGTGCCACGAGACCTTTGCGCCCATCCTGTACACGCTGAAGTACAAGACGCTGGAAGAGGCCATCGAGCTGCAGAACGGCGTGCCGCAAGGCCTGTCGAGCGCCATCTTCACGACCGACATCCGCGAGGCCGAGCGCTTCATGAGTGCTTCGGGCAGTGACTGCGGCATTGCCAACGTCAACATCGGCACGTCCGGTGCGGAGATCGGCGGCGCCTTCGGTGGCGAGAAGGAAACCGGCGGTGGCCGCGAGAGCGGCTCGGACGCGTGGAAGGCGTACATGCGCCGCACCACCAACACCGTGAACTATTCGAGCGAGTTGCCTCTTGCTCAGGGAGTGAAGTTCGACATCTGAGTCGACTTCGTCGGGGAGGGCTGAAAACTGGGCTATAGTCCGGCCTCCCTGAAAGCCCAGGTGGCGGAATTGGTAGACGCACTAGTTTCAGGTACTAGCGGGTAACTCCGTGGAGGTTCGAGTCCTCTCCTGGGCACCAAACGAAAAAGGCCAGCACGAAAGTGCTGGCCTTTGCCGTTTGGGGACCAGGAAGCGATGTCCAGTGGACATCGCGTGAGGACTCGAAGGGTTCGCAGCTGCGCTGCGAACCGGGGTCGCGGGACGTGACCGAGTCCCCGCTGAGGCGCCCTAAATGGGCGCTTCAGCGAGTGGCGGCAGAAAACCAGCGCTCTTCAAACTCCCGCGCAGGAATTCCCTTCCCAAACCACCACCCCTGCCCCCAATCGCAGCCCATGTCGCGGAGCACGTGAGCCTGCGCCTCCGTCTCCACCCCCTCCGCCACCACCTCCATCCCCAGCTCATGCGCCATCGTCACGATGGCCCGGCACAGCGACAGCGACTTGCCGCCGCTTTCCAGCCCGGCGACAAAGCTGCGGTCGATCTTCAACGTGTCGATCTCGTGGTGCTGCAGATAGCTCAGTGAGGAATAGCCGGTCCCGAAGTCGTCCAGCGAGATTGCCATACCGGCCTCGCGCAAGGCGCGCAGCCTGTCGGCCACAGCCTCATCTCTTTCCAGCAGCAGACCTTCAGTGATCTCCACCGCCAGCGCGTCGCCGCTCAGCCCCAGCTCGCTCAGATGCGTGACCCAGTCCGGCTGCACGCGATGGCTGCGTTCGCTGAGGAACTGCACCGGCGACTTGTTGATGCTGATCTGGAAGCCCTCATGCCCCGCCTCCCGCCATGCCAGGGCCTGGGCCGCCGCCTCGCGGAACACCCAGTCGCCGATGTCGACGATGAGGCCGCTGGTCTCGGCCAGCGGGATGAATTGCGCCGGGCTGACGTCGCCCAGCGTCGGGTGCTTCCAGCGCAACAGGGCTTCAGCCTTGCGCGGCGCGGCGGCGGGGTCGCGCAGCGACAGGATGGGCTGGTAGACCAGGCTGAACTGCCCCAGCGCCAGGGCTTCGCGCAACTCGCCGGCCAGCCTGGCCCGTCTTTGTGCCGTTTCATGCAGGGCCGGTGTGAACAGGCTCATGCGGTTGCGGCCCGCGCCCTTGGCTTCGTACAGGGCCTGATCGGCATGCTTGAACAGGGCTTCGATCTCGACGCCGTCGCGCGGCGCCAGGCTGACGCCAATGCTGGCCGAGACATAGACGCGTTCGCCGCCGACGTCGAAGGTCGCCGACAGCGCTTCCAGCAGCTCGTGCCCGACCCGTTCGGCTGCCGCCGCCGCGTCCTGGGCCGCCAGCAGCACCGTGAACTCGTCGCCACCCATGCGCGCCACGACACCACCCGAGGGCATGCAGCCCTGCAGCCGGCCGGCCACCTGCACCAGCAGCGCGTCGCCGACGTCATGCCCCAGCGAGTCGTTGACCTCCTTGAAATGGTCGAGGTCGACGAACATGACGGCCAGCTCCTCGCCGCGCATCGCGCGCAGGGCCAGAGCGCGCTCGATGCGTTCGCGCAGCGAGCGGCGGTTGGGCAGACCGGTCAGCGTGTCGACGCGGGCCTGCTGCCAGACCATGGCTTCCTGGCGTTTGCGCTCGGTGATGTCGGTGTGCGTGCCCACCATGCGCAGCGGCTGGCCCGCGGCGTCGCGCGCGATGACCATGCCGCGGCTCAATATCCATTTCCAGGTGCCGTCCTTGGAAAGCACGCGGTGCTCGTTGCGGTACAGCGCGGTGCGGCCGGAGAAATGGTCGTCGCGGTCCTTGTCCATCTGCGTCAGGTCGTCGGGATGGGTGCGGGCGTCGAAGGCCTCGGGCGTCGCGTCGACATCGCCCGGCTCAAAACCATAGAGGCGCAGATAGCGCTCGGAGAAGTACTCGACGCCGGCCTGCACATGCCAGTCCCAGACGCCGTCGCCGCTGCACTCGAGCGCCAGCTTCCAGATCTCGTCGGACTCGCGCAGCCGCGCCTCCGCCGCGCGGCGGGCGGCGATGTCGGTATGTGTGCCCAGCCACAGCGGCGAGTCCGGCAGGCGCTGGGCCTGGGCCAGCACCCACTGCTGGCCGAGCCGGTATTCCATGTCGAAGCGGCCACTGCGCTGGGCTTCGGCCCAGCGGGCGTTGAAGGCGGCGCGGTCGTCCTCGTGCAGCCACTGCGTCAGCAGGACCGGCAGGGCCGGGCGGTTCAAGGCCTCTGCCAGCCGCGCGTTCATCCACAGCAATCGTCCTTGTGCATCCGCCTTCCAGACCTGTTGGGGCAGGGCGTCAAGCAAGGAGGCAAAGTGCACAGGCGAGGACATGTCGATGGATACGGGACTCTGCCGAGACTGTATGCCCCGCGCAATAAGCCACAATCGCGCCCGCCCGAGCCGTTCGGGCGCGTTTTTGGACGAGACCCCCCGCATGAACAAGACCGATCTGATCGAACACCTGGCCGCCAAGCACGAGCTGAGCAAGGCCGAAGCCGGCCGCGTCCTCGAGACCCTGCTGGACGCCATCGTCACCACCGTCAAAAAGGGTGGTGCCGTGTCGATCCCGGGCTTCGGCTCCTTCAAGCAGCACGCACGTGCCGCCCGCAACGGCGTGAACCCCAGCACCGGCGCGAAGATCAAGATCGCCGCCGCCAAGCTGCCCAAGTTCACCGCCGGCGCTGGCTTCAAGGCTGCCGTGGACCCCAAGGCCGCTGCCAAGAAGGCCGCAGCCAAGCCTGCAGCCAAGCCGGCCGCCAAGGCCAAGAAGAAGTAATTCTTCGCAACCGTGAGCTCACGCGGCGGTAGCCCCACCATCGTCGACGTCGCCCGCGAAGCGGGCGTGTCGATCAAGACCGTCTCGCGTGTGCTCAACCATGAGCCCGGCGTGCATGAAAGCACCCGGGATCAGGTGCTGAAGGTGGTGGAGGCGCTGCGCTACCGGCCCAAGCAGTCGGCACGCAGCCTCGCAGGCGGACGATCCTTCCTGATCGGCCTGCTCTATTATGACCCCAGCGCGATCTTCGTCGGCAGCGTGCAGCAAGGTGCCACGCTGCGATGCCGCGAGCTGGGTTATCACCTCGTTGTCGAGTCACTTCACAACGATGCGCCCGACCTGCGCCAGCAGATCGACCGCATGGTGCTGGCGCTGCGGCCCGACGGCATGATCCTGACGCCGCCGCTGTGCGACAACCCCGAGGTGCTCGCCGCCCTGCGCGAGAGCGGCACGCCCTGCGTGCTGATGTCGCCCGAGCGCGACCTGCGCGGCGTGCCGTCCGTGCGCATGGACGATGCGCATGCGGCCGAGGAGATCACCAATCTGCTGCTCAGCCTGGGCCATCAGCGCATCGCCTTCATCAAGGGACCGCCCGACCAGTCGGCCAGCGGCCTGCGCTATCAGGGCTTCGTCAATGCGCTGCGCGCGCATGGCCTGGAGCCCGACCCCGAGCTGATCCAGCCCGGCGCCTTCACCTTCGAGAGCGGCCGTGATGCCGCCCACCAGCTGTTGAGTCGCCGCCAGCGCCCGACAGCCGTCTTTGCCAGCAACGACGACATGGCCCTGGGCGTGCTCGCCGCGGCCCAGCGCCTGGGCCTGGCGGTGCCGAACGAGCTGTCGGTGGCCGGCTTCGACGATTCCCCGACAGCCGCCCTGGTCTGGCCGCCCCTGACCACCGTGCGCCAACCGGTTGCGGAGATGGCCCGCACGGCGGTGGAAATGCTGGTCACCGGCCAGCGCGGCGAAGCGCCGGACGAGGCCGATCTGCACAAGGTGCTGCCGCACGAACTCGTCGTGCGCGACTCCACGCGCGCCCGCTGAGCGGCGCGCTTTTCCACACTTCCTGAAGCGTCAGCGTTATCGCTATCAATGCGTATTGACAGCGTTGTCATGCCTCGGGCAAGATAAGAAGCAGACACGGTGCTCAGCCCGTCGTCCAACGACCCTGGCCCGCGGCGGGCCTATTCAAACAACACCGGAGACGCCACCCAACGCCGCCATCGCTTCGCGGGCGCCCGCCGTCCGCAGCCCTGAACCGTCTTCGTCCGCCGTCGCCGTCCGCGTCGACCTGCTTCTCTGCCCCCATGAGCCTCCCCCACCTCGACCGTATCGATCCCGCCGCCCTTGCGCCTTCATTTCCACCCGGCTTCCTGTGGGGTGTGGCCACCAGCGCCGCGCAGATCGAGGGCGCGGCCTTCGAGGACGGCAAGGGCGCGTCCATCTGGGACCACTTCTGCCGCCAGCCCGGTCGCATCAAGGATGGCTCCAACATCGATGTCGCCTGCGACCACTACCACCGCTTCCGCGACGACGTCGCACTGATGAAGGGCCTGGGCCTGGACTGCTACCGCTTCAGCTTCGCCTGGCCGCGCGTGCAACCACGGGGGCAGGGCGCTTGGAACGAGGCCGGCTTCGCTTTCTACGACAGCCTCATCGACGCCCTGCTTGAAGCGGGCATCCAGCCCCATGGCACGCTCTATCACTGGGACCTGCCGCAGGCCCTGGACGAGAGCATCGGCGGCTGGCTGTCGCGCGACGTCGTCGGCCGCTTTGCCGACTACGGCGCCGAGATCGCAAGGCGCTTCGGCGACCGGCTGGCCAGCATCGCGACCCACAACGAGCCCTGGTGCACGGCAACGCTGGGTTATGAGACTGCCCAGTTCGCTCCCGGCCATACCAGCCGCGCCGAGAGCCTGCAGGTGGCCCACCACCTGATGCTCTCCCACGGCGAGGCCATCGCGGCAATGCGGGCCGTCACCAAGACCAAGCTCGGCATCGTGCTCAACCACACGCCGTCCTTCCCGGCCACGCCCAACGAGGCCGACCGCCGCGCCGCTCGCATCGATGACGGGCTGAATGTGCGCTGGTACATGGACCCCATCTTCCGCGGCGCCTACCCGGCCGACGCGCTGGATTACGTCGGTGCCGACGCGCCCAAGATCGAGGCCGGCGACCTGGACCGCATCCACCAGCCGCTGGACTTCCTCGGCATCAATTTCTACACGCGCAGCCTGTTCGGCGCCGATGGCAAGACCGTCCCCGGCCCCGGCAAGCGCGGCTTCACCGACATGGGCTGGGAGATCGTGCCCGAGGTCTTCGCCCAGCACCTGGTGCGCCTGGCCCGCGAGTACAACCCGCCGCCGATGTTCATCACCGAGAACGGCATGGCCAATGCCGACCGCGTCGTCGATGGACGCGTGCCCGACAAGGAGCGCATTGCCTATCTGTCGGCGCATCTGCAGGCCCTGTCCACGGCCATGAGCCTGGGTGCCGACGTGCGAGGCTATTTCTATTGGAGCCTGCTCGATAACTTCGAGTGGAACTCCGGCTACGACAAACGCTTCGGTCTGGTCCACGTCGACTACGACAGCCAGCAGCGCCTGCTCAAGGACAGCGCCCACTGGTATCGCGACTTCATCGCCCTGCATCACGCTGGACGGTGAGCCCCTCGCCCAAGGAAATACCTTGGTCGGTCCCCCGAGGGGATGGCGATGCTTGCGGCTTTGAACCGCAAGCACATCGCCAGCGCGGGCCGGCTAGGGAGCGGCCCGTCGCTCAGCCCGCAAAACCGAGAGGGCGCATATGGCTTCGCGCAAGCCCTCGGGTATGCATTCCTCCGCGTTTGCCCCGACAAAGGGGCGGGAAATCGGTCACGTTCAGGCGCTAAGCTCCGAGTTGCGCCTCGCCCGGGATTTTTCCCAGGCAGGAACAGGCGCATTCGGCCGATTTGACGTATAGCAGGAGGCCGGTTCGAGGACTGCGGCAGGGTTGCCGGAGCTCGAGCCGAGTCGAGGGTGCCCGGCGCACGGGTTTTGAGCGAATGCAGGATAGAACAAACGATCCACTGATCGATGTCAGCCAGTTGACGGTCGGGATGTTCATTCATCTGGACCTCGGCTGGATGTCGCATCCCTTCCCGCTGTCGAGCTTCAAGATCGCGTCCAGCGATCAGTTGCTGATCCTGCGCCGTCTCGGCCTGACCCAGGTGCGTTGGAGCCCCGCCAAGAGCGACCTTTCGCTGCAGTCGTCCGAAGACGAATCGGCCGTTGCCGGCGCGGACGCCGCGGCTGCCGGCGATGACACCGCCGTTCCCGCCCAGCCCAGCCCCGAAGACCTGGCCCGCGAAGCCCACCGCCGCGCCCTGGCTGCCCAGCGGGAAGCCCTGCGCCTGTGCGAGGAACAGTACGGCGAGGCCGCCGACGGCTTCCGCGGCGTCATGGACCAGGTCCAGTCCGACCCCCATGCCGCCCGCACCCAGGCCGAAGCGCTGACCGCCGCCCTGCTCGACAAGATGCTGGTCGAGGGTGATCTCAATATGCGGCTGCTCAACGAGGCCGCCGGTGACCGCAGCACGGCGCATGCGCTGAACGTCTGCATCATTGCCCTGCTGCTCGGCCGCGCCTTTGGCCTGGGCCGTGACGAGATGATGGATCTCGGCGTCGGCTCCCTGCTGCACGACGTCGGCAAGCTCGAGGTCGCCGCCCGCCTGCGCCACCGCGACGAGAGCTTCACGGCTGCCGAGACCCAGGCCTACCAGCAACACGTCGTCAAGGGCGTGGCCATCGCCCAGACCATGGGCCTGCCGCCCGGCCCCCTGCTCATCGTCGCCCAGCACCACGAGCATGCCGACGGCAGCGGCTTCCCGCAGAAGATCAACATGGACCGCATGAGCACCGGCGCGCGCATCGTCGCCCTGGTGAACCGTTTCGACGGCCTGTGCAACCCGCTGATCACGTCCAAGGCGATGACGCCCCACGAGGCCCTGTCGCTGATGTTCGCCCAGGGGCGCAACCGCTTCGACGCGACCATGCTGAACGCCTTCATCCGCATGATGGGCGTCTATCCGCCGGGCTCCACGGTGCAGCTGACCGACGACCGCTATGCCCTGGTCGTGTCCGTCAACTCGGCCCGCCCGCTCAAGCCCCGCGTCATGGTCCATGACACCAAGGTGCCCAAGGAAGAGGCGCTGATCCTCAACCTCGAAGAAATGCCTGACCTGGGCATCCGCCGCAGCCTCAAGCCCCAGTTCCTGCCGAGAGCATCGCTGGACTACCTCAGCCCCCGTGCCCGCATCGCCTATTTCTTCGACGCCGCGAGCACCGGGCCAGGGGAGCTGACCACGTGAACGACGGCCGCGAGGCGAACCCAGCCTTGCCCCGCGTCCCGGAAGCGCCCTCCGTGATCGGCGTACTGCTGGAAGGCCTGCCCGAGCCGGCCTGGCTGGTGGATGGAGAAAGCCTGACGGTCAGCGTCGTCAATCGCGCGGCGTTGCGTCTGCTCGGCCTCAAGCCCGAAAAGGCCCTGGGTCAGCCGCCCGCGGTCCTGTGCGGTTCGCTGGAGGATGAAGCCTTCTGGCAGGGCGCGGCTCGTGATCCCCTGGCCCGCATCCGCTCCGACACCGTGCTGACCCACAGCGATGGTCAGCCGCGCTGGGTCAGCCGCTCCATCAGCCCCATCCACACGCCCGAAGGCGGCCGCTACTGGCTGGTGCTGCTGCACGACCAGACCCGCCGCCGCCGCGCCGAGGCCGAGCGCGAGACCCTGCTGGCCGAACTGCGCGCCACGCTGGAGTCCACCGCCGACGGCATCCTCGTCGTCGACCTGGGCGGCCGCGTGCGCAGCTTCAACCGCCGCTTCGCCAAGCTCTGGGGCCTGCCGGGCGGCCTGCTGCACGAACCCGGCGACGCCGGCCTGTGGCTGAGCCTGCAACGCGTCATGCGCGATGGCGAGCAATACCGCCTGCGCATCGAGGCCCTGCTGGATGCGCCGCTGATGCGCTCCAGCGACATGCTGCGCCTGGCCGACGGCCGGGTGCTGGAGCAGGTGTCGCTGCCGCAGATGAGCCGCGGCGAACCCATCGGCCGCGTCTTCTCCTTCCGCGACCTCAGCGAAAAGCTGGCCGCCCACCAACGCATCGAGGAGCTCGGCCGCTCCGACGCGTTGACCGGTGCGCCCAACCGCCGTGCGCTGGCCGATCGCATCGTGCAGCAGATGGGCGCCGCCAACACCGGCGAAGCCCCGCCGGCCTTCGCCCTGCTGCACCTGGACCTGGACCGCTTCAAGCAGATCAACGACACCCTGGGCCACAGCTATGGCGACCGGGTGCTGCGCGAGGTCGTCGAGCGCCTGCGCGGTGCCGTCGGTGCCAACGACACCCTGGCCCGTCTGGGTGGCGACGAGTTCGCCCTGCTCATCGACGGTGCCCAGATGTTCGAGGCCGAGGCCGCCGCCCGCCATGTGCAGCAGCTGCTGGCCCAGCCCTTCAGCTTTGACACGCTGAGCTTCACCGTCACCGCCAGCTGCGGCATCGCCCTGCACCCCAGCGATGGCGGCTCACCCGACGAGCTGATGGCCAGCGCCGAGCGCGCCATGCACTGGGTCAAGGAGAGCGGCCGCGCCGGTTTTCGCTTCCACGTGCCGCGCAAGGAGGTCGACCTGCTGTCGCGCATGCGCCTGGACCATGACATGCGCCAGGCCCTGGCCGAGGGGCGCTTCCGCCTGCACTACCAGCCCCAGGTCGAACTGGGCAGCGACCGCGTCATCGGCGCCGAGGCCCTGATCCGCTGGCGCGATCCGCAGCGTGGCGACATCTCGCCGGCCGAATTCATCCCGCTGGCCGAGGAGAGCGGCTTCGTCGTCGCCATCGGCGAATGGGTGCTGCGCGAGGCCGTCGGCCAGGCCGCCCATTGGCTGAGCCGCGGCCTGCGCATGCCGGTCGCCGTCAACGTGTCGGCCCTGCAGTTCCAGCAGTCCCATTTCGTCGAGACCGTGGCCGAAGTCCTGCGTGAAGCCATGCTGCCGGCCAGCCTGCTCGAGCTCGAATTGACCGAGGGCGTACTGCTGGGCGACGCCGAGGAGGCCCTCAAGCGCATGCAGGCGCTGGCGGCACTCGGCGTGACCCTGTCCATCGACGACTTCGGCACCGGTTATTCCTCGCTGGGCTATCTGAAGCGCTTCCCCATCCAGCGCCTGAAGATCGACCGCAGCTTCGTGCAAGGCCTGCCCAATGACGCGAGCGACGTGGGTATCGCCAACGCCATCGTGCAGATGGGCCGTGCCCTGGGCCTGCAGGTTATCGCCGAGGGTGTCGAAACCGAGGCCCAACGCGACTTCCTGGCCCAGGCCGGTTGCCATGAATTCCAGGGCTATCTGTTTGCCAGGCCGCTGCGGCCGGAGGAGTTCGAGCAGCGCGTGCGCCCGCGCCGCCACGTCGTCGACTCGCCGGTATCGGGCTGGTTGGGACTCGCGAGCGGCTGATCTCTCGCGGCGCACAATGGCGCCATGCTCTACCGCTTCAAATCCAAGGCTGGCGCCGACGTCATCATGATGGCCGACTCGGCCGATGCCGTGCTGCGCCTGATGGGGCGCGAGCCCGCCCCCCAAGGCATCCTGGAGCTGGCCGCCCTGCCGGGCTTGATCCAGGCGCTGGAGGCTGGCGTCGCGGACGACGAGGCGCAATTCCAGCGCACCGTCGACGAAGCCAAGGCGGCTGGCCAGGCCGTGCCGCGCCGCCAGGGCGTGTCCCTGCGCCAGCGCGCCTGGCCGCTGCATGAGCTGATGCAGCGCAGCGTCAAGGAAAAGACCGACGTCGTCTGGGGCGTCTAGTGCTGGAAGAAGCCACCCGCCTCATCCTGATCCGCCATGGCGAGACGGCCTGGAACCGCGCCACCCGCATCCAGGGCCATACCGACATCCCCTTGAGTCCGCTGGGCCTGGCCCAGGCCGAACGCCTGGCCGAGGCCCTGGCGGACGAGCCGCTCGCCGCCCTCTACTCCAGCGACCTGAGTCGCGCCCGCCAGACCGCCGAGGCCGTGGCCGGCGCCCAGGGCCTGGTCATCCGCTTCGATGCCGACCTGCGCGAGCGCGCATTCGGCCGTTTCGAGGGCTTGAGCTGGGAAGAGATTGATAGGGGTTATCCCGAGGATGCGGCCCGCTGGCGCAAGCGCGAACCGGACTTTCCGGTCGGCGGCGGCGAGAGCCTGACGGTCTTCAGCGCAAGGGTGCTGGCGGCTGCCCGACGTGCCGCTGCGGCCCATCTGGGCCAGAGCATTGCACTGGTCGCCCACGGTGGCGTGCTGGACTGCCTTTACAGGGCAGCAACACAGGTGGCGCTGGACGCGCCGCGCAGTTGGCAACTGGGCAATGCCACCATCAATCGGCTGCTCGCGACCCCGGAAGGTTTCACGTTGGTGGGCTGGAATGACGACCGTCATCTGGCCGGTTTGAGCGCCGACGACATCGCGGCCTGAGGCCTTCTGCCGGGCTTTTCAAGCTCCCTGGCGGCACTGTTGCATCCACGCGTCGCTGGGGTCGGGGAGGGCAAAAGCCGCTCCTATACTGGCCGCCACTTGTCCTTCTAGGCAGGGCTTCAGGCCCCGTCCAACCTCTCTGTAAAGGCAAACGATGAAGAAGATTGCACTCGTCGCCGCTCTGGCCGCCACCGCCGCCGCTCCGGCTTTCGCACAAAGCGTCACCCTGTGGGGCCGCCTCAATACCTCCGTGGAAAGCCAGAAGTTTGGCTCGGCGGACCGCAAGATCGTTGTGCAAAACAACTCCTCGCGCCTGGGCTTCAAGGGCAGCGAAGACCTCGGCGGTGGCCTGAAGGCTTCGTTCTCGCTCGAGCACGGCCTGAACAGCGACACCGGCGCTGCCACCGGCGGCACCACCTTCTGGAACCGCGCTTCGTGGGTCCAACTGGAAGGCAGCTTCGGCGGCATCCGTCTGGGCAAGTGGTTCCCGGGCTCGTACTTCGCCACCGCTGACTACGTGTCCATGCACAACCATGACACGGGTACTTCGGCCGACGCGCTGTACGCCACCCAGTTCTACACGAACAACAAGGTCTCCTACTTCACGCCTACCGCTGGTGGCCTGTCCGCCGAGCTGTCGGTTGCTGCCGGTGAAGGCGCGACGAGCCGCGCTGAAGACATCGCCGTCAACTACGACATGGGCCCCGCCCACGCTGGCTTCGGCTACGAGAAGAAGGGCGACTTCAACCAGTTCGCCGTGCGCGGTCTGTACGAATTCGGCCCCGTGGTCGTCGGTGGCTACATCCAGCGCGCCGAGAACATCTTCGGCGGCGTGAAGAAGAACTGGAACACCTTCCGCGTGTCCGGCATGTACGTGATGGGTCAGTCCGAGTTCCACCTGAACTTCGGCAAGGCCGACAACATCTTCGTCGACGACGGCGCCAAGCAGCTGACGGTTGGCTACAACTACAACCTGAGCAAGCGCACCAAGGTCTACGGTTTCTGGACCAAGGTCGACAACCAGACCAAGGGCACCTACCAGACCGGCGTCGCCGGCCAGGACTTCAGCTCGCTGGCTGCTGGTATCCGCCACAACTTCTGATCCTTCGGGACCGGAACGAAGAAAGCGCCCCTCGGGGCGCTTTTTTTATGGCCGCCTTTGATAGCCGCCTGGCGGTGAGCGGCAGCTCACTCGCCGAACAGGTCGGGCGCATTCCGGTTGCCGGGCGGTGTCAGGCCCAGGTGGCGGTAGGCCGCCAATGTCGCGACGCGGCCGCGCGGCGTGCGTTGCAGAAAGCCCTGCTGGATCAGGTAGGGCTCGATGACGTCTTCAATGGTGCCGGCTTCCTCGCCGATGGCGGCGGCCACGTTTTCCAGGCCGACCGGCCCGCCGTCAAAGCGATGCACGACGGCCTCCAGCAGCTTGCGGTCCATCAGGTCGAAGCCCTGAGGGTCGACGTCCAGCATGGCCAGGGCCTTGTCGGCGATGCCGGCGACGATGCGTCCGTCGGCCTTGACCTCGGCGTAGTCGCGCACGCGGCGCAGCAGGCGGTTGGCGATACGCGGCGTGCCGCGCGAGCGGCGGGCGATCTCCAGCGCGCCGTCGGCATCGATGGGGGCGCTCAGCAGGCCGGCCGAACGCGTCACGATGCGCTGCAGCTCGGTGGGCGTGTAGAACTCCAGCCGCGCGACGATGCCGAAGCGGTCGCGCAGCGGATTGGTCAGCATGCCGGCGCGCGTCGTGGCGCCGACCAGCGTGAAGGGCTGCAGGTCGAGCTTGATGGAGCGCGCGGCCGGGCCTTCGCCGATCATGATGTCGATCTGGTAGTCCTCCAGCGCTGGATAGAGGATTTCCTCGACGACCGGGCTGAGGCGGTGGATCTCGTCGATGAAGAGCACGTCGTTCTTCTCGAGATTGGTGAGTATTGCGGCCAGGTCCTTGGGCTTCTCCAGCACCGGGCCCGAAGTCTGGCGCAGGTTGACGCCCAGTTCGGCCGCGATGATGTGGGACAGCGTCGTCTTGCCCAGGCCCGGCGGACCGAACAGCAGCACATGGTCCAGGGCCTCGCGGCGCTTGCGGGCGGCGCCGATGAAGATTTCCAGCTGCTCACGGGCCTTGGCCTGGCCGACATACTCGTCGAGATGCTTGGGCCGCAGCGCGCGCTCCATCGCCTCCTCGCGGCTGGACTCGGGCGCGGCGCTGACGATGCGGGGCGCCGGGGCGAAGTCGTCAGTCTGGACGCTCATGTCAGCTTCTTCAGCGCGAGCTTGATGCCGTCACTGACGCCGACGTCGGGCGGCAGCACCTTCAGCGCGGCAGCGGCATCCTTCTCGCTGTAGCCCAGGGCAACCAGGGCCTGCAGGATGTCGGCCTGGGCGTCGTTGGCGACAGCGGCCGGCAGCGCGAGGTCGGCGCCGAGCTTGCCTTTCAACTCCAGCAACAGGCGCTCGGCTGTCTTCTTGCCGATGCCCGGTACCTTGGTCAGCCGGCCGATCTCCTGGTGGGACACCGCCTGGGCAAGCTCCGCAACAGACAGGCCGGAGAGCAGGCCAAGCGCCATCTTCGGCCCGATGCCAGTGATCTTGATGAGCTGGCGGAAGGTGGCGCGTTCCTCATGTGTGAGGAAGCCGAAGAGCTGGTGCGCGTCCTCGCGGATGGTCAGGTGGGTGAGCAGCACGGCCCGCTCGCCCAGGCCGCCGAGGTTGTAGAAGGTGCTCATCGGCACATCCACCTCGTAGCCCACGCCCGCCACGTCGATGACGACCTGCGGGGGTGATTTCTCGGCAATGACGCCGCTGAGTCTTCCAATCATCGGCCCATTATCCGGGCCGTCCTAAGTCAGTGAGGACGGAGCTGCACGCTGCGCGCACAGGTCCATCCCCAAGCCATTAGTTTCTGCCGAACAACCCGAGGCGCTGAGCCTCCAAGGCGGCTTCCGCACGCGAGCTCACGTTGAGCTTGCGGTAGATCTGCTTCACATAGTCGGCAATGGTGTGACGCGACAGGCCCAGCTGCACGCCGATCTCCGGCAGCGTGAAGCCCTTGGCCACGCGCAGCAGCACCTCGGTCTCGCGGTCCGTCAGCGAGACTTCGTGCAGCAGGGCCTGGGAGCTCGGCTTGACTTGGGCGGCGAAGTAGGCAATGACCTTGCGTGCGATGGACGGCGACAGCGGCGGTTCGCCTTGGCTCATGCGTTGCAGCTGCTCGACCAGCAGCTCGCGCGACTGCTCCTTCAGCAGATAGCCGAAGGCGCCGGCCTGCAGGGCAGGGAAGAGGTGCTCGTCGTCGTCGTGGATGGTGACGATGACGGACTGCACCTCGGGTTGCTTCTCGCGCAGCGCGGCAATCACCTCGACGCCGGAGCCATCGGGCAGGCCGAGGTCGAGCAGCGCCAGCGTGAAGCGCTGGCCGTTGACCAGGGCGAGGGCGTCCTGGACGCGCGAGCATTCGGTGATCTGGGCGTTGGCGAACACCTGCTTGACCAGGGCCTTGAGCCAGGCGCGGATCTCCGGGATGTCTTCGAGCAGCAGGATGTGGTTCATGGGGGACCTCGGATTCAGGGCGCTGTTCAGAGCGGAATGGTCAGACGGATCACAGTACCCCAGCCGGGGCCGGATTCAACCAGGCATTGGCCATGCATCTGCTTGGCGCGTGATTTCATGCTCGCCATGCCGTGGCCTCTGTCCAACCGTCCGTCGAGTTCGGTGGGAATGCCCTGGCCGTTGTCCTGGATGGTCAGGATGAAGTCGCCATCCTGCACCGCACTCGAAATCGTCGCATGGGTGGCGCCGCTGTGCTTGATGATGTTGGACACCGACTCGCGCAGGATGCGCGTCGTCTGCACATAGGAGCGGGCCTGGAAGGTGTGCTCGATGTCCTCGGCCGGCGACTTCCATTCGGCCAGGATGTTGGCCTGGCCCAGGCGCATCACGACTTCCGCCCGCCAGTCGCCCAGCGCGTCGATGAGGTGCACCGGCTTGCCCGTCAGGCCGCGCACCGACAGGCGCATCTCTTCCAGCGCCTCGCGGGCCAGCGTGGAGATGCGGTCGGACTCGCTGGTGTGGACGATGGTCAGCAGTTTGGCACCGAGGTCGTCGTGCAGGTCCGCGGCAATGCGCTTGCGCTCGCGCTCGGTGACCTGTTCGAGCTTCTGTTCGGCCAGCTGGCTGTGGCTGCGCTCGACCTCGGCGATGCGTTCGTTCATGCGCTGCTCGATCGCGGCGATGTGTCGCTCGGCTTCGACCCGCGCGTGGGCGACGCTGTTCACCAGCTGCAGGCCCAGGCCCAGCATCAGCATCGGCAGCATGAGGTTGAGCCAGGGCGCGGCCGTCGTCCACAGCGATTCGCTGGTGGCCGCCAGCAGCCGTTCGGCGAGCAGGGCGGCCATGGTCGGCAGCAGCAGCACCGCCATCAGCATGAACTCGCGCGACTGGGCCTCGTCGCCGCCGTCCTTCAGCCGTTGCCGGCGCAGCCACAGTGCCCAACCCATGGCGGCCACCAGCTCCAGGCTCAGCACCGCCTGCCAGATCGAGCCGAGGAGGCCGACCTGGCCGCCCGTCAGCAACAGGCTGGCCGGCACGACCAGGCACTGGATCAGCAAGGCATGGTCGATCCAGCTGCGTTTCCAGTTCATCTGGCGCAGCAGGTATTGCACGCCGCACAGCACCAGCAGGGTCAGCAGCAGCGGCCGCAAGCCAGCGGCGCTGGGGGCCGCGGCGGCGCGCAGCACCACCCAGCTCAGCATCATGCCGATCAGGAAGCTGGCCGGCCGCTCGCGGTGGTGCAGGCTGGAGACCAGGCCGATGACGGTGGCCATCAGGGCCAGCATGGCGGCCACCCAGCCGCGCACGGTGGCCGTCCAGTCCGGTCCGGCCAAAGCCTGGGCCTGGGCGGCGACCGGGCTGAGCAGGGCCGCGGACAGCAACAGAAAAAGGGGCAGGCGCCGAGCCCTGGAGGCCCTCGGCGCGATCGGTGACGTCATGGGGCGGCATTGTGCGTGAGCGCCCACGGGCCACGGGCCGGGAATGCACCAGCGGGGCGCTTCTTTGCACCGCAGGCGGCGACAATCCGCGACCACTTTCGTTTCAGCCCATCGTGATCCTGCGCTTTTCCCTAGAACCGGTCGACAACACGCGCCTGGCCCGTGTCTGCGGCAGCCTGGACGCCCATCTGCGCGAGATCGAGGCGGCCTTCGGCGTGAAGATCACGCGCCGCGACGGCGAGTTCCGCGTCAATGGCGCCAAGGTCGTTGCGGAGCGCGTCCAGGGGCTGCTGGAAGGGCTGTACGAGCGCGCCCGCCGACCGCTGTCGGCCGAGACGCTGCAGCTGGCCCTCGTCGAGGCCCAGGCGCCGGCGGCCGGGTCCGCGCCGGAACCCGGCGGTGACGGTCCCCTGGTGCTGCGCACCCGCCGTGCCGATCTGTCGGCCCGAACGCCGCGCCAGCACCAGTATCTGCAGCAGATCCTGTCCCACGACATCACCTTCGGCCTCGGCCCTGCGGGTACCGGCAAGACCTTCCTGGCAGTCGCCTGCGCGGTGGACGCGCTGGAGCGTGCCGCGGTGCAGCGCATCATCCTGACCCGCCCGGCGGTCGAAGCCGGCGAGCGCCTGGGCTTCCTGCCGGGCGACCTGACGCAGAAGGTCGACCCCTATCTGCGCCCGCTCTACGACGCCCTCTACGACCTGCTCGGCTTCGACCGGGTCACCAAGGCCTTCGAGAAGGGGCAGCTGGAGGTCGCGCCGCTGGCCTTCATGCGCGGCCGCACGCTGAACCATGCCTTCGTCATCCTCGACGAGGCCCAGAACACCACGCCCGAGCAGATGAAGATGTTCCTGACTCGCATTGGCTTCGGCAGCCGTTGCGTCGTCACCGGCGATACCAGCCAGATCGACCTGCCGCGCGGCACCCAGTCCGGACTCATCGACGCCGAGCATGTGCTGGCCAGGGTCAAGGGCATTGCGATGACGCGCTTCACCAGCACCGACGTCGTGCGCCACCCGCTGGTGGCGCGCATCGTCGAGGCCTACGAAGCGCGCGCCAAGCGTGAAGCGAGAGAAGCGTGAAGCCCCTCGTCCAGCCGCACACCGCTGAACGCGGTGCGTCTGACCGGTCCCCCAGGGGGACGGCGATGCTCGCGGCGTCGAGCCGCGAGCAGATCGCCAGCGCGGGCCGGCTCGGGAGCGGCCCAGCGCTCGGCCCGCAAGATGTTGGATTCACCCATCGCATCTGCCGCGAATGCGGAATGGAAAACTGAGATGTCCAAGCCTGAGCTGAGCCTTTCGCTCCAGTTTGCCGACCCGCGCCATCGCGCCCTGCTGCCGCGTCACAAGGTGCAGCGCTTCATCCGCGCCGCACTGGAGCTGCCGGGCGAGATCGCCGTGCGCATCGTCGACGCCGAGGAAGGGCGCACCTTGAACCGCGACTTCCGCGGCAAGGACTACGCGACCAATGTGCTGACCTTCGACTACGCCCACGAGCCCGTCGTCGGCGCCGACCTCGTCATCTGCGCCGAGGTGGTGGAGAAGGAGGCCGCCGAGATGGGCATCCCGCTGCTGGACCACTATGCCCACCTGCTGGTGCACGGCACCCTGCACGCCCAGGGCTATGACCATGAGGCCGACGACGAGGCCGAGTGCATGGAGGCGCGCGAGACCGAGATCCTGGCCGGCCTGGGCTTCGCCGATCCCTACATGAAGCGCTGAGCTGGCTAGCGGCTGCTGCTCAGATAGCGCTTGCGGCGGAACAGGAACCACAGCCCCAGCGCCACGGCCACCATCAACAGGGCCGCATCCCAGAAGCCGTTGGCGTTCTTGATCAGCGGCATCCACTCGAAGTTCATGCCGAAGATGCCGGTGATGAGGTTCAGTGGCAGGAAGATGGCCGTCAGCACCGTCAGCGTGCGCATGATGCTGTTGGTGCGGTGACCCAGGGCGCTGAAGTGCATCTGCACGGCCGATTCAGCCGACGACTCCAATCGGCGCACATGCGTCAGCACCCGCTCCACATGCTCCAACACGTCGCGTGAGCGCACCCGCAACAGCTCGCGCTCGCGGGTCGCATGCGGATCGCCATCGGCCGGCCATTCGTCCAGCGCGTCTATCCACTCCTGGATGGCGGCGCGCTGGTCTTCGCAGGTGTCTTCCAGCCGGTGCAGGGCATCGCGGCTTTCCAGCAGCAGCGGCCAGTCGTCGAACTCACTGCTCTGGTCCAGCAGCACGCGCTGCAGGGTGCCGAGCTGGCGGGTCAGCAGGCGGCGCAGCTCCAGATAGCTGTCCACCATGTGGTTGACCATGCGCAGCATCAGGTCGGCCGGGCTGGCCGGCAGGCGCGCGCTGCCGCGGGCCGGCGCCTTCTCGCGCCCTTCGATCAGGCGGTCCAGCTTCTGGGCGAAGAACTCGCGCACCTGGCAGTCGGTGGGGTGAACGGTGACCAGCACGCGGTCGAAGACGGCAAAGCCGACGGGGCTGGTGTCGATGGCGCGCAACGCGCGCTGGGCCGAGGCCAAGGTGCCGTGCTCGTCGTCGACGAAGAGGTCCTGGCTGCCCGGTGCCGCGGCCAGGCGGCGGAACACCAGCATGTCGTACCAGGACGTGTAGTCGAAGTGCGAGGGCAGCTGGTTGTTGATCAGGTCGGACACATGCAGGTCGACGATATTGCCGCAGCCCCAACGCGCCAGCGCTTGCTGGGCCGCCGCCTCGCCAACTTCGAACTCGCGCCGGCCATAGCCCAGCCACAGGAAGCCACGCTCGGGCAGGACTTCGGGCAGGGCGGTCAGCTCCTGGAAGCTGTCCTGCTGGATGTGGAAGACCCGCACGCGCTCAACCCTTCTTCAGCAGCCGGGCAGCGTCGAGTGCAAAATAACTCAGCACGCCATCGGCGCCGGCGCGCTTGAAGGCCAGCAGCGACTCCATCATGACGGCGTCATGGTCCAGCCAGCCGTTGGCGGCGGCGGCCTTGACCATGGCGTACTCGCCGCTGACCTGGTAGGCGAAGGTCGGCACGCGGAACTCGTCCTTCACGCGGCGCACGATGTCCAGATAAGGCATGCCTGGCTTGACCATGACCATGTCGGCCCCTTCGGCCAGGTCCAGGGCCACTTCACGCAGGGCTTCGTTGCTGTTGCCGGGGTCCATCTGGTAGGTCTTCTTGTCTGCCTTGCCGAGGTTGGCAGCCGAACCCACGGCGTCGCGGAAGGGGCCGTAGAAGCTGCTGGCGTATTTGGCGCTGTAAGCCATGATGCGCGTGTGAATATGGCCGGCGGCCTCGAGCGCCTGACGGATGGCGCCGATGCGGCCGTCCATCATGTCGCTGGGCGCGACGATGTCGACGCCGGCCTCGGCCTGCACCAAGGCCTGCTTCGCGAGGATCTCGACGGTCGGGTCATTCAGGATGTAGCCGCTCTCATCGATGACGCCGTCCTGGCCGTGGCTGGTGAAGGGATCCAGGGCGACGTCGGTCAGCAGGCCGAGCTGCGGGAAATGCTTTTTTACCTCGCGCACCGCGCGCGGCACCAGCCCGTTCGGGTTCAGCGCTTCGGCGCCGTCGGGCGTCTTCAGCGACGCCTCGATGACGGGGAAAAGGGCGATGACCGGCACGCCGAGTTCGACGCATTGCTCGGCCGTGCGCAGCAGGTGATCCAGGCTCTGGCGCGACACGCCGGGCATGGACGCGACGGCGTCCAGGCGGTTCTCGCCCTCATGGATGAAGACCGGCAGGATGAGGTCGTTGGCGCTCAGCGCATGCTCGCGAACCAGGGCACGCGTGAAGGCGTCGCGGCGCAGTCGGCGCGGGCGCGCCGCGGGGAAAACGGGGGCGGAAAAAACAGTGCGGGACACGTCGGATCCTCAGGCTGCGGGGGGTGCGGCCCGGCGCGTGATGGTTGACACATCCCGACGTCATTTATTCGTGACGTCACCGCTCAAGCGCGCTAAACTGGTCCGCGAATGATAGCCGCAAGGTGGTCGTTCCCTGCTTTTCCTCCCTGAGCAGGAGCCTTAGCGTGATGACAGCGATAAGGCTTTACCGGCCCCGGTCTTGAACCGGGGCTTTTTTTTGTTGGTCACGTGGCACATGCGCCTCGCCAAGCGAGCCGCTCGGCGCAGATGCGCCGGGGTCCTGCGGCCCATGCTACGAGGCCCATCCGCGTCACCTGGGGTGCCGCGAGGTCGACGGTTCGATGACGGCTGGTGCTGCCCATAATGGCCGCATGCTCTGGGTCAAAGCCTTTCACATCGTCTTCGTCGCCGCCTGGTTTGCCGGCCTGTTCTACCTGCCTCGCATCTTCGTGAACCTGGCCATGGTGCCGGCCGACAGCCATGCCGAACGTGAGCGCCTGCTGTTGATGGCGCACAAGCTGCACCGCTTCAGCAGCATCCTGATGGGCGTGGCCCTGGTGCTCGGCGTGTGGCTGCTGGTGGGCTGGGGCGCCAGCCGGTTTTCGGGCAGCTACTGGCTGCACGCCAAGATGCTGCTGGTCGTCGCCGTGATCGGCTACCACCATATGAACCGCCGCCTGCTGCGCTGCTTCGAGACGCTGTCCAACAAACGCAGTCATCGCTGGTTCCGTGTCTACAACGAGACCGCCGTCCTGCTCTTCGCCGCCATCGTCGTGCTCGTGACGGTCAAGCCCTTCTGAAGAGGCCGACCGTGCGTCGCCGCCAAAGTTCCGCCACCTGGCTGCTGCTGGCCCATATCGGCCTGGTCATCTACGCCAGCCTCTATCCGTTCTGGCCCTGGCGTTGGCCTCCCGGCATGGGGCTGCCCTGGCTGTTCGGCCTGCCCTGGCCGGCGCGCTTCTGGGCCTTCGACGTCGAGTCCAACCTGATTGGCTACATCCCGCTGGGCCTGCTCGGCTTCGCAGCCGCCATGCGCTCGGGCTGGGGCCTGCGCGGCGGCCTGTTGCTGGGGCTGCTGCCCGGCCCGCTGCTGTCGTTTGCGATGGAGACGCTGCAGTTCTTCGTGCCCGGCCGCGTGCCCTCGCTGTCGGACTGGGCCTTGAACACGACGGGCAGCACCCTGGGTGCCGCCTTCGGCCTGGTGCTCAGCGCCCTGGGTGGCCTGGAGCGCTGGGAGGATGTGCGCGACCACTGGTTTGGCGCCAGCAGCGCGCCGGCCCTGGCCCTGCTGCTGCTGTGGCCGCTGGCCCTGCTGTACCCGACGCCGCTGCCCTTTGGCCTGGGCCAGTGGCTGCCCTGGTGGCGCGAGATGCTGCTGGACGCCCTGACCGGCACGCCCTGGGCCCTGAACTGGGGCGACGCGGTCACCATCGAGCATGAACTGCCGCCGGGCCTGGAGGCGCTCGCGATCGCGCTGGGCCTGCTCGCACCGGTGCTGCTGATGATCACCGTGGCCCGCCCGGGCCTGCGCCGCCTCGCTCTGGCCGGTGGCGCCGTGCTGCTGGGGCTGCTGGGCACGGCGACGTCAACGGCCATGGCCTTCGGGCCCGACCATGCCTGGGCCTGGCTCAGCGAGGCGACGCGGCCCGGCGTGGGCCTGGGCGTCATGTTGGCCCTGCTGGCCTGCCTGCTGCCCTCGCGGGTCGCCGCGGCCTTGGGGCTGTTCGTGCTGTGCGCCCTCGTCGGCCTCATCAGCCTGGCGCCCAGTGACCCTTATCTGACGCTGAACATGCAGGCCTGGGAACATGGCCGCTTCGTCAACCTCTATGGGCTGACGCGCTGGGTGGCTTGGACGTGGCCTTTCGTTGCACTCGTCTGGCTGGCCGCCCGCCTCGTGCAAAAACCCCGGTGAGACAATCCACAGCGATGAGTTACTACGAGCGCCACGTCTTCTTCTGCCTGAACCAGCGCACCAATGGCGAGGCCAGCTGCGGCGACCATGACGCGCAAGGCGCCTTCGACCACTGCAAGTCCCGCGTCAAGCAGCTCGGCCTGGCCGGCAAGGGCGGCGTGCGGATCAACAAGGCGGGTTGCCTGGACCGCTGCGCCGGCGGCCCGGTCGCCGTCGTCTACCCCGAGGCCGTCTGGTACTCCTGGGTCGACAAGAGCGACATCGACGAGATCGTCGAGAGCCATCTGCGCGACGGCCAGGTGGTCGAGCGCCTGGTGCTGCCGGATTCCGTCGGCCGATGAACTCGCAAACCGAGAAGCGCCTCGTCCCCGGCCCCGCCGGCCAGATCGAGGTGGCCATCGACCTGCCACCCGACGGAGCGACGCCGGCCGGCACGGTGCTGATCTGCCATCCCAACCCGACCCAGGGCGGGACCATGGACAACAAGGTCGTCCAGACCCTGGCCCGGGCCTTCATCCACCTCGGCTGGCGCGCCGTGCGCTTCAACTTCCGCGGCATCGGTCAATCCGAAGGCGGCTGGGACGAAGGCCGCGGCGAAGTCGATGACGCCCTCGCGGTGCTCGACGCCGTGCTGCCGCCCGGTGAGGCGCTGATCCTGTCGGGTTTCTCCTTCGGCGGCTACGTCGCATCGCGTGCTGCCCAACGTGTGGCCACACCGGCACGCCGCCTCGTCCTGGTCGGCCCGGCCACCAGCCGCTTCGACACGGCCCCCGTGCCGGCCGACACCTTGGTCATCCATGGCGAGGTCGATGACGTTGTGCCCCTGCAGGCCGTGCTCGACTGGGCGCGGCCGCAGAGCCTGCCCGTCACCGTCGTGCCCGGCGTGGGCCATTTCTTCCACGGGCAGTTGCCGCTGCTCAAGTCTCTCGTGGTGCGCGCCTTCGATCCGGCGCGGGCCTGAACAGAATCGATGAAACGACTGATCGCTTCGCTCCTCGCTTCCCTCGCCCTGGCCGTCCAGGCCCAGACGCCCCAGCCGCCCGAGATCGCGGCGCGCAACTATGTGCTGATCGACCTGACGACGCACAAGACCCTGGCCGAGCGCGATGCCGACGTGGCCCTGGACCCGGCGTCGCTGACCAAGCTGATGACGGCCTATGTCGTCTTCGGCGCGCTGAAGGAAAAGAAGCTGACCTTGGAGCAGACCCTGACTGTGTCCAAGCGTGCCTGGGACGAGCGCAAGGGCGACCCTTCGCTGATGTTCATCGACACGACGATGACACCCAAGGTCGATGAACTGCTGCGCGGTCTCATCATCCAGAGCGGCAACGACGCCGCCGTGGCCCTGGCCGAAGGCGTCGGCGGCACGGTTGAGAGCTTCGTGCAGCTGATGAACCGCCAGGCCCAGGCCTGGGGCCTGAAGAACACCGAGTTCAAGAACGTGACCGGCATGTCCGAGCCCGGCCACAAGACCAGCGCCCGCGACATCGCCGTCGTCGCCGCCCACATCATCTCGGACTTCCCCGAGTACTACGGCTACTACTCGCAGCGCGACTACACCTTCAACAAGATCCGCCAGGACAACCGCAACCTGCTGCTGCGCCGCGACCCGACAGTGGATGGCATGAAGACCGGCTTCACCGAAGCCGCCGGCTACTGCCTCATCGCCAGCGCCAACCGCGACTTCCCCAATGGCAAGCGCCGGCTGTTGTCCGTCGTCATGGGCACGTCGTCCAAGGAAGCCCGCGCCAGCGAAAGCCAGAAGCTGCTGAATTGGGGCTACACGGCCTTCGATGCTGTCAAGATCTTCGATGCCGGCAAGGCCATCGCCACCGTGCCGGTCTGGAAGGGCGAGTCCAAGGAAGCCAAGCTCGGTGCTGCCGACGCCATCTATGTCGCCGTGCCCCATGGCGACGCCACCAAGCTGCAGACCCAGGTCGAGCGCACCGACCCGCTGGTCGCGCCGCTGAACAAGGGCCAGCGCGTCGGCATCCTGCGCGTGACGACGGCCGCCGGTGCACCGGTGGCCGAGGTGCCGCTGATCGTGCAGGAAGCCGTGCCCGGCGCCGGCCTGCTCGGCCGCGCCTGGGACTCGCTGCGCCTTTGGATCAAATGAACGAGCCCCTCGCCCAGTCGCGCAGCGCTGAACGCGCGCGCACCTGGTCGGTCCCCCTGGGGGACGGCGATGCTTGCGGCATCGCCCAAGCGGGCCGGCTCGGGAGCGGCCCAGCGCTCGGCCCGGAATGCCTTGGGATCACTGAAGAGACGTTGCCATGAACCTGCCACCCGACATCCCGCCTGAACAGTCGCTGATCGAGTACCCCTCGCAGTTCCCGATCAAGGTCATGGGCGCCCACGTCGAGGGCTTTGTCGACGCCATCGCCCATGTGGCGCGCCAGTTCGACCCGGCTTTCGACGCCTCGACCATCGAGCAGCGCCCCAGCAAGGGCGGCAACTACCTGGGCCTGACCATCACCGTCACGGCTACCAGCCGCGAGCAGCTCGACGAGCTCTACCGCACCCTGACCACGCATCCCATGGTCAAGGTCGTGCTCTGATCAGCTGGCCGCCTCGGCGTCCCGCAGCGCCTTGAGCTTGGCCTTGGCGGCGTCGTCACCGTTCTTCGCGGCCACGTCGTACCAGTAGCGCGCCAGCCGCGCATCGGCCTCCACGCCCGAGCCGGTCTCGAACATCGAGGCCACGATGTACTGGGCGCCGACGTCGCCAGACTTGGCGGCCTCCAGATACCAGCGGTGCGCCTGGGCCAGGTCCTGGGCCCGGCCGCGGCCGAGGAAGTAGCAGGTGGCCGTGGCCAGGGCGCCGTCGCCATTGCCCTGTTCGGCAGCGCGTTCGAACCAGCCGCAGGCGGCTTTCGCGTCGAGCCTGCCGTGGCGGCCCTGCTCGATCATCTCGCCCAGCGCGTTCTCGGCCAGGGCCAGCTTCTGCGCCGCCGCGCGCTGCAGCAGCTGCCAGGCCTTGGCGTCGCTGGCGCCGGGCAACTCCCTGCGCAGATTCATCATCGCCAGGTTGAACTGGCCCAGGGCCTCGCCGCGCTTCGCCGAATCGGCAAAGCCCTTGGCGGCGACTTTCAGGTCGCCCTCGTCATAGGCGGTCAGGGCCTCGGACAAGGTGGCGGCCTGCGCCAGCGAGGCGGCGAGGAGCAAGGTGGCAATCAGTGGCGTCTTCATCGGGTCGAGTCGTCTTGGATAAGCGAAGGCTTACAGCGCCTGCCTATGATGCCCGCATGATCGTCAAGACTCTCGGGCGGGTGGATTACCTGCCCACGCTGGAGGCCATGCGCACCTTCACGGCGGCACGGGACGCGGACACGCCCGACGAACTCTGGCTGTGTGAGCATCCGCCCACTTTCACGCAAGGCCTGGCCGGCAAACCCGAGCATCTGCTGGGGCCGGGCGACATCCCCGTCGTCGCCACCGAGCGCGGCGGCCAGGTGACCTATCACGGCCCGGGCCAGGTGACGGCTTACCCGCTGGTGGACATGCGGCGCCTGGGCATCTTCGTCAAGGAATACGTCTTCCGCCTGGAGACGGCCCTGATCCAGACCCTGGACAGCTATGGCGTGACCGGCCTGCGCGTCGGCGGCGCGCCGGGCATCTATGTGCGCCCGGCCGACCCCGGCGGCCACGCGGCGCTCAGCGGCCCGATGCAGGGTTTCGCGGGCCTGGCCAAGGTCGCTGCCCTGGGCATCAAGGTCAGCCGCCACTGCACTTATCACGGCCTCGCGCTCAATGTTGCGATGGACCTGGAACCCTTTCTTCGCATCAACCCGTGCGGATACGAAGGGCTGGAAACCACGTCTCTCGATAAACTCGGGGTTTTCACCGACTGGTCGACCGCGGCCGGCCGGCTCGCCGAGCGACTCTCGGCTCAATTCGAAGTCAAGACGCCCTGACCATGTCCGACACGACGACCTACGACCCGACGATCAAGCAAAAGGCCGAGGCCAAGACCTCCCGTATTCCGATCAAGATCGTGCCGGCCGAGGTGCTGAAGAAGCCCGACTGGATCCGCGTCAAGGCCGGCTCGCCGAGCACCCGCTTCTACGAGATCAAGCAGATCCTGCGCGAGCACAAGCTGCACACCGTCTGCGAGGAAGCCAGCTGCCCCAACATCGGCGAATGCTTCGGCAAGGGCACAGCCACCTTCATGATCATGGGTGACAAGTGCACCCGCCGCTGCCCCTTCTGCGACGTCGGTCATGGCCGGCCGGACCCGCTGGATGTCGACGAGCCGCTGAACCTGGCCAAGACCATCGCGGCGCTCAAGCTCAAGTACGTCGTCATCACCAGCGTCGACCGCGACGACCTGAAGGACGGCGGCGCTGGTCACTTCGCCGAGTGCATCACCAAGGTCCGCGAACTGAGCCCCACGACGCAGATCGAGGTTCTGGTGCCCGACTTCCGCGGCCGCGCCGACCGCGCGCTGAACATCCTGAAGGCCGCGCCGCCGGACGTGATGAACCACAACCTCGAGACCGCGCCGCGCCTGTACAAGGAAGCGCGCCCGGGCTCGGACTACGAGTTCAGCCTCAACCTGCTCAAGCGCTTCAAGGAAGAAGTGCCGGGCGTGCCGACCAAGAGCGGCATCATGGTGGGCCTGGGTGAGACCGACGACGAGATCCGCCAGGTCATGCGCGACATGCGCGTGCACAACATCGACATGATCACCATCGGCCAGTACCTGGCGCCTTCGGGCCACCATCTGCCGGTGCGCCGCTATGTGACGCCGGATGCCTTCAAGCAGTTCGAGAAGGAAGCCTACGAGCTGGGCTTCACGCACGCGGCCGTCGGCGCCATGGTGCGCTCCAGCTACCACGCGGACGAGCAGGCCCACGCGGCACTGAACCCGACCGCCGCCTGATCAGGAGCGCTTGGGCCGGGGCTGCGGCGCCATCGGCGGCGGCTCCGGCGCGTCGTTCAGGCGCAGGAACTTGAAGCCCGCCAGCTGGGCCTTGTTCTGCCCGGCCTGGCGCGCATCGCGCTCGGCCATGCGGGCGATGAAGCCCTGCAGCGTCTCCTCGCGCACCTGCGGTTCGGCCGAATGCAGCAGGTGGCGCGAGCCGTCGGCGCCGGTGACGATCAGCCCGACATGCGAGGCCCAGGATTCGCCGCCGCGGCTGGAGATGATGTTGACGAAGTCGCCGTCCTGCAGCTGGGCTTCGATGGCCGCGACGTCCTGCTTGGCGACATAGACGTCGTCGAAGTTCTGCACCGCGATGTCGCGCTGGACCTTGAACTGCTTCTTCAGAAAGGCCTGGCGGTCGATGCGCTGGCGGTAGGCCTGGGTCGGCGCGCCCAGAGAGGCCGTGACGTCGGTGACCAGCCAGCGGTTGGCCAGATTCCAGTCGGCCTCGGTGTAGTGGTTGCGCGTGGCCACGCCGATGACACCGTCGCGGTAGCGGATGCGCTGCAGCACCCAGAAGAACTCCGCCCAGGACGCGCTGAGCGCCATCGCATAGGTGTGCTCGGCAAAGACGACGCAGTCGCTCTTGCCCAGGTCGAACAGCGGCTGGGCGTCATCGATCTCGTAGGGAAACTCGCCCAGCAGGAAGAGCTCGTAGGGCTGGCCGAGGTTCTTGCGCGCTAGGGCTGCGATGCGCTGGCGCAGCTTCGGTTGATCCAGCTGCTCGAAGGCCAGGAAGCGGCCGACTTCGGCGGGCTGCATCTTGTAGAGCGGTTTGTTCAGCAGGCTGCCCAACTCGGTGGCGTCCATGCCGACCTTGCGGGCTGATTCCAGCTGGGCGGCCGTAGGCGCGACGCGCGGCGGCTCAGGCGGCGGCGGGGGCTGATGGGCGCAGGCGGCGAGCAGCAGCGAGAGGGCGAGGAGGCCGAGCTTCTTGTGCATCGCCCCAGTGTCAGCCAAGCCGCGCCGCATCGGGCATGACACATCGTCAGGCACCCATAACGGGCGCTCTGCGGGCTCAGCTTTCAGCCAGCAGCTGTTCGATGAGGCCGTGCAGGGCGGCGAAATCAGGTTCGCCGACAAAGCGCTTGACGATCTCGCCGCGCTTGTTGATGAGGAAGGTGGTCGGCGTCATCTGCACCGAGCCGAAGGCCTGGGCGACGGTGCCGGTGTTGTCGATGGCGACGCCGAAGGGCAGCTTGCGCGTCTCGGCGTATTTGGCGACAAAGGCCGGCGGGTCGTAGCTCATGGCCACGGCCACGGTGTCCAGGCCTCGGGCCTTGAACTTGTCGTGGGTGGCGATGATCTGCGGCATCTCTTTCACGCAGGTCGCGCAGCTGGTGGCCCAGAAGTTGACCAGCATGACCTTGCCGCTCCAGTCCCGCGAGCTGGCCTTCTGGCCATTCAGCAGCACGTAGTCGACGGCGGGCGCCTGTTCACGGGCACAGCCCGTCAGGGCGGCGACGCAAACCAGGGCAGCGGCAAGGACGCGACGGGACAGCATGGCGCGGATTCTAGAGAAACCGCTAAACCCTCTTGGCCAGCTCGAACATCAGCAGCGAGGGCAGGGCGTCGGGCAGGTGGCGGCGCGAGATGCGGGCCACGCCGTCGCCGGTGGCCGTGGACAGCTGGGTGCGGTGCTCGCCGTCGAACATCTCGACGAAAGCGAAGTCCGGCGCGTCGCGCATGACGCCGGCGATGAGCTGCAGCAGGGGCTCGCTCATCTGGGCCTCATCGAACAGCATGGCATGGGGCAGGCCTTCGCGGCAGAACTGCTCGGCCTCGGCCACGCTGCCGACCACGTCGACCAGCATGCCCATGTGGCGCACGGCAGCCTGGGCCTCGGCGCGCAGCTCGCGGTGGGCCGACACGATCAGCAGCTGGCAGCCGGCCAGCGGGCGGGAATTGCCGCCCAGGCGCTCGGCCTCGGCTTCCAGCTTGGCGTGGGTGCTGTCCGGCGGCGGCGCTTCGTCGGGGGCGAGCTGGGTGAACTCCAGCGTCAGCAGGGTGATGCCAGCCTCCTGCTCGCGCAGCGGCAGCACGCCCAGGGTGATGGCGGTTTGCTCCAGCAGGCGCCAGGCGAGGGAATCCAGCCCCGGCGTGGGCGCGTGCGGGTCGGCGTCTTCGCTGAGCAGTTCCAGCGAGCGGTGGGCGAAACGGCAGCTCAGGCGGGCCTTGACCGGCCAGGGCGTCAGGTCCAGGCGCAGGTCCACCGAGGAATGCGTGTTGGCCAGAGCCCAGTCCATCAACGCGTTGATGAGGCCAAAGAGGAGGGCGCCGTCCGCCCAGATCTCGACCGGCTTGAGCGACTGGCGCACCTGCACGCCGCGGGCCTGCGTCTCGCGGCTGCGCTGGGCGAGCACGCCGCGCAGCATCTGCGTCAGGTGCTGGCGTTCGCGGTTCAGGCGCAGGCGCCCCGAAGCCAGGCGGGATAGCTGTTGGCCCAGCATGCCGGCCGTGCGGGCGTCCTCAACGCTGCGGCGCAGCATGCGCAGGCCTCGGCGGTCGATCTGGCCGGTGGTGGCGAGGTTCTGGATCTGCTCGAGCGCCGCACTCAGCGGCCCGGCGATCTCGGCGCCCAATTGCTGGACGATGTCCGCCCACTGGACCGGCGTCGGCTCAGGCGTGACATCGTTGGCGGCATTGACTGGCGCTGAAGAAGGCGGTGTAGACATGACCCCGTGGCTGCGGATCCGAGGCGGATGGTTCTAGGTGCTTGGCCCGTCTCGGTACGTGAGCGCATGCTGCGGACAGCGCTCCGCCATCTCCATCCCCCACGCAGGGGGAAACCCTGAGATTGGGGGTGGGTTAGTCCTCACGCAATGACACCGCTGTTACGCCAGTTCGTGATTTCTTCCGCAGAACAGCCGGCTTCTCGCAGCAACTCGTCGCTGTGTTGACCCAACAGCGGCGGCGCGTGACGGTAGGCCACGGGCGTGGCCGACAGCTTCATCGGGCTGGCGATGAGGCGCAGATCGGGCGTCAGGGGATGGGGCATGGGCACCACGGCGCCGCGAGCCTGCGCTTGCGGGTCGGCAAGCGCCTCACCAATGGAGTTGATCGAGCCACAGGGCACCTTGGCGGCTTCCAGAGCAGCCAGCCAGGTGTCGCGCGGGCGCTGGCGGACGGCTTCTTCCAGTTGGGGCACGAGGATGGCGCGGTTGCGCACCCGCTCCGAGTTGGTGGCAAAGCGCGGGTCGGTCGCCCAGTCCGGCCGGCCGGCAATGTCGCAGAACTTGGCGAACTGGCGGTCGTTGCCAACGGCGAGGATCAGATGGCCGTCGCTGGCCTCGAAGACCTGGTAGGGCACGATGTTCTGGTGAGCATTGCCCATGCGGCCGGGCGCCTTGCCGCTGCAGAGGTAGTTGCTGCCCAGGTTGGCCAGCATGGCGAGCTGGGTGTCGAGCAGGGCCATGTCGATGAGCTGGCCCTGGCCGGTGGCGTCGCGGTGCCGCAGGGCGGCCAGGATGGCGACGGTGGCATACATGCCGGTGAAGAGGTCGGAGACGGCCACGCCGACCTTCTGCGGGCCGCCGCCGGGCAGGTCGTCGCGCTCACCGGTCACGCTCATCAGGCCGCCCATGCCCTGCACGGCGTAGTCGTAGCCGGCGCGCTCGGCGTAGGGGCCGGTCTGGCCGAAGCCGGTGATGGAGCAGATGACGAGGCCGGGGTGCTCGGCCAGCAGGCTTTGGGCGTCCAGGCCGTAGCGGGCCAGGTCGCCGACCTTGAAGTTCTCCACCAGCACGTCGACCTGGCCGGCCAGCTTGCGCACGATGGCCTGGCCCTCGGGCTTGGCCAGGTCCACGGCCAGGGAGCGCTTGTTGCGGTTGGCACCGAGGAAATAGGCGGCTTCGGTGGTGTCCTGGCCGTCGGCGTCCTTCAGATAGGGCGGACCCCAGGCGCGGGTGTCGTCACCGCTGACGGGACGTTCGATCTTGATGACGTCGGCGCCGAGGTCGGCCAGGGTCTGGGTGCACCAGGGGCCTGCCAGCACGCGGGACAGGTCCAGCACGCGCACGCCGGAAAGCGCCAGAGGCGCTTGGGAAGAGGGCATTTGTTGCATTGCGGAATTGTCCTCGGGACGCTGCCGATAATTCAGACATGCCTTCCCGCACAACCGCCGGATTTGCCCTAATGCTGATGCTGCTGGCGGCCTGCCAGCCGGCGTTGAACTGGCGAGAGGTCCGGCCGCCCGGGTCCGGCGCCGTGGCGCTCTTTCCCTGCAAGCCCGAGGTCGACCAGCGCCAGGACAAGGGACTGGCCCAATGCGAGGCTGGCGGTGGGCGCTTTGCGCTGTCCTGGGCCGACACACCCGAGCCCACCCAGGTCGGCCCTGCATTGAAGGCCATGCCCCAGGCTTTGGCCGGCAAACTCGGCCAGGCATTGCCGCCTGGTCAGGCTTTGCAGGTGGCTGGCATGACGCCCATGCCGGAGGCCGCCGAATACCGGCTGGCCGGTACAGGCGGCGTCACCCGCGTGGCGGTCTTTGCCCATGGCGGGCGCGTCTACCAGGCGCTGATGACCCTGCCTCAGGACGACGTGGCCGTGTGGGAAAGCTTCCGCGCCGGGCTGGCCATCGAGGCCGCCCGCTAACATGCCACCATGCCCAACCTGCTCGTGATCGCCCACGCGCCGCTGGCCTCTGCGCTGCGGCAGGTGGCCGAGCACACCTTTCCCGACTGTGCGCCGACGCTCACGGTGCTGGATGTCGACACCGGCATGTGTGCCGAAGACGTCGAGAAGGCAGCCCGCGCGCTGATGGCCCAGGCCGACCAGCCCGAATGGCTGGTGCTGACCGATGTGTTCGGTGCCACGCCCAGCAATGGCGCCCAGCGCCTGGCGGGTGAGCAGGTGCAGGTGTTGACCGGCGTCAGTGTGCCCATGTTGTGGCGCACCCTCTGCTATGCCGGCCAGAAGCCTTTGGCCGAGCTGGCGCGGCGCGCCATGCAGGGCTCCATCACCGGCATCGTCGCCACGCCTCCCTTGCCCCCCGACGAATGATCAAGTCCACCCTCACCATCAGCAACAAGCTCGGCCTTCACGCGCGCGCCTCGGCCAAGCTGACCAAGCTGGCCGGCAGTTTCAAGTGCGAGGTCTACATGAGCCGCAACGGCCGGCGCGTGAACGCCAAGAGCATCATGGGCGTCATGATGCTGGCCGCCGGCATCGGCGCGACGGTCGAGCTGGAGACCGACGGCGAGGACGAGCAGGCCGCCCAGGACCAGATCACCGCCCTCGTCAACGACAAGTTCGGCGAAGGTCAGTGAGCTGATCAGTTGCCGGTCAGGCGGCGAAAGCGCGCCGGCAGGTCGGCCGTGCGCAGCAGCAGCGGCAGATCGGCCGTGTTGAAGTCGGGGTCCCAGGCGGGCTCGCCCATCAGCTTGGCGCCGCAGCGCAGATAGCCGCGGATCAGGGCCGGCGGCTCGACGACGAGGTCCTGGCGCAGATGCTCGATGGGCAGCGGCAGGCGCGGGCGCACCTGGCAGTCGATGGGCGCGAGATGGCTCATCGCGATCTGTTTCCACAGGCTGGCCGCGAAATGGCCGCCGTCCCGCATGCTGACGCTGGCGCAACCGATGACGGTGTCCAGGCCGTTGCGGGCCATGAACTCGGCCAGGGCGCCCCACAGCGCAATGATGGCGCCGCCACTGCGGTGGTCGGCATGCACGCAGGAACGGCCGATCTCGGCGACGCGGGAGCGCATATTGCGCAGGCGGGTCAGGTCGAACTCGGTGTCGCTGTACAGGCCGCCGGCGCGCTTGGCGGCGGAAGGTGTCAGCACGCGGTAGGTGCCGATGACGGGACCCGGTTCGCCATCCTCGCCGTCGGCGCGTACCAGCACGTGTTCGCAATAGGCGTCGAAGAGGTCGACATCCAGACCGGCCGGCGCGCCCTTGGGCGTGGGCAGGCGGGCTCCCATCTCGATGGCGAAGACCTGGTAGCGCAGGGCCTGGGCTTCGCGCACCTCGGCCTCGCTGCGTGCCCAGCTCACGCTGAGGCGGGTGGAAGAGGTGCGGCGCTCCGGACGCTGCAGAGTGGGTGCATGCGGCAATGCATGCGTGATGATCAGACTGCGGTTCATGACCCGTCATGCTGGACGGGCGGTTTGACGCTGAGGTGAAGCCCTTATGAAAAAACCATGACGCGGGGGTCTTGCGGCTCAGGCTACATTGGGGATTGATCTGCGGAGGTGCTGATGAGTTTTCAGGTGTTCGGCATTGCGGTCTCGCGTGGCGTGGCGATTGGTCGGGCCGTGCTGATTGCCTCCAGTCGCGTCGACGTCGCCCACTATTTCGTGGCGCCGAATGAAGTCCAGCCCGAGATTGCGCGCCTGCTGCGTGGGCGTGACGCCGTCGTGCTGGAGCTGGAGACGCTGAGGGACGAATTGCCGGCCGACGCGCCTCACGAACTGGCCGCCCTGCTGGACGTGCACCTGATGCTGCTGCACGACGAGGCGCTGACCGGCAGCGCCAGCCAGTGGATCGTCGAACGCCACTACAACGCCGAATGGGCCCTGTCCGCCCAGCTCGAGGTGCTGGCCCGCCAGTTCGACGAGATGGAGGATGACTACCTGCGCGAACGCAAGGCCGACCTGGAGCAGGTCGTCGAGCGCGTGCTGCGGGCCCTGGCCCAGGAGCAGGGCGACACCCCGACACCGGTCACGCCGCGAGATTTCGGTGGCGAGGACCCGCTGCTGCTGGTGGCTGCCGACATTGCGCCGGCCGACATGATCCAGTTCAAGCGCAGCGTCTTCCGCGGCTTCATCACCGATATCGGCGGCAAGACCTCGCACACCGCCATCGTTGCGCGCAGCATGGACATCCCCGCCGTGGTCGGCACGCGTGAGGCCTCGCGCCTCATCATGCAGGACGACTGGGTCATCATCGATGGCGATGCTGGGACGGTCATCGTCAACCCCTCGCCCATCGTGCTGGAGGAGTACCGCTTCCGCCAGCGCCAGAGTGAGTTGGAACGTGCGCGGCTGGCCCGGCTGCGGCACACGCCGGCGGTCACGCTGGATGGTGAACACATCGAACTGCACGCCAATATAGAGATGCCGGCCGATGCCGAGTCCGCTGTCGATTCGGGTGCCACCGGCGTTGGGCTGTTCCGCAGCGAATTCCTCTTCATGAATCGCGACGGCGAACTGCCGAGCGAGGAAGAGCAGTTTGTCGCGTACAGGGCTGCTGTCGAGGCAATGAAGGGCATGCCCGTCACCATCCGCACAGTGGACGTCGGCGCCGACAAGCCGCTGGATCGCCTCACTGTCAATGAGCTGCGCCATGAGCATGTGCTTAACCCGGCCATGGGGCTGCGTGCCATCCGCTGGAGCCTGGCCGAGCCCAGCATGTTCCGCCAGCAGCTGCGCGCCATCTATAGGGCGAGTGCCTACGGCAAGGTCAGGTTGCTGATTCCGATGGTGGCCCATCTCAGTGAGGTCAAGGCGATTCTGGAGATGGTCAAGAAGGTTCAGCAGCAGTTGACCGACGCTGGGCATGCGTACACGCGCGTCGAACTGGGCGTGATGATCGAGATTCCTGCGGCGGCCGTCATGCTGCCGCTGCTGCTGCGCCATGTGGACTTCGTCTCCATCGGCACCAATGACCTCATCCAGTACACGCTGGCCATCGACCGCGCTGATGAGGCGGTTGCGCACCTCTATGACCCTTGGCATCCGGCGGTGTTGCAACTGATCGGCCAGTCCATTGCCCAGGCGCGGGCAGCGGGCAAGGGCGTCAGCGTCTGCGGCGAGATGGCGGGCGACCCTGTCTTCACCGAGCTGCTTCTGGCCATGGGCTTGCGCAGCTTCTCCATGCATCCCTCACAGATCCCGGCGGTCAAGCAGCGCATCCTGCGCGCCGACGCCCAGCGGCTTGCGGCGGCACTGCCCTCCATCATGGACAGCGAGGACCCGCAGGCCACTGCCGAGAAAGAACTGCTGGGCGCCAGGGGTGCCAGCGCCGTTCACTAGGCTGCATATAGGCACCATCGCAGCCATTGGAGCCTCGTGCGGCTCACATATATAAGAATAAGAGCCCAGACACCCGCGTACTTGGTTTGCCTTGCGCGCAGCCTGGGAAGGGCGCCGCAGCAAAGCCGCGTGGCCTTGAATGGCCGGTGAAGACATTAATTCGCCGGAAGTCTTGCGAGAGCCGAAAAACCTGTGCTACAGTCGTGGGCTTCGCTGATCACAACGCAGCGCTTGTCGGGAACGGCAGCTAGCGGTGGAGTGGTTGGAGAAGACGGGTTCTGAGTTGGCGCAAGTTGATTTGGAACCTGGGCGAGCTTGAGAGAGTCGCCGAGTGCTTCGAGAGGTTCTAAAAAGAATTTTTCAAAAGTACTTGACGGCGCTGCGAAAGCAGATCAAAATCTCGCCTCTTTGCTGCTGACGAATGAATCGGAAACGAATCAAAC
>NZ_JBPZGZ010000006.1:0-325597 GCF_051857475.1 Roseateles sp. NT4 | reverse complement strand
CAGGACAGTGAAACGAGCCAGCGCCGATGATAGTGCGGATTCCCGTGTGAAAGTAGGTCATCGTCAGGCTATTATTCAAGCCAACCCCCATCAGCTGACGCTGGTGGGGGTTTTGCTTTTGGGCGTGCGGGATTTGCCACAAGATGCGTCCTCATGTCGCCACGAGTGAAATGACGGCGCTTAGATATTGAAAAGCTCTAGTTGAGGCGGTTCCTGTAGCGGCCATTCGGCGACTGGCTGATATCCGTAGCTATCTCCGCTACCAACGCTTTTGACAAGCTGAATCCTTTTGATCACCCACGGGATCGGTGGAGCAATTGGCAGCGTCTTCAATTTGGTTGGCGCCCTGTAGCTGATGGTCGCGTGAGGTGTGTGCCCCGAACGATCATCAAAGCCTTCGGTGGCAAGCGCCATGCGGATCGCTGCCAGCAGTTCAGCGAATCCTTTTGGTTTGCCTCGAGCCATAAAAGCCCAGTGTGCACCTCTGCTGGCGATCCGGTTCAGCACAAGCTGCACAGGATGTGCGGCTATGCGAGGGCCCACGCGCAGCAGCCTCGCTTCCAAGTCCGGTGTTTCATGCGGCCAGTACCGATCGGAGAGGGATTGATGCCAGTTGCGTTGCATGAACAACGCGTTGCCAAGCAAGGTATCGAGGCGTGATCGCTTCACCACCGCCAGCATGGCCGCAGCGGTGGGCTCGTCGGGCATGTCCATGAAGAGATAGCGTGTTTCAGTCATTCAAGTGGCACGCGTTGGGTGCCCCACAGCGGAAATTGCCTGCAATCACGCAAGGGCACCACTTCCCCAGCAAGACACGATCTGTTCTTGCAAGAGACGATCATGACTTGGCGGGACCCAGCGCTTCGCGAGCGAAGCGGACCAATGCGCGTGCTGTCTCTGAGCCAGCAGGTAGCGGCAGCGTCAGCGCCTGCACGTTCTCCATACCAACCATCAGGCGCCAACCGGGAAGGGCGTTGACGAGACCAACGCCCGCCTGTAGCGATGCTTCAGCTATTGAACCCTGGTCGCGCACGGCAGTTAGCAGCGCAGCCTGCGGCCGCACACAAAAATCAGGCGCAAGGACGATGCCATTGCCGTGACGAGCGAGTGCGATCAGGCCGTCGAGATCACTGCCCCAGGCTGTCGCCTGCAATGACACCTCTTCGCGCCGGCCATCGTCGTGCTGCCATTGGCTCACGTAGGCCTCATCGCTCTGACCCAGCAGCAGCATGGGTACGGCGGCCAGGTCCTGCGGGCTCTGCAGGCGGTGGCTGCCATTGCCGTAAGCAAGCACCTCGAAGCTGAGTACAGGCTGGGCGACCCAGGCCTCTGGTGGTTTGCTGGTGATGCGAAAGGCGATATCCAGACCTTCACGCAGCAGATCCACACGACGATCGGTGAAGAAGAGCTCGTAGCGCACCGCCGGATGCAAGCCCTGAAACCGGGCAAGCAGCGGAGCCAGCACGTGGCGGCCGAAGCTGGGCGTCGCGCTGATGCGGATGGTGCCGTCGAGCTGATCGCGGGTGTGGCGCAGCGCCAGGCGGGCGCTTTCCGCCGCGTCCCGGACGGCGCGCGCCCGTGCATGCAGGCGCCGGCCGGCCTCGGTCAGGCCAAGGCTGCGGGTGCTGCGCGCGAACAGCGCCAGTCCAACGGCGCTCTCTATGGCGGCAATGCGCCGGCTGATGGCTGCGCGTGTCAGCCCCAGGTCCCGGGCAGCCTGGGCAAAGCTCCCGGCCTGCGCGATGCGGGCGAAGAGCTCCAGCGCGTTGGCATCCAGGGCCTCTTCAGCGGCGGTCTGACGGCGGCGACCGATGCCAGGTGGATTTGTCGACATTTGGTTGACGAATTGAGGCTTGTCGGCGATCTAGCGACGGAAAAGTTGCCAATCTAGACTGACTCCAACGTCGCCACAAGCGTTTGATCCCGAGGTCACCGATGTCCAGTCTGCCCCTTTCCCCCGTCAGTACCATGCCCCCGAGCATCCCCGTGGCGACGTCGCTCGACCTGGACGACGATGCCTTCGCCCGTAATCTTCAGACTCGCGTACAGCCTACTGCTCTGCGTTGCAGCGACGGCCGCCTGTTGGCGGCCCAATGGTTCGAGCCACCGGCAGCACTCGGCGTTCGCGCGATTGCCGTCATCGGGTCGGCCACGGCCGTGCCTGCCAGCTACTACCGTCACTTCGCCGAATGGCTGGCGCGCCGCGGTTATGCCGTGCTGAGCTTCGACTACCGCGGTATCGCAGCCTCGCACGAAGCGCTGCTGCCCGGTGAAGACGTGAGGTTGCGCGATTGGGCCCGGCTGGACATGGGCGCGGCCCTGCACGCGGCCGACAAGCGCCGCCGCGCCGAGGAGGCAGAACAGCAGCGCGACCTCGGTCTGCTCTGGGTGGGGCACTCCTTGGGCGGCAATTCGGTCGGCCTCGTACCCGGCTTTGAAGAAAAGGTGGACGCCTTGCTGGGCGTCGCGGCCCAGGTGGCCTATCTCGGGCACTGGTCGGGCTTTGCACGCCTGCAGGCCTGGCTGTTCTTTCATCTGATGCTGCCTGTCTCCGTGCGGCTGTTCGGCCACGCGCCGGGCCGCATGCTCGGGCCGCGCGCTCAGGACCTGCCGGCCAGTGCTGCGCTGGAATGGGCGGCATGGGGGCGCACCCCCGGCTTCCTGTTTGGCGACGACAGCCTGACACGCGAGCGCAGCTATCACCGCTTCACCGGCACGGCCCACCTGTGGAGCATCACGGACGACCATCTCTTCGGGCCCGCTGCAGCCGTCGACGCACTGGCCGCCCAGTTCAGCGCGGCGAGCGTGCAGCGCCACGTCGTGTCTCCAGCCGATCTGGGCGTGAAGAAGATAGAGCACTTCGGTCCCTTCCGCCGCGACCTGGGTGCGAAGCTCTGGCCGCGCTTGCTGGCGCCCGTCGAGGCCGCGACACCCCGGCTTTCGGCCCGCTTGCACTCGGCGTAAGCACCGCTGCGGTGCATGGCAGTCGCAGCTAATGTCGCGGCATGATCGATGACCGCTTCCTCGCCGACAACACCGCGCTGCAGCGCCCGCCGGTGCAGTTCTATTTCGACTTCTCCTCACCGTATTCCTATATCGCCTCCGAGTGGGTCGAGGCCGTGGCGGCCCGCCATGGTCGGCGCGTGCAATGGCATGCCATCCTGCTGGGCGTGACCTTCCAGGCCGCGGAACTGAAGTCGCCCGTCTCCCATCCCATCAAGCGGGACTACACACTGCGCGATTTCGAGCGTTCGGCGCGTTTCGCCGGCCTGCCCTATCGCCAGCCGGAAATCTTCCCGATCGCCACGCAGAACGCCGCGCGAGTGTTCTGGTGGCTGCACGACCACGACCCGGCCCGCGCCGTCGCCTGGGCTCATGCCGGGCTGCGCGCCTACTTCACGCGCGGTGTCGTCCTGAACGACGGCGAGGCTCTCAAGGCCTTGCTGGCTGAATCCGGCATCGATGCCGCTGCGGCCGAAGCCGCCTGGAGCGACCTGACCTGGAAGGCGCGCCTCAAGGCGGAAAACGAGGCGGCGGTCGCCGCTGGCGTGTTCGGTGCGCCTCATTTCATCGTGGATGGCGAACCCTTCTGGGGCAACGATCGCCAGGCTCAGATCGAGCGCTGGCTGGCCAACGGGCCGTTCAAAGGTCTCGGCTGAGGATGTTCACGCGGGCGTCATGACCGGCGGGCACATTGCCCGCCATGCCGACGACGCAAGACATCTCTGCCGCCGCCGACACGCCGACGCTGTCGGTGCGCACGGTCTGGATCTCGGATCTGCACCTGGGCACGCCCGGCTGCCAGGCCAAGGCCCTGCTCGACTTCCTTCGCGACGTGGAGTGCGAGACGCTCTACCTTGTCGGTGACATCATCGATGGCTGGCAGCTGCGTCGCTCCTGGTATTGGCCGCAGTCCCACAACGACGTCGTGCAGAAGTTGCTTCGCAAGGCGCGCAAAGGCACACGCGTCGTCTTCATTCCCGGCAACCACGACGAGTTCGCGCGCAAATACCTCTCGAACAACTTCGGCGGTGTCGAAGTCCTGGAAGAGGACATGCACGTCACCGCTGACGGCAAGAAGCTGTGGATCACCCATGGCGACCTCTATGACGGCGTCATCCAGTGCGCGCGCTGGCTGGCCATTGCGGGTGACCTCGCCTACGAGTTCACGCTCAAGGTCAACCGCTGGTTCAACCACATCCGCGCCAAATGCGGCCTGCCGTACTGGAGCCTGTCGCGCTATCTGAAACACAAGGTCAAGCGCGCGGTCAGCTATATCAACGAGTTCGAGAACGCTGTGGCCCGCGAGGCCAAGAAGCGCGGTGCGCACGGCGTCGTCTGCGGCCATATCCACCATGCCGAAATCCGCGAGATCGACGGCATCCTCTACTGCAACGATGGCGACTGGGTGGAGAGCCTGACGGCGCTGGTCGAGCACTTTGATGGGCGCCTGGAGATCGTGGATCGTGGCGACCAGGCGGCCTTGCCCGGCATGTCGACGGTGCCCAAGTCGACGGCCATCCCGATCAGTTTGCCGGTGCCAGCGGCCGCCAAAGCCACCGCTCCCGAAGTCCTCAGCTGACGAGCTTCAACAGCGCCTGACCGGCGCGGATCTGCACGCCAGTGGCAATGCCCTCCGCCAGCTCGAAGCCTGGCGGCACGAAGACGATGATGGTCGAGCCATGCTCGAACCAGCCCATCTCCTGCCCCTTGGCGTGTGTCGCTGAGCAGGGCATCTCGTTGGCACCCTTGCGGCCCAGGTGCAGGAGCACATCAAGGAAATGCAGGCGGATGCTGGCCACCAGGATGGCCGCCACGGGCACCAGGGCGATGGCGTGGCCGCTGGCCAGGGTCATGCGCACGACGGCGCGCTCGTTGCGGCAGAACAGCCGCTCCACGCGCTTCAGCGCCACCGCATTGACGTTCCAGGTGTCGCCGCTGAGATAGGTCACGTGCTCCACCGTGCCGTCGGCCGGCGCATGGAAGCGGTGGTACATCGCCGAGGTCAGCCGCAGCGTGACGAAGCGGCCGCCCTCGAAGGCGCTGGCATCCTGCGTCGGGCCGAACAACTCCTCGGTCGAATACGGGAAGCCCTTGGCCTGGTAGACCTGCCCACGCTCGACCACGCCGGTCGCGCCGACGATGGCATCGCTGGGGCTGGCGAAGATCTCGGGGCGTCCGTCGAACAAGCGCGAGCCAGGCTTCAGCTCTCGCGTGAAGCAGTCCTTCAGCGAGCGGAAGCTCTGCTGCCTGGCCTCGCTCAGGTCCAGCGGAATGAAGCACCGCCACACGGCGATCGTCAACCGCGTCAGCAGCGGGCTCTCGATGCGCGAGAAGCGGCCCATCAACTTCGTCAGCGCGATGCGCGGCACACGGTTGGTCAGCAGGAAGTTCAGGTCCTCCTGGGCAACCAGGCGCTTGAACCAGCCCGGCCGGGGCTGGGCGTGCTCATCCATCCCGCCACCCAACACGGGGGATGCGTCTTGGTTCTTCATCAGAATTTCTGTCCCAGCATCTCGCGGAACACACTGCGGCGGATGGCCTTGGCGGTCAGCTCGGGCGCCGTCCACCACCAGCCGTCGGTGCGCATCTCGTTGCATGCGGCGATGAAGCGATCCATCACCTCGGCGAATTCGCCGTCGCCGTAGTTGAGGCTGAAGATCAGCCGCCCCGTGCCCACCCAGCTCAGGGCCAGGCCGTGCTTGCGCAGATAGAACTGCAGCATCCAGTGGTATCGGCCGGGCTGGTCGTACATCACCGTCCAGATCGTCGACAGATTGGCCATGCGCACCGGCGTGCCGGCGGCCTGCAGCCTGGCGTTGAACTGGGCACAACGCGCGTTCCAGCGATCGTCCAGGCCGTCGTAGAGCGCCTTCACCTCCGGCCGCTCGATGCGCTTCAGGAAGGACGCCATCGCCGCAACCACATACGGATGGGCATTGAAGGTGCCGCGCGCAAAGCAGATGTCGGCAGGCCTGTCCTCTCGGTAGCGCGTCATCAGTGCGCGACTGCCACAGACGACGCCAACCGGCAGGCCGCCGCCCAGCGTCTTGCCGTAGGTGACGAGATCGGCCTTGACGCCAAAGTACTGCTGGGCGCCGCCGGGTGCCAGGCGGAAGCCGACGAAAACCTCGTCGAAGATCAGCACGATGCCGCGCGCCGTGCAGACCTCGCGCAGCTTCTTCAGCCACGCCGTGTAGGCCTCGCGGTCGTAGCTGGCGCGGCGGCTGCCGTCGATCAGGGCGGAGTCGCCCGGCGCATTCGCATTGGGATGCAGGGCCTGCAGCGGATTGATCAGCACGCAGGCGATGTCGCGGCGCGTGGCCAGCACCTTCAGCGAGCGCTCGGCCATGTCCTGCAGCGTGAAGGTCTCGCGCGGCGGCAGCGGATTGCCGGGGCCGGGCTGCACGTCTTCCCACCAGCCGTGATAGGCGCCGGCAAAGCGCACCAGACGCTTCTTCTTCGTGTGATAGCGCGCCAGCCGCACGGCCTGCATGACGGCCTCGGTGCCCGACATGTGAAAGCTCACCTCGTCCTGCCCGGAGATGGTTTTGAGGCGCGACAGCACTTCCAGCACACAGGGGTGGTAGGCGCCCAGCACCGGGCCCAGCTCGCGCGCCGTGGCCAAGGCCTCGTCGATGCATTCCTTGTAGGCGTCATAGCCCAGCACATTGACACCGTAGGAGCCGGTCAGGTCGTAGAACCGGTTGCCATCCAGATCCTCGACCTGCACGCCTTCGCTGTGCTGCAGAAAGGCGCCGACCTTCACATGCTCGCGCAGCACCGGGCTGAACTGGAAGGGCACGCGGTAGCGGCCGGTGAAGCGCAGGTCCGATATCGCGTCGCGCGCCTCTTCGGTGGCCGCCAACGTCCTGGCGAAACGGCTGTCGAACTCCGCACCCAGGCGTTGCAATGCGGCCCTGCGTTGCGCAGCGATATCCGCTGGCGCGCCGTCGGCGGCAAAGAACTGCGCCTCGTCGTAGGCATAGCCCGGCACCCAGCGCGCCAGCCGCTTGGCCATGCGCGAGTGGCCGGCGAGGGAGCGGTGCTTGGCGCGCGACAGCTCGATGCGGCGCTTGGCCGCCGGCAGCAGCGCCAGCACGCCGAGGGCGAGCGCCGACAGGGTGAGAGTTTCGTCCATGGGCTCAGTGCGCCTGCCGGCCGACGTGGTCCATGGGGTCGATCAACTGGCCGCGCAGCAGGTAGAACGGCGACTTCCAGTACAGCAGCACGTCGTGGAAGGGGTCGGTGATGATCTTGAAGCCCCAGGCCAGGCCCTGCATCAGGTTCTGCGTGACCCACAGCTGCACGACGCGGAACACCAGACCCGTCACGCCCAGGCAGAACCAGGCCATGCCGACGTCCTCGAGAAAGCCGCGCAGGTCCACGGCCGGCTGGATCAGGCCGCCCAGGGAAGGCGACAGCCACAGCACCAGCGGCAGGGCCACCCACACCGCCATCAGCACGATCTTGCGGCGGATGTTGTAGCCGATCTTGATCTCTTCCTTGTACTCATCGGTGGCCTGGTTCACGTGGTCGTAGCCGCGCGGCTCGAAGAAGAAGTGACCCGCCTGGCGCGTCGTCATCGACACGCACCAGGCCAGCAGCGCCGCCCAGGCCGGGTTCACGAAGACCAGGCCATAGGACACCAGGAAGCTCAGCGCGCTGATCAGATGCAGGGTCTGGTTGATGCGGCTGTGGTGGTAGTAGCGGTGGTCGTCCCAGCGCTGTGTCTTCAGGGTTTGGAAGAACTCGTTCACGTCCCGTCCTCGTCGTTTGGGTGGAAATCGGAGCGGATGGTGGTGGGCTTGCGTGAAATCGGCGTGACGGTCCGGTTGTCATCGTGCTGTTGCAATCGCTGCTGACCATGCACGCATGAATACCGCAAACGACGCCGACGACATCCTGGTCGACGACCTGCCCGCGCCGCGCCATTCGCGCCGTCTCGCGGTCGTCACCGAAACCTATCCCCCCGAGGTCAATGGCGTCGCGATGTCGATGGCCCGCGTCGTGGACGGCCTCAACCGCCGCAATCACGATGTGCAGCTGATCCGGCCGCGCCAGTCCGCCAAGATGTCGGCCCAGGCGCCGACGGGCAGGCCGGAGGTCGATGAGGTGCTGACCAAAGGCCTGCCGGTGCCGCTGTATCCCAACCTGCGCATGGGCGTGCCCAGCAAGCGCGCGTTGGTGAAGCTGTGGTCGCTGCGCCGGCCCGACGTCGTGCACATCGCCACCGAAGGGCCGCTGGGCTGGTCGGCCCTGCAGGCGGCCCAGCACCTGGCCCTGCCCGTCACATCGGACTACCGCACCAACTTCCACGCCTACGGCAAGCACTACCGCCTGGGGCTGCTGTCCAAGCCCATCATGGGCTATCTGCGCAAATTCCATAACCGCTGCGACGCGACCATGGTGCCGACCGAAGCCATGCGCGTGCTGCTGGCCGAACGTGGCTTCGAGCGCTTGAATGTGGTGGGCCGCGGCGTGGATGCGCAACGTTTCGACCCCGCGCGTCGCAGTGCCGCGATGCGCGAGAGCTGGGGCGCCGGGCCGGATGACCTGGTGATGGGCTATGTCGGTCGCCTGGCGCCCGAGAAGAACCTCGGCGTGGTGCTCGCCGCCTACGAGGCGGTGAAAGCCGTGCAGCCGCGTGTGCGCCTCGTCTTCGTCGGCGATGGCCCGATGCGCGCCGAGCTCGCGGCCCGCGCGCCCGACGCGGTGTTCGCCGGCTCACGCAGCGGCGACGACCTGGCGGCGCACTACGCCGGCCTGGACATGTTCCTGTTTGCCAGCCTGACCGAGACCTTCGGCAATGTCACGACCGAAGCCATGGCCAGCGGCTGTGCCGTCGTGGCTTTCGAAAGCGCGGCCGCGGGTGAGTTGATCCGAAGCGGCGTGAACGGCTGGCTGGCGGGGCCAGGCAAGGAAGAGACCTTCGTGACGATGACGCGTCTGGCCGCCATGGATTCGAACGCGCGCCGCGTGGTGGCGGAGGCCGCAAGGACCACGGCGCGCCGCCTGGACTGGGCCGACATCACGGCGCGCTTCGAAGCCGTGCTGGAAGGCGCGATCGCACGAGCCGAGCCGGCCTTCCGGTTGACGGGGCTGCAGGCCGCAGCCTGATGCTGCGGCGCTAGGCACGCCGGCGCGAGTCCATCCAGATCAAGGCTGCGATGGTGACCGCCACGAAAACGCCGAGTCCGCTCAACGTCACTCCGATCGGCACGCCGGCCGCTTCACAGCCGGCGTAAGCCGCCAGCATGCCCAGCACGCTGAGGTTCTCGTTGAAGCCCTGCACGGCGATCGACCGCCCCGCGCTCAGCAGCGTGGCGCCGCGATGCTGCAGCAATGCGTTCAGTGGGACGACCATCGCGCCGCCCACGGCGCCGACCAAGGCCAGCACCACAGCGGCCGTTGCGACTTCGCTGACCTGAGCCACGATGGGCATCAGCAAGCCGAGCACGACCCCGGCCCACAGGCCGTGCCGCGCCTGGTGCAGCGCGAGCCAGCGCCCGGCCGCCGCGGCGCCGGCGATGACGCCCACCGCCACGGCTGCTTGCAGATAGGCGGCCTGGCTCAGCGGCAGTGCCAACGCCGCGCCGGCCCATCTGAGCACGGCGAACTGCAGCGTCGCGCCGACGCTCCAGAACAGCGTCGTCGCGGCCAGCGACAGTCCGCCCTCGCGATCACGCCACAGCTTTTGGTTGGCGGCACGGAATTCGCGCAGCAGCGTGGCCGGATCGTGAGCGGCGCTGCGCTGGCGTTGTCCGCTGTCGGCAATGCCGGCATTCAACAGGCTGGATACCGCATAGATGACGAGCAGCGCAGCGAGAGAGCCCGTCAGCTTGCCGGCCGGCAGGTTCAGCCCATCGCAGGAGTCGGCCAGACCCGATCCCAGCCACAGCGGACTGACGAGGGCGCCGCCCAGCACCGCGCCCAGCAGGGCCGCGGAGACGACGCTGATCTCGATCCAGCCGTTGGCCTTCACCAGCGCCGCGGGCTCGGCCATCTCGGTGATGAGGCCGTACTTGGCCGGCGCGTAGGCGGCGGCGCCCAGGCCGACGACGGCCAGTGCAGCGACCGGATGCAGGCCGCAGGCGAGCAGGGTCAGCCCCAGCATCTTGACGACGTTCATCGCTGCCATCACACGCCCTTTGGCGAAGGCGTCGGCCAAGGGGCCGACCCATGGGGCCAGCAGCACATAGGCCAGCATGAAGCCGAACTTCAGCAAGGGCGCCCACCAGGGGGCAAAGCCCTGCTGGGCCAGCAGGGCGATGGCGACGATGAGCAGGGCGTTGTCCGCGAGTGCGGAGGCGAATTGCGCGCCGATGACGAGACCGAAACCGCGGGGCAGCGTCGGGCGTGTCGCGCGGAGTGGCGCGGCGTCGGAAGAAGTGAGATGCACGGGCGCAGCACTGTGGCTGCGCGGCGTGAAATGCCGATGACGACAGCGTCGTCAGGGCAGCGGGTGCACGCGCTCCTCGCGGTCCCACTGCCGCGTCGCGGCGGCCTCCAAAAAGACGAGGGCCTTGCCGTCCAGCGCGCAGATGCCGTCATCGGGCACCAGGTGCAGGGCCTCGACCAGGACTTTGCCGCCCTCGTCATGGCCGATGGCCTTCAGATGGGCATAGGCCTGGCGCACAAAGGTGGCCGCGGTGTCGTCCTGGGCCAATTGCTGGGCAGCGGCCGAGGACAGCACGAGCGCAACGGCATCGAAGGCCGCGGCGGGGCTGCCGGCCAGTCGCGCATCGGCGGGTTGATGTGTGCCATCGTTCAGCTTGGCGCCGCCGATGCGGGGGCTGAGCTTCTGCACCTTGGCGCCGGCCTTGCGCAGCGCCTTGTCGACAGCGGCCAGGCGCCGGGCGTCGGAGTCGTCGCTGAACAAGATGGCCACGCAGCGGTCCTGCAGCGAGGGTGGGGTCTTGTCGATGATGCTCAAGGCGGGGGAGGGCGGCAGGTCTTGCACGGGCGCAGCGGGTTTGGCGGGGGGCGGCAAGGTGGCCAGCCCCAGGCCCGTCGCGACGCGTTGCGCCAAGTCGGCGTCGATGACGCGCAGATGGCCCACCATGCGCTCGCGCACCGTCGGTGTCTCGACCTTGCTCAGTTCGAACACCAGCGCCGCCGCGATGTGGGCCTGCTCCAGTGCGTTCTGGCTGCGGAAGAACATGCGGGCCTGGCTGTAGTGATCGGCGAAGCTGGCGGGGCGGATACGGCCTTTCGCATCGGGCTCACCCGTTGCGGCCAAGCTCTGGAAACCGCGCAGCGCCTCGTAAGGAGCGTCGGCTTGCAGGCTGCTGGGCTCGTAGGCGACGCGTCCGGCGGGCACGCGTGTCTGCATGTGGCCGTCGCGCGTCGTTGTGTGGAAGGGGCACTTCGGTGCGTTGATGGGCAACTGGTCGAAGTTGGGTGTGCCCAGGCGCGACAGCTGGGTGTCGAGGTAGCTGAACAGCCGGCCCTGCAGCAGCGGATCGTTGGAGAAGTCGATGCCGGGCGGGATGTTGGCGGGGCAGTAGGCCACCTGTTCGTTCTCGGCGAAATGGTTGGCCGGGTTGCGGTTCAGCGTCATGCGCCCGATGACGGTCAGCGGGACAAGTTCCTCGGGGATGAGCTTGGTCGGATCCAGGTGGTCGAAGGGGAAGTCGGCGGCCTGGGCTTCGGTGAAGATTTGCACGGCGAGGTCCCAGGCCGGGAAGCGGCCTTCCTCGATGCTGGTCCACAGGTCGCGGCGGTGCGCGTCGGGGTCGGCGCCGGCGAGTTGCACGGCTTCGTCCCACAGCGTGCTCTGCAGCCCCAGCACCGGACGCCAGTGGAACTTGACGAAGGTGCTCTTGCCCCGGGCGTCCAGCAGCCGGAAGCTGTGGATGCCAAAGCCCTCGATGAAGCGCAGCGAGCGCGGCAGGGTGCGGTCGCTCATGGCCCACATCACCATGTGCATGCTTTCGGGCATCAGGGAAATGAAGTCCCAGAAGGTGTCGTGGGCGCTGGCGGCCTGAGGGAAGCCGCGGTCGGGCTCCATCTTCACGGCATGGATGAGGTCGGGGAACTTCATCGCGTCCTGGATGAAGAACACCGGGATGTTGTTGCCCACCAAGTCCCAGTTCCCCTCGGGCGTATAGAGCTTGACCGCGAAGCCGCGCACGTCGCGCGGCGTGTCCACGGAGCCGGCGCCGCCGGCCACCGTGGAGAAGCGCGTGAACACCGGGATCTTCACGCCCACTTCGGTCAGCACCCGGGCCGTCGTGTACCTGGCCAGCGAGGTGTGCAACTCGAACACGCCATGCGCCGCCGAACCGCGCGCATGCACGATGCGCTCGGGGATGCGCTCGTGGTCGAAGTGCGTGATCTTCTCGCGCAGGATGAAATCTTCCAGCAGCGTCGGCCCGCGCGCGCCGGCCTTCAGCGAGGTCTGGTTGTTGGTGACCGGGATGCCCTGGTTGGTCGTCAGCGGCGGATGCGTGCCGCCGGCCTGGTGGTGCAGTTCACCGCCGCTGCCGCGCTGGACGGTGGCGGGCGGGGTGGCGGTGCGGGACTTTGCCATGTGCGGCTCCTGACGGTGGCGGGGTGCCGATGCACTCTAGGAAGCCAGTGAAGTCTGGTGTGTAGGACCCAGCCCCGGATACATCTGCGCGCCCTCGTGATGGCTGTATGCATATACAGTATCGCCATGGAGATCCAGGACAAGCTCGCCATCCTGGCCGACGCCGCCAAATACGACGCGTCCTGCGCGAGCAGCGGCGGCGAAAAGCGCGATTCGCGCGACGGTCGCGGCATCGGCTCGACCAACGGCCATGGCATCTGCCACGCCTTCACGCCGGATGGCCGCTGCGTCTCGTTGTTGAAGCTGCTGCTGACCAATTGGTGCGTGTACGACTGCCTCTATTGCATCAACCGCAAGTCCAGCGACACGCGGCGGGCGCGCTTCGCCATCGATGAAGTGGTGCAGCTGACGCTGTCCTTCTACCGCCGCAACGTCATCGAAGGCCTGTTCCTTTCCAGCGGCATCATCCGCACGCCCGACTACACGATGGAACAGGTCATCGAGGTCGCTCGGCGGCTGCGCGAGCAGGAGCACTTCAAGGGCTATATCCACCTGAAGACGATTCCCGATGCCAGCCCCGAACTGGTCGAGCGTGCGGGGCGCTATGCGGATCGCCTGTCCATCAACATCGAGTTGCCAAGCGCGCAAAGCCTGAAGGCCCTGGCGCCCGAGAAGGATGCCGCCGGCATCGAGCGAACGATGTCCCGCATCCATCTGCGGCTGCAAGCCGCGCGCGAGGCCAAGCGAGAAGCCGAGGCCATCCGGGCGCTGCCCGGCGCCACGGCGAGCGCCGCCAAGCCGCCGTCGTTCGCGCCGGCCGGGCAGAGCACCCAGCTCATCGTGGGGGCCGATGCCTCCGACGACCGCGCCGTGCTGCAGCTTTCCAGCCGGCTCTACACCGGACAGCGCCTGCGGCGTGTGTACTACTCGGCTTACAGCCCCATCCCGCACGCCAGCGCGGCCCTGCCGCCGCAGGCCACGCCGCTGCTGCGCGAGCACCGCCTCTACCAGGCCGACTGGCTGATGCGCTTCTATGGTTTTGGCGCCGACGAGATCGTCACCGAGGCCGGCTTTTTATCGCTGCGCCATGACCCCAAGCTGGCCTGGGCCCTGGCCCATCCGGAAGCCTTTCCACTGGACGTGGACCGTGCGCCTCGCGAGGCTTTGCTGCGCGTGCCTGGCCTCGGCGTGGGATCGGTGGACAAGCTGCTGGCCGCGCGCCGGCTTCGTTGCCTGCGCCGTGCCGACCTGCTGGCCCTGGGCGCTGCTGCGCGCAAGTCCCTGCCCTTTCTGGTCACTGTGGATCATCGACCGCAGGCTGCGGATGTTGAAGCCCTGGCCCGGCCGGCGCATCGGCCTCAGCAAGTTGCCTTGTTCTGATGAAACTGCCCCTGCGCTATCCGGCCGACTGGGAAGGCTTCGCCGCACAACTGGCGGCGCTGCTGGCCGGCGCCGATGCAGCCTGGACGCGCGACGTCGGCGCGCAAGCCGCGCTGTTCGCAGACGCGGTGGCACCAAGCGCACTCGCTTGGATGCCTCCGCAAGGCTGGGATGAACTCGGCCGTCGCGTCGCCATGCATGCCGACGATTCGCGCTATGCCCGCCTGCTCGTCTTCGCGCGCCGCCTGCAGGCCGAGCCAGGGCTGTGGCTCGACGTGCTCGACCCGGAGCGCCGCCAGCTGCAGTCCATGGTTCGCCAGGTCGAGCGCGAGATCCACAAGATGCATGCCTTCGTGCGCTTTCGCGAGGTGGCCGATGAAGAGGCTGCGGGCGGTCGCCGGCACGTCGCCTGGTTCGAGCCCGCCCACCACGTGCTGCGTGCCGTCGCGCCCTTCTTCGTGCAGCGCTTTGCCCAGCACCCCTGGGCCATCCTGACGCCGCGCGGCTGCCTGCATTGGGACGGCCAGCGCCTGACCGGTGCCGGACCCGCGCGCAGGGAAGACGCCCCGCCCGAGGATGCCGGCGAGGCGCTGTGGCTGACCTATTACCGCAGCATCTTCAATCCGGCGCGGCTCATGGTGGCCGCGATGAAGAAGGAGATGCCGGTGCGCTACTGGGCGCTGATGCCGGAGACGCAGCTCATCGGCGAGCTGGTGCGTGACGCGCCCCGGCGCGAAGGGCAGATGCGCCGTCTCTAGCTGCCCTGGGCCTCGAACAGCAGCGCCAGCTGGCTCGCGATCAACAACTCCTGCCGCGTCCAGGCCCGGGTGGCGCGTGCGTCCACCAGCCACAGGGCACCCACCAGCTGGGCGCCGTCGTACAGCGGCACCTCGATGCGCGCTTCGGCCGCGCCCGACAGGCTGGACAGCTCCGCGTGGCAGGGGTGCAGCGCCGCGTCCGGCAGGGCCAGCGGCGCGCCGTGGCGGGTCAGCAGGTCCACATAACGCGGCTGTTCATCGGTGCTCAATCCACCGCTCCCCACCTGCCAGCGGATGACGTTGGCCAGGCCGAGGATGCGGGCGCTGGCCGACTTCAACTCGGCGAGTGCTTCGGGCGGTGGTGAAGCGGCCAGGCGCTGGCGCTGGCCGCACAGATGCAGCAGCAGCTCCTCGGGCGTCAGCGGCGCTCCCGCTTCCTCGGCCGGCGGTGCGGCGAGGGTGGTGCGCGCGGGCAGGGAGAGGCGCTCGATCTCGGACTGCAGCGCCAGGTGTTGCCAGAGGTGATCCAGCGCTGCCGGCGCATCGCCTTCCGCCTGCAGCAGCTCGGCCAGTTGCAGATGGGCCTGGCGGGCCTGGGCGCGGGCCTGGATGCGCTGGGCGAGGGCCAGGCCGTGGCGGGTGGAGCGCACCGCGCCGGCGTTGTCGCCGCGCGCCAGTGCGATCTCGGTCCAGGTGCGGCTGGCGGCGGCCTCCAGCCAGGGATAGCCGTCGCGTGCCGCGATGTCCAGGGCCAGGCGGCAGTCGGCCACGGCCCAGTCCATGCGCTGGCGGGCGAGAGCCGCGCGCGCCAGATGCCAATGCGCTTCCGCTTCGAAGACACGGTGGCCGCCGCGCCGCGCCGCAGCCAGGCCATGGCTGAAGTGCCGCTCGGCCGCGGGCAGGTCGTCGGTCTCGAAGCTGCCGACGCCGATATTCAACGCGAGCTTGGCAGACAGATAGCTGTCGTCGGTGCCCGCCAGCTGTTCGCCGGCATCGCGCATCTGGCGCAGGCCGCGGGCCCAGTCGGCCTGGGCATAGTGGATCTGGCCCAGGCCGATGCGGGCGGCGACGCCGGTCTGCAGATGGCCACTCACTTCGGACAGGTCCAGGGCTCGCGACCATTGCTCGCTGGCGAGTTGGTATTCGCCCTGCTGATAGGCGATCCGGCCGAGGGCTTCGCAGACGCGCGCGGCCTGCACGGGAAAGTGACCCGCTGCCGCAAGTGCGCCGGCCTGCTCCAAGGCCGGCAGCAGTTCCAGCGCGCGGCCGCGAGGCTCCAGCAGGCCGAAGCGCGCATAGAGAGCGTCGACCCCGACAGCGGTGTCGCCCGCCGTGAAAGCGTTTACGCTCAACGCATCGAGCAAGCGGTCGGCTGCTGCTGGATGGCGGTGGGCGACGCGGGCGATACGGCCCAGCAGATCGGCCAGGGCCTCGCTGGCGGCAGGATGCAGAGTGAACACGGCGGCAGATCCGGAAGATTGAGCGGGTTGGTTTCTCACTGGTATTCTTGTCGATTCCGAGAGCGAGCCGCACTCTCATCCGGGCTGATCCTTAGCCCAATTGAGTGGCCGTAGACCAGTTTAAAACCAATTGACGCCTTCAGTCGTTGGTATTAGAGTGGTATCGACTGAATCCCGTCGACCATGCCGCCAGTTCTCGATCCCTCCCTCCTGACTTCCCGTGACTCCGGCCGGCCCGCGCGCTGGTGGGTGGGCATCGATGGGGGCGGTACCAGCACCCGGGCCGTGGTGGCGGATTCGCAGGGGCGCGTGCTCGGTCGTGGTGAGGCCGGTGCTTCGGCCCTCAACCAGGGCACCGAGCAGGCCTGGCGGCATGTCGGAGAAGCCATCCAACGCGCCGGCGTGGACGGGCTGACGCTGCAGGATTGCGCTATCGGGCTGGGGTTGTCGGGCACCGGCGTGCCGGCCCAGTTGCGAGACTTTGTCGAGGCGGATCCCGGCGTCGCTCGCTTCTCCCTGATCACCGATGGCCTGGCCGCGCTGCTGGGCGCGCATGGCGGCCAGCCGGGCGCGCTGCTGATCTCCGGCACGGGCTCGGTCGCCGAGGCCCTGCTGCCCGATGGCAGCCGCCGCCTGGTGGGTGGCTGGGGCTGGCAGATTGGTGACGAGGGCAGCGGCGCCTGGCTGGGCCAGCAGGCCATGAAGCTGGCCCAAGCCGCTTTCGACGGCCGCGTGCCGGCCGGCCCGCTGGTGCAGGCCGTCTGGCGCCAGACCGGCGCGACCCGCGAGGACATGCTGGGCTTCTGCGCCCAGGCGGGACAGGGCGGCTATGCCGGTCTGGCGCCGCTGGTGTTTGAACATGAGGGCGACGACCCCGCCGCCAGCGCGCTGCTGGCCGATGCGGCGCGCGCCCTGGACGCGCTGGGAACCGCCGTCCACCCCACCCTGCCGCTGGCCTTGGCCGGCAGCATTGCGCTGCGCCTCAGCAGCCGCCTCAGCCCGGCCTTGCAGTCTCGCCGTGTCGAACCCCAGGGCGAGCCCGTTGCCGGCGCGCTCTGGTTGATTCAACAACAAGAAACGAACCCCGCATGAGCGCAGTCTTTGATTTCAAGCCCGACCCCAACGCGGCGTCGCCTCTCTATATGCAGCTGGCGCAGAGCCTGGCCATGGCCATCCGCGACGGCGTCTTCCACGCCGACGAGGCCCTGCCCAGCGAGCGCGTGCTTGCCGAGCAGCTCGAGCTGTCGCGCGTCACCGCGCGCAAGGCCATCGACCGCCTCGTCGAGCAGGGGCTGATCATCCGCAAGCGCGGCTCGGGCAACTACATCGCGCCCAAGCTGGAGCAGCCGCTGACACGCCTGACCAGCTTCTCGGAAGAGCTGCACCAGCGCGGCTTCGTGCCCAGCTCGCGCTGGCTGCTGCGCGGCTTCACGCCGGCCGCGCCCGATGAGCAGCTGTCGCTGGAGCTGAAGAGCGGCGAGCGCGTCGCCCGCCTGGAGCGCCTGCGCCTGGCCGACTCGGTCGTCATGGCCTATGAGGTCTCGGTGCTGCCCCAGACCGTGCTGCCCGACCCGCAGAAGGTCGAGGCCTCGCTCTACACCCACCTCGGCGACCGCGCCCCGGTGCGCGCGCTGCAGCACATCCGCGCGCTGAACGCGGACGCCAAGTTGGCGGGTCTGCTGGAAGTGCCGTTAGGGGCCGCCGTCCTCTTCATCACGCGGGTCGGCTATCTGGCGTCGGGCCAGGCCGTCGAGCTGACCCATTCCTATTGCCGTAGCGACTACTACGACTTCGTGGCCGAGATGCGCAGAGACTGATGAAACTGCGACTTGAAGGCGACATCGTCACGCCCCAGGGCGTGATCACCGGCCACCTGGACATCGAGCACGGACGCATCGCGGCCGTCAGCGGCACCCCCATCGACGTCTCGCGCGCCGGCGAGGGCGGCCACCCCATCCTGCTCCCGGGCTTCATCGACACCCATGTGCACGGCGGCGGCGGCCGCGACACCATGGAAGGCGGCGATGCCATCGCGACGATTGCCCGCCGCCATGCCCGCCACGGCACGACGGCCCTGCTTGCCACGACGATGACGGCACCGGTTGCCGAGATCGAGGCCGCCTTGAAGGCCCTCGGCCCGGTCTGCCGCGAGCGCGACCGCCAGTCGGCGCGTGTGCTCGGCGTGCATCTCGAAGGCCCCTACATCAGCCCCGACAAGCTCGGCGCCCAGCCCGCGCACGCCATTCCGGCGACGCTGGACGAGGTCCAGCGCCTCAACGAATTCGCGCCCATCAAGGTGCTGACCATCGCCCCGGAAATGACCGGCCACCTCGCGCTGATCGGCCCGCTGCGCGATGCCGGTATCCGCGTGCAGATCGGCCACAGCTCGGGCGGCTATGACGACGGCGTGGCCGCCATCAAGGCCGGCGCCGCCGGCTTCACCCATCTCTTCAACGCCATGACGGGCCTGCATCACCGCGAGCCCGGCATGGTCGGCGCGGCCCTTGCCCATGGCGAGCACGCCGAGCTGATCCCCGACCTCATGCATGTGCACCCTGGCGCCATCCGCGTCGCGCTGCGCAGCATCCCCGGCTTGTTCTGCGTGACCGACTCGACGGCTGCCGCCGGCATGCCCGACGGCGAATACCGCCTCGGCGAATACACGGTTCAAAAGTGTTTGGGCGGTGTGCGCCTCGCCGACGGCACCCTGGCCGGCAGCGCCCTGACCATGGACCAGGCCCTGCGCAACCTCGTGCAGGCACTGGGCCTGGACCTGATGGATGCCGCGCGGCGCGTGTCGACCGCTGCGGCCGAATACCTGGGCTTGGCCGATCGCGGGCGGCTTGCCGCCGGCGCCTGGGCCGATGTGGTCGTCATGGATGCCGCGCTCAACCTGCGGCGCGTGTTTGTTGAAGGTGAAGAGATCGATGTCGTCGTTGATGCTTGAAGAGGCGCTGAGCGCGCCTGAGGTGGTGGCCCGCCAGCTGGCAGCCGACCCGCTGAGTTATGCCCGCCTGGGCCAGGCCCTGCAGGAGCAGCCGCCTTCCAGCGTGCTGACGATTGCGCGCGGCAGCAGCGACCATGCCGCCCACTACCTGGCCTATCTCGTCATGGCGCGCCTGGGCCGGCTGGTCACTTCGCTGCCGATGTCGCTGATCACGCTGTACCAGAGCCGCATCCACTGCCAGGGCCTGTTGTCCATGGCCTTCTCGCAGTCGGGCCAGAGCCCCGACCTGATCGCGCCGACAAAATTCTTCCGCGAAGGCGGCGCGCGCACCGTGGCCTTCGTCAACGCCAGCGGCTCGCCGCTCGCGGCCGCGGCGGAGCATGTGTTCGAGCTGCACGCTGGTCCCGAGAAGAGCGTGGCGGCCACCAAGAGCTATATCGCCCAGCTGGTGGCGGGCGCCCGTGTCGTCGCGGCCTGGCAGCAGGACGATGCGCTGCGTGCCGCGCTGAACGTGCTGCCCGTCGCGCTGGAGCAGGCCGCCAAGCTGGACTGGAGCGCCGCCCTGCCGGTGCTGCAGAACGAGGAGCGCCTGTTCGTGCTGGGTCGCGGCACCGGCCTCGCCGTCGCGATGGAAGCGGCCCTCAAGCTCAAGGAAACCTGCGGCATCCAGGCCGAGGCCTTCTCGGGCGCCGAGGTCAAGCACGGCCCCATGGCTCTGGTGCGCGACGGCTATCCGCTGCTGGTGTTCGCGCCGCGTGGCCCGGCCCAGGCCGGCCTGCTGGCCATTGCCGACGAGATGCGCCAGCGTGGCGGTCGCGTGCTGCTGGCTGCTCCCATCGGAACGCCGGGCGCCGAGCTGCCGCTGGTCACGACGGGCAACGAGGACCTCGACCCCATCGCCCTGGTGCAGAGCTTCTATCCCATGGTCGAAGCGCTGGCGCGTGCGCGCGGCTTCAACCCCGATGTCCCACCCAACCTGGCCAAGGTCACCAAGACCCACTAGAGGACCGCCATGAGCAGCTTTGATCCCGGCCGTCTGGTGATGGTCGACATCCCAGGCCCATCCCTCGACACCGAGACCGCCGCCTTCCTGCGCGAGCAGAAGATCCGCTCGGTCTGCCTGTTCCGCAAGAACATCGGCACGGAGAGCGAGGTGAGGGCGCTGATGCGCGACCTCATCGACGTGCTGGGGCCCGAGGCCCTGATCGGCATCGACCAGGAGGGCGGCGCCGTCGTCCGCGTGACCTTCCTGCCGCAGCCGCCTTCGGCCATGGCGCTGGGCGCCAGCGGTGACGCGGCACGCGCGGAGGCCGTGGGTGCCGCGGTGGCGCGCGGGTTGAAGTCGCTGGGCATCAACTGGAATTTCGCGCCGGTGCTGGACGTCAACAACAACCCGGCCAATCCCGTCATCGGCGAGCGCAGCTTCTCCAACGACCCGGCCGAGGTCAGCCGCCTGGCCGCGGCCTGGATGCGCGGCTCGCTGCGCGAAGGCGTGGCCTGCTGCGTCAAGCACTTCCCCGGCCATGGCGACACGCATGTCGACTCGCACCACGCCCTGCCCACCGTCGACAAGACGCGTGCGGAGCTGAATGCGCTGGAGCTGGCTCCCTTCAAGGCGCTGGCCAGTCAGGCGCCGGCCATGATGACGGCCCATATCGTCTATCCGCAGATCGACCCCGACCGGCCGGCCACGCTGTCGCCGCAATTGATCGGCGGCATCCTGCGCCAGGACTGGGGCTATGACGGCGTCGTCATCACCGACGCGCTGATGATGAAGGCCGTGGCCGAACGCTTCGGCTATGCCAAGAGCGCCGTCATGGCCATCGAGGCCGGTGCCGACATGGTGCTGGCCCAGGGCTCCAAGGCCGAGCAGCTCGTCGCCATCAATGCGCTGCGCGATGCCTTCAAGAGCGGCCGGCTGACACCCCGGCAGGGCGAGGTCGCGAATGCGCGCCTGGACAAGCTTGCCGCCACCTACCCGGCCCGCGTCGTCGACGACAGCGCCGCCCGCGATGGCGACCACGCGCTGATGGCCGAGGCCTGGGCCGCCGGCCTGACCGCCCTGCGTGGTGCCAAGCCGCCGGCGCTGGACACGCCCATCCGCGTCATCGTGCAGGGCGATGTGCCGACCGACATGGTCTCGGAAGCCGGCCCCACCGGCCGCCAGGCCGTGGCCCTGTTCGAGGCCTTCAGCGACGCCCAGATCCAGATGGTCGATGACATCGCCCAGCTCGACTGGGCTCGCGTGCCCAAGGACGGCCGCGTCAATGTGCTGGTGTCCACCCGTCGCGCCCGCTACGGCCTGGCCGCCAGCGAGTGGCAGCCGGACCTGCATCTGTCGCTGTGGAATCCCTACCAGACTCTGGATGTGGCCGGCCCGACCGTGCTGAGCTGGGGCTTCTCGCCGGGCGCGCTCGCCGGCCTCAAGGACTGGCTGGAAGGCCGCGTCCAAGCCACCGGCCGTGCGCCGCAAGGACTGCAGTGATGGAACAGGCCAAGACCCCGATGCGCTGGATCCCGTCCCTGTACTTCGTGCAGGGCATGCAGTTCTTCGTCGTCATGCTCATTGCGGGCCTGATGTTCAAGAACCTGGGGGTCGAGAACGACCAGATCGCGCGCTGGACGGCCGTGCTGGGCCTGGCCTGGGCCTTCAAGCCGCTGTGGAGTCCCTTCCTCGAACTGCTGCGCAGCAAGAAGCTCGTCGTTGTCGCGATGCAATACCTGGGTGCCGTGGGTCTGGGGCTGATGGCCCTGGCCCTGCACCTGCCGCACTGGTTCGGCGCGGCCATCGTCGTGCTCTTCTTGATCGCCTATGCCTCGGCCACGCACGACATCGCCTGCGACGGCCTCTACATGACCTCGCTGGACAGCAAGCGGCAGGCGGCCTACGCCGGCTGGCAGGGGGCCTTCTTCAACGGCGCGCGCTTTTTCGTGACGGGCGTGCTGCTGAAGCTGGCGGGCTATCTGGAAGGCCAGGTCGGCGTGTTCAACGCCTGGTCCTGCGTCTTCCTGCTGCTGTGCGGCCTGGTGGCCGTGCTGGCCACCTACAACGCGCGCTTCCTGCCGGGCACGCTGAGCACCGAACACAGCGAGCTGACGGTCTCGGGCATCCAGGCGATGCTGAAAGACGTCGCCAACGACTTCCGTCAAAAGCCTGGCATCAAGCTGGCTGTGCTCTTCATCATCATGTTCCGCCTCGCCGAGGGTCAGGTGCAGACCATCGGCCCGCTCTTCCTGCTGGAGGCGCGCGACAAGGGGGGGCTGGGTCTGACGACGGGCCAGGTGGCGGATGTCTACGGCTGGGTGGGCACGGGCGCCTTCCTCATCGGCTCGGTACTGGGCGGCTACCTGACCAGCGCGCTGGGGCTGAAGCGCGCGATGCCACTGCTGCTCGTCGCGATGATGGTTCCCAACGCGACCTTCTACTACCTGGCCAGCGCACTGCCCCAGGACATGGCGCACATCGGTGCTGCCGTCGGCATCGAGATGCTGGGCTACGGCTTTGGCTTCGTGGGCATGATCCTGTACATCATGCAGGCCGTCGCGCCGGGCCGTTTCCCGACGGCTCACTACGCTTTCGGCTCGGGCGTCATGCAGCTGGGCTTCATCTTTGCCAAGTTCATCAGCGGCGACATCCAGGTGTCGGTGGGCTATCAGCACTTCTTTGCCTGGACGATCGCCTGCGGCGTGCTCCCGTTGCTGCTGCTGCTGTGGGTGCCCATGCCGCAAAAGAGCGCGACGCCCGAGGCGGTGCCGGCATGATGAAGTCCGCCGCGCTGTTGTTGCTGGTTGCCGCGCCTGCCTTCGCAGCGGGGGGCGAGTTCTTCGACGACTTCTCGCAAACCAGCCTGGCCGCCCTGCGCGACAGTGGCTGGGTGCTGCGCGAAGGCACGGGCCACCCCGGCCTGCCCGGCGCCAGCTTCAAGGCCAGCCAGCTGTCGCTGGACGGCGGCCTGCTGAAGCTGAAGATGTCCACCGACGGCACGCCGGCCAACACCACGCTGGCCCAGCTCTGCGCGCCGCGCAAATTCCTCATCGGCACGACGACGGCGCGCGTGCGCTTCCGCGACACGCCGGGCTCGCGCGATCCCGTCATCCAGAGTTTCTTCCTGGCCGGGCCGTTGAAGCATGACTACGACCCCGATTTCAGCGAGGTCGACTTCGAATACCTGCCGCATGGCGGCTGGGGTGAGCCGGAGACACGGCTTTACGGCGTCAGCTGGCACACGGTGCGCATCGACCCCTGGGAGTCCTTCAATCAGGCCTCCATCCTGCAGGGCAGCTTCGACGGTTGGCAGTTGCTGACCGTGCAGGTCGAGGCCACGCGCACCCGCCATTTCGTCAATGGCCGTTTGATCGGCGAGCACACCGGCCGCAATGTGCCGAGCAAGCCCATGGCGATCAGCTTCAACCATTGGCTGTCCGACGGCTCCAAGCCCGGCGCGCCGCGCGACTACGAGTTCGAGGTCGACTGGGTGCTGCACGAGGCCGGCAAGACGCTGAGCCACACCGCCATGCAGGCCCGCGCCGCGCAGTTGCGCAAGCAGGGCGTGGCCCACCGCGACACCGTACCCGATGCCGGCCTGATCAGCGAATGCAATCTATGAAGAAGCTTTTGATCGCCGCTCTGGCGCTGGCTGCATCCTTTGCGCAGGCCCAAACCAAGCCCATCGTCGGCAGCTACATCCTGGCCGAGCGCGGCGTCGACGTCGTCGAGCAGCTCCAGCCGGGCCGCGTCACGCATCTGCTCTACGCCTTCCTGCTGATCTGCGGCGAAGGCGAGCGCAAGCAGGAGGCCGAAGCCTGCAAGGGCAAGCCCAACTTCAGCATTGCGCCGCACGCCGACCAGGACACCTTCTCGGCCGCCTTCCAGCGCCTGAAGCAGCGTGACCCCAAAGTGCAGGTGCTGGCCTCGGTCGGCGGCTGGGGCGGCTCCGACCCCTTCTTCCATCTGGCCGCGACGGCCGAGGGCCGTTCGACCTTCGTGAAGCACTCGGTCGACTGGCTGCGCGCCCATCCCGGCTTTGACGGCCTGGACATTGACTGGGAGCACCCGGGAAACAACGGCGCCTCCAATGGCGTGCAGCTGGGCAGCAAGAACGACGGCGAGTATTTCGTGCAGCTGCTGCAAGACCTGCGCGCGGGCCTGGATGCGCTGGGCCGCGAGAGCGGTGGCAGGCACTACGCGCTGACCGTGGCCATCAACACGAGCAAGGAACAGCTGGTGCGTATGCCCATGGGCCGGGCCGCCAAGTCGCTGGACCTGGTCTTCATGATGACCTACGACTTCGCCGGCCCGTGGACGAAGAAGGCCGCTAACCACACGCCGCTGCGCAGTGCCAAGCCGAGTCTCGACACCAGCCTGGAGGCATCCTTCGCCAACCTGAAGGCCGAGGGTGTGCCGCCTGCCAAGATGGTGGCCGGCGTGGCCATGTACGGCCGGGGCTTCGACGGCGTGAAGCCGGACGGCAGCTATGCCAAGCCCTGGCCGAATGAAGACGGCTCGGTGGCCTTCAAGGACATCGACTCGTTGACTGGCATGAAGGCGCACTTCGACAAGCGCACCCAGTCCTGGGCCATGGTCGGCAACGGCCGCTTCGTCGGCTATGACGACCCGCGCGCCGTTCGTGCCAAGGTTGCCTTTGCCAAGAAGCAGGGCATGGCCGGCGTGTTCGCCTGGGAACTGAGCCAGGACAACGGCGAGATCCTGGGCGCGATGCAACCATGAGCCGCCGCATCGCGTCGGTCGACGCGCTGCGCGGCCTGGCCGTGGCGGCCATGCTGCTGGTCAACAACCCGGGTGACTGGGGTGCGGTCTACTGGCCGCTGGAGCATGCCGAGTGGCATGGCTTCACGCCGACCGACCTGATCTTCCCCTTCTTCCTCTTCATCGTCGGTGTCTCCGGCGCGCTTGCCCTCGGCCCACGCGTGGATGCGGGCGCTGCGCCTGGGCCGCTGCGCAACGCGGTCCTGCTGCGGGGCCTGCGCATCTTCGTGCTGGGCCTGGTGCTGCATGGGCTCGCCTGGTGGCTGATGCACAAGCCCGAGTTCCGCGTGCTGGGCGTGCTGCAGCGCATCGGCATCTGCTTTGCATTCGCGGGCGTGGCGGCCATCCACCTGCGTGCGCGTGGGCAGTGGGTGCTGCTGCTGGCTTTGCTGATCGGCTATGGCGCGCTGCTGCTGTTCGGCAGCCCGACGCTGGAAAAGGTCGGGAGCCTGAACCAGCGCATCGACACCGCCGTGCTGGGCCGTTGGGCCTACGAGTGGGACGCCAAGACCGGCATGGCCTTCGACCCCGAAGGTCTGCTGTCCACGCTGGGCGCGTTGGCGACGACGCTCTTCGGCCTGCTCTGCGGCGGCCTGCTGCGGCGTGAACAGACACGCGGCCTGCTGCTGACCGGCATCGCGGCGGCTCTGGTGGGTTGGTGGTGGTCGCGCTGGCTGCCGTGGAACAAGCAGCTCTGGACGCCGTCCTTCGTGCTGTGGACTGGTGGGCTGGCTGCGGTGGCGCTGGCGGCGGCGCATCAGTGGGTGGATCGCATGAACCACCGTCCCTGGGGCCGTGCCTTCGGTCTGAACGCCATCGGGGCCTATGCCGGGGCCTGGATGTGCACGGTGCTGCTGGCCGGCTTTGGCTGGATGGACCCGTTGTATCGCACGGTGTTCGGGCCGCTGGGGCCGTCGCTGGGCCCGCATGGGCAGTCGCTGGCCTTTGCCATCGCCTTTGTCGGCGTCTGGGCGCTGATCGTCTGGGCCCTGGCCAAACGGCGCCTCTACTGGAAGATCTGACGATGAAGACGCGACGCATCGCGATCATCGGCGGCGGTACGGCGGGTTGGCTGGCGGCCAATCATCTCGGCTACGAACTGAGCGCCGACAACGAGGTCGTCATCACCGTCATCGAGTCGGCCGACGTGCCCATCATCGGCGTCGGCGAGGGCACGGTGCCGGCCATCAAGACTTCGCTGCGCAAGTTCGGCATCTCCGAGGCCGACCTGATCGTCGCCTGCGACACCACCTTCAAGAACGGCATCAAGTTCCAGGGGTGGCTGGATGCGGCCAAGCACGGCAAGGCCCATTTCTACTACCACCCCTTCGCCTCGCCTTTTCCGGAAGGCCTGGACATCACGCCGACCTGGCTGGAGCAGCCGCAGCGGGCCTTCTCGGACGTGTCCATCAGCACCCGCGTCGCCGAGGCGCAGCGCAGCCCGAAGGCCATCTCGTCCCCGCCCTATGCCGGCGAGGTCGAGTACGCGTATCACGTCAACGCCCACAAGTTTGCGGCCTTGCTGGCGGAGAACGCGAAGAAGCGCTTCCGCGTGCAATACCTCGTCGCGACGGTTGTCGATGCCGAGCGCGGCGAGGATGGCGCGATCACCGCGCTGCGCATGGCCTCGGGCGAGGTCATGCCCTTCGACTTCTACGTCGATTGCAGCGGCTTCTCGTCGTTGCTGGCCCAGCGCGTGCTGAAGGTGCCCTTCGTCGACAAGTCGCACCAGCTGCTGACCGACACGGCCCTGGTGCAGCAGGTACCGACGGATGCCGCCGACGAGATCCCGCCCTATACCCTGTCCCAGGCCCATGAGGCCGGCTGGATCTGGGACATCCCCGTCACCCACCGGCGCGGCACGGGCTTCGTCTACGCCAGCGCCCACATGAGCGAGTCGCGCGCACTCGAGTGCTATGCGCGCTACCTCGGCGTCAACCCTGACTCGCTGTCGCCGCGCAAGATCCCCATGCGCATCGGCTACCGCCAGCAGTTCTGGTTCCAGAACTGCGTGTCGCTGGGCCTGGCCCAGGGCTTTGTCGAGCCGCTGGAGGCCACCTCCATCCTGGTGACGGACTTCTCCGCCAATCTGCTGTCGCGCAACTTCCCGCGCATGCGCGATGACGCCCACGCGCTGCGCCGCGGCTACAACGAGGCCGTGACCTACACCTGGGAGCGGGTCATCGACTTCGTGCAGCTGCACTACCACCTGTCGGACCGCAGCGACTCGGCGTTCTGGCTGGAGAACCGCCGCGGCGACCATCTCTCCGACGTGCTGCGCGAGCGCCTCGCCCGCTGGGCGGTGCGCCACCCGCAGAAGAACGACTTCACCAGCCGCTTCGACCTCTTCGACGTCGACAACCACCTTTATGTGCTCTACGGCATGCGCTTCGCGACACGGCCGCTGCCGATCTCGGACTTCGAGCGCCGCGAAAGCCTGGAGCAGTTCGAGCATGTGACGCGCGCGGCCGAGCAGGCCATGCGCAGCCTGCCCAGTCACCGCGACTGGCTGCAGGGCCTGCGCGCTGCCTATCCGCGGTCATGAGCGAAGCTTTTGCCATCCGCATGCCGCCGGACATCCAGTCCGTGCAGGTCGGCGAGCACCCCATCGTCTTCATCGACAACTTCCTGCGGGACCCGCAGGCCCTGGTCGAGATCGCCAGCCGCAGCGCCTTCGCACCCTATCCCGGCGTGGCCGACCGCAAGGGTTATCCGGGCGTGCGGGCCGTGGCGCCGGCCGAGTATTCGGCCAACCTGACGGCGTTGATGGAGCCGCTGATCCGCCAGAACTTCAGCGTTCCCGAGGCACTGGCGCTGCGCAAGGCCGAGTGCGCCTTCTCCCTCACCACCCTGCGGCCCGATGAGCTCGGGCCTCTGCAGCGCACGCCGCATTTCGACGCCAGCACGCCGCATCACATGGCGGTGCTGCTCTATCTGTGCAACGAAGCGCATGGTGGCACGGCCTTCTACCGCCACAAGGCAACCGGCCTGCAGCAGGTCACGGCCGAGAACCGTGAGCATTTCCTGGACGTCTACTACGACGAACTGAACGCCCGCCCACCGGCCCAGCGCTACTTCGACGACTCGGATGCCGGCTTCGAGTTCCTGGGCATGATGCCGGCCCGCTTCAACCGCCTCGTCGTCTACCGCGGCAGCCTGCTGCACTCGGCCGTCGTCAACCCGCGGCTCAGCATCAATGCCAACCCGCTGACCGGGCGGCTGACGCTGAACTCCTTCTACGACTTCTAGGCGGCTTCATGCGCCACAAAACGCGCGGCCTGGCCGCGCGTTTTGCTTTGCGCCGCCCATTAAAAAAGCCCGGCGGATGCCGGGCTGGAAAGGAGACAAGCGATGTCGATCAGAACTTGGCCGTCAGACCGATCTTGTAGGTGGTCTCGCCCGTGAAGGACCAGGCGGGGTAGCCGGCCTTCAGCGGATCCTTGTGCAGCGCGTCGGCCGGCAGGCTGGTCGACATGACGCCGTACTGCACGTCGTCCTGCTTGGTCAGGTTCACCGCGTCGAAGCTGAGCTTCAGCCACTTGTTGATGTTCCAGCCAAAGCTCGCGTCCAGCGTGCCGGTGTTGGCGTGCATGCGGTTGCCGTACCAGTAGGCGTTCTCGCGGATGATGTACTTCGAACGCCAGTTGTAGGCCAGGCGGGCGGAGTAGTCGGCCGTTTCGTAGTAGCCCACCAGGTTCACGTTGTGCTTGGACGACTGGGTGAACAGGCCCAGCTGATCGGCGAAGCTTTCCTTGGGTGCCGTGCCTTCGGTGAAGGTGTAGTTGGCAACCACGCCCAGGCCGTTGTTGAAGGCATGGTTGGCCTGCAGCTCGATGCCACGCAGGCGGCCGCCGCCGGCATTGACGAAGTTCTGCACGGTCCAGTTGTCCACGCCCGACTTGGGATCGACCAGGCCGATCTTCTGGTTCTGCAGCACGTTGGCCGTGATGAAGTTCGAGATGTCCTTGTTGAAGAAGGTCGCCGACAGCACATTGCCCTTGCCGTAGTAGTACTCCAGGCTCAGGTCAACCTGGCTGGACTTCATGGGCTTGAGCTCGACACTGCCGACCGTCCAGGTCTCGTTGCCGATGCGGTCGTCGTTGTAGCCGGACACCGTCACGCCGAACATGTTGGCGAAGTTCGGGCGGGTGATGGCTTGCGACGCGGCGGCGCGCAGCACCAGGTCCTTGCTCAGGTCGAAGGCCAGGTTCATGCTGGGCAGCACGTCGTTGTACTTCGACTTCTTGACGTCGTAGGTCTTGCCCCAGTTCTCGTTGCCGGCGTAGTCACCCGCGGCCAGCGGCGTGCCGTCGAACTTGTAGCCGGTGCTCTTCACATCGGTGGAGATGTAGCGCAGGCCGAAGTTGCCGCGCAGGTTGCCCGACTCGAAGTCGAACATGCCGTAGAGCGCCTGGTTCTTCTCGTTGAGCTCGCTGTAGGCCGAGCGGTCTTCGTTCCAGCCGTTGATGTTTTTCAGCGTGCCGGCCACCATGGCATCGATGTTGGGGCGCGGGATGCTCCAGCCCTTGGCCAGGTCCACGGTGCCGTCGAACAGGGCGCTGGTGGGCGTGTTGGCGATGGTGGCGGCCCAGACCGGACGGTAGGCGCGCTTCTCGAAGGTGTGGTCGGCAAAGCGCACGCCAGTCTTGAAGGCGTTGATGGCACCCCAGTTCAGGTCGATGGTGGCATCGAACTGGGCGTACTTCTCCTGGTCCTTGTTCGGGCCTTGCGAAGTCGCCCAGGTCTGCGGGCCGAGGGCCGAGGGCAGGTTGGAGACGCCGAAGGACTGGTTGCTCGTCGGGTTGACGGCGATCTGGTGGCCGGTGGCGTCGATGGTGCCTTGCCACTTGGGCAGGCTGAAGCCAGCGTCCCAGTTGCCGGTCTGGTAGTTGGCCGTCAGCGTGGTGCCGCCCTTGGCCTTGGTGGCGCCGGCGACGAAGTCGAACTTGGCGCCGTCCAGCCTGTAGTGGCCATCGAAGGTGGCGCTGTCCGAGGTCATCTGCGCCGCGCGGGCCCAGACCTGGAAGAACTGCGTCGGCAGCGGGTTGCTGGCCGTCGTCGTGCTGTGCACGCACATGCCGGTGGGGTTCCAGGCCGACTTCACGTCGGTGTTGCGCTTGTCGCAGTTCGGGTCCTGGAAGATGTAGTCGCTGCTGTTGCTATTGTCGCCAACCAGCTTGAGCTTGAGCAGGTTCAGACCCAGGTCCAGGCCCTGCACCGGCTTGGCCTGCAGCGTCAGATTGATGGCGTCGCGCTTGCGGTCCTGCACGAAGGCGGTGGGGGCCACGTCGCCCGACCAGCGGTTGTCGGCCTCGATGCCGCGGCGGATGTAGGCGCCGTCGGAATGGGCGGCGGCGGCCAGCACGCCGAAGCTCTTGGCCTCGTTCTTCCAGCTGTACAGGCCCGAGACTTCCTTCTCGGCGTCGCTGATGGTGCCCTTGCCGTACTTGACGCTGACGAAGCCGCTGTTGGCGGCCATGTCCAGGGGCTTGCGGGTCTTGACGATGACGGTGCCGCCGATGCCGCCTTCCGTCAGGTCGGCCTGCTGGGACTTGTAGACCTCCATGCCGCCGATCAGCTCGGAGGGCAGCAGGGAGTAGTTGAAGGAGCGGTCGATGTCGAGCTGGTCGTACCAGCCGGTGGACGCAACGGTCTGGCCGTTCAGCGTCGTGTAGGTCATCTGCGGGTCCGAGCCGCGGATGGAGACCGAGGCGCCCTGACCGAAGGCGCGGCCGACGGACACGCCGGGGATGCGGCCCAGGGCCTGGCCGACGTCGGAGTCGGGCAGCTTGCCCACGTCTTCAGCCGACACGGCGTCGACCACGGCGCTGGCGTTCTTCTTGATCGTGGCGGCGGTCTGCAGCGAGGCGCGGATGCCGGTGACGACCACCTGATCGAGCTGGGCCGGCGCGGCGGCTTCTTGTGCCTGGGCGGCGAACGACATGCTGAGCAATGTCAGGGCGGCGGCTGCCGCGATGGGGGTCGGTTTGACCTTCATTGAACTGATCCTCGTAGTGGCCATTGGTTCGGATGGGCAGGTGGTTGCCTGGGGCCGTGCATACCACCTTGAGGCCGGTTGCCGCCCCTGTCTCGTTCTCTATGCGTGCAACCAGTGCAAGGCCACTATATCGATTGGTAACGCCACTTTGCTACCAGTTTAATCCAAGTAGTTTCCCGGGTGGCTTATGTCATGCTCTATGAAAACGCGGCTTTTTGCCTCGATGGCACTCTTCTGGTGAGCGTCGATTGGTATCTGATTGGTGCCTGAAATCCTGTTGTGCGATGACGACGAAGCACTTGCGTTCCGGAAGCGCTTCCGAGCGAGATTTCAAACTGGTCAGCAAGTGGACTTGCCGTGTTGCAGGGTTTGCCGGAGGCCGCGTTGCAGCGGGGAGCCGGGACAATGGAGGTCCCCTAACGCGATGACCTGCCTTGGATGAGCGGCGATCCCTCAGCGACATGAAGCCGGTTGAAAGCTGGTCGGCGGTAGACGAGCCGCACCTCAAGGATCGCCTGGAGCAGCGCGCCGAGCCGCTGCTGCTGAAGGGGCTGGTTGGCGACTGGCCCGCGGTGGGTGCCGGCCTCGACAGCCCGCTGGGCATCTGCAACTACCTGGCGCGCCTGGACCGTGGCGTCGAGGTCATGGCCACCAAGACCCGCGCGGCGGCCCGCGGTGTGATGGGCTACAACGAGACGCTCACCGACTTTTCCTTCGTCAAGGCACGCATGCCGCTGGCGGAGTTCATGGCCCATCTGGCGGCTTATCAGCAGGTCGACGGTGCGCCCGCCATCGCCGCGCAATGCGCCAAGGTCAGCGACGTCATTCCCGGCTTCCTGGACGAGAACCGGCTGGATGCCTTGCCGGGCGTGGTGCCCAACTTCTGGCTCGGCAATGCGCTGACGGTGCCGGTGCATCACGACCACCCCTACAACCTGGCTTGCGTGGTGGCGGGGCGGCGGCGTTTCACGCTGTTCGCGCCGCAACAGGTGGGGAATCTCTACATCGGGCCGCTGGAGCACACGCCGTCAGGGGCCCCCATCTCGGTCGTGCACCCCGATGCACCGGACTTCGGCCGCTACCCGCGCTATCGGGAGGCGCTGGCCTCGGCCTTCGTCGCCGACATGGGGCCGGGCGACGCGCTCTACATCCCGCCGCTCTGGTACCACCAGGTTCAGGCGCTGGAGAAGGTGAACCTGCTCATCAACTACTGGTGGCCGGTAGCCATTGGCAAGGACTTGCCCGCGCCGGCTCATGCCCTGATGCAGGCCATCCAGGTGCTGAACGCGCTGCCGCCGGACCAGCGCGATGCCTGGGCAGCGATGTTCGAGCACTACGTGGTGCAGCGGGAGCAGGAGCCTGCCGGCCATATTCCCGAGCCCTGGCACGGCGCGCTGGCCCGGCGACGTTGAGCGACAACCTATGCAGCCGATGAAGGAAGTCGAGGGCATCACGCGCGAGCGCTTCGAGCGCGAGGTGGTGCCGGCTTACGCGCCCGTGGTGATGCGCGGCGTGGCGGCGCACTGGCCCCTGGTTGCGCAGGGCCGTGCGGGCCTGGAGCCCTGCCTGCAGTACTTGATGGGGTTTGACGGTGGCCAACCGGTTGACGCCGTGCTGGCCCGGCCCGAGCCCACGCGGGCCTTCACTTACAGGCCTGGGCTGGACGGCTTCAACTTCACGCTCGACAAGCGCCCGTACGCCGCGCTGTTCGAGCAACTCTGGCGCTACAGCCACTTCCCCGAGCCGCCCGCGCTGGCCGCGCAGAGCGCACTGGTATCCGACGCGCTTTCGGGGCTGGAGCAAGCCAATGCCATGCCGCTGCTGGACGCCGCGGTGCCGGCCCGCATCTGGATCGGCAACCGGGCGACGGTGCCGGCGCATTTCGATGACTCCCACAACATCGCCTGCGTGGCCGTCGGCCGGCGCCGCTTCACGCTGCTGCCGCCGCAATGCGCGCCGCTGCTCTACCTCGGCCCGCCGGACTACGCGCCCACGGCGGCGCCGATGTCGGTGGTGCCCGATCTGCACACCACTGACCGCACACGCTTCCCCCTCGTGGCCGACGCGCTGGCGCATGCCGTCGTGGCCGAATTGGAGCCTGGCGATGCCATCTACATCCCCCCGCTGTGGTTCCACCAGGTCCAGTCACTGGCGCCGCACCTGAACATCCTGATGAACTACTGGTGGCGGCCACTGGCAGCCCCGCAGCGGCCCGACGACCTGCACCTGGCGGCTTTGCGGCTGGCCATGCTGGCCCTGCGTCATTTGCCGGATGGCGAGCGTGAGGGCTGGCGGGCCTTGTTCGGGCACTATGTGTTCGGCGCCCGCGGCGAAGGCCTCGCGCACATCCCCGAGGGGCAGCGCCATCTGTTCGGCGACATCGACGTGGCGGCGGATGCAGCCCTGCGCGAGGACCTCCTGAGCCGGCTGAAGCGCTGAGCCGCCTACCAGGTGTAGATTTCCAGAGCCTTGTCGCCCGGGCCGGGCGGGATGTCGGCCAGCAGCTCGCGGTGATCGGGGAAGTTGGTGACGGATCGGGCAATGAAATCGTCGACCGCATCCAGCCGGTGGCGGGCCTGGTGGGCGGTGGGCGGCTCCAGGTCCTCGGGGTCGGGAAAGATGCCCATGCCCGCCAGCAGCGCGTACCAGGACACCGTGGGGTAGCCGCCGCCGAAGCGGCCGGACTTGAGCGCTGCCACCAGCGGCTTGCGCGACATCCACGTCATCAGCACACCCTGCAGCGAGTCTGACAGATGCATGTTCTCGGCGTTCTCGCGCCAGTAGTCGGTGTCGGTGCGCGAGTTGGTCTTGTAGTGCGCGACGATGTAGTCGCGGGTGTTGTCGAAGCGTCGGCGCATGGCGTCGTTGAACTGCTCCTGCGCGGAGGTGCCGAGGTCGCCCTTCTCCAGCGCCTCGACCAGCATGGATGCCGTGACCTGCACGAACAGCAGGGCGGTGGCTTCCAGCGGCTCGATGAAGCCTTGCGACAGACCGATGGCCACGCAGTTGCGGTTCCAGATCTTGGCCATGCGGCCCACGCGCATCTTCAGGTGGCGGGCAGGGACGTCCGAGTCGAGCATGCCGAGGTGCCGGCGCAGTTCGGTCTCGGCTTCGTCGGCTGAGCAATGGGCGCTGCTGTAGACATAGCCGTTGCCCTGGCGCTGGGTGAGAGGGATCTTCCAGGCCCAGCCATGACGCAGGGCCGTGGACACGGTCTGCGACTCGATGGGGCCGTCCAGTGGTGTCGGCATGGCGACCGCGGCGTCGTTGAAGAGGTTTTCGCCGAAGCCGATGAAGGGCGTCTGCAGGGCCTTGCCGATCATCAGCGACGCGAAGCCGCTGCAGTCGACGAAGAAGTCGGCCGCCAGGACTTCACCATCGTCGAGCTGCAGGCCGCTGATGTCGCCGCGCTCGTCCAGTTGCACCTGGGTGACGTGGCGCTCCAGGTGGGTCACGCCGCGCTCTCTGGCCTTGCGGCCCAGGAACTGACCCAGCAGCGTGGCGTCGAAGTGATACCCGTACCAGACGTCGAAGGGGAAGTTGGCGTTGGCGCGCGGGCCGCGCGCCTGGCGGGCCAGGGCGGCCGACAGGAAGAAGCGGTCCGGATGGGCGTCCACGTCCGCCCCGTCCAGCCTCGCGTGGACGTTGTCCACGAAGGGATGCATGGTCATGTTGTCCAGCATCGACACGAAGGGGTGGAAGTAGCGCTCGAAGCCCGGCTTGGTCGACCAGCCGTCGAAGGTGATGCCACTCTTGTAGGTGGCATTGCAGGCCGGCATCCACTCCGACTCCTCGATGCCCAGGATCTCGAAGAAGCGACGCAGCCAGGGGGTCGAGCCTTCGCCCACGCCGATGATGCCGACCTGTGGCGACTCCAGCACCGTCACCTTCAGCCGCGGGCCGTAGGCGGTGGTGGCCAGCATCAGGGCCGTCATCCAGCCCGCCGAGCCGCCGCCGACGACGCAGACATGCTTGATCGGCGGCGGCACGTCCGTGCTGCCACCCTGGGGGCGCGCGGCGATGTACTGGTCGATGAGGGTGGCGGTGTCGCTCATGGGGCACTTGAATGAAAGAAGGGGAACGTGTGGTGCACGTTCCCCTTCGATTGTGGTCAGCGGCGGCCGCCGCTGGAACCCGAGAGTTCCAGCAGTGGCAGTGGCGATCAGTACTTGATGCGCGCGGTCAGGTAGAACTGGCGGCCGTTCTTGTAGAACGCACGCGGCTGGTCGGCCGTGGCGTAGTACTTCAGGATGGGGTCGTTCAGGTTCTGCGCATCCAGGCTCACCGCGAAGTGGTCGTTGAGCTTGTAGCCCAGCGAAGCCGACAGCACGCCCGAACCCTTCTGGAAGTAGTCGGTGCCGCGGTCCTGGCCGACGAAGATGTCGTCGGTGTAGCCGTAGTTCAGGCGGGCCGAGAACTGGTCGTTTTCGAAGAAGCCGCCCAGGTTGAACGAATTCTTGACGTTGCCGCGCAGCACGTGGCCGTCCTGGTCGTGACCCTTGGCCAGCGTGTAGTTGGCGCTGACGCCAAAGTTGCCGGCGATGGGGGTTTCGAACGCGAACTCCAGCCCGTAGACCGACGCTTGCGTGTTGGTCGGGTAGTAGATGTCGTAGTTGCGATAGACCAGTTGATCCTTCGGGCCGGTCGGGTTGACCGAGCTCAGCAGGGCCGGCAGCGTGGTCGAACGCACCTTGTCCTTGATATAGCCGTCCAGGCCCATGTAGAACGCGCCTGCCGACACGAAGGCACGCGGAGCGAAGTACCACTCCAGGTTGCCGTCGATGTTGTTGGAACGGATCGGCTGCAGATCAGGATTGCCCGACGAACCCCAGCCGCTGCCGGTGTCTTCCAGGTTGTGCGGGTCATGCTTGTCCAGGTAGCCCGACAGCGCGGTGTAGTCGGCGCGGGTCAGGGTGCGGCTGACCGCGAGGCGACCGACGATGCTCTTGGTCACGTCGATGCGGATGCTGGCGCTGGGCAGCACGTCGGTGTAGCTGCTGCTGGACGTGGTTCCCACGTAGTCGCCGAACGCGGACGAGATCGTCGGCTTCGTCGTGTCGCCCGGCAGGACCGGGCGAATCGAGCCGGCGTTCTGCTTGGTGCGAACCAGGCGCAGGCCGATGTTGCCGCTCCAGGCTTCGCCTTCCAGGTTGCCCTGCAGGTAGCCGGCGGTCGTCGTTTCCTTGACGTTGTATTCCAGGTTCGGGTAACGGCGGGCGACCGGGTCGCGGTTGGTGATCTTGGCGTTGTAGGCCGCCAGTGCATCCGCCGGGATGTAGGCGATGTTGGTCGGGAATCCGCTGCCCAGGCCGCTGCCGAAGTTGCTCGGGTAGTTGGCGCTGAAGGCCGGCACGGTGTAGGGAGAGAGCTGCGGTGCGTCAGCGCCGTTCGCATCTGAGCAAGCGCTGGCCTTGCTCCAGTCCCACGGGCCGACGCGGTAGGGCGTGCCGGTGGCGCAGCCCGGGCCCTGGCTGATGATTTCGCCGGTGTAGCGCTTGTGCTGAGCATTGCGCAGGCCGAACTTCAGGCTCTTGAGCGCCCCGGCGTCGAGCGTGTACTCGGCGTCCACCTGCGCCCACGACTCTTTGTCATTAACGACGACGTTCTGGGTGCCGAAGATCCAGTCGAAGTTCTGATAGCTGCTGTTGGCCAGCGCGAAGGCGGGGGCGGTGCCGGTGCCCTTGAGGTCGAATCCGGAACCGGTCGACGTGATGTGGGACTCGAGCACGTCCTGGCTGCCCGTCTTGCCCCTGCCCTTGGAGGAGCCGACGTTGCCCGTCAGGTGCAGTGCGTCGTTGACTTTCCAGGCGCCGTCCAGGCTCAGGAAGTTGGCCGAGGCCGAGGCCTGGCGCGAGATCTGGTCGTAGTAGCCGTTGTTGGTCGGCGCGGCGAAGGTGTAGTGCGCGCTGACCAGCGTGTTGTTGACGATCTTGTAGTCCGTCAGCGTCGCGGCATTGAGGTTGGCCGGGATGGCTGACAGCAGGAAGTTGCGGTTGTAGTTGTCCGCGTCCATCTTGGACGAGAACCCCGTCAGCGTCAGGTCGACATCCTTGGTGGGCTTGAACTCGGCGCGGACCAGGCCGCCCTTGCGCTCGCGCTCTTGCGTGAAATAAGCGGAGCCGAGCATGTTCGGCGCCTTCACGCCTTCCAGGTCGGGGTGGGCGGCGATCAGGGCTGCGGCGTTGGCGCCGGTGCCCTTGCCCGTGAGCGTCTCGTACGTGGCGATGTGGCCATCTTGGGCGAGGACTTCAACACCGTCGCGGCGCAGGTGGCGCTTTTCGGAGAAAGCCTGCACGAGGATGCCGAAGGTCTTGGACTCATTCTTGAAGTTGACCAGCGCGCTGAATTGCGGGTCGGTCTTGCCGGGCAGGTTGGCGTACACCACGCCCAAGCCGGCTTCGAAAGTCAGTGCCTTCGCAAAGTCCAGCGGCTTGCGGGTGATGATGTTCACCGAGCCCGCCGAGCCACCCTCGACCAGGGATGCTTGAGAGTTCTTGTGCACTTCGACGCGGCTGACCAGCTCCGACGGCAGCAGCGAGTAGCTGACGCTGCGGCCGACGCCGGCGCCGGTCTGGTCCAGCACGAACCAGTCGCCGTTGGCGATGCCGTGGCCGTCCAGCAGGGTCTGCGTCAGGCTTGGGTTGGTGCCGCGCAGACCGACGCGGTCGCGCTCGTCGAAGCCGCCGGAGCCGCCGGCGGGGCTGTTCAGGATGGTGACGCCGGGGATGCGGGCCAGCGAGTCGGCCACATTCTTGTCGGGCATCTTGCCGATGTCTTCGGCGGAGATGACGTCAATGTGCGTGTCCGCATTGCGCTTGACGCTCAGGGACTTCTCCTGCGACGCCCGAATGCCAGTGACGGTCACGGTATCGAGCTGCTCAGGGGCTGGTGCTTGCTGCGCCATGGCGGCGCCGCTGGCGCCGAGCAGAGCGATGAACACCGCCTGCGAGATGGGGGTCTGCTTGACCTTCATGTACTGTTCCTCGTTGTGGCCAATGAATTGGGGCGGCGGTGACTGCTTCGGGTGCGTTGCATACCACCTTCGGTCCGGTTGGCGCCTTGTTTGCCCTCAAAAGCGCATCCAACCAGTGCCATGCCACTGTAACGATTGATAACGCCACTTTGCTACCAATCTTTTGTGGGTGGTTTCCCGAGTGGCGGCGCCAAAGCCCTCTATCCATGGGGTGCGCCCCTCTCTGGCGGCATCGTTTGCGCGCACGAATTGGTACTTGATTGGTATTTCTGTATGTGGAGAACTGTTGCGCTTCGGCGACGCGAGGCTTGCTGACGCGGCGTGCGAGGGCGTGCCGGCATCGGCTGCTGGTAGCCGAGTGGCCTGAATCTGGTTCTGAATTGGTCGCCTGCGCCGTCCCGGCGCGGTCTTGCGCGGCCGAGAGTGCCGGCACGCGTCTGCGGAGCGTGGGTTGCCCATGGGTGCGCCAGAGGCGCGTTGCCCCGCGCTGGGGTGGTGCGGTGATGGGCTCTTTTGTTCTTCTTCGTGAGCCTCTGTTGCGCACCCTTTGCCCTGTGCTATAGTTGCGGGCTTGCCTCAGGAGGGGTGGCCGAGTGGTTAAAGGCAGCAGACTGTAAATCTGCCCGCATAGCGTACGCTGGTTCGAATCCAGCCTCCTCCACCAAAGCATGCGTTCCGCAAGGGGTGTGTGCAGAGGTCAAGAGCTCCCAGGGCGGGAGTAGTTCAATGGTAGAACCTTAGCCTTCCAAGCTAATGACACGGGTTCGATTCCCGTTTCCCGCTCCACCTGCGAGCGGCTTGGTCGGCAAAGCGTCGACACCGGTTTGCCGGTCAGTTCATCTGGCGTCAAACCCGTGCCGATGCCCATGTGGCTCAGTGGTAGAGCACTCCCTTGGTAAGGGAGAGGTCACGCGTTCGATCCGCGTCATGGGCACCACCAATTTCTCTTTTTCTTCTACTCGTCTCAACGGGTTCGCCTCAGGAGCGCAAGATGGCAAAAGGCAAGTTTGAACGGACCAAGCCGCACGTGAACGTGGGCACGATTGGCCACGTTGACCACGGCAAGACGACGCTGACCGCGGCAATCGCGACCGTGCTGTCCAAGAAGTTCGGTGGCGAGGCCAAGGCCTACGACCAGATCGACGCGGCTCCGGAAGAAAAGGCCCGCGGCATCACGATCAACACCGCTCACGTCGAGTACGAGACGGCCAACCGCCACTACGCCCACGTTGACTGCCCCGGCCACGCCGACTACGTCAAGAACATGATCACCGGTGCCGCCCAGATGGACGGCGCCATCCTGGTGTGCTCGGCCGCTGACGGCCCGATGCCCCAGACGCGTGAGCACATCCTGCTGGCCCGTCAGGTCGGCGTGAAGTACATCATCGTCTTCCTGAACAAGTGCGACATGGTCGACGACGCCGAGCTGCTCGAGCTGGTCGAAATGGAAGTGCGCGAGCTCCTGTCCAAGTACGACTTCCCCGGCGACGACACCCCCATCATCAAGGGTTCGGCCAAGCTGGCGCTGGAAGGCGACACGGGTGACCTGGGCGAGCAAGCCATCATGCGCCTGGCTGACGCCCTGGACACCTACATCCCCCAGCCGGACCGTGCCGTTGACGGTGCCTTCCTGCTGCCGGTGGAAGACGTGTTCTCGATCTCTGGCCGCGGCACCGTCGTGACCGGTCGCGTCGAGCGCGGCATCATCAAGGTCGGCGAAGAAATCGAAATCGTGGGCATCCGCGAAGTCCAGAAGACCACGGTCACGGGCGTCGAAATGTTCCGCAAGCTGCTGGACCAAGGTCAAGCAGGCGACAACGTCGGCATCCTGCTGCGCGGCACCAAGCGTGAAGACGTCGAGCGCGGCCAAGTTCTGGCCAAGCCCGGCACCATCAAGCCCCACACCCACTTCACCGCTGAGATCTACGTTCTGAGCAAGGAAGAGGGCGGCCGCCACACCCCGTTCTTCAACAACTACCGTCCCCAGTTCTACTTCCGCACGACGGACGTGACCGGTGCCGTGGAGCTGCCGAAGGACAAGGAAATGGTCATGCCTGGCGACAACGTCGGCATCACCGTGAAGCTGATCGCTCCGATCGCCATGGAAACCGGCCTGCGCTTCGCCATCCGTGAAGGTGGCCGTACCGTCGGCTCCGGCGTGGTTGCCACGATCCTCGCTTAAATAGTTTTAGGCCACAGGGGCATAGCTCAATTGGCAGAGCGTCGGTCTCCAAAACCGAAGGTTGGGGGTTCGAGACCCTCTGCCCCTGCCACCCGCCACTGATCACGGCGGTTGGTTTCCTGGCTAACCAAGCATCGGCCCGCGAGAGAGATCTCGGCGGGCCTTGCTGCTGATGGCTACGAGCCAAAGCAGTGTCTGAAAAGTCGCTCTCGAAAGCGGCGCGTGAAAGTGAAGTGATGGCGAATCCTCCCCAAGTCGAGACGGTGACCACCGGCGCTGACAAGGCCAAGCTGGCTGTTGCGGTGCTGCTGCTGATCGGCGCGCTGGCGGCCTACTATGGGCTGTCCAAGCAAGGCGCGCTGGTGCAGTGGGCCTCGCTGATCGTGTTGCTGGCTGCCGGTGTGGCGGCCTTCTTCACGTCCGAGCATGGCAAGGCGCTGATCGCCTATGGCCGCGACTCGACGCGTGAAGTGAAGAAGGTGGTCTGGCCGACCCGCAAGGAAGCGACCCAGATGACGGGCTATGTGTTTGCCTTTGTTGTCGTCATGGCGCTGTTCCTGTGGCTGACGGACAAGACGCTGGAGTGGGTGCTGTACGACCTGATCCTGGGCTGGAAGCGCTGATCGCAAGGAATTCTGATGTCTGAAGAACAAGTCGTCACGACCGAAGCCCCGGCGGGCCTGCCCAAGCGCTGGTACGTCGTCCACGCCTACTCGGGCATGGAAAAGGCCGTCGAGCGCAATCTGCGCGAGCGCATCGACCGTGCCGCCATGCAGGACAAGTTTGGCCGCATCCTGGTGCCGACCGAAGAAGTGGTCGAGCTGAAGAACGGCAAGAAGGCCGTCACCGAGCGTCGCTTCTTCCCGGGCTATGTGCTGGTCGAGATGTTCATGGACGATGAGTCCTGGCATCTGGTGAAGCACACGTCCAAGGTGACGGGCTTCGTCGGCGGCGCCAAGAACCGCCCGGCGCCGATCTCGGAAGCCGAGGTCATGAAGATCGTCAACCAGATGCAGGAAGGCGTCGAGAAGCCCCGGCCGAAGGTCGAGTGGACGGTCGGCGAGGTCGTGCGCGTCAAGGAAGGTCCCTTCACCGACTTCAATGGCTCGGTCGAGGAAGTCAACTACGACAAGTCCAAGGTGCGTGTGTCGGTCACGATCTTCGGTCGTGCCACGCCGGTCGAATTGGACTTCGCGCAGGTCGAAAAAGTCTAACGCGCTAGAATCCTGGGTTCGGCCGGCGTCCCTAACGTCGGCCCGTGATCAGTCTGCAACGAGAGGCGGACAAGAGGAGCAAAGGTAAGGACTTCGGTCCGAGTCCGATGCGCTAGTACTCAGGTGTCCAGGCTTTGCCGCCCGGGCACTGATTGGAGAAAACATGGCAAAGAAGATTGTCGGCTTCATCAAGCTGCAAATTCCGGCCGGCAAGGCTAACCCTTCGCCCCCGGTGGGTCCCGCGCTGGGTCAGCGTGGCCTGAACATCATGGAGTTCTGCAAGGCGTTCAACGCCCAGACGTCGGGCGCCGGCTTCGAGCCGGGCATGAAGCTGCCGGTGGTCATCACCGCCTTCGCCGACAAGAGCTTCACCTTCGTGATCAAGTCGCCCCCGGCGACCGTGCTGATCAAGAAGGCCGCCAAGATCGAAAAGGGCTCGCAGCGCCCCCATCTGGACAAGGTCGGCAAGCTGACCCGCGCCCAGCTGGAAGAGATCGCCAAGATCAAGACCAAGGACCTGACGGCTGCCAGCATCGACGCCGCGGTCAAGACCATCGCCGGCTCCGCCCGTTCGATGGGCATCATCGTTGAAGGGGTCTGAACATGGCCAAGCTCACCAAGAAGCAAAAGGCGCTGGCTGGCAAGGTCGAATCGACCAAGCTGTACGCGCTGACCGAAGCCCTGGACCTGGTCAAGAGCCTGGCCTCGGCCAAGTTCGATGAGTCCATCGACGTCGCCGTGCAACTCGGCATCGACGCCAAGAAGTCGGACCAGGTCGTTCGCGGCGCCGTCGTGCTGCCCAACGGCACCGGCAAGACCAAGCGCGTCGCCGTGTTCGCCCAGGGCGCCAAGGCTGAAGAAGCCAAGGCCGCCGGCGCCGACGTCGTCGGCATGGAAGACCTGGCCGAACGCGTCAAGGCGGGCGACATGCCCTTCGACGTGGTCATCGCCTCGCCCGACACCATGCGTGTCGTCGGTACCCTGGGTCAGATCCTGGGCCCGCGCGGCCTGATGCCCAACCCCAAGGTTGGCACCGTGACCCCGGACGTCGCCACCGCCGTCAAGAACGCCAAGGCTGGCCAGGTCCAGTTCCGCGTCGACAAGGCCGGCATCATCCACGGCACCCTCGGCCGTCGTTCGTTCGACACCGACAAGCTGGAAGGCAACCTGCGCGCGCTGATCGAGGCCCTGAACAAGGCCAAGCCGGCTTCGAGCAAGGGCATCTACCTGCGCAAGGTCGCCGTGTCTTCGACGATGGGCGTCGGCGCCCGCGTCGAAATCGCTTCGATCAACGCTCAAGCCAACGCCGCTTGATCGCACACCGGGCCTTCGTGGCCCGGGCACTGAATCTGCGCGGAGCGAGTCTGGCTCCGGGCAACAAAGATTGGTGGGGCGCTGTCCGGGCAACCGGGCGGCGCGTCATCCAAGACCGCTGGTGGAGACCCCTTAAATCGACGTCGCAAGACCGAGAACCAGCGCAGATGGCGGTCCCGCTGACAGGATTTTTCCTGACAGATGGTCGCTGAATCCCTGGCGCTCTCGAAGCCGCAAGGCCGAGGGAGCAAATGTGAGGAGTAGACCTTGAGTCTCAATCGCAACGAGAAGGCAGCCGTTGTCTCCGACGTCGCAGCGCAAGCAGCGAAGTCGCAGACGTTGGCGCTGGCCGAGTACCGTGGCCTCACCGTGGAAGCCTTGAACAAGCTGCGCGTCGACGCACGTTCCAAGGGTGTCTATCTTCACGTGCTGAAGAACACCCTGGCCCGTCGCGCCGTCGCTGGCACCCCGTTCGAAGCTGCTGCGGAGAGCATGGTCGGCCCGCTGATCTACGGCTTTTCGGAAGACGCTGTCGCGGCTGCCAAAGTCATCGCTGACTTTGCCAAGACCAACGACAAGCTCGTCATCAAGGGTGGTGCCTACGGTGGCAAGGCTCTGGACGTCAATGGCGTGAAGGCTCTGGCCTCCGTCCCGTCCAAGGAAGTCCTGCTGTCGCAAATCGCCGGCCTGCTGCTGTCGCCGGTGCAACGCACCGCGGCCGTGCTGGCTGCCCTGGCTGCAAAGCGTGGTGAAGGTGCTGTGGCTGCTGAAGCCCCCGCCGAAGCCCCGGCCGCGGCCTGATCGACGAACAACGCGTTCACACGCAACCCATCTGTTTTTTAGGAATTAATCATGGCATTCGATAAAGACGCTTTCCTGACCGCCCTGGACAGCATGTCCGTTCTGGAACTGAACGACCTGGTCAAGGCAATTGAAGAGAAGTTCGGCGTGTCCGCCGCTTCGATGGCTGCCCCGGCCGCCGGTGGCGCTGGCGGTGGTGCCGCTGCTGCTGCTGAAGAGAAGACCGAGTTCAACGTCGTCCTGACCGACGCCGGCGCTCAGAAGGTCGGCGTCATCAAGGCCGTCCGCGAAATCACGGGCCTGGGCCTGAAGGAAGCCAAGGACCTGGTCGACGGCGCTCCGAAGAACGTCAAGGAAGGCATCTCCAAGGCCGACGCCGAAGCCGCTGTCAAGAAGCTGGTCGAAGCTGGCGCCAAGGCCGAGATGAAGTAATGGCATGGGGATGGACCCGCGTAGCGGCTCCGTCCCCTCCAGTCAGCTTTGGGGTTGGACCTGCGCAGCAGCTCCGACCTCACTGACTAGAAAAGGGGTTGCCTTCGGGCTTCCCCTTTTTCGTCTTTACGGGTTTGTCCCCGTAGAGAACAGCTGAAAGGGCTGCGCAGCGTATGATGCGCAGTTCTTTCACGTGTTCTCTGATCCGACTGCAGAGAACCAGTTTGGTCGGACTTTGGTGCAACGCCAGAGTTGTCCGCCAGCGGTTGGTAGTGGCCAACCACCAAGCTAGGCAGCTGCCCGTTCTGGGTAGATGAGCCAGCCAGTCGCCGACGCGGTGCGTCCCACGGCCGGGGATGCACTCGACACGGAGTGTTTATGGCGCAAGCAACCCCCTACAGCTATACCGAGCGCAAGCGGATCCGCAAGAGCTTCGGCAAGCGCGAGAGCGTTCTCAACGTTCCCTATCTGCTCACCATGCAGAAGGACAGCTACGTGGCCTTCCTGCAGAAGGACGTGGCCCCCGCCAAACGCAAGCCCGAAGGGCTGCAGGCGGCCTTCCTGTCGGCGTTCCCGATTGTTTCGCACAACGGTTTCGTCGAGATGAAGTTCCTCGAGTTCAACATCGCCAAGCCGCCGTTCGACACCCGTGAGTGCCAACAGCGTGGGTTGACCTATGCAGCCGCCGTGCGCGCGCGCCTGCAGATGATCATCTATGACCGTGAATCGCCCCAGGCGAAGACGGTCAAGGAAATCAAGGAACAAGAGGTCTACATGGGCGAAGTGCCCCTGATGACCGACTACGGTTCCTTCATCGTCAACGGTACCGAGCGCGTCATCGTGTCGCAGCTGCACCGTTCGCCGGGCGTGTTCTTCGAGCACGACAAGGGCAAGACGCATTCGTCGGGCAAGCTGCTGTTCAGCGCCCGCATCATTCCCTACCGTGGTTCCTGGCTGGACTTCGAGTTCGACCCGAAGGACATCCTGTACTTCCGCGTCGACCGTCGCCGCAAGATGCCGGTCACCATCCTGCTCAAGGCCATCGGCCTGAACCCCGAGCAGATCCTGGCCCACTTCTTCGTGTTCGACAACTTCCGCCTGATGGACGTCGGCGCGCAGCTCGAATTCGTCGCCGATCGCCTGAAGGGTGAAGTCGCCCGCTTCGACATCGTCGACAAGAGCGGCGCCGTCATCGTCGAGAAGGACAAGCGCATCACCGCCCGTCACGTGCGCCAGCTGGAGCAATCCGGCACGCAGCACATCTCGGTGCCGGAAGACTTCCTGGTTGGCCGCGTGCTGGCCAAGAACATGATCGACGCCGACACCGGCGAGATCATTGCCAAGGCCAACGACGAACTGACCGACGCGCTGCTGAAGAAGCTGCGCCAGGCCGGCGTCAAGGAAATCCAGTGCCTGTTCACTAACGAGCTGGACGAAGGCGCTTACATCAGTCAGACCCTGGCCTCGGATGAAACCGAGACCCAACTGGCTGCGCGCGTGGCCATCTACCGCATGATGCGCCCCGGCGAGCCGCCGACGGAAGATGCCGTCGAGGCCCTGTTCAACCGCCTCTTCTACAGCACCGACACCTACGACCTGAGCCGTGTCGGCCGCATGAAGTTCAACGCGCGTGTCGGCCGTGACACGCCCGAAGGCAACATGAACCTGTCCAACGAGGACATCCTTGACGTCGTCAAGATCCTCGTCGAGCTGCGCAATGGCCGCGGCGAAGTGGACGACATCGACCACCTGGGCAACCGCCGCGTGCGTTGCGTGGGCGAACTGGCCGAAAACCAGTACCGCTCGGGTCTGGCTCGTATCGAGAAGGCCGTCAAGGAGCGTCTGGGTCAGGCCGAGACCGAAGCCCTGATGCCGCACGACCTGATCAACTCCAAGCCGATCTCCGCGGCGCTGAAGGAGTTCTTCGGTGCGTCGCAGCTGTCGCAGTTCATGGACCAGACCAACCCCCTGTCGGAAATCACGCACAAGCGTCGTGTTTCCGCCCTGGGCCCGGGCGGTCTGACCCGCGAGCGCGCCGGCTTCGAAGTTCGCGACGTGCACCCGACCCACTACGGCCGCGTCTGCCCGATCGAAACGCCGGAAGGCCCGAACATCGGCCTGATCAACTCGCTGGCGCTGTACGCACAGCTCAACGAGTACGGCTTCCTGGAGACGCCTTACCGCCGCGTCGTCGACGGCCATGTCACCGACCAGATCGACTACCTGTCCGCCATCGAGGAAGGCAAGTACGTCATCGCCCAGGCCAACGCGACGCTGAACGCCGGCGGCCAGCTGACCGACGAACTGGTGTCTGCCCGTGAAAACGGCGAATCGGTGCTGACGTCGCCTGAGCGCATCCAGTACATGGACGTGGCGCCGACGCAGATCGTGTCCGTCGCTGCTTCGCTCGTGCCCTTCCTGGAGCACGACGACGCGAACCGCGCACTGATGGGCGCCAACATGCAGCGCCAGGCCGTGCCGGTGCTGCGCCCCGAGAAGGCTTTCGTGGGTACGGGCGTCGAGCGCGTGGCTGCGAAGGACTCGGGCACGGTGGTCGCGGCTCGCCGCGGCGGCGTGGTCGACTATGTCGACACCAACCGCATCGTGATCCGCGTGAACGATGACGAGACCGTGGCCGGTGAGGTCGGTGTCGACATCTACAACCTGATCAAGTACCAGCGAAGCAACCAGAACACCAACATCCACCAGCGCCCGATCGTGCGCCGTGGCGACAAGGTGGCGGCCGAGGACATCATTGCCGACGGCGCTTCCACCGACATCGGTGAACTGGCTCTGGGCCAGAACATGCTGGTCGCGTTCATGCCCTGGAACGGCTACAACTTCGAAGACTCGATCCTGATCAGCGAACGCGTCATCGCCGAAGACCGCTACACCTCGATCCACATCGAGGAGCTGGTGGTCAATGCGCGTGACACCAAGCTGGGCGCCGAGGAAATCACCCGCGACATCCCGAACCTGTCGGAGCAACAACTCGGCCGTCTGGACGAGTCGGGCATCGTCTACATCGGTGCCGAGGTGAATCCGGGCGACGTGCTGGTCGGCAAGGTCACGCCCAAGGGCGAGACGACGCTGACGCCGGAAGAGAAGCTGCTGCGGGCCATCTTCGGCGAGAAGGCTTCGGACGTGAAGGACACGTCGCTGCGTGTCGACCAGGGCACCAGCGGCACCGTCATCGACGTGCAGGTCTTCACCCGTGAAGGCATCCAGCGCGACAAGCGCGCCCAGCAGATCATCGACGACGAGCTGAAGCGCTACCGCCTGGACCTGAACGACCAGCTGCGTATCGTCGAGAGCGACGCCTTCGACCGTATCGAGAAGCTGCTCAACGGCAAGGTCGCCAACGGCGGCCCGCAAAAGATCGCCAAGGGCACCAAGATCGACAAGGACTACCTGGCCTCGGTCGAGAAGTTCCACTGGTTCGACATCCGTCCGGCCGAGGAAGAAGTCGCCAACCAGCTCGAGTCGATCAAGAACGCGCTCGACCAGACCCGCCACAGCTTCGACCTGGCTTTTGAAGAAAAGCGCAAGAAGCTGACGCAGGGCGACGAGCTGCCCGCCGGCGTGCTGAAGATGGTCAAGGTCTACCTGGCCGTCAAGCGTCGCCTGCAGCCTGGCGACAAGATGGCCGGCCGTCACGGCAACAAGGGCGTCGTGTCCAAGGTCACTCCGATCGAAGACATGCCCTACATGGCCGACGGCACGCCTGCCGACATCGTGCTGAACCCGCTGGGCGTCCCGTCGCGGATGAACGTGGGCCAGGTGCTGGAAGTGCATCTGGGCTGGGCCGGCAAGGGCATCGGCCAGCGCATCGGCGACATGCTGCAGCAGCACACCAAGGTGGCTGAACTGCGCAAGCTGTTCGACCAGCTCTACAACCAGAGCGGCGGCAAGACCGAGAACATCGACGACCTGTCCGACACCGAAGTGCTGGAGATGGCCGAGAACCTCGCCAAGGGCGTGCCCTTCGCGACCCCGGTCTTCGACGGTGCCAAGGAAGAGGAAATCCGCGGCATGCTGAAGCTGGCCTACCCGGACGACATCGCCGCCAAGAAGGGTCTGACCGAGACGCGCACCCAGGCCTGGCTGTGCGACGGCCGCACCGGCGAGCAGTTCGAGCGCCCGGTCACCGTCGGCTACATGCACGTGCTGAAGCTGCACCACTTGGTGGACGACAAGATGCACGCCCGTTCGACCGGCCCGTACTCCCTCGTTACCCAGCAACCGCTGGGCGGCAAGGCGCAGTTCGGCGGCCAGCGTTTCGGCGAAATGGAAGTCTGGGCGCTGGAAGCCTATGGCGCCTCGTACATCCTGCAGGAAATGCTGACGGTCAAGTCCGACGACGTGAACGGCCGGACCAAGGTCTACGAAAGCATCGTCAAGGGCGAACACGCCATCGAAGCGGGCATGCCCGAATCGTTCAATGTGCTGGTCAAGGAAATCCGCTCCTTGGGCATCGACATTGAACTGGAACGCAATTAAGGAGCAGATGCATGAAGGGACTACTCGACCTTTTCAAGCAATTCACCCCCGATGAGCATTTCGATGCCATCAAGATCGGCCTGGCTTCCCCGGAGAAGATCCGCAGCTGGTCGTTCGGCGAGGTGAAGAAGCCCGAGACCATCAACTACCGCACCTTCAAGCCCGAGCGTGACGGCCTGTTCTGCGCCAAGATCTTTGGCCCGATCAAGGACTACGAGTGCCTGTGCGGCAAGTACAAGCGCCTGAAGCACCGCGGCGTCATCTGCGAGAAGTGCGGCGTTGAAGTCACGCAGACCAAGGTCCGCCGTGACCGCATGGGCCACATCGATCTGGCCGCTCCTTGCGCCCACATCTGGTTCCTGAAGTCGCTGCCGTCGCGTCTGGGCCTGGTGCTCGACATGACGCTGCGTGACATCGAACGCGTGCTGTACTTCGAAGCCTATGTCGTCGTCGACAGCGGCATGACGCCGCTGAAGAAGTTCTCGATCATGAGCGAGGACGACTACGACGCCAAGCGCATCGAGTACGGCGACGAGTTCATCGCGCTGATGGGCGCCGAGGGCATCAAGAAGCTGCTGGAGGAGATGGATCTCGACATCGAGATCGATCGCCTGCGCAACGACATGACCGGCTCCGAGCTCAAGGTCAAGAAGAACTCCAAGCGCCTGAAGGTCATGGAGGCCTTCAAGAAGTCCGGCATCAAGCCGAACTGGATGGTGCTGGACGTGCTGCCCGTGTTGCCGCCGGACCTGCGTCCGCTGGTGCCGCTGGACGGCGGCCGCTTCGCGACCTCCGACCTGAACGACCTCTACCGTCGCGTCATCAACCGCAACAACCGCTTGGCCCGCCTGCTTGAGCTGAAGGCCCCTGAAATCATCGTGCGCAACGAAAAGCGCATGCTGCAGGAAGCCGTCGACTCGCTGCTGGACAACGGCCGCCGAGGCAAGGCGATGACCGGCGCGAACAAGCGTGCCCTCAAGTCGCTGGCCGACATGATCAAGGGCAAGAGCGGTCGCTTCCGTCAGAACCTGCTGGGCAAGCGCGTCGACTACTCGGGCCGTTCGGTCATCGTGGTGGGCCCGACGCTCAAGCTGCACCAGTGCGGTCTGCCCAAGCTGATGGCCCTGGAGCTCTTCAAGCCCTTCATCTTCAGCCGTCTCGAAGCCATGGGCATCGCGACGACGATCAAGGCTGCCAAGAAGGAAGTCGAATCCGGCACGCCGGTGGTCTGGGACATCCTGGAAGAAGTCATCAAGGAGCACCCGGTCCTGCTGAACCGCGCCCCGACGCTGCACCGCCTCGGCATCCAGGCTTTCGAGCCCGTGCTGATCGAAGGCAAGGCCATCCAGCTGCACCCCCTCGTCTGCTCGGCCTTCAACGCCGACTTCGACGGTGACCAGATGGCCGTCCACGTGCCGCTGTCCATTGAAGCGCAGATGGAAGCCCGCACGCTGATGCTGGCCTCCAACAACGTGCTGTTCCCCGCGTCCGGCGAACCGTCCATCGTCCCGTCGCAAGACGTGGTGCTGGGCCTGTACTACGCCACCCGCGAGCGCACCAACGGCAAGGGCGAAGGCCTGATCTTCTCGGACATCCCCGAGATCATCCGCGCGCTGGAAAACGGCGCTGTGGAAATCACCGCCAAGATCAGCGTGCGCCTGACCGAGTGGACCAAGAACAAGGAAACGGGTGAATTCGAGCCCGAGACCAAGCTCGTGGACACGACCGTCGGCCGTGCGCTGCTGTCCGAGATCCTGCCCAAGGGCCTGCCGTTCTCGAACATCAACAAGGCGCTGAAGAAGAAGGAAATCTCGCGTCTCATCAACACGAGCTTCCGCAAGTGCGGCCTGAAGGAAACCGTCGTGCTGGCCGACAAGCTGCTGCAAAGCGGCTTCAAGCTCGCCACGCGCGCTGGCATCTCCATCGCCATTGACGACATGCTGGTGCCCGCGCAGAAGCACACGCTGATCGAGCGCGCCGAGAAGGAAGTCAAGGAGATCGAGCAGCAGTACGTCTCGGGTCTCGTGACGGCTGGCGAGCGCTACAACAAGGTCGTGGACATCTGGGGCAAGGCCGGTGACGAAATCGGCAAGAAGATGATGGACCACCTGAAGGTCGAGAAGACGGTTGATCGCCACGGCAAGACCGTCGATCAAGAGTCCTTCAACTCGATCTACATGATGGCCGACTCGGGTGCCCGCGGCAGCGCGGCCCAGATTCGTCAGCTGGCCGGCATGCGCGGCCTGATGGCCAAGCCTGACGGCTCCATCATCGAGACGCCTATCACGGCGAACTTCCGTGAAGGCCTGAACGTTCTGCAGTACTTCATCTCTACCCACGGTGCTCGTAAGGGCCTGGCGGACACGGCGCTGAAGACCGCGAACTCCGGCTACCTGACGCGTCGCCTGGTCGACGTGACCCAGGATCTGGTGGTCATCGAGGAAGACTGCGGTACCGACAACGGCATGGCGATGCGCGCCCTGGTCGAAGGCGGTGAAGTCATCGAATCGCTGCGCGACCGCGTGCTGGGTCGTGTCACGGCCATCGAAGTCGTGCACCCCGAGACGCAAGCCCCGCTGCTGGACGCCGGCAAGATGCTGGACGAGGACACGCTTGACGTGCTGGAGCAAGCCGGCGTCGACGAGATCAAGGTCCGCACGCCGCTGACCTGCGGCACGCGCTTCGGCCTGTGCGCCAAGTGCTACGGCCGTGACCTCGGTCGCGGTGGCCTGGTCAACACCGGTGAAGCTGTGGGCGTCATCGCCGCGCAGTCCATCGGTGAACCCGGCACGCAGCTGACGATGCGTACCTTCCACATCGGCGGTGCCGCTTCGCGCGCTGCTGTTGCCTCGAGCGTGGAAGCCAAGTCGGACGGCATCATCGGCTTCAATGCCACGATGCGTTACGTGACCAACGGCAAGGGCGAACTGGTCGTGATTTCCCGCTCCGGCGAGATCATCATTGCCGATCCGCACGGCCGCGAGCGCGAGCGTCACAAGGTGCCTTACGGCGCGATCCTGAACATCAAGCCGAGCCAGACGATCAAGGCCGGCCTGGTGCTCGCGAACTGGGATCCGCTGACCCGCCCGATCATCACGGAATTCGCCGGCAAGGCGAAGTTCGAGAACGTCGAGGAAGGCGTGACCGTCGCCAAGCAGGTGGACGAAGTGACCGGTCTGTCGACGCTGGTCGTCATCGACCCGAAGCGTCGTGGTGCTGCCAAGGTCATCCGCCCGCAGGTCAAGCTGCTGGACGCCGGCGGCCACGAGGTCAAGATCCCCGGTACCGACCACTCGGTGGCCATCGGCTTCCAGGTCGGCTCGCTGATCCAGATCCGCGACGGCCAGGAACTGCTGCCCGGTGAAGTGCTCGCCCGTATCCCGGTCGAAGGCCAGAAGACCCGCGACATTACCGGCGGTCTGCCGCGTGTGGCCGAGCTCTTCGAAGCCCGTTCGCCCAAGGACGTCGGTGTGCTGGCCGAGCAGACCGGCACGGTGTCGTTCGGCAAGGAGACCAAGGGCAAGATCCGCCTGCAGATCACCGATCCGGATGGCAAGGCCCACGAAGAGCTGGTGCCCAAGGAAAAGAACATCCTGGTGCACGAAGGCCAGGTGGTCAACCGCGGCGAGCTGATCGTCGACGGCGCAGCGGACCCGCAGGACATCCTGCGCCTGCTGGGCATCGAGGAACTGGCGCGCTACATCGTCGACGAAGTCCAGGACGTGTACCGACTCCAGGGCGTGAAGATCAACGACAAGCACATCGAGGTGATCGTTCGCCAGATGCTGCGTCGCGTGGTCATCACCAACCCGGGCGACACGCACTACATCCTGAACGAGCAGGTCGAGCGTTCGGAGCTGCTGGACACCAACGACCGCATGCGCAAGGAAGGCAAGACGACTGCTACCCATAGCGATGTGCTGCTGGGCATCACCAAGGCTTCGCTGTCGACGGACTCCTTCATCTCGGCCGCTTCCTTCCAGGAAACGACCCGCGTGCTCACCGAGGCTGCCATCATGGGCAAGCGCGACGAGCTGCGCGGCCTGAAGGAAAACGTCATCGTCGGCCGCTTGATCCCTGCGGGCACCGGCATGGCCTTCCACGAGGCGCGCCGCGTCAAGGAAGCCATGGACGACGCCGAGCGCCGCGCCATTGCACTGCAGGAAGCTGAAGAGCTGGCTGCAGCCCAGATGGCTGGCGTCGACGCTGGCGACAGCTCGGCCGAGTAAGCCGACGAGGGCCTCGCCCTCTGAAGCCGCCCCCGGTTCAGGCCGCGGGCGGCTTTTTCTTTTTCAGTCGGGTTTCCAGAGTTCAGGCCTCAGGATGGCCAGGCCGCGCAGCCGCGCACGCTTGGCCAGGGCCAGCACAGCCTTGTCGCGGGAGACCAGCCAGCGGGCATTGGCGGCCAGGGCCAGGTCGATGAACTTCTGGTCGTCGGGGTCACGGCAGACCAGGCGGCCGGCAAGCGGTTGCGGTTCGATGGTGTCGACCGCCCGGGAGTGGGCGTCGAACTGTGCTTCGATGAAGGCGAGGTCCGGCGCATAGGCGGCGGCAATGCCCCGGCCCAGCACATGGCGAATCTCATCGCGCATCGCCGGAGCCACCAGCCAGCGCAGCGCGCCCGAGGTCACGGCAGAAGTCAGCGCCTGCACACGGGCGTCGCGAAACACCAGCCAGTCCATGACGACCTGGGTGTCGATGACGATGGCCGGCTTCTCCTCGGCGGCCGCGGTGGCGATATCCATGTCGCCAGCTTACCCGGCCACATCGCCGCCTACGGGCAGACCCTTGTGCCGATTTCCCCTCCGGTCTACAATCCTCGGCTCTTCGCCTTTTGGGTGGCGCGTTCCTGTGCGCCCGAAATGTGAAGTTCACTGACTTCAAACGGGAACAAGTCGTAATGCCAACCATCAATCAACTGGTGCGCCACGGTCGAGAGGCCGAGGTCACCAAGTCCAAGTCGCCTGCGATGCAGAACTGCCCGCAGCGCCGCGGTGTCTGCACCCGCGTCTACACCACCACGCCCAAGAAGCCGAACTCGGCTCTGCGTAAGGTCGCCAAGGTGCGCCTGACCAACGGTTTCGAGGTCATCTCGTACATCGGCGGCGAAGGCCACAACCTGCAAGAACACAGCGTCGTGCTGGTTCGCGGCGGCCGTGTCAAGGACCTGCCCGGTGTGCGTTACCACATCGTCCGCGGCTCCCTCGACCTGCAAGGCGTCAAGGATCGCAAGCAATCGCGTTCCAAGTACGGCGCGAAGCGTCCGAAGAAGTAAATCGTTTGTTCGGGCTCAGCGCCATCGCTGACCCAACGTTGTAGCGGCCCCTGAAATATCTCGGTGGCCGAGTAAGTGGATGACCCCAGATGTCGGTGGTTGTCCAGCGGAGTCAGGTCAAAAGACCGCCTCCAACTGAAGCAAAAGGAAGAGTGCCATGCCACGTCGTCGCGAAGTACCCAAGCGCGAGATCCTGCCGGACCCCAAGTTCGGTTCCGTCGATCTGTCCAAGTTCATGAACGTCATCATGGAATCGGGCAAGAAGGCTGTCGCCGAGCGCATCATCTACGGTGCCCTCGAGCAGGTCGAAAAGAAGATCGGCAAGGACCCGCTGGAAGTGTTCATGGTCGCCCTGAACAACGTGAAGCCCATGGTTGAAGTGAAGTCCCGCCGTGTCGGCGGTGCGAACTACCAAGTTCCCGTGGAAGTTCGCCCCGTCCGCCGGATGGCCCTCGCCATGCGCTGGCTGAAGGAATCCGCTCGCAAGCGCGGTGAGAAGTCGATGGCCCAACGCCTGGCCAATGAACTGCTGGAGGCCGCTGAAGGCCGCGGCGGCGCGATGAAGAAGCGCGACGAAGTTCACCGCATGGCAGAAGCCAACAAGGCGTTCTCGCACTTCCGCTTCTAAACTCATCGTCTTTCAGCCGCCTCGGGTTTCTACCAACCCGCTGGCGGCTCCTGCCTTCTGGAGCAAACCATGGCCCGCAAAACCCCCATCGAGCGCTACCGCAACATCGGTATTTCCGCGCACATCGATGCTGGCAAGACCACCACGACCGAACGCATCCTTTACTACACCGGCGTGAACCACAAGATCGGTGAGGTGCATGACGGCGCCGCCACGATGGACTGGATGGAGCAAGAGCAGGAGCGTGGCATCACGATCACGTCCGCCGCCACGACCTGCTTCTGGAAGGGCATGGACCTGGCTCGCCCCGAGCACCGCATCAACATCATCGACACCCCCGGACACGTCGACTTCACGATTGAAGTCGAGCGCTCCATGCGCGTGCTGGACGGCGCCTGCATGGTCTATTGCGCCGTGGGTGGCGTGCAGCCCCAGTCGGAAACCGTCTGGCGCCAGGCCAACAAGTACAAGGTGCCCCGCCTCGCGTTCGTCAACAAGATGGACCGCACCGGCGCGAATTTCTTCAAGGTCTACGACCAGATGAAGCTGCGCCTCAAGGCCAACCCCGTGCCCGTCGTCATCCCCATCGGTGCCGAAGAAAACTTCACCGGCGTGATCGACCTCATCAAGATGAAGGCGATCATCTGGGACGAGGCCTCGCAAGGCATGAAGTTCAGCTACGAGGACATCCCGGCCGACCTGCAGGCCGACGCCGTCAAATGGCGCGAAAACCTCATTGAAGCCGCCGCTGAATCCAGCGAAGAGCTGATGAACAAATACCTCGAGTCGGGCGACCTGACCGAGGAAGAAGTCGTCACGGCCATCCGCAAGCGCACCATCGCCGCTGAAATCCAGCCGATGTTCTGCGGCACCGCCTTCAAGAACAAGGGTGTGCAGCGCATGCTCGACGGCGTCATCGATTTCATGCCGTCGCCCATCGACGTGCCGCCGGTGCCGGGCACCGACGAAGACGACCAGCCGACCGTCCGCAAGGCCGACGACAGCGAGAAGTTCGCTGCTCTAGCCTTCAAGCTGATGACCGACCCCTACGTCGGCCAGCTGACCTTCGTGCGCGTCTACTCCGGCGTGCTGCAGTCGGGCGCCAGCGTCTACAACCCGATCCGCGGCAAGAAGGAGCGCATCGGCCGGATCCTGCAGATGCACGCCAACCAGCGTGAAGAAATCTCGGAAATTCTGGCCGGCGACATCGCCGCTTGCGTGGGCCTGAAGGACGTCACCACGGGCGAAACCCTGTGCGACCCCGAAGCCATCATCACGCTGGAAAAGATGGTCTTCCCCGAGCCCGTGATCTCGCAGGCCGTCGAGCCCAAGACCAAGGCTGACCAGGAAAAGATGGGTATCGCCCTGGGCCGCCTGGCCAAGGAAGACCCGTCCTTCCGTCTGCGCACCGACGAAGAGTCCGGCCAGACCATCATTTCCGGCATGGGCGAGCTCCACCTGGAAATCATTGTCGACCGCATGAAGCGCGAGTTCGGCGTGGAAGCCAACGTCGGCAAGCCGCAGGTTGCCTACCGCGAAACCATCCGCAAGACCGCCACCGACGTCGAAGGCAAGTTCGTTCGCCAGTCCGGTGGTAAGGGCCAGTACGGTCACGTCGTGATCACGCTGGAGCCGCAAGAGCCGGGCAAGGGCTTCGAGTTCGTCGACGCCATCAAGGGCGGTGTGGTTCCTCGCGAATACATCCCCGCGGTCGAGAAGGGCATCATCGACAGCCTGCCGAATGGCGTGCTGGCCGGCTTCCCGGTCGTCGACGTCAAGGCCACGCTGACCTTCGGCTCGTACCACGACGTGGACTCGAACGAAAACGCGTTCAAGATGGCCGCTTCGATGGGTTTCAAGGAAGCCTGCCGCCGCGCCAGCCCCGTCATCCTCGAGCCGATGATGGCCGTGGAAGTCGAGACGCCTGAAGACTACGCCGGCAACGTGATGGGCGACCTGTCCAGCCGTCGCGGCATGGTGCAGGGCATGGACGACATGGTCGGTGGCGGCAAGGTCATCAAGGCCGAAGTCCCGTTGTCGGAAATGTTCGGCTACTCGACGACCCTGCGCTCGATGTCGCAAGGCCGCGCCACGTACACGATGGAGTTCAAGCACTACAGCGAAGCTCCGAAGAACGTGGCCGACGCCATCATCACGGCGCGCGGCAAGTCGGCTTGATCCGCTTCTGAACTGAATCGTCTTCGCAGCGGCCCGCCCGCTTCGCCAGTCGGCGGGAAACACGGGCTCTGCGGAAACGCTAAACCAACAGACTGGCGAGATGCTCTTTTTGGAGAATTGAAATGGCAAAAGGCAAGTTTGAACGGACCAAGCCGCACGTGAACGTGGGCACGATTGGCCACGTTGACCACGGCAAGACCACGCTGACCGCGGCAATCGCGACCGTGCTGTCCAAGAAGTTCGGTGGCGAGGCCAAGGCCTACGACCAGATCGACGCGGCTCCGGAAGAAAAGGCCCGCGGCATCACGATCAACACCGCTCACGTCGAGTACGAGACGGCCAACCGCCACTACGCCCACGTTGACTGCCCCGGCCACGCCGACTACGTCAAGAACATGATCACCGGTGCCGCCCAGATGGACGGCGCCATCCTGGTGTGCTCGGCCGCTGACGGCCCGATGCCCCAGACGCGTGAGCACATCCTGCTGGCCCGTCAGGTCGGCGTGAAGTACATCATCGTCTTCCTGAACAAGTGCGACATGGTCGACGACGCCGAGCTGCTCGAGCTGGTCGAAATGGAAGTGCGCGAGCTCCTGTCCAAGTACGACTTCCCCGGCGACGACACCCCCATCATCAAGGGTTCGGCCAAGCTGGCGCTGGAAGGCGACACGGGTGACCTGGGCGAGCAAGCCATCATGCGCCTGGCTGACGCCCTGGACACCTACATCCCCCAGCCGGACCGTGCCGTTGACGGTGCCTTCCTGCTGCCGGTGGAAGACGTGTTCTCGATCTCTGGCCGCGGCACCGTCGTGACCGGTCGCGTCGAGCGCGGCATCATCAAGGTCGGCGAAGAAATCGAAATCGTGGGCATCCGCGAAGTCCAGAAGACCACGGTCACGGGCGTCGAAATGTTCCGCAAGCTGCTGGACCAAGGTCAAGCAGGCGACAACGTCGGCATCCTGCTGCGCGGCACCAAGCGTGAAGACGTCGAGCGCGGCCAAGTTCTGGCCAAGCCCGGCACCATCAAGCCCCACACCCACTTCACGGCAGAAATCTACGTTCTGTCCAAGGAAGAGGGCGGCCGCCACACCCCGTTCTTCAACAACTACCGTCCCCAGTTTTACTTCCGCACGACGGACGTGACCGGTGCCGTGGAGCTGCCGAAGGACAAGGAAATGGTCATGCCCGGCGACAACGTCGGCATCACCGTGAAGCTGATCGCTCCGATCGCGATGGAAACCGGCCTGCGCTTCGCCATCCGTGAAGGTGGCCGTACCGTCGGCTCCGGCGTGGTTGCCACGATCCTCGCTTAATCCATGCGTGACGTGTGCCGGGCGGCCGCCGCCCGGTGCTCACCACCTGCTCTTTAAGGAACCGTCATGCAAAAGCAAAAGATCCGCATCCGCCTGAAGGCGTTTGACTACAAGCTGATCGACCAATCGGCCCTCGAGATCGTCGAGACCGCCAAGCGCACCGGCGCCATCGTCAAGGGCCCCGTGCCCCTGCCGACGCGCATGGAGCGTTTCGACATCCTGCGTTCGCCCCACGTCAACAAGACCAGCCGCGACCAGTTCGAGATCCGCACCCATCAGCGCCTGATGGACATCGTCGACCCGACCGACAAGACGGTCGACGCGCTGATGAAGCTCGACCTGCCCGCCGGCGTCGACGTCGAAATCAAGCTGCAGTAATTCCCAGGCCTTCGGGCTTGTGATTCCAAGGCCCCGCCCTGTTTCGACAGGCCGGGGCCTTGTCTTTTGTGCTGTCTGAAGTGCTAACGCTTGCATCAGGGCTATCCCGCAGGCTATACTCGCCAGCTTTTCCGGGTTGGCTCCTGCCTGCTCGGATATTCGCGCGGTGTTTCTTTCGAAGATTTCGCAAGAGATATCGCACAGGTCAGCCCGGCCAATCGATGTCGGGTGTTCGCAATAGCTTCGAAGGCGAGAGCCGACGGGGCTGGAGAAAAACATGAGTCTGAGCAACCGTCTCGGTTTGCTGGGCCGCAAGGTGGGCATGATGCGCATCTTCACGGACGATGGCGATGCCATTCCCGTGACGGTGCTGGACGTGTCCAACAACCGCGTGACCCAGGTCAAGACCCAAGAGACCGACGGCTACAGCGCCATTCAAGTGGCGTTCGGTACGCGCAAAGCTTCGCGTGTCACCAAGCCTGAAGCCGGCCACCTCGCCAAGGCAGGTGTCGAAGCCGGTGAAATCCTCAAGGAATTCCGCGTCGAAGCCGACGTCGCTGCCCAGTACCAAGCTGGCGCGACCGTTCCGGTGACGTTGTTCGCCGCCGGCCAGCTGGTCGACGTGCAGGGCACGTCCATCGGCAAGGGCTTCGCAGGCACCATCAAGCGCCACAACTTCAGCTCGCAGCGCGCGTCGCACGGTAACAGCCGTTCGCACAACGTGCCGGGCTCGATCTCCATGGCGCAAGACCCGGGCCGCGTGTTCCCGGGCAAGAAGATGACCGGCCACATGGGCGACGAAACCGTCACCACCCAGAACCTGGACATCGTGCGCGTTGACGAAGCTCGTCAACTGCTGCTGGTCCGCGGCGCGGTCCCGGGTTCCAAGAACGGCCACATCGTCGTTCGCCCGGCCGTCAAGGTCAAAGTCAAGAAGGGAGCCAACTGATGCAGCTCGAGCTCCTGAACGAGCAGGGTCAGGCCACCAGCAAGGTGGACGCGCCTGACACCATCTTCGCTCGCGACTACAACGAAGCCCTGGTGCACCAGGTGGTCGTGGCCTTCCAGGCCAACGCCCGTCAAGGCACCCGCGCCCAGAAGGACCGTGAACAGGTCCATCACTCGACCAAGAAGCCTTTCCGCCAGAAGGGCACCGGCCGCGCTCGCGCCGGTATGACCTCGTCGCCGCTGTGGCGCGGGGGCGGTCGCATCTTCCCGAACATGCCTGACGAGAACTTCTCGCACAAGCTGAACAAGAAGATGTACCGCGCTGGCATGGCTGCAATCCTGTCGCAGCTGGCCCGTGAAGGCCGCCTGGCCGTGGTGGATTCGATCTCGGTCGAAGCCCCCAAGACCAAGCTGCTGGCCGCCAAGTTCAAGGCCATGGGCCTGGACTCGGTGTTGGTCATCTCCGACGTCGTGGATGACAACCTGCTGCTGGCTTCGCGCAACCTGGCCAATGTGCTGGTCGTCGAGCCGCGCTACGCCGACCCGCTGTCCCTCGTCTTCTACAAGAAGGTGCTGGTGACCAAGGCTGCGGTCGAGCAACTCAAGGAGATGCTGGCATGAGCGCCCCCAAGTATTCCGAAGGCCGTCTGGCCTCCGTGCTGCTCGCGCCCATCGTGTCCGAGAAGGCCACGCAAATTGCCGAGAAGCACAACCAGGTCCTGTTCAAGGTCCTGCGCGACGCCACCAAGCCGGAGATCAAGGCCGCTGTTGAACTGATGTTCAAGGTCGAGGTCGAGTCGGTCAACGTCGTCCAGGTCAAGGGCAAGACCAAGCGCTTTGGTGGCCGCGCCGGCCGCCGTGACCACGTCAAGAAGGCTTATGTGGCCCTCAAGGCTGGTCAAGAGCTCAATTTCGGGGAGGCCGCATAAATGGCCATCGTCAAAGTCAAGCCGACTTCGCCCGGCCGCCGTGGCGTCGTCAAGGTGGTGCACAAGCATCTGCACAAGGGCGCGCCCCATGCAGCATTGCTCGAGCCCCAAAAGCAGAACTCCGGCCGTAACAACAACGGTCACATCACGATTCGCCACAAGGGCGGTGGTCACAAGCACCACTACCGCGTGGTCGACTTCAAGCGCAACAAGGACGGCATTCCGGCCAAGGTCGAGACCATCGAGTACGACCCGAACCGCACCGCCCACATCGCGCTGGTGGTGTACGCCGACGGCGAGCGCCGCTATGTGATCGCCCCGCGCGGTCTGGAAGTGGGCGCAACCATCCTGAGCGGCTCGGAAGCGCCGATCAAGGCTGGCAACACGCTGCCGATCCGCAACATCCCGGTGGGTTCGACCATCCATTGCATCGAGCTGCAGCCTGGCAAGGGTGCCCAGATGATCCGTTCGGCCGGCACCTCTGCCGTCCTGATGGCTCGTGAAGGCGTCTACGCCCAGATCCGTCTGCGCTCCGGCGAAGTCCGCCGCGTGCACATTGACTGCCGCGCCACCATCGGTGAAGTGAGCAACGAAGAGCACAGCCTGCGTCAATACGGCAAGGCTGGCGCGATCCGCTGGAAGGGCGTCCGCCCGACCGTTCGTGGCGTCGCCATGAACCCGGTGGATCACCCGCACGGTGGTGGCGAAGGCCGCACCGGCGAGGGCCAGGTCCCTGTGTCGCCGTGGAACACCCTGACGAAGGGCTACCGCACTCGCAACAACAAGCGCACGCAGACGTTCATCGTCTCGCGTCGCAAGAAGTAAGGGCTAGGCCATGACTCGTTCGCTGAAGAAGGGCCCCTTCGTTGACCACCATCTGATGGCCAAGGTCGACAAGGCTGTTGCCATCAAAGACAAGAAGCCCATCAAGACCTGGTCGCGCCGCTCGACGATCCTGCCCGAATTCATCGGTCTGACGATCGCCGTGCACAACGGCAAGCAACACGTGCCGGTCTATGTGTCTGACCAGATGGTCGGTCACAAGCTGGGTGAATTCGCACTGACCCGCACCTTCAAGGGCCACCCGGCCGACAAGAAGGCCGGGAAGAAGTAAGGATGCCAACGATGGAAACCAAAGCAATCGTTCGTGGCGTTCGCCTCTCGTGTGACAAGGGTCGCCTCGTGGCTGACCTGATCCGCGGCAAGAAGGTGGACCAAGCGCTGAACATCCTGGAATTCACCCAGAAGAAGGCAGCCCTGATCATCAAGAAGGCGCTGGAAAGTGCCATCGCCAACGCCGAGCACAACGACGGCGCTGACATCGATGAACTCAAGGTCACCTCGATCTACGTCGAACAGGGTGCCACGCTGAAGCGTTTCTCGGCTCGCGCCAAGGGCCGCGGCAACCGCATCAGCAAGCCCACCTGCCACATCTTCGTGGCCGTCGGCAACTAAGGCGCAAGAAGACTATGGGACAGAAAATCCATCCGGTTGGCTTCCGCCTTCCTGTCACCCGTAACTGGGCTTCGCGCTGGTACGCGAACAACCAGAACTTCGCCACGATGCTGGCCGAAGATCTGCAAGTTCGTGACTACCTGAAGGCCAAGCTCAAGAACGCCGCTGTTTCGCGCATCCTGATCGAGCGTCCCGCCAAGAACGCCCGTATCACGATCTTCTCGGCTCGCCCGGGCGTCGTGATCGGCAAGAAGGGTGAAGACATCGAAGCGCTGAAGGCTGAGCTGACCAAGCGTCTGGGCGTGCCCGTCGCCGTCAACATCGAAGAAGTGCGCAAGCCTGAAGTCGATGCCCAGCTGATCGCCGACTCGATCACCCAGCAGCTCGAAAAGCGCATCATGTTCCGCCGCGCGATGAAGCGCGCGATGCAGAACGCCATGCGTCTGGGTGCCCAAGGCATCAAGATCATGAGCGCTGGTCGTCTGAACGGCATCGAAATCGCTCGTACCGAGTGGTATCGCGAAGGTCGTGTGCCCCTGCACACCCTGAAGGCCGACATCGACTACGGCTTCTCCGAAGCCAAGACCACCTATGGCGTCATCGGCGTCAAGGTGTGGGTCTACCGCGGTGACCGTCTTGCCAATGGCGAGGCTCCGGTCATCAACACCCCCGCAGGCGCCGAAGACGATCGTCGCCCGCGCCGTAACGCCCGTCCGGGCGCTCCCGGTGGCCGTGGCCGCCCGGGTGGCGACCGTGGCCCGCGTGACGGAGCAGATCAGCCCGCTGCCGCCGCCCCCACGGGTGACGCAGCCAAGCCCGCTGCCAAGCGCGTGGTCCGCAAGGTCCCCGCAGCCGGCGGTGAGGCCAAAGGAGAATAAGCATGCTGCAACCCGCTCGTCGTAAATACCGCAAGGAGCAGAAGGGCCGCAACACTGGTGTTGCAACCCGTGGCGCCGCGGTGTCTTTCGGTGATTTCGGCCTCAAGGCCACCGAGCGCGGCCGTCTGACGGCCCGCCAGATCGAAGCGGCTCGCCGCGCGATCTCGCGCCACATCAAGCGCGGCGGTCGGATCTTCATCCGCGTGTTCCCGGACAAGCCCATCTCGCAAAAGCCCGCCGAAGTCCGGATGGGTAACGGCAAGGGCAACCCCGAGTACTACGTCGCTGAAATCCAGCCCGGCAAGGTGATCTACGAGGTCAACGGCGTGCCGGAAGAGCTGGCGCGTGAAGCGTTCACGCTGGCCGCTGCCAAGCTGCCGCTGCGTTGCACCTTCGTGGCCCGCCAGGTCGGTACCTGAGGAAGACACCATGAAAGCAACTGAACTCCGCACCAAGGACGTCGCTGCCCTCGAAAAGGAAGTGACCGATCTGCTGAAGGCCCACTTCGGCCTGCGCATGCAAAAGGCTACCCAGCAGCTGACCAACCACAGCCAGCTGGGCAAGACCCGCCGCGACATCGCGCGTGCCAAGACCGTCCTGGCACAAAAGAAGAAGGAGGCCACGAAATGACTGAGGCCCAAGTCCAAGCCAAGAACACGCGCACCCTGGTGGGCCGCGTGGTCAGCGACAAGCGCGCCAAGACGGTCACCGTCCTGGTCGAGCGTCGCGCCAAGCACGAGCTCTACGGCAAGATCGTGGCCCGTTCCCGCAAGTACCACGCCCACGACGAAAAGGGCGAGTACAAGATGGGCGACGTGGTCGAGATCGCCGAAGGTCGTCCGATCTCCAAGACCAAGAGCTGGGTCGTGACCCGCCTGGTCCAGAAGGCCGAGATCGTCTAAGAAGTCACCGGTCGCATGACCGCTGCACAACCGGCACGCTGGGCAACTGGCGCGCCGGTTTTTCATTTTCAGAACACTCAATCAGGAGCGACACCATGATCAAGGTTGGCGACAAACTGCCCGCAGGCAGCCTGCAGGAATTCATCGAAGTCGAAGGCGAGGGCTGCACCCTCGGCCCCAACAGCTTCGACATCGAGAAGGCCACGGCCGGCAAGACCATCGCCATCTTCGCCCTGCCTGGCGCCTACACCCCGACCTGCTCGGCCAAGCATGTGCCCGGCTATGTCGAATCGGCCGAGGCCCTGAAGGCTGCCGGCGTTGACGAGATCTGGTGCGTGTCGGTCAACGACGCCTTCGTCATGGGTGCCTGGGGCCGTGACCAGAAGACGGCTGGCAAGGTGCGCATGATGGCCGACGGCAGCGCCGCCTTCGCCAATGCCACCGGCCTGACGCTGGACCTGACGGCCAAGGGCATGGGTGTGCGTTCGCAGCGCTACTCGATGCTGGTCAAGGATGGTGTCGTCAAGACGCTGAACGTCGAAGGTCCTGGCAAGTTCGAGGTCAGCGACGCCGCCACGATGCTCGCGCAGGCCAAGGCCGCCTGAGCGGATTTCGCCGCCGAGGGGCTGGCGCGAGCCGGCCCTTCAAAAACTTCTGCGACAGGCATTGACGGCCCAAGGGTTCTCACTGCATAATGCGCAGCTTCGCCGAACGCCAGTGCACTTGCTACGCAAGCGCCCATGCTGGCTTCGGATCCGCCCTCAACCGTTGGGCAGCAAGTGGCGCAATGCCCCGAGCTGTTTGACTTACGGGCCCAAGACTGACCGACGCGCAGCTCAGCTGCAACTCGGGGCAAGTTGGGGACAGACATGATCCAAATGCAATCGCGGCTTGATGTCGCGGACAACACTGGCGCCAAGTCCGTTCAGTGCATCAAGGTGCTGGGCGGCTCCAAGCGCCGCTATGCGCACATTGGCGACATCATCAAGGTCAGCATCAAAGAAGCTGCCCCGCGTGGTCGCGTGAAGAAGGGCGAGGTCTACAGCGCCGTGGTGGTTCGTACCGCCAAGGGCGTGCGCCGCCAAGACGGCTCGCTCGTCAAGTTCGACGGCAATGCCGCCGTGCTGCTCAACGCCAAGCTGGAGCCGATCGGCACCCGCATCTTCGGCCCGGTCACGCGTGAACTGCGTACCGAGCGCTTCATGAAGATCGTGTCGCTGGCGCCCGAGGTGCTTTGAGCCCCCACTGTCTGAGGTAAGCCATGAACAAGATTCGTACCGGCGACCAGGTCATTGTGCTGACCGGCCGCGACAAGGGTAAGCGCGGCACCGTGTCCGCCCGCACTGACGAAGACCATGTGGTCGTTGACGGCATCAATGTCGTCAAGAAGCACGTCAAGCCCAACCCCATGAAGGGCACCACCGGTGGCGTCGTCGACAAGACCATGCCTATCCATCAATCCAACGTGGCGATCTTCAACGCCGCCTCCGGCAAGGCCGATCGCGTGGGCGTCAAGCTCGTCGACGGCAAGCGGGTGCGCGTGTTCAAGTCGACCGGCGAAGAGATCAAGGCTTAAGAGGTCCCTCATGGCTCGTCTTCAAACGCATTACCGCGAAAAAATCGTGCCCGGCCTGGTCGAAAAGTTCGGCTACAAGTCGGTCATGGAGGTGCCCCGCATCACCAAGATCACGCTCAACATGGGCGTGAGCGAGGCCGTCGCCGACAAGAAGGTCATGGACCACGCTGTGGGTGACCTGACCAAGATCGCCGGCCAGAAGCCCGTCGTCACCAAGTCGAAGAAGGCTATCGCCGGCTTCAAGATCCGCGACAGCGTGCCCATCGGTGCGATGGTGACCCTGCGTGGCGTCCAGATGTATGAATTCCTGGACCGCTTCGTGACGATCGCCCTGCCGCGCGTTCGCGACTTCCGTGGTATCTCCGGTCGCTCGTTCGACGGCCGTGGCAACTACAACATCGGCGTCAAAGAACAGATCATCTTCCCCGAAATCGAGTACGACAAGGTGGATGCTCTGCGTGGTCTGAACATCAGCATCACGACGACTGCCAAGACGGACGACGAAGCCAAGGCTCTGCTGGCTGCGTTCAAGTTTCCGTTCAAGAACTGAGGTGACCCGTGGCAAAACTCTCGATCAAACAACGTGAGCTGAAGCGCGAGGCGCTGGTCGCCAAGTTCGCCAAGAAGTACGCGGAACTGAAGGCCATCATCGATGACTTCAAGAAGTCCGAGGAAGAGCGCTACGCCGCCCGCCTCGAGCTGCAAAAGCTGCCCCGCAATGCCTACCCCACTCGCCTGCGCAACCGCTGCGAGCTGACGGGTCGTCCGCGTGGCACCTTCCGCAAGTTCGGCCTGGCCCGTAACAAGATCCGTGAACTGGCCTTCAAGGGCGACATCCCCGGTGTCGTCAAGGCCAGCTGGTAATCGGCTGATAGGAGTAATCGCAAATGAGCATGAGTGATCCCATCGCCGATATGCTGACCCGCATCCGCAACGCGCAGATCGTCGAGAAGACGAACGTTGTGATGCCGTCGTCCAAGCTGAAGGTGGCGATTGCCAAGGTCCTGAAGGACGAAGGCTATATCGAGGACTTCGCCGTGCGCGGCGAAGCTGCCCGCCCGGAGCTGGAAATCTCGCTGAAGTACTACGCTGGCCGTCCGGTCATCGAGCGCATCGAGCGTGTCAGCCGCCCCGGCCTGCGCATCTACAAGGGCCGCCACGACATTCCTCAGGTCATGAACGGCCTGGGTGTGGCGATTGTGACGACCCCGCAAGGCGTCATGACGGACCGCAAGGCCCGCGCTGCCGGTATCGGTGGCGAGGTCCTCTGCTACGTCGCCTAAGCGAAGGAGTAGGAACAATGTCCCGCGTTGGAAAAATGCCGGTCAACCTCCCGCAAGGCGTGGATGTGACCGTCGGTGCTGAGTCGATCAGCGTCAAGGGCTCGCTCGGCACGCTGGTGCGTCCGTCGAACAAGCTCGTCACCGTCAAGAACGAAGCCGGCAAGCTGAGCTTCGTGCCCGCCAACGACTCGGCTGAAGCCGATGCGATGAGCGGCACGATGCGCGCCCTGGTGGCCAATATGGTCAACGGCGTCAGCAAGGGCTTCGAGAAGAAGCTGAACCTGGTCGGCGTGGGTTTCCGCGCCCAGGCCCAAGGTACCAAGCTGAACCTGCAGATCGGTTTCTCTCACCCCGTGGTGAAGGACATGCCGGCCGGCATCAAGGTCGAGTGCCCCACCCAGACGGAAATCGTCATCAAGGGTGCTGACCGCCAGGTCGTCGGCCAGATCGCCGCTGAGGTGCGTGCCTTCCGTCCCCCCGAGCCCTACAAGGGCAAGGGCATCCGTTATTCGGATGAGAAGGTCACCATCAAAGAGACCAAGAAGAAGTAAGGAGCAGCGCCATGATGACCAAGAAAGAACAACGCCTGCGTCGTTCGCGCCAGACCCGCGCTCGCATTGCGATCCAGCGCGTGGCCCGTCTGACGGTGTTCCGCTCCAATCTGCACATCTACGCCCAAGTCGTCTCGGAAGATGGCGGCAAGGTGTTGGCTGCAGCCTCCACGGCCGAGAAGTCGGTCCGCGAACAGCTGAACAGCAACGGCGGCAACGTCGCTGCCGCCACGCTGGTCGGCAAGCTGATCGCCGAGAAGGCCAAGGCTGCTGGCGTCGAGAAGGTCGCTTTCGACCGCTCGGGTTTCGCCTATCACGGTCGTGTCAAGGCCCTGGCCGAAGCAGCCCGCGAAGCCGGCCTGCAGTTCTGACGCATCAAGGAATAAGAAATGGCAAAGTTTCAACCCCGCGGCGCTCAGGCTGAAGGCAACGACGACGGCCTGAAGGAAAAGATGATCGCGGTCAACCGCGTGACCAAGGTTGTGAAGGGTGGCCGTACGCTGTCCTTCGCCGCTCTGACTGTGGTTGGTGACGGCGATGGCCGCATCGGCATGGGCAAGGGCAAGGCCAAGGAAGTGCCGGTCGCTGTGCAGAAGGCCATGGAGTCGGCTCGCCGCAACATGGTCAAGGTCAGCCTGAAGAACGGCACCATCCACCACAACGTGGTCGGCGAACACGGTGCAGCTCACGTCATCATGGCTCCGGCGCCTGCCGGTACCGGCGTCATCGCCGGCGGCCCGATGCGCGCTGTCTTCGAAGTGATGGGTGTGACCGACATCGTGACCAAGAGCCATGGTTCGACCAACCCTTACAACATGGTCCGCGCCACGCTGGACGCTCTGAAGCGTTCGACCACGCCGGCCTCTGTCGCTGCCAAGCGCGGCAAGACGGTTGAAGAAATCTTCAACTGATCGCGGAGCACAACATGTCTGACAAGAAAACCGTGACGGTCAAGCTGGTGCGTAGCCCCATCGGCTGCCGCGCCTCGCACCGTGCCACCGTGGTCGGCCTGGGTCTGCGTCGGCTGAACAGCCAAAGCACCCTGGAAGACACGCCCGCAGTGCGCGGCATGATCAACAAGATCGCCTATCTGGTGCAAGTGCTCTAAGCACGGCACACAAAGGACAAGACGATGGAACTCAACACGATCAAGCCCGCAGAGGGCTCCAAGCATGCCAAGCGCCGTGTCGGCCGTGGCATCGGCTCGGGCCTGGGCAAGACCGCAGGTCGCGGCCACAAGGGTCAGAAGTCCCGCGCTGGTGGCTACCACAAGGTCGGCTTCGAAGGCGGCCAGATGCCCCTGCAGCGTCGCCTGCCCAAGCGTGGCTTCAAGTCGCTGACGCTGAAGTACAACGCCGAGATCACGCTGTCGGACCTGCAAGGTCTGGCTGGCGACGAGATCGACGTGTCGACGCTGAAGGCTGTCGGTCTGGTGCCCCAGCTGGCCAAGTCGGTCAAGCTGATCCTTTCCGGCGCCATCGAGCGCAAGGTCACGCTGAAGGGCGTGAATGCCACGAAGGGCGCCAAGGCGGCCATCGAGGCAGCCGGCGGCTCGGTCGCTTAAATCCAGTCCACAAGGAACTGACTCAGCGTGGCTACCAACGCGAATCAGCTGGCCAAGAGCGGCAAGTTCGGCGACCTGCGTCGCCGGCTTGTGTTCCTGCTGCTGGCTCTGGTCGTCTACCGCATCGGGGCGCATATCCCCGTGCCCGGTATCGACCCGAACCAGCTGGCCCAATTCTTCAAGGGTCAGGCCGGTGGCATCCTGAGCCTGTTCAACATGTTCTCGGGCGGTGCGCTGTCGCGCTTCACCGTGTTCGCGTTGGGCATCACGCCTTACATCTCGGCGTCCATCGTTCTGCAGCTGATGACCTACGTCGTGCCGACGCTGGAGCAGCTGAAGAAGGAAGGCGAAGCCGGGCGTCGCAAGATCACCCAGTACACGCGTTATGCGACGCTGGGCCTGGCTCTGTTCCAGAGCCTGTCGATCGCGCTGGCGCTGGAAGGCTCTGCAGGTCTGGTGCTGAACCCTGGTTTTGGCTTCCGTCTGACGGCGGTGTCCAGCCTGGTGGCCGGCACGATGTTCCTGATGTGGCTGGGTGAGCAGATCACCGAGCGCGGTCTGGGCAATGGCATCTCGATCCTGATCTTCGGCGGTATCGCCGCGGGTCTGCCGGGTGCGATCGGTGGCCTGTTCGAACTGGTGCGTACCGGTGCGATGGGTTACGGCTCTGCGCTGATCGTGATCTCGCTGGTGGTGCTGGTGACCTACGCCGTGGTCTTCGTCGAACGTGGCCAACGCAAGATCCTCGTGAACTATGCGAAGCGCCAGGTCGGCAACAAGGTCTACGGCGGCCAGTCCTCGCACCTGCCGCTGAAGCTGAACATGTCGGGCGTGATCCCGCCGATCTTCGCGTCGTCGATCATCCTGCTGCCGACCACGGTGGTGAGCTGGTTCGCGACGGGTGATGGTCTGCGCTGGCTGAAGGACCTGGCCGGCATGATCAGCCCGGGCCAACCGATCTACGTGCTGCTGTACTCGGCTGCCATCGTATTCTTCTGCTTCTTCTACACGGCCCTGGTGTTCAACAGCCGTGAGACCGCAGACAACCTGAAGAAGAGTGGCGCCTTCATCCCGGGCATTCGTCCGGGTGAGCAGACCGCCAAGCACATCGACAAGATTCTTTCGCGGCTCACGCTGGCTGGTGCGATCTACATCACGCTGGTCTGCCTGCTGCCCGAGTTCCTGACGCTGAAGTACAACGTTCCGTTCTACTTCGGTGGCACCTCCCTGTTGATCATCGTCGTCGTGACGATGGACTTCTGGGCTCAGGTTCAGAGTTACATCATGAGTCAGCAGTACGAATCACTGCTGAAAAAGGCCAGCTTCAAGTCCTGAGGACGTAGAGCTGATCGTTAACCAAGATTGATTTCAATAACCCACATCTGAACGTACGGCATGGCGAAAGACGACGTCATTCAAATGCAGGGCGAGATTCTGGAGAACCTCCCCAACGCTACGTTTCGTGTGAAGTTGGAGAACGGGCATGTCGTGCTCGGTCACATCTCCGGCAAGATGAGGATGCACTACATCCGCATCCTGCCTGGCGACAAGGTGACCGTTGAACTGACACCCTACGATTTGAGTCGTGCTCGCATCGTGTTCCGGGCGAAGTGAGCTGTTTGAACCCCCGGACGCGTGTGAGCGCAAAAGAAGTTAGGCCAAGGAGCAGACCATGAAAGTTTCGGCATCCGTTAAGCAGATGTGCCGCAATTGCAAGATCATCCGCCGCAAGGGCGTGGTGCGTGTGATCTGCACCGACCCGCGCCACAAGCAGCGCCAGGGCTAAGCCCTCAGGCACGCACGACAGGACTAGAGGACAACCATGGCACGTATTGCTGGTATCAACATTCCGCCGCAAAAGCACACTGAGATCGGTCTGACCTCGATCTACGGCATTGGCCGTACGACCGCCCAGAAGATCTGCACGAACAGCGGCATTCCGTTCGACAAGAAGGTCAAGGACCTGACTGACAGCGATCTCGAAAAGATCCGCGATGAAGTCAACAAGCTGACCATCGAAGGTGACCTGCGCCGTGAGCAGTCCATCAACATCAAGCGTCTGATGGACCTCGGCTGCTACCGCGGCTTCCGTCACCGCCGTGGCCTGCCGATGCGCGGTCAACGCACCCGTACGAATGCCCGCACCCGCAAGGGTCCGCGCAAGTCGGCTGCGACCGGCAAGAAGTAAGCTGCCCGAACTGAAAGAAGGTCAATATGGCAAAGGCACCCAACAATTCGGCGGCTCAACGCGTTCGCAAGAAGGTCCGCAAGAACGTTGCTGACGGCATCGCGCACGTCCACGCTTCGTTCAACAACACCATCATCACCATCACCGACCGCCAAGGCGGCGCCCTGTCCTGGGCTTCGTCGGGTGGCCAAGGCTTCAAGGGCTCGCGCAAGTCGACGCCTTTCGCAGCCCAGGTGGCGGCTGAAGTGGCCGGCCGTGCCGCTCAAGAGCAAGGCATCAAGAATCTCGACGTCAAGATCAAGGGCCCCGGCCCGGGTCGCGAGTCGTCGGTGCGTGCCCTGGCAGCGCTGGGCATCCGCATCAACTCGATCTCTGACGTGACGCCCGTGCCGCACAACGGCTGCCGTCCGCAGAAGCGTCGTCGTATCTAAGCTCCAGGATCTGACCGTTCACCCTCAGGTGACAGGGATATTGCAGATTCGGATGACGGTGCGATAATCGCGCGTTTTCCCGGAGCCGGCGGGCACTTTGTGCCGCGCCGGCTTCAGTCTTGAGTCGGCTTCATTTCGAGGCTGTGCTCATAAGCCCACCGTCCAAGCCCATAAAAACACCGGCTGGACTCGCGTCAGAAAACCTCTCCACGAGGCCTGGCGTCAGATTGAACAAGGACACTCAAAGTGGCACGTTATCTTGGCCCCAAGGGCAAACTTTCCCGCCGCGAAGGCACCGACCTCTACCTGAAGAGCGCCCGCCGCGCCATCAGCGACAAGGTCAAGTTTGACAGCAAGCCCGGCCAGCACGGCCGCACCTCCGGTCAGCGCACGTCTGACTTCGGCCTGCAACTGCGCGAAAAGCAGAAGGTCAAGCGCATGTACGGCGTGCTGGAGCGTCAGTTCCGCCGCTACTTCGCCGAAGCCGAGCGCCGCAAGGGCTCGACCGGCGTGAACCTGCTGCAACTGCTGGAATCGCGCCTGGACAACGTCGTCTACCGCATGGGCTTCGGCTCCACCCGCGCAGAAGCCCGTCAGCTGGTTTCGCACAAGGGTGTCACGGTGAACGGCGAGGTCGTCAACATCGCTTCCTACATGGTCAAGGCCGGTGACACCGTCGGCGTCCGTGAAAAGGCCAAGAAGCAGCTGCGCGTGACCGAGTCGTTCAAGCTGGCTGACTCTATCGGCCTGCCGGCCTGGGTGGCCGTCGACGGCACCAAGCTCGAAGGCGTGTTCAAGAAGGCTCCCGACCGCGATGAGTTCGGCGCCGAGATCAACGAATCGCTGATCGTCGAGTTGTACTCGCGTTAATGTTTTCCCCCGCCGACCACGCCTGCAAGGGCGCGGTCGGCGTTTCCTCGTCCGGGCATTTGCCCTTCGTAGGCTCTGCCCGGCTGGTCCTCAGCCTTATCGGTGTAACGAACCGAGGGTATTGAAAGAAAGACCTCATGCAAACCAACTTGCTCAAACCCAAGTCCATCAACGTGGAGCCCCTGGGCGGTCATCGCGCCAAGGTCACGCTGGAGCCGTTCGAACGCGGCTACGGTCACACCCTGGGCAATGCCCTGCGCCGTGTGCTGCTCTCGTCGATGGTGGGTTATGCGCCGACGGAAGTGACGATTGCCGGCGTGCTGCACGAGTACTCGGCCATCGACGGCGTGCAAGAGGACGTGGTTCACATCATGCTGAACCTCAAGGGCGTCGTCTTCCGCCTGCACAACCGTGAAGAAGTGACCCTGGTCCTGCGCAAGGAAGGCGAAGGCCCCGTCACCGCGGCCGACATCCAGACCCCGCACGACGTCGAGATCATCAATCCCGAGCACGTCATCGCCCACCTGTCGCAAGGCGGCAAGCTGGACATGCAGATCAAGGTCGAGAAGGGCCGCGGCTATGTGCCCGGCACGATGCGCCGCTTCGGCGACGAGCCGACCAAGAGCATCGGCCGCATCGTCCTCGACGCTTCGTTCTCGCCCGTCAAGCGCGTCAGCTACGCCGTCGAAAACGCTCGCGTCGAGCAGCGTACCGACCTGGACAAGCTGGTCATGGAAATCGAAACCAACGGCGCCATCTCGCCCGAGGAAGCGATCCGTGCTTCGGCCAAGATCCTGGTCGAGCAACTGGCCGTCTTCGCCCAGCTGCAAGGCACCGACCTGGTCGACGCCTTCGACCAGCCGGCCCAGCGCTCCAGCAGCTTCGATCCGATCCTGCTGCGCCCGGTCGACGAGCTCGAACTGACCGTGCGTTCGGCCAACTGCCTGAAGGCCGAAAACATCTACTACATCGGCGACCTGATCCAGCGTACCGAGACCGAGCTGCTGAAGACCCCCAACCTGGGTCGCAAGTCGCTCAACGAAATCAAGGAAGTGCTGGCTTCGCGCGGTCTGACTCTGGGCGCCCGCCTGGAAAACTGGCCCCCGCAAGGTCTGGACAAGCGTTAATTTCTGAAAGATGGGTGGCGCGTTGACCAACGCCACCCGGTGCACCCGCCAGTACCTGATCCGGCTGGCGGCATTAATGAAGTGAAAGGAAAAGCACCATGCGTCACCGTAACGGCCTCCGTAAACTCAACCGCACCAGCGCCCACCGCGCTGCCATGCTGCGCAATATGTGCGTGTCTCTGCTCGAGCACGAAGCCATCAAGACCACGGTCCCCAAGGCCAAGGAACTGCGCCGCGTCGTTGAGCCCCTGATCACGCTCGCCAAGGAACCCACGCTGGCCAACCGCCGCCTGGCTTTCGACCGCCTGCGCGACCGCGACATCGTCACCAAGCTCTTCAACGTGCTGGGCCCGCGCTTCGCGGCTCGTCCGGGCGGCTACACCCGCATCCTGAAGATGGGCTTCCGCGTCGGCGACAACGCGCCCATGGCTTTTGTCGAACTGGTGGATCGTCCGGAAGGCGAGACCGCTGGCGAAGCTGCCGAATAAGCTCAGCCCCGGCTGATCTGCAAAAGCCCGCCTCGTGCGGGCTTTTTTCATGCTGCGGCGGGTGGCGCGTCAGCCCCTTCCTACGTGATGGACAAACCTGGCCTGACGACGCCACCGCTCTGGTGGGCGCACAGTGGAACTCCAGCTTCCACTTCCCAGGAGCCCCGCCATGAGCCTGCATCCCACCATCTCCTCGTCCAAGGTCGAAGGCACTGCCGTCTACGACCTCGCCGGCGACAAGCTCGGCACCATCGACGACCTCGTCATCGACAAGCGCACCGGCCATGTGCGCTATGCCGCGCTGGAGTTCGGCGGCTTCCTGGGCGTCGGCACCGATCGCTATCCCTTGCCCTGGGACATGCTGAAGTACGACACCAGCAAGGATGGCTATGTCGTCAACCTGGACCGCGACCTCCTGACCGAGGCGCCCCGCTATGCGCATGGCCAGGCGCCCGAATACACCGACGACTATGGCCGCGGGGTGTACAGCCACTACGGTTTCAACTGGCAGTGACGCCATGAGCAAGCCCCATCTCGGCCGCAGTCACAACGCTCAGTCCGGCCCGGTGCAGCACGCCGCCAGCGAATTCGCCACCACCAAGGCCACACAGGGCCAGACGCTGACCAAGCAGGCCAAGCCACCGGCCCGCGAAGCCGATGGCACCGCGCGCGAAGCGCCCCAGGGCCCGCCGCAGCACAAGGTCTGACGAGTCGTCAGCGGCGCAGCGGCAGCCAATGCAGGGCGCCGTCACCGAGCACCGCGACCTGCGCCCCATGCCGGGCCAGGTCCGCGCGTCGCAGTGTCAGCGCACCGGTGAGGCCGCCAAACGCCGGCAGCACCAGGGCATGGGGGTAGTGCACGAAGCAGGGGCGGCGCAGGCGATCGCCGGCGCGGCTGGCGATGACGACGGCGGGATGCCAATGGCCCGCCAACGTGAAGCCGGGCATGCCGGGCGGCGGCGGCTCGTGGGCGGCCGTCAAGGGGCCTAACGGCAAGGCCGTGCTGACAGCCTGCAAAGGCAAACCCGGCGGGTGGATGCGCCGGTCGTGATTGCCCAGCACCAGCACCGTCGGCAGCCTTTGCGCGAAGTCGCTCACCGACTCCAGCAGCGCAGGCGTCAGCCCCTCAGCGCTGTGCCAGAAGTCGCCGAGCACCACCAGTCGTTCTGCGCCGTGTGACGTGGCCAGTGCTTCCAGCCGCGCCAGCGTCCGTGCGCTGCTGCCCGCCGGCACCGCTTGACCCTGGACGCGAAAAGCGGCGCCCTTGCCCAGATGCAGATCTGCGGCGAACAGCGTGCGAGCCGCGGGCCACCAGACCGCGCCATCCGGCAGCAGCCACAACGTTTCGCCGGCCGCCTCGATGCCGAGGTTCATCGCCGCCTCCGCCGCGCGCCGCTGCGTTGCTTCGGCGCCTTGTCGCTTTCCCGCCCGAAGGCCAGCTTCTCGCTGACGTCCTGCGGCGCTTCCCCACCACCCGCGGCGGCCTCCAGCTCAGCCAGCATGCGCGTGAGGCGCTGGGTCAGCGACTCGGTCGTCACACGCTCGCGCAGCATCTCCACCAGCAACGGAAAGGCCAAAGGCGAGGTCCGCGCGGGCCGCTGCAGATCCAGCGGCAGCGCGGCCAGCCGGTCCAGCGTGCGTGCGAGAGCATCCTCGTCCAACTCGGCCGACAGCAACTCCTCCTCGGCTTGGCGCAGCAGCCTGTTGCCGGGATCGTGCTGACGGAACACGTCGAAGTAGAGCGAGCTGGAGGCCTGCAGCTGGCGCTGGCTGCGCACCTCGCCGGGATGGCTCTGGAAGATCAGCCCCGAGATGCGCGCAATCTGCCGGAAGCGCCGCCGCGCCAGCTCGCTGGCATTGATGCTGGCCAGCACCTCCTGGCGCAGCGTGTCGCGGTCCACGGCCGCGAGCAGGCCGGGCAGGCGAGAAGCCCAATCGACATCGGTGGCGCTGAGCAGCTCCATGCCGTATTCGTTGATGGCTACGGTGAAGGTGGCCGGCGTATCGCGCCCGACCCGCCAGGCCAGCAGCCAGGCCAGGCCCAGGTGAACCGTCCGGCCGGCAAAAGGGTAGAGGAAGAGATGGTGCCCGTCCGCCGAGGTCTGCACCTCGGCCAGCAGTCGCTGCGGGCCGGGCAGGGCTGACCACTCGGCCTGCAGCTTCAGCAGCGGCGCGACAAAGCGCATCTCCTTGTCCACATAACGGCCCTGGGCCGCTTCGTCGAAGCGCTCCAGCATCGCGTCGGCCAGCGTGTCGGAGATGGGGAACTGCCCACCATTCCAGCGCGGCAGCAAGGCGCGACCGGGCTTGCCGACGCGCACATAGGCTGTCAGCCCCTCGACGCGCACCAGCTCCAGCGCCCGGCCGCCGAGCAGGAAGGCGTCGCCCGGCTTGAGCCGCGCGATGAAGTTCTCCTCCACGCTTGCGATGCGCCCGCCGCCGAGGAACTGCACGCTCATCATCGCGTCCGACACGATGGTGCCGATATTGCTGCGATGCCGCCGCGCCAGCCGCGCGTCCGGCACACGCCAGATGCCTTCCTCGTCGGGCACGACGCGTTGGAAGTCGGGATAGGCACGCAGGCTCTCGCCGCCATGGCGCACAAAGGCCAGGGCCCATTGCCAAGCTTCGTCGCTGAGGCCACGGTAAGACGGCGCGGAGCGGATCTCCGGCAACAAGTCTTCAGGGCGGAAACCACCGCCCAGCGCGATGGTCACCAGGTGCTGCACCAGCACGTCCAAGGGCGCGGCCGGTGCGTGCCGCGGCTCGATGCGGCCGGCCTGCACGGCCGCGCGCAGGGCCGAGGCCTCGACGATTTCCAGGCTGTGCGTCGGCACCAGGGTGACCTTGGAGCGCCGCCCCGGCGCGTGGCCGCTGCGGCCGGCGCGTTGCAGCAGCCGGGCCACGCCCTTGGCCGAGCCGATCTGCAGCACCTGGTCGACCGGCAGGAAGTCCACACCGAGGTCCAGGCTCGCCGTGCAGACCACGGCCTTGAGCTGGCCCGCCTTCATCGCCGCCTCCACCCAGCGGCGCAGCTCGGCGTCGATGGAGCCGTGGTGCAGGGCGATGGCGCCGGCCCAGTCCGGCCGCGCATCCAGCAGCGCCTGGAACCAGCGTTCGCTCTGCGAGCGCGTGTTGGTGAACACCAGGCTGCTGGCCGCCGCTTCGATCAGCTCGACCACGCCCGGCAGCATGGTCAGGCCCATGTGACCACCCCAGGCGAAGCGCTCGATGCGCTTGGGCAGCAGCGTGTCGATGACTATCTTCTTGTCCTGGGCGCCGCGCACCAGCACTGCATCCGGCGCCAGCACATCGCGCGCCTCGTCGAGATTGGCCAGCGTCGCCGACAGCCCCCAGGTCATCAGCGCCGGGTTCCAGCGCCTGAGCCTGGCGAGCGCGAGTTGCAGTTGCACGCCGCGCTTGCTGCCGAGCAGCTCATGCCATTCGTCGACAACGACGAGGCGCACGCGCTTCAGCACCTCCGGCGCATCGGCGCGCGACAGCATCAGGCTCAGCGACTCGGGCGTCGTCACCAGAGCGGTGGGCCAGCGGCGCTGCTGCGAGGCGCGCTCGCTGGTCGACGTGTCGCCGGTGCGCGCGGCCAGCGTCCAGTTTGGAGCCAGTGTGGAGGCCGCGTCCTGCAGGGCGAGCAGGGTGTCGTGACTGAGGGCCCGCATCGGCGTCACCCACAGTACGGTCAGCGGCGTCTCGCGCTCGCCGGCGAAAGCCTGCAGCGCGCCGAGCCAGACGGCCAGGGTCTTGCCGGAGCCGGTGGTGGCGTGGAGCAGGCCGGAGTGGCCCTGCTTCATCTCCTTCCAGACGGTTTTCTGGAAAGGGAAGGCCTTCCAGCCTTTGGTGGTGAGCCAGTCGGTGGTCGGGTTGCTCATGCCCGCACCTGCGTGACCCGTTGCATCGCGCCGGGAGTTCGCCCCGGCGGGCGACCTACTTTCTGAGCGACCAGAAAGTAGGCAAAGAGTCGCCCCCGAACCGCCCGCCCCTCAGCTTCGCAGCGGGGTGCCCTGCGGTGCGCCAATCTTGAGGCCCCGCGCAAAACTCCCGCCGCTACGCTCTGGTCAAACAGTTGCGCGGAGTCAGTTCTTGAAGCGAGCTTCGCTCGCGGCCTCAAGATCGTGCGCTCCTCGGCGGGCTCAAAGGGGGAGTGATTGAACAGCCAGCACCAGCCGGCTGTCGGGCTTGGCAGTCGGCTGCAGCGCCGTTCCAGAAAGCCGCTCAAGCGACCTCCATCAAGGCGCGCAGCGTGTCCAACGTATCCGCCTCCCACAACGGCTTGTCATCGCGTATCCGCAGCATGCGCGGAAACCTCACCGCGATGCCGCTCTTGTGCCGCGTGCTGGCCTGGATGCCCTCGAAGCCCAGTTCAAACACCATCGTCGGTCGCACGCGCCGCACCGGCCCGAACTTCTCCACCGTCGTCTTGCGGATCTCGCGGTCCACCCGCTTGATCTCCTCGTCCGTCAGCCCCGAATAGGCTTTCGCAAACGGCACCAGCGTCAGTTCACCACCGGTTGCGTCGAGAGCAGCTTCCGCCTCCGCCGCATCGCGCGGCGCGCGGTTCCAGACGGCGAAGCTGTAGTCGGTATACAGATTGGCTCGACGCCCATGGCCCGCCTGGGCGTAGATCAGCACGGCGTCGACGCTGAGCGGCGCTACCTTCCATTTCCACCACGCACCGACGGTGCGGCCGATGCCATAGGCCGAATCGCGGTGCTTGAGCATCAGCCCTTCGACACGCCGCTCGCGCGAGCCTTCGCGCGCAGCGGCCAGGCCAGCCCAGTCTGACGCTTCGACCAGCGGCGACGTCGCAATGCCCAGTTGCTCCAGCCGCGCGCGCCGTATATGCATCGGCTCCTGCCGTCGGTCCGCGCCTTCGCTCTCCAGCAGGTCATAGGCCAGCAGCCGCACCGGCGCCTCCGCCAGGATGGCCTTGCTGAGCTTGGTGCGGGCTATGCGTTTTTGCAGCAGCGCGAACGGCGCGGGCTCGGCCTCGCCATGCTTCCAAGCCAGCAGCTCGCCGTCGACGACGGTGCCATCGGGCCAGGTGCTGGCTTCCAGCACGACTTCCGGGAAGCGTTCCGTCACCAGCTCCTCGCCGCGCGACCAGATCCAGACCTGGCCGTCGCGCTTGACCACCTGGGCGCGGATGCCGTCGTATTTCCATTCCGCCAGCCAGTCGCCGCGCTCGCCCAGGGACGCCGGCTCGGCTTGCAGCGCATGCGCCAGAAAGAAGGGGTAGGGCTGGCCGCCGCGCGAGCCGCTGGTGTCCTCTTCCAGCAGTGCCTGGAAACGCTCGGCCGTGGGCGGCGTGTCGATCTGGGTGTAGCCCATCATGCGCTGGGCGATGCCGGCCGCGTCGGCGCCCGACCATTCGGCCAGGGCCCGCTGCACCAGCAGCTTGCTGACGCCGACCCGAAAGCCGCCGCCCACCAGCTTGACGAACATGAATCGCTCGTCGGCCGAGAGCCCGCGCCAGGCCGCCAGCACGCCCTCGCGGCGGCCGGCCATGTCCAACTGGCGCAGCGGCAGGATGCGACCCTCCATCCACTCGCTGAGCGGCTCGTCCAGCTTGTCCTCGGGGTCGGGCAGCACATAGGCGATGGCCTCGGCCAGGTCGCCGGTGGCGGCATAGCCGGCCTCGAACAGCCACTCGGGCAGGCCAGCCGCCTCGCAGGCCAGGGCGCGCAGCTCGCCGGTCGGCACAGCCCGGCGCGGTGTGCCGCCGGCCAGCAGATAGACGGCCCAGGCCGCGTCGCGTGCCGGCGCCTCGGCCAGGTAGCGCTTCAGCGCCGCCACCTTGGCCAGCGTCGAGGTGCTGGCGTCCAGGGCCAGGTAGAGGGCGACGAAGCGCTTCACGTATCGCCCCCCGGCTCATCGCCATACTCGGTCACGAAGGTCTCGGCCTGCAGGCCCTGTTCGGTCAGATAGCGCACCAGGGCCCCCTCGTCGCCATGCGTGACGATGACACGCTGGGCGCCTGTCGCGGAGATCGCCGACAGCAGCCCCGGCCAGTCCGCGTGATCGCTGAAGACAAAGCCGCGGTCCACGCTGCGCCGGCGTCGCGCGCCGCGCAGCCGCATCCAGCCGCTGGCGAAGGCATCGCTGTGCGGGCCCAGGGCCTTGGCCCAGCGGCTGTCCTGAACGGCCGGCGGCGCGATGACCAGGGCACCGCGCAGAGCCTTGAAGTTCGTCTCCGGCGTCACTGTTTCCACCTCGGACAGGGCGATGCCGGCGCCGCGGTAGGCCTCGTTCAGCCGGGCCACGGCTGCGTGCACCAGCACCGGCCCCGGCGCATCAGCCGTCGCCAGCCCAGCCACCAGGCGTTGTGCCTTGCCCAGGCTGTAGCCCATCAGGAGGGCGTGCTTGCCCTGGGCGGCACAGTCGGCCCACCAGGCGCGCATTTCGGCCAGCACCTCGGTCTGGGGTGCCCAGCGGTAGATGGGCAGGGCAAAGGTGGCCTCGGTGATGAAGACATCGCAGCGCACCGGCTCGAAGGGCGCGCAGGTGGTGTTGGCGTCGCCGGCGCCGCTGACGAAATAGTCGCCCGACACCACCCAGACCTCGCCACGGTGCTCCACCCGCACCTGGGCCGAGCCCAGCACATGGCCGGCGGGGTGCAGGCTGAGGCTCACCTCGCCCAGTTGTAACGATTCGCCATAGGCCAGGCCCTGGAAATTCATCTCGGGGCCGACCCGGGAGCGCATCAGCCCCTCGGCGTCGCGGTGGGCCAGGTAGGCACCGTGCCCTTCCCGGCAATGGTCGGCATGGGCATGGGTGATGACGGCGCGCTCCACCGGCCGCCAGGGGTCGATGTAGAAGCCCCCCGCCTCGCAGTACAGGCCCTCGGCGCGGCGGGTGATCAGGTCTGCCATGGCCCCAGTGTGCCCAGGTCGCCGCCGGCCCGCTGTCGGACGGGATCCGCTCATTCGTGGGGCGGATGGAACTCAATCGCCATCGCCGTGACTCATCCTCGGTACGACCGCCAGGTCATGCCCGCCGCCACTGCTCCGGACCCGACCTTGCAGCCCGATTCCCGCCACTGCCGTCGCTTGCCCTTGCGCCTCAGCCTGCTGGCTGCGCCATGGCTGGCCTGCGCTTCGGTCTGGGCCGCCGGTACGCCGCCCGTGGTGCCGACGCCGGCCGAACTGGCCCGCCCGCCCGAGACCACCCGCAATGCCGAACTGCCGCCGGAACGCCCGCCGGTGGCGCGCGAGCTTGGCAAGCCGGATGACGAGCTGAAGATCGACGTCACCGGTTACAGCCTGGCGCCCGACGCGCCGGCGGCGCTGCGTGAGGCCCTGCCGCGGCTGACGGCCGCCTTCGTCGGCAAGGAGCGTGGCTTCGAGGACCTGGTCAACGCTGCCAACGAGGTGACCCGCTTCCTGCAGCGCGACTTGGGGCTTTACCTCGGCTATGCCTACATCCCCGAGCAGGTCTTTGACGGCCAGACGGTGCGCATCGCCATCCTGGAAGGCCGGCTGGACCGCGTGGTGCTGAACTGGAGCGAGGGCCTGCCGGTGGACCGCGCGGTGGTCGAGGCCTATCTGGCGCGCCTGAAGCCGGGCGACGTGCTGACGGTGGACGCCGTCGAGCGCACGGTCTTCCTGATCAATGACCTGCGCGGCATCGTCACGCGCGCCGAGGTCAAGGCAGGGTCCGCGCCCGGCACGGCCGTTCTCGAATTCACGCCGCGTGCCGAGGCGCGCTACAGCGGCAGCGTCGACGGCGACCTGAACGGCTCCAAGTTCATCGGAGCCCAGCGCCTGGGCGCCCAGGTCGTCATGGCCAGCCCGCTGGGCCGGGGCGATGGCCTGTCGGCCTCGGCGCTCGCGTCGACCGGTGGCGGCCTGCTGTTCGCGCTGCTGGGCTACACCAGCCCCATCGGCGCCGACGGCTTCAAGGCCGGCGCCTCGCTGTCGGCGGTGCGCTACCAGCTCGACAAGAAGGAATTCCCCCTCGGCCTGGATGGCACGGGCACGACGCTGAACCTCTTCGCTCTCTATCCCTGGGTGCGTTCGCGCAACCTCAACCTGTTTGCACTGGGCGCCGTCGACGCCAAGTTCTATGTCGACAACGTCGCCGCCCTGTCGACGAAGAAGCGCGTGGACGACGCCAGCGTCGGCGTCAGCGGCGATTTCCGCGACAGCCTGCTGACCGGCAGCGTCAACACCTTCGAACTCAATCTGGCCCAGGGCCGGCTGAGCTTCGCCGCCGGGCCGCCGCCGAACAGCGACGATGCGGCCAGCTTCCGCAAGCTGACATTCGCCGGCTCGCGGCTGCAGAACGTGCTGAGCAACCGGCTGCTGGCCTACTTCACGATGCGCGGCCAGTGGGCTCTGTCCAACCTCGACTCGACCGAGCAGTTCCGTGCCGGTGGCCCCAACGGCGTGCGGGCTTTCGCGCCCGGCGAGGGCACGGGCGACAGCGGCCTGGTGGCCAGCCTGGAGCTGCGCTGGCTGCCGCCGGCCAGCCTGTTCGGACGCTGGGCCAACGAGCTGGTGCTGGCCGCCTTCTTCGACGGCGCCGCCATCCGCTACCGCCACGACCCCAACCTGGTGTTGCGCGAGCCCGGCTATGTCAACCGCGCCTATCTGGGCGGCGCCGGCCTGTCCCTGGTCTGGGCACGCAACAACGAATACGCCTTCCGCATGAGCCTGGCCAAGCCCACCCACGGCCACGCCGTCGGTGAGACCGAGACGCGCAAGCCGCGCCTGTATGCCCAAGGCTCCTGGAACTTCTGAACCATGCGCCGCCTGCAGCCTCTCGCCCTTGCCCTGTGCCTTGCGGTCGCCTATCCGGCGGTCCAGGCATTGCCCCAGGGTGCCCAGGTCGTGCAGGGCCAGGTTGCCATCAGCCCGGGGCTGATTCAGCAGGGCAGCGACAAGGCCATCGTCAACTGGCAGAGCTTCTCCATCGCGGCAGGCGAGGGCCTGCGCATCCAGCAGCCCGGCGTCAACTCGGTGCTGCTGAACCGTGTCGTCGGCGGTGACCCGTCGCTGATCCTCGGCCAGTTGCAGGCCAATGGCCGCGTCTTCCTGATCAACCCGCGCGGCATCGTCTTTGGCCGCGGCTCGCAGGTGGATGTGGGCGGTCTGGTCGCCTCCACGCTGGACCTGTCCGACACCGCCTTCGTCGCCGGCAACTACCGCTTCTCGGCGGGCAAGGATGCCGGCGCGCTGCAGGCCGACGGCAGCATCAACGCGCCGGGCGGCACGGTCGCCCTGGTGGCGCCTCAGCTCAACATGAGCGGCAGCATCGCGGCGCGCCGCGTCGGCCTCGCGGCGGCGTCCACGGTGCAGGTCGACGTGGAGGGCGACGGTCTCGTCCTCTTCAATCTGCGCAACGACGACAACCGTGACGTGGCGCTGAAGTTCAGCGGCCGCGTGCGGGCCGACGGCAGCGCCGAGCTGCGCGCCCAGGCCCGCGGCGGCGCTGCCGGCCAGGTGCTGAACATGGACGGCATCGTGCAGGCGCGGGGCTTCAGCCAGCAGGCTGGCCGCATCGTCATCGATGGCGGCACGGCCGGCATCACCACGGTCAACGGCAGCCTGGACGCCAGCGGCGAACGCGGGGGCGACATCACGGTGCTGGGCCAGAAACTCGCGCTGCTGGACGGCGCGCGACTGGACGCTTCGGGCCGCCTGGGTGGCGGCAGCCTGCAGGTCGGCGGCGGCTTCCAGGGCAGCGGCACCGAGCACAACGCCGAGCAGACCTGGATAGGCGCCGGCGCCGAATTGCGTGCCGATGCCACGGTCCAGGGCGACGGCGGCCGCATCGCCGTCTGGGCCGACGGCCGGACCGACATGCTCGGCCGCATCTCGGCCCGCGGCGGCGTGCTCGGCGGCAATGGCGGCATGATCGAGACCTCGGGCAAGCAGCGGCTCAACCTGCTCGGCAGCGTCGATGCCAGCGCGCCGCTGGGGCGGCCGGGCCAGTGGCTGCTCGACCCCAACGACGTCGTCATCAAGAGCAACAGCGGCACCAACACCAATGTCGGCGCCGCGCCGAACTTCGCCAGCACCGACGACGCGGCCGTGGTCGACGTCGGTGCCCTCGACACCGCGCTGACCGGCGGCACGTCGGTGACGGTGCAGACCACCTCGTCCGGCACCAATGCCCAGCAGGGCGACATCGACGTGCAGGCCGCCATCGTCTCCACCGGCGCGGCCACGCTGAACCTGATCGCGCTGCGCAACATCACGTTCAGCACGGGCAGCATCGGTGCCGGCACGGGGGCCCTGAACGTCAGCCTGCAGGCCGGCGGCGCCATCACCGGCAGCAGCCTCAACACCGGCGGCGGCACGCTCAGCGCCACCAGCTCCGGCGCGGGCACCATCGCGCTGGGCAGCGTCACCAGCACGGGGATGACCCTTGGCAGCGCCGGCGGTGACATCGTGCTGCCCAGCGGCACGGTGACAGGCAATGTCAGCGTCACCACCAGCGGCGGCGGGGCCATCACCCAGGCCGGGGCTCTGTCGGTCAGCGGCACGACGGGCGTCACGACGGGCTCCGGAAATATCACGCTGACGGCCTCCGGCAACAACCTGCAAGGTGCCGTCAGCCTGACGACGACCGGCGTCAGCCAGATCAGCAATGCCAGCGGCAATGCGCTGACGCTGGGCACGCTGAACACCCATGCCCTGACGGCCACCGCGACGGCCGCCAACCTGAACCTCGGCAGCGGCACCGTCACCGGCAGCCTCAACGCGACGACGACGTCGACCGGCACCATCACCCAGGGCGGTGCGCTGACGGTGACGGGCACCACGACGCTGGGCAACGGCAGCGGCAACATCACGCTGGCCTCGGCCAACGACCTGCAGAACACGGTCAACCTCACGACCACCGGCAGCGCGCAGATCGTCAACGCCAGCGGCAAGGCGCTGAGCCTGGGCACGCTGAGCACCGGCGGCCTGACCGTCAGCACCGGCAATGCCAATCTCGACCTGGGCAGCGGCAGCATTGGTGGCAACCTCAGCGCCACGACCAGCGGCACCGGCACCCTCACGCAGAGCGGTGCACTGACGGTGACCGGCACGACCGACCTGAACAGTGGCAGCGGCAACATCACGCTGACCACCGCCGGCAACGACCTGCAGGGCGCGGTCGGCGTCGCTTCCACCGGCAGCACCCAGCTCAGCAACGGCAGCGGCAAGTCGCTGACCCTGGGCCTGCTGAACACCCACGACCTCACCGTCACTGCCGCCAACGGCAGCCTGGGCCTGGGCAGCGGCTCCGTCACCGGCGCCCTCAGCGCGACGCTGACGGGCAGCGGCACGATCACGCAGGCCGGCGCACTGACGGTGACCGGCGGCACGACGCTGAGCAATGGCAGCGGCAACATCATGCTGACCTCGGCCAACGACCTGCAGGGCGCGGTGGACATCACCACCACCGGCAGCACGCAGATCAGCAACGGCAGCGGCAAGGCGCTGACCCTGGGCAGCCTGAGCACCCGTGACCTCACCGTCAGCACCAGCGGCGCGGCGCTGGCCCTGGGCAGCGGCACCGTCACCGGCGCCCTCAGCGCGACGACCACCGGCACGGGCACCCTCACGCAAGGCGGCACGCTGACCGTGACGGGCACGACCAGCCTGAGCAATGGCAGCGGCAACATCACGCTGACCACGGCCGGCAACGACTTCCAGGGCGCCGTCAGCATCACCAGCACCGGCGCCACCCAGCTCAGCAATGCCAACGGCAACAACCTGACCCTGGGCACGCTGAACACCGGCGCCCTGACCGTCAGCGCCGACCATGCCAATCTCGTGCTGGGCAGCGGCAGCGTGGGCGGCAACCTCAGCGCGACGACGACCCACAGCGGCACCCTCACGCAGAGTGGCGCGTTGACGGTGACGGGCACGAGCAGCCTCAGCAATGGCAGCGGCGACATCACGCTGAGCTCGGCCAACGACCTGCAGGGCGCCGTCAGCGTCACGACCACCGGCACGACGCAGATCGCCAACGGCAGCGGCAAGGCCCTGACCCTGGGCACGCTGAGCGTGCGCGACCTGACGGTCAGCACCAGCGGCGCCGATCTGGGCCTGGGCAGCGGCGCCATCAACGGCAACCTCAGCGCGACGACGACCGGCACCGGCGCGATCACGCAAGGCGGTGTGCTGACGGTGACCGGCACCAGCGGCCTCAGCAGCGGCAGCGGCGGCATCACGCTGGCAGCGGCCAACGACCTGCAGGGCGTGGTGAGCGTCACCAGCACCGGCAGCAGCCAGATCGTCAACGGCAACGGCAAGGACTTGCTGCTGGGCACGCTGAACAGCGGCGCGCTGACGGTCAGCACCAGCAATGCCGACATCGACCTCGGCAGCGGCACGGTGGGCGGCAACCTCAGCGCGACGACGACGGGCACGGGCCGTCTCACGCAAAGCGGTGCCCTCGCGGTCACCGGCACCAGCAGCCTCAGCAATGGCAGCGGCAACATCACGCTGATCTCGGGCAACAACCTGCAGGGCGCTGTCAGCGTCACGACGACGGGCACGACGCAACTCAGCAATGCCAGCGGCAATGCATTGACGCTGGGCACGCTCAGCGTTCGTGCCCTGACGGTGAGCACGAGCAATGCGGCACTGGGCCTGGGCAGCGGCAGTGTCAACGGCAATCTCAGCGCCACCACCACCGGCACCGGCGCCATCGCCCAGAGCGGCGCGCTGACGGTGACCGGCACCACGGGATTGAGCAATGGCAGCGGCAATATCACGCTGAACGCGGCCAACGATCTGCAGGGTGTCGTCGGCATCACGACGACGGGCGCGACGCAGATTGCCAACGGCAGCGGCCGTGCGCTGACCCTGGGCACGCTGAGCACGCGTGCGCTGACGGCCAGCACCGCCAACGCCCATCTGGTGCTGGGCAGCGGCAGCGTCACCGGCAACCTCAGCGCCACGACGACGGGCACCGGCACCCTCACCCAGAGCGGGGCGCTGACGGTGACGGGCACCACGGCCCTGAGCAATGGCAGCGGCAACATCACGCTGATCTCGGGCAACAACCTGCAGGGCGCCGTCAGCGTCACCACCACCGGCAGCACCCAGCTCGCCAACGCCGGCAGCAACGCGCTGACCCTGGGCACGCTGAGTACCCACGACCTCAGCGTCAGCACGGGCGGCGGCGCGCTCAACCTCGGCAGCGGCAGCATCACCGGCACGCTGGGCGCCAGCAGCAGTGGTGGTGCCATCAGCCAGACCGGCGCGCTGTCGGTCAGCGGCATCGCAACGCTGAACGCTACCACGGCGGGCGACATCAGCCTGCCCAACACCAGCAACCAGTGGCATGGCCTCCACCTCGTCGGCAACTCGCTGGACCTGCGCTCCGGCGGCGACCTCGAGATCCTCAGCCTGACCCAGCCCGCCAACCGCGCGCTGACGCTGTCGGCCGGCGCCAACCTCATCCTCGGCCCGGTCGCCAGCATCAACACCGGCACGGCCGACCTGGTGCTGACCAGCGGCGCCAGCTTCACCATGGGCGGCGTCGTCGCCGGCCACAACGTCGAGCTGAACGCCCAGACCGGCCTCAGCCTCGGCCAGAACATCACGGCCAGCGGCACGCTGAAACTGACGACGGCCAGCGGCGACGTCAACCAGACCGGCGGCATCATCCAGGCGACTGGCGCCACCACGGTATCGGCCGGCGGCTCCAACATCATCCTGAACCAGGCGGGCAACCATTTCACCGGGGCTGTCAGCCTCAGCGGCGCCACGAGTGGCGTGACCGACAGTGGCGCCCTGACCCTGGGCACGCTGAACACAGGGGACCTGACGGTCACGTCGAGTGGCGCCCTCAACCTGGGCCAGGGGACGGTCAACGGCACGCTGAATGCGATCAGCAACGGTCGCGCCATCACCCAAACCGGTGGGCTGACGCTGACCGGCGCCACGACCCTGGACGCCGGCAGCGCCGACATCACGCTGAACCAGACCGGCAACGACCTGCAGGGCGCCATCACGGCCACCAGCGGCGCGCTGTCGCTGCGCAGTGCCGCCAACCTCAACCTCTTTGCCCTGACCCAGACGCCCAACAAGGGCCTGGAGCTGGAAGCCGGCGGTACCCTCGTGCTGCCGGCCGGCACGAGCAATATCGACACCGGCACCGAAGCGCTGACCCTGTCCAGCGGCGGCGTCTTCGCCACCTTCGGCACGCTCAAGGGCGGCGCGATCACGCTCAAGGGCCAGTCGGCCACGCTGGGCCATGACATCACGGCCAGCGGCGCCCTCGTCGTGACCACGACGGACGCCGCCACCGGCACCATCGACCAGACCGGCGGCCGCATCAGCGTCGGCGGCACCAGCAGCTTCACCGCGGCCGGCAACCAGGCCATCACGCTGAACGCGGCGGCCAACCAGTTCACCGGCGCGGTCTCCCTAACCGGTGGCGACACGCTGATCAACAACCTCGGTGCCCTCGTCGTGGGCGGCGGCAGCATCACCGGCAGCCTCGGCGCCACCAGCACCGGCGCGATCACGCAGTCCGGCGGCCCGCTGGGCGTGACGGGCGTCGCCAGCTTCGATGCCGGCGGTGCCGACATCACGCTGGACAACCTTGGCAACAGCTGGGGCGGTGCGGTCGCGCTGGCCGGCAGGAACCTGGTGTTCAAGGGCAGCAGCGCCGTCACCCTGGCCCATGTCAGCGCGACGGCGCTCGCGTTGACGACCAGTGGTGCGGTCAGCCAGGGCGCGGGCGCCACCATCGGCGTGACCGGCGCCCTGAGCGTGGATGCGGGCAGTGGTGCCATCAACCTGGCCAACAACGGCAACCAGCTGGGCGGCACGGTCGCGCTGAAGGGCGGCGCGACCCAGGTCAAGACCTCCGGCGCGCTGACCCTGGGCGCGCTGGACACGGGCGACCTGACGGTGAACGCCACCGGTGCGACCAGCCTCGGCCACGGCACGATCAGCGGCAACCTGAGCGCCACCAGCGGCAATGGCGTCATCACCCAGGCGGCGGGTGGCCTGAGCGTGACCGGCACCGCCAGCATCAATGCCGGCACGGCCGACATCACGCTGAACGACGCGGCCAACAGCTGGACGGGCGCGGTCGGCCTGACGGGCCGCGACGTGCGCCTGACCGGCAGTGGCGCCATCGCGCTGGGATCGGTCGGCATCCGCTCCCTCGTGTTGAAGGCCGGCGGCGCCGTGACCCAGGGTTCGCCGCTGAGCCTGACCGGCGCGCTGAACGTGGATGCTGGCAGCGCCGCCATCACGCTGAACGACAGCAGCAATCTGCTCAGTGGCCTGGTCACGCTCAAGGGCGGCGCCACCGACGTGCGGACCTCAGCCGGCCTGACCCTGGGCGCGCTGGACACAGGCGACCTGACGGTGCGCGCCACCGGCCCGCTGAACCTGGGCCAGGGCAGCGTCGCCGGCGACCTCGTCGCCAACAGCGGCAATGGCGCCATCACCCAGACCGGGGCCTTGCACGTGACCGGCGCCGCCGGCTTCACCTCGGGCAGCGGCAACATCACGCTGTCCAACTCGGGCAACCAGTTCCTCGGTGCGCTGAGCCTGACCGGCAATGCGGTGACCATCTTCAACCAGCCCAGCCTGAACTTCGGCACGCTGAGCTTCAACAGCCTGGACGCCACCAGCAACGGCGGCATCGTGCTGGGCAGCGGCAGCCTTAGCGGCACGCTGACGGCCAAGGCCCTGGGCGGCGCCATCACACAGATCGCCGGCGGCCTCACCGTCGCCGGCAATGCCACGCTGCAGGCCAGCACCGGCATCACGATGACGCAGGCCAATCACTTCAATGGCACCGTCAATCTGAGCGGCGGCACCAGCTCGCTGACGAACGCCGGCAATCTGCGCCTGGGCACGCTGGCCACTGCCGGCCTGACGCTGAACGCCAGCGGCACGCTGGATCTGGGCAGCGGCAGCGTCGGCGGTGCGCTGAGCGCCGTCAGCACCGGGGCCATCAGCCAGACCGGCGCCCTGTCGGTGACCGGCACCTCCAGCTTCAATGCCGGCAGCGCCAGCATCACGCTGGGCCAGGCCGGCAATGCCTTCACCGGCAGCGTGGACCTGCACGGTGGCACCACCCTCATCACCGGCACCGGTGCGCTCAGTCTGGGCAACCTCAACGTGACGGGGCTGACGGTCTCGTCGGCCAGCACGCTGCGCCTCGGCACAGGCACGGTGAGCGGCAACCTCAACGCCACGAGTGCCAGCAACATGTCGCAGGCCGCCGGCGGTCTGGCGGTGGGCGGGACGGCCACGCTGAATGCGGGCGGCGCCAACATCAATCTCGGCGAAGCGGGCAATGCCTTCGCCGGCGCGGTCAACGTGAGCGGCGGCGATGTGACGCTGAACAACGGCGGCGCCCTGCATCTGAGCAGCTTCACCGCGCATGACCTCAGGGCCAGCGCCGGCGGCGATCTCGACCTCGGCGGCGGCACCGTGAGCGGCGAACTCACGGCCACCACGCGCGGCAGCACCATCAGCCAGTCGGGTGCGATGACGGTCATCGGCGTGGCCAATTTCGTCGCCGACGGCAGCCTGGCCAGCCTGGTGCTGGACCAGGCGGGCAACCAGCTGGTCGGTGGCATCACCATGCGCGGCATCAATGGCGGCAGCTTCGCCAGCGCCAATATCAGCAGTGCGCTGGATCTGAGCTTCAGCGGCGACGTGACGACGCTGACGCTGAACAGCGGCGGCGTGCTGACGCTGGGCGGTGGCCACAGCACCACGCTGACCGCCGGCGCGGGCCGGGGCATCGTGTTGACCGGGCCGCTGGAGGTCAGCGGCCTGATGACGCTGATTGCCAATGGCGGCGCGGGAGTGACGGTCGACATGGCCACCCGGACCGCAGGCAATGACTTCAAGGAGGTCCAACTCAGGGGCGTGGGCGGCGGCAGCTTCGGCCTGGTGCAGTTGCGCGACGGCGATGGCACCCGCCACGACGGCCTCAAGGTCAGCGGCGATGCCGGCCAGCTGGAAATCACCTCGGCCGGCGCGCTGGAACTGGGCGGCGGCAGCTACGGCAGCCTGACGGCCGACACCGCCGCGACCGGCGCCGCCATCACGCAGAGCGGCGCGCTGTCGGTGTCCGGCCTGACGACGCTGAAGGCCGGCGGCGGCGACGTCACGCTGAACCGCACCGACAACAACCTGCGCGCCTTCACCATCCAGAGCGCCGGCATCGCCAGCCTGGCCAGCCTCGGCGACTACACCATCAATGCCAGCAGCGTGTCCCGGCGTCTGGAGCTGGGCGGGGCTGGCGCCATCCGTCTGACAGGTCCCCTGTCGGGCGCGGGTGAGCTGGTCATGAAGGGCAGCGGTAACCTGACCATCACGGCGGCGCAGACCTACAGCGGCGGCACGCGCATCGAGTCCGGCACCGTCGTGCTGCAAGGCGCGACAGCCCAGGCCGGCAGCGGCCCGGTGCAGCTGGGCGCCAACGGCCAACTGGACCTGCGCGACGGAGCCGTCATGAACGCCGAGCTGATCGCCAAGGGCGGCAAGGTGCTGAACGGCTCGGGCACCGGTACCCTGGCTGGTGCGGTCACGCTGAAAGCCTTAACGCGCTTCCAGCCCGGTGCGGGCGGGCTGACGATCAGCGGCAGCATCGATGATGGCGGGGCCGGCTTCGGCCTGGGCATCGTCGGCACCGGCACGCTGACGCTCTCCGGCAGCAACCACTACAGCGGCCTCACCGACATCGCCTCTGGCACGCTGCGGGCCACCGGCCTCGGCTCGCTGTCCTCGGCCAGTGCCATCCAGCTGGCCGGTGGCGCCGTGCTGAGCCTGGGCCGGGACCAGACCGCCGGCTCGCTGAGCGGCGCCGGTCGCGTCGAACTCGGCAGCTTCATCCTCTCGACCGGGGCTGACGGCAAGGACAGCAGCTTCAGCGGCAGCTTCAACGGCAGCGGCGGCCTGACCAAGCTCGGCAACGGCCGCTTCACGCTGAGCGGCAGCAATCTCCATACCGGCGCGACGCGCGTGGCGGCGGGTGAGCTGGTGCTGGCCAGCGCCACGGCGCTGAACGACATCACGGCCGTGACGGTGGATGCCAACGCCACGCTGACGGTGCAGCAAAGCCTCAACCTCGGGTCGCTTGCCGGTGCGGGCACGGTGGACGTGCAGGCGCCGCTGCTGGGTGTCGGCAGCAACGGCAGCAGCACGCGCTGGGACGGTTCCATCATCGGTCCCGGCGGCCTGGCCAAGCTGGGCACCGGCACCTTCACGCTGGCGGGCCACAACACGCTGGCGGGCGATCTGCAGGCCAATGCCGGCACGCTGCAGCTCGAAGGCCCGGGGGCTGTCACGCCGCTGGCGGCTGGCGCCGCGACGGGCCCGGTCGTGCCGACGTCCGCGGGCGTCAGTGTGGCCACGGGCGCGACGCTGGAGCTGCTGACCGACATCGAACTCGGCGCCCTCAGCGGCACCGGCCAGGTGCAGCTCAACACCAACACGCTGACCCTCGGCGCCAGCGGCCGCAGCAGCCGTTTCGACGGCGTCATGGCCGGCAGCGGCGGCCTGACCAAGGCGGGCAGCGGCAGCTTCACGCTGGGCGGCGCCAACCTCTACAGCGGCGCGACGCGCGCCAGCGGTGGCAGCCTGGTGCTGGCCGCCGCCCAGGCCCTGGCCGCCACCAGTGCCCTCGTCATCGATGCCCCGGCCCAGGTCCAGGTCAATGCCCGCCAGACCGTCGCTTCGTTGAGCGGCAACGGCAGCCTGGTGCTGAATGGCGCGTCCCTGGCGGCCGGTGCCGATGGCGGCGACAGCCGCTTCGACGGTGTCGCCAGCGGCAGCGGCGGCCTCATCAAGCAGGGCCGCGGCACGCTGACGCTGACGGCGGCGCAGGGCAATGCGGGCACCACCGTCATCGAGGCCGGCGCGCTGCAGCTGAGCGGCAATGGCGCCCTGGGTGCGGGCGAGATCCAGAACCAGGGCGAGCTGCGCCTGTCGCGCAGCGACGCGCTGACGCTGGACCAGGCCATCAGCGGTCGCGGCAGCGTCGTCATCACCCAGGGCCAGGTGACGCTGAACAATGCCACCAGCAACTACAGCGGTGCCACTCAGGTCCTGGGCGGCAGCCTGATCACGACGGCGGCGGAGCGCCTGTCCGATGCCAGTGCCGTGCAGGTGGCCGCCGCCGCCCAGCTGCAGCTCGGCGGCAACGAGACCATCGCCTCGTTGCAGGCGGCTGGCAGCGTCAAGCTGGCCGGCAACCTGACCACCCAGGCCGAGCAGGTCTACACCGGCAGCCTGACCCTGAGCAATCCGGCCGGCTTGACGTTGACCGGCACGCTGATCGACGCCAGCCGCAGCAGCAACCAGTTCGGCGGCGCGCCCTTGGGCCTTGCCGGCGGCCAGGCCCTGGTGACGGTCAAGGACAGCCTGCAGCTCGGTGATGTGAACCTCAGCAACGGTGGCCGCATCGAGGCCGACCGTCTGGCTGTCAACGGCAAGCTGCAGCTCACCGGTGGCAGCCTGGCCCTGGTGGCCAAGGCCGCGCCCGACGATGCCAAGGCCACCGCGCAGGGGACCGCCCAGGTGCCGGTGGCTGGTCTGCCCCTGGCCATCGCCGAAGCGACGGTGCAGCAGGGCAGTGCCAGCACCATCACGGTGGCCGAGAACGCCAAGCTCGAGGTGCAGGCCAGCGGCGGCGGCTCGGTCGTGCTGGGCCAGGATGCCAACAGCTTCAAGGGCCAGTTGTCGGTCCTCAGCGGCGCGAACTTCAACACCGCCTGGGCGCCCAATGCCAAGGCCGGCCAGGCCGTGCAGTCGCAGGTCAAGGTGTCAGGCCAGCAGGTCATGGTGGGAGGCGGCGGCATCGAGGCCGACCTGATCTATATCCGCGCCGACCAGCTCGCCACGGCGGGCGACGCCAAGCTGGTCGCCCGCATGCCCTTCGACGAGATCGTGCTGGGCAAGGCCCTGTCGGCGCCATCCCTGGTGCTGGAGCTGGCCCCCGGTGCGTTCGGCACGCCCGGCAGCTTCGGCTCCATCAATGGCCAGCCCATCCGCGTCGAGGTCGGCGCGACGGTGACGGGCAATCGCACGACGGGGCCGAATGCCGGCTATGTGAGCCTGCTGCCCAAGGCCGGCGCCCAGGGTTCCACGGCTGTCGTGCTGGTCGGCCCCGAGGTCGGCAGCGCGCCGGCCAGTGGCGGCCCGGGCTATCGCTTCTTCCACGATGGGGCCAGTCAGGCAACGGAGATCCCGGTGGTCTATAACGGCGTCTTGCCGCTGACGCCGGCGGCCTCCGGAGCCCTGTCCTCCATCAACGGCGACGCCGAGGACGCCCGCCGTGCCCGCTTCCAGGAGACCGTGCGCACCGAGAACGTGACGGTGCGCCTGCGTTCCGGCGTCATCGCCGAGGTCGGCCCTGGTCGGCCGTCCACCCAAGGCAGTGAAGGCGCCAAGCCGCCCGAGCTGTGCGACCCCGCGGCCCAGCCGGTGCTGAGCTGCAAGCCTGCGAATCCATGAGCCTTTCGTCTGCCTCCCCTGTTCCGCGCCTGGCCCGCCGCCGCTTCCTGTGGGGCTCGCTGCTGGCCACCGGCCTGGCCGTGCGCCCGATCGCGCGCGCCGATGCCGCCGCCGACTCGCAGCTGCCCAGCACCGAGATCCGCCTGGCCCTGCTGCTGGGCAACCGCAACTACCCGCAGCCCTTCGACCTGCCGCCGATCCCGAAGAACCTGCGCGACCTGGAGGCGGTGCTGGAGAGGCGCGGCTTCAAGGTCACGTCGGCCCTGGACCTGGACCTGCCGGCCGCGCGCCGCGCGCTGGAGGCCTTCATCGCCGAGGCGGCGGCCAGCCCCGCGGATGCGACGGTGTTCTTCTACTTCAGTGGCCATGGTGTGCAGGTGGACGCGTCCAATCTGCTGCTGCCGGCCGGGCTCAATCCGTCGTCCAAGGGCGAGCTGCTGCAGAACAGCAGCGTGCAATTGCTCAGCGACGTGGTGCGCCGCCTGCCGCCGCGGCGCGACGGCATGGTCATCGCCGTCGTCGACGCCTGCCGCACGGGGCTGCGCGCCGGCGAGGTGGTCGGCCTCAACCAGGTCGAGGCGCCGCCCGGCTGCCTCATCACCTTCTCCACCGGCGCCGGCAAGCCGGCCATCGCGCCGGCTGTCGAGACGCAGAACACCTTCTACACGGGCAGCCTGGTCAAGCTGATGGGCAGCGTGTCCGACCAGACCACCTTCCCCGAGCTGATGCAGCTGGTGCGCAGCGATGTGCGCGAGACCATGCTCAACCACCCGGTGGCCGCCATCCGCCAGCTGGCGCAAGACCCCTTCATCGCCGACCACACCCGCGTGCGCCTGACCGTCGAGCCCAAGCGCGCCGGCGCGGCCACGCCCGCCGTGCCCGACATCGACGAAGAGGCCGAGCTGAAGAAGCTGGAGAAGCTGGCCTGGCCGGCCGAGGTGCTGCAGGTGGCCGAGGCCTTCCTGAAGGCGCGGCCCGAGAGCCCCTTCGCGCCGGGCGTGCAGGTCGCACGCGACGGCGCGCGCACGGCGGTCAAGGCCTTGCAGCGCAGCGATGTGCGCCTCTACCGTGCCGCCTTTGCGCTGAACGACGACATGCCCACCGACCAGCGCCAGGACCTGCTGCGCTGCGGCCGCGGCGACAAGGACGCGGCGGCCCGCATGGCCTGGCGCTCCAAGGGCGGCAGCAGCGGCGCCAGCTTCGGCAGCGGCTATGGCGGCGCGTCGGCCACGCAGTCGCGTTACGAAGGCTGGATGCAGTTCGCCGTCGCCCTGGGCAACGGCATTGCCAGCTACGAGCTGGCCCTGCATTTCCGCAACACCGGCCAGCCCTTGCTGGCCTCGCAGTTCGAGGCCCGAGCCCGCGACCTCGGCTACACCCCGCCGCCCGATCTGGACAACGTCCGCAAGTAACGAGCACGGCTGCTTGGTATTCGGGCCGAGCGCTGGGCCGCTCCCGAGCCGGCCCGGTTGGCGATGTGCTTGCCGGTCGACCCGGCAAGCATCGCCGTCCCCTCGGGGGACCGACTGGGCAGACGCGCTTTCAGCGCCGCCTGACCAGGCGAGGGGCCTCCTGGTCTAGCTGGCCTTCATGGCGGCGCCGAGCTTGCCGATGGAGCTGACCGAATCGACGGCCGTGGACAGCAGGTCGGTGTTGACGTACTGCTTGATGGATTCCGTCAGCGTGCGGGCCGGCACGACCGGGATCTTGGTCAGGTCGCCCATGACGACGCGGGCCTTGTCGATGAACTCCTCGAAGGCCTTGTCGCGTGCCAGGGCGGAGTCGAGGAACTTCTGCGACTTGACCTGTTCCTCGGCGATCTTCTTGACCGTGGCGGCCTGCTTGGCAATGCCCTTGAGGTCGCCCACGGACTTGAGCTGGGTCAGCTTGGCGTCGGCCTCCTTGGCCTTGTTGCCGAGTTCGTCCAGCTTGCTGCGGGCTTCCTGGATCAGCACGCGGCGCTCGGTGCACAGGCGCGAGGCGTCGTCCAGGTGCTTGGGCATGCCGGCGCTCTTGCTGATGATGCTGCCCAGGTGCGTGAGCACGGCCTTGAGGTCGTTCTCCAGGTTGACCAGGGCGCGCTTCTCCAGGTCGTACTTGCCTTTGATGTCGGTGCCGACCTTGTAGAGGGCGTGCAGGCCGCCCATGCTGGCGAAGGCCACGCCCACGGCGGCGATCAGCGGTGTGGCTGCGCCCAGGGTCATGACACTCAGCGCGATGGCCGCGGCCGCGCCGCCGAGGATCAGCACGCCCTTGACGACGGCGCCCACGACGTGGCGCACCTTCTTCCACTTGATGTCGCTCTTGATCTTCTTCTTGGCGGCGTCCTCCGCCTCCTTCTCCAGCGTCGGCGCCCAGGCCAGGATCTGCTGCTGGGCCATGTTGTGCACGGCCGCGGCGATGTAGGTGGCGTAGTCCTTGAGCTGCTCGTCCAGGGCCTTCTTCAGGTCGACGGCCTTGTCGATCTCTTCCTTCAGCTTGAAGGGATCGGTGGCCGTGGTCGCTGCGTGGTACGACGCCCTGAGCTTGTCGATGTCCTTCTGCATGGACTGCAGGGGCACGGCGAAGGCGTCGATCTGCTTGCGGAACTTCTTGCGCATGGCGGCTTCGAAGTTCTTGACGATGTAGTCAAACTTGACCCGCTCATGCTCCTCGCTGCCCGAGCTTTCGACCTCGTAGGTCAGCTCCAGCTTGGGCGGCTTGAGGTCGGCCGTGCCTGGAATGTCCTCGGTGATGGTGATGGTCTTCTTGCCCATGGGGATTCCGGTTGCGGCTGTCCGTGCGTTGAATCTGTGTGACGCGGTGGCCGGGGAAGTTCCCGAGGGAACTCGCGGCGCCGCCGCGTCACTCAATGGGCCACGACGATCACCGAGGATCACGACGATGGCTCAAGTCAAACTGCCGGCAGCGCTCACCGCGGCCTCCTGGGACAAGCAGAAGTCCGCCCTGGCCAAGGCTGCCAAGGCGCCCGCCACCAAGCTCCCTGACGAGCTCAAGGAACTGGCCAAGCTCAATGGCGCCGTCGACTGGGACGAGTTCGACGCCGGCAACTACGACTCCGAAGGCGAGATCGCCGCGGTCACCGGCGAGCTGGACAAGGCGGTCGGCGGTCCCATCAAGGCCCTGCTGGCCCAGCTGCAGGCCGTCGAGAAATCGGCCACCAGCTTCGAGACCGAGGCCAAGAAGGACAAGGCCTTCCCGAAGGAGCCGCTGACGGCGGTGGCGGCCATCGTCAAGGCGGCCAAGGAGCACCGCGACGAGGTCAATGCGTCGGTGGAAGCCGCGAAGAAGGCGCTGAAGGCCAAGGGCGACAAGCTGGCCGCCGAGCAGAAGAAGGCCGGCACCGGCGGCCCGCCGCCCAAGCTGGTGGCCATGGCCAAGAGCCGCCTGCTGTCGACCATCGGCCTGATGGTCAAGCCCGGCGGCGCGCCCAAGACCGTGCGCTTCATGATCGTGCAGGGCAAGAAGACGACCGGCTTGGCCCTGGCCTATGCCGTCGGCCCGGCCCAGGAAAAGCTGCTCAAGGGCCTGCTGCCCGGCGAAGCCCCCTACAAGGTGCTGAAGGACCCCAAGGCCCAGGTGGTGTGGGAGAACAAGTCGCTCACCTTCGTCAGCGACAAGCTGTCGGGCACCATCCTGAAGAAGATCCAGCTCTGGTTGAAGAAGCAGTTCAAGCTCAACCTGAAGATGCGGGTGCGCAAGTCCAACGGCCAGGTCGAGGAAGGCGATGGCGGCGAGGACATCCCCGACGACCTGCTGAAGCAGGCCGCGAGCGCCGGCTCGGGCCTGACCACGGCCGAGGTCTCCAAGCGCCGCGCCGACATGGCGGACGACATCAAGAAGGGCCTGGCCGGTCCGGCCCAGGCGCAGATCAAGACGCTGTACGCCAGCATCACTGAGCTCATCAAGGCCGGCAAGGCGGATGAGGCCGACGAGGCCCTCGACGAGATGGAAGCGCTGCTGCATGCCGATGATGGCGGCGGCAACGACACGCTGGACGAGGAAACCGACGAGGCGGAGGGCGAGGAGACGAGCGCCAGCGGCGGCAAGCCCGTGCGGCATCCGGTGCAGGAAGAAGACGAGGCCAACGAGAGCGAGACGGAAGAGAAGCCGGGCGCGGCCTTCACCAAGCGCATGGCGGCCATGGGCGCGGCCATCAAGGCCGGCCTGGCCGGCCCGGAGAAGGCCCGCATCAAGCTGGGCCTGGAGAAGATCACCGAGCTGACCGGCAAGAGCAAGTTTGCCGACGCCGGCAAGGTGCTGGACGCCATCCAGGCCCTGCTGGGCAAGGACGGCGGCGCCGCGCCGACGACGACCAGCAACGGTGGCGGCCAGGGCGCTGCCCAGGCCCTGGACGAGTGGAAGACCCGCCGCGCCGCGGCCGTGACCTCGCTGAAGGCGGTGGCCACCCAGGTCGCCAGCGCCAAGCACGCCAGTTCGGCCAAGGCCATCATCGAGCTGCAGGCCGTCATCAAGAACCTGACCGAAGCGCCGTCCACGGTGCAGCAGGTCAAGGAGCTGGAGCGCTGGCTGAAGGACGACGACGTCGTCACCGACGTCTGCGAACTGGCCGAGGACATCCGCACGCCGCTGCTGGGTGCGCTGGGCAAGCTGCGCGACGCCATCGCCGCCTGATCGCTCGCAGCCCATGTCACGTCCCCCCGAGCATCTGGGAAGTTCATCCGACAGTACGCCCGTTCGCCGCAAGAGCAGCGTGGGCGAAGTGCTGCAGGCCATCAACAGCCAGACGGTCGAAGTCCCCAAGGCCAGCGAGTCCAGCAAGCCGCCGCCGCCCAAGGTCGACGCGGGCGCCGTGCTGCAGAAGCTGGCCCAACAGCTCAAAGGGCTCAGCGCCGACGCCGAAATGCTGCCCGACGAGGCCGAGGCCGTCGGCGAGCTGAAGCGGCGCCGTCAGGTGCTGTCCGACGAGCTCACGCCGGTGCTGGAATCGACGCCGCGCGACTTCGACCCCTGGCTGGTCAAGTTGCGCCAGCTCGAGAAGGACGTGGCCGACGAGCAGCTGAAGATCGACGGCCTGGCCACGACGAAAGCGAAAGGCTACGAGAAGCCTTTCAAGGACCAGCGCGCCAAGCAGGCCAAGGACATCGACCGCTTCGACCAGGCCGACTTCGGCTCGCCGCCGCCGGCCGACCTGAAGGCAGCCTGGGATATGTACAGCGCGGAAAGGCCGCGGCTGAAGCTGGCCGAGGAATCGGGCGACTATCTGCGCGCCATGTCCGCGCTGACCAAGGTCATCGAGGGCATCAAGGCCATCAACAATGCGCTGCCGCAGCTCGACGCCAAGCTGAAGAACGCGGAGAAGATTGCGCAGTCGGTCGACGCCTACAGGGGCGAGGCCTTCAAGAAGCCCGCGGAGAAGGTGAAGGCCGCCCTGGCCCGTGCCAACCAGGCCAACCAGGACGACGACTTCGCCACCGCCTACGAGGCCCTGGAAGCCATGGAGGCGGCGCGCGGCGAACTGCGCGAGGCCAGCGCCAACGCCTTGCTGGACGCGAAGACGCCCAAGGCCGAGGTGCTGAAGCAAGCCATGGCCTTTGTCGACAAGGACCCCGGCATGTTGAAGGCCCTGGTCGCCAAGAAGCCTGAAGGCGAGAAGCTGCTCGATGAACTGGTCGAGTCCCTGGGCGGCAAGGCTGGCGATGGCCAGAAGGCCTTCGTCAAGCAGGCCGTCATCGCCCGCTACGGCCTCGAGGAAGAAGGCCTGACGGGCATCCTGAGCACCAAGGCTCTGCCGCGTTTGTACAAGGTCATGGGCATGGTGCCGGCCAGCCATGCGCAGGACAACCACCTGCTGAAGAAGGTCGAACGCCGTCGCGAAGGCGATGCTTCTCAATACGAGCTGGGCCAGAAGAAGGTCGTCATCACCTGCAAGCGCACCGGCTGGAACGCCGACACCTCGAGCTTCGACCCCGACGCGGGCAAGAAGACCAAGGTGCCGGCCTTCGATGCCCACACCTTGCACGAGATCGGCCATGCCGTGGATGCCAAAGAGAACTTCATGGATGGGGCCAGGGGCAAGGAGACGCAGCACGGCGGCTGGGCGCAGGACCTCACGCCCGAGGGCATCGCCGCCACGCTGTACGCGGATACCAAGTTCAAGTTCGCCTCGAAGTGGGAGAAGGCCGGCTGCTCGCCAGCCTTCCTGAAAGGCTATCTCGCCGCCGCCTTGAAGGGCAACGCCGCCAAGGCCGCCGGTGCCGGCAAGATCAGCCGCGAGGATCTGCTCGCCGATGCCGCTCTCAAAGCTGCGGTGGAAGCCGCCACAGCGCTCAAGCAAAAGCCCAAGCCCACGACCCCCGCCGAGACCAAGAAGGTCGACGCCGCCAAGGCCAAGTTCGCCAAGGCGGCGGTCGGCAAGTCCAAGTCCAAGGACGCCGACGTGAAGAACCTGCTGCTGCAGGTGACCACCCTCATCCTGGACGGCAAGACGGCGGCCGATGCCGTCAAGGAAGCGCTTGCCGAGGCCAAGATCGATGCAGCCCCCGAGGGCCTGGACTGGGCTGCGCTGGCCAAGGACGATGCCGTGAAGTGGTGCGAGGCGGTGCGGCTCAAGGGCTCGTCCACCGGCCTGTGGGAGGGCGGTGCCAGCAGCGCGACGGCCCAGGCCCTGTCCGACAAGCGGGTCTATCAAGAGGCCTATCGGGGCAAATGGGTCAGCTATGACCTGGGCGCCCGCGGTGAGGGCATCAGCTCCTACCAGTTTCGCGCGCCGGGCGAGTGGTTCGCCGAGGCCTATTCCGCCTTCTTCCTGAAGAAGCTGAAGACCGGCCATCCGCTCTACACCTGGCTGCAGACGCAACTGCCCGCCGACCACCCGCTCAAAGCGAAGGCCGCCTGATCATGTCCCTGCTCCAGACCGAGGCAGTCACCTGCCCCCACTGCGGCGAGGTGTCGGACGTCGACGTGGTCTACAGCGTCTACGCCGACCGCCGCCCCGACCTGCGCCAGGCCGTCCTCGACGACAACCTGCAGCGCGAAACCTGCCCGCACTGTGGCGAAGGCTTCCGCATCGAGCCGGTGCTGACCTTCCTCGACATGAGCCGCAAGCTGTGGCTGCTGCTCCAGCCGGCCGAGAACCTGACGCTCTGGCCCGAGCTCGAGCAGTCGGCCCGCACCACCTTCGACATGGCCTACGGCCAGCGCGCCATGCCGGCCGCGCAAACCCTGGGCGCCGGCCTGCAGGCGCGCGTCACCTTTGGCTGGCCGGCGCTGCGCGAGAAGGTGCTGTGCACCGAGCACGATCTGGACGACGTCGTGCTCGAGCTGACCAAGCTGGCGCTGATCCGCAGCCAGCCGCAACTGCGCCTCTCCGACGACGTCGAGCTGCGCCTTACCGAGGTGGGCGACGAGCAGCTGGTGTTCTGCTGGGTCCATGCCACGTCGGAAGGGGTCGAGGACGAGCTGCTGGTGCCGCGGCAGGTCTACGACGACATCGCGGCCAACCAGAAACCCTGGGCGGCCCTGCGCGGCGAACTGACGGCCGGCCCCTTTGTCGATGTGCACCGCTTGCTCGTGCCGACGGCCGATTGATAGGAAAACAAAATGCCGAAAACAAGTCTGCGGGAAGTTCTGGAAGCCATCGGGTCCACGGGTCCGGGCATCACCAGCGAGAAAGACGCCGTTGCGCTGCTGGACCTGCATCTGGGCCTGGTGCAGGAATGCCAGCACACCGACGCGCTGGAACGCCTGGTCAAGGTTCGCGACGACGCCCGCAAGGCGCTGGCGACCACCTTCAAGGTGCGCGCCGAGAGCATGCTGGCGCGTTCGCATGCCGATCCGCTCGAGAAGGCCCTGGGACCGCTGGAGCGCCTGATTGACGGCCAGGCCACCGAGGAGAAAGGCCGCTTCGAGAAGCGCTGGGCCCAGCTCGGCGCGCGCGTCGAGAAGCTGGTGGGCGAGCTCGAGGCCAGCCGCTACATCGGTGTACAGGACGAGGGCTTCAAATCTGCCGCCAGCAGCCTGAGGAAAAACAACACGGAGTTGCAGGGCCTCAAGAAGGGCCCGGACTTCGAGAAGGCCAACGAGGTGCTGGATCTGGTCGAGCAGGACCTGAAGGCCTTCGACAAGGCTTTCTCGCCGGTCAATGACAAGGCCAGGAAGGACTACCTGGTGGCCAAGGCCGAGCTGAAGCCGGCCATGGAGAAGCTGGATGCCGCGTTGGCGGCGCACAAGTACGGCAACCCGATCCTGGACGTCTTCAAGCAGCCGGTCGAGTCGTACACGACGGCGCGCGACCGCATGCTGAAGAACGAGGAGGACGGCAACTACCTGTTCGCCAACGGCGTCGCCAAGGCCCTCAAGGCCGATATCCCGAAGCGCCAGGGGCAGATCCTGGCCGCGTTGACGGATGCTTTCCACAAGCGGCAGGGTCCTGCAAAGAAGCTGCTTGACGGCATCGGCGGCGGCGCGTTTTCGGGTGTCGATGCCAAGCCGCTGAAGACGGCCCTGGACCGTGCAGAGCAGGCCATGAAGCGCGTCGACTCCGACGACGAATGTGCCGCGGCAATGGCGACCTTCGATCCCATCGACGACGCCATCGTGGCGGTGCGCAAGGCGGCGGTGAAGGGCCTGGTCGAGGCGGGGACCAAGACGCCCAAGGCGGCGCGCGCCAAGGCCATGGCCATGCTCGAGCACGACCCGGAGGCCATGACGGCCCTGGGCGATGAGCCCGGCGGCGCCGAGCTGCTGGACGCCATGGTCAGCGACCTGGGCGGCAAGGCCAAAGGCGCCGAGAACAAGCGTTTCGTGCGCGCGGCCATCACGGCCCGCTTCGGCACCAGCCTGTCCAACAAGCCCGATGACAACACCACCAAATATCTGCCGCGCCTGTACAAGGCGCTGGGCATGGTGCCGGCGTCGCACACGCTGGACAACCCCATGCTCAAGAACATCAACCGCGAGCGCACCAAGCTGATGCCGCAGGGCGACTACACCGACGGCACGGGGAAGATCAATCTCGAGGTGCCGCGCACCGGCTTTGTCGATTCGCTGCTGAGCTTCGGCGTGCGCGTGCTGCCGGAGAAGCTGATCGGCAAGGTGACCCACGGCAAGGACATCTCGATCTTCGACGTGCTGACCTTGCACGAGGTCGGCCATTCGGTGGACGACAAGAAGCAGTTCATGGCCGGCAAGGCTGGCAACGTCACCTTCGGCGGCTGGCAGAAGCACACGGTCGACGAGATTGCCCAGGTGCTGGGCGACATGCTGGGCTTCTTCAAGGACTGCGCCGACCAGGGCCAGAAGTCCTTCCTGAAGGCCTATCTGAAGGCCGTGCTGCAGAAGAAGAAGCCGCAGGACGAAGGCGACGTCACCAAGGAGATCAAGGCTGGCGACAAGCCCGACTGGAAGAAGCTGGCCAAGCATGCCGCGGTGACGCATGCCGAGAACATCCGGCTGAAGAACAGCGACTCCGGTCTCTGGGACAAGGGAGATTCCGGCGCGTCGAAATGGGCCATCGGGAGCTCGGTCTTCCAGCAGTCCTACGACGGTGACGACAACTGGGTCAGCTATGCGCTGTCGGCGCGCTCGTCCAAGATCACCGACTACCAGTTCCGCGCCGATGGCGAGTGGTATGCCGAAGCCTATGCGGCCTTCTTCGTCAAGAAGCTCAAGGATAGCCACCCCCTGCACGCCCTGCTGACCAAAGACCAGCAATCCACCGAGGCGGCCAAGCGCGCCAAGCGTTGATCGGAGATCCCCATGTCACGTCTTTATTCCCAGAGCTTCTCCTGCGGCGGGTGTGGCGCCGCGCTGGAAATGGGCATCGTCGCCAGCATCAATGCCGACCGCCGTCCCGACCTGCGCCAGGCCGTCCTCGATGACAGCTACCAGCGCGGCCGCTGCGAGGCCTGCGGCAAGGACTTCCGCGTCCAGCCCGACCTGACCTATGTGGATGCCGGCCGCGGCCAGTGGATCCTCGTGCGGCCGGCCGAACGCCTGGCCGAATGGGCGCCGACCGAGGAACTGGCCCAGCAGGCCTTCGAGCGCGGCTATGGCGAGGAAGCGGCCGTCGATGCGCGCGAACTTGGCGCCGCCATGCAATCCCGCCTGGCGTTCGGCTGGGCGGCCTTCCGCGAGAAGCTGTTGTGCGCCGAGCACGGACTGGATGACGTGGCCCTGGAGCTGACCAAGCTGGCCGTCATGCGCGCCGTCGAGGACATGCCCCTGGGCGACGACATGGAGCTGCGCCTGACCGCGGCGACGACCGACGCGCTGGAGCTGACATGGGCCCTGTCGGGCGGCGACCTGGCGTTGGAGAGCATCGCCGTGCCGCGCAAGCTCTATGACGAGATCGCCAAGGACAAGGGCAAGGGCTGGGTCGAGGCGCGTGCGGAACTGAGCGGCGGCGCCTATGTCGACGTCAACCGCATCCTGGTGCCGGCCGAAGAAGAAGCCTGAGCGCACACCCACTCACGGAGCTGACCATGCCCAAGACCAAGCTGCGCGAGGTGCTGGAAGCCATCGCCGCGGCGTCCGAAGGCCTCACCGAGGACGAGGACGCTATTGCGCTGCTGGACATGCATCTGGGTTCGATCCAGGCCGCCCAGCACACCGATGAGCTGGCCCAGCTGATCAAGGTCCGCAACGAAGCCGAGAAGGCCCTCAAGTCGACGGCCGGTCTGGGCGGTACGAGCAAGGTCGTGCAGTCGCACCGGCAGCCGCTGGTGGATGCGTTGGAGCCGCTGAAGCGGCTCATCGTCACGCAGCAGAAGGAGCAGGCCGAGGAGGTCGAGGCGGCGCGCAAGAAGTCCGAGACCGAGCGCGGCCGCATCAAGCAGGCCATGGCCCAGCTGACGGCCAAGGACCCGGTCGACCTGAAGAAGCTGCGTGAGCTGGCCGCGCAGGAGCACAAGCGCGCGGCCGAGCTCGACGCCGTGCTAAAGCAGGCGGGCGCCCTGCAGCTGCCCATCACGCCATCGCCGGCCAAGGTCAGCTTCACCGACAACAAGTCGGCCAAGGAATGGACGGCCGCCGTTTGCGCCGCGGCCTTCAACCAATACACCTGGTTCGAGTTCAAGGACCTGCGCAAGTCCGGCCAGGAGGTCGAGCTGCCTGGCCTCGTGGAGCAGAAGACCGTCACCGACGACGTGATGTGGAAGCTCTACCAGTTCCGCCGCCATGTCGTCGACGGCCTGATCGCCCAGCTGCATGCGGCCTTCCCCAAGTCGGGTCTGATGTTCAAGAGCAGCGGCAGCGAGGACATCGAGTCCGACCTCGACATCACGGTCGCGTCCACGCCGCCGGGCGATGACGTCAAGGCCATGAGCCGCTTCAACACCGAGATCAAGCGCAAGTTCGGCCGCCCGCCGGGCCGGGTCTTCGACACCAACCTCTATGCCCGCGACTACCGCGCCATCGAGGACAACATGACCCAGGGCCGCGAAGCGACGCCCCAGGACCGCGACATCGACGAGCCCACCGGCCCCATGGCCAACATGAGCGGCATCGACCAGGACGTGGCCACGCTGATGAAGCAGCGCCGCTTTCTCGATGAGGCCAGCTTCACGGCGATGTGGCAGGAGTTGCGCGACAGCATGAAGACCAAGGAGGACCGCCAGCGCATCCAGCAGCGCTTCGAGGAGGCCGAGGCGGTCTATCTGCTGACGGCGCAGGAAAAGGTCGAGGCCATCGAGACGAAGATCGAGGCCGCGCGGGCTGCACTGCTGAAGAAGCGCCAGCCAACGGCCAACGAGGCGGCGAACTTCAAGGCCTTCGACGCGGCCAAGGAACGCTTCGAGCAGGCGCGCAAGGACCACGATCTGCACGAGATGCAGGCCCTGCTGCCCGAGTTCCTCGACCTGATGGAGGAGAAGTTCCCCGACGAGGTCATGGACGCCACCGACGACCAGTACGCCGAACGCATGACCCGGCTGCGCGAGGACCAGGCCCGCGTCGATGCCGCCGAGGCCGGCCACGCGCAGGAGGGGCCGGACTGCGCCCAGGTGCACGCGGGCAAGACCCATGCGGTCTGGGCCGCCGAGATCAATGCGCTGAAGGCGCGCATCAAGCAGGCCCAGTTCACCAACATCGTCTTCGCCAACGAGGCCTATATGAGCCAGGGCGCCATCACCCACATCGTGGCCGGCGCCCAGGCCTCGACGCCCGAGAAGAAGGCGGCGGTGCTCGGCAAGATCAAGCCCGCCGAGCTGCTGCAGTCCACCAACGAGCAGCTGGCCGACTTCTACAAGGACATGAAGCACATGGAGCATGCCGAGAAGGCCGCGGCGCCCGGCACCGAGCGCCGCCGTGCCACCGGCGAGGCCTTCGTGCATGCCTCCAAATACCTGTCGCGCATGCTCGATGGCGCGGCCATGCTGCAGGAAAAGTACAAGGATGACGCGGTGGCGACGAAGCTGCTGTCGGGCGAGCCCTTTGCGCTGTGCACGCGCGCCAAGGCCGCCTCGCCGCGCGATCTGCAAGCCAGGATCGACACGCAGCTGGTCAAGCTGCGCAAGTCATCCAGCATCCCGGGCGACGCCAAGGCCGAGCTGGCCGTGGACGACGTGAAGACGATGTTCAACGTCGGCAGCGTGGCCGAGCTGCGCACGCTGATCACGCAGTTCAGCATCGAGTTCAATCACCGCGTGCGCCACCTCGGCGAGTTCCAGGACGCGCAGCACGTCGACCTGGACACCGAGCGCCAGTATTTCCGGCCCGCGAGCTGAACGGCGCCGCCGGGCCGTGAGGCCGGGCGCCCGGGGTCTCAGCTGAGCTTGGCGACGGACTCGTCGAGCACGAGGCGGCCGCGTTCGACCTCGACTTCGTCCGTCGACCTCACCTCGTCGGTCTGCTGGCCCTTGTCGCCGCCGGCCTCCCAGTTCTTCTTCTCGAGCACGGCCTTGAAGACGGCCTTGCGTTGCTCGGCGGTGAGTTCGGACAGCTGCTTCTTCTTGTATTGCTTCCTGGCCAGGGCGGCCATCTCCTGTTCGACCTCGGCCTTGGGGATGCGGCGGCCCAGCAGTCCCGAGGCGTCCAGATCCACGAGCAGCGTGTACTCATCGATGACGTCCTGGACCTGCAGGCGCTGGGTCGATGACACGCCGGGAACGCCTTCCAGCGTCAGCTTCTTGTCACCCGCTTCCTCGCCTTCCCATTCGTCGACATAGATGCCGTGGCGATCGGCCAGGCGCACCGTGGCTTGCGAGGTGCGTGACATCGAGGTGACCACCCACAGCTTGTTCTTCAAGCCCTTGCCGGAATCGAAGCTGCGCTTGGGCGGCGGCACCAGCAGGGCCGTCGCCGATTTGCCGCCGAAGGTCCAGGCCTGTTCTTCGACCGGCTGATGCCGATACGGGCCGTCATCGGTGGAATAGCTCTTGAGGTTCTCGGAGAACAGCTCGGCCTGCACCTTCATGGCCGTCAGGGCCGTGGGTCCCTTGAGCTTGGCCTGGTGTTGTGCGGTGAAGGGCGCGGTGCCCCTGAACTGCGCGATGACCATCATCTGCCAGGCATGTGTGTTCTCGTGCAGGATGGTGTCCATCATCTCCTTGAAGTCACCGATCATGCGGTGCTCGGAATTGATGGTGATCTCGGCGGGGAAGCGAGGCGTGGTCTCGCCAAACTCGGTGGGCTTGAGCTTCTTCAGCTTCACCGTGACCGGCGGCTGGGGGAACTTGGGCGGCGGGTTGTCGGGATCGAGGCCGGCCAGCTTCATCAGCTCCTTGAACTGCTGCTCGGCGATCTTCTGGCAGACGGCCTGCAGCCTGGAGATGTCCTTGGCCTTGGGCTGCTTGGGATCCTTGCCCGCCCAGGCGGCCCAGTGCTTCTCGTTCTCGGCCCATTCCTGTTTGGCCTTGATGCTCTCGGGCGTGGCGTCTTTGCCGTCGTTGCCGCGCAGCATCTTGATCACGTCCTTGAGCACCTTCTGCTCGGCCTTGACGAAGTCCTCGTCGAGTGCCGGATTGCCGAAGACGGCCGCGCGGGCGTCCAGGTTGTCGTCGGAGTCGGGCGGCATCTTCTTGACCAGCGCCAACTGCTGCTTGGCGGTCAGGATCTCCAGCAGGCCCTCGGCCTTCAGGTCTTCCACCACCTGCCGGGCCTGGTCATCGTCGCCTGCACCGCCGATGTCGTTGTCGATGGCTTCGCGGCGCTTGTCCAGCAGGGCCTTCATCAGGCGGGCGCAGTTGGCGAGCTCGACATTGGCCTCGCGGAACTTGCCGCCGTCCTGCAGCTTGACGACGCGTTGGCGGGAAGCGTCATAGGCCTGGCGTTCGGCCTTCCAGTCGGTGTCGCCACCGCTGCCGTCGTCCTCGGGCAGCGTGTCGGCCACCTGGATCTGCGGTGTCATGCGCTTGAGGCTGGCGAAATACTTTCGCACCTCGTCGTCATGCGCCCGCAGCGAGGGAGCCGTCGCCGCGATCTTCTGGCGCAACACGCCGACGGCCTCAGTGGCCGACTTCGCAGCCTTGTCGCGCGCATCACCCTTGGCCGCCTTTGCGAACGCGTCCAGCCGGGTCTCCACCCGACCGCGTGCTTCGTCCACCGCCCGGACGGCCGCGCGGATGACTGACGACTGGTACTCCGGCGGGTAATTCACGACGTCGTCCACGCGCAGCTTCAGGCGATCGTAGAGGACGGCCGGATCGGCCGCCGTCACCTCCAGCCGGCGCTCGATGGCTTCGATGGCGTCATGCATCGGCTTGGCGAGCTTGCGTGCCTGCTCGATCTTGGCCGCCGTCAGATCGCCGTCCATGGCCTTCAGCGCCAGGCCACGCAGGGTTTCGACCTCCTTCATCTCCTGGGGCGTGGCCTCCTCGGGCAGATCGGCATTGATCTCGCCACGCAAAATGTCGGCGGCCCGGTCAAGCCCGAGGTCTTCGCGCATCTGTGCTCGGGCGCATACGGCGCTGAGCTGATCGACCTCGTCGGCCGCTTCGTCCAGCTTCATCGCATCGATGTCCTCGGCGATGCTCAGGCGCAGCATGCGTGCGTGCTCGCGCTCCTCATCCGTCATGCCTGGCGCATCGACGTAGAGGGCCGCGTCTTCCTTGACGGCAATGCTGGCCTCGATGTCTTCGCGATAGGAGTCCAGCAGACGGCGCGCTTCGTCGTAGTGCTTGGCGATGGCCTGGTCGTTGATCTCGTCACGTCGGTCCACCAGGGCGCCGCCCAACGACACGCCCGCCGCAGTGCCGCGGCGATACAGCGTGACCGCTTCGCCGCCGATGCTCAGGGCATCGGAATCGACGGTCGAGGGCCTCGCCTTCTTTTTCTTGAAGGGATTGAGGCTTTCCAGTACTTCGCGGAGGGCGGTCTTGGGCATCGTTCTTCCTGCAGGCAGTCTGACCTGCTGAGTGAACGAATGGCCCCGCTTGGTTCCACTCGCGTGACGCGCACCAGCGCGTCAGGGTTGTTCAGCCCAGGGACTTCAGCAGGGCTTCCAGATCCGGGTCCATGGCGTCGTCATCGCCGCTTGCGGCCGCCGCGGCGGGCTCGGCGGCGGCCGGCGTGTCGTCATTGAGGCTGGCGAGCAGGGCGTCGAGATCGTCCAGGTCCGAGGTGTCGGCCGCTGCAGGCGCTGGCGCGGGCGCGCTGTCGCCACCGCCGGCCAGGTCGGCCAGCAGGGCGTCCAGGTCGGCGCTGTCGTCGGACGTGCTGGCGGCCGGTGCGGCTTCTTCCTCGGGCGCCGGTTTCTTGGCTGCAGCTTTCGGCGCGGCCTTGGGCGCGGCGGCCTTGCGTTCCTCGGGCTCGGCCAGCTTGCTGCGCACCGACATCTCCACACCCATGCGGGCGCCGGGCTTGGCCGCGACGGCGGCCGGCGGCGTGAAGGTGCCGGCGACGGTGTCGGGGCCGGTCAGCTGCACCAGCGGCTCGCCCTTGTGGGCCATCAGGGCCTTGAGGCCATAACGAGCCATCTCGGTGGCGACGCCGGTCGAGATGAAGCGCTCGGTGCAGGGCAGGGCGGTGCTGTCGCCGTCGGCATCGACGAAGTGATGGAAGGGCAGGTCGTCCACATTGGGCTTGCCGCCCTGGCCGGCCAGCACCGTCAGTGCCAGCAGGGCCGGGTGGCCCCACAGCAGGGCGCCCAGGCCGTCGGCCATCGTGAACTCTTCGAAGGCGAAGGACGAGATCGGGTCGCTGCGCTTGCCGTAAGGGTGGCGCAGCAGGAAGCGCGGACCCAGCAGGCCCAGGCGCTTGGCCTCGGGCAGGCCGCGCAGGGCCGCGAAGGCGTCGACGACGAGCTGGTGCGGCGGGTTGCGCGGGTTGCTCAGGTCATCCACCGCCATCGAGGTGAAGAAGGTGGCGCCCGCGGCGTTGGCGATCTTGGCCATGCGGCCCAGCAGCTCGGTGTGGGGCGGCGTGGCCTCGAACTGGTAGAGGCCGGCGACATAGGTGTAGCCGCCGTCCTTGGTCTCGGCCTGCTTGCTGACCAGCAGCTGGTAGAGGCCGCTGTCGGTCAGGTCATCGCTGGCGCTGAGGTCGGCCGCGAACTCCTCGGCGCTGATGTCGATCAGGTGCACCTGCAGCATCGGCCCGGTCTCCAGACGGCGCAGCAGGAAGTCCACGCCGCGCCACAGCGATTCGGTGGTCTGGAAGTCGGGCTGGTGCAGCACAGCGCGCATGCCATCGGCAATCGACTCGTCGAGCACCTTGAGCAGGCCGACCTTCTCGGGCTTGGCCGCCGGCACGACAAAGGGCCCGATGACATTGCGCAGCAGGGCGTCGATATTGCCGCCGCTTTCGGGCGCGCTGGTGCGGCCGGTCAGGCGGGCGAAGTCGCTCAGCTTGGCGCCCGCCGACGGTGCAGAACCCCGCGAGCGCGCGCCGTGGGCGGTGCGCGAGGCCTTGCGGGCCGCACCGCCGCCCATCTTGGCAACCTCGGCCGCGGCCTTGTCGAAAGTGGCCGTGTTGTTGAGGCGCTTGCGCAGGTCGTTGAGCTTCTTGAACAGCTCCAGCTCGCGAAACAGGGTGTCGGGGTGGAAGGACTCCAGGTCGGCCAGCGGGATCTCGACCGGCGCGCCATCGGCGCCCACGGGCAGGTTCAGCGTGATGTTCTGCTGACCCAGCCAGTCTTCCAGCGAATCGAATTCCACCGAGCGCGGCTTGCGGCGGGCCAGGTCGGCGCCGCTGTCCAGGCGGCCGGCCGCGGCGCCGGCACCGAAGTCACCCAGCAGGGCGATGCGGATGGGGCGCTTGGGGCCCCAAGCGGGGGCGGCGGCCGACAGTTGGCCGTAGTTGGGTTTCCAGTCGCTCATGGCGTCCTCAGTTCGGTCTAAACAGGGCGGCGAAGGCCGCGCCTTGGGGCAGGGCGGGCTGCACGGTCGGGCCGGCGCCGGCATGCAGCCACAGCGAGCAGCCTTGCAGGCCATCCCAGGCAGCCTGGCTCAGCAAGGCGGCGAGGGCCGGGGGCAAGGCCGTTTCGGCCATGACGGTCGGTGGTGGTGCGTCAGCCAGCGCGGCATCCAGGGCTTCCGCCGTCCAGTCCTCGTGCAGGGCGTTGACCGCGATGTCTTCGATCTGGCCGGCCCATTGCCACAGCGCGGCCACCTGGGCGCCGTCGGTCGGGCGCTGCAGCGGCGGGCTGATGACGACGAGGGGAAAGTAGCGGCCCACGCGATCCACCGAGGGGATCATCACGCCGACACGCAGGCCCTCGCCCGAGCCGTCGGGCAAGGACCCGGGCAGCAGGGCGAAGCGCCAGGCAGGGCTGGCCAGGTAGTCGTTCAGCCAGGTGTCGGGCGCGATCTCGCGCAGCTGATGCAGGCCGGCGGCAAGCCAGTTGTCCCACTGGGCGATCCACTCGGGCGTCAGCCGCCGCGAGGCGAAATCTCCCAATGCAGGCAGCTTTCCATACCAACCGGCAATCGCGTTCACAGCGCCCCCGGGCAGCGGAACTGCTGCAGCTCGCGCAGACGGAAGGGGTTGAAGACGCTGCTGGCTGTCACTTCCAGGCGGGCGCGGTGGCCGTCCAGGTTCATGACGACGATGAAGCGCTCGGGCTGCTGCGGCGAGCCCTGCACCTCGAAGCGGTCGAAGAGGCGGAACAGCGCCCAGGGGCCGTCGAAGGTGACCGGCGCACCGCCGCCCGGCAGGGCGCTGAGCTTGATCTGCGAGGACAGGCGCGCGCCCGGCCATTGCAGGCTGACGGCCTGGTTGCTGCCGGCGGTGAACTTGGTGACCTGGCCGTCGATGTCCAGGTTCAGCTCCTTCAGGCCGTCGGCCAGTTCCAGCACGCGCACGTCGACGCGGAAGGCCGGGGCCTTGCCGCCGCCGCGGAAGAAGACCTCGCGCACGCGGGCCGCGCGCTGGAAGTCGGCGAGTGCCGCCGGCGACACGGGCTTGGTGCCGTCACCCGTCGGCCGGAAGCTCCAGGGGTTGGTGCCGACGTCGACCAGGGGCGCCAGCTTGCGCGTGAAGAAGTCGTCCATCATGCCGCCGGGGGCGAAGAACTGGCCGAAGTCCTCGGGCAGCACGTCGACCTTGGAGCCCTGGGCGACCGGATAGCGGCCGGCAATGGCTCGCGAGCAGAACTCGCTGACGGGCTGCAGTTCGCCGGTCAGGCTCTGGCGCTCGACCAGGCGGCTCTGGTTGTCGGCCGCGTCGGCCAGGGTCTCCAGCGCGCCGCGCAGCGGCTCGGGCTGCTGGCCGGCCGCGGCCTTGAGCTTGCCGCCGCCGCCACCCGCGGGCGGCGGCGACTTGCTCTTCAAGGCTTCCTGCACGGCGCTGAGCTGCACATAGACCTCGTTGAACATCTTCATCACATCGTCCAGCGGCGCCGGCGTGCCGGTGACGAGGCGGCGCAGCGCGGCGAAGTGGTCGTCGACGATCTTCTCCAGCGGGCCGTCCGACGAGATGGCCGTCGGCGCCTTGGCCTGGTTGCCGGCCAGGCGGGCCAGCTCGCCGCCCTTGGCGAAGATGGCGTCGTCGGCGCGCTTGTTCAGTTCCTTGTTGATGGAGTTGTCGTTCGTGACCGGGTCGATCAGCGTCGTCTCCCTGGACGCGGCGCGCAGGAAGGCGGCCAGTGGCGAGTCCACCGCCGACAGCAGGCGCGACACCGCGATGCCGCGGTCCAGGCCATTGAGCTTCACCAGGCGCACGTCGGCGAGGTAGTTGTCCCAGACCTTGACGTACTCCTCCAGGTAGAGGCGGCGCACGCGGTTGACCAGGGTCTTGTCCTCGGCCAGGCGCTTGGCCGTGGCGGGGTTGGTCCCCAGCACCCAGGCTTCTTCTTCGGCGAGCTGCTTGGCGGTCTTGTCCACCGAGGTCTGGAAGGCCTTCTTGTAGCCGTCCTTGGTGAACATGCCCGGGATGCCCTGGGTCAGCGGCGCGCCGCTGGCACGCATGAAGACGTTAGGGCTCTGCGGGCCGGCCGAGGCCGCCACCGTGAAGGGCGGCAGGTCGCCGTCGATCTGGGCGCGGCGCAGGCGGCTGAAGATGCGGTATTCGAGCGGGTAGGCGCCCAGCATCTCGCGCACGCTGGCCACCAGCGTCTTGTCCATGGGCTGGGCCACCTCGAAGCCGCCGCGCGACAGCAGGGCGTCGAGATGGTTCTTCAGCAGGGCCACCTTCTCGGCGCCGAGGCTGCCTTCGAGGTTGGCGTCCCAGTCCAGGCCGATCCAGGCCTGCAGGCCGGGCTTGTCCAGATGCTCGGGCGTGTAGAGCATCAGATAGGCCTTCAGCGACTCGTAGGCGAACTCGAGGTTGTCGCGGTTGGCCGTGCGCAGCCTCTCCTCCAGGCGCGCTGCGATGCGCGGCGCCAGGGCGCGCTGCAGCAGGCGGTGGTAGGAGACCTGGGCGCCGGCGTCGAGCTTGTCACCCTGGAAGAGGCCGAAGCCCAGGGACAGCGGCGGGCTGTCGAGCGCGAAGCCGGGCGGTTGGGCCGCATCGCGGATGGCGGCCAGGGCTTCGGGCAAGGCCGAGGGGTCGCTGCCGCTGGTGGGCGGCAGGGCCGTGACCGTGTCCCTCAGTGCCGGCAGCTTGGCTTCGATGTCGTTGATGTAGCGCTTGTTGCCGAAGTAGCTGAAGCCCCAGCCGACCAGCAGGGTCAGCGTGATGACGCCAACCGTCGCCAGGCCGGCCAGGCGCAGGCGCGCACTGCGGCGCTCGACCTGGGCGTTCTGGCCTACCAGACCCTGCTCGATGAAGATGACCTTGCGCAGCAGGTGGTTCAGGAAATAGCTCTTGCCCTTGGCCGCGGCGGGCGGCGTCAGGCGGCGCTCGACGCCGAAGGTGCGGGCCAGGGCGCCCAGCACACGGTCGATGGGCGTGCCTTCCTGGGTGCCACTGGTGAAGTAGACGCCGCGCAGCCGCGGCGCTTCGTCCAGCGCACCACCGCCGCCGAACACCGTTTCCAGATAGCCGCCCAGCAGGCCCTTCAAGCCGCCGAACTGCTGCGGGAAGGCGAAGATGGTGGCGCGCTTGAGAGTGTCGCTCTCGGCCTCCATGCGCTCGATGAGGCGTTCGCGCAGGCGCTTCTCCAGCGACGCGAACTCGCCGCCGAAGTTGGACATGATCTCCTCGCCCGGCTGCGTTGACAGCGGGAAGGTGAAGCCGAAGACCTGGTCGCGCTCCTCCTTGCCCATGGGGCCGAAGGTCTCGTTGAAGCCGGCCAGCAGGTCGCACTTGGTGACCATCACATAGACCGGCACCTTCACGCCCAGGCGCTGCTGCAGCTCCTGCATGCGGCCGCGCATGCGCGAGGCCTGTTCCTTGCGCTGGTCGGGCGGCAGGGCCAGCAGGTCCTGCACGCTGATGGTCAGCAGCACGCCGTTGATGGGGCGGCGCGGGCGGGCCTTGCGCAAGAGGCCCAGGAAAGTGTCCCAGGCCGCGGCATCGGTGTCCTTGTCGGAATCCTGCGTCGCGTAGCGGCCGGCGGTGTCGATGAGGACGGCCTCGTCGCTGAACCACCATTCGCAGTTGCGCGTGCCGCCCACGCCGCGCACGCTGGCCTGGCCGAGCTTCTCGGTCAGCGGAAAGTTCAGCCCGGCGTTCAGCAGGGCCGTGGTCTTGCCCGAGCCGGGCGCGCCGACGAAGACATACCAGGGCAGGTCGTACAGCGAGTTGCCGCTGAACAGCCCCTTCTTGGCGCCGGGCGCCTTCTTCAGCAGGTCCAGGGCCTGGGTGAAGCGCTCCTGCAGCACGCCCTCTTCCTTGGCGGCGGCCGAAGGACCGGCATTCATGCCCTTGACCAGGGCGGCGTTGATGCGGCGGCGGCGCATCTGCGACCACACCAGGCGCAGGCCACCCAGCAGCCAGACGACGGCCAGCGCAATCCAGCGCGCGAGGCTGGTGTCCAGCGGCCGGTGCTCGCCGAAGGCGATCAGCGGGCCGACCCACCAGACCAGGGCCGACAGCACGAGGAGGACGAACACGCCGAGCGTGATCGGGTGGAACAGGAAGGAAAGGATCTTCTTCATGATCAGCGACCGTCCTGGACCATCAGCGTGACTTCGACGCGGCGGTTTTTCGCGCGGCCGGCGGGGGTGGCGTTGTCGGCCACGGCTTCGGCGTCCGCGCGGCCTTCGGCGCGCAGGCGGGCGATGTCGACTCGCTCGGCCAGCAGGTTGCGGAAGGCCTCGGCGCGCGACTGCGACAGATGCCAGTTGGACGGGAAGCGCAGCGAGCGTATGGGCTGGTTGTCGGTGTGGCCGGTGATCTGCACGGGGCCCTTCATGCGCTGCAGGGCCTCGCCGATGCGCAGCACCAGCGGGCGCAACTCGGACGACACCTCGGCGCTGCCGGGGCCGAACAGGCCGTCGCCCTTGATGATGACGACGGAGCGGTCGGCCAGGTCGTTGACCTGGATCAGGCCGGCCTTGATGTCGTTGTCGAGCAGCCCGGCCAGGCGCGGCGCGGCCGGCGGTGGTGCGGGGGCGGCGACGGCGGCCGTCTTGACGTCATAGCCGCGCAGGGCCGCAAAGACGTCGTCGGACGAACCATTGATGCTGAAGCGCAGGCCGATATAGACCAGCAGCAGCACCAGGGCCATGGCGGCCGCGATGGCCCAGACCGGCAGCTTCTGGCGCAGGCGGGTCTCGCCGGGCTCGGCGCCCTGCCAGCGTGGCGACAGGGCAGGGTCGGGATTGCTGCCCTGGCGCAGCATCTGTGCGAGGCGGGCGCGCACGCCGTCGAGCTGGGCACGGCCGTTGTCGACGACGCGGTAGCGGCCCTCGAAACCGAAGGCCAGGCAGACGTAGAGCAGCTCCAGCAGATTGCGGTTGGCCGGCACGTTCTCGGCCAGCTTGGCCATCAGCGCGAAGACCTTCTCGCCGCCCCAGGACTCGTTGTGGAACTGCACCAGCAGGCTTTGCGCGGCCCAGGCGCCGGAGCCGCCCCAGGGCGTGCTGGCGGCGGACTCATCGAGCAGGGTGCACAGGATGTAGCGACCGGCGATGACCTGCTCGTTGGGCAGGCCCTCGGCCCGGGCCTTGGCTTCGAAGGTGCGGATGCCTTCGGCCAGGGCCTCCTTCAGGCCAGCGGGGTTGGGATGCTGGGCGCTGTGGCGCACGCGCGGTGCGGCCGACAGCAGCGGCATGGCGGCGGCCACCAGCGGGTTCATGCTGGCCGTCGTCAGCGCCTCCAGGGCCATGGGGGCTTCCTTGCCCATGGGGCCCGCGGGGATGCCGGCGGGCTGCTGGCCGCCCATCGGGCCTGCGGGGCGTGCCGGTGGCTGGGGCGCTGTCACCGCGGCCCGGCCTGCGCTGGGCTTGATGACGGTGCGGTCCTGCCCGAAGGCGGCAAAGGGGTCGTCGTTGTTGGGATCGCTCATGGCGTCAGCCGTTCAGGCCCGGTTCAAAACTAGCCACAGAGGCACAGAGGCACAGAGAAGAAGGCAGCAGGGCTTTGGAATTCCTCTGTGTCTCTGTGCCTCTGTGGCTATGTTCGTATTTCATGGTCAGGCGCGGATCGCCCAGAACTCGAGCTCGAGCCCGGGGAACTCGCCGGCGATGTGCATGGCCAGGCCGCCCGAGGTCTCGAGCTGCTTCCACAGGTCGTTGCCCCGGGTCTCGAGCTCGAAGTAGTTGTGGCCGGCGTGATAGGGGATCTGCCGCGGCGCCACCGGCAGCGGACGCAGCGTGACGCCGGGCAGCTGCAGGTTGACGAGGTCGCGGATGCGCTCGACCGGGCCGATCTTGACCTGGGTGGGAAAGCGGGCGCGCAGGGCGTCGCCGGGCAGCTGGGCGGACACGGCCAGCACGAAGGTGGCGGTGCGCTGCAGGCCGACGTCCGGGATCAGCGCGACGCGCACGCCATAGGCGCGGTCCTGCAGCTCGATGGGGATGGCGGTCTGCTCCATCACCATGGACAGCGACTGGCGCAGGTCGTCGATGACGGGGCGGAAGGTGGCGGCCAGGTCGTCGTGAAGATAGTCGGCGTACTGGCCCGGGCGGCGGCTGTCGCGGAAGGTGGCGAGGTCGCCGGCCAGGCTCAGGCATTCGCTGTACAGCCGCTCGGGGTGCAGCACCGACACCGCGCGCAAGTGGTTGAACAGGGCCTGGTTGCGGTTGACGGCTTCCAGCAGCAGGAAGTCGGAAATCTCGCCGACACCGCCGCGGCCCGGGGCGGCCAGGCGGGCCGCCAGGGCCTCGCCGCGCTGGTTCAGCAGGCCGCAGAGCTCGCGCACATAGCCGTCCAGCACCGGGTGGGCCGGCGCGTGCAGCAGCGGCGGCACATAGCTGGGGTCGAGCACGACACGGTTGTCGGCGCGGCGCTCGACGACGCGGGCCACGCCCAGGGTTGCATAGCCCTCGCCGGCATCGCGCTGCAGCATCAGGCGCAGGTTCAGCCGCCCGATCTGCAGGGCGGCGTCGCGGTCGAGCTGGGAGTTGCTGTCGCCGACATTGACCTCGGCCGTCGAGAAGCGCGGGCCCATGGCGCCGGCGGCCTGTTCGGCATCGGTCTCGACGACACCGGGGCGCTGCAGGGTCACGGCCAGCACGACGATCTCGTTGCGGGCGTCGGGCGGGATGTCGACGGCGGCCGGCGTGGCGTCGCCGCCTGGAGCGGAGAAGGCCGTGCCGTCGGGCATCAGCCCCTGGGCGGCGGCCAGGCCGACCTTGCCCAGGGTCAGGGAGGCCTCGTCCAGGCTCAGGGCCGAGAAGCCCCAGGCATAGGCCACGGCCTGCTGCAGGCGTTGGCGCCACTGGTGCTCCCAGTGGCGGTCGTGCTGCTGGAAGTGCTGCGGCTGGAGGAACATGCCCTCCGTCCAGATCACTCGGTCACGCCAGGTCATGGATGGGATCGCCTCGATGGAGCAAGAGAAAACAGGGGGAAGCAGCCACGGCGGCCTGCGATCAGGCCATGAGTGACTGGCGGGCGTGCTTGGTTCCCCGCTCCTTCGGGAACCAATCGGCGCGGACGGTCACTCAGTCAGCGGTTCATCCTGTCTGACCACCGAGTGCCCGTCATGAAGAAGTTTCGCCCCCTCCTGGTTCTTTCCTTGTGCGGTCTCACCCTGAGTGCCTCCGTGGCCGCCCAGACGCCGGAAATCCCGCCGCCGGCCGCCTCCGCTGCCGAGGCGGTGGACCTGGGCAAGACCGTGCCTACCGCCGACGCCATCAACGAAGGCCTGTTCCCTGACGACAAGTGCAAGGAACTGGAGGCTTCGGGCTTCAAGTGCATGGGTTTCAAGCCCGCCATCAAGTATTCCCTGCCGGCGACCTCCTTCAAGGTCGGCTCGGCCGAGCTGCCGGCGACACTGAAAAAGCAGCTCGACGTCTTCGCCGACGTGCTCAAGACCAAGAAGAACAGCGACCGCAAGGTGCGCGTCATCGGCCATGCCGACGCTTCGGGCACCCCGGCCGCCAACCAGGCCCTGTCCATCAAGCGGGCGGAGTCGGTGCGTGACTACCTGGTCAGCAAGGGCGCGGACCCGGCCGTGCTGGTGATCGAAGGCGTGGGTGCCAGCGAGCCCAAGAATCCGGCCAAGCCGAAAGCCGACGAGAACCGCCGGGTGGAAATCGGCAGGAAGTAGAGGCCCCCATGCCTCAACATGTCTGCAAGGGTGCTCAGCTGGTCTGCACCTTCGGCTCCAAGCCCAGCGAGCTGGGCGTGCTGCCGCTGAACAAGATGAAGACCAGCAACCAGTTCGCGGCCAACATCATGGACAACAAGCCCATGGTGAACATCCAGCCCTTCGGGCCGTGCAAGAGCATGGCCAACCCGGCCGTCGCCGCCGCCACGGCTGCCGCCACTGCTGCAGCCCAGGGCGTGTTCACGCTGACGCCCATGCCCTGTGTGCCGGTCTTTCCCGCGCCCTGGGTGCCGGGAGCGCCGACCGTCATGCTGGCCAATATGCCGGTGCTGAACAACACCTCCAAACTGATGTGCGCCTATGCCGGCGTCGTCAGCATCGTGTCGCCCGGCCAGCTGACGGAAATGGTGCCCTGAGCGCTCGAGCGCCAACAGAAAAGCCGCCCGAGGGCGGCTTTTTCTTTTTCGGGCCGAGCGCTGGGCCGCTCCCGAGCCGGCCCGCGTAGGCGATGTGCTTGCGGCTCGATGCCGCAAGCATCGCCGTCCCCTTGGGGGACCGACCAGGCGCGCCCGCGTTCAGCGAGGCGAGATTGGGCGAGGGGCCTCATTTCTCCAGCCAGAGGGCCAGCGCGGTGTAGTTGTCGTGGTTGGCCTTGTCGGCGGCGGCCAGGCGCACGCGCTGGCCGAGGTCGTTGAGCCAGGCCTGGGGGTCCGGCGCGAAGGACAGGGCGGCGGCGATCTCCTCATCGGTCAGCCATTCCCACAGGCCGTCGGTGCACAGCATCAAAGCCTCGCGGCCCACCAGCGGCCAGGGTTCGGACGCCACCGTGATGTGCAGATCGTCGCCCTGGGTGCCGAGTGCCGAGTAGAGCTCGCTGCGTTTGGGGTGGACGCGGGCCCCCGCCTCGTCCAGCATGCCGCCGTCGATGAGGGACTGCACCAGGCTGTGGTCGCGGGTGCGCTGGGCCAGCAGGCCGTCGCGGAAGGCATAGAAGCGCGAGTCGCCGCAGTGGCCCCACAGCGCATTGCGCTCCTGCAGGTCGATGGACAGCACCACCACCGTCGAATGCATATGGCGCAGCTGCGGGTTGTCGGCGCGGTGGGCGAGCAGTTCGCGGTTGGTGTCCGCCAGCAGGGCTTCCAGCGCCTGCGGATGATGGGCGGGCAGGCTGGCATAGCCCTGCAGCACATGGCTGACGGCGAGCTTGGACGCGATGTCGCCGCCGCCGTGGCCGCCGGCACCGTCGGCCAGCACGCAGCACAGATAGCGCTCGGAATGCCAGTGACCGCAGGCGTCCTCGTTGTAGTCGCGCCCCCCCTGTTCCGACATCAATGCGAGCTCGATTTGCACAGGGCTCCTTTATCGTTGTTCTGAATTCAGCGCGTCGAGCTGCGCCTCATAGGCACGCAGGAACTCTCGCCCGAAGACCTGGTGGAAATCATCCGACAGTTCGCCGGCAATCTGCTGATATTCCTGCTGGAAAACCGACCAGAGCTGGGCCTTGCGTGCCGCCGGCAACAGGCTGGACAGCACCGACTTCTGCGTCAGCCGCGATTCCAGCTGGGACGGGTCGAAGCGCTGCAGCAGGCCTTCCAGCGCCGCGCGCATGCCGGCCAGGAAGGCGAGCTGGTGGGCACGCAGGTCGTCGAAGGCATCGCGCATGGCCTGCTGGGGTGGCACGAAGCCGCGCACCGCGGGGCCGAGCAGATGGCCCAGGGCCACCTCGGCCGTCGGCGAGAACTTCAGCGGGTTGTTTTCCTTGGCGACGATCATGGTCGCCTCGGCGCGCACCTCGCGCTTCAGTGCCGCGCGGGCGACCAGCAGGTCCACCGTGCCGCGGGCCGACTCGTGGATGAGCTGGCCGAGCAGGCGCATGAATTCGGGCGTCAGGCCACTGGCCGGCAGGTTGGCGATGCCCAGACCTTCGCGGAAGGCCGCCAGCAGGGCGGCCTGGTCGGCCGGCATCGCTGCCGCCACGGGCGCGGCCTGCGCGACCGGCGCGACCACAGCGGGTGGTGGGGGCGGCGGCATCAGGGGTGCGGCCGCGATGGGAGGCGCGATGGTGGTTTGTGCGGGCGCCTCGGGCTTCTTGCCGGCGCGGATGATGGTGCGGCCTTCGCCGGCGCTGTCGTTCCAGGATACGACGGCACCCGACAGCGTGCCGGAGGGGTCGAGGGAATTCAGCGCGGCCATGGAGGCGGCGGGCGGGCGGGGGCGCTGGCCCGTCGTCGTCGATGCGGAGGGCGCGTTCGGCGGGATGAAGGGGCGGTTCAGCTCCGAGGTCGTGTCCGGCAGGGCCTGGCCGGCCGCGGCGGGCAACATGCCCAGGGCCTGCATGGGGTCGACGTGGCCGGCCATGTTGGGCTGGGCGATGGCTTCGCCGAGCAACGACTGGGCCAGCGGGTTGTTGCTGGCCGGCGTGGGGGCGCCGAGGCCGAACAGCGCGTCCAGCGAATCGCCGGCCGCGCCGCCGCGAGGGGCCGAGCCGGGCAGGTCGGGAATCAGCGACGCGGGGGCGCCGGCGCCCAGGTCCAGGCCGAGGGCACGCGCCCCGGCCGAGGGCTGCGGGGCCGTGGCCTGCTTGGTCGGGGCCATCGGCGCGAAGGGATCCCAGTCGGCCGGGATGCCACCCATGGCCGGAGCCGATGGAGGCGGTGCAGAGACGGGCGGCGCCACGGTGCGCGGCGCGGACGGCGTGGCGCTGCCGAACAGGCCCAGCGGGTCGGCGGCCTTCACATCGCGGCGGATGCCGGGCTGGGTCAGGGCCGTGGCGGGCGCCATGCCGAAGAAGTCGGCAAAGGGGTCGGCCGCGGCGCCGCCGGCACTGCCGGCCTCGACGACGAGGACATAGCCGCCGATCTGGATCTGGTCGCCCGGCTTGATGGCAGCCTCGCGGCCCTTGCCGAGCTGGATGCCGTTGACGCTGATGGCGTTGCTGCCCTGGTCGACGATGCCATAGCCACTGCTGGCGCGGAACAGCACGCGGGCATGCACGCGCGAGATGGTGCGTTCGGGATCGGGCAGCACCAGCTGGTTGGTGTCCGCGCGGCCGATGTCGCCGCCGAGTTCGTCGAACTGGGCAGACAGCGGCTGGCTCACGGGCAGGCCGTTGTAGGTGGTGACGTTAAGGCGAATCATGGTCAGCGATTTTCAGCGCGGCACGGCCCTGCGGCGACCCCTGCAGGCGGGCATGGGTGCTCATCTAAGCACATAAACCTTGCCTTCGATCAGCGTCAGCCGCAACGGCCAGGCGATATTGCCGAGCGTCGCGTCGTCGTTCTGGCTGCCGAGTACCGGGGCGCCCATCGGGTTGACGCACTCCAGCAGGCGGCCACCGGCCACGAGGCGCAGCAGCAGGGTGTCGGGCGTGGGCGGCTGCAGCGTGGCCAGGACGCCGGCCTGCCAGAGTTGCTGCACCTGCTCGCGCAGGGCCGCGCCGCCCTGGCCGGCGGGGCGCTGGTAGGCCTGGTCGACCTCCTCGAGCTTGAGGCGGCAGGCGGCCAGCAGGCTGTCCGGGTTGCCTCGGGACAGGTCGAAGGCGATGCGCTGCAGGGCGGCGAGCACGAGCTGGCGGTCCTGCGGGCCGGGGTTGAGGACGGGCGCGTCCAGCCAGCGCCAGCGCGGGAAGCCGACCGGCAGCTCCAGGTCCTGGTGCTGGGCGGTCGGGGCGTCGAAGCTCGTGCCTTCCTCGACGGCCCAGACGACTTCGGCGAGCACGCGCACCGCCTCGTCGGCCAGGCTCTTGCCCTGGCGCAGCAGCACCAGCCGGGCGCGGGCATGGGCAGCGCGGGCGGCCATGCGCGGCTGGGCCGGCGCATTCGGCGCGGACACGGCCTGCGCGATGGGCAGCGGCGCCACCACGAGGGTGATGCGGTTGCTGCCGTTCTGCAGGTATTCGTGCACCGTGACGGACTGGCTGCCCGCACCTGCCGGCAGGGCCAGCACGGGCACGCCGTTGACCAGCACCTCGACGGGCTCGCCGCTGGTCTGCACATGGAGGCACATCAGGCGGTCCATCAGCCGGCACTCCAATCGATCAAGGTCAGTGCGGGCAGCAGCTCGCACAGCTTGCGTTGCGCACCGCCCAACGGGTCCTGTCGCAGCAGCCGTACATGGGCTGGCTCGATGGCCAGGCGATAGAACCACTGCAGGCCGCGGCCATCGGGGCGCGGGCGCAGGCCGCATTCGCCGACGATGGCGCCGCGGAGGCCTTCGGCCAGCGGGCCGGCCGACAGCAGCGCCGGCTGGCCATTGGCGATGGCCTCGACGCTGAGCGCGAAGGGGTGGCGCCAGCTGGTCTTGACCTGCTCCAGGTCCTGGCCCTCGGCCAGCGTGGTGCGCCATTCGCTGCGACCCTGGGCCTGCAGGCTGATGCGGGCGCGGCTGCCGGCCCAGTCCAGTTCGCCGCCCAGCTTGAGGTTCAGCACCAGGGCCGCGAAGTCGATGGCGCCCCGCACGCGCAGCGCCACGGCGCCGTCGGCGGCATGCTGCCAGCCCCAGGCCACATCGGCCTGGCCGACCAGGGGCGCGGCCTCGGCCTCCATGCGGCCGCTGGTGCCGGCCATCTGGCGCGACCAGGCGATGAAGAGCTTCTCCAGGCCGGCGCGCGCAGCGGGCTGCAGGCCCTGCCAGGCCTTCAGCCAGGCCGGTACCGGCTCGCCATGGCCGTCGGCTTCGAGACGGCAGGCCGTGCTGGCGGTGTTCAACGCCGGGGCCTCGCCTTCGACCGGCCAGGCCTGGGCGGGCAGGGCGCCGTGGCGAACTTCGACCAGGCGCTGCGTGGCGGCATGCACCTGCAGGCCCAGCTCCAGCTTGCCCAGCGGCGCGCCGGCGTTGCGGATGCCGCAGCTGCTGATGCTGACCGTCTGCACATCCGGCGGCTCACCGTAGGCGATGCCGGCCGGTCCGAGCTTGGGGTCGGGCGGCGGGCTGGGCGGGGCGTGCAGGGTCAGGCTCAGGCGGGCCGTGTCGGCACCGCGCCAGCTCAGGCGGCCGGTGCCGCTGACATGCATCACCTCCGGGTGGTGGGCATTGCAGACCGCCTGGGTGCTGACCGCGAGCTGCAGGCGGGCGCTCGCGCCGCCACCGACGGCGCGGCTCAGCACCGGCAGCAGGCGCGGTTCGTCCAGCGGCGCGGACAGGGTCTCGGGCTGCGGCGCCCACGGCGCCAGGTCGACACGGCGCGAGCTGCCGTCCTGGCCCTGGTAGGCCTGCAGGGGCTTGGGCTCGGCGACGGCGAAAGTGACGGCCGACAGATCGCAAGCCTGGGGCCGGGGCGGCGGCGGCTGGTCAAGGAAGACGGCGCGGCCGCGGGCCATGCGGGCCAGGCCGGCCTCGATGGCGGCCTGGGCCTTGTCGAAGCCGGCGGGCGTCAGCGCATCGCCGGTCGGCGCGGCCTTGGCGGCGCGGCGCACCAGTTCCTCGCGCGAGCGCTGCGTCAGCTGGTGCAGGCGCAGCGTGGGGCTGAGCTGAGGGTCGGTGGCGATGGCGGCCGCCCACTCAAAGCGCGGCCGGGCCTGGAAATTGGCGCCCCACAGGCAGCACAGCGAGGCATAACGGGCCAGGTCGGCGGCATGGCGCAGGCCGATCTGCTGGGCCTGCTCCAGGGCCACGTCGACAAAGGACGGCCAGCGGGCCTGGAGCTGGGCGGCGACCTCGGGCCAGGCGCTGCCCAGCAGCTGCAGCAGCTCGCGCGAGTCGCGCTTGAGCTGCAGGGCTTCGACCTTCTCGAGTTGTTCGGGGGTGATCTGCAACATCAGTTCACCCGTTCGCGCACTTGGGTATCGAGCACGCCGTCCACGCGCTGCCACCAGGTCCAGCGCCTGGCGCCCGGGCTGACCAACTGCTGGCCGGCCGCGAAGAAGGCGTCCAGCTGGGACGGCGCCAGGCCGGGCAGCAGCAGGGCCAGCAGCTCCGGGTCCCACCAGCGCCAGGGGCGGCGGCGGCCATCGGGGCAGCGCACCTCGGCGAGATCGCGGCTGTGTTCGCGCATGGCCAGCAGCGGCCGGGTCGAGCTCATCAGCACGCCCCAGCCCTCGAAGGCGATGCAGGCCTCGTCGAACAGCCAGCTCGTGAACTCGGCCTCGGGCTGCAGTTCGACGATATAGGCGGCTTGCGCAGCGGCTTCGCCGGACAGGGCGCCGCGCTGCAGGCAGTCCCAGCCGACGGTCTGCGCGCCGTTGAGCCTCTGCAGCAGGCCGGGGATGACGCCACCATCGACGACGGCATGCACGCGCGCGTCAGTCCGGTCCCACAGTGCTGATCGGATCTGGGCCGTGGCCAGGGCGGCACCGCTCAAGCCGACCCTCCGCCGCCTTCGTCAGCAGCCGGCGGGGGCTCTGCCGCAGCGGCCGCCTCGGCGGCGGCCTGGTCCTCGGCCTGCTTGGCGGCTGCCTGGGCGGCCTCGGAGGCAGCCAGGGCTTCGTCGGCCGTCTGGCTGGCGACCTTGGCCTCGGCTTCGGCCTGCTTGGCCACTTCGTAGGTCGCCTCAGCCTGCGCCAGCGCCTGCTCGGCGGTCTGACGCTCCACCTCGGTTTCGGCGGCGGCCTCGGCGGCCTTGGCGGCAGCCACGCCGGCCTCGGCCTCGGCCAGCACGGCGGCGGCCTCCTTGGCTGCGGCGGCTGCCGCATCGGCTTCGGCCTTCAGTTCCTCGGGCGTCTTCTCGACCGGCTTCTTGGCCTCTTCCTCGGCGTCGCGCGCCACCTCTTCGTTGGCGGCGGATTCGGCCAGGGCGGCGTCGCGCGCGGCGCTGCCGTCGTCGACGGGCTCGTCGGCGTCATCGTCGTTGCTGCTCAGCGTGGCGCCGCCGGCAACGGCCATGGCGGCGGCACCGGCGGCCGCCAGGGCTGCCGCGCCCAGGCCGAGGGCACCGGCGCGCAGGCTGGACACGCCCGGCGTCTTCATGCCCCCCGCGCCCGCGCCTGCTGCGCCTGCGCCGCCTGCACCCGCGGTGCCCGCGTTGTCGGCCAGCGGGTCGGCAAACAGCTTGTCGTAGTCGGTGGCCTTGGCCGGCGTCAGCTCTTCCAGGTTCTTGGCGTCTTCCGGCGCCTTGGGTTCGGCCGCGGCCGCACTCTCGGCCGCGCCTGCAGAGCCGCCGCCACCGCCGCAGTTGACCTTGACCATCGGGCCGTCAATGGTGACGCCCGCCGAGCTCAGCGTGATGACGGAGGCGCCGCAGACGATCTTGATGCCGGCCGTGGCCTCGAGCACGATCTCGGCGCTGCCCTTGGCCTTGATGTTGACGGCCTGCATCAGCAGATCGGCCGTGGCTTTCATCGACAGCTTGGCGCCGGACTCGCTGACGAGGTTGCCCGTCGTCTTGATATTGCCCGCGCCGCCGCTTTGCAGGTTGATGTCGCCGCCGGCCTTGATGGCCGTCTTGCCGGTGACGTCAAAGCCCATGTCCGCGCCGACCTTGGCGCTCAAGTCCTTCTCCAGCTTGAGCTGGTAGGTGGCCGCACCGGTCGTGAAGATGTCGCCGGCGACCTTGGTGTGCAGGTCCTTGCCGAGGTCGTGCATGACGTCCTTACCGACATTGACGTACCAGTTCTCGCCGACCACTTCCTTGCGTGTCAGCTTGACCTTCTTGGTCTCGTTCTTCTCGATCCAGTCGAAGGCGTCGTCCTTGACGTGGCGGTGGAAGATCTTCTGCGACTGCAGCCAGACGTATTCCTTGTCCTTCTTGTCGTCGAAGCGCAGCTCGTGGCGGGCGTCGGCGGCGCCCTCCTTGGTCGAGTGGGTGCGCCAGCCGCTGATGTCGGAATTGGCGGGCAGCGGATAGCTGGGGATGTTGACGTCGTTGTGCACCGAGCCCGTGATCAGCGGCCGGTCGGGGTCGCCGCCGATGAAGCTGACGACAACCTCATGGCCGACGCGCGGGATCATCCACAGGCCCATGTTCTTGCCGGCCCAGGGCTGGGACAGGCGCACGAAGCAGGAGCTGTTCTCGTCCTTCTTGCCCAGGCGGTCCCAGTGGAACTGCACCTTGATGCGGCCGTGCTTGTCGGTCTCGACCTCGTTGCCCGAGGCGCCGACGACGGTGGCCGTCTGCGGCCCGTACATGACGGGGCGCGGCGTGCGGCGCTGCGGGCGGAAGGGGTTGCCGCTGGTGCTGATGCACATGACGCTGGCGAGCACGCCATCGCGGCGACTGCCGTTGGGCTTGAGGTCCTCGATGGCCTCGTGATCGTTGAACTCGGCGCTGAAGCTCATGCTGACGATGAGGTAGCTGTCCTCGTCGTCGGCGTGTGGCGAGTCCTCCAGGTCGAAGGTGGCGCCCACCGACATGTCATTGCAGTTGGTGGTGCCGGTGTAGACCTTCTGCAGCGACTGCAGTTCCTCCAGCCGCATCTTGGCGACGCGGGTGGCGGCGGCCGTGGCCGGCTGGGATGCGTCCTTGACCTGGTTCTGCACCGCGCGGGCCGGGAACTCGTAGACCTCGCCCTTGCCGAGCTTGGCGGTCTCGGCCGAGGTCAGCGCGCTGTGGGTCTGCTCGATGGCCGTGGCGGTGGCCAGGTAGTCGAAGTCGCGCACGACGGCCTTGACCGCGTGCACCTCCTCGGCCACATGCCACTCCACCATGCTGGGCGTCTTGGCGTCGAGCTTGTTGGACCACTTGACGGTCTTCTCGCCGTCCTTGGCCTCGTGCTTGCCCATCGAGTCGGTCAGCACCATGGTGTGGGTGGTGCTGGTGTGCTCGAAGAAATAGTAGATGCCCACCTCTTCCAGCAGGCGGCTGACGAAGTCGAAGTCCGACTCCTCGTACTGCACGCAGTACTCCAGCGGCTTGTAGACCGACGCGTCCTGCAGCCGCCAGGCGAAGTCGGCGCTGTAGGGCGTCAGCACCTCGGCGACGATGTCCTTGACGCTCTTGTTCTGGAACACCTGGGAGTTGCGCGTCTTGGTCGCGAACCAGGTCCAGGGCCGCATCGTGATGCGGTAGGAGTCGTAGCGGCCACGGCGCTCGCCGCGCTGGGCCTCGGTGATGAAGCCGTTGAAATGACGCTTGGCGCCATGCTCGATGGTGACGTTGGCGCGCGAGCCCAGCAGGGCGTGCAGGTCGATGGACTCACGCACGCCCAGCAGGCTGATATTGCCGACCAGGTCGACATGCCACTCCGGCAATGCGCCAAGAGACTCCTTGCCATCCAGCCGGAGCACCAACAATTTGTCGGCACCCAGCTTGGTGGTGATGGACATCACATCAGACATCTCTGCTTCTCCGCGCGGGTTTCAGCTCAATCGAAGGCGTAGCTGAAATCGCCGTCCGCCACGCCCAGGCTGACCTTCTGCAGCGGCTGGCCCGAGGCCGTGCGCGACAGGTACTCGATGGAGACCTTGGGCAGCACGGTGTTGGTCAGGATGGCGTCGATGATGCGACCGCCCGACTCGGCGTTGTTGCAGCGCTTGACGATGAGCTCCACGGCCGCGTCGCTGTACTCGAACGGGATGCGGTGGTTCTCGGCGACGCGCTTGACGATGCGGCCCAGCTGCAGGCGCACGATCTTCGCCAGCATCTCGTCGCTCAGCGGGTAGTAGGGAATCGTGACGATGCGGCCCAGCAGCGCGGGCGGGAACACCTTCTGCAGCGGCTCGGTCAGGGCCGTGGCCAGCGACTCGGGGTCGGGCAGCAGCTCGGGGTCGCGGCACATGTTCATGATGAGCTCGGAACCCACATTGCTGGTCAGCAGGATGATGGTGTTCTTGAAGTCGATCATGCGGCCTTCGCCGTCCTCCATCCAGCCCTTGTCGAAGACCTGGAAGAACAGCTCGTGCACGTCGGGGTGGGCCTTCTCGACCTCGTCCAGCAGCACGACGCTGTAGGGGCGGCGGCGCACGGCTTCGGTCAGCACGCCGCCTTCGCCGTAGCCGACGTAGCCCGGAGGCGCGCCCTTGAGCGTGGAGACGGTGTGCGACTCCTGGTACTCGCTCATGTTGATGGTGATGACGTTCTGCTCGCCGCCGTACAGCGACTCGGCCAGGGCCAGCGCCGTCTCGGTCTTGCCGACGCCCGAGGTGCCGCACAGCATGAAGACGCCGATGGGCTTGTTGGGGTTGTCGAGCTTGGCGCGCGAGGTCTGGATGCGGCGCGCGATCATGTCCAGGCCATGCTGCTGGCCGATGACGCGCTGGCCCAGCGTTGCGCCCAGGCGCAGCACGGCTTCCAGTTCGTTCTTGACCATGCGGCCGACGGGGATGCCGGTCCAGTCGGCGACGACGCTGGCCACGGCCTGGGCGTCCACCGACGGCAGGATCAGCGGCGCATCGCCCTGCAGCTCGGTGAGCTGGGTCTGGGCGGCATGCATTTCGGCCAGCAGCGCATCACGGTCGGGGCTGCCACCGGCGTCCGCCGGCTGGCCGTCACCGCGCAGCTTGGCGCGCAGCTCCAGGATCTTGGCGACGACGTCCTTTTCCTGGGTCCAGCGGGCTTCCAGCGTGGCCAGGCGCTCGCGTTCGCCGGCCAGCTTCTCTTCCACCAGCGTGCCGCGGTCGCCGATGTGCACGCCGACCTGGGCCTCGCGGCCGATGATGCCCTGCTCGATCTCCAGCGACTCGATGCGGCGCTTGCAGTCCTCGACCTCGGCCGGCATCGCATGCTGGCTGACGGCCACGCGGGCACAGGCGGTGTCCAGCAGGCTGACGGCCTTGTCGGGCAGCTGGCGGGCCGGGATGTAGCGGTGCGACAGCTTGACGGCCGATTCGATGGCCTCGTCCAGCAGCTGGACCTGGTGGTGCTTCTCCAGCACCGTGGCCACGCCGCGCAGCATCAGGATGGCCTTCTTCTCGTCGGGCTCCTCGACCTGCACGGTCTGGAAGCGGCGGGTCAGGGCCGGGTCCTTCTCGATGTACTTCTTGTACTCGGCCCAGGTCGTGGCGCCCACGGTGCGCAGGTTGCCGCGCGCCAGGGCCGGCTTCAGCAGATTGGCCGCGTCGCCCGTGCCGGCCGCACCGCCCGCGCCCACCAGGGTGTGGATTTCGTCGATGAACAGGATGATGGGGGTGGGGCTCTGCTGCACCTCGTCGATGACCTGGCGCAGGCGCTGCTCGAACTCGCCCTTCATGGAGGCGCCGGCCTGCAGCAGGCCGATGTCCAGGGTCAGCAAGGTCACGCCCTGCATGGGCGGCGGCACGTCGCCGCGCGCCAGGCGCAGCGCGAAGCCCTCGACCACGGCGGTCTTGCCGACGCCGGCCTCGCCGGTCAGCAGCGGGTTGTTCTGGCGGCGGCGCATCAGGATGTCGACGATCTGGCGGATCTCGTCGTCGCGGCCCGTCACCGGGTCGATCTCGCCCTTGCGCGCCTTCTCGGTCAGGTCGACGGTGAACTTCTTCAGCGCCTCCTGGCGGCCCATGGCGGCCGGCGCCATCGCGCCCGAGGCCTCGCCCGGCTGGCCACCGCCCAGCGCGCTGCCGTCGGTGGCGCCCAGGCCGGCTTCACCGGTCTTGCCGATCAGGCTCTGCAGCTTGTCGGCCAGGTCGTCGGCCTTGATCTTGTCGAACTGGCGCGAGATGCCGATGAGGGCGTCGTGCAGCGTGCGCGTGCTCAGCAGGGCCACCAGCAGATGGCCGCTGCGCACCTGGGCCTCGCCATACATCAGCGTGGCATAGACCCAGGCCTGCTGGATGGCGTGGGTGATGTGTTCCGAGAAGTCGCTGATGGCGGTGGAGCCGCGCGGCAGGCGGTCCAGGGCCGTCGTCACGTCGCGCGCCAGGGCGGCTGCGTCCAGCCCGTAGTGGCGCACGATGGCGGCCACGTCGGACTCGTTGTTCTCCAGCAGCTGGGTGATCCAGTGCACCAGCTCGACATAGGGGTTGCCCCTGAGCTTGCAGAAGACGGTGGCGCCTTCGATGGATTTGTAGGCCAGCGGATTGAGCTTGCCGAACAGGGCTTGGCGGCTGATGTCTGTCATTTCCAGTTCTCCTCGGTGCTGAGTGACCGGGGCCGCCGTTCGGTTCCGCTACATGGCGTGCTTCGGGGCGAGAGAGGGCCCCAGGGGCTCCCGGCAGATGCTTTCCACATTCATGACCAGTTGGTCGGCCCGCTTGCGCGGGCGCTGGCTGTTGAGCCAGGCGCTGCGCCCCAGCATACCGACGCCGGGCCGCTTGCCCAGCGGCCAGGCCGGTACCTCGGTGGGCTTGAGCCTCAACCGCACATCCCAGGCGAACTCATGGCCGACGTACTGGCGCACCATGGCTTGCAGAGCCTGCAGGTTGTGGCCCGAGGGCAGGAAGGCCTGGAAGGCCGGCCAGCTCAGCGGGCCGATCTCGATGCGGAACTTGTGCTGCACGTCCCAGACCTGGCGGCCCAGCATGGCGCCGCGGCCCAGCCCGATGCCATCGTGCTGGACGAGGCGGGTGCGCTCCTCGGTTTCCAGCGTCATCCAGTGGCCGCTGAACTGGTGCACCTGGGCCGGCACGCGAAAGCGCAGCGCGATCCAGCTCTGCAGGCCGTCGGCATCGCGGGCCGAGCGGGCCAGGCGGCCGGCGAAATACAGCTTGGAGAAGTCGCCCAGGGCGTCGCGCTCGCGCAGCGAGGGTTCGGCCAGGCCGATGAGGGCGCCGACATGGCGCACGATGGGCGCCTCGCGGCCCCGGTCCATGCCGACGACGGGGTTCGCGCGCGCCCAGGCCCGGTAGAAGAGCAGGCCGAAGCGGTGCAGCAGCATGTCGGCGAAGGTCGCGAAGGTGCGGTCGCCGTGGTGCATGGCCCGCTCGCGGGCGTACTCCGTCATGTGCGTCGGCAGGGCACCGTTGGGCCCGAACAGGCTCAGCACCCGCTGCACCAGGCGCGGCGGGCTGTGTTCGCTCGGGGCCAGCTTGGTGATGGGCGTCGGCGCGAAATTCAGGGCCGGCTCGCTGGCAAAGCGCACCGGCTCGTCGCCGGGGCGCAGCGCATCGCCCAGGCGCGGCTTATCGGTGTGCGCGGCCTCGATGCGACGCAGGGCCTGGAAGAGGTCGAAGCGGCCCGGCCGCGCGGTCAGCGCGTCGAAGATCGAGGGCTCGGGCTTGGAGCTCACAACACTGCTCTTGAACCTGGCAGAGGCTGCCAGCGCTTGAGTTCGCCTCGTGTGCGCGAGACGAGCAGGGTCTGCACAAAGCTGTTCATCGACACATGGCGGCTGAAGTAGTGGTGCAGCACCGAGCCGAGCAGCGTCGCGCTGCCGCCTTCGAAGGACAGCTCATCCACCGTCAGCTGCACCTCCAGGCCGCGGCCGAAGGCGATGGGGCCGGGCGCCGGATGGCGGCGCACGACGGGCCGCGTGGCGACCGCGCGCACGCCCTCGATCTGGCGCAGCAGGCCGGCGTCCGAGCTCTGGCCGAACAGGCTCAGCAGCTCGCGCAGGGCCAGGGCGCCGCGTTCGGGGTCTTCGTCCACCAGCGACAGATAGTTCAGCGACAGCAGGGACAGCAGCCGCCAGGCCAGCGGGCCTTCGCGCGCCGCGCTGCAGGGGCGTGACGGCCCGGCGACGACAGAGATGTGGTCGACCGGCGCGCGGGTTTCCAGCGTCAGCCCGCCATGGTCGCGGCCGGCCGGCATGAAGAGGGGCAGGTCGCGGTTGGTGCAGCGGATCTTGGCGGCCAGCTGGCGCAGCTCGGTGCGGTAGGGCGCGCGCTGCAGGTCGACCAGGGACAGGAAGACCTCGCTGCCGACATAGGCCGAGCGCGGCCCTTCGCGCTTGGTGCGGTCGCTGGCCAGGCGCGGCTCGCGCAGCGGGCTGAAATAGCCGGAGGCGCCGGCCGGATCGGCATGCGGCACGTCGAACAGCGGCAGGAACTGCAGCTCGTCGGTGTCGGTCGAGAAGCCGGTGACCGAAGCGACGTCGAAGACCTCGAAGTCATTGCCCGCCAGGCGGTCGGGGATGACCTGGAAGGCTGTGGCGCTGTCGTCGACGGTGATGCGCTCGGCCCGGCGCTCGAACAGGTTGATGGCCGGTACGCAGTTCAGGCTGAAGTTGGCCGGCTCGCCGCCGCCCTCCAGACTCGGCTCATAGCGGTCGAACAGCAGCACCAGCTCGAAGGTGTTGCCGGTGCAGGCGGCAAAGCTGGGCCTGAGGCCGGCCACGTCGATGAACAGGAAGCGCTGCGGGAAGGCGAAGTACTCCTGCATCAGCCGCGTGCCCGACAGGCCGCGCAGCGTCACCGGCAGCATGGCCTCGTCGTCGGCCAGGCCGACGTGGCGCACGCGGCCGGGCGGGATGAAATTGCGCTTGAGGTCGGGGCCCTTGCCGCCGGGGCCGGCCAGCAGGCCCACGCAGCGGCAGGTGGCCAGTTCGTGCAGCTTCAGCGCCACGTCCTGCAGGCCGCCCATGAAGAAGCGCAGGCTGTCCAGCGGCAGCTTCGCGAAGCTCATGCCCGAGGGCAGCTCCAGGCGCACGCGCACGCCGCTCTTGGGCCGCTCGCGCAGCGGCAGGCCGCTGAAGTTGATGTCGGTGGCGCTGAGGAAATACTCGACGCCGGTGACCTTGATGGGCGTCAGCGTGACGGGCTGGGCGGTGCGGAACTCGCAGCGCGTCGGGCCCAGCGGCGTCTTGGGGCCCATCACCGCGCTGCCGCGCGGCAGCGTGAAGCCGGCGATCAGGTTGGGGTCCTGGGCCGGCTCGAGCTGGGCCACCAGCATCGACGGGATGGGCGCGCTCAGATTGGGGCAGACCATGTCCAGCAGGCGCTGGGCCAGCTGGGGGAATTCGGTGTCCTGCTTGAGCTGCACGCGCGCGGCCAGGAAGGCCGAGCCTTCGAGCAGGCGCTCGACATAGGGGTCGGCGACCTCCAGCCCTTCCATGCCGAGGCGGCCGGCGATCTTGGGGAACTCGCGCGCGAACTCGCCGCCCATCTCGCGGAGATAGCGCAGTTCCTGGTTGTAGTAGCGGAGGAGGCGGGGATCCATTCAGGGTTTCCGGCGCGGCCGAGAAACACAGCCACAGAGGCACAGAGACACGGAGGAACACGAGCCCTCAGCTTCTCCGTGCCTCTGTGTCTCTGTGGCCATGTTCATTGTTTCAGCCACGCATGTCTCTGACGGCGGCCTGCCCAGTATCCACGTCGACGTCGGCGCTCAGCAGCAGCTCCAGCGGCACCGGCTGGTTCCACATCTGGCCCTTGATGGTCAGGCGCAGGCTGGTCGGGCGCAGGCCGGTGCTCATGTCGTTGACGATGCGCACCTCGACCGTGGCCGGGTCCAGGCGCGGTTCGAAGCGGATGATGGCCTGGCGGACCTGGGCTTCGATGAGAGGGAAGTTGTGGATGTGCATGATCTGCCCGGTCAGGGGCAGGATGCCGAAGTTCAGCACCGAATCGCAGGCGTAGGGCACGCTCTTCCACAGCGCGGTGCGCTCGGGTGCGTCGCGGTTGCGGATGTCGGGCTCTTCGCACACGGCGTTGAACAGCCAGGACAGGTCGCGCAGCACGGCTTCGCGCAGCTGCTTGCGGCTCAGCACGCGGGCATCCAGGGCCTCGACCTTGGAGCTCGGATCGTTGTCGGTGAGCCGGTCCAGCAGCGAGGGCTGGAGGCGGTCCTGGGCGCCCAGGCCGGCCATCAGCCGGCCTCGTTGGGCGCGGCCTCGTCGGCGTCGAACACGATTTCGCGGATGGCCATCAGGTCGTGGTCGCCGATGTCGCTGGTCAGCACACGCTGGCCCAGGCCGGCGTAGCGGTCCTCGCCGGGCAGGGGTTGCCACTCCGTCTTGCGGGCGAGGTTGATCAGCCCGTCGGCGCTTTTCTCCGAGCCGGGGTAGCGCGTGGGCACCAGGGCCACGCTGTTGCCGCCGTTGGTGAAGCTCAGCTGGGCCGGCATCCAGACGCAGTCACGCAGGTCCTCGGGCGCGTCGAAATGGATCTTGGCCAGGTGCTTGAAGGGCACCCAGGTGTAGTGGCCATTCAGGCAGGCCTCGAGCACGGGGCCCAGGCGCGAGTCGGCATCGGCCAGCCACTCGAAGCGCTGGCCGTCGATGCTGCCGGCACCGGCGGGCGCGGCCTCGAAGGCCTTGGCGGCCAGGTCGACTGCGAGCTCGTTGTTGCCTTCGCCCTGCTGCTTGAGGGACTCGATGAGCTGGGCCACCCAGGCCTCGGGCTGGCCGAAGACGACGGGCGTGCGCTTGCCGGCAAAGACCTCGGCGCGCAGCAGCTCGCAGCGGATGGCATGGCCGACGGTCTCGCGCATCGGGATGGCGAGCTTGTCCATGTCGGCGACGACATTGAGCTGGGTGTGGGCGCGTTCCCATTGACCCAGCACGCTGAGCAGCTGGGACATGAAGGTGCGCAGCTTGGGATCGGCCGGCTTGGCGCGCACGGCCTCGGTCAGCTTGGCCAGTGCGGCGCGCGGGTCGCCGGCGCGCAGCGCCTCTTCGGCGGCTTGTTGGGGAGTCTGTTCAGAAGCCATGGCCGCAATCTGTGCAAAAACGCGCCTGGCGCGCAAGGGTGATACCGCAGGCCGGGCAGCTCTTGTGCGTGCTGGCCATGTCGAAGCCGCATTCGTGGCAGAAGCGCCCGCCCTGGCTGGGCGTCTGGCAATTGGGGCAGGCAGCCCCGCCGCCGCTGGACGCGCCATAGCCCGATCCGGCGGACGCGCTCGAATCCAGGGCAGACCTGGCGGCACAGTCGCGGCAGCTGTTGCTGCTGCTGTTCCAGCACTCGCGGCCCACCCATTTGCGGCAGCCGCTGCAGCGCTCGTACATGGGCGCCGCGGCGGCCATGGCTTCGGCCAGGGCCTCGGCCTTGGCGCTGCCGCCGCCAGCCTCGGCAAAGGCGCCGGTCGCCCGGCTGGCCTTGTTGAGGTCGTAGAACATGAAGGCGAAGCGGCTCAGCCAGCCGGTGATCTGGCCCTTGCGATAGGGCCTGAAGGCCGAGCGCGAGCTCTCGCCGCATTTCTCGCAGAAGAACTCGAACTGGAAACCGGCCGACACGTCGCTCATGGACGTGCTGATGTCCCGGTAATTGGTCATGGCCATGGAGCGCTACTCGGAAGCTAGATGGGGGAACCGATGTTCTTCATCGTAAACGCGCGCATGGTGCCTTGAGACAGCGTCTTGGCGACGGCCTGGCCCGCGTTGCCGTGCGAGTAGTGCGATGGCGGGTTCTTGTAGACATAGGCCAGCGAGCCGAACTCGCATTTCCACTGCTCCATCATCTCCGTCATCGTGTCGGTGACGGCGACCTGAAGCTGGTACTCGACCAGGCGGATCTTCTGGATGGTGAAGACCAGGGAGGTGCCGTCCATCACGGTGGCCGAGCGCTTGTGGATGGTCAGCGTGCCGGAGGGAAAGATGTCGCCGGCCTTCATCGAGTTCAGCATCTGCGTGCTGGCGATGTCGACGCGCTTGGTGAAGGTGAACTCGAAATTCGGGTTGCGGTCACCCGCACCTTCGTGGCTCTTGGCGCCGCCCTTTTCCTTGCCCGTCTTGCCGATGTTGTTGGCCGTGGCGGCCTGCTCGATCTTCTTCTGAGCCTCGTTCATCGAGTTGCTCAGCCATTTGTCGTGCTTGTCCTGCAGCGACGAGCGCTCGCTTTCGCTGCCGGCCCTGCCAAGGTCACGCTTCAGCGAGGCCTGGGCCTGGGTCACCTGCTGGTTGAGGCTCTTCATCATGGCGGCAGGGTTGTCGCCCTTGATGAGATTGGCCTTGCCGCCCTTGCCATCACCGGCGCCCTGCAGCTTCTCGTCCTCGTTGTGCAGCTTCCAGTTCAGGCTCTCCAGCAGGATCTGGCCCTGGAAGAGGTGCGAAACCGCCTCGCCCGCCACCGGCACCCGGGTGGGGCGGAGCAGGATCATGTAGATGTCGGCGCCGTTTTGGGAGGAAGACATCAGAGCAGGGCCACAGGGTGGAAGAAGGGGGGCGTGGGCAGGTTGTCCTTGCCGAGCGTCTTCAAGTACATCATCTTGATGCTCTTGAAGTTGAGGGTCCAGTTCTCGAACACTTCCTTGGACATGCCGCTGTCGGACACGTCCAGGGTGCAATCGGCGAAATGGCCCATGGTGCACATCAGCACGAAGCCGGGCTGATGGATGACGCGGCCCTGCTGCTTGATGTGCAGCACCGTGATGGTGGCGCTGACGATGGGCAGGTGGTTGTCCAGGCAGAAATGCATCTGCGAGGAGCCGACGTCGAAACGCTTCTTGAAGGTCAGCGGCTCCATCTGGACCGTGACCGGCGTGCCCAGGCCCGCCATGGACGCAGCCGCGGCGGCGACCGCCGCCAGGCCGCTGCCCTTGGCCTTGGGGTCCTTCAGGGCCGTCATGCCCCAGCCGAACTCCAGCACCTCGATGGAGCCCTCGAAGCCCTCGAGCAGGCCCTCGCCCACCACCGGCCCGGCGCCGGTGATGAGTTGCATGAATATGTTCGAGCGGCTCATGAACAGTCAGTGAAAGGCTGCAAGGACCAGGGCGGACCGACGTTGGGCATGTAGTGCCTGACCCAGCGGCTGCCGCGGAACCGGCTTTGCCGGGCCGCTGGCAGCGCCCCCTTGAGGGGGCCGGCGAAGCCGGTAGGGGGTGGGCCGTTTATGCCGAGGGAGAAGCCGTACCGGCCGGGATGTCCCAGTTGTAGGTCTTGGGCGCGCCCAGCTTGCCGGTCTTGTTGTCCTGCGGCTTGTATTCGATCTTGACGGTCTTGAAGACCATTTCGACCTTCTGCGTGACGTTGCCTTCCTCGGTGCCGTTCTGGGTCACCTTGGTGATGAAGCAACCTTCCATCGTCATCGTGAAGTAGGTCTCGGGCGTGGCCGAGCCGGTGGTCTTCATCATCTGCAGCTCGACCTTGGGGAAGGCCTTGCCGGTGCAGATGTAGCCCAGGATCACGGTCGACGAGGTGTCGAAATAGTGTTCCCAGTTCATCTTGCCGGGGTTGGGCTTGCCGACCGAGGCGCCGCCGCCCTTGGTCCAGCTGGTTTCAGCTTCGACTTCCCAGTCCCAGCCCTGGATCTCGATCCACTTTTCCTTGCCCTTCTGGATGGACTCGCCATCGGCCTTGTCGAAGAAGGTGAGGAATGCATTGACTGCCATGTTGATATCTCCTTTAGGGGTTCAAAGCGCGGGGTTGGTGGTGATGAGTTGACCCGTCCTGCTCCCGCGCCGGGCGAGTTCTCGGGTCCGTGATCAGGCCGACTTTTCGGACGGCAGCTTGGACACGAGTCGCAGGGACACGGTCAAGCCTTCGAGCTGGTAGTGCGGCTTCAGATAGAACTTGGATTGGTAGTAGCCGGGGGCGCCTTCCACTTCCTCGACTTCGACCTGGGCGGCCGCCAGCGGGCGGGTGGCCTTGACCTCTTCCGAGGAGTTCATCGGGTCGCCATCGACGTAGTTCAGGATCCAGGCGTTCAGCCAGTCTTCCATCGCGTCGCGCGACTTGAAGGAGCCGACCTTGTCGCGCACGATGCACTTCAGGTAGTGGGCGAAGCGGTTGCAGGCGAACAGGTAGGGCAGGCGGGCGGCCAGGGCCGCGTTGGCGGTGGCGTCCGGGTCGTCGTACTCGGCGGGCTTTTGCAGGGACTGGCCGCTGATGAAGGCGGCGAAGTCGCTGTTCTTGCGGTGCACCATCGACAGGAAGCCGTTCTTGCTCAGTTCGGCTTCGCGGCGGTCCGAGATGGCGATCTCGGTCGGGCACTTCATGTCCACGCCGCCGTCGTCGGTCGGGAAGGTGTGGGTCGGCAGGCCCGACACCGCGCCGCCGGACTCGATGCCGCGGATGCGCGAGCACCAGCCGTACTGCTTGAACGAGCTGTTGATGTTGACCGCCATCGCGTAGGCCGCGTTGGACCAGGTGTACTTGCTGTGGTCGGCGCCCTCGGTGTCCTCCTCGAAGGCGAACTCGTCGACCGGGTTGGTCTTGGCGCCATAGGGCAGGCGCGACAGGAAGCGCGGCATGCAAAGGGCCAGGTAGCGGGCGTCGTCGCTCTCGCGCAGCGAGCGCCAGGCGGCGTACTCGGGCGTCGTGAAGATCTTGGTCAGGTCACGCGGGTTGGCGAGTTCCTGCCAGCTTTCCATCTGCATGACGCTGGGGGCGGCACCGGCGATGAAGGGGGCGTGGGCCGACGCGGCGATCTTGCTCAGCTCGCCCAGCAGCTCGACGTCGGGCGGCGTGTGATCGAAGTGGTAGTCGCCCACCAGGCAGCCATAGGGCTCGCCGCCGAACTGGCCGTATTCCTCTTCGTACAGGCGCTTGAACAGCGGGGACTGATCCCAGGCCGTGCCCTTGTAGCGCTTCAGCGTCTTGCCCAGGTCCGTCTTGGACACGTTCATCACGCGGATCTTGAGCTGCTCGTCGGTCTCGGTGTTGTTGACGAGGTAGTGCAGGCCGCGCCACGCCGACTCCAGCTTCTGGAAGTCCTCGTGGTGCATGATCAGGTTGACCTGCTCGGTGAGCTTCTGGTCGATGGCCGCGATCATGGCCTCGATGGTCTTGACGGCGTCGTCGCTGAGCAGCGTCGTGTTGGACAGGGCCTGCTGGGCCAGCGTCTGCACGGCCTGGGCCACGGCGCCGCGCGCCTCGTCCGTCTTGGGCTTGAATTCCTTGTTCAGCAGTGCCGCGAAGTCGTTGCCTTCGAAGGTCACGCCCGCCAGGGCCGATGCTGACTGTTCCGCTTGGGTCATGTTTGAAACTCCGGTCGTTTCAGGATTGCGTGGAGGGCTGGCGGCTTATTCGGCCTTGGGTGCGTCGGTCAGCGTCTTCAGCAGCGTCGGGTCGGCGAGGACCTTGGCGATCAGGTCACCGGCGCCGGCCTTGCCGTCCATGTAGGTGATCAGGTTGGACAGCTGCTGGCGGGCCTCGAGCAGCTTGTTCAGGCCTTCGACCTTGCGCGCCACGGCGGCGGGCGAGAAGTCGTCCATGCTCTCGAAGGTGATGTCCACCGGCAGGCTGCCTTCACCCGTCAGCGTGTTCTCGACATTGAAGGCCACGCGCGGCTTCATGGACTTCATGCGCGAGTCGAAGTTGTCGACGTCGATCTCGAGGAACTTGCGGTCCGACACCGGCGGCAGCGGATCCTCGGGCTTGCCCGACAGGTCGGCCATCACGCCCATCACGAAGGGCAGCTGGACCTTCTTCTCGGCGCCGTAGAGCTCGACGTCGTACTCGATCTGCACCCGCGGGGCCCGGTTGCGGGCGATGAATTTCTGGCTGCTCTTGCTCATCTCGATACTCCTTGCGGATGGAATTCAGGGGTTCAAAAGACCTTGGACCACGAAGATTGCTGCGGGTGTACTTGAAAAGACGACATCGCAGCGCTGGTTGCGACTCGGGCGACTACGAATGCAGGCTGTCCGGATCTACGCCCAGCATACGGGCCACTTCGTTCACCGCATCGGGGGCAAACTCTCGTACGAGTTGCAGGAAGTTCCGGTCGATGAGGCGTTGCGCGCGGCGCAGCAGGTCGGCAGCGGGGTTGGTGGGCTCGTGTTTCTCGAGGTAGGCGCAGACCAGGTCGATGGCGCGCACCGCGTCGGCGCGGCTCTCGATGGCCCCCAGGCCACCTCCACCGCCGCTGCGACCCCGGCGGGCCGGAGCGGGCGCGTCGCCGGCGGCGTCGCCACCTTGGTCAATCCCCAGGTCATTCAGCATGCCGGCGAGGTCGTCCGCCGAGGCGTCGATGCTGACCGGGCGCGGCGAGACGGTGGCCACGGCGTCCAGCATGGCGCGCAGGGCCGAAAAATCGGGCAGGTCGCCGTAGTTCAGGCGCACGGCCAGGCAGGCCGACAGGGATTCCAGCGCCGCGAGGGCGTCCGGCGCCTGCTTGGCCAGGTGCGGGTAGCCGGCCACGGCATCGGACAGCATGTTCTCGATCTGGCTGCGCGAGGGCACCGATTCGTCGTCGCGCGCCTGCAGGTCGCCCATGGCGATCTCGATGTCGCGCACGCTGACCTGGCCGATGCCGCGGTCGTTCAGCACCAGGCTGGCGCGCACGTCACCCAGCGTCGTGTCCAGGCTGGTCAGCTCGTTGAGCACGTTGATGCGGCCGAAGGCGTCGCCGTCGTCCAGGCGCGGGTGGAGCTCGTCCCACCAGCGCGTCAGCAGCTCCTCGAACAGGCGCAGGCTGGGCGCCAGCACCGCGAACCCCTCCAGGCGCAACCGGGCGCGCAGCAGAAAGTTGGCCACCCGCAGGTCGCGGCTGCGGCCGTTGAGTTCCTCGGCACCGCTGCGCACGGCGCGCCAGTCCGGCGGCTCGGCGGGGGCGAACTGGGTTTCGGGTTTGCCCGCGGCTGCCTGGGTCAGGGCCAGGAAGTCGTTGTCGTATTCCAGGTCGGGGCCGCAGGCGTCGTATTCGGACACGGGTTGCAGCCAGGACGCCAGCACCGGGTCGCTGTCGAGTGACGGCGTGGTGTCGGGCGGTGCATCGAAGGGATTGCTGTCCATGGGTGTCCGGATTGGGGCCCGCCGGAGGGCAGGCGGTGTTCGGCCGGTATGTAACCCTGGGTGGCGCTTAGTTCCCTGGGGACTCACTTGGGTGCGGGGTGACGGGAACGGAATGGCGCGCGGCGACACTCAGCATCTTGGACGTCCCGCCAGCACGATGAACTCCACCAGCGATCCGGAAGACAACGACGCGACCATCATCCGGCCCAGCACCCCGGCCGGCCCGGATGGCGTGGCCCCCGTTCCCTTTGAGGACGCGCCGACCATCATCGGCTCGGCGCCTGCGCCCGAGCCGGCGTCACCTGCGCCTGCGCGCGTCGACCGGGAGGAGGGCGGCAATGCCCTGCCCGTGGGCAGCCGCCAGGCCGAATTCGAGGTCATCCGCGTGCTGGGCGAGGGCGGTTTCGGCATCGTCTACCTGGCCCGCGACCATGCGCTGGAGCGCACGGTGGCGCTGAAGGAATACATGCCCGCCGCCCTGGCCCTGCGCGGCGACCGCTCCCAGGTCAGGGTGCGCTCCGAGCGCCACCGCGACACCTTCCAGGCCGGCCTGAAGAGCTTCATCAACGAGGCGCGGCTGCTGGCCCAGTTCGACCACCCTTCGCTGGTCAAGGTCTACCGCTTCTGGGAGGCCAACGGCACGGCCTTCATGGTCATGCCCTTCATCGAGGGCAAGACGCTGAAGGACACCCTGAAGGAGCTGCCGGAGCCGCCGACCGAGACCTGGCTGATCGACCTGCTGGCGCCGCTGACCGAAGCCCTGCTGGTGCTGCACGGCGAGAGTTGCTATCACCGCGACATCGCGCCGGACAACATCATCCTGGTCAATGGCAACGGCGCCCGGCCGCTGCTGCTGGACTTCGGCGCCGCCCGCCGCGTCATCGGCGACATGACCCAGGCCCTGACCGTCATCCTCAAGCCCGGCTACGCGCCCATCGAGCAGTACGCCGAGGTGCCCAGCATGAAGCAGGGCCCCTGGACCGACGTCTATGCGCTGGCCGCCGTCGTCTACTGCGCCATCACCGGGCGCACGCCGCCGCCCAGCGTTGGCCGCATGGTCAAGGACGATTACGTGCCGCTGGCCCAGCTGTCCGAGGGCCGCTACAGCGAGCGCCTGGCCAAGGCCGTCGACCGCGCCCTGCAGGTGCTGCCCGACCAGCGCACCCAGTCCATGACCGAGTTCCGCGAGGACCTGGGCCTGGCCGGCCATTACGCGCCCAAGCCGGGGCAGATGGCGACGCTGATCCAGGCCCCCGCTGCGGCGCCCGCCGCGCCGGCCCCCAGGCCGGCGGCAAGCCGCACGCCGCTTTTGGCTGGCCTTGGCCTGGCCGGGCTGGCGGTGGCCGCCGCCGCCTGGTTTGCCACCCGGCCCGCGCCGGCCCCTGTCCCGACACCCGCGCCGGTGGCTGAAGCACCGGTGGCCGCTCCAACGCCCGCACCGGCCCCCGTACCGGCGGAGCCCGTCGCGCGCGACCTGCCCAGCCAGTTCCGCTCGCTGGTGGCCCGCCACAGCGAGGGCTTCGACGTGCACGCCGAGGCCGAGCGGCCGACGCTGCGCATCGACCGTGATGACCTGCGCTTCAGCGTCAGCGCCACGCGCGAGGGCTATGTCTATGTGCTGCTGGCCGGCCCCGACGGCAGCCTGGTCCAGCTCTATCCCAACGACAAGGCCAAGAACAACCACATTGGCGCCGGCGAGACGATGCGCCTGCCCGGCGCCAACTGGCCGCTCAAGGCCAGCGATCCGCCGGGACCGGAGCACTTCTTCGTGCTGGTCACCGCCGAGCCGCGCAGCTTCGCCCCCTGGTCCACCGAGAAGGACAGCGGCTACGGCTTCCTGACCCTGCCTGCCCAGGGTCCGGCCGGGGCCCCGCCCGGCTGGCTGCTGGGCCAGCCCGACTGCGGCCATGCCAACTGCAAGGCCGACTATGGCGCCGCCGTGTTCAGCGTCGAAGCGGTCAAGTAGGCGGACCAGCGGAACCGCGGCGGCATCGCGGTTACCTACTGGATGCCGGCAGACGAGGGCCGGCATCCATCGCCGACTCTGGACCGCGTTCTGAACTCCACACAAGCCCCGGTCGCCCATCCGCAGGCGACGCCCGAGACACCCAGGCTGGACGCCTTCACGAGCGCCGCGTCCGCCGGTCCGCTGCTGTGGGCCCACCTGGCGGAAGGGCGGCTGGAGATCCGTGGCGGCGTCACGCCGGCGGGTGCGGTGTCCGACGAGATCGGCAAGCTCTTCGTCGCCGCCCTGCGCGAGCACTTCGGCGATGCGGCCAGTGCCGTCGCCGAGCGGGAATGGCAGCTCAACCAGAACGCGCGCCGCCTGCTGCAGGCGCGCACCGTCAGGCAGGCGGTGGCCTGCGCCGAATCCGCCCTCAGCCTGCTGCTCGCCCAGTCCTGCCTGGTGCAGATCGAGTTCTCGGCCGTCATGCTGGGCTGGCGCTTCCGCCGCGTCGCCGAAGGCCTGGGCCTGGACCCGGCCACCCTCGGCATCGAGCGCCGCCAGGCCCTGGACGAGGCCCTGGCGCCGGACTTCCGGCTGCCGCCGCCGGCCGACGCCGACGCCCTCGCCGAGCGCGTCCGGACACTGCTCAGCCAGGTTCCGCATTGAGTTCGTGACGTAGTTCACGACGACAGGGGTTAACCCATGCCCGTGAATGCGGGGTGGGGCGGGTCTGCCTTGTCGCGAGTCACCGCGCGGCGGCGTCTGATCCAACAAGGCGGCCACTTCGGTCGCTCAACCCGCCCGGAGCCCGTCATGCAGCCCCAGTGCCAACCGATCCGCCATCCCGCAGTTGCCGATCCCAACGTCATCTTCTCGGAGCTGTTCGGCGAACACCGTGACCGTCTCTACCGCTTCGTGCTGCGCCATATCGGCGACAGCACCGAGGCAGAGGAACTGGCCCAGCAGGCCTTCGTCGAGGCGGCCCGCACCTTCGAGCAGTTCCGTGGCGAGTCGCAGCTGTCGACCTGGCTCTACGGCATCGCGATGAACCTGGTGCGCAACCACCTGTCGCGCGCGCCGTCGCGCCTCTACCGCTTCGAGGACGAGACCGCGCTGGAGGCCACGCCCTGCCTGCAGGCCAACCCCGAGCAGCAATGCCATATGAACCAGCTGATGGTGCTGCTGCAGAACGAGCTGGACGGCCTGATGCCCGAGATGCGCGAGGTGCTGCTGCTCGTCGCCATGGACGACATGAGCTACGAGGACGCCGCCGCCCTGCTGTCCGTGCCCATCGGCACCGTGCGCAGCCGCGTGTCGCGCGCCCGCTCGCATCTGCGCACCCGGCTGCAGGCCCGCGGCGCCCAGCTGCCCTTCTGAACACGCCTCATTTCACGGTGCGCTGCAGGCACGCTGACGCGCGAAACCTTCGCCAATTGCTGGAAGGGCGAAATCTCGTGTATACTGCTAGCTTCAGTCGCGGGGTGGAGCAGTCTGGTAGCTCGTTGGGCTCATAACCCAAAGGTCGTAGGTTCAAATCCTGCCCCCGCAACCAAGAAATACAAGTCCTGTGAAGGACTTAGCAAAGCCCGCCCAGTGCGGGCTTTGTCGTTTCTGGCGTTTGTGACGAGGTCTGTGTCGTCAAACCAGTCGACGTAAATACAGTCGACCGTTGGTCAATGTGTCGAGTCGGCTATCTGATGTTCTTCTGTGCCATGTCGGACGAGAAGATGGCAAGTATCGTCCTCCAACAGGATTTCGACCTCACTCGCACCCTTGAAGATCCGAATGTCCATGGCTTCCCTCCCGTCGATCCACAGCCGCTCTGACGTCGGAATTGGACGTGGCGCGCATTCGCCGATCGCCTCTTCGCCCGCGCCTTAACCGATTTATTCTGCTGCGCGAGTGCGCAAACCCACGTCCTCAGTTTTGTGGTTAGGGTTGTGCCTAGGCGGCTGATGGCTGCCCTTGAAGCGGGGGGCGGACGATTTCTTGGACTGCCTTGAGGTAGCTCATGTATTCATACGAGGACCGGCTTCGAGCCGTGCAGCTGTACATCAAGCTTGGCAAGCGCCTGGGCTTGGCGGAAAACATCGACTTCGGCTACCGCGCCCAACGGAGACACCTCGTCAATCAAAGACGCTAGTTGGAGCATCCTGAGCCAATCCGCCTACGGCAGTGCCGGCAACTGCGTTTTCTGATCTGTTCAGGCGGCCGGGGCGCGTTCGGCAGGCGCTTCTGACCGTGCTGTCCTGCGGCTCAATGAGAGGTTTTATCTAGGCATGCGGCCAGGAGGTACGAACCGAATCTGACATAACACCCGTTGTGCGCCAATCGCGAGGCGCGCCCCCGGGAGCGATGGATTCAAAGCCCCAGGCTGCCGTCCGCAAGCGTGCTGGCCTTGATCAGGGCCTGGCGCTCGTCTACTGTTCAACGGCATGCCGACGAACGACAAATCCACCATGAGCCCTTTGATCTGCGCCCCCGATGGTTCGGCGTCGGCTTGGCCTACGACTCGGAAGCACTCCCTGGGTTTTGTCGGCGTGGTGAACGTCTGCTTTGCCGGGAAGCGACCTGTGTCGGTTCGACACGAGTGCCTTCAGATTCGCGGAACTCGGGCCCAGGCCATGGGAGATGCGCGCAGCGACGCCAGGCAATTGGTTGACCTTTGGAGTGATCAAGTCAGCATCGATGACCTGCTGGGCGACGGGTAGGCGATGTTTAGCTTCAGGTCGAGAACTGACTAACCAGATCTCTGAACCCAATCGGTGGCGTGGCCTGCCAAGCCTTCCACGACTAAACATTGGCGCGCCGAAGGGGCATCGTTCGGCGGCCGGCGAATTTGAAGCTACGTGCTCGCCCGTCGGCGCATCTATCAGTCACGATAGGCCTTCGAGCATGGCCGTCTTAGGTGTGCGAGACAGCCTTGTTGGTGAGGTATCCCGCGTGGCTGATGCCCAGCAGCGCGACAGTGCTGTCATCCAGCGCGGGGAAGTCGGTGATGCCGTCTGGCTGTGCGTACTTGAAGGTGCGCCACAGCGCGAAGGCGTAGGCCGCGACGATGGCGACTGTGAAGAACAGCATCTGCACCTTGGACAGGTCCACGTGCGCGCCATTGCCGACTTCGTCGCCAGTCACCATATCGCCCCATCGGGCCATCAACGGATCGCTGTTACCCAGCAGCTGTCCATCGGGCTTGTCGCCACCAGATTGACCCGCTCGCGCCAGCTCCAGCTGGGTCGCCGCAAGCTTCTCCTCATCGGTGTCCTTGTTCTTCTTCGGTGCCAACAGCATGGGCGTGCCAACCAGGGACGCGGTGCTGATGCCCATGGCGAGCCACAGCTCTTTGGGCAGGCCGATGGCCAGCGGCTCGTCCACACCGATGTAGATGTTGTAGAACGCCGCAGTCAGATAGGCCGAAACCATGACCATGGTCCACGCCACCATCTGGAAGCGGGCCAGACTCATGACGTTGCGCTCGTTGATCAGGACGCCATGCCAACGCCCGATGATGGACTTGCCGGCGATGGCGATGAAGACTGCCATCAGCACGGCGATGCCAAGCCACGCGGGCCGGTAGCTGTGCTGTGAGACGCCCCACCAACCAACGATTGGAATGGCGGCCACGCACAGGATGGCGGCGCCGGTGTATGCCTTAGACATGAGACCTCCCTGCGCCGCGGGGCGCTTTTCATTGACCGACGACTGGTGCGCTCTTGCCGTCGAGCAGCTCGGTTACGCTCTTCCACAGCGGCTCGTTGTCCACGATGAAGAACAACCCCCCTCGGCCGTTCTGGCTGCTGCCGCACTTCGGATCGGACAGCGACCCCTGCTGGTTCATGTCGCCGAAGATGACGAAATGGTGGTCGCCCGACGTTGATACGCCCACCTTGGCGTGGTTGAAATCAGGGCCGGCGCCGCCCTTGAGTCCGAAACCCGTCCCTTTCCAACTGCCGGAGGTGGCAATTTCTACGGCGCCGGGCTTGGGAAGGCTCTCGTCCCAGCAGTCGATAGGCGTGTTGACCTTCGTGGAGGCGATGGCCGGGTTCGCCCACCAGGTCGCGACGCGTAATGACACGCTCCCCAGCTGCGACGACACAAGCTGCCAGGGTGGCACGAGCAACTTCGAGGGCTTGGACAGCAGGGCCACGCCGGAGGACAACTTGGTGTCGAAGACCTTGGTGCTTTTGGACTTGACGCCCAGCGCGCTGACGGCGTCTTGGATCTCCTGCGGCCCGCCGTTGTTCACCAACTGAGCATTGCCCGGCGCCGTCACGACACTGGCGTTACCCAACGCCCGCAGCACCTGCAGCACGTCGGCCGCAGTCAGCTTTACCGAGAAAAAGGATTGACTCACCAGGATGTTGTCCGGGCGCGGGATGCATCCCAATGTGTTGCCGCTTGTGCGCTCGGGCGTCAGGCGGCCGGAGCCCGGCCAAGAGGGCGTAGTGACCTGGACGATGAGGCCGTTGCCGTCGGCATCCCAGGCCAGCACGCCCTTGGAATGCCCCCAAGGTGCCGAGCATGAGTCGCTGCAGCCGGGGATGACAGGGTCGCTGTAGAACTGGTCGTTCCAGACGACGTAGAAGCGCTTGCCCTTGACGATCTCACCGAACGTGGCTCCCAGCGGGTCGGCACCGGTCTCGCCCACGCAGGTACTGCCCATCGTCAGTTTGGGCTGATCGTTGCTCGCGAAGACGAAGGTTTGCCCGCGCGTGTAGCTCTGCGCCTTGTCGCCGAACGGGCATTGCATCTGCGCGCCCGCAGGACACTGAGGAAACGACTTGGCGTTGAACTTGAAGACGAACCACCAGTCCACCGGCTTGCCGTCCTGCAACAGCGGCGCTGGCGCCCCAGCAGCCAGCGCATGCGCGGCCGCGCCAAGGTAAAGCGCAACGGCGGCTTGCGCTAACGTCGGCCGGATCTGAACCTGTTCGAACGCCATGGCCCCCCCAACACATGCGCCATACAAGCTGGACCACCCTCCGCCTGGGAGGAGCGTGGCGCGTGACATCAGCCGCGGCGCGAACGCTATCGGGGCCGTCTCGCCATGCCATCCTCATTGTTGAGGGTGCGACAGCTTGCCGAAGGCCGCCACCGCAGCCTGAGCGTGGAGCTTGGCTGCTTGCCGATCTGATCAGGCGTGCAGCCAGAAGCCGAGGTCTGCGAACTCTGAGCCGTTCCAGGCGCCGGCCTGCGAGCCTTCCAGACCTTAGCCCTTGAGCGACCGTTAGAGCTCCTGCGCGAGTTCCAACGCAAGCCGCACTGCGGCCTTTGTTCCCTTGTCTGCGCGTCCCAGGGCTGAATGGGAATTCCCAGCGCTGAGGATCTTGCAAATAGCGCCGCCCGCTTCAGCGATGTGCGCGCTGTCGCGTCCGAGCGAAATGATCGTCGCAGCACCTCGACGGAGCCATTGACCTCACGCAGATGATTAAAGGTCAAAAGACGATTAAATGTAACAAAGTGCGTCAGAAACTAAACCAAAGCTGAATGAGCTGGATTGGTTCTATTGGCATGCAAATTCAAAAGACGGGGAGGGCAGCATGGTTTCGATCGTGACGGGGAGTGGCGCGGGCTTGGTCAACAGTTCCAAGGACGTGCTGGGAAGAGCAGGCGAAATCGGCAACCCGACGTCGGGCCGCGCTGGAGAGCGGGTCACCGTCAATGCGGCCACCGGCAACCTGGTGGTCCAGGATCGCGACGAATACCTGGTGGGTATCGGCGCGGACGTCGACCTGCTGCGCACCTACAACAGCCAGGGCGGCTGGGACGGCGACAACGGCGATGGCTGGCGAATCGGCTACTACCGATGGGTGTCCGGCCTGTCCGGCACCGTCAATACCGCCGGCAGCAACGTCAAGCGCACCGATGCCGATGGCCATGAGGCGCTGTACACCTTCGACGCGGGCAGCGGCAAGTACTTGACCTCCGAGGGCTCGGGGCAGTTCGATAGCCTGAGCTTCGGCACCGGCGTGTGGACGTGGACCGATGGCGACACCGGCACGACGGAGACGTACGCCACGGCCAACTCGGGACAGACCTACCGACTCACCCAAGTGAAAGATCCCGCAGGTCACTTGGTCAAGGTCGACTACGACGGCGCCAACCTGATCAGCGCCCTGTCGACTTTCAAGGCGGGAAGTTCCACGGCCGACGAGGTGGTGACGCTGAACTACAGCGGCACGCAGCTGACCAAGATCACCACCAGCTACAAGGATGCGCAAGGTGCGCTGAAGACGCGCAGCGTGACCAGCTACGGCTATGACAACGGCCGACTGAGCCAGGTCACGACCGACCTGACCCCCGAAGACAGCACCGACAACAGCACCTATACGGTCAAGTACGGCTACGACGCCAACGGCCGGCTGCAGACCCTCACGCAAAAGGACGGCAGTCGGCAGTTCGTCGAGTACTGGGGGGACGGCAGCGTCAAGTCGATCACCGAGCAGACCGTCACCGAATACATGCCCGATGGGAGCGTGAAGACCGTCAGGGACGACCGCAAGACCGGTTTCGTATACGACACCGTCAACCGCACCACCACGGTGACCGATGCGCTGAATCAGGTCACGACGCTCAAATACCTCAGCGGCCTCAACGGTGGTCAGTTGGAGGAGATCAAGGGTGCGCTGGTCGGAGGCGCGACCTTCAAGCAAAGCTATACCTACGACAACGGCGATGTGCTGACCAGTACCAACGCCAAGGGTGAAGTCACGACCTACGAGTACGTGGGCAACGGCAAGCTGTCGCGCAGGACGGATGCTGCGGGCAACGTGCTGGAGCGCACCTACACCAGCGAAGGCCTGCTCTCCTCGGAGACGGTCTACGTCGTGCCGGACCTGGACGGCCCTCTGCAGCCGGGCAAAGCCAGCGTCCCGCGCACCACCCAGTACATCTACGACACGACTCAGATTGCCAAGCGGCGGCTGGCCTACGTGCTGGGCCCGCAGGGCGAGGTCACGCGCTACACCTACAACGCGGAAGGCCAGGTACAGCGCCGCGTGCAGTACACCGGCGCGCTCTTCACCGCGGCGAGCCCCACCTTCACGAGCCTGGAGGACTGGGTCAACGGTCCGCAGAAGCTGACGCTGGACCGCCAGGTCACCGAATTCACCTACGACCTGCGAGGGCAGGTGCAGGAAGAGCGCCACTATGCGAGCGAGACCCTGAGCGGCTCCACCGTGGTGGACGGCGATGCGACCAAGACGACGACGACCTACGACGCGTTCGGCCGCCTGCTGGCCAGCAAGAACACCGACGGCAAGGGCACGACTTACCTGTACGACGGCCTGAACCGCCTGACCCAGAGCGTGGACGCCAACTCGGCGATCACGCTCTACACGTACGACGACACCAACCGCAAGACCTCTGTCAAGCTGGACAACGGCCTGACCACCGTCCAGGTCTTCGATGCGATGGGACGCCTCGTGTCCAGCGACGTGCTGGGTGCCGCGAGCCAGGTGGCGCTCGGCGCCACCAAGTACTTCTACGACGCCGTGGGCCAGCTGCGGCGCGTGCAGGACGCCACGGGCGTCAGCGTCTACAGCCTGTACGACGTCAGTGGCCGCAAGAGCGCCGACATCGCCGCCAACGGCCAACTCACCGAGTACCTGTACGACGGTGCCGGCCGATTGGTCCAAACCGTGGCTTACGCCACGCTGGTGAGCGCGACCACGCTGGCCACTCTGAGCGACTCGCAGGGCCAGCCCACTGCCAAGACCGTGGCCAACGTCCGTCCCGCTGTCGACGACAACAATGACCGCATCACCACCTTCTATTACGACGCGGCTGGCCGCCCGGCCGGCACGCGGGACGCCGACGGCTATCTGACCCAGAACCAGTACGACGGCACCTCGGCCCTGACGGCACAGACTCGCTTCTCCAACGCAGTGGGGGTCACGCGCCTGGACGCGACGCTGGGCACGACGCGCACCAGCGGGCCGAGCATGCCTGCGCCCACGCAGGATGCCGTGCGCGATCGCACGACCCGCAACCTGTATGACGCCTCCGGCCGCCTCGGTGCGCGCGTGGATGGCGACGGCGGCCTGACCGTCTGGAAGTACGACGCCGCGGGCAACATGGTGTCGCAGCTGCGCCGCTCCCAGCCGCTTAGCGACGCGGACCGCACTGGCGGTACGTTGGCGACCCTCGCCGCGCTGACGCCACTGGCCGACGACGAATTCACGCAATGGATCTATGACGGCGTGGGCCGCCAGGTCGCGATGCTGAACGCCGAGGGTTATCTCACGGAATTCAAATTCGACACCGTGGGGCGCGCTGCGGGTGAGAACCGTTATCTCTCCCAGGCTTTCAAGCCCGTCGTGGCCGGCAGTCCCGTGAGCTTGAGGCTGTTCAAGACGACCGATCTGACGCCGGCCCTTCGCACCTCGCTGAGCAGCCCCAAGGCGCCGCTTTCCACTGGCAAGTCATACAACAGCCGCGGCCTGCTCGAAACGGAAACTGCCGTCGACGGTACCGTCACCTTCTACGACTACGACAACCTGCAGCGCCTGAAATCCACGACGCTGGCGCAGAACACGAGCGACGAGCGCAAGCGAACCATCGGCTACGACGACTGGGGCCGTGTGCAGACCACCCAGGTCCAAGGCGATGCCACCGTGGTCACCACGACCTACGACGCGGCGGGCCGGCGCCTCAGCGTCAAGGACGCGCGGGGCAACACCACCTTCTACTACTACGACGCGCAAGGTCGGCAGGTCTACGCCATTCTGCGGGACCCCATCCTCGGCGGTGAAGTCACCGAGACGGTCTATAGCAACTTCAATGAAGTGCAGCTCACGGTCACCCATGCCAGGCGGCTGAGCACGAGCGACAGTGCCTGGTTGGTCGGTGGCAAGATCGACGGGACCGCAGTCGCAAGCACGCTGACGTGGGTACTGCCGGATGCCACGGCCGACAACCGCAGCACGGTGAGCTACAACCGCCGCGGGTTGATCCAGCAGGCCATTGACGCCCTGGGCTACAAGACCGACTACAGCTACAACGCCTTCGGTCAGGTCAGCAAGCAAATCTACGACGTCGATGCGAAAGGCACGGCCAACGCGCGTCGCCTCACCGTGGATTTCGGCTACGACCGGCGCGGCGACTTGACCCGCACCGAGCGCAGTGGCACCGGACTGGGCAGCAGTGTCGTCACCAGCAGCGTCTTCGACGCACTGGGCCGGCTGGATAACACCAAGGACGAACTCGAGCGCACCACGCGGTACACCTACCTGCGTGACATCGGCGACGGCACGGGCCGCAAGGTCACCATCGCCGGCTCCGCAGGTGCCGCGTCGACCACGTATGACGCGCTGGACCGCGTGCTCACGCGCGTCGACCGCAATTCCAACACCGTCACTTACACCCATGACGCGGGTGCTCGCAAGCTGACGATCAAGACCGCTGAGGGAATCCAGACCACTACCGAGTACACCCGTCTCGGCCAAGCCTACAAATTAACGGATGGCGCCGGAGCGACCACCACCTACGCCTACGACACCCACGGCAACCTGACCACGGTGACGGACGCCTTGGGCAACGTCACGCAGAACGGCTACGACGCGAATGACAACCTGGTCAAGGTCATCGGTGGGCTGAAGGCCAACGGCAGCGGCGCACCGATCAGCGGCGACGCCACCACCACGACCACCTACAGCTTCGACGCCGCCAACCGGGTGCTGACGCAGACGGTGGATCCCTTGATCAACGGTGTCGGGCTTAACCTGCAAACGCGTTACGAGTACGACGGTCAGGGCCGCAAGCTCAAGATCACCGATCCACGCGGCACGGTCACGACCCAGGTTTTCAACGTCAGGGGTGAGATCACCGACGTCATCGTCGACGACTCGGTGACGGGGCTCAAGCTCAAGACCAGCTACGCCTATGACGCCCAGCGCCGCGTGCTCACCGTCACCGAAGGCGTCGGCACGCCATCGGCCCGCAAGACGGCCTACACCTACGACATCCTGGGCCGCCGCCTCTCCGAGACCGTCGACCCCGATGGCATCAAGCTCAAGACCGGCTACGAATACGACGCGGCTGGCCGCCTGCTGGTCAAACGTGACACGCTGAACAACGTTGCGGCTCGCTACAGCTACGACGGCGCGGACCGGATTCGCTATGCCGTGGATGCGCTGGGAATTGTCACGCGGTACGACTACGACGGCGAGGGCCGCGTCAACACGGCCTGGAACTACAGCACCCGACTTTCGTCGGGTTGGGAGACCAAGACGGACGACGAGCTCCGCGCGGCGCTGGATGCGCTGGGCTCGGCGGCTGCCGATCGGTTCATCGTCAATGCTTACGATAAAGACGGGCGTTTGATCTATGCCGTCGACGCCCTCGGTCAGGTGACGGAGCGCGCCTACGACGGTGCCGGCCGTGTCGCGCTGGTGCGGCAATATGACCAGAGGATGGCCGACGTCGCCGCCGGCATGTCCACCGTGGCCATCGATGTCAAGGTGGCATCGCTCAGGGCCGACGCCAAGAACCACGTCACGCGCTATGCCTACGACAAGGCCGGAAACCAGCGCTTCGTCGTCGACGCCGAAGGCTACGTGAAGGAGTCGCGCTACGACGCCACCGGCCGAATCGTCGCGAGGGTGGAGCACGAGCAGGCGTGGGGGGCAAGCGTCGGCACCGTCCCGACCGAAGCCGAGCTGATCGCAGCCTATTCGCCGACCAAGACCGAGTTCAACGTCGATCTCGAAGGGGTCGGCGGCGCTGTCGGCGTCTGGGAGGCGGGGCGGTTTAAGTTGATCAGCGAGCCCGTCGGGGGCGGTGGTTCGGTCTACACGGCCAGCAAACGGACCATGCCGATCGGCTCGGTGCTCAAGCTCGAGTACCAACCGATGCAGGTCCAGCAGCAGTCCCAAATCATCCTCAAGGATGGGGCCGGTGGGCTGGGGCGTGTGGCGCTCGTTTTCAAGAAAGACGGGCACGTCTACACCCAGCGCCCCCAGCCAGGGACCAGCTCGATAGCTGAGGCCGATCTCGGTGCCTACACACCAGGCAAGACCTACTGCATCGAGATGGACTCGACGGACACCGGCGCGCGCGTCTTCGTCTACGAGAAGGGCACGTCCATCACCGGCGCCTTGAGCGCCACCGTGACCGAGCCGACGATGAACTGGCAGTCCGTCCAGCTGGAGTTGGGGGTGCAGCGCGACTCGACTCTGCCGGTGGGTCAGACGATCAGCTACGTCGACAACATCGAAGAAATACCTCCCGTCAAAGGCCGCGTCACCCAGTTCGCCTATGACGCCGCGGGCCGCCCGCGCTTCGCCCTGGATGCCGAGGGTTACGTCACCGAGACGCGTTACGGCGACGCCAACGGGCGTACCACCGTCTTGCGCTATCCCAACCGTGTGAGTGGTGGCAACGCCTACACGCCTTCCACCTATGCGCCATCGCTGAACACGTTCGTCGCGGCGCTGCCGGGTCTGGGGACGGCGACCAGCGTGACCCGTGAGCTCGACCGCGCCGGGCGACTGGCGCTGCAGACCGACGGCAACGACATACAGACCCAGTTCACCTATGACGCGGTCGGTCGGCTGCAAACCGAAATCCAGGCTAGCAATGTCGCGGGCCAGTCCAGCACGACGCGCTACGTCTACAACACCGCCGGCCAACGTACCGCCGTGATCCGTGGCGATGGGACGGCGCTGGCTAGCACCACCCGCTACGAATACGACAGCCTCGGGCGGCTGTGGCACCAGATCGATCCGCGTGGTGTGGCCTTGGCGGAAGGCGCGGGCACGTGGGAACAGTACGAACGTGCCAGGCTCGGTTTCTACTCCTACCCGGTCCCCGACGGTGACAAGGCCGCCCTGCTCAAGGTCTACACGACCGAGTACGCCTACGACGCCGACAACCGCGTCGTCAAGGTCACCGATCCGATGGGTGGCGTCGTTCAGACCGAGTACGACACTTTCGGCAACGCCACCGTCGTCACCGATGCGCGTGGCTACAAGCGCTATCAGGTCTATGACAAGGCCGGGCGCCTGGTGCAGAGCGTCGACGCCGAGCGCTACCTCACCGTGTATGGCTATGACGCCTACGGCAACCTGACCGGCACCACCCGTGTGGACGCGAAAGTGCAGGGCACGCTCACCGCAGGCCAGGCGGTGATCCTCGCCAGCACGGCGCCAGGCAGCGGCAGCTATGTCTTGACCAATGCGGCGAACGACCACACGGTCGGGCGCCAGTTCGACCGCAACAACCGCCTGCTCAAGGAAACCGACGCCGAAAACTACACCGAAGGCGCGGATTCGCTGGACGCTTTCGGGCAGCAGCTGACCGTCAAAAACAAGCGCGGTGCCACCACCACCTACACCTACGACCGCCTGGGTCACGTGTTGACCGAGACGCTGCCAGTGCAGGTCAAGGTCGGCAACACGCTGCGCAACGTCGTCAACGAATACCAGTACGACAGCCGAGGCAACCGCGTTCTCAGCATCGAAGCCAAGGGACTCACTGAAGAGCGCCGCACCGCGATGAGCTATGACGGTGCCAACCGTCTGATCCGGCGCACCGGCATGAGCTACACGGCGGTCGCGGCCGATAACACGAGCAGTACCGTGACGCCCGCGGATACCTGGCGCTACGACGCCCGGGGCAACGTCGTCGAACAGATCGTGAGCGGCCAGCTGCAGGCAAACGGATCGGTCACCGGGGTCAAGCGCGCCGTGAGCTACTACGACGCCCTGGACCGCAAGATCCTGGAAGTCAATCCGGACCGGGTGGTGACGAGCTCCCAGTACGACCCAGCGGGCAACGTGCTCGTGCAGACCGTCTACGCCACGCGGCTCGCGACCAATGTGACGGTCGATCCCGCGACGGCGCCCACCCCGCCGACGCAGGACTATCTCAACGACCGTACGCGGCGATACCGCTACGACGCGATGGGGCGCGTCGTCCAGGTCGTGCTCGACTACCTGTACGTGTGGGACAGCGGCGACGGCACCAACCTCGTCATTAGCGATCTGCCGCTGCAGCAGACCACGCTGCAGCAGTACTTCTACGACGCCGCTGGGAACCTGACCGAGAGCAAGAACGCGAGAGGCTATTCCAGCTACAGCTACTACGACGCTGACGGCCGCAAGGTGATGACGATCGACGAGGAAGGCGCCGTCACCAGCTGGGAGTACGGCCGCGCCGGCGGCGTGGCCACCAAGGAAACGCGCTACAGCGGCATGCTCCCGGGGGGCTATGGCCGCCAGGCCAGCACGGCGGCCAATACGGCGCCTCACAACGACCCGGTGCAGCTACGGGCGTTCGCGGCGAGCGTGGCCAACCATGTGGCCGCCGACGATCGCGTCACCGAATACACGCTGGACCGGCTGAATCGCGTCACCGAGAAGCGGATTCTCGGCGTCACCCAGGATCTCATTGATGCCGACGGCACTCGCAGCGTGAGTGTCGACAGGGTCGCCAAGACGGCCTACAGCTACGACGGCCTGGGCCACGTCACGCAAGTGCGGGAGCTGGCGGCCGTGCAAGGGCAGGGACAAGGTCAAGTCGAGACGTGGGAAACCACCGACATCGGCTACGACGGCCTGGGCCGCGAAATCAAACGCCAAGGCGTGAGCTTCAAGGATTGGGAAGATGAAACTGTTCGACCCACCGACGAAACCGAGTACGACGGCCTTAGCAATGTCGCGCGGCGCATCCAGCGGGGCAAGAAGGACACGGTCGAGACCGACGACCGCTTCACCTCCTACGGCTACGACGTCAACGGCCTGCTCATCAAGATGACGGACGCGGTGGGTGCCGTCACCGAGTACGCTTACAACGGCGCCGGCGACCTGTCTCGGCGTACCGCCAAAGACGTGCATCGCTCCGACAGCACCACCGCCACGACCAAGCGCGACATCGTCGTCCGATACGAGCGCGACGCGATGGGCCGCGTAGTCGCGGAGACCAGCTACGAGAGCGACAAGGCCATTGCCGCTGAAACCCGCAAGACCCGCTACAACGCCTTCGGCGAGGTCAGTGGCAAGGGCATCGGTGACGGCTGGGAAGAGTTCTTCGAGTACTCGACCCTCGGCAAGATCATCAAGACCAACACCGGCACCGGTGCGATCAAGTACTACGTTTACGACGCGGCGGGCAACCAGACGCGTGAGATCAGCATCATCGGGAACAACTACAACGCAACGTGGACACTCCGCGATGCGGCGACCTACACACAGTACTTCTCGCGGGTGTCGGTCTACAACCGACGCAACCAGCTCGTCAAGACGATCGATCCGACGTTCTATTCGATTCGCTCGGGCGACGTGATCCAAGACCTGTACACGCAGTCGTGGACGACCAGTTGGTCACCGCCCAGTACCGGATTGATTTCCGGAGGGGTGCTTCCGACGGGGACGGTGGTGGTCAACGGGTCGCAGATCACCTTCACGATGCCGGGGGCGAAATACGCCAGATTCCTGCCTCTTAACTATGAGATTTACGGCCAATCCGGACCCCCTTCGGATGATGGCAAGTTCACATTCAGCCTGGCGACGCCAGAGCTCAAGGGCAAGGTGGCCGCGCAGTTCAGCATTCGCTTCTACAGCTCCCTCGAGGATATCGGGTACTCCTCTTATGGCTGGACGCTCGGGGCGAACGGAGGCGCGCTGAACGTGGATGCCGACGGTAAAGGCACGCTCGTTGCGGCTACCGCGCCTCCCTACCCGATGACCGCGCCCGCCGGCATCACGATGCCCGCGCAAAGCGGCTACGACTCCACCTACTACTCGTTCCAGGTTACCGACACCACCAACGGCCGCTCGTTCTCCGATGGTGCCGTCGCCTACGGTCCGACGTCACCGGGCGGCAGCAAACCCGCCCGCATTCATTTCCCCGCCAGTTTCCAGCATGGCGACGCGACGCCGCACATCCTCGAAGTGCGCTACGTCTGCTACCCCAGCGGCAATGTGGCGACGATGCGGCTCTCGTACAGCAGCTCGGGGGAACTGCAGTACCTCAGCACGCAGGCTCAGGGAGTGCCGAGCCCCATCAAACTCTATATCCGCGGCCGCAACGTCCCCAAGGCCGAGGTGACCATCGGCAACAAGAAGGTCCTCGTGGCGGGCACCTACACCGCGCCCGCGGGCGACGTGCCCGGCTACACGATGTTCCAGGTCGACCCGACCTCCGTCGGCTTCACGGAGGGAGAAAGGTTCTACACGCTCAGGGCCCTGGACGCCAACTCGTTCGACATGATCGATGAGGTGGGGACGGCCATCCGGCAGGAAGGCAAGGTCGTCATGACCAACTACAACCTGCCCGCGCAGGTGTTGAGGCAGCAGACGTTGATCCAGGTGGGCACCACCACGGTCAGCCGGGTCCAGGCCTTCAACGCCTTTGGCGAAGTGTCGGAAGAGCGGGACGAGCGTGTCGAGCAGCGCATGCTCGCGGCACTCAATGAGGACCGGGTGCAAAACAAGCTGCCGGCCCTCACGGCCCTCACGGCGGACCAGAAGGACGCGGCACGCACCACCCTCAAGTACAACACCCTCGGTCAACTGATCGCCAAGATCGACCCGGAGACCTTCGTCACCGCCGAGAACGGATATCGCTATCGCGCGCGTCCCGAAACCGACTACGGCTACGATCTGCTCGGACGGCACACCACCATGACGGATGCCAACGGCAACCTGAGCCGGGTGCGCTATCTCGCAGGCAGCCGTGGCGCCGACGCGCAGGTCCTCAAGGAGTTCGACGCGGCCGGCGGGAATGGCAGCGTCTTCAGTTCGGCTGCCGGCGGCATGCGTGAGAACAAGTACGACGTCTTCGGCAACGCCGTCGTGGCGATCGACGCTCTTGGCGCGATCACGGAGCGCCGCTTTGACGCCCGTGACCGACTGGTCCAGGCGACCCGCAAGAACGTCCAGCGCCTGGCCTCCGGTGGCTCGGACGCGCTGGGTGTGGCTGCGGATCTCAGCGATTTCTACACCTACGACGAGTTGGGCCAGCGTCTCACTGCGACCAATGCGCTGAACATCAAGACCCGGACTGACTATGACGCCCAGGGGCACGTCGTGCAGACGGTGTCCGGCAACGGCTTCGTCACCAGCTACACCTACGCCTTGCTCGTCGTGGGCCAGAGTGACCCCAGCCTTGGCGGTATCGATTCAGGTGGCTATTTCGTCACCACGGTGCAGTCGGATGGCCGCACGCTGAAAGACAAATACAACTACTTCAACCGCCTGACCTCGCACAGCAACATCCTGGGTCAATGGACCGCGTACAGCTACAACCGCGCAGGGCAGTTGATGTCTGCGGCCGGTCAAAGCTTGGTGGAGTACACCTACTACGCCAACGGATACGTGAGCTCAGTGGCAAACAGGACGGCGGGAATCGGTGCGCAGTATGTCTATGACGACGCCGGCAACCGCATCACCGAGTCCAACTACTTGCTCAACATCTCCGGCCAGATGGATACCACCCAGACGGCCGAGGACACGTACACCAGCCAGATCACTTACGACGAACTCAACCGCATCACGCGCGTGAAGGACCTGACCGCGTCCGGTGCGATGGGGCGCTTCAACATCAGCTACGAATTCGACGCCAACGGCAACCGCCGCTTGGTCGACGCCATCTATTCGGACGGCTTAGGCGGCTTCGTGGACCGGCAGACCTACTGGTACGCCTACGACAAGCTGAACCGCTTCACCTTCTCCAAGGGGCAGCTCAACAGCACCGAGGCAGTCCGACAGGGCGACGACGAATTCAACCGCAGCCGTGTGGCCAAAGCCAGGCGGGCGACCAGCATTCTCGACACGAGCATCTCGGTCGTCGCCGGCTCAGAAGGCATTGCCCTGGGCTACGACAAGAACAGCCAGCGCACCGTCGCCGACTACACGGACACCAGCGGTGGCAGCGCCCGACTCGTCCACGAGGTCTACGGCTACAGCAAGGACGGCTACTTGCAGACGACGACGCAGACGATCGACGGAACCGCTCGGCTGATCGCCACGCGTGTACTGGATGTGCTGGGACGCACGCAAGTGATGGCCGATCTGGTCAATCACACCGCCACGACCACCGTCTACGACAAAGACAACCGACTCTCGAGCCAGAGCGTGGACGGTGACACGCTCAGCACGGACACGAGCAAGGATTACAACCTTGCCTACTCCTACTACGCCGCCATCCCGGTTGGCGGCAACCCCGTCGTCGATGTCGACGGAGGCGCCAGTGGCGCGGGGGCGCTGTCCAGCGTGACGCAGACGCCCGCGGTAATGGCGGGCAGCGCGTCGGTGACCACCACCACCTACGCCTACAAGTACTTCGACGAGGCGAAGCAGTCCGTCATCACGAGGACTCAGGGGAATCAGGTCACGAAGGCAACCCTCAACTACTACGGTGACGGCAGCATCCTGTCGCATGCCGACGAGACCACCGGCATCACCAAGACTTACCGCATCGACGCCGACGGGCAAGTCATCAAGCGCTCCTACAGCAGCAACGGCAATACCAACAGCAACACCAACCACTATTACTACTACGCTGACGGCCACCGCATCGGGGACGTGGGCAACAGCCCGGAAGACAAGGTCCGGATCAGCTATGCCGAGCAGCTGGCTCGCAACGGCAAGGCGGAAAGTCCGGATGCTCGTCGCGAGCGCTACATGCGGCCTGGCGTGCGCACGGCAGACTTCGATCAGAACTACGAGCCGATCAACGACAGCTATCCCGGCTCCGCCGCCAGCAGCTACACCGTGCGGCGAGACGGCGAGACGCTGCGCTCCATCGCCCAGGCGCTGTGGGGTGACAGTTCCATGTGGTATCTCATCGCAGAGGCCAACGGCCTGCTGACCGACAGCGCCTTGAAGGCGGGTCGTGTGCTGCTGATCCCGAACAAGGTCAGCAACATCCACAACAACAGCACGACCTGGAGGCCGTACAGCGCCGGTGAGGCGATCGGGCGTACCGATCCGAACATGCCCAAGATCTTCGATCCCGGGGCCTACTCGAAGGAGGAAATCGCCAAGAGCGGACGCGATTTCCCCTTGAGCAGTTGGACCGACTGGCGAAAGCTCAATCCGACGTCGCCGTGGGCCAATGCGCCCTTATGGGTCCAGTATTCCAACTACATGTCCCAGACTCGTCCTGGCTACAACGCCTGGCAGGATCGGTATGGCTATGTGGCCGACATCTCCAGTCAGTACACCGCATACGACACCAGGTACGAGGATCTGTCTCCGCGGGCGCAAACGGAATACACCCTCAAGCAGGAGGCTCGTCAGGCGTGGCGGGATGTGATGAAAGTACTGCAGGCGCAGGTCGACGACGCCAGCATCGGTCTCGGTACGACAATTGGCATTCTCCAAAACCTGGACTGGCGTGGTGTTGGAGCGAGTGGGTTTGGCAATGCAATTGGGGAGAGCCTTTCGGAGCCGAGCTACAAGACGCTGCAGGACACCGGCCCTGGTGTCGAGCGCATGGAGCGCATCGACATTGGAAAGCTACCTGACTTGGCTCCAATTGATATCGACCGGAACCTGCCACGCCTAGACCTGAGCGCAGCAGGCGGCGGCTTATCGTCAGACTACGGCTATGCGGGAGATGATGGCCAGGTGCCAACTGGCCTAGCCAACAAGCCAGGCGTGAGATTCAAGGACGGGGTCTACCCTGGGGGATGGCAGCGAAGTGATGGCTATGGCTTGAGCACGCCGGTGTTGTGGCGAGACAAGCCGGGCGGGAAAAGCTGGGAAGAAATCCCGCTTGAGCAGCTTCCACGGGTAGTCGTCACGGGCAAGTCGGAGGCGACTCGTGCGCGGGAGGCGTGGGCTCAGCAATCGGAGCCTGTGTGGAGCTTCCGAGAAGCCAGCGAGGCGCGAGTTGCCCAAGACATGGCGGAGTACCAGGCTCGCATCGACAGTGGGCCGCAGATGTCTGCCATCACGCCTGAAATGGACGCAGCGGCTCGTGCCGAAGCGGCTCAGACGGAAGGGTTGCAGAATTTCCTGAAGGCTCAGGGAGAGGGGTCCATTAGTGGCCCTGTGTCAGCAGCCATGTACCTGGCGACGAGGGATGTTGTTGCGGCATCGAGCGCCGCCGACGCCATGGCGCCGATTGAGGGCTTCTGGGCACCAAGTGGGAGGGCTACAGCGAACCGGTTGGCATCTCGAACGCGGACGCCCGCTGGAGGGCCGGATTTTGTTCCCTATCGAAATCAAACGGCGCCGTTGAGTTTCAGCGTCGAGACAGGAATGGCTGGCAGTAGACCTACCTATCGCATATTCTCGAACGAATTTATTCTAAATGGTCGCATCACGGTCCCTAGTCGAGCCAATTCAAATGGTGCCTATCAATTCATCCACGGAACGTTCGATACAATGAGCGGCGACCTTTATATCTCTAAGGTCTATGCCGAAAATCGAAGGAGCGGAATAGGAACGGAGTTAATTTCGCGGGCCGTCGAACATTATGGGCCGGAAAATGTCAAATCCATTACTGGAGAGTTGGGCTCGAGTAATCTCGATATTTATAATAAACTTGTCGCCCAAGGAGTGTCGCCCATGGATGCGGCTTTGAGGACTCCCGCGGCTGCAATTCGTGTAAAGCTCGGATACAGCAACATTTCTTTTGACCCTGTCAACAAAGTTATTGTGGGGGCGCGACCATGAGTCAAAACCAATCTGCGAGTATTGATTTGATTCGAAGAATAATTTCCTCCGGTCGATATTCTGACTTGTATGAGCTTGTTGTCAGGGTTTCGGAATTCAATATCCCGATTGTGTCGCTTCCAGACATGTCAGCGGAGGATGAAGAGGCGTGGCGATATGCGCGCATGCACCTCGATTTTTTGTCCAAATATGGCGCTGAGCAGAGTTTTGTTCAGGAAGGAAAATATCTTCATTTTTCGTATCCCGCCGAGTTCGAGGCTTGGCTCGGGCGTGGCGCACCGGGGATATCTCAGGAAGAGTTGGAACACTACTTGATAGCGCGTCCGCTATAGCGTCAATTTGGCTGTTTGACACAGTCGGTAGGCGTATCCCACTTGAATGCCTTTGGCAATGCATTCGGCGAGAGCTTTGCAGGCCAGACGCAGGGCCAGGGACCGTGGTCGTCGGCCGATTCGCAACGGCTCCGATATCGAGAGCGACAACTTCAACCCGGCGAGTGCCTACGGCTACCGCAACGGGTCGGACGTCGAGAGCGACGCCTTCAGGCCTGCGATGGCATACGGCTATCGCAATGCCTCTGACGTGGAGAGCGACAACCTCATGGCCGCCCGTGAGCTTGCGAACAACCGCACGATGCTCAACGCTGCTGAACGTGCGGCGCGCCCGGAGGCGTACATGAGCATTGAGCAGTTGCCTCGGGTGACGGTGTCCGGCGTGTCGCAAGCCACGAAACCGGCGACATCACGAAATCCAGACTGTCCGACTGAGTAGGCGTCCAAAGGAATCCGGACGTCACTATTTGGCAATGCGGAAACGCTGGGCGCCGAAATTGACGGGGCTGGGGTGACTACCAGCAATCGCCCGCAATACGTCGCGATTGGTACTCGACCAAAGGGTGGTATCGAATGTCGGCGAGGTCTGCGGAGCGAGCTTGACGACCTCAAGGGGTCTTTTTAAAAGGACGGGTGGACCGTCGCAGATAAAGCACCGAGGCGCTACGACATCGCCTCGGGCATCCTGGAGTTGGCAATGCTGGCGGTGCCGCGGCTTCTCTAAAGGAAATCGGCGCCGGTGTAGTTGGGGACAAGTCTGGGTGTGGGCTCGCGCTTTGTGTTCAAACGCATCCAGCTTATATCTCTGGCCCGCAAAGGATGGCCGAGCTGCGGTCCGCGAGTCGATCGCTCCGGCCCCTAGAGTGCCTTGAGCTCGTGCAAGCGTTGACGCAGGCGTCGGAGCGCTGTGTGGTGGATTTGAGAGATCCGGCCCTTGGTCAGGCCCATGCCGAGCGCGATGTCTTCGAAGGCTTGCTGTTGAAAATAGTGCCTGTGGATCACGTTGCGCTCCGCTTCCGGCAGGCGCTCGGTCAGTTCGGCGAGTTGCCGGCGCATCTGCTTGAGTTCGATACGTGCGTAGGCGTTGTCCGGTGCCGCCGGCTCCTCCGCGGTGTCGTTTCCCGCTTCTTCGAGGATGAAGCCGAGGGATAGTCCGATCGCGAGGTCGGCCAGGCGATCAAGTGACGAACTCTCCGGCTCGGATTCCAGCGTGAGCGACTCCGCTCGTTCGCTCTCTTGGCTGCGGCGGAAAGCCAGCAGGCGCTGCAGCTCGCTGTAGCTCGGTAGGCCATTGAGGATGGCGCCTTCGATGCGGATTGCCGCGTAGGCCTCGAAGCGGACGCCGCGCGCCGGCGTGTAGCGGTCGATCGCCTCAAGCAGGCCTACCATGCCGAGCTGGACCAGGTCGGCGAACTCCAGTTCGGTACCGACCCTGCGCGAGTAGACGCGCGCGGCCAGGCGCCGCACGAGCGGCGCATAGCTGTCCACCAAGCTGGCCCGCACCGTAGGCGACTGGCGGTTCGCCCATCTCGAGTGCGGGTCAGTGGATGGTGCCGAGGAGAGATCGGGTGACGATGTTCCAGCCATCGATCAGCACGAACAGCAACAGCTTGAGCGGCACGGAGACCGTGGACGGCGGCACCATCATCATCCCGAGCGCCATCAGCACGCTGGCGACGATTAGGTCGATCAGCAGGAAGGGCAGGAAGATGATGAAGCCGACCTGGAAGGCCGTGCGCAGCTCCGACAGCATGAAGGCCGGGATGAGGTGGAGCATGCTGACGTCGGCCAGGCTTTGCGGGCGCGGGGCGTTGGCCAGCTCAATCATCAGCCCCAGATCCTGTTCCCGGGTCTGGCGGATCATGAACTCCTTCAGAGGCTCGATGCCTTTCTCGGCAGCCACCGCCATCTTGGTTCGGCCGCTCAGATAGGGCTGTATCGCGTCGTCGTTGAGCTTCTGCAGCACGGGCTGCATCGAGAACAGCGTCAGGAAGAGCGCCAGCGTCACGATGACCACGTTGGGCGGCGATTCCATCAGGCCGATGGCATGACGCAGCATGGACAGCACGACGACGATGCGCACGAAGCAGGTCATGCAGATCAATGCCGCCGGGATGAAGCTGAGGGCGGTGAGTCCAAGGAAAATCCGCAGTGCCGACGCCATTTCGGGCGACTGTGCGCTCTGCTCGACCAGGCTCATGGGCGTGGCTGGGGCGGACCAGGCCGAGACTCCCAGCAGCAAGGCCAGCAGCGTCAACCAGCGAAGCAGCTTCACGCCCGCTCTCCTTCGGCGTCGTCGCGTAGACATTGGGTACCCGCTGGCCCGACGCTGAGCAGCAAGCGCCGGCCGTCGTACCGCGCTACCACCAACTGAGTCTGGGCGGTGAGCGCCTTGCGCTCCAGCACTTCGACCATGCCGGCCTCCTTGCGCCAGGGCGGGTTGCCGCCACGTCGCTTCAACACCAGCACCAGCACGGCGAGCAAGGCGATGCACAGCATCAGCGTGACACCCCACTGGGCACCGCTGGGCATCGCTTCGTCATCGACCTGCTTGAAGGGCAGGGCCGCGGCGCTGGCAGTCGTGGCAGGCGGGTTCATCAGGCCTCCCCGCCGGGCGTGTCGGCCGCCGCCACCTGGGTGATGCGAATGCCGAACTGGTCACCGACCGCGACGAGCTCGCCGCGTGCGATCAGGGTATCGCCGAGCATCACGTCGAAGGGCGCGTTCAGTGCCGCATCCAGCGTGAGGACGGCACCTTCCTTGAGCGCCAGGATGTCGCCGACCTGGCTGACGGCGCGGCCGGCGATGACGGTCAGCTCGGTCTTGACGCCAGCCAGCGCGGCCAAGCGCTGGGCGGGTGCGGCAGATCGCGAGCCCGGCTGGTCGTTCAGGGGAGGAAGTTCGACGGATTGGACGGACATGGCAAATGAATCAAGAAGGAGTCGCCCAGCGCACGGCACGCTGGGTCGAGTCGCGCGAAGCACCGAGATGGGCAGTCAACGCTAGGGCGCTGCCGGGTGACACGAGGCGTAGCGGTGCGGCCAGTTCTTCGTTCAGAACCAGCACGTCCCCCGGCGCGAGTTGCAGGAGATCGTTGACGTTCAGGCTGGTGTGACCCAGCTCGGCCACCAGGTGGACCGGAAGCGATGCCGTGACGGCCTCGAGATTCATGGTGGACAGCGGGGGCGACGCGGGACGGCGCAGCCGGCCGGTCTGGATCAATTGGTCGTTCGACAGGAAGACGCCGCAGTGCTTGCCAAGCATCTCGACAGTCACCGCGATGCCTCGATGGCCGGGGCATGGCTGTGAAGCGCCGTCCGCAATGGTGCTCTGCGGCGCGAAGGAATTCCGCAGCGGTTCCTGCAGGCGCTCACTCATCCTGCGTACGACGCCCTCGACCACAGGCGAGTCGATGCGGTTATTGAATACGGCCTGGGCCAGCGCGCCTCGCCAGGCAGCCGAAGGCGGCGCGAGGAGGTCGATCGCATCCGGCGACAGTGCCGACTCTCCCGCCGACACACGTCGCGCTCGCACTGGACCGGTCGCCGGCAAGCCCCAGGCCTGGGTCCAGGCGGTGAACAGCTCCTGCAGCTCGGCCGCCAACTGTTCGCACAGTGACTCCGGCAGCCACAGGATGCCTTGCACGGTGCTCAACGGTGGCCCTTCATGTCGAAGAGGTCCTGCAGCAGCTCGTTGGCCGTCGAGACGATGCGCGATGAGGCCTGATAGCCGCGCTGCGCCACGATGAGGTCGGAGAACTCCGTCGCGAGGTCGACGTTCGAACCTTCGATCTGGTTGGAGCCAATGCTGCCGTAGCCACCCTGGTTCGCGACGCCGACGTGGATGCCTTGGCGCGAGGCGTAGGTGAAGCTACCTGCGCTCTCGGGATGCAACTGGCTGTTGGCGTCGAAGCGGGCGAGGGCCACCTTGGGGCCGGTGGTCTTCTGGCCGTTCGAGTAGGACAGCGTCATGGTGCCGTCCGCCTCGAAGCTGACGTTGTTGAGCGATCCGACGCCGTATCCGTCCACCTTGCCGACGGCGAGGCTCGAGGTGGAGCCCATGTTGAAGTCGGTCACGTTATTGGAGAAGTCGAGCTTGATGTTGCTGGTGGATGCGCCCCGGGGGCCGTAGCTGAAATTGACGAAGTCGAACCCCGGCATGATCTGACCGCCAGCGCTGAACTTGATTTCGCCGCTGCCGACTTCCGTCGTCCCATCCAGTACTTTGACGACGAAGGTGTCGTTCGTGGCGGTCTTGGGCGTGAAAGTCAGCTTCAGGGCATGCTCACCGCCGAGCGAATCAATCACCTTGACGCTGGCGATGTCGAATTTGTTGGTAGTGGTGTTGGTGAAGAGATCCGACGATAGATTGCCGGACAAGGTCACCGTGGTCGTGACCTTTGAGGGGTTGATGCGAAGACCGTTCAGTCCAATGGGTACTTGGGCACCGCCGGTATCCAGTCCGACAACCTGGTTTTCCGTGCCGCGCACCACTAGGTCGCCGTCCTTGTTGAACTCGAACTGTCCTGCCCGCGTGTAGTGGGGTTCGCCGGTGCCCTTGTCCCTGACGATGAAAAAGCCCTCGCCGGCGATGTTGAGATCGAGCGGGTTGCCGGTTTGACGCAGCTCGCCGACGTGGAAGTTCACCGCGGTCTGGCCCAAGCTCACACCGCCGCCGAAGTGGGTGTTGCCGTCGGCGTTCTGACCACTGCCGTCGCCGGGATCGGCGTAGTACAGGTTCGCGAACACGGAGCTGCTGGACTTGAAGCCGGGTGTGTTGAGGTTGGCGATGTTGTTGCTGATGACCTTCAGGCCTTCGGAGAACGTCTGCAGGCCGCTGGTACCGATGAAGATGGAGTCGAGCATGGTGGTCCCTGTGAAGTCGTTTATTTGACGGCCGTGACGTTGGCCAGCGAGATGTCGGTGACGAAAGCCCCGGTGCTGGGAATCTTGATGGTCAGGCGAGGTTCACCGGAGGTGAACGAAAGCGCAGTCACCGTGCCGCTGGAATTGCCCGTTTCCGCTGAAACGTCGACAGTCTTGCCGAGCAATCCCACGGAGTGCATGGACGCCTGCGCCGTCAGCAGTGAGCCGAGCTTGTCGTTCATTTCCTGCGTTTGCTGCAGCGACGTGAACTGGGCCAGTTGACTCACGAATTCCTGGTTGTCCATGGGCTTGAGCGGATCCTGATTGCCCAACTGGGCGACGAGGATCTTCAGGAAGTCCTGAATGCCGATCTGGGCGGCTGCGGTGGCGGCATCAACGGCCATGGGGGCGCTCCTGCGAAGGTGTAGGGGTGGATTGGGTCTGGCCGTTTGGCGTCGAATGGGAGGTCGTCGCCGTGCCAGCCTCATTGCGTGCGTTGCGATGCTTCTGGCCGTTGACCACGACCTGCACGCGGGCGTAGCCCGCTTCCATCAAGGCGCGGGCCAGGCCGTCTGCGGCGAGGCGCGACTGCGAACTGCTCAGTTCCGCGTCGCGCACCGAGGCGAGCACGGATTGGTCGTCGGTTTCGCGGAGCATCAACCGGCGAGGGCCAGTATTCGCATCCTCCTGCGGCGCCTTGGCGTTTTGGCGCGAAGTCGATGCGGCGTTCTTTCTGTGCGTTTCGGAACCCGGTGCCGTCTGCGGCATACCGGGCATCAGACCCAGGGTCGGCGACTTGGCGCCGGTCGGCGCGGAGGCTGTGGCGGTCTGCATCGCGGCGATTCGGTCGTCGGAATCTGCTACTGCTTCGGCCGCGCCAGCCACTGGCGATTGAGGGAGGAAGCCATTCGCCATCTGGACAAGGGCAGCGCCGGCGACCTGCTGATAGGCCGCCAAGTCGCTGCCCGCCGTTGCCGCCCCGACCTCACCTCGAGAGCCGGCGAGGCCAGCGGGAACTGCACCTTCCATGGGTCTTGGTGACCCGGAGGGTGCCGCGACCTTGCCTTCAGGAGCGCGGACGGCTGCCATTTCATGCCCTGCCATGAGTGCGGCATTCATCCTCGCGCTCGAATCGCTGCGAGATGTCTCGGCAGCGTTTAATCGAGCCGGTTGGGTCGTCGCGCGCGCGCTCTGCGGGCCTACGGAATTCCCTGTCTGGTCGAGAGGAAGACTCTTCGTCAGGTCATGGGAATCGGTCTGCGGCTGTTCTTCAGGTGTGGGAGCAGCCTGCGCCTGCAGTTGGTCGGCGACTGTCCAGTTGTCGAGCCACTGCCGCTCCAGGTCCTGCATCAAGCGGCGCTGGAGCGCCGCACCTTCATCGGGCCGGCTAACCGCTGAAGGTTTACTGCTTTGCACGAATGTCATGTCCGTTCATCCTTTGCAAGTTGTCCTAGCAACCAGGCCTCAGCCATGGCCTGGTGTTCGCGGCCACGGGCCTCGTGGGCGTGGCGCGAAGCCGCGCGCTCCGTCACTCGCTTGAGCATGTGATGGGTGGAGTGGCTGGTTTTGAGCTGAGCCGTAGCGGCGTCAAACGCGTTTTGCGCTTGCTGCTGTGCTTGCGCCGTTGAGGTGGCGCGCTGCTCCAGATGCCCATGAAAGCGCTGGTAGGCCGAGTCGAGGTCTGGGTCCAGTCGGGCTGTGCTGCGCTGTTTCACCCAGGCGGCTGACAGACTGCTCAATGCATGGCTCGCGTGTTCCTGGTGTTCGGAGGCTTCTTCAAGTGCCTCACGCGCACGCGCAGTCCCCTGCTGATGCGTCAACTTCTGCGCTTCATAGGCACGCACCGCGGTGTGGAGCCAGGTCTTGCGTGGCTTCATGAGGTCCCGTCTCCTTTGGCAAGAGCCCGTTCCAGCGAGCTTCGGGTCTGGGCTCGCACCGAACGGTCATCCGGCCGCTGGCGCAGGAAACCCGAGATGCGCTCCCAGTTGGCCAGGGCATGGTCCAGCTTGGCATTGCTGCCGGCCTTGTAGAGGCCCATGTCGACCATTTCGTGCTGGCGCTTGTGTACCGCGAGTAGGCCACGCAGTTGCTGGGCGAGCGTCAGATCCTGCGGCGCCAGCAGGTCGCTATCCAGACGGCTCACGCTCTGCAGCACATCGATGGCGGGGTAGTGCGATTCGTTGGCAAGGTCGCGGCTGAGCACGATGTGGCCGTCCAGCGTCGCGCGCAGGGCGTCGGCCACCGGTTCGTTGACGTCGTCGCCTTCCACGAGCACGGTGTAGAGCGCGGTGATGGATCCCGTTCCGTCCAGCCCGCCGCAGCGCTCGCAAAGCGCGGGAATGGCCGAGAAAACGGATGGCGTGTAGCCGCGAGCCGTCGGCGGCTGGCCCGCGGCCAAGTCGATTTCTCGCCTCGCCATGGCAAATCGAGTGACCGAGTCCATCATCAAGAGCACCTGACGACCTTCATCGCGGAAGTACTCGGCGATGCTGGTGGCGGCGTAGGCAGCGCGGGCTCGCACCACGGCCGGTTGTTCCGCGGTCGCGACCACGACGATGGTGCGGGCGCGGGCTTCCGCGCTGAGGCGCTTTTCCAGGAACTCCTGAACCTCGCGGCCCCGCTCGCCGATCAAGGCGATGACGGCGACATCGGCGGTCATGTTGCGCGCCAGCATGCCCAGCAGCGAACTCTTGCCGACGCCGCTGCCTGCAAAGATGCCGAGTCGCTGCCCCCGACCGAGAGGAAGTAGCGCATCGATGGTGCGGATGCCCGTCTCCAGCGACTCGCGAATGGGCGTGCGGCTCATGGGGTTGATCGGGTCGGGATGCAGCGGCATGTCGCGCTGCGCTCCACGCAGCGCCGTGCCATCAAGTGGCCGCGCGAATGCATCAACCACTTGCCCCAGAAGGCCAGTACCGACGGTGACGCTGGGCTGCACGTCCAGCGCCAGCACCTCGGCGCCGACGGTCAGCCCCTTGCAATGGCCATAGGGCATCAGCATCACCCGCTCGTCATGGATGGCGACCACTTCAGCCTCGATGTGTTCGCCCTCCGGTGTGCGCAACTCGCACACCTCACCCAGGGCGACGGCTGGGCCGACCGACTCCACGCCGAGATCGGTCACGCGCGTGACCCGGCCGATGCGCCTGTACAGGCGCAGCTGGCTGAGAGATTGAGGCCACGACGACATGGTCAGTTCGCCTGGCCTGCGAGGCGCGCGGTGTCGAGCAACTCGCGCAGCAATTCGAGTTGGACCTCGAGGCGGGCGTCGAGGGTCTGGTGAGCCGACTGCACGAGGCAGCCGCCGAGCTGGATGCGCTCGTCCGCCGCCAGTTTTACGTGCGCCGGCCAGACGTCGTCATGAACGTCCAAGGCGGCCAGATCCTTGGCGTGAAGCAGGACGGTCAGTGGCTCGTGCAGCTTGGCGTCGGCGAGCACCTGCAACACGGCAGCGGTCACCAACTCGCGCGACTGCTGGCCCAGCAGTCGGCAGACTGCCACGAAGGTCCATTCCGTGAGTTCGGCCTGCAACTGATCGCGCAGACTCTGGGCCTGCTGCGCCAGGGCGACGGCTAAGCCACGCCATTTCTCGGAGTTCTCCCGGGCCTGTTTTTGCCGGAAGGCCTCGAGCTCGGTCTCCAGCTGTGCTTTGGCCTGACGCTGAGCGTCTTCCCGCGCGGTGGCTTCGGCCTTCTTTCGCTCGAGCGCCGCACCTTCTTCCCGGCCTTGGGCAAGGCAGCGTTCTGCCAGGGCTTGCAGCTCGGCCTCGCTGATCCAACGTCCGGGCTCGCGCGGCGCTTCGGGCGCCATCTGCACAGGCGCGCCCCCGAGCAGCACGCGAGGCTGGTCGGCGTTGGCGACGTGGGTGGCTTTGAGGATGTTCATGCAGCGTTTCCTGCGGCGACTTCCCGCCAGCTTTCAAGCAGCGCCTGTCGCAACGTCGGCGTCCAATCGGGTGCGGCGACGGCGCTGGGCAACGCCTGCAGCTGCGCCTGCCTGTGCGTGAGCACGTTGGCGCGCTCGGTGGCTCCCAACGAGGCCAACAGCAGGCTTTGCAGGGCAGGGGGCTCGCGCTCCAGCGCCAGGCAGAGCCCCCGAGCCTCTTCCTCAGAGAAAACCGACGATGCGGCCGGTTGACTGAGCGCGGCGCGGATGACGCCTTGATCGGGCGGAATGCCGAGCTCCTTCAACTCCACGAGCAGCGCGTCCAGCGCCTCTCGCTGAGCCGGGGACAGGCGCTGCAGCAACCACGCGCGATCCTCTGCACTCAGTGCATGGAGGGCGAGGGCTGCGCGACGCAGTCCGCTCGATGTGTCCAGATCAGGGCTCACGCCTGTGGCTCCAACCACTGCTGGACCTTGGCCAGCAAGGCCTCTCGCTCGCGAGGCTCCAGCGGCGCCGGCGTGGGTGTTGGCGGCTGCCGGCGCGTCCACCACAGAACCCCGATCACCAGGGCGGTGAGTGCCAACAGCACGGCGAGCACCTTGGCGACGACCGCCGAGGAGTGCTCTTCGACGGGCAAGGCGGTCGCTGCCGGCCTGATTGCCGGCGGGGTGACCGAGGGCATTGGCACGGAAGCCGACGGCGTGGGTGTCATGGCTGAGCCCAGGTCGGCCATGGAATGCACGGTCACCACGTCACCGCGCGACGGCTGCAGGCCGACTGCGGTGGCCACGAGCTGTCGCACGCGAGCCAGTTCGGCTTCGCCCAGCGGTCGTTTCACGACCACGGCAACGTTCAGGTGAGCGATTTGACCGCCCTGCGACACCGTCTGAGCGACGCGCTTGCCGGTCTGGTAGTCGGTTTCCTGTGTCAGGACCTGGGCGGCGGTGCTGGCACCGTTTGCGTCGCTGGGCGGCTCCTTGGTGATGGTGCGCTCGCGGGTGATGGTGCCTGCCGGGTGGCTGCCACGCTCAGCTTGCGGGGTGCCCAGCACTTCTTCCGTCGTGACGCGCGACTGGTCGTGGTTCAGTACGACGTCGATGGCGACCATGGCTTCGCCGGGTTTGAACATCTGGTCCAGCAGGCGGGTGGCCTTGCGAGTCAGATGACCCTCCAGGTTTTGCCGGGCATCGAGCTGGCCGCCTGCCAGGGCTGCATCCTCGCCGCCGGCGCGCGACAGCACCACGCCGTGCTGGTCGAGCACGGTGACGTCCTCGGCCTTGATCTCAGGCACCGAGGCAGCGAGCAGTCGCTGGATGCCGGCCACCTGCTCGGCGTTCAGCGACTGGCCGCCCTTGAGCGATACGGTGACCGAAGCCTTGGCCTTGGGGCCATCCTTGCGGAACAGCGTTTGGTCCGGCAGCGCCAGATGGACGCGCGCGTCCTGCACTTGGTCGATGGCGAGAATGGTGCGCGTCAGTTCGCCCTGCAGAGCACGCTGGTAATTGACCTTCTGCACGAAGTCACTGACGCCGAAGTCCGCGTTGTTGAACAGCTCGAACCCTACGGCCCCGTGCAAGGGCAACTGCTTGCCCATCAGGGCCATGCGGGTGCGATGCACGTTGTCGGCGCCAACCAGAATGGCACGGCCGTCCTCGCTGATGCTGTAGGGCTGCTTGAGCTTGTCGAGCTCGGCGGTGATCACGGCCGCGTCCCGCTCGGCGAGATCGCTGAAAAGCACGGCCTTGGGCGTGCGTTGAGCCCACCAGGCGAGCAGCAGCACGGCGGCGAGGATGGCCACGAGACCGACACCGAAGCCCGCCTTCTTTTGCATCGACCAACCGTCGAAGAAACCTTGTTTGTCTTCCATCACTTAAACCTGCATGCGCATCACATCCTGATACGCCTCCAACACTTTGGATCTCACTTGTGACGCCACCTGCATCGCCAACCGCGCCTGCTCCAGCTGCAGCATGACCTCGTGAAGGTTTTCGGCGGTACCGGTTGCCAGCTTCTGGATGCCTTGCTCGGCCGTCACCAATTGGGTGTTGAGGCTGGACACCTCCTGTTCCACCCAATTGGCGAAGCCCGGTGCGGCATTGCTTGCGGTGGGAGTGGCGGCTTGCAAGGTCAGCGGTTGCGCGGCACCCACAGCGCCGATGGCGTCAATCGAGAACGGATTCATCACTGGCCTCCCAGATCGAGGGCCTTGGCCGCCATCGCGCGAGCCGTGCTTGCCACGGCCACGTTCGCTTCATAGGCACGCAGCGCAGTGCTGACGCTGACCATTTCGGTGGCCTGATCGACGGCGGCATACGCGACGAAGCCCTGGGCGTTGGCGTGGGGATGACCTGGGTCATGCACGAGCCTCGGCGCCAGGTCGGCGGCCACTAGCTTGACTTCGCGGGGCAGCAGGGCGGGTTCGGCCAAACCCATGGCACGGCTGAAGTTCACTTGCAGGGGCTGTGCCACCACCTTTTGGGCGGCGTAGGGCGCTTGGCCGGCGGGAACGCTGGAGTGCATGTTGGCGAGGTTGAGCGCGGCGACGTCCACGCGGCGCTTCTCGAGGTCCATGCCGGCAGCGGCAATCTGAAAGACGGCGCGGTAGTCCATCAGCGACGACCTTCCTGCACGGCAACGGAGAGGATGCTCAGCTGCCGCCCCATGGCCTTCAGCAGAGCCTGGTACTGCAAGCTGTTGCTGGAGAGTGCGGCCATTTCCTCGTCGAGTGCGATCGGATGACTCGCCGACTCGGTCATGAGCTGGGGCGTGGGCACGTCTTCAGCCTTGAAGCCCTGGCCGGATGCCACTTCGGCGGGCAGGTTGCCCATCAGCTCCTCGAATTGCACGCGCAGTGCCTGCGCTCCCGCCACATTGGCGTTGGCGATGTTCTGCGCAATGGCTTGATGGCGCATGGCGCCTGCGTCGAGTGCGCGGCTGACGAGTTGCAGCGTGGCGGGGTCGATGAAGTTCATTTGTCGCTCTCCCTGGATTACTGGACGATCAGCTCGGCGTGCAGGGCACCTGCAGCCTTGATCGCCTGGAGGATGGAAATCATGTCGCGCGGGGGCGTCTTGCCCTTGGCGAGCAACTGCACGAGGTCGGTCACGCGGGTCGGACCTGCCGGCACGAACTTGGGCGTGGCCGGCTCTTGAACGCGCAGCTGGCTGTTGGTGTAGACCTCGGTGCGAACGCCGGAGCCGGGTGAGCGAAGCAGCACTGGCTGAGACACGGCGGTCTCGGCGGTCACCGTCACCTTGGTCTCGCCGACGACGACGGCTACAGGCGAGATGCGGACGTCGCCGCCCGCCACGAGCGTGCCGGTGCGCTCGTTGATCACGACTCGCGCCCGGTGGTCGGGTTCCACCGACAGCCCCTCGACCTGGCGCACGAAGGCAGGGACCTTGGTGCGATAGGCCCGCGGTACCTGCACATCAATGGCGCCGGCATCGCGCACCTCGGCCACTTCGGCACCGAAGCTTTCGTTGATGCGGTCCGCCATGCGGCCGGCAGTGCCGAAATCCGCCTGGTTCAGGACCAGCGAAAGCACTGGCTGGGCGTCGGCGACTTCGTCGAGTGCGGCCTCGACCGTGCCCCCGCCACTGACCAAGCCGGCCGTCGGATGGTTCTTCTGAACCTGGTTGCCCTGGGCATCGTGGCGGAAACCTCCGACGGTGAGCGCACCTTGGGCCAGCACGTAGACGCGACCGTCGGCGCCCTTGAGAGGGGCCATCAACAATGTCCCGCCTTCCAGGCTGCGCGCGTCACCGACCGAGCCGACGTTGACGTCCACATGGTCGCCGGGGCGCGCGTAGGCCGGTAGGCTGGCCGTGATCATCACGACGGCGACGTTGCGGCTGGTGATGTCGTCCGAGGCGATTGCCAGGTCGAATCGGTTGAGCAGGTTTGAAAGCGTGACTCGCGTGGCCTTGCTTCGGGCGCTGTCACCCGAACCGGACAGGCCGGTGACCACGCCGTAGCCGACCAGGGCGTTCTCGCGCTGGGAGCTGACGCGGGCCAGATCCTTGAGGCGCACGGACTGGGCCTGGGTCAGCAGGCTGCAGGTCAGTAGAAAGACGGTAAGCAGGACTCGCATCTCAGATCCCGAACAAGCTAAGCAGGCGCTGCCACCAGCGCGGGCGTTGCAGGTCGCCCAGGACGCCATCGCCCACGAAAGCCAGCTTGGCTTCGGCCATGCGGCTGGACAGCACCGCGTTCTGTTCAGTCACGTCGCGTGGCCGCACACGCCCTTCGGCGCGGATGGTCTGCTTCTCGCCATTGATCTCGAGCAGTTGCTCACCGGCCACGCGCAGGTCGCCGTTGGGCAGCACCTCGCGGACCAGCACGGTGATCTGCGCGAGCACACGGCCGGCTCGCTGCGTGCGGCCGGCGCCGTTGTAGTCGTTGTTGACGGCAATGGCGGCGTTCTTGGTGCGACTGGGGAGACTGAGGCCGACGCCCACGTTGGAGTCGCGGTTGGAGCCGGTATCCGCCGAAGTGCTCGCGGAGGCTTCCTCATAGACCATCACTGTCAGCACCTCGCCCACTTGGAAGCGGCGCTTGTCGGCGGTCAGCGACTGGAACTGCGCATCGGAGTAGAGGCTGCCGTGAGCGCGGGGGCGCGGGGCCGGGCCGGCAGGCGCGACGGGGCTGACCGGCGCTGAGGCCGCTTCGTGGACGGCAGTGGCCGTCGGCTGCGTACCGAAATCGATGTCGTCGGCTGCCCAGGCGTGGGAGCAGAGGAGCACCGACAGGGGCAGCAGGTTCTTCAGTCTTTTCATTCGCTGTCCACCCTGAACGTCTGAGGATCCATCAGTCGGCCATCCAGCGCCGCCGTACGGCTGTTCGCCTGCACGCGTGCGCGCTCACCGATGCGTGCCGGTGCCAGCAACTGGGCCGGCAGGCGGATCTCAACGGCACCCTCGGTCAGAACCGCCGTGACGTGATCGCCCCGCTGCAACATGTCGTTGGGCACCAGGGCCGCGACGCTGAGGATGTCGCCAGACCGCAAAGATTGGCGAAGGCGGCCGGTGGGTGGGTGTTCGATATCGCCGGGTTGCACGGCCAGGCCTTCCGGCCAGCGGCGAGATTGCAATTCCATATCTCCAGGCTGCAACTGAGCGCCCGATTGCAGCGCATGCGTGCCCACCCAGGCTGGTGCCGTCCAGACGGTGGTCAGAGGCACTTGACGCACATAAGGCCGAGCGTTTCCCGACACGACGCGGACGGGCCAGGTCAAGGCGCCGCCGCGTGGAACCTGATCTCGGGGCCAGGGTGCGGCTTGGAGGGTGGCTGCTGCCGGAGGCTGGTAGCCGCCGGGTGCGCGGCAGCGGACTTCCACCTCCATCTCGTGGGCTTGCGCATACCGCTCCAGCTCCGCACGCGCCACTTCGCACAGCGGATCGGCGCTTGCGTATGCGTTGAACGCCGTGCTGAAGGCAGCCATAAAGGCGAGGCGTTTCATTTGCGCAGGTTGTTGGTCATGCCGGCGATCTCGTCCGCCGCCTGCATCACCTTGACGTTCATCTCGTAGGCACGCTGCGCCACCATCAGCTGCACCATCTCTTCCACCAGTTGGACGTTCGAGGCTTCCTGGAATCCTTGCTTCAAGCGACCTGCACCGGCTTCACCGGGAGGGGCCAGGACGGCGTCGCCGGATCCGGCGCTAGGTCGCCACAGGCCCTCGCCCACGGAGGTGAGCGCTGAAGGACTGGCGAAGACTGCGACGTCCAGGCGGCCGAGAGTTGTGGTGCGACCAGCGTCGTCGCGCCCGGTGACCTGGCCGTCCTCGGCAATGCTCACGCTGCGTACATCGGTGGGGACGTGGATGTGCTGACGGAGGACGAGACCATCGGAACTTGTCAGCAGCCTGTCGGCGTTGATCTGCAGACGCGCGCTGCGGGTGAAGGCCGGACTGCCGTCGGGCAGCTGCAATTCGATGAAGCCATCGCCTTGGATGGCGATGGACATCGTGTCGTCGACGCGGCGCAGTTCGCCCGCAGTGAAGGAGCGCTGAATCGAGCCGATCTTGACGCCAGCCGATGCGGTGGAGACGTCACCGGACTGCTGAGCGGCGGCGCCGGTACTGACCAGGTCGCCGAAGCGCAGGCTGCTTCGCTTGAAGCCCGGTGTGCTGGCGTTCGCGACGTTGTTGGCGATCGTGTCCAGCTGCGAGGTCTGGGCCTTCATGCCGGTCGCTGCGATGTAGAGGGCGTCATTCATTTCAGTTGTTCTCCCCCAGGCGACGGATGGCGGTCGCCTGCATGTCGTCGGCGGCTTGGAAAAGCTTCACCATGGTTTCGGCGTGCCGGGTGGTGGTCATCAGATTCACCATTTCCTGGCTTGGCACGACGTTGGATTGCTCCAGCTGGCCGCTACGCACGCCAACGACAGGCGTCTCGTTCTCCCACTGGCTGCTGTCCGCGGCGTAGAGCCCGTCGCCCAGCGACTGCAGGTTCTTGGCATTGATCAGGCGAAGTGCGTCGAGCACCTGGCCCTGCTGCTTGAGTTGCCCCTGGCCGTCGATTTCCAGCTCGCCGCGTTGGTCGGTGCGCAGGCTGATGGGACCACGGGAGCCGATCACCTTGTGGCCGCCGAGCGTGCGCAGCAGGCCCTGGGCGTCGATCTGCATGCTGCCCTGACGGCTCAACGCCTGGCTGCCGTCGTCCAGCTCGAGCAGCAGGTAGCGCCCTTCGGGCAGGGCGACATCCAATGTCTGGCCGGTCGCGTTGAGTTTGCCGGCCTTGCTGTCCGTCTGGACCTGCAGGTCTGCGGCCACGTCCATGAAGTCGGCGAAGGGCTTCTGCACCGCGATCTGGCGCTTGTAGCCGGTGGTGGAGAGGTTGGCGACGTTTTGGCTGGTCAGCTTGAGCCGATCCAGGTCTTGGCGCAGGCCGATAGCGGCGATGTCGAGGGTATTCATGCAGGTTTCTCCTGGGACGGCAGGCTGAGGCTGCCGAACGCCTTGAGGGGAATGAGGTTGGGCACCTCGGTGACCGCGAGGATGCGCATGTGAGGCACGGCGCGTTCGGTGAGCGCGCGCAAATGGCGGCGCAGGTCGGGAGCGCACAGCAGCACGGGCGGCAGGTTGCTGCGGACCATTTGTTCGGACAGTGCCACGGCCCGTGACAGCAATTGCTCCACGAAACGCGGATCCGTCGGCGTGGCGTCCTGCGTTCCCAGACGCAGGCGCTGCTCTACGCTCGGATCGAGCGTCAGCACTTGCAGGGATTGGGCTTCGCCCATCAGTTGCTGGCAGATCGAGGCGCCCAGCCGCTGGCGAACGGCCTCCGTCAGCAGCGATGCATCCTTGGTGCCGCGCCCCGCGTCTGCCAGTGTCTCGATGATGCTTTCGACGTGGAGGATGCTGACCTTCTCGCGCAGCAGGCTCTGCAGGACTTTCTGTACATCGACGACGCCGAGTACGGTCGGCACGAGCTCCTCGACCAAGCCGGGCTGCGCCTCACGCACACGGTTCAGCAACCGGTCCGTCTCAGCGCGTGTGACCAAGTTGGCGCAGTGCTGGCGCAGCGTCTCGCTGACGTGCGTGACAAAGACGGTGGGCGTATCGACCAGGGTGTAGCGCGCGGCACGAGCCTTCTCTCGTTCGGCCTCGTCAATCCAAACTGCCGGCAGGCCGTACGTAGGCTCGCGCGTTTCGATGCCCTTGATGTGCTTGGTGTCGCCGCTGGAATGAATGGCCAGGAGCTTGTCCTCATGCAACTCGCCGCGACCGTAGATGACGCCGTGGATCGCCAACTCGTACGCATTGGCTGCCAGGCGCGCTTCGTTGATGAAGCGCACTGTCGGCAACAACAGCCCGAATTCCTGGGCGAACTGCTTGCGCAGCGCTGCGATACGCTGCATGAAGATCGAATCCTCGCCTTGCGCAAGGCCCGTGAGCGCGCTGCCGATGCGCACCTCGACGGGGTACACGCGGGGCACCAGGTCATCGGTCTTGGGCTTGTCTTCGTCCTCGATCTCGGCTTCTGGCTCGTCCCCTTCGCGACGCCTCCATCCCGCTGCCAGCGCCAGTCCGGCCAGTACGGTGGCGACGGCGAGCACCGGCAATGCGGGAATGCCGGGCAGCGTCAGCAGCACGGCGAGGGCGCCGACGACCATCCAGATGGCTTTGGGAAAACTGGTCAGTTGCTTGACGACTTCGCCGCTGAGGTTGCTGTCGGAGGCCGAGCGCGTCACGATGATGCCGGTGCCGACCGAGATGACCAGCGCCGGAATCTGCGTGACGATGCCGTCGCCCACCGTGAGCAACGTGAAGGTCTGCAGCGCCTCGCTCCAGCCCATTCCGCGCTGCATGACGCCGATGACCAGACCGCCGACGATGTTGATGAGGAGGATGATGATGCCGGCAATGGCGTCACCCTTGACGAACTTGCTGGCGCCGTCCATGGCGCCGTAGAAGGCTGCCTGCCGTTCCAGTGTCTTGCGACGCCTTTGGGCTTCGGCCTGGTCGATGAAGCCCATGTTCAGGTCGGCATCGATGCTCATCTGCTGGCCGGGCATGCTGTCCAGCGTGAAGCGCGCGGCCACCTCGGACACCCGCTGCGCGCCGTTTGTCACGACGACGTACTGAACGACCACGAGGATCAGGAAGACGATCAGGCCGATGACGAAGTTGCCCGCGACTACGTAAGAGCCGACGGCCGCAATCACTTGACCCGCGCCAGCGTCCGTCAGGATCAGTCGGGTGGCCGCGACGTTCAGTGACAGCCGAAATAGCGTTGCGATCAGCAGCAGTGAAGGGAAGGTCGAGAACTCCACCGGCCGGTGCATGTAGAACGTCAGCATCAGCAGCGTGAGCGCGAAGCCGATGTTGGCGAGGATCAAGAAGTCCAATAGTGCGGCCGGGATGGGCGCAAACAGCACCGTCAGCACGCCGAGCACGAGGACGACAAGCAGTACGTCCGAGTGGCGACCAAAAACGTTGCGCAGGGTGTTCATGCGATGACCTTTGCTGCGTTGACTTCGCGCAAGCTGCGCATCCACACGAGGATTCGGGCCACCGGCGGATACCACTGCTCCGGCACGTAGCCGTCCTGTGGCACTTCCTTGTAGAGAGCCCGAGCAAGCCGCGGGCTATGAACGATGGGTACCCCTGCCTTGTTAGCGGCGCGACGGATCTGCAGAGCGAGCATGCCGGCGCCCTTGGCGATGACCAGCGGCGCCGGCGTTACGCCGTGCTCGTAACGCAGCGCTACTGCGACGTGGGTGGGATTGGTGACGACCACCTGCGCTTCGGGCACTTTGCGTACGGCTTTGGCCGACTTCAGGAACTGCATCCGGATCTCTCGCTGCCGGTTGCGGATGCGGGGATCGCCTTCGCGGTTCTTGTGCTCGTCTTCGACTTCGCGCTTGCTCATGCGCAGGTTGCGCAGGAACTCCCAGCGTACGAAGAGCAGGTCAAGCAGCACGAAGACGAGGAGCACAGCGCACAGCTTGGCCATCAGACCGCCTGTGGTCTCCGTCAGACGGAACAGAACCGCTTTGCCCGGCAGGCCCAGCAGCTTCAGCGCACCCGGCAGCAGGGTCTTGAGCGCGAGAAATGCCGTGCCCAGCAATGCGACGAGCTTCAAGGTGCTTTTGATCGCTTCGTAGATCACGCGCATCGAGAACAGCTTCTTGAAACCCTGGGCAGGATTCAGGCGCGTGAAGTCGGGCGTGATCGGAGCGGCGGAGAAAACCAACCCGCCGCTCTGCAGCAGACCCATCAGAACAGCGGCAATCACCACGGCAAAAAGCAGCGGTGCAAGCACGAGCAGACTCGCGTTGAGACCCTTCTCCATGAGCCGCGTTGCTTCTGCGGGATCGTTCAAGGCCGTGGGCGTTGCGTGCAGCCCGCGCGCCATCAAATGCGCCAGGCCCTTGATGGATGGCATGAGCAGCGCGTAGCTGGCCAGCATCGCCACGACGAGCACGGCGATGCTCGAGGCATCCACGCTGCGCGCGATCTGCCCACGCTTGCGCGCCTCGTCGAGCTTGTGCGGTGTGGCTTGCTCGTTGCGGTCGAGATCCTGGTCACGGCTCACGGAAGTACGCCTTGCCAGAAGTCGAAGATGCCGGCGTAGAGCCGCCTGAAGGTCGGAGCCAAGCCGGGTGCGGCAATGGCGAGTGTGGAAAGTCCAACCAGTGCCTTCACGGGCATGCCAATGAACAGCACATTCATCTGCGGTAGCACCCGAGACGTGAAATCAAGAACCACCTCGGTCAGCAGCAGCATGAAAAGCGCGGGTGCGACGATGACGACGGTCATGCCGAACATGGCGCCCATGGCACGGGCGAGGATGGTGGGATCTGGCAGGCGCCAGAGGCCGCCCGGCGGTACCCACTGCGTCACTTGGACGATGCCGCGCATCAGCGCGTGATGGCCATCGACACCAAAGAACACGGCCATGCCTACCATGGTCAGTGCGACGCCCATCACAGGCACGTTGGCGCGCGTCACGGGATCCAGCACGGTGGCCATGCCGAACCCCATTTGCAGGTCGAGCAGGCGTCCTGCCATCGCCAGCGTTGCGAAAGCCGCGTGTAGTGCCAAGCCGAGCAAAGTGCCCAAGACGACTTCGCTCAGCAGCAGCAGGCTGAGTCCTCCGAGGCTCGCAGGCACGCCAACGCGAAGTCCGAGCGCTGCGCACAGCGTTCCGGACAGCGCAAGCGTGAACAGCACCCAGAAGACAACAGGGGCCTTGATGGCCTGTGCGAGCGGGCTGAGCGTCAGCAGTGCGCCAAGACGTGCCCATAGCAGCAGCACGGCCACTGCCCATGCAGGGTCGATGAAGGGCATGAAATCAAACCAGCCGGGGAATGGCGCGGATCAAGGCGCTGCTGTATGCGACGAGCTGGCCCAGCATCCAAGGCCCAGCAATCACAAGCACTGCCACACTGGTGAGCAGCTTGGGGATAAAGGTGAGCGACATCTCTTGGATCTGCGTGACCACCTGGAAGATGCTCACGATCAGACCAACCAGCAGCACAGCCAATAGCAGCGGTGCCGAAATCGCCACTGCCTTCCACAGCAGTTCGGCGAAAAGATGCAGCGATACGTCTGGCGTCAAAGCGCCACCCTCCCTCAGTCAAGCCCCGGTTGCTCTTAATGTCGGCGTTGTTCGCCGATCAGAATGTAGGGATTGATTGTTCCGTCGATTTTGAAATTTTTTTAGTCGTGATTCCCCCGTGCATCAGGGGGCAAAGGCGAGAACTGAGCATCTTTTTTGTAACGCGCGCCCGGCTGGATTTAGCGAGATCCGCCCACCATCTTCGTGAGAATCGTTTTCATGGCGGGATTGCGCTTCGTTGCCAGGCGCATGACGAGGTCAAGTGCTTGGCTGAGCACTGGCTCATCAAGGGAGCCAGACCCGCGCTCCAGCACGGTCCGCGCGACCATGACATTCATGGACGAGCTGTCGAGCTTCAAAGCAGTGCGCAAGTAACGCTCACTGACCTGCTTGTCGCCTCGCAGGGCGGCAATCAGCCCCAAGCCACCATGGGTTTCCCCGAAGTTGGGATCACGGACCAGTGCAGCTTCAAAGCTTGCTGCTGCACCGTCAATGTCCTTCGCTAGGAGTTGCATCCAAGCCAGTGTGTGCCAACTGCCAAGGTGCTCTGGAGTGACGGACACGGCCGTCTTGAGTGCTTCAATCGCCTGCTGAACGTCACCTTTGGTGGCCAAGGCGAGGCCGCGCCCCAAATGGGCACGCCCAAGCTGAGGCTCCAGCTGTGTGCTCTTCGCGAAATGCTCGAGCGCTCCATCCAGTTGGCCCGAACCCAATTCCACGTACCCGTTGGCGGTCGCCAGTTCGGCATGACTGTTCACGACATCGGCATCAACGCTAGACAGCAGCTGTTCCGCTTCGTCCAGTAACTGTGCATCTAGCAGCAAGGTGGCGATCGCCGCTTGGCCCTGTAACGGCACGTCGAGTCCGCGCTCGGTCTGCCAAGCGCGAGCTTCAGCCACCGCGTCCTCGAGGTCTCCGAGGCGATGGTGAGCGCGCAAGCGCAGCAGCCTGACCGCGTCGCACTCTTGCGGCGGCAGTTCAGAGGCGTTCAGACTGATGAGCGTAGGAATCACCAAGCCCCAATCACCCAGCTGCGCATGGCTCCGAGCAAGCTCTTGCAGGATGGCGGGGTGTGAGTGGCCCTGGTCGACCAAGTCCTGCAGCAGTGACCGTGCCCGTGCTGCGTCGTTGCCATGGCGTTCAGCGACTGCCAGGCGATAGCGGGATAGCGGATCGCCGGGTTGGAGCTCCAGCAACTGGGTCAGAGTGGATTTTGCGGCGGCCCAATCGGCGAGCTGCAGTTGCTGATCTGCGATCTCGGCGAGTAGGGATGGGTTGCGCGGATCTTGGGACAGAAGATCCAACAGACGGCTCAAGCGGGCAACTGAAGTCATCGTCAGGCTCAGTGCGGTTTGCTACCGTGGGTGTATGCGGAAATGAAGAGGTGGCCCGGCTCGACGTCAGCTTCGGCGGAAGCTGCGGCATCGACTGTGGGCGCCTCAGTGCCTTGCTTGGCGGCATCTGCTGCGGCTGGGCTTGCTGCGGATCTGGAGCTCTCGTGGCCCGGCAGATGCTCGACCGCGTCAATGATCTTGCGCATGTCGCCGCTGAGGGGCAGGTTGTCTTGGTTCTGGGATATGCCCTCCTCCAGAGCTTGCACCGCCGCGTTGAATTCTTCAGCCACGAGGTGAAGCATGCCGCGACGGAAGGTGGCGAGATAAGCCTGGGGATGCTGCGGATCCAGGGCGCCGAGGGGCGCCCAGGCAGTCTTGGCGGCTTCAATCTCGCCAGAAGTGACGTGCAGCATGCCTAGTTGAAATCTCGCCAGCGGGAAGTTCGAGCCTGCCTCGACGGATTTGCTCATGGTTGCCTTGGCTTCAGGGAGCATCCCCAGTTGCGCGTACTCGCTTGCCAGCATGAACAAAGCCTGGGGCGAGACGTCTGTGCGACCCGAGGCCTCCTTCAGGTAGGCCAGCGCATGGCCCGCATCGTTGCGCCGGCTGGCATCCAAAGCCAGCGCCAGCAGTTCGGCTTGTGTCAGATTGGAAAGGACGTCAGACATGGGCGGAGATGGAGTTTGCGCACGACGGCGCAGTCGAAGGCCGCGGATTGTGGGGGCTGGCGCTGTAAAAGCGGGCGCCTGAACCGGGGGGAGTCGTACTTTTCCCTGCCTTCGCTGATTCAGCTAGGCCTCTCATTGCCGACTCCGCACGCAGCCAAGAGGCTATTGGGCCAGAGCTTGCAGATCCTTGAGAGCTTCGTCCAACAGGGTTGCGCTTCCCGAGTCTTGCTCAATCGCACGGCATGTGCGTTCGACGAGCTCGCTGAAGGCGGGATCGAGTTGCAGCTCGCTCCCCAACTCATCCAGAAGCGCGGCTTCGACGAAAAGGCGCAGGGCCTTTGCCTTGGAAAGGTTTCCATTGGCTTGCGCTCGCACCATCCTGAGCTTGGCTGGCAGGCCTTGCAGCGCGGTCGCCGCCTTGGTGGCGCCCGAGTCGGCTGCTTCCCCAGCGTTTTGAGTGCCGTGGACTTTTCCGCCCGAGCGAAGCGTGCGTGCTTGGTTGAGCTCGACCTTGAGCAAGCGCAATGCTTGGGCGAGGGGAGAAATGGATGACGGCATGGTGCTGCTGCTGGCGCCTCCATTGTGGCTTGCGAGGCCGGCCACGGTTCTGCCTGTCCTCTTCGGGCTTCATGGGCTCAGGAGGAGGCTTCCCCGGTTTGGACTCTTGTTGGTGCTGGCCGTGGTGCTTGAGCTAGTCCAGCGGCGCCGTGGTCAATTTGGCCCCACTAAAGCCGCTGGGGCGTCTGCTACAGATCGGGGTCGTCGTGATGACGCGTCCCGAATTAGAAGGGGAAGGCCTTTTATAGGCACCTCTAGCGACTGCGCGATTCGCATTCTTCCGCGACGTGCCCATTTGATCTGTTTCCAATGGTTACATATTGACTGGCGCCCTGGCTAAACCCGCGCGCCTTTTGCTGGATTACCTACCGGTAGTCATTGATGGAGCGCGAAGGCGTTCCGGACATCGATTCAGAAACCTTTAGGCCGTTGCCCACGAAGCCGGCCGCCAGCGAGGGAGTGCATTTATGGTTGCAGTTGTCAGCGGTAACAACCTGGGTCTGAGCCTGTCGTCTTGGGCGACGCTGGGCCAACAGCGAGGTGTGTACGGCGGTCTCGGCCAAGGGCGCGCGGGAGAGGCGGCGGTTGTCAACGTCTTCAATGGCAACCTGGTGCTCCAGGACCATGACGACAGTTGGTCCGGTCACGGCCTGAGCATCGACGCCCTGCGCACTTACAACAGCCAGGGGCTCTTCAACGACGACAACGGCGACAACTGGTCTGCGGGTTACTACCAAAGCCAGCTTCGTGTTCAAGGCAACACCGTCGTCCGCACGAACCGCGATGGGGCGCAGGCGCTGTTTCAGTACGACGGAGCGACAAACCAGTACATCAGCACTGATGGTGGGGGCGCCTACCAAACCATCAACTTCGATGGGGCAACAGGACAGTACGTCTGGACCGACAAGGCCTCCGGCCTCACCGAACGATATGACGGCGGTATTGGCCGGCTGCTTCGGACCGAGGATTCAGACGGCAACGCCCTCATTTACAACTACAGCGGCACGGGCCTGCTCACAAGCATCACCGACCCCAACGGGGAAGCGCACACCTATTTCGACTACAACGGACTTCAGCTCACGCAGATTCGCACCGTCGGCACCGACGGCAGCAACTTCGTTCGCGTGCGTTACGAGTACGACCCGAGCAGCCGCCTGACTGGTGTCACCGTCGACCTCACACCTGACGACGGGTCTATCGCCGATGGCAACGTCTACCGCACGACCTATACCTATGACGGCGCCAGCAACCGGGTCCAGACCGTCACGCAAAGCGACGGCACGTCGCTGACCTTTGACTACGTCTATGTGGGTTCGAACTGGCGCGTGCGTAGCGTGACAGACGCCCTGGGCCAGGCGACCACCTTTGACTATGACCTGGCCGCCATGACGACCACGGTTACTGATCCGCTGCTGAACAAGACCGTCTTCCAGTACGACGCAGCGGGACAGCTGCATAGCGTCACGGCCCCTGCCGTCGATGGCGTTAGCGCCATCACGCGCTACGACTACAACGCCAGGGGTGATGTGACCCTCATCACCGACGCGATGGGACGTTGGACCAGCATGGTCTATGACGCGGCTGGCAACCTCACCCATCAGGAGGACTCTGGCGGTGTCACGATCGATCGCACCTACAGCAGCCTGAACCGCCTGCTCACCGAGACCGTCTTGGGCGGTGGCGGCGAGACCCACACCAACGCCACTTCGCGTTACGTCTACGACGACATCAACCATACGCGGCTGCGCTTTGTGATCAGCGCCGAAGGGCGCGTGACGGAGTACCAGTACAACAGCCGCGGCGAAAAAAAATCGCAGCTGCAGTACCCGGACAGCCTGTATCCGGTGGGGACGCTCGCCTCGACGCAAGTCCCGTCTGAGGCGGAGATCCTGGCCTGGCTAGGTGGTACTGGCTTCACCTACGACGCCACCTCCGAGTTCACCACTGCCAGTAACCCCGCCAGTGCGTGGAGCTACGGCTACTCGCCGCAAGGCGGGGCCAACTATTCGATGGTGCCGTTCGACCACGTCCTCCCGGGGTGGGCTTGGCAAAAGGCCGATCACGAGTACCTGGGTGCTCCCGCCGTCTCCAGGAACGACACCAATGCGCCCGTGAACGGCGTCCTGCCGGGACAGCTCTCCCTGCACCCGGGCTGGGTCGCCGGCGGTGACTTCACGATCCTGCGGTTCACCGCGCCCGCCGACGGCGTGTACACGGTGAGCGGCCAGTTCTTCGCTGGCGACCGTGGCGCCATGAGCGGCAGTGTCGTGCTCAACGGCAACATGCAGCAGCCGCTGCAATATTGGAGTGACACCACCGATGCGTCGGTGTTCAACATCGCGCCACAGCAGTTGGCCAAGGGCGAGACGCTGGACTTCGTGGTGGGTAACAACGGGAGTTTCTACTACGGCAACACGACCATCTCGCTCTCCATCAAGAGCACGCCGCGCGTGCAGCGACAGGACTTTGACTACGACGCGCAAGGGCGCCTGAAGTCCAGCACGGTCTACGCGAATACCGACCTGGCCGGCAATGGCGTTGACGACGAAGGCAAAGCTCAGACCCACTACGTCTATGACCCGGTGGGCCGACTGGTCAGCAGCTTCAACGCTCGCAACTTCGAGACGCAGTACACCTACGACGGCATGGGCCGGCTGTTGACCTCTCGCAACGTCGCACTGGATGAGACCACGGTCACCAGCTACGACGACGCCACCAACGCCACCAGCGTCAAGCAGGTCAACGGGCTGGTCACGACGACCATCTACGATCAGGCTGGTCGCCTCATCCTGACCCAGCAGCACGGCCCGAACGCAGCGGACCTTGGCGAGGTCAGCGCCCATTACGACGCGAACGGCCGACTGCGCATGACCGAGGACCAGATCGGTACGCGCCACTGGTACTTCTATGACGCTGCGGGCCGCCGCACGGGCGAGGTCGATGCCGCCGGCGCGCTGACGGAATATCGCTACAACCTCGACAACCTGCTGACCTACAGCGTCAAGTACGCCACGCCGCTCGATACGGCGGCGCTGGTCGACGGCAATGACGAGCCGACGAACGTCAGCCTGGACGACATCCGCCCGGACAGCGCTGATTGCGACCTGCAGGTCTGGCAGGCCTGGGACCAAGAGAATCGCCTCGCCCGCGTGGCCACGGCGGCAAACCGCACAGACGGCGCCTCCATCGCCGCGTACACGTACGACGGCGCCTCCCGCGTCGTCGAGTCGCGCCGCTATGCGACCACTCTGGATTCCGACACGCTGGGCGATCAGCCGACGGTGGCCGACCTCACGCCGATCGTTGACACCAAAGACCGCGTCGAGCGCAGCTTCTACGACAGCGACGGACGACTGATCGGCACGCTCGATGCGGCTGGCGGCGTCAAGGAATTCCAGTACGACGGTGCCGGTCAACTGGTGGCTGGGATCCAGCATCTAAAAACCGCCGCAACGACGACGGGGGGACTTGCTGCAATCCGTCCCACGCCCGCGCCCGGCGACATCACCACACGCAATTTCTACAACGCCCGCGGTCAATTGGTCGCCCAGCTCGATGGCGACGGCAACTTCACCGAGACGCAGTACGACACGACGGGCAATGTCACGCGCACGCTGCGCTACGCCACCAAGGTCGCGAATCCCGTGGGCCCGACCGCCGAAGGCTCTCGCCCGGCGCTGCCCGAGGTGGTGTCTGAGTACACCTACGACGCGCTGAACCGTGTACTCACTCAGGTGATCGATCCTGAGGGATTGAACCTCGTCACGGTCTATAGCTACGACGACGAACGGAACTACCTGGAAATCGAGGATCCGGCGCACGTCACCACGCACAAGAACTTTGACGCCAAGGGCCAGGTTCTGAGTGTCATTGTCGAACCCGAAGGACTCAAACTCAAGACCTCTTGGACCTACGACGACGCCGGTCATGTGCTCACTAGCAAAGACGCGCGCGGAGTGCTCACCAAGTATGAGTACGACGATGCCGGGCGCCTGAGCGTCATGGAAGTCGACCCCAGCGGGGTTGACCTGAGCACGTACTACTACTACGACGCGTTCGGCAACCTGTCTGGGACGACAGACGCCAACGGCTACGACACCACATACCGCTACGACGGACTCGGGCGGCTGGTGTCGATGACGGATGCCGGCGGCGGCATCACAACCAACCACTACGACGCCTTCGGTCAGCTCACCTACAGCATCCGTAGCGAGCAGACGCCGGACATCACCGAGACGCCTGGTGGCTACGACGACCCCACCGCACAGATCACCTACTTCTGGTACGACGCCGAAGGCCGGCTCAGCGTGAGCATGAACGCGCTGGGCGAAGCGAGCCGCAACCGCTACGACGCCGCCGGCCGCCTGATCGAGACCATCAGCTATGCCAAGGCGGGCACGCCGCCGGAACTCCGCCCGAGCACGGCGCCCGAACACGTGGCACCGCAGCTTGTCACCGATCCCGAAGACCGCAGTACGCGCTTCGTCTACGACGCGCTGAATCGGCTGCGTTTCACCATCGACGGCACCGGCGCGGTCGCCGAGACGCGCTACGACTATGCCGGACGCGTCAGCTCCACGGTCCAGTACGCGCAGCGCATCGACCGCTCGCAGCTGAGCGACACCACGCAGCCCAGCGACATGCTGATCGGCACGCCCGGCCATGCAGCCCTGATTAGCGCGGGAAGCGATGACCGCACGACCCGTTTTGCTTATGACGTCGCGGGTCGACTGGTCTACACCAGCGACGCCTCGGGTGGTGTGGTGCGCAACCGCTACGACCTACAAGGCAATGTGATCGAGACCATCCGCTACGGCCATCGCTACAGCGGCAGCTTCGACCAGGTGAGCCTGGACGCCTTCTATGCGGACAACGCCAACCTCACCAACCTGGACCGCCACTCGCGCGCGGTCTATGACGGCGCAGGACGCGCTGTCTTCACCATCGATGCTCTGGGTGGTGTGACGCGCAACGTATACGTGGACGCGCGCCTTGCGCGCACGATCACTTACGCCGAGCCGATCGATCCCACTGCGGTCACCGATGAGATGACCCCGTACTACGTTGAGGACTTGCTGCCGGGCAGCACGCTGCAAGCTCGCGAAGTCCTCTACACCTACGACACTGCGGGGCGTTGCGTTTACACCGCCGTGTCGCAGGGCGTGGTCGGGACGCACAAGATGTTCACCGTCGTGGAGAACAACTACGACGGGTTTGGCAAGCTCACGGACACCACGGCATACGCGGCCACGTTTGCGCTGGAAAACCTGACGGGCCTGGTGAGCTACAACACCATGATCAATCGATTGGCCGCCCGCCCGGCGTCCACGATTGCTGACGATCGCACGACGTCCTATGAATACGACGGCGTCGGTCGTCTCACGCAGATCACGGACGCTGATGGCTACACCCAGATCTATGGCTACAACGCGCTGGGCGATCGCAAGAGCTACATCGACCAGAACAACCACCAATACGACTACGAGTACGACCAAGCGGGTCGCCTGATCTCCGAGAAGAGCCCCGAGGTAGAGGTCTTCACCCTCGACCAGAACCTGCAAGCCAGTTCGAGCACGGTTCGCATCGAAACGCGCTTTGGCTACAACGCGTTTGGCGAGTTGAGCGACAAGACCGAAGCGTTTGGTCGGCCTGAGCAACGTACCACCCGTTACGACTACGACGCGGTGGGCCGCCAGGTGCTGACCACCTTCGAGTCTGTGGGTGCCTATGACGCGGCCCTCGACGACCTGGGCAACAACGGTGCCGGCGCCGTGTTGCACAGCGCTGTTGGCGCTAGCGGTGCCGGTGTGGTGAACCGCACCGAGAGAAAGGAGCGAGCGCAAGCTCGAGTGGTTTACAACGTGTTCGGCGAGGCCATTGTCAACGAGGATGCGCTAGGGAATTTCAGCTACAAGACCTACGACAAGCTCGGCCGCCTGCTCAACGAGGTGGACGCCAATGGCAATGTCCTGAACCACTTTTACTCCGAGACCGTGGGGGAGTACAGCGGCTTCACTCAGTTGGACGGCAAGATCACCGTCACCGGCGGCTTGACCTCGACGGAAAGTGACGTCAACACAGCAGCTACGGCGATCAGCGGCGCGGGTACGCCGCGCAGTCTGGTCACCTATTTCGACAAGCTCGGCCGCGAGTCGGTCCAATACGACAAGTTCAGCCGCCCCGACTTCTCTGGTGCGGCCTACAGCTACGACGCCACGTCGGGTTCGAGTGGCAGCTACCGCGGCCAGATCAGCTACGACTACGACGTCTTTGGCAACGTGACCCAGCGCACTGAACTGGTGGATGGCGACAGCGGCCGCACGGCCAAGACCCGATACGGCTACGACCTCGCGGGCAACCTGCTGCGCCAGATCGATGCCGACGGATACGTCACCGACCATGTGCGCACCGCCTTCGGGCAGGATCGCTCGGTGACCCAGTACGCCACTGCCCTGGCAGCGACCGACGCGCTGTGGACCGCGCCTACCGCCGTCGCCGTCACCGCGGGCCTTAGCGCTGCTGGCGGGGCTGATCGCACCCTCACCTACAAGTACGACCATCGCGGTAACAAGACTGAGGAGACGCAGGACGTCGAGGTGGGCGACAACCACTACGACGGCAATTCGTTTGGTGCATTGACCGCTGGCGTCACGCACGTCGTGCGGACCTTCGTGACCGACGGCACTGGCAACCTGGTGCGCAGCACCGATGGCAACGGCCTGTCCATCATCGTCAGCGAATACGACGCTTTGGGGCGGCTGCTGGGCACCAACACCAACGGTCGCTCGGTTTACTACCACAACGATGCACTCGGCCAGCAGGTTCAGATCATCCAATCGGACATCGTCACCGACGGTGTGGATGACGTCGCGATGAGCAGCGGCGCGGACAGTCTCACGATCACGCAGGTCTTCGACCGCCTGGGTCGTGTGGTCCAGCGACGCGACCCCAACGGCGCCGATACCTTCATGTCCTACGATGCGCTCGGCCGCTTGGCCAAGCAGTGGACGCCGTTCACCGATGTCGACGGCTACGCGCGCAACGCCGTCAAGGTGTTCAGCTACGACAAGGTGGGGCGCCTCACCGACACCCAAACGCTGGTGCAGCGAACGGCAAGCGACGCGCTGACCTACAGCACCGATTCGGTCCAGTACAACAACTTCGGCGAAGCCGCGAACCGGTTGCGAGACGGCAGCGTCTACGAAACCAATGCCTACGATGTGGGTGGGCGGCTGTGGAAGTCTGACGCGGGTGACGGCGTCTTCCGCATCAACTGGTTCGACCTCCAAGGCAACGTCACCAGCAGCTTCGTAAGCAGGGGCGTGCAGGACCTCTCGGCCGTTCAGCTTGCAGACTTGGACGACGTGGCGACGCTCGCCGTCAACCGCACAACCAACGTCTATGACAACCTGGGCCACCTGCTCAAGCAGACGGGCCCCCTCGTGACCCACCTGGACGGCAGTACCACCAGCCTCGTGAGCGAACAGCGCTATGACGCTTGGGGCAATGTCATCAGCGTGAGCCGCAATGGAACTGAGCGCACCACCCTGCGCTACACCACGCTTAACAAGCTGGCTCGGGCGAACAACCTCGGTGTCACCACGATTGCCGAGGATGGCAGCACCAGCACTGCGTCGCTGGTCAGCAGCACCTACTACGACGCCGTAGGCCGCAAGACTGCCGATATTGATGCCCGCGCCAATGCCTCGCTCTACGGCTATCGCACGGAGACGGGTGAACTCGAAGCCGAACGGCAGACGGACGGCACGCAGGTCTACCACGGCTACGACAACTTTGGGCGCGAGAAGAGGCGTATCACCGGCGCTGGCATCGTGCACACCTACGAGCATGACCATCTCGGCCATCTCACCAAGGAGACCGTGACCGGCGGCGTGCTGCAGCACGACAACCCGATGAGCGCGGATTTTGCGAGTTTCAGCTACACCTATGGTGAATTCATCGTGGGCCGGTACAGCTACGACGAACTCGGCAACCGGATCACCCAGACCAGCGGCGAGGCTGACACCCGCAGCGGCATCGCGCGCCATTACAGCTACGACACGGCCTCACGGCTGGTGCGCTCCAGCATCGTGGGCACCTCAGCCACAGTGGACTACAGCTATGACGGCGCCGGGCGCAAGACGCTGGAAACCGACGCCCTCGGCCAGAAGACCTATTGGTTCTATCGCAACGACGGACGGCTCTCCACCAAGGTCGACATCGGCGGCGGCACCACCACGTTCGACTACAACCAAGCTGGCCAGCTCACGCGTCAAAGCAGCGATCGCGACCAGGATCTGCGCTACACCTACGACGCTGCAGGTCGCGTGGCCACGACGACCGACGTCTGGAACGACTCGCTCGCTCAGGCCGACTACGACGCCGACGGCAATCGCTCCATCGACCGCTTCAGTATTCGGAGCTCAACTGCAGCGCCGCTAGTGCTGCGCGACGTCACGATGGTGTACGACAGCCTGGGCCGCATGACCCATGTCGCCGACGGCACGACCTACGCCTTCGACATCAAGTACGACGCCAACGGCAACCGCAGGCAGGTCACCGGCACCTATAAGGACCAGGACAAGAAGCCTGAGGTCGTGCAGGGCAACATGGTGTTCCGCGACCCGGACGGCCTGTCCACCCGCCACGTCGACATCGGCTTCACCTACGACGCTTCGAACCGCGTGCTGACCGAGCACAGTCTCGTCGAGCTCGATGCGACGTCACCGGCGCTCTATACCGACACGTCCTTCGCATACGACGGCGAAGGTCACCGCACTCGCGAGGCACAGTTGATGGCTGCAGCCGCGGGGGCCACGACGCGTACAGGCAGGCAAGTCGACTATGTGTACGACGCAATGGGCAGGCTCACCGAGACCTTTGCCACGGACGAGGCGGTGAATTCGGGCGTCGTGACCCTCGGTGATCGCAACGCGCACCGCAAGGTCATCTATGACGCCGCGCAAGGCCTGGTCCAGGAATGGGAATGGGTTGCGGGTCTCCCCGCGGAAAGCCTGGCCTACAGCCCCGGTGCCAGCGGGCCTGATCGCATCGTCAAGAACGAAACCGAGTACGACGCGCGTGGTCTCGTAGGCCGCGTGACGCGTAGCGAAGCCAAGGTCTATTACGGCGGACCTGACCCGGATCCTGCTCCGGCACCCAGCCCGGCGCCTGCTCCCGCGCCGGCGCCCACACCCGCTCCTTCTCCCGGCCCAGCTCCCGCGCCTACTCCGGCGCCGGCGCCCGGCCCTCATTCGCCGCCGCCCCTGCCGCCGGGTGGTCTCGACCCGGGTCCGATCGAGTTCCCTGGTGACCCGGGAGATCCGGGAGACCCTGGCGACCCCAACGATCCTTACTACTATCCCGCCGATCCGCCGCCGCCCTCATACAAGAATCCGGGGGAGTTTGGTGATCCGTGGCTGCCCATCGATGGGGGATCCTCGTCACTGAAGGGAAACAGCCTCGCCGAAAGCTATTCGATGACCGGCGCTGCAGGCGCAGGGCCGTCTTCGTCCTCCTTGGTCACGGGCACCTGGTACGTCAGCTCCAACCAGTCGAATGTCTACGACAACCAGGGCAACCTGGCAGCCAGCAACGTCAGTAGTTATCAGAAGGATTCGAACACCCTGCAGAGCTTCATGAGCTATAGCTACGGCTATCTGCAGCTCGACGGCTACAAGCAAAATCGCGCCACCGTCACGGGCAACCAGTTCGATGGCAATGGCTACATCCCGCTAGGCGGGGCGACGACGACCAGCGACTACGACGTCAACGGCTTGCTCATCGGTACCTCGGACACCAACGACGACAACACCCGCAACGAGCGCATCCTCGTCAACGATGACCAGGGCCATATCGTGGTCAACATCACCGGTCGGACAGCCGTGCTGAGCGGACCGTTGAAGCACAGCGTCCAGTACGAACCGGACGGCGATGCCCACACCGATCTGAACGTGCAGACCACGCCCACGCGAGCGGCACTACCTGGGGCGCTGACCCACCTCGATGGCGCTTTCGTCGAGCGTCTTTTCTACGCTAACGGCCAGTCCCTGGGCTCCAGCACGGAGAACCAGCACAAGGTGCTTCTGCATACGGTGGATGGCAACTTCTTCTACCCCTGGTACGACATCAGCAGCGACTTCAGCGCAGGCTTTGGTGTCTCGCAGGTGCAGGGCATGGCGGGAGGACTGGACTCCGGTGGGCCCAGCCAGAACTACACCTGGAGCGCAAACGACACGTTGCGCGGCTTGGCGCAGACCGTCTACGGTGACGCCAACCTGTGGTGGGTGATCGCCGACGCCAACGGCGTGACACAGGACAGCCCACCGGAGGTCGGCAGCGTGATCCGACTGCCCTCGGTCACGCGCTCCACCAACGGTGCCAACACCTACGGCGTCTACAACCCCGCCAGCATCGTCGGCGACACCAACCCCGAAGCGATTGCTCCGCCCCCTTTCACCGGGGTGGACATCAGCAATTGCCAGATGCTCGGCCAATTCATCGTCATGGTGGTCGTGTTCGTGGTCGCCATTTACGTCTCAGAACAGGCCGCGGCAGCGCTCGCCCAATATGGCGGGGTCTTCGCTGAAACAGCAGGGACGGCTGCGGCTGAGAGCGGCACAGTGGGAGCTGTAGGCACTACAGCGAGCGCTGTAGGCGGAACTGCTGCCACTGCGGCGACTCCCAGCACCTTGGCGCTCGCCGTGGGCGGTGCAGTTGGCGGCGCAGCCGGCTCCATTGCCGGCCAGGCCGTGGGGAACGTACTGGGGGTGCAACACGGCTTCGATTGGCAGCAGGTGGGCTTAGCCGCCATCGGCGGCGCGGTCGGCGGAGCGATGAACGGGTTGAAAGTGCTGCCCGAATCTCCGGCGCTTCGAGCAGCCCTGGGCAACACGCTGACCCAAGGGCTCGCTGTGGCCACCGGGCTGCAAAAGCACTTCGACTGGCGCTCGGTGGCAGCGTCCGCCATCTCCGCACCGATTGGGAAGGCGCTCGCAGAAGGCCTCACCCCGCAGATTCAAGAATTGGTGGGCTCGCGCTTCGGCACGGAGGTAGGCCAGAACTTCGTGCGCGGCTTCGTAACCCAGGCCGTACGCGTAGCGGTGTACGGCAAAGGGAAGTTGGACTTTGCGCAGATCGCCGCTGATGCGTTTGGCAATGCCATCGGTGAGAGCTTGGCGCGTCACGAGCCCGATCAGAGTGCGGCGGAAACCGCTCGCCTCGCTCGGTATGAGAAGGCCGCCCAAGAGCAAGAAGTTGCGAACTTGCCGTCGGTGAACTTCGAAACGCGACCCGCATTGCCGGAAATAAATGAGCAGCCGCTTCCGGGCATCGGAGAAGTCCCGAGATTGAAAGCTTCGCAGCGGTACAGACCTCAGGCAGCAGGGGATGGGGCTGCGCAGGCAGGCGTTCCCTCCAATGGCGATGTGGTGGACGCACTGTTGAACATCGCGAATGCAGACATTCTTAAGCAGCCGGTGGACCCCCGCCTGCAGCAGGCATACGACCGCGCCGCAAAAGGCCAGTCAGGCATGACGACCGGTCCAAACGTGATGAGCAATGGGCAGCTCATGGCGTACATGCGCGCAAATCCTGGAAACGACAACGTCTTCCAGGCGGGCATGAAAGAGTCGAGTTTCTTTGGCGACACCCCCGGTGACGCATTGGTAAACATGATCGTCGACGCTGCTGGTGACGGTTGGGCCGGCTTAACTGGATACAATTTCGCGCGCAATCAGTACTATTTGCCCGACGAGCAATATGGTGCTCGCTGGCGGTTTTCTACCTTGGTTGTTGGCTCGGTGATGGGGCCGGGGCTAGTTGTTGAAAGCGGCGCTGCAGCGGAAATTAGCAATGCTGCGAATACGTCGTTTGGCGCCGGAAACCGTGCGCTTGGAGCTGAAGTTTCCACGATTTCAAGAAACGGTAGCCGAGTCGTCATCGACCAAAGCTACGTCTCGGAAATCGGGAATGTGGCCTGCGGTCCGACGTCTTGCGCAATGATCATGAATGACCGGGGTCAATTCGTGAACATCAGTCATCTTGCACAAGACGCTGGGTTGGTGCCGGGCATCGGTACTGATGTACTGGGTTTGTCCGAGGCGTTGCGACAAAATGGTGTAAGTGCTGCACGCGCTACCTTTGGAACTACGATTGATGATCTTGCAGCATCAACTGCAAACGGCAACGCTGCGATCGCGCATGTGAACCTTACCGCTGGAGGTAAGGAGGTCGGTCACTTTGTCGTCGTAGATGGCGTAACAACGAGGGCCGGGCGAACCGTGGTGGCGATTAGAGATCCCTTGGACGGGCAATTCTTTGTACCTGCCGATCAATTTAAGACCAAGTTCTCTGGTCAGGCTGTGCTAACTAACGGGCCTCACTGATATGCCGATGCAACTTAATGAATTTTTTGCGTCCCCTGCGATTGTCGGTTCGACCGACATTTCGCTGGAGGGAGTGTTTGTCGTTGCCCACGGACGGGCCTATCTCGTTCCGTCCATGGAGGCGAAGGATGACCTGTCGCGGTCCGTCGTCATGGACTATGAACTGCTCAAACCGCTACTCTTGTCAAAGGTGCCTGCGTTCGGCGGGGGACCGTATTTGTATTGTGATCAGGCTGTCGTGGAAGGCACCTTGTCGCTGAGTGAAGAGGGCGCTGAAGCGCAATTCGTTTTTCGAGACGTCTTGTCGTTCTCTTTGACTAGGCGAGGTCACGCGTTTCAGGTGGTTCCATAAGGGGGTCATGCTGGGATACCGTCTTCATCACTTTGAAGGCTATGGGGGAGTGGAATTTGCTGACCCGCCTGATGCTGGCGTTCTTTGCGCCAAGGCGGTCATAAGCGGCCAGCCTTCCCAAGGCGGGGGCTAGCGGTCACGGCGCGCTGTCCGCCGCGGGCTTCAAGCGCGCAGGTCGGGACACGGATGTTTTCCGGCGACGTATACAAGTTTGGACTCCTTGCTGCTGCGCTGACGCGTGACCTCTAGGCATGCGCTGCGACGTGCGATGACATATCGACCAATCAGGCGCAGGTTGTTAGAGCCGGTTTCGTCGTCGTGCCCTGAGTGCGTCTCTTCACTCAAAGGCGTCGACCGGGCGAAGCAACGCCGCAATCCGAGTGGCTGCGTCCCGGTCAGTGGTCGTATTGATCACCGGCTTGAGGAACTGCAGGAGCTTCAGCAGTATCTCCAGCGCGTTCTCCACTTCTTGAACCTCCAACGCCTTGGCTTCGAGCGTCTCGACGCTGATAACAGCGTGCCCGCGTAGTGACATCGGCGTTTCCATGAACTTGGATAGCCAAGCCAACAGAAGCCACGGTCGCTGGTCTTGCCCTGGCCAGCGTGCGGCCAATCGAGCGGAGGGACGAACGCGGGTCGAGGCTGAATCAGCGTCTTCAGACGGGCTCACGCCCTCGACGCAAAGCTTCAGGCGAGAGCTATTCAGCGACGGGCTGGCTTGCACTACGAGCTCTGTCGATTCCAGCAGTTCGGGTCGCAAATCCGGCGTGAAAAGCGGGAGCACCTTGTTCCCTATCCCCAGAAACTGCACGATCTCTGGGATGCGCGCGCCGCGCGGCCGTGCCGGCGCTTTGTAGCCGGATTGCACGCGTACGTGTTCGACCTCGCCGGCTGCGTCGCTTTCCTCGTTGACGATCTCCGCCACGAGGTTCCAGATGCCGTTAGACCGCTCCAGCGCGGCCTCGATGCTTCCAGCAAGGCGATTCATTTCCTCTTGAATGCAGGCATTTGGACTCTTGTTCTTGCTGGCCCTGAACTGCAGTGGCAACTGCCCGGAGTAGAACAACAGCAGGTCCAGAAAGATGCGGTCGACCTGTGCCCTCACGCGGGGCTCGACCCAAACCTTCAGGCCCTTCAGCGTCACGGGCAGGCGAACCGTCATCACGTAGTTCAAGACGGCGGCACAGCGCTTCGCCAAGAGGTCTGGATGCTCGCCGTCTGGTCTCAATGCAGCTTCGTCAGAAGCGAGGTCCTCTGGCGAACCGCATAGTTGTTCAAGATCGACCGTGATCACGCGAACGAAGTGCCTCATTGCTGCACCTCCGCCGCCGAAACCACCGCGAGCCAAGCTTCGGCCGCCGCCAGTAGCCCAAAGAGCCCCTTGACCGAGATCGCCGCGTCAATGGCGCCCGGGCTGTCTGCGTCAACGCTGCACACGTGCAGGCGGATCCGCGGCAGCCCGCGCCTGACATCCTCTTCGAACCGCAGATGCCACCCCAGACTGCGCACCTCCGGCCGCACAGCTGACGCGGGGCAGCGATGAGTGATCAGGATCCTGTTTCGCGGAATGCCCGCTGCGCGCAACATGGTGGTCAAAGCCAATGCATGATGGATTTCATCCAAATCGATGCAGAAGCCTCTGACCAGACTTTTCCATTGGGCAACGGCGGCTGTCAGCAGGTCGCGCGACTTTGCGGATAGCAGCGCGCCTTCCATCCATTGCCGAACAGGGTGGTACTTCGGCTGTCCTGATGCGGTGATCAAGGGCTTCAGATCGATCAACGTCAGGATGTGTGAAGTCAGATCGCCGCCACCAACGAAGCCGCGCTCCGCATCCGGTCTGATGGTGTTCAAGGCGCAAGCGGCGACCTGCGCAATCGACTGGACGTTTCTCGTCGAGACGCCCGTGCGGGTGGCAATCGCCGCTACCGAGAATCGCTGGGAGAGATCGATGAGGACGCTCCAGACGTCCGTGAAGCGCAGAGGGCGTACGGGTGCTGGTTGGTACGGCCGCAGCGCCCAGTTGCCTTCGCGATCTAGCGCGATGCCGGCCTCAACCGAAGGCACCCACTGCGGCAGAGTCGCTGCCGCGGCATCCGCGCCTGCCCCCCAAGCCTGCAATGCCAGCTGGTACAGCGGCAATTCGTACAGGTTGAGATAGGTCTCGCGCAGCGATTGCGTCAGCCCTTGTCCTGCGCCGGCGGATATCTGGTCAATGGGGTTGAAGTCAACATACGTCGAGCTCGGCAGGCAAGCCAGTTGACCTTCCTCCGAACCCCGTCGGTGGCGCAAGCCATGGCTTGTCGCATCCGATGAGCCGCTGCCGACCTTCAGTGATTCCTCGACGAGTGCATAGGTGGCGCCGTGCTCGTAGCGTTCGCGACGCGCACGAGGTGCGCCAAACAGAAAGTCCTCTGGCTCGCCCCCCTCCAGCTTGCGTCGGGCAATCCACACATGAAGACGCTTGATCAAATCCGGCGACTTCAAGTCAACTGCACGCCGAACCGCATCGGCCTTCATGCGCCCGTCTCGAATGCGCGGGTACAGGTACAGGGTGAGGCCCCGTTCCGTGGACTCGAAGTCGCCCAGCCGGATGCCGAGCACCTCCTCGATGCGGGCCATGAACTCATCAAGGAGCAGCAGCGCGAGGATGGACTGGCTGGCGAGGCGGTCGCCCGCTGAAGCTGCGGCGTCCAGCCATTGCACTGCGCGCGCGACGTCCTCTTGAAACACCGCTTCGGCTCGAGGCGGCCGAGTGGCGCCGTCGCTCCGGAGCTTTGTTGGCAATGGCGGGACGCCCAGCCAGGCCAAATAGTCGTGGAAGGCGGCCAGGGTCGCCGCGACCTTGTTCTGTTGCCTTTCGCCGAGGGTCTCATCTTCAAGGACCGACCGATAGATCGCATGGCATTCGGCGCCGTCCAGGGCCCGGAGGTCGACTGCCACCAGCGCCTTGAACAAGCGAACCAGGGTTTGCGACAGATAGCCCAACAAGGAGGACAGCGCCAGCTCGCCCCGCACCCCACCGTTGATAACCAGGTCGATGACAAAGCCCACGATGAGGACCTGCACGCGGCCGGCTTCCCGCGCCTCCAGCAGCAACTCATGCAGGTCCTTCAGCACGGCGTCTTTGAAGTGCTGCTTGGACTTGTGCCGGAGCCAGACGTCGCGAACGATGTAGACCGATCTGACGACGACGTCCGCGTCGCTCGACTGCCTGTTCGTCTGGAAGAAGGCCGTTTGGGCGGGCGTGATCTCGACGTGGGCGGATGGATCCCGCCGATACAACGGTAGCCCGGTGACGCATCGTGCCCAGGTGCTCCGGCTCCAGGGCTGAAGGATGCTCACGCCGGCGCAGTGACTCCACAGCAGCGTGGACAGCGAGTCCGACCACCAGGCCGATGCGCAGGCGCAGAACCGATGCCAGACCTTCTGAGAGTCCGCCTCCTGCATGGCGCGCTGGAGATGCTCACGCGCCAGCCGGCGGTCCTTGCCGGTGATGACGTACGGCCTGTCCAGGCGGGCGAGCAAATCCGAGCTCAACGGATCCAGGAATCTGCGGTCGCGCCAGCCGTGCGCCAGGCTCCACTCAAGCGCCAGATGGTCGCCGACGCGATTCACCGTGTGCATGGCCGCTGCTGCAGCGTTGAGGCTGGCCGGCGTGAGGACGGCGTTGCGCATGGGCAGCAGCAAGATAAGCGCCGCGCCGATCGGAATCTCGCGCAAGTCCCCGAGACGCTGCACGATCTGCTCGAACTCCTCCGCCCGATGCGATGTCGCAGCCGTCGGCTGAAACACGAACTTGCCTGATGCATCGACACCAAAGACATGCCCTGACGGCAGCGGGCGAGGCTCTGGAATGAGGTCGTCCCTACGGCTCATGCGGACCTCCCATCCATCCGCAGAATGGCCGGGACGTCCAGTTGCAGTTCGCCGATGACGGCGTTCAAGACACGAACGAGCTCTGAGCGCACGCGGCTACTGGGGACGGGGTCCACATTGGAGAGGTGCTCCCACGCATGCAGGCGATGTCGCAGCAGATAGTCCAGGTGGCGTTGACCGAGGCTGCGGTCGTGGCAGGCCTTCGGCCAGAAGTGCCGTCCAAAGTTTTCAACCAATCGCAGGCTTGTCGGCAGCAATCGAAGCCAGGCGTCGTCACCCACGTCGTGGCGATCGCCGTGGATGTCCACATTGAAGAGCAGTGCATGCGCACGCAGCTCCAAGGCTTGTGCGGCGTGCACGGCGATGCGCTCGCCAGCGACATCGCCGATCAGCAATTCATCGCGTTGCGCCGAACCCAGGTAGGCGCACCAGGCCTGGACCACCTGCATCAGCAGGTCAGGTTTGCCCGCCGCCGGGCCACCACCCAAGGGGTGAACCTTCTTGTCGTTGATGTGCGGCGCGCGGTGCCGGGAGGTCAGCTCTAGGCCATCGAAGACGTAGCAGTCGGCGTCGCGAAGACAAAGGCAGAACTCTGCGGTGACGGCTACAAATGCCACGATGGCCCGGTGTCGCGACACCCAGGTGGGGAGTGTGGGCGCTGAACGGTGAGCTGCGTCGGCCCACTCCACGGACTCGGCCAACGACCTGAAGACGTTACGGATCGCCGAGGGCGTGGCGACCACGCGCGCGCCCACAAGTTGCTCCTGCACCGGCAGTCGCTCGTCGCCGCAGAGCCAATCGAGATGACGGTAGTTGCGCTCGCAGGCTGTCACGATCTGCGCCCCGGTCGCGGCTCCATAGAACATGCGCCCCGGCGATACAAGCCCTGTCTGGCATAGCGACAGGGCAGCGTGCATCCGCGGTGTTCCGCTTTTCAAGGCCAATGCGGGAAGGCTCTGGCGCAGCCGGTGCACAGTCGGGCGATAGGCCGAGTTGGAGCCGAGGATGTCGGCTTTGGGGTGGTGCGTTGCATTGCCCAGCAATTGACCGACGCAGGTCACCGCCGTGGCGCCGAGGGCTGCCTTCTGCCGCTCAAGGGCAGCCTCCATCCACGGCGGCACTGGAATCCAGTAGAAGAATGTCGTCGGCTCGTACAGGTGCTCGGTGCCGACAGAAGGTTTCGCGCCCGAACTGATCAACCATGACACGTCGACTCGGAAGGCCTTCTTCTCCAAAGACAGGCTCAGCAGCGCTCGGGTGTCGACCTCCGTCGGCGCCATGACCGGGATCTCCGCCACGAGGTCCGGCGTAACGTTCAGTACGGCTTCGATTGCCATAACGACCTGCGTCAGATCGCCGGCCGCTGCGCCGGTACGCATCATCCGGCCGCTCGCCTGGACCAGGTCCTCGGACAGGGTGCCGTGCCCCAGGGTGCCCTGGCGCGCGCGCGGGGACAGGTAGTCAGAGCTGGCGGACCATCGCTTGCTGAGCCTGCGGTTGAAGTCGAGCACGGGGTCGACCGGCGGCGCCTCGCGCGGCAGCGCGCTCAGTTGACTCAAGCCGATGCGACAACTGGATTGATAGTGCGTCTTGCATGCGTCGAGCAACTGGCCGTACGCAGCAACGAGGGCGCCTTGTTGGGCCGGGCGCGACCATCTGCCCCGCGTTGCGGTCGCGGCCGATGAGCTGGTTTCATGGGCCAACTGCTCGCTGGCTCGCTTGACGAGTTTGCGATTCGGCTTCGTCCCGACCAGCCAGGATTGGAGCAACGAGGCCACGACGATGGCCCCCAACAACGGCGCGCCGGCGGAAGGAGCCGAGAACAGCCGGAGGAAGAAGTCGTAGATCAGGAACTGCTCGCGGCGTCCCGCCAGGGGCCGTTGAGACTGCAGGTCAACACTGCCGCCCAATATCTGTGACGCGCGCTGCCTGGCCAAGGCCTCGGAAAGACCCCGGCAGGCCACCAGGCTGTGAGCGAGTGCGGCCATGCCGACGCAAAAGCCTTGGAAGGCGGCCCGCCGGTTCGGCAGGTCCGGTGGGCCCGCGAGGAGTTCGAACACCCACTTGACCAAGTCGGCGTCCGTCATGGTCGGCGCGCCACTTTCCTTGGTTGCCGCAGCGTGCACGTCCTGCAGACCGGTGACCAAGTCGTCGATGGCTGCAGGGAGTGGTGCGCGTAGATAGTCGGAGTCGTTGGAAGCGCCGGTGGCGAACTCCGGTCTGACTATCGATAGCCTGCCAAATGGGTCATCGGCACTTTGTAGAAGTTCGGACATGGAAATCTCCATCTAAGTGATGGATTGACCATATCTGGGCCGCGGCCGCCGTTTGCTCCTTAAAGTGGTGCCGTTCTATCACTTTGGATGCCCGTCGCGTTTGAGTGAGGCGCCAATTGCTCTGCAGAGATGCGGGTATTTCGACGCCGACATATATGTCATTGGCATCAATATTTTGTGTGCTTCCCGGCCGTTTAAATAGAAGAGCGCAAACTGCTTGCTGTCAGTCGGCTACGCAAACCAGAGCCTATTCGGTAGCCGTGTAAGGCTTGCAAAGACGAGGGCGAAATGTCAGAGCATGTGCTCGCATACATCGTCTGACGTACCTGGAGGGGTCGTCAATGACGTACCATTACTTCATCCGCAAGGACGCGTATGGGCCGTGACACGAAGCACCCAATGGTCATGTTTTTTCTTTTTCGGCTGATCGTGCTGGTGGAAGAGCTTGCGCAAAAGAGGTCTGAAATGGCGTTGAACTCGCTAGCCATCTGCAGGATCGCATCAGTCAGAAATCTTTGTGGAACAACGACCTACACCGATTGCCGCGACAAAAACTCTGTACATGTACATAGTTTTTATACGGGCTCATAACCCCCCCCGCAACCAAATACAGAAAACCCGCTGAGTCGCAAGCTCAGCGGGTTTTTTCATGTGCGGCGCGCTTTGCGTGCGGGGCAGCGGCAGCCCGCTTCAGTCTTCGACGGCAGGCCGCCACCCGAGCGCCGCTTCGATGGCCGCTCGGTAGGGCGTGCGCAACTCCGCCGGGGCATTGCAGACGTACTCGCGGGCGCGGGCCGACGTTTCCTCGTCCAGCTCGCGCAGGTAGTCGATCACGCCTCGGCGTTGTCTGGAACGAGGCCGAAGACGCCGCGGAACTTGGGCCGGAGTGCCGTCCACACCACCGCATCAAAACCCTGGGCCGTGCCCCATTCGGCGATGGCCTCTGCCGCAACGGCGTACTTGGGCACCGGCCCTGGCCACAGCCCGATGGATTCGACGCCGCTGCCTTCACGCCCGGCCAGCGCTTCCTGGGCCTGCTCCGCGGTCGCGTACGACAACTCCACGAAGCGCGTCGGCACCGGCGGTGCGCCGTCCAGCAGCACCAGCGTCAGGCGTCCGTCCTGAGATGTCCGCGCAAACTCGATGGGCAGGCTCGGCCCGCCCGGCTGCCAGGGCCCGGCGCAGTGCAAGACCCCCGGTTTCCAGACGAGTGAGCCCCAGCCGATACACGCAATCCTCATGGGCGGAGCTTACCGGGCTCGGGGAGCGGCCTAGTGCGGCGGTATCTCTGCGGCGTCAGTCGCAGCGCCTCAAGGTTGTCCTCGCGTCTGTCCCCACGCGAAGTCACGTGATACAGCGCGCCAGAGAACTCGATGCGAAGAGGCCGGGACATGAATTCAAGCTAGTTGAATCAACGGCAAGAGTAAAGATTTGAGACCTGACCCCGACCCTACGCGTCCACCATGGCAAGGCCGAAGCCGCAGACTACAGCGGACACACTTGCAAAGTCCAAGTCGCGCCGTCTTTGCTGGTCAGGATGTGGTGTGCCCCGACGCTCCAAAGCGTGTCACCAAAGACCTTCAATTCGCCGCTGGTGACGCCATCGCCAACGTGTGGGTTTATCTCTACCAGGTCACGACCGTCAAGCTTGAATATCTGAGTTTGGCTTGCCAAATAGAGCGATCCTTTGAACCAGGTAAGCCCGTACAGATTGGCCTTGGTGCTGCCTTCAGCCGGCAAATCAATTGCATCGCCGGAGACGCGCAACACGGTGCCAGCTTGTCCACAGATCCATGCTGTGCCATCCGGCAAACATTGCACAGCATTGAGTGTGACGTTGGTGGGAGTGTCCAACTGCGTCCATTGCCCAGCCAAGCAACGCCAGATTTCGCCGCGTGCCCTACAGCCAAAAGATGATCGTGCGAAAAGCCGTCAATGGCATGGAAACCTTTGACTCGCTTGGTGCCCTTGGACTCAGGCCTAAGGGTGTGGCCCAACGACGTCCAGCGGCCATCGACTTCGCGCCGATAGACCTGCGGGCCCATGCCGACGACGTGAGGCAGGCCGTCGATGTAGCGCGCACCGCGCAACATACCCACCCTGGATGGATCGGATTGGGGCGTTTGGATCTTCTCGTTTGCCATGCCTGCGGGCGATATGTGTAGCACCTCGCCGTCCACGCCGAAGATGAGTAGTTGCAAGGCAGGCAAGAGCGTTCCGCAGAGTGCGACGGCGTCCCAAGGCAGTGCGCGCTGAATCCACTTTTCGTCCTTCAGCTGAATCATGCGGAAGGTGTCGCCGTCCTGCGCAATGAACCAGGCGCGATTCTCTTCTGGACAACCGCTGGCGAACAGAAAGCGGGGATGTGACCATTGCGCGTCGCTCATGAAATCTCTCTCGGTGATGTTGCGTCAAATTGTTTTTCGGAGGCAGGTCCGTCAACTGATGAACTCGATCATGTCGGCGTCCTCAAGAATCTGCTTACCCATTTCGCGCTGCTCCTCTTTGAGCGGCGAGCGATCCGCGCGCAAAGGTGTGTCATCGTTCTTGACCCCAACGCCTTTGTGATAAGCGTCGAGTTGCTTCTCCAAGCAGCCACTGCTGCATCCCGCGTCAGGAAAAGCAGCCTCGTGCGCGGCGAGAGCACCTGCCTTGGCCTCCCCATAGGTCCACGCGCGCGAATTCGGGGTCAGGTCTCAAATCTTTACCCCTCACCCGTCTTTGACCGCTTTTTTCTCGGCGCGAGCAATCAACTGGCTGACCCGTCCCACCGTGAGCCCCAACTCAGCCGCGATAGCGGTCATGCTCAGGCCGCTTTGGCTGCACGCGCGAAACAGGGCTTCCTCGCGGCTATCGCAGCGACGAAGCCAGTCGCTCAAGGTGCGGGTGCTGCTGCGCTGCACTTTGGGTACTGGGGCGCTGCGTTTTGCGCTGGGTAGCGCGGCTTCCAGCATTCGATCGACGAACTGGTCGTCGCCCAGATAGATTTGCCGGTTCAGACTGGTGTCCCAAAGCGTCACTCCGCGGCCGGCCACGACTAGCTCCGCATAGGCTCGCTGGGCTTGGTCTTGGTCTGCGTCGGATTGGACTTCTCTGCCCAGCAGATAGCTCCATAACTCGTTGCTGCCCAGCCAGGCAGGCACATCCGCTAGCCCTACGTGGGTCCGGTAGCTGGACCACGGCCAGTGGCCCGCCTCTGCCACCATGGCTGCGCGCACTGGGTTGAGTTCTACATAGCGGCATACCTCCAGCAGGTAGGCGTCGCGATCCACCAGAACGGCTTTGAAGCGCCCTTGAAACAGGTGCCCCACCTTGCCGTGTCGGCGATTGAAGGCCTGGGTGTAGACGCCATTGACGTGGCGCATCAGCGCCGACAAGTTGCCCTGTCGGGTATGCAGCACGAAGTGGTAATGATTGCTCATCAGGCAGTACGCCAGCACCTGCGCGTCAAACCTTGCCATCCCCTGCGCCACCACCGCCAGCAAACGAGCCCTGTCCATGTCGTCGACGAAGATGTCCTCGCGCCTGTCCCGGCGCGACGTCACGTGATACAGAGCGCCAGGGAACTCGATGCGAAGAGGCCGGGACATGAATTCAACCTGGTTGAATCAACGCCAGGAGCAGACGCGGCCAGTGCTGGGATAGGGCGGGGCGCCCAGCCGCTATCTGACGAAGATCGAGACGGTCAAAAACACCAACACCACCAGCAAGCGACCTTTGCTGGCGGGAGTGAACTTGCGATGACTGACCCAGTCTTTCGCTGCCAGCGCGGCCATCAGGATGCCGACGGCGAGCAATATGGAGGCTGCGTTGAGGTCCAGCATGCCGTCACACCGTGGAGGTGCCCCGCGCAGCCAGCAGCTTCTGTTGGCGCCATGCCGGTGCCGCCGTGTTGAAGAGCGGGGTGCCCGGCGCCAGCAGACAGCGGTATTGCGCCGCGGCGACACGCCGTCTCTGAAAGCCGTCGCTCAACTCCGAAGTCACGCTCGCGAGGGTGGGAGCCTGCCCCCCAAAATATCGAACGCTTGGCTGGAAGCGGCTGCCGTTGACCTGCCACCAGGCCTCGATCCTTTCGGCATCAGGCCAGGGCAGGTTCAAGTCCTCTTCGAGCGCAGCGGCGGCTTCGTCGCCCTCGGCCGGCGTGGAATCAGCCTCAGGAGGTTTGCGATCCAGGTCGAGTAGCGCCAGGTCCAGTCCAGCCAGCATCGCCAACGATTCGCCGGCGCGGCGCGCGAGTGCGGGCTGGCTCATCTGCTGGATCAGCCACGGCACATAGTGCACATCGCCTGCCGCGCCCACGGCGTCAATCAGCAGCCGCGGATCGCAGGCTTCCCGGGCCAGGTTGCGCAGCAGCTCTCGCGCTGGGTCACTCGGCAACACCCGGAGCAGCAAGGTCATCGCATCTGCGCGCCATGGGCCCGGAGCCGCCGCCGTTTGCGTCAGGGCAGTCACGGCCTGGCCCCGATCGCCGAGCAGCACCGCCGCACGAGCCGCGGCAAAAGCGCAGGCAGCGGAGTCGTCCGCGAGGCGAGCCAGGCAGGCATTGAGTTGATCCACCAAGCCCAACTCGCCCACCAGGCGCAGCGCACGCTGGCGTACGCCGGCATCGCTGTCGGTCAACGCGGCTTGAAGTGCTGCGCCCGGGTTGACGCCATGCATGGCACAGGCCGCCAGCGCCACCTCGCGGTGGAAAGGCTCGGGCGCATCGAACAGCGGTTGGATCAGCCCTTGGAGCTTGCCGGCCTCGACCCAACCGAAAGCCGACAGCACGCCCTTGCGCACCTCGGGCAGGCTTTGCGCGATGGCGAACACCTGCCCCAGCAGTTGCGTATGGCGCGACTCGATGGCCAACGTGGTGGCGCAGAACACGGAACCCACGCTGGGGCGCTCCTGCGCCCGCATCACGAGCGAGGCGCCGTGGGCGCCCGCCTCGATCAAACCGTCCAGGTGCGCGGCGAGCCGCTCATCCAGGCGTGCGAGCTGGAGCAGCTTGACGTGACCAGAAACCAAGGACGAGCGAGTGCCACGCAGGATGGTGGCGTCTTCGCAATGCTGTTGGATGACAAGGGGAATGGGAGCGCGGGAATGCATGGCTTGGTCGGTCGAACAGTCGATGAGACATACGTCAAAGGCGCGCTACCGCTTCGACGAGCTCTCCTGAAGTGGCGGGATCAGTCAATGTGCGGGCCGCCGGGAGAGTTATTCACAGCGCATCCACGCTCCATCCTTGCGAAGGTAGAGGTCCTTTGCGCCCACCAGCCCAAGCGTGCTGGCGTCCACCGACTGGACGGTATGTGCTGTCGCAGGAGGTTGGATCGGGCCATAGGACACGTCATGCAGGCGCTCTTCCCGGATCTCGTACAAGCCGTACATGGATGCGACGTAAACACTGCCGCTGTGTTCAGCGACGCTGTACAGGTTGAGGTCAAAGGGCCTTTGGTCGAGGGAGTGCCAATGATCGTCACGGCCGGTCAGAACGAGGCCGTTCAGTCCGCAAGCGAAGTAGTTGCCTTCGCCGGTTCGGGTGATGTCGGTGACTAGCAGGTTGGTGGGGCTGTCGAGCTTCGTCCAAGCACCTTGTCGATACCGCCACATCTCGCCTCTCCAGCCGACGCAGATGAAATCGTCAAGACTGAGGCCCGCAGCGCCCTCAAATCCGCCGAGAGGCGCGGGCTCGACGGGAGGCGAAAGATCCCGCCATTGGCCATCGGATTCGACGGCGTAGACCTGTCGGTTCATTCCAACGACGATGGGCTGTCCGGCAAAGCTACGGACCTTGCGCAATGGGCCGCGTCGCTTTGGAGCGCCAACATGGCTTGTCAAGGACAGGTCACGCACGCCGGCTTGGGAGATCTCCAGCAACTGGCCGTCTTCACCCAAGGCCAAGCAACGCTTGGTGCCCCCCTGCTGCATCACGGTCAAAGACACCACACGCCATGGACAGGTGGCCATTTCTCGTACGGCGCCGTTGGCGACCGAATACATAACGACTTGGGAATGCACGACTTCGTCTCGGCTCAGGGAGTCGGTGCTGATGGACAGCATGGCAACCCCCGGATTGAGGAAGCAGCCGGCATCGATGGTGTGGTCGGTCCAGAGACTGGTCATGTTTCAATGGTGAAAGAGGATTCCGGTTATGCCAGAAACGCAGCATCGGTATCGAAGGCCTTCGTCATGCGGTCCAACAGCACGCTGGATTTGCGTGACGCGATCTGCGCTTGGGCTTGTGCCGGGCTCAAATCTGGGTTGATGCCCTCGGTTGCTGCCTTGATCTTCGTGTCGTCCGTGATTCCACACTGCTTGTGATATGCATCGAGCTGGTTTTCGATGCATTCGCGACTGCAGCCCGCTGTTGGAAAAACCTGCGCATGGGCGTCCGAAGCCGTCTTCTTGGCTTCTCCGTAAGTCGTGACGTGCGGATAGTTGGCCTTCGCCCCGTTCAAAACGAGTTCGCCCGCTGGCGCTGCTTCGGCAGAAGCCTTCTGAAACACGTGCAGTAGTTCGTGGGTGCCGCCTCGGTTGTGGCTGGTACCTTCGGCACACACGCAGGGGGCCATGTTTTCGTCGTACGGCTCGAATTTGGTGGCGCCGGCAGGCAGCGTTGCGGTCGGAGACGGGATGCCGCCAATGATTTCCTTGCCGTGAAGGAAGGAAGATTTCTCGATCAGGTGGTGGCCTGTCTGGGGCTTGCAGCAACCCAGGGCCTTGCCCCCCTTACCGTCTGTTTTGCGTGAATAGGGCTGAAGCAGACATTTGCGCGCCGAGAGGCAATCGTTAAGCGCCGACTCGTCGGCGAGACGATCGGCCACGGGCTTCGCGTCAACGCCCGGGGTGTTGATCGGTGGCACGGTGGCGCGATGGAACGCGGCGCACGGATCCTTGCCTGGCTTCGCATGCGGGGCGCAGTCTTTGCACTTTTCCTTTTCACGGTTGACGTCGTCGTGGCAGGCACCCCCTGGGGCCATGGCCATCGCGTCGACGTAGGGCCAAGCCGGACTGTTGCCCGGAAACGATCCGTGGTTGTGTGTCGTCAGGTCCAAATGCCTGACCACGTTCTCCCCCTCCACCATCACATTCATCGACCACGCGTTGAAGTACACCTTGCCGGTGTTCTTGTGCGTCACGATGCCCTTCAGCGGGGCAGAGCCGGCTTCGTCGCCGGTGCTCTTCTTGAAGTAGCTCTTGTTCTTGAGCATGACCTCCTGGCCGGAGATCTTCACCGTGGTGGAGCCGCTGGAGGTGTCCGACGACAGGCCCGTGTTTGGGTAGGGGATGGGCACACCCGGCGGCGTGGCGGGTGTCTGCGGCGGCGTGAAGCAGACGTCAGGGAAGGCGCAGATGGACTTGCCCGCCGCAGCCTTGCACGACACCTCCATGTTGTTGGCGTAGACCTGATTGCTCATGCGTTTCCTTGATAGCGCAATGTCAGCGCTGCCCGTTCGCCGGCGTCGTTGGCCATGTGGACGAGGATGTGGGGGCCCTTGGCGTAGCGCTTGTCGCAGGCCGCCTTGGCCAGTGCCAGCAGGGTGGTGCCGGCCGCGGCGCCGACCTCACCGGTGCACTCGGCCGGGTGCCACAGGTCGAACTCCTCCTTCAGCGTGCGCATCGTGCGCGACAGCGACAACGCGGCCTCCTTGAAGTAGTACTGCTCGCCCGACACATCGGCGATGCGAAAGTCCATCTCGTGGAGCTGGGCGCCGGCATCCGCCAGCACGGCCTTGATGGCCTGCGACAGGCCTTCGGCCCGCAGCGGCTCGCCGCTGTCCATGGGGGCGGGCTCGCGGGCGAAGCCAACGCCGGTGCAGAGCAATTCGCCGGCCTGCCCGGCAGGCTTGCCGAGCAGCAGGGCGCCCGCAGCCTCACCGGGCATGAAGCCGTCGGAATTGGTCTCGGACAGCAGACGGCCACGCTGGTCGTAGTGCTGCAGCGTCTGCCAGGTCAGCAGGCTGTCGACGGCAACCACCAGCACGCGTGCGGCGGGCTCTTTCGCGACAAAGGCGCGCGCCTGCGACAGCGCGACCGCGACCGCGACGCGGCCCCGCGCCACGATGGCCGAGTTCTCGGCAAAGCGCGCACCGAGTTCGGCCTCGATGAGGGAGAACAGCTTGTCGTCCAGCCCCGCCATGCGGCCGGGGCGTTCGGGCTCGGCCACGCACAACAGCAACGTCAGCTGCCTCCACTCGGTGAGCGGAATGCCGTCGAGCGCTTCCTCGATGGCCATGGCCGCCATGCGGGCGAGCTTGGGCAGGCCGCGCAGGGGCTGCCCCAAAGGCACTTGATGGCCCGAGATCCATTGGCCGCCGCTGTTCATGAAGCCCGTATCGCTGGGGTTCTGCACCTTGGCGCGGATGGCCGCGCAGGCCGCCCCGGCACTCAGGCCGACGCTGGTGACCAGACCGGCGCGCTGGATGGCGATGGCGGGAGCACTCATGCCGAGACTCCCGGCTCTGCAGCTTCATCGTCCCGCTCCATGGGCACCATCACAACCGGGATGGGGAAGCTGGCGGTGTCACGCTGCTGCCACCACTCGCGGCCCTTGCGGCCGATCAAGACCTGGGCGATCTCGTGCATGTTCTTGCGCAGGGGCCGGCTGACGCGCCAGGTCATGGTGAAGCGGTCGAGGTCGGGTTCGAATTGAATCGTGTCCAGCCGGGCGATGAAGTCTTCACGCGGGCCTTGCTTGGGGAAGACGTGCACCGGCGCCTCGAAATACGGCAGCGTGAACTGGCGCAGGCCGTCGGGCGTCAGGTTGACGAGTTGCACCTCGAGGGCCTGGCTGGGGATGTCGATCTGCTGGTCGGCCGGCGCCGCCTGGTAGTAGCGCTCGTCGAAGTCCTGGGGCAGGAAGGGGAACTCGTTGTCCAGCCACTGCTGGTCGTAGGTGCCGCCAAAGCAGGCTCGCTGCGCCCAGCCCCGCCCCAGGGGGCCGAAGGCCATGGGTTGGTAGGCCTGGTCCGGGGCCGTCACGGGCTTGCCGGGCTCTTCGGTCAGCGGCAGGGGCAGGCCGTCGACCCACTCGCGCTTGAGCTGTTTGCGAAAGCCCCGGCCGGCCGGATTGATGCGGCAGGCCTCGTGTTCGGCTGGGTCGGGCGAAGCCTGGTCGACGCCGCCGAAGGCCACGTCGTAGGACACGGGCTGGCGCTCGAAGGGCTGGGGGCTGGACGCCTGCACGCCGCCCCGCCCGGCCTGCCACACGCGGGGGCCGACCACCTCGATGGTCTTGCGCATGGTGCCCACGCTGAGGCTGACCTGGGTGCGGGTGACGGTGTGGCCCGCTGGCGCATAGGCGCTGCCGTTGAGCAGCACGTCGCAGCGGGGCTTGTGCGGCGCGAAATCGATCTCGTGCAGCGGTGCGCTCACGCCGGGTTCGCCGCTGAAGGTGTCGGCCATCACGAGCGGCAGTTGCTCGTCGAGCAGGCGCACCTGCTCGCCCGGCTTGGGCAGGGCGAAGCTGCCCTTGATGACGATGACCAGCGATTCACGGCCACTGGGCGCCAGGCCCATGTTGTAGCCCGCGACCATGCGCGTGGCGTTGACGAAATCCATGGTGTTTGGCCGCTCTCAGTTCAGTTGCACCGCACCGCCCTTGACGCGGTTGACGCCACTGGAGCGGCTGGCGACGTAGGTGCCGTCGATCAGCACCTGGCCGGAGCGGGTCAGGGTGATGCTGGCCTTGCCGCAGCGCAGCACGAGCTTGTCCTTGGCGCTGACGAGCATGCGCTGGCCGTCGGCGTCGACGTCGACCGTGTCCGGCGCTTCCTGCTCGGGCCAGCCGGCCTGGCCGCGCACCACGCCCATCACGATGGGGCGGTTCATGTCGCCCTGTTCGAACATCAGCACCACCTGGCAGCCCATGTGGGGGCCGTGCAGGTCCACCACGCTGCGGGCGCGGATGGCGGCCGAACCCGGTTGGCCCGCAAAGCTCACGAGCGGCGTCTGGCCGTCGTCGGCCAGGGCCAGCAAGGTGCCGATGACGACGCCTTGGGCGGCCGGTGCGGCCGCCAGCGAAGGGGCTGCGATGGGCAGCGCCGGGCCTTGCAGCAGTTGGGAGAGAGGATTCAGCTCGTCGGCTGCGGCGGTGCTGTCTTGCGGCAGGTCGATGGGTTTCATGGGCGGGAATCTCTCAGTTCTGCAGGACCTTGGAGCCCTTGATGATGACGTCGCTGCTGGCCTTCACGTTGATCTTGCCGCTGCCGTCCAGCGTGATGTCCTTGCCCTTGATGACGATGGTGCCGTCCTTCTTCATCGTGATGCTGGCGCTGCCCGTCTTGATCGTCACGGAGTCGCCGGCGTCGATGACCAGGTCCTTGCCGACCTTCAGCGCATCGTCCTTGCCAATGCTGGTGCTGCGGTTGCTGCCAACCGTGCGGCTTTCGTTGGCGCCGACGTTGGTCGACAGATTGGCACCGGCCGTGATGGAGCGGCTGGCACCGACGGTGACCGTCTGCATGGCGCCCACGGCAACGACCTGAGCTGCGCCGACGGCAATTTCCTGAGCGGCGCCGATGGCGATGGTTTCGTTGATGCCAACGGTGTGGGTGCGTTGCAGCGCAACGGTGGCGGTCTCGCTGGCGCCCACGGTGATGGTGCGGTTGGCGCCGATGGTGATGCTTTCATTGGCGCCCACGCTTTCCGTGCGGTTCACGCCAATGGTGATGGTCTCGTTCAGGTCGACCGTCTCGGCGCGGTTCTTGTGGACGGTGATGGTCTCGTCGAGGTTGACCGTCTCGGTGCGGTTGCCCTTGACGAGGGTGGTCTCGTGGCGGTCGATGGTCTTGCGACGATCGTTGCCCACCCACTTGTCTTCGTCGTGCTCGACCTCGGTGAGCTGGTCCTTCTCCGCGTGCAGCCAGAGCTGCTCCTCGCCCTTCTTGTCTTCGAAGCGCAGCGCGTTGGCATTGCTGTACACGCCGCCCTTGCTGGAGCGCGACAGCACGCCGCTCTGGGTGGCGTTGGCGGGCAGCTCCCAGGGCGGCATGTTGGCGGCGTTGTAGACGCGGCCGGTGACGAGGGGCTGGTCCGGGTCGCCTTCGAGGAAGTTGACGACGACTTCCTGGCCGATGCGGGGGATCTGCACGAAGCCGAAGCTGTTGCCGGCCCAGGGGCTGGCCACGCGCACCCAGCAGGAGCTCTTGTCGTCGCTCTTGCCGTAGCGGTCCCAGTGGAACTGGACCTTCACGCGGCCGTATTTGTCGGTGTGGATCTCGTCGCCGGAGGGGCCGACGACGATGGCGGTCTGCGAGCCGTAGATGGCCGGCCGGCTGGTGCGGCGCGGCGGGCGGTAGCTGTGAGCGCTGGGCACGGCGGCAAAGCGGCAGTGGTAGTCGACCGCTGCGCCACCGCCACCGGCGCCTTCGGCCTCGTAGCTGGCGATGCCGATGACCGATTCGGTGCTCAGGCAGATGAACTTGCCGTTCTGGGTGCTGTGCGGGTGGTGCTGCAGCTCGAAGAGGTGGCCGCTGGCCAGGCCGATGGCATTGGTCTCGCCCTGGGCCTGCTGGAAGTCGCTCTGGACTTCGTCCATGCGGTTGTCGCGCAGCTGCTGGCCGTCGCCGAGCTGGGTGTAGCGGCCGTCGTAGTCGAACTGCTCGAGGCTGTTCTGGGCGTGCGAGCGGCTCAGCGACTGCTGGGTCAGCAGGGACACGGCGGGGCGCTCGAAGTCGAAGCTGGCGGCAGCGGTCTGGCCGCTCTGCAGCTCCGACCGGGCGGCCCATTGGCTCACGATGTCGACATTGGGCGGCATCTGGCCGGTGTTGGGGAAGTAGCGCAGCGGCGGGCAGCCCGGCGCTGCGTCGAGCATGGCGACGGCATCGGTCAGCACCAGGGTGTGCTTGCCTTCGGTGTGCTCGAAGAACCAGTAGATGCCTTCTTCCTCGAGCAGGCGGGCGATGAAGTTGTAGTCGGTCTCGCGGTACTGCACGCAGTAGGTGCGGGGCGCGTAGCTGCGCGTGAGCTTGAACTGGAACTGCGCGACGGCCGCGTGGTCGGCGAAGACGGCCTCGACGATCTGCTGGACGTTCTGGTTCTGGAAGATGCGGCAGTCGCTGGTGCGCGTCAGCAGCCACAGCCAGGGGTGCAGCACGGCCTGGTAGCCGTAGTTGCGGCCCTGGGCCGTGCCGATGGAGAAGCGCGTGACGAGGCCGTTGAAGTGGCGGGGCTTGCCATCGCGCATCAGCACGCTGACACCGGCCGCCTGGCCGAGCAGCTTGTCCGCCGAGAGGTCGGGCTTGTCGCTGACCAGCGTGACTGTCATGACACCGAGCTGGCTGACGCCTTGCACCGCCCGGAGGTGCTGGAAGCGCAGCACTTCAGCGCCGAGAGGGCTGTTGAAGAGGATGGGTGGAGCCATGGGATTGAGTCTGAGGTTGAGCCTGGGCGGTCAATGGGCGGGCGACTTCTCGGCGGTCAGCGGTTCACCGAGCTTTTCGGGGCTCACGAGAAGCCACACCTGCTCGAGATGGTCGCGAAAACTCCGGTACTGCGGCTGCGCCAGCGCGGCGTCCTGCTGGTGTTCGCCGCCGAGGGGCGGCTGCCCTGGGATCAGCAGCGTCGACTGGCCGCGCAGGGCGAACTTGAGCGGCCCGGACCTCAGCACGACCTTGAGGTCCTTGGTGTCGACGCCACCGCCGCAGAATTTGCGGTAGGGCACGGTGACTTCGGCCAGCTGGTCGTCGTCGAGGTCGGTGACCGTGAGGCCGGCGAGCAGGAAGACGGCCTCCGAATCCAGGTCGGGGCAGACCACGCCGTCGCGGATCAGCCATTCGCGCTTCCAGCTGCTGCCTTCCAGCCGGTACAGGCCGGCGGTGAGCTGATGGCTGTCGATGCGGTTGCGGTCGCTGCCCTTGCGGGAGGAGGAGTCCTTGGCCGTCAGCACGAGCAGGTGCTCGCCGGCCTTGTCGGTGAAGCGCAGGCCCGACTGGAAGCTGCCGTCCTGGCGGATGTTGGACTTGGCGACGAGCTCGGCGCCGATGCTTTCGTGCACGATCGGGCCGGCCCCGGCTGCCTGAAAGCAGCCGGCCAGGGCCAGCAGGGCGACCCACGGGCTAGCGCGTCGAGGCAGGCTTCTTGGCATCCGTCTTGATCCCGAATTCGGTGTTCAGCTCCTCGGCGGTCGACACCAGCTGCTTTTCCTCCGCGATTTGCTTCTTGGCCGTTTCCAGATAGGGCGTGGGCACGAAGTAGCGGACCTTTTCCTTGAAGACCGTGAAGTTGATCTGGTCGGACTGGTTGCCGCCCAGGCAGATGGGCTTGGAGCTCTTCTTCTCGTGGGCGTAGAAGAAGCAGGCGTGGTGGGTGCCCACCAGCGTGATGGCGCCGTAGACGGGCGACTTGATCTCCGTGAAGTTGCCGTCCTCGGCCACGGCCCGCGCCCGGAAGGAATTCTTCCACTTGGTGAGCCCCGCCGACTGCAGGCACCAGTTGACGAAGGAGGCGCACCAAGCGTTCTGGGTGCCGGACATTTCCTTCAGGAAGGTGGCGCCGGTTTCCTGGTGGTAGTTGATGATCTTGGCGATCTCGCCTTCGGTGATGCCCTTGTGCCGCTTGGCCTCGGCAATCGCATAGGTCATCCAGGGGGCCTTCTGCAGCGTCGACGCCTGGGTCAGGCGCAGGTCGGCGGGCAGGCGGCCGGCAAAGAAGTCGAAGCCGGTGTTCATCGGCGCCAGCGGGTGCAGGCCGAGGTCGGCCATGAAGAGGTCTTGCGAGGCACCCACGGGACAGGTACTGACGAAGTCGCCCGGGCCGCCACCGCCCAGCGGCGCCCTCGGGTCGATCAAGATGTCGCTTTGCAGCGTGAACGGGAAGAAACAATCCCGGGCGAATGGGTCGTTAGCCATGGGCAACCTCGGTAAGCAGCTCGCGCCACGGGGCTCGCGGGCTGCCGCGGTCGGTGGCACGCCTCAGAAGCTTGGCTCCGCCAGACCATTCGTACATCATGGCGCCTCCCGCGCCCACGTGGCGCAGACGAAAGTCACTCGCAGCCGTCATCGTCCCAAAAATTGGGGGTCTCTCCTATGAGAACGGCCTGTTTTTGCTGCCTCGTATCTGAAGGGACGGCGGCGCCGGAATCTGTATGCCCCCAAAGTTAGGGGCATGGGTGGGGGTATCGTGGCGCGTGCCACCGCACAGTTGTCCAACAATCTGGGCGCCGAGGGTTCGCTCCGGCACAAAAGGCTCCCAGAACCACAGATCGCCGTCGATGTCCCTACCGCCCTCGCCCCTGCCGAAGCCGCCGCAGTCCTCCCCCGCCGTGCCTGGCGAGGAGGATGAGGGAGCTACCCAGATCCGCAACCCGGAGCTGACATTCGACGCCGCCGCCAAGCTCGATCAGGAGCCACCGGCGACTGCAACCGCACCTGCCGTGCCGGAGGACGTGGGCTCGGAAACCATGATCATGCCGGGCTACGAGGCGACGCTGGTGCTGAAGCGGTCCGTCCTGCCGGCGGCGGCAGCAGCCGGCGAGCCTGTCGCCCCGGCAGCGGCTGCCGCAGAGGTCGACGAGAAGACCCAGGTCATGTCGAACGAACAGGTCAGCCCGGCGCTGGCCGCCGCGGTGGCCGCGGCCCAGCAGGCCGTGAACAAGCCGGCCGAGCCGGCGGAGGCCGGGGCCAGCCAGGAAACCCAGGTGCGTCAGGTGGGGCGCTACCGCCTGCTGGAGCGCCTCGGGCGAGGCGGCATGGCCTCGGTGTTCCGCGCCCACGACCCCAGCATCGGCCGCGACGTGGCCATCAAGTTCCTGCACCGCTCGCTGTGCGCGGACGAGGACTGCCGCACGCGCTTTCTGCGCGAGGCCAAGGCCGCGGGCGGGCTGTCCCACCCCAACATCGTCGTGGTGCACGACGTGGGCGAGATCGACGACCAGCCCTATATGGCCATGGAGCTGCTGGAGGGCGAGTCGCTGGCCGACCGCCTGGACGGCAAGAATCCGCTGTCCATCCGCCAGGTGCTGGCGCTGGGCATCCAGCTGGCGCGGGCGCTGGACTATGCGCATGCCAGTGGCATCGTGCACCGCGACATAAAGCCCGGCAACATCATGCTGCAGGGCAAGGACCGGCGCGTGAAGGTCACGGACTTCGGCATCGCCCATGTGGAAGGCCTGGGCGCGCAGCAGCAGACCGTGGTGGGCTCGGTGCTGGGCACGCCGCAATACATGTCGCCCGAGCAGGCCCGCGGCGAGAAGCTCGACGGCCGCTCGGACCTCTTTTCCACCGGCGTGGTGCTGTACCAGTCCTTGACCGGCAAGCGCCCGTTCCGCGGCGAGAACCTGGTCGTGGTGGCGCAGCAGATCGCCACCCAGGAGCCGGCGCCGGTGACCAGCCTGCGCCCGGACTGCCCGCCGGCGCTGCGCCGCATCGTGGAGCGCTGCCTGGCCAAGGCGCCGGCCCAGCGCTTCCAGACCGGTGCCGAGCTGGAGCGCGCGTTGCGCAAGGTGCTGAGCGAGGTCAGCGAGCAGGAGGAGGCCAAGCGGCGCCCGCGCCTGCTGTCGCTGCGCGTCAAGTGGGCCTTGATGATGGCCATGATCGTGGCCGTCGTGATGGGCGTGACGACCGCCATCATTGCGCAGCGCCAGTACGACGCGCTGGCTACCCAGGCCAGCGACTACGGCGCCTCGCTGGCCCGCTTCATGGCGGCGCAGAACGCCGCGGCCGTGCTGGGCGAGGACTGGGACCTGGTCGAGATCGCTGTGCAGGAGACCATGCGCACCCGCAACTTCGAGCGCATCAACGTGATCGATTCGCAGGGCATGGTGCGGGCGTCGTCGATCACGGGGCTGGCGGGCATTCCCTACGAGGCCCCCGCCGGCCAGCAGCTGGCGGCCCTGCCGGGCGGCGTGCTGAGCAGCCGCTACGCCACGCCGTCGGGCACGGTGCTGGGTTTCGAGGCGCCGGTGAGCTTCGGCGGCCGGCAGGTGGGGCGGCTGGCGCTGAGCATCGCCGAGAAGCCGCTCACCGAGGTGGCGCGGCTGTCCGTGACGCTGATGGCCATCCTTGCGCTGGTCACCGTGCTGGCCGTCGGTATCGCCATGTTCTTCGTCGCGAACTGGTTCTCGAGGCCGATCAAGCTGGTTGTCGATTCCCTGGGCGAACTGGCCCGGGGCAATCTCACCCACCGCATCGCCGAGACGCGCAACGACGAATTCGGCCAGCTCTATGCCGCCTTCGATGCGCTGTCCGTTGCCCTGCAGCGCCGCGATTCGGGTGAGCCGCCGACCTCGCCGTCGCTGGCCCTGACGCTGGGCCCCAACGGCCAGGCAGCCGCGCCGGACGAGGGCCCGGACGCACCGTCTTCCGTGCAGTCATGAGGTCGCTGTGGATGGCGGCCTGGGTCGTGGCCGGGCTGTCGGGATGCGCCTCGGCGCCACCGCCACCGCCGGTGCTGCCGCCCATCAGCGCCGATGCCCCGCAGCTCGGACCGGCGGGCCTGCCGCCGGCCGGCCCGCAGGCGCAGGGACGCGTGGGCGGCGCCAACAAGGACTGGCTGGTCTATCTGCCCGCCGCCGGCGACAGCGTCGAAGGGGTGGCCCAGCGCTTTCTGGGCAGTCCGCTGAAGGCCTGGCAGCTGACGCAGGCCAATGCCGGCCTGACCACGCTGGAGGCCGGGCGGGCGGTGCGGGTGCCGATCTCGCCGCCGCCGCCTTGGGGTGTGAGTCTGGATGGCCTGCAGACCGTGCCGGTCCTCTGCTACCACCGCTTCACGCCGGGCAAGGGCCCGACGCGCAGCAAGATGATCCTGGCGGCCGATGACTTCGAGGCGCAGCTGAAATGGCTGCAGCGCGAAGGCTATCGCGCGCTGCGCACCGGCGAGTTCCAGGCCTTCATCGAGGGCCGCGAGGCGCTGCCGCCGCGCAGCGTGCTGCTGACGGTCGACGATGGCTTCGCCTCGTTCTTCGAGCACGCCTTCCCGCTGCTGAAGAAATACCAGATGCCGGCCACGCTGTTCATCTACACCGATGTCATCGGCATCGCCAGCGGCCTGTCCTGGTCGCAGCTGCGCGAGCTGGCCAAGTCGGGCTTGGTGGACATCCAGGCGCATTCGCGCACCCACCGCAACCTCAGCGAGATGCAGCCTGGCGAGGGCGATGCCCAGTACCGCCGCAACCTGGCGCAGGAGCTGCGCCACCCGCGCGCGGAGCTGGAGCGGCAGCTGGGCATGCTGGGCGTGAAGGTGCAGCACTTCGCCTATCCCTACGGCGCCAGCAACGACAAGGTGCTGGAGGCCCTCAATGCCGAAGGCTATGCGCTGGGTTTCACGGTGCGTGCGGGCGGCAATGCGTTTTATGAACAGCCGCAACTGATACACCGCACCATGATCTATGGGGACCAGACCCTCGACGACTTTGCCGGGCGGGTTCAGTCCCAGCGCCCGCTGAACCGGCCGTGATGCGCGCCCGTTGCCAACGCTGGACGGGGCGGGCCTTGTGGCTCGCCTGCGGCCTCGTGCTCGCGGGTTGCGGCGTCACCATCGAGAAGCCGCAGATGCCGACGCTGGCCACAGCGCCGCCGCCCAATCCGCTGGCCCTCGGCGCCCAGGACATCATCAACCTGAACCGCTATGTGCAGTCGGAGCGCGAGGCGGCGCAGGCGGCCATGGCGAGCGGCCAGCACCGCGCCGCGGCCGGGCATTGGTCCACGGTGCTGGCGCTGCGGCCCGAGGACGCCGAAGCGCTGGCCGGGCGCCAGGTAGCGGTGGCGGCGGCTCAAGTCGCGGCGCAGCAGTATTTCCAGCGTGCGCAGATGGCGCGCAACCGGGGCGATGTGGAGGGCGCGCAGCGTCTGGCGCTGGAAGCCCTGGCGCGTGATCCCGAATCGACCGAGGCCGTGCAGGCGCTGCGGCAGTGGCAGCGTGATCGCAACCGGGCCTCGGGGCGCGTCGAGCCCAAGCCGGCGTCGCGGGCGGGCGCCAAGCCGGCGGGTTTTTCCGGTGAGGACTGGGAGTACGCCAGCCTGCTGAGCGAGGCCGGCGATATCGAAGGCGCGCTGCAGCTGCTGCTGCCGGCTGCGTCGCGCCCCGGCGCCGATTCCCGGTTGCGCAGCCGCGCCTGCGAGCTGCTGCTGGATCTGGCGCGCAGCCGTCAGGCGCTGAACGACAACGCCACGGCCATCGCCAGCCTGGAGCGCTGCCTGCGCATCGAGCCCAAGCATGCCGAGGCGACCCGCCTGCTGCAGTCGCTGAAGGCGGCCAAGCGCTAGGCAGTCACCGCCGGGGCCGCAGCCCGGCGGTGGGTTGTCAGCAGGCCAGTTGTCCGCCCTGCTGGCGCAGCCGGTCCATCAGCTCCAGGCACTTCTGGCGCTCGGCCTTCGCGACGGCGTGGTTGGGGTCCAGGGCCAGCACTTCGTCCCAGCGGCGCATCGCATTGCACAGATCCTGCCGCGCAAATGCGGTGCGGGCCTGCTTGGTCAGCGCGGCGATGCGGTTGGCGGTCTGGCGCTCCGGGCTGACTGCCGCCGACGCCGGCGCGGCGGGGGTGGGCGCCGCTGCGGGGGCCGGTGCGGGGGCTGCGACGGGCGCGGGTGCCGGCGCCGTGGCGCTGGCCGCGGGGGCGCGGCCCGGGATGCGGATCACCTGGCCGGCGGACAGCTGCTTGGGCACCTTGATGCCGTTGTAGCGGGCCAGGCCGTAGAACTGGTTGGTGTCCTTCATGCGGTCGCGCGCGATGGTGGACAGCGATTCGCCGGCCCGCACCGTGTAGGCGTAGGACTCACGCGGGTACAGGGACTGCGGATCGTTTTCGATCTGACGCAGATAGCTCAGGGCCAGCGGCTGGGCCGGGTCGGTGGCCAGCACGCGGCGCAGCAGGGCTCCGGCGGATTCGGTGTCGCCCTCCTGCAACTGGTTGGCGACCGTGCGCAGGGCGGGCTGCACTTCGTTGGCGGGCAGGGGCTGCGGGGCGGGCGGCTCCGCCGGGGCGGGCGCCGGCTCGGGCGCCGGTGCAGGCGCGGGCGCGACGGCGGCAGGCTCAGGCGGCGGCTTGGGCGCAGGAGGGGCGGCGCAACCGGCAAGGCCGAGACAAAGCAACAAGGCGGCCTGGGCCGTTGTGCGGGCGTGTGAGGGGAAGAGGCTTTTCACAGCGTGGATTGTGCCGGCTTGATCGTTAAAGTGAGCGGGCCACATGGTGCTTGCTTACCGTGCATTCTTCTCGTGACTTTGGTCGATTGCAGGTGCACCGCCTGAACCGCAGGATGCGAGGGCCCAGAAATGCCTTCCGCCGGTGCCGCGAGTCTTTTGCCAACGCCCATGAATCTCAAGTTGAGTGCGGTCACGCACAACGACCAACGTTTGACCAGTCCGATCACCGCGTTCTTCGATGACGCGGGCGGCACGGTGGGGCGGGCCGACCACTGCACCTTGGCCCTTCCCGACCCCGAGCGCTTCATTTCGCGCAAGCAGGCCGAGGTGGTGGCCGTCACCGGCGGGCTGTTCCTGATCCGCAACGTCGGCAGCGCCAATCCCATCGTGATCGGCCAGCGCAGCCTGGGGCTGAACGAGAGCGCGGTGCTGCAGGACGGCGATCTGGTGAGGATTGCCGGCTACGAGTTGCAGGTCAGCTACACCACCCAGGGGCCGGCTCCGCGGCCGACGGTGCTGCAGCGCAACCAGCCGGCGGTTTCGCCGGTTGTCCAGCAGGCCGCCCCGCCGGTCGCCGCGCCTGTCGTGGTGGAAGCGCCGGCCGCGACGGCGGTCACCGCCAATCCGTTTGCCGACCTGCTGGCGCCGGGCGCCCAGGCGGCCAGCCCGCCGTCGGCTTCGGCGGCGGCGAATCCATTCGGCGATCTGCTGGCGCCCGGCCCCCAGCCCGCGCAGGCCCCCGTCGCCGCCCGGGCCGATGCCTGGGTGCCGAGCCCGCCGGCCGCGCCACAGGCCGTTCAACCGGCCGTTCCACAGGCGCCCGCCGCCAACCCCTTTGCCGACCTGCTGGCGCCCGGCCCGCAGATGGCCCCGGCATCCGTCGGCCTGGGCGCGGTGCCGGGGCCTGGCGGCGGCAATCCGTTTTCAGGTCTGCTCGACAGCGCGCCGCAACGGGTCAACGGTTCGGCGCCGCTGGATGTGTTCCAGGCACCGCCGGCGCCACGTGAGCCGGACCTGATGCCGGCGGCTGCCGGCATCCCGGCCATGGCCTGGCAGGCGCCCGCGCCGGGTGCAGGGACGCTGCCGGACGATTTCGACCCCTTCGATCTGCCGCCGGTGAAGGGCCTGGCGCCCGCCGCGCCCATGGCGGACCCCTTCGGCCTGGTGCAGAACAGCAAGCCGCAGAGCATCGACCGGCAGTTCGGCCTGCCCACGGCGACCGAGGGGCGCGACCCGCTGGCCGACTTCATGCGGCCCACCACCGTCGACCTGTTGCCGGGCGACAAGCGCGTGGAGCCGGTCATCGACATCCTGGGAACGCTGGCGCCGCCACCCATGGCGACGCAGATGACCGTCAGCGACGCCGACCGGCTGGCGCCCATCCATGACGCTTTCGAGCTGCCACGCCCGGTGTCCCCAGCCCCGGCCCCCAGGGGCGCGCCGGCGCCGGCTGCCGCATCCTCCGCGGATATCGCCGGCCTCTGGATGGCGTTCTGCAAGGGTGCCGGCATCCAGGTGGCGGCTCCGGTGGATGAAGCCCAGCTGGCCCAGCGCCTGGAGCGCGTGGGGCGCATCGTGAAGGCCGCCGTTTCGGGCACCCAGGAGCTGATGGCCGTGCGCGCCAGCACCAAGTACGAGATGCGGGCCCAGGTGACGCAGATCCAGGCGCGCAGCAACAACCCGCTGAAATTCGCGCCCGATGTGCGCACCGGCGTCGAGCAGCTGGTGGAGCCGGCGGCGCGCGGCTTCCTGGAAGGGCCGGCCGCCATGGAAGACGCCATGAAGGACCTGATCGGCCACATGATCGGTTCGGTGGCCGGCATGCGGGCCGCGCTGGAGGGGTCGCTGGACAACTTCACGCCCGAGATGCTGGAGAAGACCCTGGGCCAGGGCTCCATGCTCGACAGCCTGGTGCCCATGGGGCGCAAGGCCCGGCTGTGGGAGCTGTACCTGCTGCGCTACCAGACCCTGCGCGAGTCGGCTCAGGACGACTTTCATACCGTGTTCGGCAAGGCCTTCCTCGCTGCCTATGAGCAGCAGGTGGAGAGGCTGAAGAAAAAGGAAGCCCAGTCGTGAGTCGCATACGGATTGCGGGTTGTTCCGACATCGGTGCCCGCCAGGGCAACGAAGACGATCTGCGCCACGGTCACGGCCCGAACGGCAGCTATGCGGTGCTGGCCGACGGCGCCGGCGGCCATGTGCGCGGCCGCGAAGCCTCGCACCGCGCGGTGGACTGCATGGAGCGCGTGCTGCTGGACCCCGGTGTGGCCTTCTCGCCGGCCAACCTGTCGCAGATCGTGCGCCTGGCTCATTTCGAGCTGCTGCACCACCAAGGCGGCGACAGCCCCGAAGCGCGCATGCACACCACCGTGGTGGCGCTGTGGGTGTCGCCCGACATGGACCATGTGCTGTGGACGCATGTGGGCGATTCGCGCCTGTACCGCATGCGCGCGGGTCATACCGAGCTGATGACGCAGGACGACAGCGTGGTGCACCAGCTGCTGCGCTCGGGCGTGCTGACGCCCGAACATGCCCGCGACCATCCGCAGAAGAATCAGCTGCTGGCGGCGCTGGGCATGGAAGGTGACGTCGACCCGCACACCGTGGTGCGGCCCGTCGAGCTGCAGGAGGGCGATGCCTTCCTGCTGTGCACCGACGGCTGGTGGGGCGAGGTGGAAGAGTCCTTCATCAGCACGTCGCTGGCCAAGGCCCTCGCGCCCGAGGACTGGCTCAAGGACATGCAGCGCAGCATCAAGGCCCGGGCGCGGCCGCGCCAGGACAATTTCTCGGCCATCGCCGTGTGGGTGGGCGACCCGTCGGAGACCACCCAGGGCCGCAGCGACGACACGGTGCCACGGCTGCCGGCCCAGCGGCGCTGAGCCTTCAGTCCAGCGGTGCCGCCGTCATCGCGGCCAGCTGGGCGGGCTGCGGCAGGCCCGGTACCAAGAGGCTCTGCGTGAAGGGCTGGGCCGTCGGCAGCGGCCACCAGAAGCTGTGACCCACCAGGCGGCGCTGCAGCGTCTCGGCCGCGAGCTGCTGTGACAGGTCGATCAGGCCGGTGTCGGCCGGCATGCGCCATTGCTGGCCCCAGCTGGCGGGGCGGGGCTTGACCCAGGCGGGCGCCGGTGATGGCCAGGGCGGCAGGTCGGTCAACTGGGCCTCGAAGCTGTCGACATCGGTGCCGGGCTGGCGGGCCGCCAGGGCGGCCTGGCCCAGCTGTTCCCACCACAGCTCCAGATGGTTGAGCCCGAACCTGTCGGTCGGCGGCTGCGGGCGCGGCGTTGCCACCAGCAACGGGAAATGGCGGCCGACGCTGTCGCAGCTGGGCACCAGCACGCCGAACCACCAGGAGGCGTCGATGACTTCGGGGCCCCAGACGAAGCGCCAGGCCGGCGAGGCCAGGTAGGCATGGGGCCAGTTGCCGCCCATGGCATTGCGCGTCTCATCCAGGCAGGCCGACAGCCAGAGATCGCAACCCTGCAGCCAGGACTGCGGCAGGCGGCGCGAGGCGAAATCGCCCAGCCCGCCCAGCTTGCCGTACCAACCCGGAATCGCGGTCGCAGACATGGTCACAGTCCGTTCGGGCACTGGAAGGCCCGCAGCTCGGCCAAGCGTAGCGGGTTGCGCACGCTGCTGGTGGTCACGTCGAAGACGGCGCGCCGGCCGTCCAGCTCGAAGGTGGCGCTGAACTTCTCGGGCACGGCGCCGGGCTTGATGGCGACGCGCTCGAACATGCGGAACAGGGCCCAGGGACCGTCGTTGACCAGGCCGCTGCCGCCCACCGGCTGCACGCTGACCCGCACCACGCCGCTGCCCTTGGGGCCGGGCCAGCGCACCTCGACGGGGATCTGCGGGCCGTGGTCGTAGCGCACCATCTGGCCGTCGACGTCGAGCAGGAATTCGCGCAGGCGCTCGTCCATCTCGATGGGCTTGATGGTCATGCGCACGCCGGGGGCGGGGCCGTTGGCGAAGAAGGCCTCGCGGATCACCTGGGCGCGGTGGAACTGCGGCAGCGTGCCGGTGTCGTTGCCCAGCGGCGTGCCCTCGATGGGGCGGAACTTCCAGGGCAGGGTGCCGGTGTCGATGTAGGGCGCCAGTTCGGCCTGCAGCTTGTCGAAGCGGCCGCCGGGCCCGAACAGCGCGGCGAAGTCGCCCGGCGTGACTTCACGCGGCGAGCTGGGGTCGAAGGGGTAGCGGCCATTGACGGCCTGGGCGCAGTACTCGCCGATCTCGGCGCGCACCCGCTCGGACAGCGTGGCGCGCAGCTGGATGATGGCGACGTGGGCGCTGGTCGTGCCCAGCGCATTCAGCAGGGAGCGCACCGGCTCGGGCGAGTTCGAGGCCTCGACCTTGAGCTGGTTGGGCAGGGGCGAGGAGGGCGGCGGCGACTTGCTCTTGAGGGCGGTGTCGATGCTGGTCAGCAGCGACTGCAGCTCCTGCAGCCGTGCCACCACGCCCTCGATGGGCGGCTTGCCGCCGTCCGGCGCGGTGACCAGGGAGCGCAGCCGGATGAACTCGTCGTCCACGATGCTCTCGATGCGCTCGCCCGGCGCGCCCGTGGTGACGGGGGCCACGCCGATGGCGTTGCGCACGGCCTTCTCGCCGCTGCGCAGCACCTCGTTGACCTTGCCGAGCTTGGAGTCCACCAGGGAGGACGTCGCCAGCAGCGTCGTGTGCCGGGAGAAGGTGCGCAGCATGGGCGGCAGCGGCGAATCGGGGGCGGCGAGGAAGCGCGTCTTCTCGATGGCGCCGGCCATGTTCTGCAGGGGCTGCAGCCGGACGTCGTCGATGAAGGCCTTCCAGGTGTCGCGGTACTCCCGCAGGTAGATGCGCCGCACGTCGTCGGTCAGCTGGGTGGGCAGGGCCGAGCCGAGCTTGCCCGACTCCAGCTGGGCGCTGCTGCCCAGCACCCAGCTCTGCTCCTTGGCCAGCGTGACGGCCACCTTGTCGACCGAGGGCTGGAAGGCGCGGTGATAGCCCTCGTAGGTGAACAGGCCCGGCACGCCGTCGGTGATGACGGATTTGCCGCTGTTCAGCATGAAAACGTTCTGCGCATTCGGCCCGCCCGCCGAGGCCAGGGTCACGGCCGGGAATTCGGCGCCCAGCGGCTGGCGGCGCAGGCGGTTGTAGATGCGCTGCGACAGCGGCAGGCCGGCCAGCTGGCGCTGTGCGGCCTCGACCAGCGCCTTGTCCTGCTCCAGTGGCGACACCGCGGCGCCCTGCTCCAGCAGGGCCTGCAGATGGTTGCTGAGGGCCTGGCGCTGCTGCGGCGTGATGTCGCGGCCCAGGCGCTGGCCCCAGTCGGCCTCGATGTGGGCGCGCAGCGCCTCGCCGTCGAAATGCTCGACGTCGAGCATCATCAGATAGGCCTTGAGGGCTTCGTACTGGGATTCGGGCTGGTCGACGCTGCGCAGCTGCTCGGCGATGCGCAGCGCCAGGCGGGGGAGCATGCCTTCCACCAGCATGCGGTCGTAGGCCTGGTGGGCGGCGCTGTCCAGCTTCTCGCCCTGGTAGAGGCCGAAGCCCATGCCCCAGGGCGCGTCTTCGCCCTTCTCGACATGGCCGACGCGGGCCAGGGAGGCGGTGGCTTCCAGGGCCGGCAGCAGGGGCAGCAGGTCGGCATTGGGCTGGTTGGGCGTCTCGCGGACCTGCCGCTTGACGTCTTCCAGGTGCTTGGCCACCTCGGCGACGTAGTCGCGGTTGTTGCGCCAGCTGATGGTCCACGCCACCAGCAGGCCGATGCTGACCGTGGCCAGCAGGCCGTAGGCGGCCAGGCTGGCGGCGCTGCGTTTCCAGTCCAGGCGCCGGTCGGTGCCCGCCAGGCCCTGCTCGGCGAACACCACGTCGGTCAGCAGCTTCTGCAGGAAGAAGCTGCGGCCGCTGCCGGGCCGGCTGCCACTCAACGGGGTCTCGATCTGGAAGCGCCGCGACACGGCGCCCAGCACGCGGTCGATGGGCGTGCCTTCCTGCGTGCCGCTGATGAAATAGACGCCGCGCAGCATGGGCGTCGCGGTCTCGTAGCGCGAGTCGCCGAAGACCTGCTGCAGGAAATCGTTCAGGCTGGCCTGCAGGTTGGCGAACTGGTTGGGGAAGCCATAGATCATGGCCCGGCGCTGCGCATCGGGCTCGGCCTGCAGGCGGTCGATCAGGCCCTGGTCCAACCGCGCCAGCAGCGCGCGGAATTCGGGGTCGAAGCGCTCCTGCCAGGCCGTGGCCGGCGCCACCGGGAAGGTGAAGCCCCAGGGCTGGCCGCGCTGCTCCTTGCTGAGGGCATCGAAGGTCTCGGTGAAGCCGGCCATCAGGTCGCATTTGCTGACCATCAGGTAGACGGGGATGCGCATGCGCAGCTGCGAATGCAGCTCCTGCAGCCGCTTGCGCACGTTCAGGGCATGGGCTTCACGCGACTCTGCGCTGCCGCCGATCAGCTCGGGCACCGACACGGCCACCAGCACGCCATTCAGCGGCTGGCGCTGCCGTGCGCGCTTGAGCTGGCCCAGGAAGCCTTCCCAGGTGGCCTTGTCCGTCTCGGCATGGCTGTCTTGCGTGGTGAAGCGGCCGGCGGTGTCGATCAGCACGGCCTGGCTGGTGAACCACCAGTCGCACAGCCGGGTGCCGCCCACGCCGCGCAGGCCGCGAGCGCCTTGCGTACCGCCGACCGAGAACTGCAGCCCGGCGTTCTGAAGGGCTGTGGTCTTGCCGGAACCGGGCGCACCGACGATGAGGTACCAGGGCAGTTCGTAGAGATAGCGGCCGGCCAGCCGGCGCTTCAGGCGGGCCCAGAGCCCATCGCTGCCTACATCGGGCTGGGCGGGATCGAAGCGTGCATCGCGCAGGGTCTGCAGCGCTTCGCTGAAACGTTCCCGCACGGCCTTCAGCTCGGGGCTTTCCACCACCGCGGTCTGGGGTGCCTGGGCGAGCTGGTCGACGGCCTTGTGGTTGCCGCGCCGCGCCTGCCACAGCCGCAGCACGATCCACAGGACGACGATGGCCAGCAGGACGCCGCTGGCGATCCAGCGCGCCGTGTCGCTTTCGAGCGGCCGGTAGTTGCCGATGGCGACCAGGGGGCCGACGTACCAGATCAGCAGCAGCAGGCATAGCAGCAGCAGGCCCATCAGCGTCCAGGCACTGAACAGGGCTCGCAGGATGGGCTTGAACATGGCGAGTCGAGGGCGTCAGGGCGTGGCCGCGCTGGCGGCGGGCACGCGCGGCACGGGGGCGCCGTTGGCGGTGAGCAGCGTGATCACGACGCGGCGGTTGAGGGCCTGGTTGGCCGGCGAGTCGTTGGGCGCGATGGGGTCTTCCTCGCCGCGGCCTTCGGACTTGATGCGCTCGCGCGGCAGGCCGGCACGCACCAGCAGGTCGGCCACGGTCTTGGCGCGGGCGTTGGACAGGTGCCAGTTGGACGGGAAGCGCAGCGACTGGATCTTGGTGTTGTCGGTGTAGCCCACCACCAGCACATTGCCGCCGACGTTCAGCATGGCTTCGCCGATGCGGCGCATCAGGGCCTCGCGGTCGGCGGCCAGCGCGTCGCTGGCGGGCGCGAACAGGCCGTTGCCCTTGACGGTGACGACGCTGCGGTCCACCTCGTCCTGCACGCTGACGAGGTTGGCCTTGATCTCGGGCTCGAGGAAGTGCGCCAGGCGGGGCTGGGGCGCCATGTGCACGACGGTGGGCACGGGGCGGGTCAGCCGCAGGCTCTGGATGCTGCTGAAGACGGGGTTGGAGTTCTGGGCCAGGGAATAGGCCATCATGAAATACACGGCGGTCAGCGCCAGGCCGATCAGGGCGGCCGTCACGGCGAGCGGCAGCCAGGTCGGCAGCCGCCGGGGCGGCGCGGGCGCCGCATGCCAGTTGCTCGCCAGCTCCTGGGTGTAGGCGCCGCGCACGGGGCCCAGCACCTGCGCCAGGCGGGCGCGGATGGCGTCCAGCTGGCCGGGCATGCCGCTGACGCCGTAGCGGCCTTCAAAGCCCAGGGCCAGCGCGGCGTAGATCAGTTCGAGCAGGTCGCGGTTGGCCTCGGGCTGTTCGGCCAGCGTGGCCATCAGCTGGAAGACTTTTTCACCGCCGGCCACTTCGCCGTGGAACTCGGCCAGCAGCGAGTGGCGCCCCCAGACGCCGGAGCCGCCCCAGGGGGTGGCCGCGGCGGCTTCGTCGACGACGGTGCAGAGGATGTAGCGGGCGGCGTTGATGCGCTCCGGCGCGATGCCCTGCTGCTGCGCCTGCACGGCGAAGTCGCGCACGGCCTGCGCCAGCGTCGCGCGCAGCTGGGCCGGGTTGGCCACGGCGCGGGTGTTGCGCAGGGGCGGCACCAGCAGCAGCAGCCGGTTGGCCGCCGCCATCAGCGGGCTCAGGCCATGGTCCAGCGCCGGCGGCTCGGTTCCGAGGGCCGCCGGCGGGACGGTGCTGGGGCCCAGGGCGGCCGCAAACCCACCGGCCGCCGGGCGCGGCGCGCCGCCGGAAGGCGGTAGCGCGAAAGGATCGTCCATCAGCCCGGCTCTGTCTTTGCGTCAGCTGTTACGGATGGCCCAGAGTTCCAGCTCCAGACCCGGGAATTCGCCCCCCACATGCAGGGCCAGGCTGCCGTCGCGCTCGAGCTGCTTCCACAGTTCGCCCTCGCGCGTCAGCCGGAAATAGTGGTTGTCGGCCAGGTTGGGCAACTGGCGCGGCGCCGACGGCAGCAGCTTCAGCGTGACGCCGGGCAACTGGTGGTTGACGAGGTCGCGCAGCCGGTCCCGCGGGCCGAGCTTGGACTGCAGCGGGAAGCGCTCGCGCAGGTGCTCGCTGGGCATCTGGGCGCGCACGGCCAGCACGAAGTCGGCGCCGAGCATGAGTTCCTTGTCGGCCACCACGGCGGTGCGCACGCCATGGGTGCGCTCCGTCAGTTCGATCTGCACCGCGCGGCGCTCGATGGCGATGGACAGATAGGTGCGGATGTCCTGCTTCAGCGGATGGAAGCTGGCCTGCAGGTCGTCGTGCCGGTACAGGGGGTAGTCGGGCGGATGGCGGCTGTCGCGCATGAAGGTGGCCAGCTCACCGGCGAACTGGGCCAGCAGCTGGTGGAACATCCACGGCGTCAGCGTGGGGGCGCCGGCGGCCTGGCGCAGCAGGGGTTCGTAGCGGTTGAACAGCTGCAGCATCAGGAAGTCCAGGACTTCCGAGACGCCCTGCTTGGGCTGGGACACGGTGCTGGCCAGGTCGCGCGCGCGCTGCTGGACCAGGCCATGGATCAGCGACGCGGTGATGGACAGCTGGCAGCTGGCGTCGATGCGGGTCTGGGGCGCGATGTAGTCCCGGTCCAGCATCAGCTGGCCGTCGGCGCGCCGCTCGATGACGCGGGCCACGCCGAGGGCGACGAAGTTGTCGGTCAGGTCGCGCTGGCGAACCCAGCGCAGCGCCGGTGCCGCCAGCTGCAGGGGTTCGGGGTCGTCCGAGGCATTCACCTGGTCGCGCACATCCCGCTCCGTGGCGGTGAAGCGGGCGGCCGCTGCGCTCTCGCCCGGGCTGTCCAGGTCGATCTCGGTGACATCGACGCGGGAGCGTGGCAGGGCGAGGTAGATGACTTCCGACTGCAGGTCCGCCGGCACCACGAAGGGCGGGGGCAGGGCGTCCTCGCCGGGCATGGAAAAGGGCGTGCCGTCGGGCATCACGCCGCGCGCGCGCGACACGGTGAGGCTGCCCGCGCCGAGCAGGCCTTCGTCCAGCACGATTTCCGCAAAGCCCCAGGCATAGGGCGTGGCCGACGACACGCGCGCATCCAGCAGGGCTTCGACGAAGCGCGCCTGCTGCTGGAAATGCTGGGGCTGCATCAGCATGCCCTGCGACCAGACCACGCGGTGTTGGCTGCCCATGATCAGTTGGTCTTCTGCAGGGACAGGGTGTTGGCGGCGGCGCCCAGCTTGAGCTGCATCGACGGGCCGCTGACGGGCACGATGACGCGCCAGACGGCGCGCTCGAAAGAGCGGTAGACGCCGAACACGGCCACGAAGCGCGTCTTTTCGTTCAGCGGCTTTTGCAGCTTGCGCGTCTCGCCCGGCTGCAGCACGAACTCCTCGCGGGCGACCAGATCGCCGCCGAGGGTGGCGGATTCGTTCTGGTAGACGCTGAGGAAGTCGGCGCGGTTGAAGGAAGCGTCGGCGCTCAGCTCGTACATCCGCACCGTCAGCGGCGAGGGGCGGCCGCTGGCGCTCGGGTTGAGGTCGTCCGCGGCGGTCGCATTCACCTGCAGCTGAACCGGCTTGGACCCAAAGCTGATGCAGGCCGTCAGGCCGCTGGCCATCAACGGCAGCAGGCTGGCGCGCAGCGCAAGTCGACGTGACACGGGGAGATTCATGTTGGCAGGCCTGACGGTATCGAGCGGTCGGCAGTATGACCGGACGAACAGCATAGACAGCGGTGCGGTGGGCGCCGAGATGACTTTGGTAACCCCGGAATAAGATGGACTGCCAGGGAGGCAAACGATGTTGGAGCGCTGCAAGGTTTTGCTCGTCGACGACCACGAGTTGGTTCGGGTCGGCGTGCGTGCGACTTATGGAGAACTGCTGGGCCTGGACATCGAGTGGCTGGAGACCGGAACGCTGGCCGAGGCCATGAGCATCTATGGCCGGGAGCAGGGGGTGGACGCCGTGCTGCTGGACCTGAACCTGGCCGACTGCAAAGGGCTGCAGGGCCTGCGGACCTTCCTGGAGGCGTTTCCCGACGCCCGCATCGGCGTGTTCAGCGGCACCCAGGATGAATTCGTGATTCGCCAGGCCCGCCTGCTCGGCGCCGCCGCCTATGTGCCCAAGGGCGCCATGACGCGCGACACGCGCCAGGCCCTGCTGGCCCTGCTGTCGCCGTCCCGGCATGGCCAGCCTCCGGCGGCCCTGTTTCCCGCAGCCGGCAATTCGGCCATCTACGACCGGGTGGCGCAACTCAGCGTGCGCCACCTGGAGATCCTGGAGCTGGTGTTGTCGGGTTGCACCAACCAGGAAATCAGCCAGAGCACCCAGCTCTCCCTGGGGACGGTGAAGAATTACGTGTCGTCGCTGCTGCTGGCCCTGGATGTGAGATCCCGCTCCCATCTCATCGCCCTGTTCCGTTGATGGCATCGCATCCAGGCCCGTCCGGGCAGGTCCCGCACCGCCTGCTGGTGAGCGATGAAAGCGAAGACGCCAAGACCCGCGGCGCCGGCAATGTGCCGGGGCGCAGCATGGCGCAGGTGCTGGGCGTCGCCGCCCGGGGCGTGGCGTTGCAGCAGGCCCGCTGGGCCGGCGCCCTGCTGGCCGTGCTGGTGGCCAGCACGTTTGCGCTGACCCCGGCCGCCGATTCGACGGCCCAGCTGGTGTGGGCGTTGCTGACGCTGATCTGGGCCGGCTTGCTGGGCGGGCTGCCGCGCTCCTGGGTGCGCAAGCGCTCCAGCACGCAGTTGGCCGCCGGGCTGCTGCTGACGCTTGCGCTGGCCATGGGGCCGGCGGCCCTGAGCGACGGCAGCCAGCGCATGACGCTGCTCTGGCTACATGGCCTGTTTTCCCTGGCGCTGGCTGCCGCCATGGCGGCGCACCAGGTTTCGGTGGGCATGATCACCGCCGGCGCGCTGGCGGCGTCGCTGTGGGGCGGGCTCGAGGCGGCCCCTTATGGCCTGGCCTTTGCGCTGGCCTGCGCGGCCACGGCGCAGCGGGTGCGGCGCAACTGGGGCAGCACGCTGGCGCGGTCGATGGCGCTGTCGGACCGCCTGCGGCAGATGGAGCGCAAGCGCGACGCGGCCTTGAAGCGCGACCGCGACAAGAGCCGCTTCCTGGCCATCGCCAGCCATGACCTGCGCCAGCCGGTGCATGCCCTGGGGCTGTTTGCCGCCACGCTGCACAAGCGCCTGTCCGCCACCGCGGACGGCGCCATCACCGGCAACCTGGTGCGCTCCATCGAAGGGCTGGAGCGTTCCTTCACCGCCCTGCTGGACCTGTCGCGCCTGGACGAAGGCGTCATTCCCACCCATGTGCAGGCCTTCATGGTGGGCGATCTATTCCGGCGCCTGCAGATGCAGTACGGCGGGCAGGCCGAGCTGGCCGGGCTGGGCCTGCGCTTCAGCCCGGGCGGCAAGGCCGTCATCAGCGATGCGCAGCTGCTGGAGCGCATCCTCGCCAACCTGATCCAGAACGCGGTGCGCTACACCGTCAAGGGCGGCGTGGTCGTGGTCGCCCGCACGACGCGCAGCCACCTGAACCTGGAGGTCTGGGACACCGGCTGCGGCATCAGCGAGGAGGAGCTGCCCCACATCTTCGACGAGTTCTACCAGGTCGGGCGGGGCGAGCGCGACCGCACCCAAGGCCTGGGCATGGGCCTGGCCATCGTCAAGCGGCTCACCCTGCTGCTGGGTCACCGCCTGGAGGTGGTGTCGGTGCCGGGACGGGGCTCGATGTTCCGGGTCGGCGTGCCGCGGGGCAGCCTGGTCGGTGTCGGCGAGGAGTCGGGTGCGGCGGACACCTTGCCGATGGTGTCCGAACTGGCCGCCGCGGAGATGGTGCTCGTCATCGACGACGAGGAGAGCATCCGCGAGGGCCTGGTCATGCTGCTTCAGGAGTGGGGTTATCAGGTGATCGCCGCGGCCAACGGGGACGAGGCCGAGCGGGCCCTGGCGGCGCTGGAAGGACGGGTCGACCTGGTGCTGAGCGACCTCCACCTCGGGCCCGGCCCGGGTGGCAACGAGGTGGTCGCCTCGCTGCGCCGCCTCAGCGGCCGGCACATTCCGGCCATCCTGGTCACCGGCGACACGGCCGGCGCCCAGCTCAAGACCGTCACCGGGGGGACGGACCCCGTGCTGTTCAAGCCCGTGCAGGCCAAGGAGCTGCGCAACGCCCTGCGCATGGCCTTCACCCGGCTCGACAAGCAGCCCCTCCCCTCAAAGTTTGGGAGGAGATGACTTTCGTCCAAGCGCAGGGCTCCGCTCGCTTCTAGAGTCAGGCTCTCATCGTTGAGCCCCCGCGTTGTCGATCCTCATGTCTGTGCCATCGCTTGATCTGGATGCCCTCTCGGCAGATGTCGAGCCGGGCCTGCCATGCGGGCCGGACCTGGAGTTCGACCCCGATTTCCTGGCGCTTGAAACCGCTGGTGCCGGCACGCCGGAGCGCCAGTACGGCGACAACATCTACGCCGCCGAACCGCCCGACTGGACGCGTGTCCACAAGCTGGCCCTGGCATTGGCTGAGCGCAGCCGGGATGTGCGGCTGGTCGTCTGGCTGATCCGCAGCGGCGCGCGCCTGCAGGGATTCGGCGCGGCCGTGCAGGGGCTGCGCCTGCTGCAGCGCCTGCTGGAGCAGCGTTGGGACGGTGTCTATCCGCCGCTGGACGCCAGCGACGGCAACGACCCCACCATGCGGCTCAATGCCCTGTTGCCCCTGGCCAGCGATGAAGCCGTGCTGGCGGACCTGCGCGTTGCCACCCTGGCGCCCGTGCGTGGCAGCCTGTCGTTTCGCCAGCTGGAACTGGCCTTCGGCAAGGTAGAGCCTCTGAAGGGCGAGTCGGTGCCGAACGAGCAGGCCCTGATTGCCGGCCTGACCGATCTCTGCGCCCAGCATCCCGATCTTGCCGGCGACCTGGCTGAGGCTCAGCAGACGGTCTCGGCCATCATCGCCAGCGTGGAATCCAACGTCGGCAACCGCGGCCCCGATCTGCGGCCGCTGCAGCGACTGCTGGGCGTGGCCACCCTGGTCGCCGGGCGTCTGGCGGGCAGTGACGACAGCGCCACCACCGAAGTCGGCGAGACGGCGCCCGGCGTTGCCGCCTCCGACGGTGCGGCTGCTCCGGCAAGCAGCGGCTCGATTCGCGGCCGTGACGACGTGGTGCGCCAACTGGACCGCCTGAGCCAGTGGCTGGAACAGAACGAGCCCGGCCATCCCGCGCCGCTGCTGTTGCGCCGCGCGCAGCGATTGCTGCAGATGAGCTTCATGGAGATCATTCGCGAGATGGCGCCCAACGGTCTCGATCAAGTCCAGGCCGTCGTCGGTCCCCAGCCTGAATAGTCCCGAGTCAATCCATGCCCAGCAGTAGCCAGAAATTCATCGCCCGCAACCGGGCCCCGCGCGTGCAGATCGAGTACGACGTGGAGCTTTATGGCGCCCAGAAGAAGGTCCAGCTGCCCTTCGTGATGGGCGTGATGGCCGACCTGTCGGGCAAGCCCGAGGATCCGCTGCCGCCGGTGTCGGACCGCAAGTTCCTCGAGATCGACGTCGACAACTTCGACTCGCGCATGAAGTCCATGAAGCCGCGCGTGGCCTTCAACGTGGAGAACACGCTGACGGGTGAAGGCAGCCTGCCGGTGGACATCACCTTCGAGAGCATGGACGACTTCTCGCCGGCCGCCGTGGCGCGCAAGGTCGAAGGCCTGAACAAGCTGCTCGAGGCCCGCCAGCAGCTGTCCAACCTGATCACCTACATGGATGGCAAGTCCAGCGCCAGCGACCTGATCGCCAAGGTGCTCGCCGACCCGACGCTGTTGAAGACGCTGACCGACAAGCCGGCGGAATGAACACCGAGACGTCCACGATGAGTACCACCCAGGAAAGCAATTCGGCCCTCGCCGGCGTGAGGCTGGGCGGGCACGACTTTGCCGATCTGCTGAAGAAGGAATTCAGGCCAAAGAGCCCGGATGCCAAGAGCGCCATCGAGGCCGCGGTGCACACCCTGGCCCAGCAGGCCTTGCAGGACACCCGGCTGATCGGCAGCGAAGCCATCCATTCCATCGAGGCCATGATCGCGGCCATCGATGCCAAGCTGACGGCGCAGATCAACAAGATCCTCCACCATGAGGACTTCAAGAAGCTGGAATCCGCCTGGCGCGGCCTGCACTACCTGGTCAGCAATACCGAGACCGACGAGCAGCTCAAGATCCGGGTGCTGAACATCTCCAAGGACGACCTGGCCAAGACGCTGAAGCGCTACAAGGGCACGGCCTGGGACCAGTCGCCCATCTTCAAGCAGATCTACGAAGAGGAATACGGCCAGTTCGGCGGCCAGCCCTATGGCTGCCTGGTCGGTGACTACCACTTCGACCACACGGCCCCCGACCTGGGCCTGCTGGGCGAGATGGCCAAGATCGCCGCCGCCGCCCATGCGCCCTTCATTGCCGGCGCGTCGCCGGCCGTGATGCAGATGGACTCCTGGCAGGAGCTGGCCAATCCGCGCGACCTGACCAAGATCTTCTCCACGCCCGAATATGCGGCCTGGCGCTCGCTGCGCGAAAGCGACGACGCCCGCTACCTTGCCCTGTGCATGCCGCGCGTGCTGGCCCGCCTGCCCTACGGGGCCAAGACCCTGCCGGTCGGCGAGTTCAATTTTGAAGAGGACACCGGCAATCGTCCCGGCGATGCGGCCAGGATGGCCGACGAGAAGGCTGACAAGCACAGCAAATACCTCTGGTCCAACGCCGCCTATGCGATGGCGGTCAACATCAACAGCTCGTTCAAGCAGTACGGCTGGTGCTCGCGCATCCGTGGCGTCGAGTCGGGGGGCGCCGTGCAGGGCCTGCCGACCCACCTGTTCCCGACCGACGACGGTGGTGTGGACATGAAGTGCCCGACCGAGATCGCCATCTCGGACCGCCGCGAGGCCGAGCTGTCCAAGAACGGCTTCCTGTCGCTGGTGCACCGCAAGAACAGCGACTTCGCGGCCTTCATCAGCGGCCAGTCGCTGCAAAAGCCGTTCGAGTACGACGACCCCGATGCCACCGCCAACGCCAACCTGTCGGCGCGGCTGCCCTATCTGTTCGCGACCTGCCGTTTCGCCCACTACCTGAAGTGCATCGTGCGCGACAAGGTGGGTTCCTTCCGTTCACGCGAAGCCCTGGAGAGCTGGCTGAACGAGTGGATCACGAACTACGTCGATGGCGATCCCGCCAATTCCTCCGAAGAAACCAAGGCGCAGAAGCCTCTGGCCAAGGCGCAGGTCGACGTTGAGGATGTGCCGGGCAATCCCGGTTACTACCAGTCCAAATTCCATCTGCAACCTCACTACCAGCTCGAAGGGCTGACGGTGTCGTTGCGACTGGTGTCCAAGCTTCCGGTGGAGAAGAAGCAGTAACAGAGGCCAGTTCGGCTGCCTCGAAGAGTCCCGCAGTTGTCATCAACGCTTTAACTTTCAGTCCAGGAGTCCACGAACATGAACATCGATTCGCACATCAAATTTGACGGCGTCGAAGGCGAGTCCCCCCATCAAGACCACAAAGGTGAGATCGACGTGCTGTCGTGGTCTTGGGGCGTGAGCAATGGCAGCAGTGCCATGGCCGGCGGCGGCAGCGGCCAGGGCAAGGCCCAGGGCGCGGCGCTGACCTTCGTCCACAACTACGACAAGGCCTCGCCCATCCTGGCCAAGAAGTGCGCCCAGGGCGTGCACTTCCCCTCGGTCGTGCTGACCTCGCGCAAGTCCGGCGAAGGCCAGAAGGATTTCCTGAAGGTCACCCTGAAAGAAGTCTTCATCACCTCGGTGTCGCCGGCCGCCGCATCTGGTGGTGACATCCTGGAAACCGTTGCGATGAGCTACGGCAGCGTCGAATTCGGCTACAAGCCGCAGGACGAGAAGGGCGCCATGGGCGGCGAAGTCAAGTTCGCCTGGGACGTCAAGACGACCAAGATCACCTGAGCTTCGGGAGTAGCTGCCCATGTCCGGTCCAAATCAGGCATCGGCGGCTCAAGGCGCCGCCGACTTCTTCCTGCACGTGCAAACGAAGCGGGCGGGCAAGCTCAAGGGCGAGGCGACAGCTCCCGACCACGAGGGGGACATCCTCCTCATCGGTTGGAGCTGGGGCCTGGTTTCGGGGGCCGCGGTCGGCGACGTCCAGGCCACCGCACGCCGCTCCTACTCGGCGCTGTCGGTGACCAAGTACATCGACTCGGCTTCCACCGCCCTGATGTCCGCGTTGGCGACCAACGACGAAGTCAAGGAGGCCAAGCTCTGCCTGCGCAAGGCGGGAGGCGGTCAGAATGACTACTTCACCATCACGTTGCAGGGGGCTCGCATCACGTCGCTGCAGCACAGCGCCGACGCGCAGGGCATGACGCACGAGGTGGTGACGCTGTCGTTCACCGACATCGAGGTGCAGTACACGCCTCAGAAGTCCAGTGGTCAGCGCAGCGGTGCCACCACCTTCAAGGACAGCCTGCCCAAGATGTAGCCCGGCGCGCCCCGCGCGTTGGCTCATCCGGCGCCACCCATGACCCAGCCTCCCTCGTCCCGCGACCGCCTTCAGCCGGCTCTGCTCGACCGCCTGCTGGCGCCCAAGGACGGCGCCACGCCGGCGCTGTCCAAGCGGCAGCTTCGCGAGGGGGTGCTGCGGGACCTGCGCTGGCTGCTCAATGCCGTGCAGCCGCATCCCGACTGGGCCAGGGAGAAGCCCGAGCTGGCGGGTACCGTGCTCAATTTCGGCATCCCCGTGCTGACGGGCAAGCAGGCGTCGAGTGTCACGCTGGCTCAGCTGGAACTCGACATCGGCAATGCCATCAAGCGCTTCGAGCCCCGCATCCTGCCCCACTCCCTGGAGGTGAAGGCCTTCGAGCCGGAGGACGTGCTGGGCACGCACAACGTCATCGAATTCGAGATCAAGGGGTTGCTCTGGGCCCTGCCGGTGCCGCTGGAGGTGCTCTACCGGACGCGCCTCGACCTGGAGGCGGGCCTGGTCAACGTCAAGGACGTCCACCTCGGCGACGCGCAGCTCGCGCCCGAACCCGGTCTCGCCCCCTGATGGACGCCCGCTTTGTCCGCCTCTACGAGGACGAGCTGGCGCATCTGCGCGAGCTGGGAAGGGAGTTCGCCAAGGAGCACTCCAAGGCCAAATACCTGGATCTGGACAGCCTCGAGGTCGCCGACCCCTATGTCGAGCGGCTGCTCGAGGGTTTTGCCTTCATGGCCGCCCGCGTGCGCCTCAAGCTGGAGGCCGAGCAGCCGCGCCTGATCGAGCAGATGATCCAGGCCCTGCACCCCGACTTCCTGGCGCCCATGCCCGCCGCGATGGTGGCGCAGTTGCATGTGGACGTGAACGATCCCAAGCTGGCGGGCGGACCGGTGGTGGAGCGGGACAGTGCCCTGCGTTCGGCGCTGCGCCGCGGCAACGACACGCAATGCGAGTTCCGCACGGCCATGGACGTGCGCGTCTGGCCGATGGAGCTGGTCGATGTGCGCTACTTCAGCCAGGCACCCGACTTGCACCTGGCGCGCCTGCCGCAGACCCGCGCTGCCAAGGGCGGCCTGCGCCTGCGCCTGCGCACCGGCGGCGGCCTGCGCTGGAAAGAGCTGACGGAATGCGACAGCCTGCGCTTCTATATCGCGGCGGAGGACGAGGTCGCCTACCGCCTGCATGAACTGGTGTTGGGCCATGCGCTCGGCACCCTGGTCCCCATGCCGGACCAGGCGCCGCGCCTGGAGCACTGGTCGGATGCCGGCAGTGTCCAGCCCATCGGCCTGGCGTCTCAGCAGGAGATGCTGCCGGAGCGGGCGCGCGAATATTCGACGCTGCGGCTGATCCAGGAGGCCGCCGCGCTGCCGCAGCGGATGATGTTCTTCGAGATCGGCGACCTGTCGCGCCGCTTCGGCCAGCAAGACCGCGACGAAATCGAGATCGTCATCCTGCTGTCCCAGGATTTCTCCGACCTGGTGCCGGTGGTCGACGCCAGCAGCCTGGCCCTGCACTGCACACCCGCGCTGAACCTGTTTCCCAAGCGGCTGGACCTGGTGACCCTGGGCCTGGAATCGTCCGAGTTCCACCTCGTGCCGGACCGGGTGCGGTCCATGGACTACGAGGTGCACAGTGTGTCGCGTGTCGTGGCCCATGGCAGCGACGGCACGCAGCGCCTGCGCGAGTTCCGGCCGCTGTACGAGCAGAACCACCTGAGCACCAACGGCGGCCATGGCTATTTCACGCTGCGTCGCGAGCAGCGCCGGCTCAACGAGCAGGAGCGCCGGCAGGGCGCGCGCGTGCCGAGCTATCTTGGCGACGAGGTCTTCCTCAGCCTCGTCGACGGGCGCCACGCCGCCTATCGCGAAGGCCTGAGGCAGATGTCGGTGGAGGCCCTGGTCACCAACCGCGACCTGTCGCTGCTGCTGCCGCGTGACGGGCGCTGGCATCTGGACGCCGCCGTGGCCCTGACCGGCGTCAGCTGCGTGCGCGGTCCTTCGCGACCCTACAGCCGCCGTGCCGAGGGTGATCTCGGCTGGCAGTTGCTGGCCCAGCTGACCCAGAACCATCTGGTGCCCGGCGATGCGCCGGAGCGCGCCGCTGCGGCGCTGCGCGCTTCGCTGCGCCTGTATGGCCCCCAGCACGAGCAATGGCTGCGCCAGGTGGACGGTGTGCGGCTGCTGCATGTGGAGAGCGTCGTGCGCCGCCTGCCCGGCAAGGGGCCGATCTGCTTCGGGACCGGCATTGCCTTCTCGCTGGAGGTCGACGAGTCGGCCTTCCAGGGCAGCAGTGCCTTCCTGCTGGGCTGCCTGCTCGAAAACCATTTCGCCAACCACGCGGCGATCAACAGCTTTTCGCAGTTCAGCCTGCACAGCGTGCAGCGGGGCCTGATCAAGGCCTGGCCGGCGCGCACGGGCCGGGGCCTGATCGCATGAGCGCCGGCAGCGCCGCCACCGACGAGCAACGGCTGGCTCAGCTGCTTGCAGACGTCGAAGCCGACCCCAGCGCTTTTGACTTTTTCGCGCTGACGCGGCTCATCGATTCGCTGCGCCCGGGTCAGCCCCGCACCGGCGAAGCCCTGCGGCCGCGTCACGAGCCGCTGAGGCTGGGGCAGGCAGCCGAGCTGGACTTTGCGGTCTCGCCGCTACACGGCCTGGTGAGGCGCGACGACTTGGTGCCGCGCCTGCGGGTCCGGTTCTTCGGCTTGCTGGGGCCGCATGGCGCCCTGCCTTTGCATCTGACCGAGCTGGTGCGCGAACAGAGCCGCCACGAGGGCGACAGCTCGCTGGCGGACTTCCTGGACCTGTTCCACCACCGCATGCTGGCCTTCTTCTACCGGGCCTGGGCGCAAAGCCAGCCGGTGGTGCAGCGGGACCGGCCCGGCGCGGATCGTTTCCAGGCCTGGCTCATGGCCATGGCGGGTGGCGCCTCGACCGGTGAGGCCTTGCCGCCGGAGCTCCTGACCTTCAATGCGGGCTGGCTTGCCGGGGCCAGCGCGTCGCCCGAGCGCCTGGTGAAGGTGCTGCAGAGCTACCTCAAGGTGCCCGTCGCCCTCGAGGAGAAGGTGGGCCACTGGCTGCAGCTGGACGCACAGGACACCGCCTCCCTGGGCTATGCCGCCAACCGCGCCGAGCGCGTCCGGCGCCCGGCGGCGACCCTGGGCCAGGGTTCGGTCGCCGGTAGCAAGGTCTGGGACCGGCAATCCGTCTTCCGCCTGCGCCTGGGCCCGCTGACCAAGGCGCGCTATGCGGCGCTGCTGCCGGGCGGTAGCGACTGGCCCCAGCTCAACCAGCTGGTGGGCCTGCTGGCCGGGCGCGACAAGCGCTGGGAGGTGCAGTTGAGCTTTCTTCCCCTGGAGCGGCCGGAGTGCCGTCTCGGCGGACGGGCCCATCTGGGCGTCAGTTCCTGGCTGGGTCGCCCCACCGTGGCGCCACAACGCGAGCTGCGGGTGCGTCCCCGCACCTGCTTTCTGTCACGGCATCCGGACTGGGCCGAAAAGGCCGGCCTCTCCACAGCCACCGCTGCGTGAGCGCGGGCCATCCGGCGCCGCAACGGCGTCAGTTGGCCAGAGGCTGAAGACTGGTGCTGGCGGCGGCGTGCAGGCGGCCGGCCAGCCATTCGCGCACATGGAAGCGGCTGACCAGCAGGCGGTTGCGCATCACGCGGTGCGGGATGCGGTCGGCCTTGAGGGCATCCAGCTGGCCGCTCAGCGAGCGCCGGCCCGTCAGTTCGCGCAGCTCTTCGGGCGTCATGAACTCCTGCCAGCCCAGCATGGATGTCGGGGCCTTGCGGCGTTCCAGCGCCGGCTCGGCGACGGCTGCCGATGCGGGCGCCGGCGCGGTGGCGGGGCGACCAGCCAGAGGCCGCTTGGCGATCTCGATGATGGTGTGACTCCAGCCGCCCTTCGCCTCCTCGCCGCAGAGAGCCTCGTAGCGCTTGGCCAGCACCTCGCGGCGGCGGCGCGCCTTTTCTTCGGTGACCCGGGCATGTTCCACGAACCAACCAGGGAGGCGGCTCATCAGTTCGGCGGTGCGGCTGGCGGTCATGGCGATCTCCTGTTGATGGGATCAGTTTCGGCGCCGGCCGCCATCAGGGGTATCGCTCCGAGGTGGGAGCCGCGGGGGATGGGGGAGGGGGTCTTCACCCCCGCTTCCCCCGAAAGAGGGATGGAACTTCAGGACCGCCGCGGCCGGCCCTGGTCGCAGAGCCGGGACGGGTCCGAGCGCGTGAACTCGGCGGTCCAGTTCGTTTCCCAGGTCTTGTCGTCATAGGAAAAAGCCTGGGCCCAGCGGGCATGGTTGGCGTCCAGGTTCTCCCAGATGAAGCGCACCTTGACGGGTTGGTCGCCGTCCTTGTCCTCGCCATAGAACTCGCCACGGCCGCCCTGGAAACCGCCGACGACCGGGATCGGGTCCAGCCGGCCCAGCGGCGTGGCCACCCAGTAGATGGACCACTGGCGCTTCTCGGTGTCGAAGGTGCGCAGCGTCAGGCCGCGGCGGCCCAGGGTGGGCATGTGGAGCTCGTCCACATTGGCGATGCCGTCCAGGTAGTGGGTCAGGCAGAGGTTGGCCGGGAAGGCCGTCCATTCCTGGCTGCCGACATTGCGGGCCTTGAGGCGGCGCTGCACCGTCGTCCAGGCGCCGCCGAGGAAGTCGAAGTCATGGCTGTCGCCCTGGCGAGCCAGGGTGTAGCCGGGCGGATCGGCGGCCACCGCGGTTTGGCAGCAGAGAACGGCCAGCAGCGCCAGGGCAGCGCAGCGGAAGGAGTTTTGAACTGATGATGCGGGCATGTGAGGGTTCCGGTGCTGGTTGGAAAACCAGTCTAGGAAGCCGCCCTTGGCCGTCAAAACGATGATTGCTGCGCTTCATTTGAAGCAGAACTTCAGATCGCGATGACCTCGTCCGCGCTGCCACTCGAGTCCTTGCGTGTGCTCGCCGCCTGCGTGCGCCACGCCAATTTCTCGCGCGCCGCCGACGAGTTGGCCATCACGCCGACGGCCGTCAGCCAGCGCATGCGCGCGCTGGAGGCCCAGCTCGGCGTCCAGCTGTTCGGTCGCCATGGCCCCAGGCTCATCGTGACCGAGCGCGCGGCGGCCCTGGCCGCCGGCGTCGAGCAGGCCCTGACCCTGATGCGCGCGGCGGTGGACGACTGCCGGCGCGCGCGGCCGCCGCTGCGCGTGACCTGCGCGCCCACCTTTGCCGCCTGCTGGCTGGTGCCCCGCCTGGCGGCCTATCAGACGCTGGCGGGCGCGGATGCGATTGCGTTGGACGCCGGTCAGGGCCTGTCGCCGCCGGGCAGCTTCGACGTCGCCATCCGCAGCGGCAGCGGGCCCTGGCCGGGCTGTCGCGCGACCCGGCTGCTGGCCGAGCAGGGCACGCCGATGCTCAGCCCGAGGCTGTCGGCGGGGCGGTCAACCTGGACGGTGGACGCGCTGCTGGAGCTGCCCTTCATCCCCGACCCGCGCTGGCCGGACTGGCTGGCCCTGGCCGGCCGGCCCGCAGCCCAGCCTGGCTTCGTGGCCGCGCGCTTTCCCAACTACGAGCTGGAAGCGCGCGCGGCGGTGCAGGGCCTGGGTGTGGCCCTGCTGTCGCCGCGGATGTTTGCCGAGGCCTGCGAGCGCGGTGAATTGGTGGCGCCTTTCGACAGCCTTGTCGAGGGGCCGCACAGCTACTGGCTGCTCGCGCCAGTCGATGCACCGGCCTCGCATTTCGAAACCTGGCTGCAAGCCCAGTTCGAGACCTAGACCGCGTTGGTCAGCACCTCCACGCGATGCCCGTCGAGGTCATGGAACATGGCGCCGAAGTAGGTCTCGCTGATGTCGGGCCTTGTGCGCGGCGTGAAGATGTCGCGGCCCGCTGAAGCCAGAGCGACTTCGTGGGTGGCGGCCACGGCGGTGCGGTCGGGCGCGCCGAAGGCGACATGGGCGCCGCGTGCGATGACGGGCTCTTCGTCGGGCACGGGATAGAGGAAGAAGCACCAGCGCTCCGGCGTGCCGAAGGCGGCTTCGCTGCCGGTGTCGCGCAGCAACTGCATGCCCAGTGGCCCCAGCACGCGGCTGTAGAACGCGACGGCGTCGGCATAGTGGCGGGTGCCCAGGGACAGGTGATCGATCATTGGCGGGAACTCCTTGTTGGATGGCCGTCATGCTAGGAACTGGCCCCCGCCGAAATCCGGCAAGATGCATTGAGCTTTCGCCGTTTGCCCGCAATTTGCCGACATGCCCGACCTGGACCTCGACCGTTTCGACCGCCAGCTGCTGACCCTGGTGCAACAGGACGCCGCGCTGACGGCCGAGCAGCTCGCCGAGCATGTCAGCCTGTCGGCTTCGGCCATCCAGCGCCGCCTCAAGCGGCTGCGCGAGCAGGGCGTCATCCAGCGCCAGATCGCCGTGCTGGACGCCGCCGCCGTCGGTCGCCCGACGACCTTCATCGCCGGCCTGCAGGTCGAGAGCGAGCGGCCCGAGCTGATGACCCGGCTGCGCGCCTGGCTGGACGCCGAAGCCGCCGTGCAGCAGGCCTTCTATGTGACCGGCGAGGCCGACTTCGTCCTCGTCGTGACGGCCTGGGATGCGGTTGCCTACGAGGCCTTGATGGCTCGATTGCTGGCGGACAACCCCGTGGTGCGGCGCTACACGACCCAGGTCGCCATGGGCGTGCTCAAACGAGGCCTGGCGCTGCCGGTGCCGGAATGAGCAGCGGCAGCTTGTAAAACACGACATGCGTTGACAGGTATGGCGGCGCAGACTGCACGGACCTTGAACTCCGTGGGCTCTGCGCCATGCCTCTCTTCCCCGCCACCACCCCGCCCGCCGTGCCGGACTGCCAGGTCGTCGAACTGCGCCAGTACACCCTGCACCCCGGCAAACGTGACACGCTGATCGAACTCTTCGACCGCGAATTCGTCGAGTCGCAGGAAGCCCTGGGCATCCGCGTCATCGGCCAGTTCCGCGATCTCGACGGCCCGGATCGCTTTGTCTGGCTGCGCGGCTTTGCCGACATGGCCGCTCGTGGCGACAGCCTGCCGGCGTTCTACTTCGGGCCGGTCTGGGCCCAGCACCGCAACACAGCCAACCCGACCATGATCGATTCCGACAACGTGTTGCTGCTGCGCCCGGCCTGGGCGGCTGCTGCGTTGCCGTCGCCGGCCAAGCCGCGTGCCGAACGCGGCAGCACGGCGCTTCCGCCCGGGCTGGTGGTGGCGACGGTCTTCCACCTGAAGGCGCCCGCCGGCCCCGAGCAACTCGCCCTGGCCCGCGGCCCGCTCAGCGAAGCGCTGCGCGCGGCCGGTGCAAAGCAGTTGGCTTGGTATGTCACCGAGGCCACGGCCAACAACTTCCCGCGCCTGCCGGTCCGTGAAGGCGAACACGTGCTGGTCTCGCTGGCCTTGTTCGATGACGCCAAGGCCGCTTTGTCGCGCGACTTCGGCGCCTCGCTGCAGCCCTGGCTGGCCAAGCCGACGCAGGCCCTGCGCCTGGTGCCCACGGCCCGTTCTGCACTTCACGCCTGAGCTTCATCATGACCATGACATCCACCCCGCAAGACTTCGACTTCTTCATCGGCCACTGGAAGGTCAGCCACCGCCGCCTCAAGGAACGCCTGCTCGGCTGCGAGGCCTGGGAACACTTCGACGGCCGCTGCCGCATGTGGCCCCTGCTCGACGGCCGCGGCAATATCGACGACAACGTGCTGGAACTGCCCGGCGGCAGCTACCGCGCGCTGTCCATGCGCACCTTCGACCCGGCCAAGCAGCAATGGGCCATCTGGTGGGTGGACGGCCGCAACCCGCACAGCCTGGAGCCACCCGTCGTCGGTGGCTTTGCCGATGGCGTCGGCGAGTTCTACTGTGACGACGTCCTGCGCGGCCAGGCCATCCGCGTGCGCTACCGCTGGACCCGCACCACGACCGCCAGCCCGCGCTGGGACCAGGCCTTCTCCACCGATGGTGGCCAGACCTGGGAAGTGAACTGGGAGATGGACTTCGAGCGGCTCGACGACTAACGACCGCGCGCGCTCTGGCGCGCGAAGGGCGAGACCCAGGCCAGCAGGGTGCGCACCAGCTGGCGCGGGTCGATGGGCTTGCTGACGTGGGCGTTCATGCCCGCGGCCAGGCAGTCCTGCACATCGCGCTCCATGGCGCCGGCCGTCATCGCGATGATGGGCAGGCGGGCATGCTGGGGCATGGCGCGGATCAGCCGCGTGGCGGTCAGCCCGTCCATCTCGGGCATCTGCATGTCCATCAGCACGGCGTCGAAACCCTCATGCTTGAGGCGTTCCACCGCTTCCAGGCCGTTCTCGGCCACCTCGGCCTCCAGCTTGACCAGGGCCAGGAAGGCCAGGGCGACCTGCTGGTTGACGGGGTTGTCTTCGACCAGCAGCACGCGGGCGCCGTGCAGGGGCCGCAGGGCTTCGGCCAGGTCGGCCATGTTGCTGCCCGTTGGCGCCGCTGCGGCGGGCTGGGCGCCTTGCTGCAATTGCATCAATGCGTCGAACAGCCGCGACGGCGTGACCGGCTTGACCAGGATCTGGGTGGCGGGGCGGTCCTGCAGCTCCTCGGCCACACGTTCGCTGGCGTGCAGGCTGCCCAGGGCGATGACGGCCGGCGGTGGCGCGCCTCGTTCGACGGCGATGCGCCGCGCCGTGTCGACGAAGTCGGCCCCGGCCGTCTTCCAGTCCAGCAGCAGCAGCTCGTAGGGGTGGGCGGGGTCGGCCTGGCGCAGGCGGTACAGGGCCTCGTCGCCGAAGGACGCCACGCCGACCTGGAAGCGCCAGCTCTGCAGCATCTGCTGCAGGATCAGCCTCTCGGTGGGCTGGGCGTCGATGACCAGGGTGCGCATGCCGCGGATGCGGTGCAGGTCGATGCGCTCGGCACCCGGCTTGGCCTTGCCGAAGCTGCAGGTGAAGGCGAACGTGCTGCCCTGGCCGGGCAGGCTGCTGACCTCGAAGCTGCCCTCCATCAGCTCCACCAGGCGCTTGCAGATGACCAGGCCCAGGCCGGTGCCGCCGTAGCGGCGCGCGATGGAGGCATCCGTCTGGCCGAAGACCTGGAAGAGCTTGCCGACCTGCTCGGGCGTCATGCCGATGCCGGTGTCGCGCACGCTGATGCGCAGCTTCATGCGGCCCTCGTGCTCGTCCACGAGGTCGGCCCGCACGACGATCTCGCCCTTGGACGTGAACTTGATGGCGTTGCCGACCAGGTTGTTCAGCACCTGGGTCAGGCGCAGGCTGTCGCCCACCAGGCGGTCGGGGAGCTTGTCGTCGAACTCGAACAGCAGGTCCAGGCCGGCCTCTTCCAGGCGCGCCGAGAACAGATGGCCGACGTTCTCGATCAGCTCCTCGGGGCTGAACTCCTCGGCCTCCAGCGTGATCTTGCCGGCCTCGATCTTGGAATAGTCCAGGATGTCGTTGAGCAGGGTCAGCAGGGCCTTGGACGAGGTTTGCACCTTGGCCAGGTAGTCGCGCTGGCGCGGGTCCAGTCGCGTTTCCAGCACCAGGTTGGTCAGGCCGATGATGGCGTTCATCGGCGTGCGGATCTCGTGGCTCATGCTGGCCAGGAAGAGGCTCTTGGCCGCATTGGCCGCCTCGGCCTGGTCGCGCGCCACCGCCAGGGCCTCGCTCTGGCGGTGGCCGGCCTCGTAGCTGCGGAACAGCTGCGCATACAGCGTGCTGTTTTCGAACAACAGCTCCAGCAGCACGACGGAGCAGGCCACCAGGCCGTAGATGCGGCCGGCATAGAAACCCAGGTCGAAGCGGGCGGCATTCAGCATGGCCGACAGTGCGATGTCCAGCAGCCAGGCCAGGCAGACCACCATCAGCCACAGGTCCAGCACCGTGCGCGGCTTCTGTCGCCACAGCGCCGCGAGGGCCACGAGGCTGAGCGCCCAGACCATGCCCACGGCGGCCTGGAAGCTCGGCGAGTAGCGGCCGCCCACCAGCAGATCGGGCAGCCAGCCATGGCCCAGCGTCGCGGCCGCGATGGCGGCTGCGGCGGCCACGGCGGTTGCAACCGGCCAGGCCAGCGAGGGCAGGGCCAAGCCGGGCCGCGACTTCAGCGTCAGATAGCCGAGCACGAACAGCGGGAAGCCGCCATGCCAGAGCATGTAGAGCCAGACCGTCGTCTGCGTCGTTGCGCCGAGCAGACCGGTGGTGCTGAACAGGCCGGGGAAGGTCAGGGTATGGGCCGTCGTCAGCGCGGCCGTGAACAGATAGCCGCAACCCAGCACCATCAGGGCCTGGGAGCGCAGGATGCGGTACTGGCCGAACAGCAGCACGGCGGTGATGAGGTCGGTCAGCACCAGGGCCGACTGGTAGATGGGAATGAAGGCCGGGATCGGGGCCAGCTTGGTCTTGGCGAAGGGCAGCAGGGCCGCGAACACGGCCAGCGACACCAGCGCGACGATCAGCGCATGGCGGCGTTCGCGTGGACCGGCAGGCTGGTCCAGCAGGAAGGCGGGGCTGCTTCGCGCCATCGCCGTCTCGAAAGGCATACCGCCCAGGTCGGGCCGGCTGCTGACTTGCACATCGGCTCCCTGCCGCGCCGGACTCGGGGCGCTCGCTAACAGGATAGTCGAAGTGCGTTCCCCGCCTCAGCGAACCGGTTTTCAATCGTTACGCGGCGGGTTATTTCGCGGCGTCAACGAGGGCGGCGACGATGTCGGGATAAACCTGCGCGCCGGTGTTGCGATTGAAGAGCCCCATGCTGTGGTTCTCGGTGGCCGCGCCGGCATCCCAGTAGATCGGCACCAGGCCATGCGTCCCGGCCGAGCGCGCGATGTATCGGTCCCAGGCCAGCCGATAGCTCTCGGCGCCGGCGTATTCGCTGCGGCGGATGGCGCCGAACTCCCCCAGGATGACGGGGATGCCTTGGTCGACGAACTTCGTCTTCATCTTCTGGAACTGGGCGTCGGCGTAGGCCTCGTTGGCCCAGGCCTCGGTGGCCTTGGCGTCGGTCGCGCCGGCCCCCCATTGCCAGATCGTGCTCTTGTCGTTGAGCGTGAAGTTGTAGGGGTCGTAGTAGTGCACCTCCATCATCAGCCGGCTGCTGGCCGTGTCGGTGGGCATGACGGCGAAGTTGACGGTGTGGTCGATGTTGGTGTTGAAGCCCTGCACGATGAGGTGGCGCACCGCGTTGTTGCCGCCGGTGGCGCGCACCGCCGTCACGAACTGCTGGTTGAAGCCGTTCTGCACGCTGACGTACTCGGCCTTGGGCGTGCCGTAGTCGCCTTCGACCATGACCTCGTTGGTGCCGGCGAACAGCAGGGTGTCGTCGTAGGCCTTGAAGTTGTTGGCGATCTGCGTCCAGAACTTGGTGATGCGGGCGTTGGCCGTCGCCTGGACGGCGTAGGTCGGCTGCATCCAGCCGCCGTCCCAGTGGATGTTGATGAGGGCGTACAGGCCGGCCGTCTTCGCGTAGTCGACCACCTGGGTCACGCGGGCCATCCAGGTCGTGCTGATGACGCCGTTGGCGTCGGCGTATTGCTTCCAGGATACGGGGATGCGCACGGTCTTGAAGCCGGCGGCCTTGACGGCGTTCATCAAGGCCTGCGTCGTCGCCGGGTTGCCCCAGGCCGTCTCGCCGCCGATGGCCTCCAGCGAGTTGCCGAGGTTCCAGCCGGCGCCCATCAGCTGGCTCAGTTGAAGACTGGTCAGATCGCGCATGCCTGAGGGCGCAGGTGTAGGTGCAGGTGCAGGTGCAGGTGCAGGTGCAGGTGCAGGTGACGGAGCTGCAGCTGCGCCACCGCCGCCACAACCGGCCAGGGGAAGCAATGCGGCGAGGGCGTGGCGGCGCTTCATGCGTTCACCTTCTGCAGGCTCAGCTGCACGACGTCATGGCTGCGAAGCTTCAGTGTGACGGTGGCCGTGCCGCTGGCGCCGATGCGCAGTTCGCGCTGCATTTCGGGCTTGTCGGTCGTCAACGCCTGCAGTTCTGCGAGCTGCTTCGCATCAAGGTTCTTGGGTGAACCCATCTTCAGATAGGCGGTGTGCGCGTCGTTGAGCTCATAGCCGGTGCGCCGTTGCGTGAGTTGGTAGCGGCCCGGCGGCAGATGCCGCAGCTCGATGGTCGCCGTGCCCACGTCGTGTGAAGGCCGCGGCTTGCCGAAATAGCTGCGATTGCTGACCTGCTGGTCGGGGTTGCGCCAGTCCCAGACCAGGGCCTGGACCTGCTGGCCGTCGGTGGCGGCCCAGGTGAAGCCATCTTTCGCGGGAATCTCCTTGCCTTGGAGGGCCGCGAGATAGCGATAGGCAAACCACACCGGCTTGCGCACGCCCTCGCGCGTCATCAGGCCGAAGCCGCCATGGAAGGGCGCGTCCGGCGGTCCCGGTTCTTCGAAGAGATCGCTGTAGACCCAGTAGCTCATGTGCTGGGCCAGCCCCTGCGACGCCTTCAGCTTGGTCAGCACATAGGCCGCGCTCATGTACGAGTCATGCACGAGGTCGCGCGGGTTGTAGCTGGTGCTCCATTCGGTGAAGAAGAGGGGCAGGCCGGGCAGATGCGAGGCTTCGATTTCCTTGCGAACGCGCTTCACGTCGCCCACGATGGCATCGGGGTTGGGCGACAGCATGCGGTCTTCCTTGCCGAACTCGTCGAGGAAGCCTGCATCCACGCCATAGGTGTGCGTCGTGATGAAGTCCACCGGCGAGTTCGTCGCCTTGGCGTGGGCCAGGAACTCCGGCACCCAGGCCGCGCCAGCGGTGGACGGGCCGCCGACGCGCAGCTGCGGATCGATCGCCTTGATCGCCTTCGCCGTGCGTGTGTAGAGGTCGAAGTAGGCCTTTTGATCCGCCTTTTCCCAGAAGCCGTCGAGGTTGGGCTCATTCCAGACCTCGAAGTACCAGCTGCGCACCTCGGTCGCGCCATAGCGCTGCAGCAAGTGGCGGGTGAAGGCCTCGATCAGTGCGACCCAGCCGTTGGGCTCGGGGTGGGAGGTGTTGCCCTCCCAGTAGAAGATCTTGTTGTCCGAAGTCTTCAGCGCCAGCGGCGTGAAGCCCAGCTCGACAAAGGGCTTGATGCGCCGGGCCAGCATCGCGTCGTAGAGCTTGTCGATGTTGGTGAAGTCGAACACCAGCTGACCACTCGCATCGCGGGTGACGGTCTTGAACACGTCATGAAAGATGGCGTGGAAGCGCAGATAGCGAAAGCCCAGCTCGTCGACGGTCGTCTTCAGCTGGGCCAGCGCGTCCTCGCGGTAGGTGGTGCCGGGATAGTCGGCGCCGACACAGTGGTCGAAGAAGCGGTCCAGCGGCTGCCTGGCCTGGGCCAGATCGAGCACGATGCGGCGCTGGGCCGGCCTGGCGTGAACCGCCAGCGGCAATGCAGCGGCGGCAGCGATGAGTTGGCGGCGAGAAGTCATGCGGTCAGGCCTCGGTAGATGAAGTTGCGGGCGGTCACCTCGCCTGCGCCGGCGCTGAACAGCGCGATGCGCAGGGACACGAAGCCGCCGAAGACGTTGTGGTGCAGGCCCGAGACTTCCATCTGCCAGGGGTGCTGGACCCAGGTTCTGCCGTCGTCCCGCGAGTAGCGGAAGGTGATGACGTTCTCGCGGTTGCTCAGGTGGGTGCGAACCCGGCGCGTGGCCATGGATTCGCGCATCCACGCGTGCTCCTGGCCGTAGCCATAGGTCAGCAGCTGCGTCGTGCTGAAGCCGATGCCGACATGGCCGCGCTCGTCGTAGAACAGGCCCAGGCCGCCATGGCCTTCGCCATTGATCTCCAGCTCGACGCTGCACTCATAGCTGCGATCGCCGGTGATGCAGACCAGCGGCGAGCAATCGGCCAGCGACTTGCCCTTGCCGCGCATCGAGAGGCTGTTGTTGTCCCAGCGCAGGCGCGAGAGTTCATCAGGGCCGGGCGCGTGAAAGGTCCACTGCACGCCCAGGCGGTTGCGCGAGAAGTCGTCTGACAGTGCGGCGCCATTCGAGCTCACCTTCCCACCGCGCGGCTTGGGCAGCGGTCGGTCCAGCGTGCCGCCCTTGGCGCGCGGCCAGCCATCCTTCGTCCACTCGACCGGCTCCAGCAAGGCCTGGCGGCCCAGCGTGCGAAAGCCGTTTTCGTAGCCGTGATAGACCATCCACCAATCCCCCGCCGGCCCTTCGACGAGGCTGGCATGGCCGCGCGACCACCAGGGTTCGCTGGCGCTTTTCGTCCTCACGATGGGGTTGTGCGGGCAATGCGCCCAAGGCCCGTGAACCGAACGCGAGCGGGCGACGGTGACCATATGGCTGGTGGGAGGCCCGGCGGTGCCACCGACGGCCGAGACCAGATAGAACCACTCCCCGCGCTTCAGCAGCTTGGGGCCTTCGGGCGCGAACATCTCGACGACCCAGTCCTTGGGGTACTGCCAGGGCGTCCAGGCCTTGTCTTCCAGCGGGCCGTCGGTGGCCAGGCCATCGTCCATGAGCCGCACGCGGCGGCCGCCGTTGACGAAGAGATAGCGCTTCCCGTCCTCGCCCACCGCATGGCCGGGGTCGATGCAGCCGGGGATCTTCAGGTCGATGGGCGCGCTCCACGGGCCGCGGATGTCGTCGGCATAAATGACGTAGATGCCGGTGCCGGCGTCCTGCAGCACCGGGATGTAGATGAAATATCGGCCCTGATGCTTGATCAGGTCCATGGCCCAGACCGTGCCGATGGGCTGCGTGAGTGCGGCCGTGACAGGCGCCCAGTTCACCAGGTCCGTCGAGTGCCAGAGGACGGCACCGGGGTAGGACTGGAAGGACGAGAACGTCATCCAGTAGTCGGCACCGTCCTTGAGGATGGTGGGATCGGCGTGATCGCCGGGGACGATGGGATTCAGATAGGTCCCGTCGCCGCGATCGGCCCGGCGCTGGCCTTCGATGCCAAGGCCAGCACGCGGCGCTGCGAGCGCCGGCAAGGACGCGCCGGCGAGCGCGGCCTGCACGGCCATGCGACGCGACAACGTCATACCGTGCCCCGCGTGGCTTCCAGCCTGCCGCGGATCTCGAGCATGCGACCTTCCGTCAGCGGGAAGCGCAGGATGGCGATCAGGGCCAGCACCAGGCCGATGACGGGGATGCCCGACAGCAGGATGCGTATCCAGAAGATGGCGTTGGGATCTTGCACGGCCTGCTTGGCGTCGAAGCCGGTGAACTGCAGGATCCAGCCCGAGGCGCCCACGCCCAGGGCGATGCCGACCTTGGAGATCCAGGACTGGCAGGCCGAGAACGAGCCCTCGCGGCGCTGCCCGGTCTGGGACTCGTCGTAGTCGACAACGTCGCCGATGGTGGCGGCATACAGCGTCCAGAAGCCCGCACCCGTGAAAGCCACGAAGCCGCAGGCGAAGAGCTGCAGCACCGGCAGTTCAGGGTCGTAGAGCCACCAGTCGCCGATGAAGGCGCAGATGGCCAGGGCCAGCACGCAGGCCAGGCCGGTGCGCTTGCCCCAGCGGCGAGCGATCCACGAGAAGAAGGGGATGCCGGCGAAGCCGAAGCCCATGCCTGCCAGGCCCATGGCGGTGTTCCATTTCGTCGCCAGCACGACGTCGCCCTTGCAGACGTAGTAGACGGTGGCGTAGTAGCCCAGGGCCCCGACCATGGCCGTGCCGATGCTGTAGGCCAGTGACATGGTCAACACGGCGCGGAAGGGCTGGCAGCGCAGCGTGCGCCACAGCGTGTCGGCCAGCGGGATGCGGGCCTGCGACTGCGACACCAGCTTCTCGTAGTAGCGCTCGCGCACCAGCAGGAAGATGGCGATGGAGACGGCCACCATGATGGCGCCGAGGATGCCGGTGTAGACCTGCGCGCCGCGCAGGATGTCGGGCTTGCCGTCGGCGCCGTTGAAGAGGGACAGGGTCGTGAACTGCGCGGCGAAGAACATCGCCAGCTCGGGCCCCTTCTGGATGGCGTTGCGCACCGCCATCAGGCTGGTGCGCTCGTGATAGTCCGGCGTCATCTCCGCGCCCAGGCTGACCCAGGGCATGTTGAAGCAGCTCATGACCGGCACATAGATCACCATGCTGATCAGCATGAAGACGAAGTACTGCGTGTCGGTCCAGCCCTTGCCGACGGCGAACATCAGCGGCAGGCCGATGCCCGCCAGCACGCCGCCGACGAGGATGAAGGGCCGGCGCCGGCCGTAGCGGCTGCGTGTGTTGTCGGACAGCCATCCGAACACCGCGTCGGAGCCGGCGTCGATGAAGATCTTGATGGCCTGCACCGTCGAGATCAGCCCGGGTGCCACGCCCAGGAAGATGTTGAAGACCTGGAAGGCCAGCGAGGCATAGAGCCAGTGCCCCCACATGTCGAGGACGGAGCCGAGGCCGAAGCCGATCTTCTGCTTCAGCGGCAGGCGGTCGGTGGCAGGCGGCGCGGCCTGCGCCATGTGGAGGGTGCTGGTGTTCACAAGACTTTTCGTTCCCGGATGACGTCGGAGTAATAGCGGGCGGAGAGCTTGGGCGTGCGCACCTGCGTCTCGTAGTCGCAATGCACGATGCCGAAGCGGCGCTGGTAGCCGTCTTCCCACTCGTAGTTGTCGATGAAGGACCACAGGAAGTAGCCCTTCAGCGGCACGCCGTCGGCAATGGCGCGGTGGGCCTCGCGCAGGTGGTTGCGCACGTAGTCGCGGCGGTGCAGGTCCAGCACCTCGCCGTTGACGACGGGCTCCGTGTCATAGCCGCAGCCGTTCTCGGTGATGTAGAGGGCCTGGTGGCCGTAGCACTCGGCGGAGAAGCGCGTGGCCCAGTAGATGGACTGGGGCACCAGGCGCAGCCAGGGGCTGTCGGCGCGCGGGTAGTTGACCGGGTGGGGCAGGGCCTCGTAGGCGGCGCCGTTCCTGCCGGCGCGCACGAAGGTGGCGCTGTAGATGTTGAGGCCCAGGAAGTCGGTCGGCAGGCTGATGAGGGCGAAGTCGCCGGGCTGCACATCGGGCGCGTCGGCACCCACGCGGGCCAGGAAGTTGGCGGTGTATTTGCCGGCATGGATGGCACCCAGCACCTGGGCGTTCCTGTCGATGAACCAGGCCTTGGCGGCGGCGATGTCGGCCGGCGTCTCCGTCACGGGCACTGATACACCGCAGTTGTCGGTCAGGCCCACGACGGCACCCTTGCCGCCGAAGGCCCGCACGGCACGCACGCCGTGTCCGTGGCACAGCAGCGCGTGGTGATAGGTCTGGTTGACGACCTTGGCGCTTTCCTTGCGGCCCGGCGCCTTGCTGCCGGTGCCGTAGCCCAGCAGGGTGAAGCAGAGGATCTCGTTCAAGGTGATCCAGTGCTTGACCTCACCGGCGAAGGCCTGGACGACGGTGTCGGCGTAGCGGGCGAAGGCGTCGACGGTCACGCGCGAGGTCCAGCCGCCGCGCTCTTCCAGGGCCTGGGGCAGGTCCCAGTGGAAGAGGGTCACCCAGGGCTCGATGCCATGCTTCTTCATGCTGGCGAAGAGGCGGCGGTAGAAGTCCAGCCCCTTGGGGTTCAGCGCGCCGTCGCCATTCGGGTAGATGCGCGGCCAGGCGATGGACAGGCGGTACTTCTTGATGCCGAGCGAGGCCATCAGCGCGAAGTCCTCGCCGAAGCGGTGGTAGTGGTCGCAGGCCACGTCCGGCGTGTGGCCCTGGTAGACCTTGCCGGGGATGCGCGCGAAGCGGTCCCAGACGGATTCGCCCTTGCCGTCCTCGAAGGCCGCGCCTTCGATCTGCGCGGAGGCCGCGGCGACGCCGAAGGCGAAGTCGGCCGGGAAGGGGCTGGAGTAAGTCAGCGCTGTCATCGCCGGCGCGGCAGCGCGCTGCCGGGGTGCGGCCCATGCGGCAGGCGCGAGCGCCGGCAGTGTGGCGGTGGCAAGCAGTTGGCGGCGGCGCAGGGGGCGGGTCAGGGTCATGGGGAGTCCTCGTTAGGCCGCGAGGCGGGCGGAAATCCGCTGCGGCGCGAGGAATATAGGCGTCACGGTTTCAGCCCGGTTTCAGGTCAGAGGATGCGGTGCTCGCGGATGACATCGGCGTAGTAATGCGCCGAGAGCTTGGGCGTGCGCAGCTGCGTGGCGTAGTCGCAGTGCACGATGCCGAACCGGCGCTGGTAGCCGTCTTCCCACTCGTAGTTGTCGATGAAGCTCCACAGGAAGTAGCCGTGCAGCGGCACGCCGTCGCCAATCGCGCGGTGGGCTTCGCGCAGGTGGTTGCGCAGGAAGTCGCGGCGGTGCAGGTCCAGCACCTCGCCGTTCACGACCGGCTCGTCGTTGTAGCCGCAGCCGTTCTCGGTGATGTAGAGGCTCTGGTGGCCGTAGCACTCGGCCGCCAGGCGCGTGGCCCAGTAGATGGACTGGGGCACCAGGCGCAGCCAGGGGCTGTCGGCACGCGGGTAGTTCACCGGGTTGGCCAGCGCTTCGAAGGCCGCGCCGTTCCTGCCGGCGCGCACATAGGTGCCGGTGTAGATGTTGAGGCCGAGGTGGTCGGTCGGCAGGCTGATGAGGTCGAAGTCGCCTGGCTGGACCTGAGGCGCATCGGCACCGGCGCGGTCCAGGTAGTCGGCCGGGTAGTGGCCGGCATGCATGGCGCCCAGCACATGGGCGTTCTTCTCCAGGAACCAGGCCTTGGCGGCGGCGATGTCGGCGGGCGTCTCGGTGACGGGGATGCAGACGTCGAGGTTGTCCGTCAGGCCGACCTGGGCACCGGCGCCGCCGAACTCGCGCACCGCGCGCACGCCATGGCCGTGGCAGAGCAGGGCGTGGTGGAAGGTCTGGTTGACGACGGCCGCGCTCTCGGTGCGGCCCGGCGCCTTGGTGCCATAGCCATAGGCCAGCTGCGTGAAGCAGCGGATCTCGTTCATCGTGATCCAGTGCTGGACCTCGCCGGCGAAGGCCTTCACGACGGTGTCGGCATAGCGGGCGAAGGCGTCCACCGTCACGCGCGAGGTCCAGCCGCCGCGGTCCTCCAGGGCCTGGGGCAGGTCCCAGTGGAACAGTGTCACCCAGGGCGTGATGCCATGCTTCTTCATGCTGGCGAAGAGGCGGTGATAGAAGTCCAGGCCGGCGGGGTTCAGCTCGCCATCACCGTTCGGGTAGATACGCGGCCAGGCCAGGGACAGGCGGTAGGCCTTGAGGCCGAGTGAGGCCATCAGCGCGAAGTCTTCGTCGAAGCGGTTGTAGTGGTCGCAGGCCACGTCGAGCGTGTCGCCGTCATGCACCTTGCCGGGCTGGCGGCTGAAGCGGTCCCAGATGGATTCGCCCTTGCCGTCGGTGAAGGCGGCGCCTTCGATCTGTGGGGCGGCGGCGGCGACGCCGAACAGGAAGTCGGCGGGGAAGGGGCTGGAGTAGGTCAGGGAAGTCATGGAGAGGCCGTTGCCGTCAGGGCGCCAGCAGGGGAGTCAAAGTGGTGTCCAGGCTGCGGGCCCAGATCTCGTAGCCGGCCGGGCTGAGGTGCAGCCAGTCCGGCAGGATGTCCTTGGACAGCGTGCCGTCCGGGTTGGTCAGCGCGCGGCCGATGTCGAGGAAGACGACCTGCTTGCCGTCGGCCAGTTGCGGCAGCAGCGCATTGATGCGGGCGTTGTGGCGGCGCATGAGGTCGTCGGGCTTCTCGCCGCGCGGGAACAGGGCCAGCAGCAGCACCTTGGCCTGAGGCTGCCGGCGGCGGATCTCGTCGAGGTTCTTCTGGATGCCGGCGAGGGTCAGCGCCGGGTCCTCGAGGCGGTCGCCGGTGTTGTTGGTGCCGATCATCATGACGACGGCCTTCGGGCTCATGCCGTCCAGCTCGCCGTGCTGCAGTCGCCACAGCAGGTTCTCGGTGCGGTCGCCGCCAAAGCCGAGAGCGACGGCGTTGTACTTGGCGAACGACTGGGCCCAGGCCGCCTTGCCTTCGTTCTCCCAGCCTTGCGTGATGGAGTCGCCGAGGAAGACGAGGTCGACACGCCGGCCGGCCTCGCGGTGGGCCTGGATCTCGGCGAGCTTCTGCTCATGCCGCGGCAGCCACCAGTCCACGGCCCAGGACTCCTGCAGACGCTCGGGCGTGACGGATTGCTTGCGGTAGTCGGGGCAGGCCGTGGTGGCCTTGCCTTGTTTGTTGATGCGCAGCTTGCTGATCTGCAGCTCGCCGCTGCCCGTGCCTTCCAGCGTGAAGGGAATGTCGACGTTGGAGAAGTCGTCGCCCTCGCGCCAGAAGCATTTCAGGGCGAAGGCCATGTGCTGGCGGCCCTTGCCGATCAACTCCCGGCCGGCGAAGAGATAGGGGATCTTGCGCTCGCAGTCCTTGCCGCAGCCGAGCTTGAACTTCATGCCGCCGTGGGCGAGGTCGATGACGTTCAGGTCGAACTCGACGGTGCCTTGGGCGAGATAGGGATTCAGGTCCAGCGGCTTGCCATCCTGCCAGCGCAGCTGGGCGATCCAGCTGTTGCTGAACTGCAGTGTCAGTGTGCCGTCGGCACTACGGCGGGCAGCGACATGGCTGTCCGGCACGCGCGGGTTGGTGGGCTTGGGCACCGTGACGCGGTCGCCAGCGAGCTTGGCTTTGCCTTCGAAATCGGTGACGGCGATGGACCAGCCCTTGTCGAGGTCGAGTGACTGCGCTGTCAGCGGCAGGGCGACGAGGAGGGCGAGAGGGAGGCGATTCATCATCAGTGCAAGGTCCTGGCTTGGCCGGGCTTGAGATTCAGGTCGACGATGCGATCGCCGATGCGCACACGCCCGCCGCCGGCACCGGCCACCGAGCGCACGGTGGCGCTCGTGACGCGACCGCGGGCCCAGGCGATGTCGACCTCGAAGCCGCCGCGGGCGCGCAGACCCTTGACCGAGCCCTCGGGCCACGCGGCAGGCAGGGCGGGCAGCAGGTCGATGACGCCGCCGTCCTGCGACTGCAGCAGCATCTCGGCGATGGCCGCTGTGGCGCCGAAATTGCCATCGATCTGGAAGGGGGGATGGGTGTCGAAGAGATTGGGATAGGTGCCGCCCTGGTGCACCTCGGCGCCCGGTACTGCGGGCTTGGCACCCGGCGTGGCGAGCAGGCCGCGCAGCAGCCGGTGGGCATGGTCGCCATCGCGCAGCCGCGCCCAGTAGGCCATCTTCCAGGCCATGGACCAGCCGGTGCTGACGTCGCCGCGGGCCTCCAGCGTCCTGCGTGCGGCGGCGGCCAGTTCGGGCGTGCGCGCTGGCGAGATCTGGCGGCCGGGGAAGAGGGCGAACAGATGCGAGACGTGGCGGTGGGTGTCGCGTGGTGTGTCCAGCAGCGGGTCCTTCAGTTCGCCCTGCCACTCCAGCAGCTGGCCCCAGCTGCCGATACGCGGGCCGGCCAGGCGGTCGCGGATGCCGGTGGCCTTGGCTTGCGCGTCCTTGTCACCCAGCACCGCCGCGGCCTGGGCCAGGTTGTCGAAGTGGTCCCACAGGATCTGCTGGTCATAGGCCACGCCATCCTGGATGGGCCCATGCTCGGGCGACCAGCCATTGGGCGCATCCAGCCTGCCGTCGGGCGTCTCCTTGAGCCGGTCTTCCCAGAACTCGCCCACTTCCTTCAGCACCGGCCAAGCGGTGTCGCGCAGCCAGGCCTTGTCCTGGGTGTAGGCGTAGTGCTCCCAGAAGTGGCGCGCATACCAGGCATTGCCCGTCATGTTCCACAGATAGCCCATGGCGCCAAAGGGATTGGTCTCGGTGCGCAGCGTCCAGCCGCGCACAGGTTGGCCGTCCCGGGTCAGGAAGGTCTCGATGGGCGGCTGGACGGAGTTGTCCCAGGGTGGGGTCTCGGGTGGCAGCGACTTCGGGTCCTTCAAGGCCTGGGCCGCGCGTTCGGCGATGGGCTTGCGCCACTCGGGAATCAGGCGCTGCACAAAGCGGTGCAGGGGCCGCGCGGCCTCGGCGAGGTGGGTCACCTCGGCCGGCCAATAGTTCATCTGCAGATTGATGTTGGAGTGGTAGTCGCTGTTCCACGGCGGGGTCAGGCTGTCGTTCCACAGGCCCTGCAGATTGGCGGGCAGGGAGTCGCGCGAGCTGCTGACGAGCAGGTAGCGGCCGAACTGGAAGTAGAGGGCCTCCAGCTCGGGGTCGCCGCCGTCCGTGGTGTAGGCGACCAAGCGTGCATCGGTCGTCAACGCGCGGCGCTGGGGCGGCGTGCTGCCGAGGTTGAGCTGCACGCGACCAAGCAGCCGGGCGACATCGCGTTCGTGATCCTCGCGAAGCTTCGACCAAGGCTTGGCGGCAGTAACCTGAGTCTGGACGCGTGGCAGCGGTGGCTGGCCATCGGCAAAGCTGGTGCCGGCGCCGAGGATGAGGGTCAGGGCATGGCAGCCGCGAAAGACCAGGGTGTTGCCGTCGATGGCGACGCTGCCGCCTTCGTTGACCACGCGCAACTGGCTGGCGTAGGTGAGACCGTTGGACAGCGAGCCCACGGCGGTCAGTGTCTGGTTGGCGGCGGAGAGGGCCGCGCCATGCCTGTCGGTCAGCGCAATGCGACCGTTGTAGCGGCCGGGCTGGTCGGCCGTCAGCCGCCAGGCGACGACCTGAGCCGGATGGCTGGCAAGGGCTTCGCGGGCGAAGCGCACGCCGGCCTGTGTGTAGCTGAGACGGTTGATGGCATGCGCGATGTCCAGCTCGCGGCGGTAGTCGCTCACCGGCGCGTCGTCATCCAGTTCCAGCACCACATCACCAAAAGGCTGGTAGGCGCCCATGGCCTGGGTGTCGCCCGTCCACAGCGTGATGTCGTTGAACTGCAGCCGGTCACGCGTGACCTGGCCAAACAGCATGGCACCCAGCCGGCCGTTGCCGATGGGCAGGGCCTGCTGCTCCCAACCCTGGGCCGTGTCCGGCGCGGGTTGGGCATAGCGCAGCACCAGCTCGGCCGCCTGCAGCGGCAGGGCCAAGCCCAGCGCCAATGACAGCAGGACGCGACGCAGCATGGGCTTAACGGGGGCGGCCCATCTTGACCTTGAGCATGACGGGCTCGGCCGGCAGGTTCAGGCCGTAGTCGACCTGGTCGCCGTTCCAGACGCGCTCCATGACCCAGCGGCCCTGGGCGTCGAACCTGCCCTGCTCGGCGCGCAGCATCATGCCTTTCGTGCCCTCCGCCGCCTCCATGCGCACGCGCACCCGTTGGCCGACGAGCAGGAACTCATCCGGCGCGATCTGAGCCATGGCAACGCCGCCATTGGGGTTCTCGGTGCCAGGTGTCGGCTTGGCGAACTCGCCACCCCAGGCGGCTTCGCCGAAGCGGCCGAGGCGGTAGGTCAGCTTGGCCGTCCAACCAGGGAAGTCCAGCTGCTGGGGCTTGCGGTCGTCGGCCTCGCCGATGCCCTGCGTCTTGCCATCGAAGGCCCATTGCGCCCATTGGCGCTGGATGGGCGCGAACATGCGGTAGACCGGCTCGAAGGGCTCGACCAGGGTCTTGTCCGTGGCCGTTGTGCCCAGGGGATGGTTGGTGTAGTTGAAGTAGTCGATGCCGAAGGGCGAGACGCCGATGGCGCCGCGGCCCAGCATGGCGTACAGGAAGCGACCATAGGCCGGCTTGGTGCCGATCTCCGGAATCCACAGCGGGTTGTCGCGGCGGCCGAACAGGCGCAGGTTGGCGTTCACCTGCTCGGAGTCGGGCGTGTAGATATCCGGGCTCGCAATGTCGATGGCCGGTGCGGCGGCCTTGTAGATGTCGATGACGTCCCAGGTCGGGCCACCACTGGCGAAGTCCTTGTTCCAGGGCTTGGGCGGCTGGTCCAGCGGGTTGCGCAGTGCGTTGTTGACATACATGGGCAGGTCGTAGACGGCGCGGCCGGCCTTGGCGATCTCGCCGATATAGCGGGCGATGGCCCACGCATGGAAGTACTCGTCGGCATAAGGGCCGTAGACCTCGCGCCAGTTGCCGGTGGCTGCGGCGACGGGCTTCTTGTGCGCCAGCACGGCGGCCGGCACGGGCTGCTCGAAAGCGGTCTGCGCGGCCGGCGCAAAGTCGCGCACAAGGCCATAGGTACCGACCTCGTTCTCGACCTGCACCATCAGCACGGTGCGGTCCGTCGAGTCGATCTGCTTCAGATGGCCCATCAGCGCGACGAAGGCCTTCTTGTCGGCCTTCAGCGTCTCGCTGCCGAAAGGGCTGAGGCAGTAGCTGGGCTTGCCGTCCTGGTCCTTCATGGCCGGGAAGCGCTCGGGGTTGAGCTTGACCCATTCGGGCGCGTACTGGGCGCTGGTGTTCTTCCACGTGGCGAACCACAGGATGACCAGCCGCTTCTTCTGCTGGCGCGCCTGCTTGACCAGGGTGTCGACGAAGCTGAAGTCGAACTTCCCTTCCACGGGCTCCACCTGTTCCCAGGCCACCGGCATCAGCACGGTGTTGGCCTTGAGGTCATTGGCCGCATCCCAGACCGGCTTCAGCGCGCCGGGGTAGTTGCTGGAGTTGTGGGCCTGGGCGCCGAGGATGAGGAAGGGCTTGCCGTCGACGAGCAGGGCGTGGCGGCCGTCCTGGGAGACGAGGCGGGGCAGTTCGGCGGCCTGGGCCGTGCTCAACAGGCAGGCCAGGACCGCCGCCAAGACCGGGGGAAGGGATGTTGTCTTCATCGGGTTTCCGGAGAAGCCCGACGGCCTGGGCGGCCGCCGGGCGTTGCCAACGCTCAGAAAGAGTAGCTGGCCTGCACCGAGTAGCGGCGGCCGGTGTAGTTCACGCCGCGGGTCATGAAGCCGATGTGCTGCTGCATCAGCTGCCGTGCCAGCGCGTTGTTCAGGTTCTGCCCTTCCAGGCTCATGCTGAAGTTGTCGCTGAAGCGGTAGGTGACGCCGGCGTCGAGCTGGCCATAGGCATCGCTCCAGGTCGGCAAGGCCCAGGCCACGCCGCCACCCGCGTTGGGCAGCTGGCCGTCGCCGCCGTTGGTGCCGTTGACATTGACGCCCTGCAGGTACTTGGATCGCCAGCTGTAGGCCACGCGCGCCGAGACCGGGCCGTAGTCGTACAGCAGGGCCAGGTTGTAGGCGTTCTTGGACAGGTTGATCAGTGGCAGGTTGCCGAAGGTGCGGCCGTCGGTGTCGCAACCGTTGATGTTGAGGTTGAAGTTCTCCGGGCCGGTGCTGGTGCCGCTGCAATAGGCTGACATGACCGGGTTGTAGGGCTTGGTCTTGCTGTCGACATAGGTGTAGTTGGCCTGCACGCCGATGCCCGACAGCCAGCCCGGCAGCATGTCCAGGTAGCGCTGGAAGGCGATCTCCAGGCCGCGGGCGTGGCCCTTGGCGCCATTGACCGGTGAGGTGATGGTGAAGTTGACCGGGTTGCCGGCGCCGTCGCGCAGCGTGGTGGTGGCCGACTGCTTGACGATGACGTCCTTGAGCTCCTTGTCGAACAGCGCGACGGTCAGCGAGCCGGTCTTGGAGAAGTACCACTCGCCGGTCAGGTCCAGCTGGTTGGACTTGACGGGCTTGAGCAGCGGGTTGCCGTTGGCCTTGCCGGTGAGGCTCACGCTGTCGATGACGACGGTGTTGCCTACGGTGTGCTTCTGGGTGTCCAGCGACAGGGCCGTGTAGGCCTGCATGTCGGAGAAGTCCGGTCGCGAGATGGCCTGGGCCGCAGCAAAGCGGAACTGCAGCTGGTCGCTCGCCTTGAGGCGCAGGTTCAGGCTGGGCAGCACATTGGTGTAGGTCTGGCCCGCGTCCAGCGACTTGGCGAAGGCACTGACGGCCGGGATTGGCACGCCACCGACTGCCTGGCCGGGCTGTAGCGTCGGCGCGTTGTTCGTGAAGACCATGTAGCCGGCGGCCTTCATGTCGGTGCGCACGACGCGCAGGCCGACGTTGCCGTCCACCGGCATGGGCTGGTTGTCCCAGCCGAAGCGCAGCTGGCTGTAGACGGCCTGGGTCTTCTCGTGCTGCTCGTTGGTGCCCAGCGGGTCGGTGCCGAAGGTGGCGGGCGCCCAGGTCGCGCAGCCGCTGCTCCAGCCCTGCGCCGCGGCCTGTTCGGCGCAGAGGATGTCGTGGTACTTATGCAGGTCGGCGTAGGTGCCCGGGTAGCCCTGGGCCAGCGACACGGCCGGCACATAGATGCTGGGCACGCTCTGGCCGCCGAAGAAGTTCTTGAACTCGTGCAGCGTGACGGGGGCGTTGAAGCGCGGGTCGTTCAGGCGCGCCACGTGGCTGATGTCCCAACCCTGTTGCCAGGTCTGGGTGATGGCCTGCCAGTTGTAGCTCGGCGTCGAGTTGATGGTCGTCGCGTTGCGGTCGGACAGGCGGATGCCGAAGCGCAGGTCCTGCAGCACGGCGCTGTCGAAGTTGAACCTGGCATCCGCGCGCCAGACCTTGGAGTCGGCCTTGCTGCGGTCCAGGTGTTCCATCGTGAACGCCCAGTAGTAATTGCCCAGGTCTTTCAGGCCGGCCAGGTCGGCCGCGTCGAAGACGACGCGCGGCGTCGAGCCCGACAGGTCCAGCGTTTCCTTGGGCATCTGCAGGCCGGTGGCGACGGTGGAGTCGAAGGCGTTGGTCTTGGACTTGACGATCTGCAGGTCGGTGCTGAAGCTCCAGCGGTCGCTGGCCTTCCACTTCAGGTTCCAACCCAGGTCGCGGGTCTTGGAGTCCCGCGTCATGTAGCGCGTGTCGGCGCCGAAGTTGATGCCGCCGTCGGCCGGGTCGGTCAGCGTGCCGGTCAGCAAGGCGCCGTTGGGGCCGTAAGTGGCGCCGGAGGAGAGTTTCAGGTTGCCCGGGGTGGACTGGGCGAACAGCGCGTTCTCGTCCCAGTGCATGCGGTACTTGGACTCGAAGTAGGTCAGCGAGCTGCTGATGTCGTCCTTCTTCCACTGCAGGGCACCGTAGCTGCCTTCGCGGGTGCGGTCGAAAGTCGAATCGCGCCACTGTGCACCCTTGGGTGCCCAGTGCGTGCCGTCGATGTTGTAGTAGGGCTCGGCCTGCCAGAGATCGGTGCGGGTCGTGGTCTTGCTGCGCGCCAGGCTCAGCAGGGCGCCGAACTCGCCGGCATCGGTCTTCCAGCGGTTGGAGATCAGGCCCGAGGCGGCGGGGCTCCACTTGCCTTGCAGGTCGTTGTAGTTGCCGCCCAGCGTGATGGCACCCTTCAGGCCCTGGTAGTCGAAGGGCATGGCCGTGCGCAGGTTGACCAGGCCGCCGACGGCGCCTTCGACCTGCTCTGCCGACGGGTTCTTGTAGACGTCCACGCCGGCCATCAGCTCGGGCGGCACGTCCTCGAAGTTCAGCGCGCGGCCGCCGTTGGCCGAGAAGGTGTCGCGGCCGTTCACTTCGGACCGCACATAGGACAGGCCGCGGATGTTGACGCTGGAGCCTTCCACCGAGTAGTGCTCGGGGTCGCCCTTGGCCATGGTGCGGTCGATGGTCACGCCGACGATGCGCTGCAGCACCTCGGTGACGGACTTGTCGGGCAGCTTGCCGATGTCGTCGGCATTGACGGAGTCGACGATCTCGTCGGCGTCCTGCTTGATCTTCTGGGCTGACTGGATGGCGGCGCGGCGGCCGCTGACGGTGACGGTCTCGATCTTCTGCGCCTTGGCTTCAGGCGCGGAAGCGGCGGCGGCCGGGGCGGGGGCTGTCTGGGCCCAGGCCATGCCGCTGCAGAGCAGGGCGGCCTGTGCCGCGGCCAGGGATATGGCGGTGCGTTGAAGTGTCTTCACGGGTGTCTCCTCGTTGTGATCTGTCTCTGTGGACTAGGGCTGGTTCGGCGGGAAATCAGTCATCAGCAACATCGCCCGCGCGGACCGGCGCGGCGCTTGCGAAGGCGGGTGTTCTTCATGGCAGCGTTGTCGGCCCGGATGTGCTGAGGTGTGGGGAACCGAAGGGGCGACATCAAGCGCAGAAGCGGTTGACGAGGTTCTCGAAGACTTCCTGGCGGCCCGAGACGGGCGCGACGTCGGTGTTGGTCTCGAGCACCTGGTCGGCGAGGTCGCTCAAGGAGCGGCGACCCTGCAGGATGTCCTGGCCGGCGGCGCTGTCCCAGCCGGCATAACGGCTGTCCACAGCGGCTTTCAGTCGGCCGTCGTTGATCATCTTTTCGGCGATCAGCAGGGCCTGGGCGCAGACATCCATGCCGCCGATGTGGCCGTGGAAGAGGTCGGCCGCGTCGATGGACTGGCGGCGCACCTTGGCGTCGAAGTTCAGGCCGCCCGAGCCCAGGCCACCGGCCTGCAGCACGTGGTAAAGAGCCACGGCCATCTCGGGCACGTTGTTGGGGAACTGGTCGGTGTCCCAGCCCAGCTGCGGGTCGCCGCGGTTCATGTCCAGGCTGCCGAGGATGCCCAGGGCGCCGGCGGTGGCGATCTCATGCTCGAAGCTGTGGCCCGACAGCGTGGCGTGGTTGGCCTCGATGTTGACCTTGACCTCCTTCTCGAGGCCGTAGCGAACCAGGAAACCGTAGACCGTGGCCGTGTCGAAGTCGTACTGGTGCTTGGACGGTTCGCGCGGCTTGGGCTCGATGAGGATGGCGCCCTTGAAGCCGATCTTGTGCTTGTACTCGACCACCATGTCGAGGAAGCGGCCCAGCTGGTCCATCTCCTGGCCCAGGCGCGTGTTCAGCAGGGTCTCGTAGCCTTCGCGGCCGCCCCAGAGCACATAGTTCTCGCCCCCCAGCTTGAGCGTCGCGTCCATCGCATCGCGCACCTGCAGGGCGGCCATGGCGAACAGGGCCGGGTCGGGGTTGCTGGCCGCGCCCGACATGAAGCGGCGGTGGCTGAACAGATTGGCCGTGCCCCACAGCAGCTTGAGGCCGGTGGCCTGCTGCTTCTCGCCGAGCACGTCGACGATGCGCAGAAAGTTGTCGTGGCTCTCGCGCGGCGTGGCGCCTTCGGGAGCGACGTCGCGGTCATGGAAGCAGTAGTAGGGCACGCCGAGCTTGGCAAAGAACTCGAAGGCGGCATCGGCCTTGGCCTTGGCCAGCTCCATGGGCGTGCCACCCTGGAACCAGGGGCGCTCGAAGGTCGCGCCGCCGAAGGGGTCCAGGCCAGTCCACACGAAGTTGTGCCAGTAGCAGGCGGCAAAGCGCAGGTGGTCTTCCATGCGCTTGCCCAGCACGAGGCGGTCCTTGTCGTAGTGCTTGAAGGACAGTTCGTTGGGGCTGTCGGCGCCCTCGTAGCGGATGGGCTGGATGTGTTCGAAGTAGCTCATGAGTCAGGCGCCGCGCAGGCGCTGGTACAGGTCACGGAAGCGCGCCAGGCGAGGGGCCAGGCGGGCATGGCGTTGGGGGTCGGGAGAGAAGAGGGCCGCGACGGGCGGGCGGGTGCAGACGGCGTCGATGGCTCCACCGCAGGCCAGCCAGCCCAGGCGTGCTGCACCGAGTGCGCCGCCGGCCTCGCTGCCGGTGTGCAGCACGATGTCGACCTTCACCGCGTCGGCGATCAGCTGGGCCCAGAAGTGGCTGCGCGAGCCGCCGCCCACCAGCGACAGCTGATGGACCTGCGTGCCCGCGGCCCGCAACGCATCCAGGCCGTCGGCGAGGCCGAAGGTCACGCCTTCCAGCACGGCGTAGGTGCAATGCGCGCGCGTCGTCTGCGCCTTCAGGCCATGGAAGACGCCGGGGGCAAACGGGTCGTTGTGCGGGGTGCGCTCACCGGCGAGGTAGGGCAGGAAGATGGGCGCATTGACTGCGCTGTCATTTGGCGAAAACGAAGCGAGCTCGGCCAGCAGCGTGGCCTCGTCGGCGCCCACGAGAGTGCAGAACCAGCGCAGGCAGCTCGCCGCCGACAGCATCACGCTCATCTGATGCCAGCGCTGCGGCAGCGCATGGCAGAAGGCGTGGACAGCTGACGCCGGGTTGGGCCGGTAGCGGTCGTTGACGACAAAGAGCACGCCCGAGGTGCCGAGGGAGATGAAGCCGTCACCGGGCTGGGTGGCGCCGATGCCGATGGCGCTGGCCGCGTTGTCGCCAGCGCCGCCGGCCACGATGACTTCGGGGGCCAAGCCCCAGGCCTTGGCGAGTTCGGGCTTGAGCACGCCGCTGGGTTCGCTGGCTTCGACCAGGCGTGGCATCTGCGCGCGCGTCAGGTCGCAGGAGGCCAGCAACTCGTCGGACCAGTCGCGGCGCGCAACATCCAGCCACAGCGTGCCGGCCGCGTCGCTCGGATCGGAAACCTTGTCGCCCGTGAGTTGCAGCCGCAGCCAGTCCTTGGGCAGCAGCACGCTCTTCACGCGCTCGAAGATGTCGGGCTCGTGCTTCTTCACCCACAGCAGCTTGGGCGCCGTGAAGCCGGGCATGGCGAGGTTGCCGGCGATGTCGTGCAGGCGCGGCGCTGCCGCGGTCAGCTCTTCGCATTCGGCGTGGCTGCGGCCGTCGTTCCACAGGATGGCGGGGCGCAGCACGGCGTCGGCCTCATCCAGCAGAACCGCGCCGTGCATCTGGCCTGACAGGCCGATGCCGTGGATGGCGGCGAATGCCATGGGATGGGCGGCGCGCAGCTTGGCCACCGCGTCTTGAGTGGCCGTCCACCAGTTGGCCGGCTCTTGTTCGGACCACAGCGACTCAGGCGAAGACAGCGTCAGCGCGCTGCCGGCTGTGCCGACGATATGGCCCGCGCTGTCGAGCAGCAGCAGCTTGACTTCCGAAGTGCCGAGATCGATGCCGAGGAACATCAGTGGGCTTCCTCAGCTTCCGCGATCACCGCACCGCTGTCGGCCAGCGGCAGGGCCGGGCGGGTCAGGCGATAGCGGGCCAGGGCCGCGGCGCCGACGGCGACGGCATTGGCGCCGAACATCGAGATGCGCACGCTGGGCGGCGGCAGGCTGGCCGCGTTGGCGTAGTCCAGCAGGGTGTCGAGCGCCGGTTTCAGGAAGGGCTCGCCCAGCTCGACGACCGAGCCGCCCAGCACGATGCTGGCGGGATCGTAGGCCGTGGCCAGGTTCTGCAGCAGCACACCGAGATAGCGGCCGGCGGAGTTGACGGCCTTCATGGTCTCGACGTCTTCGTCAACGAGATGGGCACGCACTTCGGCCAGCGAGCGCAGGGCCGCCTCTTCGCCGCTGCCGTGCAGCATGGCGCGTGTGGCGATCAGCGCTTCGGCGCAGCCGCGGCGGCCGCAGGAGCAGCGCGGGCCGCCCAGCTGCAACACCATGTGGCCGACCTCGCCCGCAAAGCCCCGGCTGCCGGTCAGCAGGCGGTCGCCGACGATGACGCCGGCGCCCAGGCCCTGGTTGATGGAGACGTAGAGCAGCGGGTCGGACGCCGGGGCGGGGTTGAACTCCATCTCGCCCAGGGCCGCCACATCGGCTTCGTTTTGTATGAAGAGAGGCACGCCGGCCAGGGCGGTGTCCTGCAGCTTTTCGGCCAGCAAGGCGCCGAAGGGGATGTCGCGCCAGCCCAGGTTGGGTGCGAAATGCAGCAGACCGCGCGCCTCGTTGACGCCGCCGGGCAGGCCCACGCCCAGGCCGAGCAACTGCTGGCTGGCGTCCAGTTGCTTGCTCAACTTGATCAGCGCATTGGCCAGGGTGGTGATGCAGGCCTTGGCCGTGCGGCTGGCGCCATAGTTGGCGACCGTGCAGGCCTTGACCTCGCCGGTGAGGGACGTGGCAACGACGCGCACCGATTCGATGCCGACCTCGGCGCCGAGCAGCAGCAGGCGGTCGGGGTCGATGAAGAGAGGGGTGGGGCGACGGCCCAGGTCGCCGGTGGCGACGACCTCGCGCTCGATGAGCCAGCCTTCGGCAATCAGCTCGCGCGTCAGCATGCTGACGGTGGACTTGGTCAGGCCGACGGCACCGGCCAGGTCGGCGCGCGACAGCCCCGGGTGGGCACAGAGGTGCCTGACCAGCGCCATGCGATTGATGACCTTGAGCAGCTGTTGGCTGCCGGCGGCTTCGGCCTGCATTTGTCTCCTGTCGTTGTCGGTAGCGCCCATGCTTCGACGGGCTTGAAGGCCATATTAGTTCGGCCATCGAACGAAGTAAATACGGTGTTGACCCCTATCGCGCTGCGACCGACCTCGCCGAAGATCGCGCCGCCCGCCGCTTGCGGTGAGGCCCCATAAAAACTGGCCCGAGACAGCCAATGCCTGATTCCCCCATCCGCAAGATCGTCATCGTCGGCGGCGGCACCGCCGGCTGGATGGCCGCCGCGCCGCTGGCCCAGCGCTTTGCGCAGGCGGGCCAGGGCGCTTGCGAGATCGTGTTGGTGGAATCGCCCGACATCGGCACCATCGGCGTCGGCGAGGCCACGCTGCCGCCCATCCGCGCCTACAACCGCACCCTGGGCCTGGACGGCGCCGACTTCGTCAGGAGGACGCAGGGCAGCTTCAAGCTCGGCATCGAGTTCCGCGACTGGGGCCGCATCGGCCACCGCTTCTTCCATGGCTTCGGCGACTTCGGCCCGGCCATCGAGAACCGCTCGGCCTGGCAGCACTGGCTGCGGCTCTCCAGCATCACCGACGGGCTGCCGGGCTACGAGGACTGGTCGACGTCCACCGTCATGGCGCGGCAGAACCGCTTCACGCCGCCCGAGGGCGGGGCGCCGTCGGCCGCCAACGCCTATTCATTCGCCTATCACTTCGACGCTGGCCTTTACGCCGCCTACCTGCGTGAATACGCGATGCAGCGCGGCGCCCAGCGCATCGAGGGGCTGATCGTCGACGTGGAATTGCGGCCCGAGGACGGCTTTGTCGCCGCGGTCAAGCTGGCCGATGGGCGTCGCATAGCCGGCGACCTCTTCATCGACTGCTCGGGCTTTCGCGCCCTGCTCATCGGTGGCGCCATGCAGTCGCCCTTCGAGGACTGGAGCGCGCTGCTGCCTTGCAACAGCGCTCAGGCCGTGCCCAGCGAGCGTGTCGAGCCGCTGACGCCCTACACGACGTCCACCGCAAAGGCCGCGGGCTGGCAGTGGCGCATCCCGCTGCAGCACCGCACCGGCAACGGCCATGTCTATTGCAGCCACTTCATCAGCGATGACGAGGCGGCCAGCACGCTGCTGGCTGGCCTGGACGGCAAGGCGCTGGACACGCCGCGCCAGTTGCGCTTCACGACCGGCCGACGCCAGGCCGGCTGGGTCAAGAACGTCGTCGCCATCGGCCTGGCCTCGGGCTTCCTGGAGCCTCTGGAGTCGACCAGCATCCAGCTCATCATGGACGGCGTTGGCCGCCTGATCCAGTTCTTCCCCGACAAGCAATTCAAGCCCCATCTCGCCGCCGAGTTCAACCGCCTGATGGCGCGCCAGTACGAGTCCATCCGCGACTTCATCGTCCTGCACTACAAGCTGACCGACCGGCGCGACAGCGAGCTGTGGCGGTATTGCGCGGCCATGCCCATCCCCGACACGCTGGCCCATCAGATCGAACTCTTCCGCAGCGCCGCCCGCGTCGCCATCTACGACCCCGATGGCTTCTCCGAGCCTTCCTGGGTGTCGCTGTACCTCGGCCTGGGCCTGCAGCCCGAGAGCCACGACCCCTTTGTCGACCACATCGAACCCCAGGCCCTGCTGCAGCACTTCGCAAGGTTGCGTCAGGCCATCCACCAGACCGTGGGCGGCATGCCCGGACACGGCGACTACATCGCGCGCCATGTGAAGGCGCCGTCCCTTTGAGGAGTTTGAGACAGCCATGAAGTTCACTGACGGACAGTGGATGCTCCAGCCGGGCGTCGCCGCGCATTACGCGGCCGAGGCCTATGCGCTCGAGGTCCACGAAGACCGCCTCGTCGTGCTCGCCACGACCCGCCCCATCAAGCACCGCGGCGACACGCTGCAGGGGCCTACGTTGACCGTGACGCTGAGCTCGCCGCTGCCCGGCGTCATCCGCGTCAGCGTCGAGCACTACTCGGCCTCGCAGGCGCCGCGCCTGCACATCCCCATGGTTGGCGCGGGCAAGCATCCGGTGCAGATCGTCGACGGCGAGACCAAGGCCACGCTGACCTCAGGTGCGATCTCGGTCGACGTGAAGAAGGGCGAGGGCTGGAGCCTGACCTTCCGCGAGGGCGACCGCATCCTGACCAAGAGCGACTGGCGCGGCCTGGGCTATATCCAGTGGGGGCCCAAGGGCAACCATGTGCACGAGCAGCTGACGCTGGCGGTGGGCGAGAACGTCTACGGCCTGGGCGAGCGCTTCACGCCCTGGGTCAAGAACGGCCAGATCGTCGAGAACACCAACAAGGACGGCGGCACGGCCTGCGAGCAGGCCTACAAGAATGTGCCCTTCTACCTGACCAACCGCGGCTATGGCGTGCTCGTCAACGAGGCTGGCCCGGTGTCCTTCGAGGTCGGCTCGGAGAAGGTCGCGCGCGTGCAGTTCAGCCGCGAGGGCGAGAGCCTGGACTACTGCGTCATTGCCGGCCCCACGCCCAAGGAAGTCGTTGGCCGGTTGACAGCGCTGACAGGCCGCTCACCGCTGCCGCCGGCCTGGAGCTTCGGCCTGTGGATGACGACCTCGTTCACGACCCAATACGACGAGGCCACGGCCACCCATTTCATCGACGAGATGGCACGCCGCGAGCTGCCGCTGTCGGTCTTCCACTTCGACTGCTTCTGGATGCGCGAGTTCCAGTGGTGCGATTTCGAATGGGACCGCCGCGGCTTCCCCGAGCCCGAGGCCATGCTGAAGCGCCTGCATGCCAAGGGGCTGAAGATCAGCTTGTGGATCAACCCTTACGTGGCGCAGAAGTCGCCGCTGTTCGCCGAAGGCGTCAAGCAGGGCTACTTCATCAAGAGAACGAACGGGCTGACCTTCCAGACCGACCAATGGCAGCCCGGCATGGCCATCGTCGACTTCACCAACCCGGCCGCCAAGGCCTGGTACCAGGGCCATCTGCGCCGCCTGCTGGCGACCGGCGCCGACTGCTTCAAGACCGACTTCGGCGAGCGCATCCCCAGCGAGGGCGTCAGCTACTTCGACGGCTCCGACCCCGTCGAGATGCACAACCTCTACGCCCTGCAATACAACCAGGCCGTGTTCGAGTTGCTGGAAGAAGTGCAGGGCAAGGACGCCATCGTCTTCGCCCGCTCCACCTATGCCTCGGGCCAACGCTTTCCCGTGCACTGGGGCGGCGACTGCTGGAGCACCTTCGAATCCATGGCCGAGAGCCTGCGCGGCGGCCTGTCGCTGACGAGCTGCGGTTTCGCCTTCTGGAGCCACGACATCGGCGGCTTCGAGGGCAACCCGCCGCCGGCCGTCTACAAGCGCTGGATCCAGTTCGGCCTGATGTCCTCGCACAGCCGCTTGCATGGCAGCAGCAGCTACCGAGTGCCATGGCTGGTCGACGAAGAGAGCTGCGACGTGCTGCGCGTCTTCACGCGGCTCAAGCACCAGCTCATGCCCTATCTCTACGCCAAGGCTCACGAGGCGACCGAGACCGGCGTGCCGCTGATGCGCTCCATGCTGATGGAGCATCCGCAGGACCCCGCCTGCACGACGCTGGACCGGCAGTACCAGCTGGGCGAGTCGCTGCTCGTCGCACCGGTGTTCACCGAGAGCGGTGAGGTGGAGGTCTATCTGCCCGAGGGCCGCTGGACGCACCTGCTGAGCGGCGAGAAGAAGCAGGGCGGCCGCTGGTACCGCGAGACGCACGGCTTCCTGAGCATGCCGCTCTACGCCGCGCCCAACAGCGTCATCGCCTGGGGTGCCGGAACCGAGAAGCCGGACTACGACTACAGCCGCGGCACGGTGTTGCGCGTGTTCGAGCTGGACGACGGTGCGAGCGTCGCCTTCACGCTCGTGGGTGTGGATGGTCGGGTTGCGGCCCGTGGTGTGGTCAGTCGTCAAGGCCAACGCTACGCGGCCGAGGTGACTGAAGGGGCGCTGCGCGACTGGTGCCTGGATGTCGACGGCCGGCGCAGCCCGGTGCAAGGCGACGGTGCGGCGCTGTACTGGACGGTTGCCTGAGGCAGCCCAGGCCCGTGGATGCGCCTGCCCAGGCCGTCCACCGGCTCATTGCTTGATGGAGTGATCATGGCCTGGCGTCGCCTTCTGGAAGTTCTTCTGCTGGCCCTGCTGGCAGTCTCCAGCTTCGCCCACGCCGGCCCGCGCGAGCGTCTGTCGCTCGACCAGGGCTGGCTCTTCCACCTGGGCGACGTGGCCACCCCGCCCATCAAGGGCCACGGGGCCTCGTACAACAGTGCCAAGGCAGGCTCAGCGCAGGGTGCAGCAGCCACCGACTTCGACGACTCCGCTTGGCGCCGGCTCGACCTGCCGCACGACTGGGCCGTCGAAGGCGGCTTCGACGCCAACGAGAACATCTCGCAGGGCTACCGAAAGCGTGGCATCGCCTGGTACCGCCGCTACTTCCAGCTGCCGCTTGCGGACCGCGGCCGCCATGTCGAGCTGCAGTTCGATGCCATCGCCACGCACAGCACCGTCTGGGTCAACGGCATCGTCGTCAACCGCAACTGGTCGGGCTACAACGGCCGCAACATCGACATCACGCCCTATCTGCGCTACGGCGAGGACGTGAATAACATCGCCGTGCGCGTGGACGCCGACGCGATGGAAGGCTGGTGGTACGAAGGTGCCGGTATCTACCGCCACACTTGGCTGGTCAAGCGAAGCGCCGTGCACATCGCCACTGACGGCATCCACGCCAACCCGGTGAGCACCGACGGCAAGCGCTGGTCGCTGCCGGTCGAGATCGAGGTGAACAGCAGCGGCCGCGCGGTGCGGGATGCCGAGGTCGAGGTGACGTTGATCGACCCCACCGGCAAGGAGGTCTCAAGCTCGCGCAGCAAGGTGCGCGTGCCACCGCTGGGCACCAGCACGGTCAAGCTGCAACTCGCTGTCCAGCGACCCAAGCTCTGGACGCTGCAGGATCCCAAGCTCTACCGCGTGCGCGCCCGCCTGATCGCGGGCCAAGCGCTGGACGAGGCCGAGACCACGACTGGCTTCCGCACGATTCGCTTCGACGCCGACAAGGGCTTCTTCCTCAACGGCCTGCCCGTCAAGCTGCAAGGCGTCTGCATCCATCAGGATCACGCCGGCGTCGGCGTCGCAGTGCCCGAAGCCATCTGGGCCTGGCGGTTGCGCCGCCTCAAGGACATGGGCGTCAACGCCATCCGCTTCGCTCACAACGCACCGGCTGCCGAGGTGCTGGACCTTGCCGACCGCATGGGCTTTCTCGTCATGGACGAGAACCGCAACTTCAACCCGTCGCCTGACTATCTTCAGCAGCTCACGTGGCTGGTGAAGCGCGACCGCAACCACCCCAGCGTCGTGCTGTGGTCGGTGTTCAACGAAGAGCCGATGCAGGGCACGGAGGTCGGCTACGAGATGGTGCGTCGCATGGTGCATGCGGTGAAGGCGCTGGACGCCACCCGCCCCGTGACGGCGGCTATGAACGGCGGCCTGTTCGCCGACATCAATGTGTCGCAGGCCGTCGACGTTGTCGGCTTCAACTATCAGATCGGCGAGTACGACCGCTTCCACAAGGCCAACCCCAGGGTGCCGCTGACCAGTTCGGAAGACACCTCCGCCTTCATGTCGCGTGGCGAGTTCAAGAGCGACCCCGCCAGGCACCTGATGGCGTCCGACGACAGCGAGGCCGCCTACTGGGGCAACACCCATCGCCAGGCCTGGAAGGCGATTGCCGAGCGGCCCTTCATCGCCGGCGGCTTTGTCTGGACTGGCTTCGACTACCGCGGCGAACCCACGCCCTTCGAGTGGCCCAGCGCGGGCTCGGTGTTCGGCGCGATGGACCTGTGCGGCTTTGCCAAGACGGCCTTCTGGCTGCATCGCGCGCAGTGGGTGAAGTTGGCTGAGCAACCGGTCGTCAAGATCGCGCCGCACTGGAACTGGCCGGGGCAGGAGGGCCAGAAGCAGCGCGTGATGGTGCTGAGCAATGCTCCGCGTGTGCGATTGCTGTTGAACGGTCAGGCGGTGGGCGAGGCCGATGTCGACCCCTACGAGATGGTCAGCTTCGACGTGGCTTACGCGCCGGGCAAGCTGGAAGCCGTCGCTCTGCAGGGCGGCAAGGAGGTCGCCCGCGACGTCGTCGAGACCAGCGGCGCGCCGGTTCGCCTGCTGCTGACGCCCGACCGCACCGCGCTGGCCGGCGATGGGCTGGACGCCATGCCCATCACCGTCAGCGCCTTAGATACCCAGAACCGGCCGGTGCCCACCGCCAACGTGAAGGTGCGCTTCGAGTTGAGCGGCGCGGCCAGCGTCATCGGTGTCGGCAATGGCGACGCGAACTCGCACGAGTCCGAGAAGGCGAGTGAGCGCAGCCTCTACAACGGGCTGGCCCAGGTCATCCTGCAGAGCCGTCGCGGCGGCAGTGGCGACGTGAAGCTGCGCGCCCTTGCTGATGGCCTGCAGCCGGCAGAAATCACCCTGGCCGTGCACGCCGCGCCCACACCGCCAGCCGTCGCCGCCGCCGAGCCCGTGACGCAGCTGCTGTACTGGCGCATCTCGCCCGCGCAGGCGCAGCAGCCCGACCCCAACGTGCAGCTCGCCGACAACGACATGAACACCTGGGGCTGGGGCGAGGTGCCGATCAAGCAAAAGGCCGAGTCGCCGGCCTGGCGCCTCTACCGCACCGATCTGCGCCTGCGCGCCGACCTCAACGACGGCCGTGCCCGCCTCGTGTTCCGTGAGTTGGCTGGCAAGGCCCAGGTGTGGCTGGCCGGCGTGAAGTTGGGCGAGAAGACGAATGCCGCGCCGGCCGAGCTCTCCGTGCTGCTGCCCCAAGGCGCAACGCAGCGGCAGCTGACCGTGATGGTCGAGTCCGACCCCGCGCAGCCTTCGGGTGTGAGCGGCAAGGTCGTCGTGCAGAAGCCATGAGGTTCTTGAGGTCGCTGCTGCTGGCGTGGTTGCTGTTGTGCGGCCAGGCTTGGGCGCGGCAGGTCACGCCTTTGGACGACGGCTGGCGGTTTTTGCGCGCTGATGTGACCGGCGCGAGCGCTGCGGACTTTGACGTCTCGGCTTGGGCTGCGGTGCGCCTGCCCCACACCTGGAATGGCGTCGACGGCGAGGCTGGCGGCGCTTACTACCGCGGCCCCGGCTGGTATCGCCGCGAGCTGCAGCTGCCGGCGACTAACCTGCGTCACTTCCTGCAGTTCGACGGCGCCGCACTGCGGGCCGAAGTCTGGGTCAACGGCCAACTGGCCGGCCGACACGATGGCGGCTACGCAGCCTTTCGCGTCGACATCAGCCGCTGGCTGCGCGCCGGTCGCAACCAGATCGCCGTGCGTGTGGACAACTCGATGGCGAAACACGTCGCGCCGCTGGGCGGCGACTTCACCGTCTTCGGCGGCCTCTACCGCGGCGTGAAGCTGCTTGTCGTGCCCGCTACGCACTTTGACTTGCTCGATGACGGCGGGCCGGGCGTCTATGCATCCGCCACCGACGTCAACGCCGAGCGTGCGCTGCTGACGCTGCGCGCTCGCGTGCGCAACGACGGCGGCGCGGCTCGCCCGCTGGCGTTGAGCCTCAGCCTGCGAGACGACACCGGCCGCGTCGTGGCACGCAGCGAACAGACGCTGCAGGCAGCACCCGACGCCACCGTCGTCGCCGAGCAGCCGTGGACCGTGCAGCGGCCCCGGCTCTGGCGAGGCCCCGCCGACCCTCATCTCTACACGCTGACCGCCGAGCTGCGCGACGGCGCCGCCGTGCTGGACACCGTGACGCTGCCCGTGGGCCTGCGCAGCGTGCAGATCGACCCGCAACGCGGCCTGCTGCTGAACGGCCGGCCCCATGCGGTGCATGGCGTCAACCTCTTCCACAGCGGCCGTCCGGGCCAGGGCCTGGCTGTCTGCGACGCGCAGATCGACGAGGACTTCCGCATCCTGGGCGAGCTGGGCGAGACCGGCCTGCGCTTCGTGCACTTCCAGCACCCGCAGCGTGCCTACGACAACGCCGACCGCGCCGGCCTGCTGGTGTGGACCGAGATCCCGTTGAACGCCGCGATGGACGAGGGAGAGGCCTTCCGCGCCAACCTCGCCCAGCAGCTGCGCGAACTCGTCAAGCAGAACCAGCATCACCCGTCTGTTTTCATCTGGGGGGTGGGCAATGAGGTCTATCGCTCGGACGACGCGGTGACCAAGCTGCTGGCCGACATGAGCCGCCTCGCGCATGAACTCGACCCGACCCGGTCCACCAGCTATGCCCACTGCTGCGCGCCGGACGACCACGCGATGGCGCGCCAGACCGACGTCATCGGCTTCAACCGCTACTACGGCTGGTACGACGGCCAGTTCGGCGACATCGGCCCCTGGGCTGACCGCGTGCATGCCGCGCTGCCGGCGCGCGCTATGGCCCTGGCCGAATACGGCGCCGGCGCCAGCGTGCTGCACCAGCAGGACCCGCCGACCCGTCCCAAGCCCACGGACCGCTGGCACCCCGAGCAATACCAGGCGCTCTTCCACGAGGCCTATTGGCCGCAGATCGCCGCGCGGCCCTGGCTGTGGGGCAGCTTCGTCTGGGTCGGCTTCGACCTCGCCTCCGCCGGCCGCAACGAAGGCGACCGCCCCGGCATCAACGACAAGGGTCTGGTGAGCTACGACCGCCAGACCCGCAAGGACGCCTTCCTGTACTACCAGGCGCAGTGGAGCCGCCAGCCGGTCGTCCACATCGCCAGCCGCCGCGCCACGCCGCGCGTTGCAGGCGGTGTCGACGTGAAGGTCTACGCCAATGGCACACGCGTCACACTCAAGCTCAACGGTGCCGACCTGCCCGCGCAGGACTTGCAGGGTGGCATCGCGACCTGGCCCGGCGTCAAGCTGCAGCCCGGGCGCAACCGCCTGCAGGCCCGTGCCGACAACGGCGCCACCGACACCATCACCTGGATCGCCACCCCATGAATCGACATCTCCGCCGCCTCGGCGCGGCCTGCCTGCTGGCCACCGGCCTGGCGCACGCCGATGGCATCGAGGTCAACCAGGTCGGCTTCACGCCCGGCGCGGCCAAGTGGGCTGCTGTTCCCGACACGGCCGCGCGTGGCTTCAAGCTCGTGCGCGCCGGCACCGACGAGGTCGTGCTGCGGGGGGTGCTGGGTGCCAGCGCGCGTTGGGCGCCGGCCGACCGCGTCGTGCGCCTGGCCGACTTCTCGGCGCTGAAGACACCCGGCGACTACGAACTGGTCGTCGACGGCCTGCCGCGCTCGCCGCGCATCCATATCGCGGCCGATGCCTATGCCGAGCTGAGCGCGGCGGCCCTGAAGGCCTATTACTTCAACCGCGCCAGCGCGCCGCTGTGGGGCGTCAACGCCGGCCGCTGGGCCCGCCGCGCCGGCCACGCGGACGACCACGTGCTGGTGCATGCGTCGGCCGCCGGGCCGGGCCGCCCTGAAGGCACGGTCATCTCCGCCCCCAAGGGCTGGTACGACGCCGGCGACTACAACAAATACATCGTCAACTCCGGCATCACGGTCTACACGCTGCTGGCGGCATGGGAGCACTACCCAGGCGTCTTCAAGGCCCAGCACCTCAACATCCCGGAGACCGGCAACGGCCTGCCTGATGTGTTGAACGAGGCGATGTGGAACCTCGAATGGATGCTGGCCATGCAGGACCCGGCCGACGGCGGGGTCTATCACAAGCTCACCAACAAAGGCTTTGACGGCGTCGTCATGCCGGCCGATGCCAGGGGCGAGCGCTACGTCGTGCAGAAGAGCACCGCCGCAGCCCTGGACTTCGCCGCCGTCATGGCCCAGGCCAGCCGTGTCTTCGCGGCCTTCAAGGGTCAGCGCCCGGGTTTATCGGCGCGCATGTTGTCTGCGTCCCAGCGAGCCTGGGATTGGGCGCAGGCTCATCCCAACGAGGTTTACAAGCAGCCGCCCGACATCCGCACCGGCGGCTATGGCGACGACAAGCTGGATGACGAATTCGCCTGGGCCGGCGTCGAGTTGTGGAGCGCGACGGGTGACAAACGCTTTCGCCCCGACCTCGCGAAACTCGCCATCAGCGTGCCCGGCTGGGGCGATGTGAAGGGCCTGGCATGGGTAACCCTAGGCCAGCATCTGGAGCAACTGAGTCAAAATGACAGCGTTGTCGTCAAGGCTCGGATTGTGGAACTTGCGGATGAACTCGCGGCGAATTGGCGTGCCTCGGACTATGGCGTTGGCATGCAGTCGCGCGACTACGTCTGGGGCAGCAACGCCGTGGTGTTGAACCAGGCATTGATGCTGATCCAGGCCTATCGCCTGCAGCCGAAACCCGAGCGCCTGGCCGCTGCCCAGGCCTTGTTCGACCATGTGCTGGGCCGCAACCCGCTGGGACAGTCCATGGTGACGGGCTTCGGGGCCAAGCCGCCGCTGCATCCGCACCACCGGCCGTCCGAGGCCGATGGCGTCGAGCCGCCGGTGCCGGGCTTCCTCGTCGGCGGCCCCAACCCGGGCCGGCAGGACCAGAAGGGCTGCCCGGCCTACCCGTCCGCACAGCCGGCCATGGCCTATCTCGACAACTTCTGCAGCTATGCCAGCAACGAGATCGCCATCAACTGGAATGCGCCGCTGGTCTATGTATCCGCGGCCCTGCAAGCGCTGACGCCAAAGCCGCACCCATAAGCACAACGGAGACCCCATGTCCTCGACCTCCCGCCACCCGCTCGTCTGGGTGCCCTCGCTCTATCTCGCCATGGGCCTGCCCAATGTCATGGTGGGAGTCGTCGCGGCCATCATCTACAAGAACCTCGGCGTCTCCAACGAGGACATCGCCCTCTACACCTCGCAGATGTACCTGCCCTGGGTGCTGAAGCCGCTTTGGGCGCCCCTGCTGGAGGCCTACCGCAGCAAGCGCTTCTGGGTCATCAGCATGGAGTTCACGATGGCGGCGGCCTTGGGCCTCGTCGCGCTGTGCCTGCCGCTGGCCGACTTCTTCAAGCTGTCGCTGGCCTTCTTCTGGATCGTCGGCTTTGCCTCCGCCACCCAGGACACCTGCGCCGATGGCGTCTTCATGACGACGGTCAGCAAGACCGACCAGGCGCGCTACTCAGGCCTGCAGGGCATGTGCTGGAACATGGGCGCCGTCATCGCTTCGGGCCTGCTGGTGTCGCTGACGGGCTATCTGCACAACCACCAAGGCATGAGCTGGGTGCAGTGCTGGGTTGTCGTCGTGTCGCTGGCCGCCGCGGCCATGGCGCTGTTCGGGGTCTACCACCTGCGCGTGCTGCCGCCCGGTTCGCCCTCGCATCTGCATGGCGCTGGCCTGGGTGGCGGCCTCAAGGCCACGGCCGAGGCCTGGATCACCTTCTTCCAGAAGCCGCAGATCTGGATGATGCTGGCCGTCATCTTCTTTTACCGCTTCGGCGAGGGCTTCATCGAGAAGTTCGGCCCGCTCTTCCTGCTGGATGCGCGCGAGGCCGGCGGCCTGGGCCTGGACAACGAGTCGCTGGGCCATATCAACGGCACCGTCGGCACGTTGACATTCATCGCCGGCGCCTTCCTCGGTGGCTTTTTCGTCGCCAAGCGCACGCTGCCGCGCAGCTTCTTCATCCTGGCCCTGGTGCTCAACATCCCGCACCTGACCTATTTCTATCTGGCCCAGACCATGCCGGTGGACACCACCACCATCGCCGTCGTCGTCGCTCTGGAGAAGTTCGGCTTCGGCATGGGCTCGGTCGGCCACATGCTTTACATGATGCAGCAGATCGCGCCGGGGCCTTTCCGCATGGCCCACTATGCGATGGCCACCGGCGTCATGGCCTTGACCAAGTGGGGCACGGGCAGCGTCAGCGGCCTGCTGTGGAATGCCGTCGACCACCACTACCTCGGTTTCTTCGGCTGGGTGCTGGTCTTCTCCATCCCGCCGGTGATCCTGGCCTGGCTGGCGCCCTTCCCGCATGACCATGAGCAGGCGCCCGAGGGCAACGAAGCGCCGGCCGGCGCTCATTGACGATGAGCCTGCTGCTCGCCATGGCCCTGGCCGCTACCGAGCCTGTCTGCACGCCCGACGCGCTGGGCACGTTCCGCACGCTGATCCTCAAGCGCGAGGCCGCGGCCTGGGGCAAGGCCCAGCATGCGGCTCTGCCCGGCCTGGCGCCCAAGGAAGTGGTTCTGACCTTCGACGACGGCCCCCGACCCGAGTCCACGCCCGTCGTGCTGAAGGCCCTGGCCGACCAGTGCGTGAAGGCCAGCTTCTTCATGAATGGCGAACCACTGCGCCAGCACGCCGCCCTGGCCCGCCAGGTGCGAGACGCCGGCCATACCGTGGGCATGCACGGCTACCGGCATGAGCACTTCTCGCAGTTGTCGCCGGCTGCGCAGCTGGCAGACCTGGAAGCCATGTTGGCCACCTACCGCGCTGCGCTGGGAGCCGAGCCTGCGGCCTACCGGTTTCCCTTCCTCGAAGAAACGCCCACGCTGGCCCAGGCCTTGGGCGAGCGCCGCATGGCCGTCATGTCCATCGACGCCGGCGCCGAGGACTGGCTGCCCGACCAGACGCCGCAGATGCTGGGCGACAAGCTGCTCGGCGAGCTCGCCAAGAGCGGCGGCGGCATCATCCTGCTGCACGACGCCCAGGACCAGACGGCGAGGGCGCTGCCCTTCCTGCTGCAGTCGCTGAAGGCCAAGGGTTACCGCGTCGTGCATCTGACCTGGCAGTGACAACGACCTAGGGTTTGTCCGTCAGGCAGCCGTGCGTCCAATTGCTTGACGTTTGAACTATTGATTTCTAAAGTGGTGCGATGCGCATCACCTGCATCGGCGGCGGACCCGCCGGCCTCTACTTCGCCCTGTTGATGAAGAAGGCCGACCCGGCCCACCAGGTGCGGGTGCTGGAGCGCAACCGCGCGGGTGACACCTTCGGCTGGGGTGTGGTGCTGTCCGACCAGACGGTGGACGCGCTGCGCGAGGCAGACCCCGAGACAGCCGAGGAGATCAGCGATGCCTTCAACCACTGGGACGACATCGCCGTCCACTTCAAGGGCCGAAGCATCGTCTCCAGTGGCCACGGCTTCTGCGGCATCGGCCGCAAGAAGCTGCTCAACATCCTGCAGGCTCGCTGCGAGGCGCTTGGCGTCGAGCTGGTCTACGAGACCGACGTGGCGGATGACGCCGGCATCGATGCTGACCTCATCATCGCGGCCGACGGCCTGAACAGCCGCATCCGCCAGAAATACGCCGCCACCTACCAGCCCGACATCGATCTGCGCGCCTGCCGCTTCGTGTGGCTGGGCACGACAAAACTCTTCGACGCCTTCACCTTCGACTTCCAGCAGACGGAGTGGGGCTGGTTCCAGGCGCACGCCTACCGCTTCGACGCGACCCACTCAACCTTCATCGTCGAGGCTCCCGAAGACGTCTGGCGAGCGGCCGGCATCGAGGCCATGAGCAAGGAAGAGGGCATCGCCTTCTGCGAGAGGCGCTTTGCCAAGGTGCTGGACGGTCACCCGCTGATCTCCAATGCCAGCCATCTGCGCGGCTCGGCCTCGTGGATCCGCTTTCCGCGCGTCGTCTGCAAGACCTGGGTGCACCGCAACGAACGCGGCACGCCCGTTGTGCTGATGGGTGACGCGGCCCACACGGCGCACTTCTCCATCGGCTCGGGCACCAAGCTGGCACTGGAAGACGCCATCGATCTGGCGCGCGACATCCAGGCGCACGGCGATCTGACTGCGGCCCTCGATGCCTACCAGGCTACACGCAGCATCGAGGTGCTGCGCATCCAGAACGCGGCGCGCAACTCCACCGAATGGTTCGAGAACGTCGGGCGCCATGCCCGCCTGGCGCCCGAGCAGTTCGCCTATTCGCTGCTGACGCGCTCGCAGCGCATCTCGCACGAGAACCTGCGCCTGCGCGACGCAAACTACGTCGGCGAGTTCGAGCGCTGGCTGGCATCGCAGAGCGGTGTTGATGCCCAGGTGCCGCCGATGTTCACGCCCTTCAAGCTGCGCGGCGTCACGCTGAAGAACCGCGTCGTCGTCTCGCCCATGGCCCAGTACAGCTGCGAGGACGGCATCCCCGGCGATTACCACCTGGCCCACTTGGGCGCTCGCGCTTTGGGTGGGGCAGGGCTCGTCTTCGCCGAGATGACTTGCGTGTCCCCCGACGCGCGCATCACGCCGGCCTGCCCGGGGCTGTGGAACGACGCCCAGGGCGCGGCCTGGCAGCGCATCGTCGAGCATGTGCACACCAACAGCAGCGCGCGCATCGCCATGCAGCTCGGCCACGCCGGCCCCAAGGGCTCAACCCGCGTGCCTTGGGAGGGTGAAGACCAGCCACTGTCCGGCGGCAATTGGCCGCTGATCTCGGCCTCGCCGCAGCAATACCTCGACGGCATCAGTCAGGTCGCTCGTGCGATGACGCGAGCCGACATGGACCGCGTGCGCGAGGACTTCGTGAATGCGGCCCGCCGCGCGGCCGATGCGGGCTTCGATTGGCTGGAGCTGCACTGTGCCCACGGCTATCTGCTGTCCGCCTTCATCTCGCCGCTGACCAACCAGCGCGATGACGACTACGGCGGTTCGCTGGAGAACCGGCTGCGCTATCCGCTGGAAGTCTTCACCGCCCTGCGCGAGGTCTGGCCGCTGGACAGGCCCATGTCGGTGCGCATCTCGGCCCACGACTGGGTGCCGGGCGGCACCACACCGGAAGACGCCGTGGCCATCGCCGCCGCGTTCAAGCAAGCCGGCGCCGACCTCATCGATGTGTCATCCGGCCAGGTCAGCAAGGCGCAGAAGCCGGTCTACGGCCGCATGTTCCAGACGCCGTTTGCCGAAAGCATCCGCAACCGCGTCGGCATCGCGACCATGGCGGTCGGTGCCATCTCCGAAGCCGACCATGTCAACAGCATCATTGCGTCCGGCCGGGCCGACCTCTGCGCCATCGCGCGCCCGCATCTGGCCAACCCGGCCTGGACGCTGACCGAGGCCGCGCGCATCGGCTACCGCGGCCCCATCGGTTTGGATTGGCCGAAGCAATATCTCTCGGGAAAAAGCCAGCTCGAACGCGAGTTCGAACGCCAGCGCTCGGCAGGCGTGGCCGCGGCCGAGCAGGCGAACAAGGCATTGGGCGTATGAAGCAACACGCAGTGGTGACGGGTGGTGGCAGCGGCATTGGTGCCGCGGTGGCGAAGAAGCTGATGGCCGAAGGCCTGCGCGTCACGCTGATGGGCCGCAACCTGCAGCGGCTTCAAGCGCAGCAGTCCGAACTCGGCGACGTCGCCATCCAGGTCTGCGACGTGTCCGACGAGGCCAGCGTCGCGGCAGCCTTTGCTGCCGTGGGTGATGTGGACGTCCTCGTCAACAACGCCGGCCAGGTCGAAACCGCGCCCCTGCACAAGACCTCGCTGGAACTCTGGCAGCGCCTGCTCAACGTCAACCTCACCGGCACCTTCCTCTGCAGCCGCGCCGTGCTGCCCGGCATGCTGGCGCGCAAAGACGGCCGCATCATCAACGTCGCCAGCACGGCGGCGCTGAAGGGCTATGCCTATGTGGCGGCCTACTGCGCCGCCAAGCACGGCGTGCTGGGCCTGACGCGGGCGATGGCGCTGGAGGTCGCTACCAAGGGCGTGACGGTCAACGCCGTCTGCCCGGGCTACACCGAGACCGACATCGTCGCCAACGCCGTCGACACCATCGTCGCCAAGACCGGCCGCACGGCCGAGCAGGCCAAGGCTGAGCTGGCCAAGGCCAACCCTCAAGGTCGGCTGATCCAGCCCGAAGAGGTTGCGGACACGGTGGCATGGCTGCTCGCCAGCCCCGGCGTCAACGGCCAGGCCATTGCCGTCTGCGGCGGGGAGACGATGTGAACGACATCGACCTTGAAACCCGACTGTCGGACGACGACCACCAGGCGCTCAAGCTCTGGTTGCGTCTGCTGTCCTGCACCACGCGTGTCGAAGACCAGATCCGCCAGCGCCTGCGCGCCGATTTCGGCACCACGCTGCCGCGCTTCGACCTGCTGGCCCAGCTGGAGCGGCACCCCGACGGCCTGACCATGCGCGAGCTGTCCAAGCGCCTGATGGTGACGGGCGGCAACGTCACCGGCATCACCGACCAGCTCGAAGCCGAGGGCCTGGTGCTGCGCGAGACCCGCGCCGACGACCGCCGCAGCTTCATTGTCAAGCTCACGCCCCAGGGCCGCCGCCAGTTCAAGCGCATGGCCGTCACCCACGAGGGCTGGATCGTCGAGCTCTTCGCTGGCTGGACGCCGACCCAGAAGACCCAGGTCCACGAACTGCTCGCGCAATTGAAAACGCATCTGGCCAAGGACAACGCCCCATGACGCCTCACCTGACTTCCGGCAACCACCTGAGCCTGCTCGGCCATGAAGCCCAGCATTTCCTGTGGCAGCAGCACGGCATGGTCGGCGTCATCACGCTGAACCGGCCCGAGCGCAAGAACCCGCTGACCTTCGCGTCCTATGCCGAGCTGCGTGACCTGTTCCGCGCCCTGTCCTATGTCGACGAGGTCAAGGCCATCGTCATCGAAGGCGCTGGCGGCAACTTCTGCTCGGGGGGCGATGTGCACGAGATCATCGGCCCGCTGACCGGCATGGGCATGCCTGACCTGCTGGCCTTCACGCGCATGACGGGCGATCTCGTCAAGGCCATGCGCGCCTGCCCCCAGCCCATCCTCGCGGCCATCGACGGTGTCTGCGCCGGCGCCGGTGCCATCATGGCCATGGCGTCCGACCTGCGCGTGGGCACGGCACGCAGCAAGACGGCCTTCCTCTTCACCCGTGTGGGCCTGGCGGGTTGCGACATGGGCGCCTGCGCCATGCTGCCGCGCATCGTCGGCCAGGGCCGCGCGTCGGACCTGCTCTACAGCGGCCGCAGCCTGGGCGGCGAAGAGGCGCTGAACTGGGGCTTCCTGAACCGTCTGGTTGAGCCCGAGCAATTGCTGGAGGAGACCTCGAAGTGGGCGCGCGAGATTGCCAGCGGTCCCAGCTTTGCCCATGCAATGACCAAGCGCATGCTGCATCAGGAGTGGGCCATGGGCGTGGACGAGGCCATCGAGTCCGAGGCGCAGGCCCAGGCCATCTGCATGATGACCAAGGACTTCCATCGCGCCTACGAGGCCTTCGCGGCCAAGCAGAAGCCGGCCTTCCAGGGAGACTGAGATGCAGCACCTGGATTGGCCCTTCTTCGACGCCAAGCACCGTGAGCTGGCCACCGCGCTGGACGCGTGGTGTGGCGAGCATCTGCAGCATGTCGACCACGACGGCGACGTGGATGCGCAGTGCAAGTCGCTTGTCGCGCAACTCGGCAAAGCCGGCTGGCTGAACCATGCCGTGGCTGGCGAAGGCCAGGCCATCGACACCCGCGCTATCTGCCTGATCCGCGAGACCCTGGCCAAGCATGACGGCCTGGCCGATTTCGCCTTTGCGATGCAGGGCCTGGGCTCGGGCGCCATCTCGCTGCAGGGCACACCGGCCCAGCGCGAGCGCTATCTGCCGCGCGTGGCTCGGGGCGAGGCGTTGTCGGCTTTTGCGCTGTCCGAGCCCGAGGCCGGCTCTGACGTGGCCGCCATGCAGTGCAGCGCGACGGAAGACGGTGACGCCTATGTGCTGAACGGTGAAAAGACCTGGATCTCCAACGGCGGCATCGCCGACTTCTATGTGCTGTTCGCTCGCACGGGCGAAGCGCCGGGCTCGCGCGGCATCAGTGCCTTCATCGTCGATGCTGGCCTGCCTGGCTTCGAGATTGCCGAACGCATCGACGTCATCGCACCTCACCCGCTCGCCCGCCTGCGCTTCACCAACTGCCGCGTGCCGAAGTCCCAAATGCTGGGCGCACCCGGCGAGGGCTTCAAGCTGGCCATGCGGACTCTGGACGTCTTCCGCACGTCGGTCGCTGCGGCCGCTTTGGGTTTCGCCCGCCGCGCATTGCTGGAAGGACTGAAGCAGGCCAAGGAGCGTCCCATGTTCGGCGCCCGCCTGGCCGACCTGCCACTGACGCAAGCCAAGCTGGCCGACATGGCCTGCACCGTGGATTCGTCCGCCCTGATGGTCTACCGCGCCGCCTGGCTGCGGGATCAGGGCAAGACCATCACGAAAGAGGCCGCCATGGCCAAGCTGATGGCTACCGAAGGCGCCCAACAGGTCATCGACGCCGCCGTGCAGCTCTTCGGCGGCCGCGGCGTGCGCCGGGGCGAGATCGTCGAATCCCTGTACCGCGAAATCCGCTCGCTGCGCATCTACGAGGGCGCCAGCGAAGTGCAGCAGCTGATCATCGGCCGCGAATTGTTGAAGGCCTGACCCATGCATCCTTCGGCCCATCTGGATACCTTCGCAAGAGACCACCTCCCGCCGCAGGACCAGTGGCCGGAGCTGGTGTTTGATCTGCCCGAGCTGCAGTTCGGCCCCAGGATGAACGCGGCCACCGAGCTGCTGGATCGCTGGGTCGAGCAGGGCCAGGGCAACCGGCCGTGTGTGCAGGGCGGCGGTGTGCGCTGGACCTATGCGCAGCTGCGGGCCGAGGCCAACCGCATCGCCAACGTGCTGGTCAACGAACTGGGCGTCGTGCCCGGCAACCGCGTGCTGCTGCGCGGCGCCAACACGCCGCAATTGGCGGCCTGCTGGTTCGCCGTCATCAAGGCCGGCGCCATCGCGGTGGCCACCATGCCGCTGCTGCGTGCCGTGGAGCTGGGCAAGGTCATCGCCAAGGCCGAGGTCACGCATGCGCTGTGCGACGCGGCCCTGGCCGAAGAACTCGCCGCGGCGCAGCTGCTGAACCCCGTGCTGCGTGGCATCTGCCACTACCGCAGCAACGAGCCCGACGGCCTGGAAGCCCGCGCGGCGCGACAGCCCGAGACCTTCACCAACGTCGACACGGCCAGCGACGACTGCGCGCTGATCGCCTTCACCTCGGGCACGACCGGCCAGCCCAAGGGCACCATGCATTTCCATCGCGACATCCTCGCGATCTGTCGCTGCTGGCCGGTGCATTGCCTCAAGGCCCGGGCCAGCGATGTCTTCATCGGCAGCCCGCCGCTGGCCTTCACCTTCGGCCTGGGCGGCCTGCTGCTCTTCCCGATGAGCGTGGGCGCCTCCGCCGTTCTGCTGGAGAAGGCGTCACCCGACCTGCTGCTCGCCGCGATTGCCGAACACCGCGCCACGGTCTGCTTCACGGCGCCGACGTCCTACCGCGCCATGGCGCAGGTGGCCGGCCAGCACGATCTGTCCTCGCTGCGCAAATGCGTCAGCGCCGGCGAGGCCCTGCCCGCGGCCACGCGCGCGCTGTGGAAGCAGGCGACGGGCATCGAGCTCATCGACGGCATCGGTGCCACCGAGCTGCTGCACATCTTCATCTCCCACACCGAAGAGACGGCCAAGGGCGGCGCCACCGGCAAGCCCGTGCCCGGCTACCAGGCCTGCATCCTGGATGACGCGGGCCAGCCGCTGCGCGCGGGTCAGGTCGGCCATCTCGCCGTCAAGGGGCCGACCGGCTGCCGCTACCTGGCTGACGAGCGCCAGCACCAGTATGTGCAGGACGGCTGGAACCTGACCGGCGATTCCTACCTGATCGACGAAGAAGGCTACTTTGTCTACCAGGCCCGCACTGACGACATGATCATCTCGGGCGGCTACAACATCGCCGGCCCCGAGGTCGAGGCCGCGCTGCTCTGCCACCCGGCCGTGGCCGAATGCGCCGTCATCGGCGTGGCCGACGAAGAACGTGGCCAGTTGGTCAAGGCTTTCGTCGTGCTGCGCGAGGGCCATGCCGGCGACGTGAAGGCCTTGCAGGAGCATGTGAAGGCCACCATCGCGCCCTACAAATACCCGCGTGCCATCGAGTTCCGTACCAGCCTGCCGCGCACCGAAACCGGCAAGCTGCAACGCTTCCGTCTCAGAGACACTCCCTGACCCTTTCACCGGAGAGCCCGCTCATGAATAAGACCCTCGCCGCCGTCGCCATCAGCCTCGCCCTGCTGCCTGTTGCGCATGCCGCGGACAAGCTCAAGGTCGGTTTCCTGAGCACCTTGTCCGGTCCCGGTGCCGGCCTGGGCGTGGACATCCGCGATGGCTTTGCGCTCGGGCTCAAGCACAGCGGTGGCAAGCTGGGCGGTCTGCCCGTCGAGATGGTCACGGCCGACGACCAGCAGAACCCCGAGGTCGCCAAGCAGACCGCCGAACGCCTGATCAAGCGCGACAAGGTCGACTTCATGACCGGCATCGTCTTCTCCAACATCATGCTGGCCGTCGGCCCGGCGGTCTTCGATGCCAAGATCCCCTACATCAGCGCCAACGCCGGCCCCTCGCAGTACGCCGGTGAGCAGTGCAACCCTTACTTCTTCAACGTCGCCTGGCAGAACGACAACCTGCACGAGGCCGTGGGCAAGACGGTGACCGAGAAGGGTTTCAAGAAGCTGGTGCTGCTGGCGCCCAACTACCCGGCGGGCAAGGACGCGATGACGGGCTTCAAGCGCTACTACAAGGGCGCCGTCGTCGAGGAGATCTACACCAAGCTCGGCCAGTTGGACTACGCCGCCGAGCTGGCCCAGGCGCGCGCCGCCAAGCCGGATGCGATGTACATCTTCCTGCCCGGCGGCATGGGCATCAACTTCATCAAGCAGTTCGTCGGCGCCGGCCTGTCCAAGGACGTGACCTTGTTCGGCCCCGGCTTCTCAGCCGACGAGGACGTCATCAAGGCCGTGGGCGAACCCATGCTGGGCATGTTCAACAGCTCGCACTGGGCCCACGACATGGACAACCCGGCCAACAAGAAGTTCGTGGCGGACTTCGTCAAGGACTACGGGCGTCTGCCGTCGCTGTATGCGAGCCAGGGGTATGACGCTGCGCTGCTGATGAATGCGGCGGTGCGCGACGTGAAGGGCAAGACGGAAGACAAGACCGCGGTGCTGAAGGCGCTGAAGGCGGCGAAGTTCGAGTCGGTGCGGGGGGCGTTCAAGTTCAATCGGAACCAATATCCGATTCAGGACTACTACCTGCGGGTCATCACCAAGGATGGGCAGGGGAGGGTGACGAATCGGACGTTGGGGAAGATCTTTACGCAGCATGAGGATGCGTATGCGTCGGCTTGCAAGATGTGACTGAGATGGGCGTGGTGGTGATTGGTTGCTTGTGCGGGCAGTCTTCATGACCCGTTGCAGTGCCGCGGGAATCCGCCCCGCGATGGCGGGTAACTTTTCTCTGACGCGCCAGAGAAAAGTCACCAAAAGAGGAGCGCTGAATGCAATCCGCACTCGAGCGGCGTCTGCCGCTCGCGATGCTCGGAGCATGACCGTGCCTACACGCGACCCGCTACGCTCTCGCTGCTGACCCTATGACGAGCATCACTGATCGCCGCTTCACCATCGTTAACGCCGGCTGCACGCCGGGCTTATCAGGAATACCGCGTCGCTGGGGCGACGGCGAGGGCGGTGTTGGTCGTCGCGTCGCCCGAGCGACGCTGTCTTTTGGTTTTCTGGTGAGCCCGGCGTGGAGCCGCGCGTTCATCGGCCCGCTGTTGCGATGCTTGGCCCTCGTCATAGGGACAGCAGCGAGAGCGAAGCGGGTCGCTTCTTGTCGCAATACCGCGGGACGTTTTCGCGCGCCGCTCCTCGCGACGTCGGGATCGTGTGCGGTTCAGCGCCTCTTCTTTGGTGACTTTCTTCTGGCGCCGCAGAAGAAAGTTACCCGGCTGCCGGGACGGACTCCCGGCACCTTACTTGCCATCAACCAGAAGTAGCGAGCGGCATCCAACCCATGGACTGGATCCTTGTCACCGAGCAAGCCCTCAACGGCCTCCAATTCGGCCTGATGCTCTTCCTGCTTGCCGCTGGCTTGACCCTCGTGTTCGGCATCATGGACATGATCAACCTGGCCCATGGCTCGCTGTACATGGTCGGCGCCTACCTCGCCGCCGCCACGGCCACGGCGACCGGTTCCTTCCTGCTGGCCGTCATCGCCGCACTCGTGGGCACCGCCATCCTCGGCATGGCCCTCGAAGTCACGCTGCTGCGCCGCCTCTACGCGCGGGACCATCTCAGCCAGGTGCTCGCCACCTTTGCGCTGATCCTGATGCTCAACGAAGGCGTCCGCATCATCTGGGGTGACCAGCCGCTGATGCTGAACACGCCGGCTGCGCTGTCCGGCCCCGTTGAACTGCTGCCGGGCTTGAACTACCCGGCCTATCGACTGCTCATCATCGGCGTCGGTCTCGCGGTCGCCCTGCTGCTGTGGGTGCTGGTCACGCGCACGCGCTACGGCGCCTGGGTGAGGGCCGGTGCTTCCAACCGCCAGATGGCCACGGCCATGGGCGTCAACATCCGCATGTTGTTCACGGTCGTGTTCGGCTTCGGCGCGGCGCTGTGCGCGTTGGCGGGCGCACTGCTCGGCCCGCTGCTGGCCGTGCAGGTGGGCATGGGCGAGAGCATCCTCATCCTCGCCTTTGTCGTCATCGTCGTCGGCGGCATCGGCTCGGTTCGCGGCGCCCTGGTGGGTTCGCTGCTGGTCGGCGTGGTCGACACCGCCAGCCGCACGCTGCTGCCGGCGATGCTGCGGCAGCTCGCCTCACCCGAGGTCGCGTCCAACCTCGGCCCGGCGATGGCTTCCATCCTCATCTATGTGCTGATGGCGGCCATCCTGTTCTGGAAGCCTCGCGGCCTCTTCCCGGCTCATGGCTGAAGCTCGCTCACTTCATCATCACGGGCTGGGTGTCTGGGCCTGGCCGTTGCTCATCGTGCTCGCCGCCTTGCCGCCTGCGCTGCAAGCTGTGGGCCTGGAGTTCTATACCGTCGTCGCGACGCGCATCCTCATCTTCGCCATCGCGGCATCCAGCCTGAACCTCATCCTCGGCTTCGGCGGCTTGGTCAGCTTTGGCCACGCGGCTTACGTCGGTCTCGGCGCCTACACCGTCGGCGTGCTGATGGATGCGGGCGTCACCTCGGCCTGGATTGCCTGGCCTGCGGCTTGTGTTGTCAGCGCGGCCGCAGCGGCGCTGATCGGCGCCATCAGCCTGCGCACGCGCGGCGTCTACTTCATCATGATCACGCTGGCCTTTGCCCAGATGTTCTATTTCCTGGCGGTGTCGCTGAAGGCCTATGGCGGTGATGACGGCCTGCCGCTGGCGCAGCGTTCGGTGCTGGGGTTCGGCCTCGACCTGAAGGACGACGCGAGCTTCTACTGGGTTGTGCTGGCCTTGGTCGCCCTCGTCATGGCCGGCCTGCAGCGCCTCGTGAACTCACCCTTTGGCTGGTTGCTGCAGGGCGCGCGTGAGAACGAGGTGCGCGTCGCCGCTGCGGGTGGCCGCGTGTTTGCACTCCGCTGGCAGGCCTTTGTGCTGGCCGGAGCACTGGCAGGCCTTGCGGGAGCGCTGCTGGCCAATCTCAACGGCCTGGTCACGCCGCATCTGATGCACTGGTCGCAATCCGGCCAGCTGATGGTCATGGTCATCATCGGCGGCGCCGGTGCCTTGTGGGGCGGGCCGTTGGGCGCCGCTGTGCTGTTGCTGCTGGAAGCGCTGTTGCCCGCTTACACCCTGCATTGGCAGCTGGGCCTGGGTGCGCTGTTGCTGCTTGTCGTGCTGTATGCGCCGCGGGGTCTCGCAGGAGTTTGGCGTCGTGCTTGAGGTCAAGAACCTGGTGAAGCGCTTCGGCGCCTTGGCCGCAACCGATGGCGCGAGCTTCGAGGTGCGTGCGGGCGAACTGCATGCGCTGATCGGCCCCAACGGTGCCGGCAAGACGACGCTGATCCACCAGATCTCCGGCGCGCTCGCGCCGGATTCCGGCCAGATCGTGTTCGACGGCCAGGACATCACGCGCCTGGACATCGCCCGCCGCGTGCAGGCCGGCCTGGTGCGCAGCTTCCAGATCACCAGCCTCTTCAAACCCTGCACGGTGCGCGACAACCTCGTGCTGGCCTTGCTCGCCCGAGACGAGCGTGCACCTTCGTGGTGGCGATCCGCAAAGCTGGATGCGGTGGCCCATGAGCAAGCCGATAGCCTGCTGGCGCGCGTCGGCCTCAGCGCTCAGGCCGACCGCATCGCCGGTGAGTTGGCCCATGGTGAGCAGCGCCAGCTCGAAATCGGCCTGGCCCTGGCCGCCCGGCCGCGCCTGCTGCTGCTGGACGAGCCGCTGGCCGGCATGGGGCCGGACGAGTCGGCGCGCATGGTGGAACTGCTTCAGGCGCTGAAGGTTGAAGGCCAGACTCTGCTGCTGGTTGAACACGACATGGACGCCGTCTTCCGCCTGGCCGATCGCATCTCCACGCTGGTGGGTGGCCGCGTCATCGCCAGCGACGTGCCCGACGCCATCCGCGAGCACCCCGAAGTGCGCCGCGCCTATCTCGGCGACGAGCTGGAGGCCACCGCATGAGCGCCCTGCTGGAGATCGAACAACTCGAGGCCGGCTACGGCGCCAGCCAGGTGCTGTTCGGCATGCAATTGAGCATGCAGCCGGGCGAGGTTGCCACGCTGCTGGGCCGCAACGGCATGGGCAAGAGCACACTGCTGCGCTGCTTGTGTGGTTGGTTGAAACCCAGCGGCGGGCGCATCCGCTTCTGCGGCGAAGACATCACGGGCTGGCCGGCCGACCGCATCGCGCGGCTGGGTCTGGCGCTGGTGCCGGAGGGGCGGCAGGTCTTTCCCAACCTCAGCGTGCGCGAGCACCTGGACGCCTTTGTCACCAACCGCAGCGGTGCGGCTGAGCCGTGGACGACGGCACGCGTTTTCGACCTCTTCCCGCGCCTGGCCGAGCGTGCCAGCAACTCCGGCCAGCAGCTTTCGGGCGGCGAACAGCAGATGCTGGCGATCGGTCGTGCCCTGGTCACCAACCCGCGCTTGCTGGTGCTGGACGAAGCGACCGAAGGCCTGGCGCCTCTCGTGCGCGAGGAGATCTGGCGCTGCCTGGACTTGCTGCGCGCCGCCGGCCAGACCATCCTGGTCGTCGACAAATACGTGCAGCGCCTGATCCGCCTGGCCGACCACCACACGCTGGTGGAGCGCGGCCGTGTCGCCTGGGCCGGCCCGTCTGCCGCACTCGCGGCCGAGCCCGCGTTGTGGCAGAAACATCTGGGGGTCTGACGATGAGCGGCCTTGCTTTCCAGCGTGAACAGCTCGTGCGCTTCGGCCATTGCGACCCGGCCGGCATCGTCTTCTACCCGCGCTACTTCGAGATGCTGAACGAGCTGATCGAGGACTGGTTCGCCTGCGCGCTCGGCCTGCCCTTCGATGTGCTGATCGGCCAGCGCCAGGTCGGCATGCCGACGGCGCAGCTCGACACCCGCTTCCTGCGCGTCAGCCGCCATGGCGACCACTTGCAGCAATCCATTTCTATCGAGCGGCTGGGTGGCGGTTCGCTGAAGCTGAACATCGCCTTTGTTGGCGATGACGGCCCACGCGTCGAGTTCACGCAGGTGCTGGTCTGCACCTCGCTCGCGACCCACAAGCCCCAAGCCTTTCCCGACGACCTGCGTGCCGCGCTGGAGCGCTCGCTCGCCGCACAAGAACAGGAGACAGACAAACCATGAGCAACAAACAAATCTTGCAGCCGGCAGGCTGGACCCAGCCCCGCGGCTACGCGAACGGCGTGGCCGCGAGTGGCCGCCAGGTCTTCGTCGCCGGCCAGATCGGCTGGAACGAGCGCTGCGAGTTCGACAGCGACGACTTCATCGCCCAGTTGCGCCAGACCCTGCTCAACATCCGCGCGGTGCTGGCCGAGGCCGGCGCAGCGCCCGAGCACATCGTGCGCATGACCTGGTACCTCATCGACAAGCGCGAATACATCGCCCGCGGCCGCGAGGTGGGCCAGGCCTATCGCGAGGTGCTGGGCCGCGACTACGGCATCGCCATGAGCGCCGTGCAGGTGTCGGCGCTGATGGAGGACCGGGCCAAGGTGGAGATCGAGGTCACTGCCGTGGTGCCGGCGTGAACTTCCACAGCTCGTAGCGTTCCTGGCCGGCGGCGACGCGGCCGGCGAAGTGGTCGTTCAGCGAACTGGCGGTGAAGACGAGATCGCCATTCGGCAGCAGGGCCGGCGTGTCGGGCCAGTGCACGCCGTCGTCTGCGCCCACGAGCGTGAAGCGGCCATCGCGCGGGTCGTAGCCAACGATGCCGTTGCGCGTGACGTTGGTGATGTAGACGCGGCCATCGGCGGCGACGACGAGGCCGTCGGTGTTGCCACCCACATCGCCCAGGTCGCGCACGGCGGCGGCGAGCTGGGCTTCGGTGGTCTTCGCGTTGCGCAGCAGCGCGGCCGGCACCGAGAACAGATGCGTGCCCGTCGTGACGGCCCAGTACAGCGTGGCGCCGTCGGGCGAGAGGCCGATGCCGTTCACACCCAGCATGAGCGGGTTGCCGGGCCAGACCTCCGCGCCGTGCGACATCACCTTGGCGCCCGGCTCAGGCAGCACGCCGGCGTGGCGGTGAAGCACGCGGCGGGCATTGCCCGACGCAAAGTCCAGCACGATGAGGGCCGCCTGGTTGGCGGGCGCGCTGCGCAGGCCGCTGTCGGAGATGAAGGCGATGCGGCGCTTCTCGTCGACCGCGATGTCGTTGAGGAAGCTGCCGCGGCGGTTGGCCACGCTGTCCAACGGCATTGCCTTCACCAGCTTGCCCGTGGCCAGTTCGAACACCAGCACCTTCTGCGCACCGGCCGGCGCCTCGGCCTCGCCAGCCACAAAGCCCTGGTCCAGGGCCCACAGCCAGCCGTTGCGGCGGTCGATGTGGAAGCCCAGCACGCTGCGCAGGTGCGTGGCCGGCGCGGTTGTGGGGTCGTTGGCTTCGGCCGACGGGAAGGCCGTCAGCCGCGCAGGGCCATCGGTGACCGAGGTATCGAGCCGGCTCAGCGTGGCCGGCGTGTTGGCGGCAAGCACGCGCGGCGTGCTGACGAAGCCGCCGCCTTGGGCATCGAAGTGCAGGCCGGCGATGGGCGACTTGGCCGAGTCGGCATAGGGCGCCGGCGCGCTCCAGGTGACGCCGGTGTAGCTGCGCCAGCGTTCCAGCGGCACGTCGGCAAACGCGGTGTGGGTGAAGGCGAGGGCGAGCAGAAGGGAAGTGATCTTCATGACGATCTCCTGGGTGTGATTCAGTGAGCGAGGGGGCGGGCGCCGGCGGGCATGCGGGCCGGCTGGCCTTCGCGGCGGTCGAGGGCGCCGCTCCATTGCGTCAGCGCCAGGGCCACCAGTACGACGAGGGCGCCAATCCAGGGCGCGTGCATCAGGCCCAGATGGGTCACGATCAACCCACCGGCCCAGGCCGCGAAGGCGATGCCGAGATTGAAGGCGGCGATGTTCAGTCCGGAGGCCACGTCCACCGCCTGCGGCGCGAAGCGCTCGGCCTGGCGCACCACATAGAGCTGCAGGCCCGGCACATTGCCGAAGGCGACGGCACCCCACAGCAGCACAGTGATCAGCGCCGCCACGCGACTGTGGATGGTGAAGGTCAGCGCGAACAGCACGACGGCCAGCAGCGCAAAGATCAGCTTCAGCGCGGCGATGGGCCCCTGTCGGTCGGCCAGCTTGCCGCCCCAGATATTGCCGGCGGCGACCGACAGGCCATAGACCAGCATGACGCCGCCCACCGCGCCGGCGCTGAAACCGGCCACGTCCTGCAGCAGCGGCGCGAGGAAGGTGAAGGGGATGAAGGTGCCGCCATAGCCGATGGCCGTCTTGGCGTAGACCAGCAGCAGCCGCGGCTCGCGCAGCACGCGGGCCTGCTGGGCCAGCGAAGCCGGCGGTGCACCGCGCAGGCCGCGCGGCACGAAGGCGAGGCTGGCGACAAAGGCGATGACACCCAGCAGCGCGACGGCCAGGAAGGTGGCGCGCCAGCCGAAGTGCTGGCCGATGAAGGTGCCCAGCGGCACGCCGGTGGCGAGGGCGACGGTCAGCCCCGTGAACATGATGGCGATGGCGCTCGCAGCCTTGTCCTTGGGTACGAGGCCTGTGGCCAGCGTGGAGCCGATGGAGAAGAACACGCCATGGGCCAGGCCCGTCAGCACGCGGGCGGCGATCAGGGCTTCGTAGCTGGGCGCGAGCCAGGCCAGCAGGTTGCCGGCGGTGAACAGGGCCATCAGTGCGCCTGCAGCGCCTTGCGTGGCAGGCGGCCGGTGAGGGCGGTCAGCACCGGCGCGCCGATGGCAACGCCCAGCGCGTAGAGGCTGACCAGCAAGCCCGCCGAGGGCAGGGTGATGCCCAGATCGCCCGCGACCGTGGGGATGAGGCCGACGATGACGAACTCGGTCGTCCCGATGGCGAAGGCGCTGATGGTCAGCGCAAGGAGTGCGAGAGACATGGCAGAAGTCCAGAGACTGCGAAGGCCCGCAGTGTGTGGATTTCATTCATGCCGAAAAAGTCGGGTTGGAGCAGAATATTCTTGACTTGAAATCAAGAGTCATGAAAACCAGCCTCGACGAACTCCTTGCCTTCACGACCGTCATCGACACCGGCTCCATCACTGCCGCGGCCGAGCAGGTGGGGCAGACGGTGTCAGGTGTCAGCCGGTCCCTGAGTCGCCTGGAAGAGAAGCTCGGCACCACGCTGCTGACGCGCACCACGCGCCGGCTGGAGCTGACGCCCGAGGGCCATCTCTTCCTGGCCAGCGCGCGCGGCATCCTCGCTTCGGTGGAGGCGGCCGAGGAGCAGATGGCCGTCTGCCGCCAGAAGCCTGCCGGCCGCCTGCGCGTCAACGCGGCCTCGCCCTTCATGCTGCATGTCATCGTGCCCCTGGTCGACGACTTCCGCCGCCAGTTCCCCGACATCGAGCTGGAGCTGAACAGCAACGAGGACATCATCGACCTCATCGAACAGCGCACCGACGTCGCCATCCGCATCGGTACGCTGCGCGACTCCACGCTGCATGCGCGGCCGCTGGGCAGCCACCGGCTGCGTGTGTTGGCCAGCCCGGCCTATCTGGAGCGCGCCGGCCGGCCGCGCAGCGTGGCGGGCTTGGGCGGGCACAGCTGCATTGGCTTCACCCAGCCCGACAGCCTGAACCAATGGCCGCTGAGAAGTGCATCGGGCGAGCGCCACGAGATTGCGCCTTCCATGCGGGCCTCCAGCGGCGAGACGGTGCGGCAGTTGGCGCTGGCCGGCGCGGGCATTGCCTGCCTGGCCGACTTCATGACCGCCGAGGACCGCAAGCGCGGCGATCTCGTCCAAATCCTCGCCAAGGACACCGCGGAGGTGAGGCAGCCGGTCAACGCGGTGTACTACCGGAACACGGAGCTGGCGTTGAGGATTCGGTGTTTCCTGGACTACTTGGCAGGGCGGCTGCAAGGCCTGGACTGATGCCGCAGCCATCTGCGACCATCAAAGATTATTGAACTCCCTGATCAAGGGCTCATTGACCGACAAGACGTTCATGCATCCGTTGGATGTGCAGATGAACCATTCCCGAAAGCTACCCACGGCATCAGTGGTACTCAGCATGCCCGTTTGCTGGCGCTCCTGATCAAGCCAACCCCCGGCCTCGATTTCGAAGAGACGGTGGCCGCTGGCGAATGCCTTGCTTTGCCAGTAGGCCAAGAGGTCACCTTCATCGAGGTAGCGAAATCCGCGCGCTACTTCGAAAAGAAATTCGGTCCCTGGTCTTGCATCCGTGTCGTGCGGATAAGTCTCCACCAGCACGCGTAAGCCCGAGCGCCCCAGGGACGCTTCGACGATATCGGATTCGGCTTGCCCCGTGTAAGGACGTCCAACGGGCTTGGCTGAGATTTGCATAAACCAGCCGGCTAGGCCAACACCACCTCAATCCCCCGCCCCCGCAACTGATCCACGATGGCCTGATCCGCTCCGCTGTCGGTGATCAGGACGTCCAGCTGTTCCACCGGCGCGATGACGGACAGGTTGCGCTTCATCAACTTGGACGCGTCAGCCACCGCCACGACCTGACGGCTGATCTTCATCATCTGGGCGTTCAACTGCGCTTCGAGCAGATGCGGCGTCATGAGGCCGATGTCGGGGTCGAGGCTGTCGACGCCCAGGAACAGCCGGTCGGCGTACAAGCCCTGCAGCGCCGCCACGGCCTGAGGGCCGGACAGCGAAAAGGAGTTGGGCCGCAACTGGCCACCCGGCATGATGAGGTTGATGTGGGACACCGGCGCCAGCAGGGCGGCGATGTTGAGGGCGTTGGTGATGACGTTCAGCGACGTCAGGCGCAGGCCGCGGATCTGCTTGGCGATCTCTTCGGTGGTGGAGCCGGAGTCCAGCAGGATGGTCTCGCCGTCGCGGATCAGCTTGACCGCCTCGGCGGCGATGCGGGCCTTCTGTTCGTGGCGCAGCTTCTGCTTGACGCCGATGGGCACTTCCTCGGTGTCGCGCTGGGCCAGCGCGCCGCCATGGGTACGCAGCACGGCGCCGGTGGACGCCAGCGCGTTGAGGTCGCTGCGGATGGTGACGACCGAGGTGCCGAAGCGATCGGCCAGTTCGTCCACCGTCACGCGGCCCTGGCTTTGCACCAGTTCGCGGATCAGCCGGCGCCGCTCGTCGATGAGGAGCGGGCTTTCGGTTTTCGCGGATGAAGCCGCAGAAGAGGCGGTGGCGGGCATTCGGGGTCGAAAGGCAGGAGGTTTGGCTTTCGAATGATATCGACGCGCTTACGAAAGCCGAGTCAGGGCTTCAGCCGACAGCGGCCGGCCACCCAGACGGGCCGCGTACAGGGCGGCGCCGAGCTCGGGGCCGAAGCGGGGCGTCTTCAGCACGGCGCCCGGCAGCCGACGGGCCAGCGCCGCCTGCAGCGGGCCCAGCACCAGCTCACCGGCCGCGAAGACGCCGCCGGAATAGGAGACGGGAATGGCCTGGATGCCGTTGGGCCCACCAATGCCGAGGTTGCGGGCGACACCGGCGGCCAGGGCGGCCAGTTCGTCACCGGCGCGCACCAGGAGCTGGCGGGCCTGCACGTCACCGGCGTTGGCGGCGGCGGTGGCCAGCCGGGCGATCTGGGCCAGCTCGCTGCGCGCGGCGCTGCCGTTGATCTCGCCGCAGAGGTCGAGGTCGTGTTGAAGCTCGAAGTGCTCGCGCACCAGGCCGAGCAGCGGCCCGGGTTCGGCGCGGCAGTCGGCCATGCGCGAGAACAGCGCGAGCGTCTCGCGGGCCAGCCAGTGGGCCGAGCCCTCGTCGCCGAAGACCTCGCCCCAGCCGCCGCAGCGCGCGCCGCGGCCCATCCATTCGCCATAGGCGATGGAGCCGGTGCCGGCGACCAGGCTGATGCCGTCGGCGCCGGCCAGGGAGCCGGCCCAGCTGCAGACCATGTCGTTGCCGATGGTGCTGCGTGGCACGACGTCCTTCAGCAGCGCATCGAAGGTGGTGAGCAGCTCGCTGTCCTCGCCGTGCGCCGGCAGGCCGGCGAAGCAGTGGGCGATGTCGCTGGCCGGAACACTGGCCAAGCGCAGCGCGGCCTGTACACCGTCCCGCAGCAGGGCGCGCAGCGCGTCGAAGCCGATCTCGATGTAGTAGCTGGTCGTCGCCTCGTGGCGCGCCAGCAGGCGGCCATCGCCGTCGATGAGGACGAAGGCGGTCTTGGTGCCGCCACCGTCGATGCCGAGGAACAGGGAAGCGCTCATCAGGAGTGCCGCTGGGAAGTCAGGGGGTGAATGGTGACACCTTGGACGACGCGGTTCACCGTGCCGGAGGCGCTGGGGTTGTCGGGCGTGATGCCCAGCTGCAGCGAGGCGAGCAGGGCCAGGCATTGGGCGAAGACCAGGGCGACGGGAGCCAGGGCCAGGTCGGGCGCGGAGGCGGGCAGGGCGAGGTGGACGTCGTCGGCATGCGGAGCCTCGGCGCCGTTCAGCGACGAGGTCCGGATGGCCAGCACGCGAGCGCGGCCTTCGCGGCGCAGCTCGTTCAGCAGGTCGAGGTCGTACTGGCGGGTGTAGGCGTCGTTGGACAGGAAGATGACGACCAGGCTGCGTTCGTTCAGGATGGTCTTGGGGCCGTGGCGGAAGCCCAGCGGCGAATCCGCCAGGGCGACGAGCTGGCCGTCGGTCAGCTCCAGCAGCTTGAGCGCGGCCTCGCGGGCCAGGCCCAGCAGCGCATTGCTGCCGAGGTAGACGACGCGCTCGAAGGGCTTGTCGGTCAGCGCATAGAGGCGGTCGGTCTCGGCTTCGGCCAGCGTGGCAGCGGCGCGGGCCAGCTCAGTCACCGGCGCCAGCGGCAGGCCGAAGGCCCAGGCGGCGGCCAGCAGCATGCCGGTGAAGCTCGACGTCATGGCGAAGGCGCGGTCATGCGTCTCGTCGGGCAACAGCAGCACGTATGCACTGGCCTTGCCGGCCAGGCGCTGGTTCAGCGTGCCTTCGGAAGCGCAAGTCACGGCGAGGTGGAAGCAGCGCTTGACGAAGCGGTCGGCCAGCTCGACGGCGGCCAGGCTCTCGGGGCTGTTGCCGGAGCGGGCGAAGGAGACGAGCAGGGTCGGCACTTCGGGCTGCAGGCATTGCTCGGGGCTGGAGACGATGTCGGTCGTCGCCACGGCCTCGACGCGGATGCCGGGGCGTTGGCCGAGCAGCTTGAGCAAGGCCGGTGCCAGGCACTGACCGATGAAGGACGAGGAGCCGGCGCCGGTCAGCACGATGCGCAGATCGGGCAGGGCCAGCAGGGGTTGCAGGAAGGCATCCAGCCTGAGGCGCTCGGCCAGCAGCTGCTGGTGGATGGCCTGCCAGACATCGGGCTGGTGGGCGATCTCGCGGGCCGTGTGCGTGCCGCCGCGGTGCGCGAGGTCGGTGGGGTCGAGGTGCAGAAGAGTCATGTTCAGGCGGCGCAGGCTTGCAGATAGGGGCGCAGGGCTTGGACGGTGCCGTCGCGCAGCAGGGAGTCGGTCTGGGTGTTGATGCGGCCATCGCGAACCGCCTCGTACTGCCGCGGCAGGTACTGGCTGAGCAGCGTCAAGGGCGGCGGTGCGGCATCCAGGCGGGCCAGCATGGTCCGGCAGGCCTCGCGCACGGCGGGGTGGGCCCAGTAGTAGCGGATGCGGTCGCTCAGGGAGTAGGCAAGGTCGACGTTCAGGCGCTGGGGGTCCTGGTAATAGCCGCGCCAATGCTCGGGCTCGGCGCGCATGACGCCCAGCACCGTGTCGACGAGGCCTTCGCCCTTGCCCACCCATTCGCGCTCGACGGCGGCCAGGGCCCACAGCGTCTCGCGCAGTGCGAAGGTCACGCCGGGGCCGACCTTGAGGATGGCGAAGTGGTCGCGGGCCAATTGGGCCAGGCGCTCGGGCGTCTGGTAGTCGGTGGAATGGGCCTCGAAGACCAGGCCGGGCTGGCTCTCGATGAAGGCGCTCAGGGACCGCGCCTTCTCGGGCCGGTAGTCGATGACCTTGTGGTGGTCGAATTCGACGCCGGGCTGCACGACCATGGCGACGACGCGCTCCCAGGCGGCTTCGAGGCCGGCGCGGACGAAGGCGTGGCGGTGCAGTTCCAGCGTGGACGAGGCGGCCTCGGGCGAGGTGACGGCCAGCTCGCCGAGGTCTTCGTGCGCGCCACCGGGCACGGGCACTTCGGTGCCGATGACGTAGACGGGCGGCTCGCCGCGCTCAGAAGCGTCGCGCCAGGCTTGCTCAGCCGCTCGGCACAGGCGCACGGCGCGAGCGGCGATCTCAACCTCGGGCAGGGGCACCGGGTCGCCGGCACAGCTCATGGAGCAGTCGAGGTGGATCTTGCGAAAGCCTGCGGCCACGTATTGCGCCACCATGATTTCGGCCTTGGCCATGGCCGCATCGGCCGGCAGCCTGCGCCAGGCATTGGGGCCGAGGTGGTCGCCGCCCAGCAGCAGCAGTTCAGGCGCCAGGCCCTCGTTGGCGGCCAGGTCCTGCACATGGCGGCGGAAGTCCAGCGGCGTCATGCCGGTGTAGCCGCCATCCTGGTTGACCTGGTTGGACGTGGCCTCGATGAGGGCCGGACGGCTCTGGGCAGCGCACTCGCGCAGCGTGGCGGCGATGACGACGGGGTGGGCGGAACAGACGGACGGGATGCCGATGGCAGCGGCGTCGCCATGGGCGGCTTGCTTGTGGCGGCGCACGAGGTCGAGCATGAGCTTCATGCGGCGTCTCCTTGAACGGGTTGGGAAGAGGAAGAAGAAGGCGTTTCAGGCTGCAGCGCCAGCAGCAGCGCAGCCATCAGGGCCAGGGCGATGCCGGCCAGCTTGGCGCCGGTGGGGGCGGTGCCGCTGACGGCCATGGACAGCACGGCCGTCAGCAGCGGTCCGCCGGCGTTGACCAGGGGAGACACGACCAGGGCCTTGCCGTAGCGGAAGGCGTAGACCAGGGTCAGGGCGCCAATGGCGTTCAGCACCTGGATGACGGCCGACAACCCCGGGCCCTGCCAGCCCCAGTTGATGGGCTGGCTGAAATCGGTCATCCACAGCGCGAAGGGCACGCAGGCCAGGGCGCCGACGGCCATGTAGAAGAAGATGCTTTCGGCGCTGGTGCCCACATTGGCCAGCTTGATGAAGTAGGCCTGCAGGCCCCAGGCGACAAGCACGGCCAGGGCCAGTACGAACCACAAACCCACGGCCTGACCCTGCTGGCCGAACTGGAAGTCGAACAGCGGCAGGGAGCACAGGGCCAGCGCGATGCCGGTCATGCCCAGCTTGCCGGTGCGCTCGCCCAGCAGGCCGAAGGACAGGGCGATGGTGATGGCCGGCGACAGCGACACGATGGGGAAGACCAGATAGGCTGGGCCGAGCTGCACTGCGCGGAACAGCAGCATCTGGCCGCCAGCGCCGAGCAGGCCGACGGCCAGGCCCAGCGCGACAGAACGGCGGTCGCGGTCCAGGCGCCAGCCGGCGCGGGCCAGCACGATGACGCCGGGCACCACCATGGTCAGGGCCCACACCACGTAGATCAGCGTGTCGGGAAATCCGTGTTCGGCCGGCAGGCCGGTGAAGGCGCCCCACACGCCCCAGAGCAGGGTCGTGATCAGCGTGTAGGTGAGCCAGTTGCTCTGCATGGGGAGTCTTTCGTGGGCCAGGGAGTTCTGTTTTGAACTTTCGAGCGAAAGCTTAAACGAACGAAAACGAAAACACAACAGCGAAAACGCCTTCGTATGCCAAATCCCGTGGGTGAGGGGTGATTTCCCATATAGCTCTGGCTGTTCTCTCTATGTCAGCCCCATGGAAGGCTTTCGTGGCATGCTTCAACGAAAGCAATCGGCATCCGTGAAAACTCTATACGAAATTAAACGAAAGCATTCGTAGACTTGCGTCAAGCCGGTTCGAGGGGCATCCGAGGAGCCGGCACCAGCACCGGGGAGAGCTGCCCCGGCATCCAAAGCAGATGACATCGCGCTGCCCCGACGGCAGCCCCGACACACAAGATCAAAGGAACTGTTCGATGAGTCCTCGCCTGCAACCCCGTTGTTTCGCGCTGCACCCGCTGACGCTGGCCGGCCTGATGGCCCTGGCCGCCCCGGCCTTTGCGCAGGAGGCGGCCAAGACCGACGCCGACAACACGCTGGACCGCGTGGAAGTGACCGGCACCCGTGCCAGCCTGCAGAAGTCCCTGGCGCTGAAGCGCAACGCCGCCGGCGTGCAGGACAGCATCAGCGCGACCGAGCTGGGCCGCTTCCCGGACAACAACGTCGCCGACTCGCTGAGCCACATCACTGGCGTGTCGATCTCGCGCACGGCCGGCGGCGAAGGCCAGAAGGTCAGCATCCGCGGCCTGGGCCCCGAGTACACGATCACCACCTTCAACAACCGCCTGCTGGGCACCGACAGCGCGGGCCGCTACTTCGCCTACGACGTGCTGCCCGCCGACGTCATCAGCGGCGCCGATGTCATCAAGTCCACCCAGGCCTCCATCATCGAAGGCGCCATCGGCGGCCTGGTGAACCTGCGCTCCGCCAGCCCCTTCGACCAGAAAGGCCAGCGCGGCCTGCTGCGCGTGGAAGCCGACCGCAACCAGATGAGCAGCCTCAATGGCCAGAAGCTGTCAGGCACCTACAGCAACACCTTCGGCGACACGCTGGGCGTGCTGCTGGGCGTGGTCTATGCCAACCGCGATGTGCGCACCGACACGGCCGGCAACGACGGCGGCTGGAGCCGCAACCCCAAGCCCAGCGACCCGGCGGCCTTCTGGCCCTGGGGCAACACCTGGGGCGGCAACATCGACCCCAACGGCAATGGCCAGCTGGACCTGAACGAGGAAGGCCTGATCGGCCCGGGCCAGTTCCGCTTCGGCACCATCATGGAGAAGAAGAAGCGCACGGCGCTGTCGGGCAAGGTGGAGTGGCGGCCGAGCAATGACCTCAAGGTCGTTGTTGACGGCTTCAAGACGCGGCTGGACTCGCCGCAGGTGGGCTACCAGCTGTCCTTCTACCCGCTGTTTGCACCGGGCCGCTGGTCCAATATGCAAGTCACCAACGGCGTGGTGACCGATTTCACGCTGGCCAATCCCAACCCGGAACTGGCCCTCAATCCCGAGCTGCTGAACAAGACGGAATACCGCGTCGTCGACACGGCCATGTACGGCGCCAACGCGGAATGGAAGCTGTCGCCGACGCTGAAGGCCACGGGCGACATCTACGAGTCCACCTCCAAGCGCCACTCCGGCGGGCAGGACAGCTATGTCGTGCTGCGCATGAACCAGCCCAACGTCACGCGCATCCAGCTGACCGGCTCGGCCGTGCCCGACGTGAAGACCACCTTCAACGATGGCCGCGACCTGCAGACCGGCTTGGCCCAGGGCCTGTTCACGGCCAAGGACTTCAACACCCACTACTTCAGCCTGGCCGGCGACAACATCGACGACAAGATCAATGGCGCCACCGGCAACCTCGAATGGAAGGTGGATCGCTTCAACATCGACCAGCTGAAGTTCGGCTTGAGTGAGACCCACCGCAAGAAGTCGCGCGACCTCATCAACAACGCCTTCAATGCGGGCGACGGCCAGTACTCTGGCGCCAATGCCATCAACGTCGGCGCGCTGGGCGGCAACGTCATCAACCAGACCCTGAGCCCGTCGGGCTTCATGGACGGCGTCAGCGGCAACTTCCCGCGCACCTTCCTGGGCTTCGACATCAACAACTATGTGCAGGCACTGAAGGCCTATGACGGCAAGGCCCGTCCGGGCGGCGGCGTCTACGACTTCAGCAAGGCGGCGCCGGCCTGGAACCCGCTGGAAAGCTACCGCGTGACGGAGAAGACGACGACGGCCTTCGTGCAGGCCGACCTGTCGGGTGATGGCTGGAACGCCGACGCCGGTGTGCGCTTCGTGAAGACCAAGACGACGTCACAGGCCTGGGACGCCAAGATCACCGACATCATCGAGAACGGCGCTTTCAACTACACGGCCGTCTACGCGCCGCCGTCGGTCGTGCAGCAGGAGTCGACCTACAACTTCGCGCTGCCGTCGGTCAACTTCACCTGGCTGATCACCAGCGATCTGCAACTGCGCCTGGGCGCGGCCAAGACCATGGCCAGGCCGTCGGTGGACAAGCTGGCACCGACGAGCACGACGCAGAGCATTTCCTGGGGTGACTTCACCCAGGTCTTCGGCGGCAATGCCGACCTCAAGCCCTACAGCGCCCGCCAGGCTGATGTGTCGCTGGAGTGGTACTACGCCAAGGACTCGGCGCTGAACTTCGCCGTCTACCAGAAGAACATCAAGAACCAGATCACCAGCGAGTACCTGACCGGCCAGAACATCGGTGCGCCGGGAGGCCGGCTGTTCAACATCAGCCGCCCCATCAACGGCGACAAGGCCATGGCACGCGGCTTCGAGATCGGCCTGCAGCATCTGTTCGACAACGGCTTCGGCGTGCGCGCCCAGTACACCCGCAACAAGTCGCGCAGCTGGGTGGGCGGCGAGGAGCGTGCGCTGGAAGGCATCGCGCCGGCCACCTCGTCCTTTGGTGTGCTGTACGAGAAGGGCCCGTGGAGCATGAGCGCCACGGCCGACCACACCGACGCCTTCGTCACCGCCACCAATGTGCTGGGCGCCGGCTTCAACGAGCGCGCCAAGGCCGTGACCTGGGCAACAGCCCAGATCGCCTACGAGGTCAACAAGTGGCTGCGCATCAGCATCGAAGGCAACAACCTGACCGATGCGACCCAGGAGTACACCCTGGGCAATGACAGCGTGAAGCTGCCGCAAGGCTATTACCGTTACGGCCGAGCCTTCACCCTCGGCGCCTCCATCAAATTCTGATGAAAGTTCTCCTCCGTATTGCCGCCCTGCTTGCCGGGGCGGCTTTTTTCTCCGCACAGGCGGCCGAGCCCAAGCCCTACACGATGGCCGACTACGGTCGCATCGTGAAGATCGATGTGCACATGCATCTGCACAACCCGGCGCCGGCCTTCATGGCGGCGGCGAAGCGCCAGAATTTCAAGGTGCTGACGATCAACGTCGACTACCCCGACTTCCCGCCGCTGGACGACCAGCAGCGCGTGGCCATCGAGTTGCAGAAAGCTTTTCCGCAGGATGTGGCCTGGGCGGCCAGCTTCTCCGTCGATGGCTCCGACAAGCCCGAATGGCTGCCCGCCACGCGCCAGCGCATCGCCACGGCCATGAAGGCCGGCGCGGTGGGCGTGAAGGTCTGGAAGAACATCGGCATGAGCCTGAAGGGTGCCGACGGCCAGCTGGTCATGATCGACGACTCCCGCTTCGCGCCACTGTTCGACGACTTTGCGAAGCAGGGCATCCCGCTGCTGGGCCACCAGGGCGAGCCCCACAACTGCTGGCTGCCGCTGGACCAGATGACGGTCAACAATGATCGCGAATACTTCAAGGCCCACCCGCAGTACCACATGGCCCTGCACCCCGAAATGCCGAGCTGGGAGGCCCAGATGGCCGCGCGCGACCGCATGGTGGCGGCCCACCCGGGCCTGAACTTCATCGGCGTGCATCTGGCCTCGCTGGAGCGCAACGTGGATGAGCTGGCGGCCTTCCTCGACAAGTTCCCGAATGCCAAGGTCGACGTGGCCGCACGCATCGGCCAGCTGCAATACCAGAGCCAGAAGGACCGCGAGCGCGTGCGCCGCTTCTTCATCAAATACCAGGACCGCGTCATGTACGGCAGCGACATGTCGCAGGAACCCGGTCAGGACGGCGCGGCTCTCGCCAAGGAAGCCGAGGGCGTCTGGCGCATGCACTGGCGCTACTTCAACACCGCCGACAGCTTCAAGGTCGCCGACCTCGACAAGCCGGTCAAGGGCCTGGCCCTGCCGCGCGAGGTGGTCGACAAGCTCTATCACCTGAACGCCGAACGCACCTTCCCCACGGCCTGGGGCGGCAAGCGATGACGGCACGCCGGGCTTTCCTGCAATGGCTGGGCGCGGCACCTCTGGCCGCCCAGCGGCCGCTGGCACAAGCGCAAGGCCGTGGCCATGTGCGCGTGCAGGATGCAGCGGTCTCGCTGCAGTTCGACGAGCAGATGCGCTGCCGCGTGGTCAGCCTGCTGGGCAAGCAGCCGGTGGAGCTGACGGGCTTTGATGCCAGCGAGCATCTGGTCGTCAAGGGCAGGGTGCTGGCGCGCTTTGCGCTGCAGAAGGCCGAGCCCGGCAAGGCGGTGACGCCGTTCGGTGCCGCCCAGACATTGCGCCTGGTCGGCCGCTCCGCTGAAGGCGTGGAGAAGCGCGTCACGGTCACGCTGCTGGACGAGCATCCCGGCGTCGCACTGCTGGACGTCAGCTACGTCAACACGACGGACAAGCCGCTTGCCATCGATGCCTGGGTCAACGCCGCCCACCGCCTGGCTGCTGCGCCTCGCCATGCCGGTGGAGCGAAAGGCTATTGGACCTACTCCGGCGCGAGCCATGCCGACCGGCGCGACTGGGTACAGCCTGTCAAGCGCGGTTTCGAGCAGCGCAACTTCATGGGCATGAATGCGTCGGACTACGGCGGCGGCACGCCGGTCGTCGATGTCTGGCGACGGGATGTCGGCCTGGCCGTCGGCCACCTGGCACTTCAACCGCAGCTCGTCGCGCTGCCCGTGAAGGCCAGCGGCGACCAGGTCGACATTTCTCTTCGAGGTGATGAGCCGCAAGTGCTGGCGCCCGGCGCCACGCTCAAGACACCGCCGACCTTCCTCACCGTCCATCGTGGCGACTTCTTCGTGCCGCTGGACCGCTACCGCCGCCTGATGGCCGCACAGGGCCTGGCCGCGCCGCAGCCGCCGCAGAGCGCCTACGAGGCGCAGTGGTGCGCCTGGGGCTATGAGCGCGACTTCTCGCTCGACTATGTGCGCGCCACCCTGCCCAAGGTGCAAGAGCTGGGCTTCAAGTGGGCCGTGCTGGACGACGGCTGGCAGGTCAAGACCGGCGACTGGACGCCCGACCTGGCCAAGTTCCCCAAGGGCGAGGCCGACATGAAGGCCCTCGTCGCCGACATCCATGCCCGCGGCATGAAGGCCCGGCTGTGGATCGCCCCACTGGCCGTCGCGCCGGGCAGCGACGAGCTGCACGACCACACCGACCTGCTGCTGCTGGACAAGGACGGCGCAGTGCAGAACGTGACGTGGTGGAACAGTTTTTATCTCTGCCCCGCCTACGAGAAGACCCAGGCCCGCCTGGCGGCCACGGTGAAGAAGATCATCGGTGACTGGGGTTTCGACGGCCTCAAGGTCGACGGCCAGCACCTCAACGGCGTGGCACCCTGCTTCAACCCGGCGCACAAGCATGCGAGGCCGGAGGATGCGGTGGAGAAGCTGGCCGACTTCTACAAGGTCATGCACGCCTCCGCCCACGCGGCCAACCCGGAGGCTGTCGTCGAAGTCTGCCCCTGCGGCACCGGCTATGCCTTCCACAACATGCCCTTCATGGACCAGGCGCCGGCGTCCGACCCGACGTCGAGCTGGCAAGTGCGACACAAGGGCAAGACGCTGAAAGCGTTGATGGGACCGTGGGCGGCCTATGCCGGCGACCATGTGGAGCTGAGCACCGGCGGGCAGGACTTCGCGTCCAGCGTCGGCATAGGCGCCGTCGTCGCCACCAAGTTCACCTGGCCGGTCGACCCCAAGCCCAAGGACTCCTTCCTGCTGACGCCCGAGCGCGAGCCGCACTGGCGCCAGTGGGTGGACCTCTACAACCGCCAGCGCTTGGCCGAAGGCCGCTACCGCGGTGAGCTGTATGACCTGGGCTTCGACAAGCCCGAGACCCATGTCATCGAGCAGGGTGGGGCGTTGCATTACGCCTTCTATGCCGAACGCTGGGACGGCCCGGTCACGCTGCGTGGCCTGGGTGTGGGCCGCTGGACGCTGCGTGATGCGCTGACGGGCAAGGAGATCGGCAAGGTCAGTGCCGACCAGCCGACGCTGCCGGTGCGCTTCACGCACAGCCTGCTCATCGAGGCGCACCCCGATGCGCCCGACAGCCTGCCCGTGGCCTTCGCTGGCAAGGTCACCCGGGTCGGCGCCGACGGCTTCCCGCTCGCCTCGCAATGGGCCGATGCGCCGACGAACTTCTTCCGCCACGACTGGCAAGGCAAGTCGATCGCCGGCCCGCAGTCCACCCGCGTGCAACTGCTGCGTGGTGCCAACCAGCTCTATCTGCGCTTCATCTGCAAGTACGAGGCTCTGAGCACCTTCGACCGCGCCGCCTCGGCCACCGACATCTGGCCGCTGTGGGAGCGAGATGTCGTCGAGGTCTTCCTGCAGGCCCCGGACCGCGCCGGGCTGAAGAGCTACCGCGAGGTCGAGGTGGCGCCCAATGGCCTGCTGCTGGAGGTCGCCGTCGAGGCCTCGGGCAAGAAGCGCATCGTCGGCGAGAGCCGCGCCAAGGCCAGCATCGATGCCGAGCACAAGGTCTGGACGGCCGAGCTGGCCGTGCCCATGCGAGGCGCAGAGGACGGCTGGCGCCTGAACCTGTTCCGCGTCGAAGGCCAGGGCAAAGATCGGGTGTATTCCGCGTGGAGCCCGATCCAGACCGCCGCGCCCGATTTCCATGTGCCGACAGCCTTCGGCCGCCTGCTGCCCGCCGCATGAAGTTACTCGCCCTCGCCCTGCTCGTCGCGTTTTCTGCGCAAGCCCAGCAGCCGCTGGCCGCCACTGGTCGCTGGCAACACCAGCCCGTCGGCAGCGCGCCCACGCCGCCCATGGGCTGGTCGAGCTGGAATGCCTTCCGCGTCGACATCACGGAGGCCAAGGTGCTGGCCTCGGCCCAGGTCATCGTCGACTCGGGCCTGGCGGGCGCGGGCTACCGCAGCATCAATATCGACGACGGCTGGTGGCTGAAGCGCCGTGCGGACGATGGCCGCCTGCAGGTGCGCACCGGCCTGTTCCCGAGCGCAGCCACGGGCAAGGACTCGTCACTGCGGCCGTTCACCGACCGCATCCATGCCATGGGGCTGAAGGCCGGGCTGTACACCGACATCGGCCGCAATGCCTGCTCCCAGGCCTATGACGCCGACAGCCCCAACCTGCCCGAAGGCACGGCGGCCGAGCGCGAGGTCGGGCTGATGGGCTTCATGCGCCAGGACGTGGCGCTGTTCTTCGGCGAGTGGAATTTCGACTACTTGAAGGTGGACGGCTGCGGCCTGTCTTCCTACGGCCGCGACCGGCCCCATGTCGCCTCGGGCCAGTACCGCGAATACCCACCCACCATCGTCGAAGGCAATATCAACCAGTCCGATGTCGAGGGCACGAAGAAGCTCTACACCGGTCTGAAGCAGGCGCTCCACGATGTGAGGCCGCGCGGTGACTATGTGCTGTCGGTTTGCCTGTGGGGCACGGTCAATGTGAGGAGCTGGGGCCAGGACGCCGGCACGATGTGGCGCACCAGCCGCGACATCGCCAACAGCTTCTCGCAGATGGTGCACAACTTCGACAGCGTGGCCACGCGCGAGTTCTATGCCGGCCCGGGCCGCTGGAACGATCCCGACATGCTGGAGATCGGCAACGGCGACTTCGACAGCAGCCACCTGCTCGAAGCCCGCACCCACATGGGCCTGTGGGCCATCGCCGCGGCACCGCTGATGATCGGCACCGACCTGTCCAAGGTCTCGCCGGCCGTCATCGACATCCTGAAGGCGCCCGAGGTGGTCGCCATCAACCAGGATGCGGCCGGCCACCAGGGCGTCATCGCCTATGCCGACAGCGACCGTCAGATCCTCGTGAAGACCTTGGCCGATGGTCGCAAGGCGGTGCTGCTCTTCAACCGCACCGGCTCGCCAGCCAAGTTCACGCTGACCGCCGAGCACCTGAAGATGGATGCGACGGCGCCCATCGCGCTGCGCGACGCCTGGGCGCGCGCTGACGTGGGCACCTTCACCGGCCAGCGCGAGTTCGAGCTTCAAGCCCGCGAGGCCCTGCTGTTCACGGCGAGCGGCAAGCATCTGCTGCCGCGCGGTTACTTCGTGTCCGAGCGGCCCGGCAATGTCTACGTGGCCCGCGACGGCATCAAGGCGCTGGAGCAGGACCCGGTCGCCTACCGTTCGCTGGCCTCCTGGGGCACGACGGACAACGGCGGCACCCGCCCGGCCTACGCCGGCTGGGGCGGGCCGCGTGCGGATTCGACGCCCTATGACCAGGCGTTGAGCGTGCAGCGCCAGGCCTTCCGCCATGGCATCGGCGTGCTGGCCGATTCGCGCCTGCAGGTGCAGCTGGCGCCGGGTTCGCAACGCTTCAGCGCGCGCGTCGGCGTGGACGACTCCACGCGCGGCAAGACCGCTGCCGTCAGCTTCGAGGTCTGGGGCGATGGCCGCCGGCTTGCGGCGACCGCACCGATGAAATTCAACCAGCCGGCGCGCGACCTCAGCGCCGACCTGCGCGGCGTGAAGCTGATCGAGCTGATCGCGCGCCAGCACGGGACCGACACCGCGGGCCCCGTCGTCGTCACCTGGGGCGAGGCTCGCATCGAGTAGCGGCCCCACCGCTTCCCTTTCTTCACGCCTTTTGGCACCGGTCGCGCCGGTGCTCCGGCCGCGCTCGCGCTGACGCGGCTGGCGCTCCCCTGTCAGCGCTCTGTCGTTCATGAGGAGAACTCCATGCCTTCCATGCGTCCCTGTCCCGCGCCGCGCTCTCGCGCCGGGCTGAAGCTCGCTTTCCCTCTGGCCCTGCTGGCCGCCTGGCCCGTCGTTTCGACGGCAGCGCCCCTCGTCTCCAACCCGCTGGGCGCCTGCCTGGAAGCCAAGGTCGACAGCTGGGACATCCGCCTCGCGACCTGCAATGGCGCCGCCGTGCAGGACTTCGTGCTGACGCCGGTCAGCACGGGCAGCAGCATCTACACACTGAAGAACACGCAGTCGGGCCTCTGCGTGGCGGCCACCGGCACCAGTTCCGGCGCCTTCGTGGAGCTCAACAACTGCCAGAGCGGCCAGACGGGCCAGCGCTTCTCGGCGGTGGCACTGGCCGGTGGCTCGACGTCGCAGCTCAAGCTCGCCGCCAACAACCTCTGCCTGACCGCGCCGACCCAACTGGCCCAGGTGGCCTTCTCGGTCGCGACCTGCAGCACCAGCAATGCCAACCAGGCCTGGCGCCTCAACGCGCCCAGCCCGGCGCCCACACCGGCACCGACGCCGGCGCCCACACCCGCGCCGACGCCGGCCCCTACGCCTGCTCCCACTCCCGCACCGACCCCGGCGCCAACACCGGCTCCCACGCCGGCCCCGGCTCCGGTCGAGACCAGCTTCACCGTCAGCACCGCCGAGATCGCCAACCCCGAGCGCGGCATGTACACCTGGGCGGCCGACGACGTGTTGACCTGGACCCAGGCCAATGCCGATGCGCAGTTCCAGGCCGGCTTCCGCGCCGTCTACGGCCCCGTGCGCCTGGATGCCTATGCCAACACCACGCTGCCCGCCAGCGTGCTGACGCAGCTCACCAACGCTTTCGCCATCGCACGCCGCGCCGGCTTGAAGCTCGTCCCGCGCTTCCTCTACAACTACCCCGAGAACGAGACCGAGTACCAGAACGTCAAGGATGCGCCGCTGGCGCGCGTGCTCGGCCACATCGACCAGCTCAAGCCGGTGCTGACGGCCAACGCCGACGTCATCGCCTATCTGCAGGCCGGCTTCATCGGCGCCTGGGGCGAATGGCACACCTCGTCCAACAACCTGACCGCCGTCAGCCCGCGCACCCAGATCCGCGATGCGTTGCTGAACGCGCTGCCGACGGACCGCTTCCTGCAGCTGCGCTATCCGCCCTATCTGATGCAGTGGTCGGCCCAGGTGCCGAGCTGGCGCGACGGCTCGGCGGCCTCGCGCATCGGCGTGCACAACGACTGCTTCCTGGCTTCGGCCACCGACGTCGGCACCTACAGCGAAGACGCCGCCACCCGCCAGAACGAGCGCAACTACACGGCCTCGCTGTCCGGCGTGGCGCCCTTCGGTGCCGAGACCTGCAACCCCGCCGACGAGGAGGGCGCGGTGCCGCGCACCAGCTGCGCCGACATCCTCGCCGAGGGCAAGCAGTTCAAGCTGACCTATCTGAACAACGACTACTACCGCGACCTCTTCCATACGAAGTGGGAGCAGCAGGGCTGCATGGCCGAGGTCAAGCGCAGCATGGGCTACCGCTTCGAGCTCTCGACGCTGCGCCATACCGATGCGGTGACAGCCGGGCAATCGGGCACGCTGCTGCTGACCGTGCGCAACAGCGGCTGGGCACGCGCCTTCAACCCGCGCGCGGTGCAGCTGCTGCTCAAGCACAAGACCACGGGCGCCGTCGTGCGCATCGCGCTGCCGGCGGTGGACCCACGGGGTTGGTTGCCCAACAGCACCAGCACCGCGTCGGCCGGCTTCACCGTGCCCGCGGGCACGCCGACCGGCGCCTACGACGTGTTGCTGGCCCTGCCCGACGGTGCGGCGTCGCTGAGCGCCGATGTGCGCTACAGCGTGCGCCCGGCCAATGCCGACAACGCCGCCAAGGCCCAGGCCTGGGACGCCACGCTCGGCGCCTTCCGTGCCGGCACGACGCTGACCGTCCGTTGAACCCCCTTCTTCCGGAGAAACGCATGTCCAACTTTCGCGTGAAGCTCGCTGCCGCGAGCCTGCTGACCCTCGGCGCCACGCTGGCACCCGCCGCACCCACCGGCTTCGGCATGGTGGCCTACTGGGGCGAAACCGCCAGCACCTACGGCGGCCAGATTCCCAGCGGCGCCTATGTCGTCATCAACCCTAACAGCGGCGCCACCGGCTTGACCAGCAGCCAGGTCACCAACTGGAAGGCCGTCATCGCCAATATCCGCGCCCAGGGCGGCAAGGTGCTGGGCTATGTGGCCACCGGTTACGACCACAACACCGCCGACGAGCTGGCCCGCTACAACGCCATCAACGCCAACCTGACGGCCTACAAGACCGCGCTGGGCGGCGTGGACGGCTTCTTCTTCGACGAGGCTGCCTTCGACGACGCGGCCCTGACCGACACGCAGAAGTGCAATGGCACGGGCCCCAAGTTCAGCGCCGTGCGCGCCAAGATGACGGCCACCGGCACCAGCGGCACCGTGGTGTGGAACGCCGGCTGGCCCGGCGCCAGCAGCTGCTTCGTCGGTGCAGCCACCTACGGCGAGCACATCGTCGTCTACGAGGCGGCCTACGCCGACTACCTGAACGCGGCGAGCTGGCTCAATGGCGGCGTGCAGACCTACGCTGCCTCGCTCGGCCTGAAGACCTGGCTGCTCGTGCACTCGGCCACGCAGGCCCAGATGCAGGCGACGCTGAAGGGCAGCGCCGCCAACTACGTCTACGTGACCAGCATGACCTACAACCCCAGCCTGCCCTGGGGCGGCCCGATCTGGAACTACACACCCACCTATTGGGGCAACAACAGCCTCTCGGGCTCCGAGCGCTGGTGCCTGAACAGCCTGAAGACCGGCGGCAGCTGCTGAGCGGAGGAGATGAGATGAAACGCTTGAAGACCCTTCTCGCCACGCTGGCCCTGACCGCGGCGGCGCCCTTCGCCTCGGCCGTCGAGATCGTCGTGCCGGCCTATTTCTACCCGTCCTGGATGCCCGAGCTGAACGAGTGGCACCAGCTGACCTGGGCCGCCCAGCAGGGCGCCAACGTGACGGCCATCATGAACCCGGCCAACGGGCCGGGCCTGTCATCCAACAGCGACTACGTGGCCTCGATCAACGAGTTCCGCGCCGCGGGCGGCAAGGTGATCGGCTATGTCTACACCTGCTATGGCGTCAACCACTGCACGCCGGAAGTGCCGCCGACACGTTCGACCAGCGAGGTGCTGGCCGACGCCGAGAAATACGCCAGCTGGTATCACGTCGACGGCGTCTTCCTCGACGAGATGGCGACCCAGCCCGGGGCGCTGCCCTTCTATCAAACCGTCAGCAACGGACTGAGGTCCGCCCACCCCGGCTGGGAGATCGTCGGCAACCCCGGCGTGACGCCTACCGCCGGCTACAACGGGCTGGCCAACACGCTGATGAGCTTCGAGGGCTCTTACAGCGACTTCGTTGGCGGCTCCTTCCTGAGCGGGCTGTCGACCCATGCAGCGTCGACAGGGGCCATCGTGCACAGCGTGGCGACGGTCGCGCAGATGCAGGAGGTGATGGGCTTGGCCAGGCAGTACGGCCTGGGCGCCATCTACGTCACCGACGGCACGATGGCCAGCGGCAACCCCTATCTGCATCTGCCGAGCTATTGGCGGGCGGAGGTGGCGGCCGCTGCAGCCGTGCCGGAGCCGGCATCGGCTGCGATGGCAGCGGGTGGCTTGCTGGTGTTGTTGGGCGCACTGCGTAGTCGGCGTGTGCGCTAGCTGAGGATCGGGTGCGCCTCAGAGTGCATCCAACCCTTCGAGTTGTGCCACCGTGGTGCGCAGCAGGTCCGTCACCAGGCTGAGCACCCGGTCCCTTTCGAGCGCGATCTGCTGCTGCCTCGCGTCGGCGGCATCCTTGTTGGCGTCGCCTGTGCTCAACAGCAGGTGAAAAGGCAGCGACAGCGGCCTGCCGGCCATGACGCCCCGGGGCCCTTCCGGCAGGCCGGTGCTGGGCGTGGGTGCGCGCTGGGTCAAATCGATCATCGTTCCCACCATGCGCAGGGCACGCCCCTCGGGGCTGCGCTCGATCACCCTTCCACGGGAATGGACGGACCGATAGCCCGAGCCGTTGCTGCGCAGACGAAAGCGCGCCTCGTAGTCGGGCTGGCTGCCTTGGGCGTGCCGGCGTATGGCGGCCATCATGCCGGCCAGGTCTTCTGGGTGGACCCTGCAGCGCCAGAAATGGGTGCTATCGGCGCCGTGAGGCTCCGGGAAGCCGAAACGCTGCTTCCACTGCGGGGAATACTGGACGGTTTCGAGGTCCAGGCGGAGGTCCCAGACCCCCAACTCACCGGTTTCGATGGCCTGTCGCCAACGCATCTCCATCGGTGGATTCTGCATTTCCATGCGGGTGATTGTGAGGCTGCGGGCCTGCCGCCCCGTGAAGCCTTGCAAGCAGGCGCTGTGGCAGGCGTAACCTCCGCCTATCAACACTTGGCACAGCGACCCAGGAGGGCGACGATGCCGGTGGCTTGATCCAACGGCTTCAGACCGGACAGGAGACACGCATGCAGGCGCAGACAAACGCAGGTGGCCCGAGGGCCGAACGCATGGAAGAAGTCATCAAGCTGGTGCGCAGCCGCGCCGGCGAAGACCAGCGCGAGGCGCTGGTGGACTTTGTACAGAGGTATTTCGGCCAGGTCGACCCGGAGGAGCTAGCCGAGCGCCAGGTGGCCGACCTGTACGGCGCGGCGGTGTCGCACTGGAGCTTTGCGCGCAAGCGCGAGGTCGGCCGGGCGCGGGTCAGGGTGTTCAACCCGACGATTGCCGAGCATGGCTGGCAGTCGACGCACACCGTCATCGAGATCGTCAACGACGACATGCCCTTCCTCGTCGACTCCGTGACCATGGAGGTCAACCGCCACGGCCTCACGCTGCACCTCATCATCCATCCGCTGGTGGCGGTGAACCGCGATGCCGACGGCACGCTGCAGAGCCTGGCCGCCGATGGCGTGCGCGAGTCGCTGATCCATGTCGAGGTGGACCGCATGCCCGAGCAGGCCCGCATGGACGCGCTCGCTGCCGACGTCAGCCGCGTGCTGGAGGACGTGCGTTCGGCCGTGAACGGCTGGCGGCCCATGCGCCAGCGCATGCTGGACATCATCGACGAGCTGCAGGGCCAGGCGCCGCCGCTGCCGGGCGACGAACTGGCCGAGGGCCTGGACTTCCTGCGCTGGCTGGCCGACAACCACTTCACCTTCCTGGGCTACCGGCGCCACGGCCTGGCCAGTGTCGACGGGCAGGACGTGCTGACCGTCGTGCCCGACTCCAGCCTGGGCATCCTGCACGACGTGGCGTCGCTGGACGCCGTGGCCGCCTTCGCGGCCCTGCCGGCCGAGGTGCGCGCCCAGGTGCGCCGGCCCGAGTTGCTGGTGGTGACCAAGTCCACGGCCCGCTCCACCGTCCACCGCCCGGGCTATCTGGACTACGTGGCCGTCAAGCGCTTTGACGCCGCCGGCCGGGTCTGCGGCGAGGAGCGCTTCCTGGGCCTGTTCACGTCCACGGCCTACAGCGCCAACCCCGCCGACATCCCGCTGCTGCGCCGCAAGGTGGCGGATGTGGTGGCGCGCGCCGGCCTGCCCGCAGGCGGACATGCCGGCAAGGCCCTGATCAACATCCTGGAGACCTACCCGCGCGACGAGCTTTTCCAGACCAGCAACGACGACCTGCTGCAGACGGCGGTGGGCATCCTGCACCTGGGCGAGCGCCAGCGCTTCCGCCTCTTCGTGCGGCGCGACCCCTTCCAGCGCTTCGTGTCCTGCCTGATCTATGTGCCGCGCGAGCACTACACGACCGAGCTGCGCCAGAAGTGGCAGGCCATCCTGCTGCAGGCCTTCAACGGCAGCGGGTCGGAGTTCAACGTGCACCTGTCGGAGTCGGTGCTGGCCCGCATCCAGATGACGATACGCACCCAGCCGGGGCACATCCCGGCCTTCGACGTGCGTGAGCTGGAAGCGCGCCTGGCCGTGGCGGCGCGGCGCTGGGACGACGAGCTGAAGACGGCCCTCATCGAAGCCACCGGCGAGGCCCGCGGCGTGCAGCTGCTGCGCCAGTTCGGCAGCGCCTTCCCGGCCGCCTACCGCGAGGAGTTCGAGGCTCGCGCCGCTGTGCCCGACGTCGAGATGATGACCCGGCTCAGCGATGCCGAGCCGCTGGGCATGAACCTCTACCGGCCGCTGGAAGCCGCGCCCGGCCATCTGCGCTTCAAGCTGCTGCGCCGCGGCGAGCCGCTGACGCTGTCGGACAGCCTGCCCATGCTGGAACACATGGGCATGAAGGTGCTGGACGAGCTGCCCTACCGCATCGCACCGACCGACTCGGCGCCGGTCTGGATCCACGACTTCGGGCTGAAGCTGAGCAGCGCCCATGCCGAGGTCGAGGTGGACGCCCTGCATCAGGTCTTCGAGAACGCCTTTGCGGCCGTGCTGCGCGGCGATGTCGAGGATGACGACTTCAACCGCCTCGTCGTGGCGGCGCGGCTGACGGCGGAGCAGATCGTCGTGCTGCGCGCCTATGCCAAATACATGCGCCAGATCGGCTTCGCGCTGTCGCAGTCCTTCATCGAGGCCACGCTGGTGGCCCATGCCGGCATCGCGGCCCAGCTGGCGCGGCTGTTCGAGCTGCGCTTCGACCCGGCCGGCGGCGCGGAGGCCGAAAGCATGGCCGCCGCCCAGGTCGAGGCCATCACGGCCGCGCTGGAGGAGGTCGACAACCTCTCCGAGGACCGCGTGCTGCGCCAGTACCTGGCGTTGATGCTGGCCACGACGCGCACCAACTTCTGGACCCGCGACGCGGCGGGCCAGCGGCGCAGCTTCCTGTCCTTCAAGTTCGACTCGTCCAAGGTGCCCGGCCTGCCTCCCCCGAAGCCGATGTTCGAGATCTTTGTCTATTCGCCGCGCTTCGAGGGCGTGCACCTGCGCGGCGGCCGCGTGGCGCGTGGCGGTCTGCGCTGGTCGGACCGGCCGGAGGACTTCCGCACCGAGGTGCTGGGCCTGGTCAAGGCGCAGATGGTCAAGAACACCGTCATCGTGCCGGTGGGCTCCAAGGGCGGCTTCGTGCTGAAGAAGGCACCGCCGGCCAGCGACCGCGAGGCCTTCATGAAGGAGGGCGTGGCCTGCTACCAGAACTATCTGCGCGGCCTTCTGGACCTCACCGACAACCGCGTCGGCGACAAGATCGTGCCGCCGCCGCAAGTGCGGCGCCATGACGTCGACGACCCCTATCTCGTGGTCGCCGCCGACAAGGGCACGGCCACCTTCTCCGATTACGCCAACGGTGTCAGCAAGGAGTACGGCTTCTGGTTGGGCGATGCCTTCGCTTCTGGCGGCTCCATCGGCTACGACCACAAGGCCATGGGCATCACGGCGCGTGGCGCCTGGGAGTCGGTCAAGCGCCATTTCCGCGAGATGGGCGTGGACACGCAGACGACGGACTTCACCGTGGCCGGCGTGGGCGACATGTCGGGCGACGTGTTCGGCAACGGCATGCTGCTGTCGCGCCACATCCGCCTGCTGGCGGCCTTCGACCACCGCCACATCTTCCTCGACCCGTCACCCGACGCCGAAACCTCCTTCGTCGAGCGCGAGCGCATGTTCAAGCTGCCGCGCTCGTCCTGGGCCGACTACGACGCCAGCCTGATCTCGGCCGGCGGTGGCATCTACCCGCGCACGGCCAAGTCCATTCCCCTCACGCCCGAGGTGAAGGCGGTGCTGGGCATCACGGCCGACGCCATGACGCCGACCGAGCTCGTCAACGCCATCCTGAAGGCGCCGGTCGACCTCATCTACAACGGCGGCATCGGCACCTATGTGAAGGCCGCGAGCGAGACCCACGCCCAGGTGGGCGACCGCGCCAACGACGCGCTGCGCGTCAACGGCGGCGAGCTGCGCTGCAAGGTCTTCGCCGAGGGCGGCAACCTGGGCTGCACCCAGCGCGGCCGCATCGAGTTTGCGCTGGCGGGCGGTCGCATCAACACCGACGCCATCGACAACTCGGCCGGCGTCGACACCTCCGATCACGAAGTCAACATCAAGATCCTGCTCGGCCTGGCCGTCAGCGAGGGCGAGCTGACCGAGAAGCAGCGCAACACCGTGCTGCCGCAGATGACCGACGACGTCGCCGCCCTGGTGCTGCGCGACAACATTTTCCAGACCCAGGTGCTGTCGGTCACCGGCCACCTGGCGCCGCAACTGCTGGATGCGCAGTCACGCTTCATGCAGTACCTGGAGAAGGCTGACCGGCTCAACCGCGCCATCGAGTACCTGCCGTCCAACGAGGAGATTGCCGACCGCCGCGGCAAGGGCCTGGGCCTGACCAGCCCCGAGCGCGCGGTGCTGCTGGCCTACAGCAAGATCTGGCTCTACGACGAGCTGCTGTCTTCCACGCTGCCCGACGACCCCTGGGTGTCTACCGCCCTGGTGCGCTACTTCCCGACGCTGCTGCAGGACAAGTTCAGCGGGTACATGCAGCGCCACCCGCTCAAGCGCGAAATCATCGCCACCCACGTCACCAACAGCATGATCAACCGGGTCGGCAGCACCTTCGTGCACCGCTTGCTCGAGACGACCGGCGCGCGCGCCTTCGAGATCGTGCGCGCCTATCTGCTCAGCCGCGAGATCTTCGGCATGGTCAGCTTGTGGCAGGGCATCGAGGCCCTGGACAACAAGGTGGCCGACGAACTGCAGTCGCGCATGCTCATCGACACCAGCCGCCAGCTGGAGCGCGGCACCAAGTGGTTCCTGCGCTCCAACCGCCTGGTCGACGACATGGGCGCCACCATCGATCACTTCACCGCCAACTTCAGCAAGCTCGCGGCGCGCCTGCCGCAACTGCTGGACGCCGACGAGCGCGCCCGCGTCGATGCGGCAGCGGCCGCCTATGTGGCCGGCGGCGTGCCGCGCGAGCTGGCCGAGCGCGTGGTCACCTTCGGCACCTTGTACGCAACGCTGGACATCGCCGAGATCGCCGGCAGCGCACGCTGGCCGGTCGAGCTGGTGGCCGCCATCTATTTCGACCTCGCCAACCGCCTGGGCCTGCCCTGGCTGCGCGACAAGATCAACGCCCTTCCGGGCGACCAGCACTGGCAGATGCTGGCCAAGGGCGCCATGCTGGACGACCTGTGGGGCCTGCAGCGCGCCATCACCGGCGCTGTGCTGGCCGGCGACGGCGACCACGACTCACCGACGGCCTTGGTCGAGGCTTGGCAGGCCAGCAATGGCCGCACCATCGAGCGCGCCGAGCAGCTACTGGGTGAGCTGAGGGCGGTGCCAGCGCCGGATGCCGCGATGTTGTCGGTGGCGTTGAGGGAGTTGAGGGGGCTCACCTAGGTCGACAGCGTCTCGTGCGATCGAGTGGCTCCAGCAAGAAATCTGCGGCCACCTCAATTGATCGGATACAGCTATCGCGCAATTTCGCTTTCTTGCCCAACGGAATGCTCTAGCCACCTAGTCATCACGGTCGGCGATTTTGGCGCTTGACTCAGGTTGAGCTGCTTGCATTGGTCGTGAACGATTTCCGTTCAGGTGAACGGCCAGATGTCTGAAGCTAGGGCTTTTCCGCCGTGAAGCAGCAGTCTGCTTAAGGCTGAGAGCAGCGGTTCGGTCGGTTGTCGGCGAACGACGGCTATCGACGGCGGATTCAACCGGTCATCGCAACACATTCGCTGAATCGCTCAGCGGGCGTCTGGAAGCCGAGCGTCTTGCGCGGCCTCTCGTTCAATTGTCTGGCGATCGAGTTGAGCTGCAGCTGTGAGT
>NZ_JBPZGZ010000005.1:0-331616 GCF_051857475.1 Roseateles sp. NT4 | reverse complement strand
ACTCACAGCTGCAGCTCAACTCGATCGCCAGACAATTGAACGAGAGGCCGCGCAAGACGCTCGGCTTCCAGACGCCCGCTGAGCGATTCAGCGAATGTGTTGCGATGACCGGTTGAATCCGCCAACCCAACCGGAAGCTCTCGCCGACTTCCGACGATCCACAAAGACATTGGAACTGTCCTGGAGTCTGCTTCATCGGCATCGCTTGTCGATGGGCGTTGTAGCAGCGGCAATTTTCCTGCTGTCAATGACCGCTTCTCTGCTGATCGCCACGTACGCGGTCGTGCACGGCACGATGACCGTAGGCGGCTTTGTACTGGCCAGCGTCTACTCGGTTCAGCTCTTTCGTCCGCTCGAACTGCTCGGCGCGGCGACGCGTGATGTCTCCCAGAGCCTGGCATTCGTCGGTCCGATACTCGACGTCTTCAAAACTACATCAAAACGGACGCAGGACGCATCGTTCGACTCGAAAACAGCCCCACCGAGCCGTCATGACAAGCCCGTGCCACACATTGCATTTCGCGGCGTCACTCTAAGCTTTGATTCAGCTGCGCCGGTGCTGGAGGATTTCCATCTTGTGATACCGCCGGGCCGCTCCGTTGGCATCGTCGGGGCCAGCGGGTGCGGAAAAACTTCCCTGGTGCGCCTTCTGATGCGGCTCCACGAACCGGACGCCGGCACCATCCTGATAGATGGCCAGACGGTCAACGATATGCCTGTATCCGAAGTTCGTTCAATGATCGCTGTGGTCCCCCAGGACGTGATGGTGCTGAACGCAACATTGGCCGCAAATATCGGGATGGGCAAACATGGCGCAAGTTCAGCCGAAATCGCTACTGCCGCCGAGCTTGCCGGCCTAGACGGCCTCATCTCAACCTTGCCTGAGGGCTACGACACCGTGATCGGAGAGCGCGGTTTGAGGCTTTCCGGTGGCGAGCGCCAGCGCATCGCCATCGCAAGAGCCATCCTGAAGGATCCCCTCGTCTTCGTTTTTGACGAGGCAACATCCATGCTGGATGGCACTACAGAAAACCTCCTCTTGCGCCGATTGAAGGCCGTTGCAGGCGGTCGAACAACCATCACGATCGCCCACCGGCTCTCTGCCGTCCAAGACGCCGACGAAATCGTGGTGCTTGAGGGCGGGAAGGTCAGCGAGCGCGGAAACCATGCCTCCCTGATAGCGCAGGGTGGCCTTTATGCAGAGATGTGGCAACTGCAGCAATCAACGCCAGGCTGATCAACCACAAGCACCCGTCACCCCGTCGGAGCCCGGCCCGTGTCGCTTACCGCGTCCATTCCGTATCTTGGCACCGCGGCTTCGCATCGGCTTCAACTTTCAGCTTGACCATCTGATCCCAGCGCTCGTATTGCTGGCGCAGGCTGTCCGTTGTCTCGGTCGGAATGATGAGTTCGGACCGCCTTTCTCCGTTCAACCAGAACCGATACCAATCCACGTTCCCTTGGAGGGAGATCATCCGCTCGCTCGGCCGCGATAACCCGTGAGCCCCTTCGGGAATCACAACCATTTCGACCGGCCGGTATTGACGCCGCAGAAGGGCATACAAGTCCCAATTGTTGTGCACTTCTGGTCCATAGGCTTCCATGCGCAAGGCCGCTCGAATGCAGTCGGTATGCAATGACGGATCATTTCGGATCCAACGCTCCCGCGACTCGCCGAACGGCCCCCCTTCATTGGCACGCTCCTTACGCGCCTGGATGCCATCCATGACCGCATAGGTGACCGTCAACGAGAACAGCGTATTGGCGTCACCATCGAGCAACGAAGCGGCTCGAATCGGCGCGTCCGTGAAGGTTACGAGGTTTAGAACGCGCTCGCCGGTACTGCTCCAGCCCATGATGCCAATCTTCTGGCGATCCACCCACCCTTCCGCGACAAGTGCGTCAATGGCACCCTTGACCCCTTCTGTGAAGGCGACGATCTGCCCGCGCTCGTCATTAGGGCCATTACTAGCTGCGCCCCAGGGAAGCGCCAGGACCAAGATGTTCTCTCGCAGGAACGCCCGCCCCGCGAAACCGCTCGTGAAACCGTCATAGACGTTCGAGCCATCACGATAGAAGCGCGTCGGCGAGAAGCCATAAGGCTGAATGACCAAGGCGTGTTTGACTTTGGCGTTGAAGTCTGCCGGCACCATCAGACCGCCATTCCAGGGCCTGCCCCTTGCGTCCTTCCAGCTGTACTCGCGCATCGTTCCCCATCGCGATTCCAAGAATTGCGGGTTCAGTTCGGTCAATCGCACCGTAGCACCGCCTGGCCCGTCCGCAACGACATCGGGCGGCTGGTTCAGCGCCTGCCTGATACGGATCCGCCAGTCGGCATTAACCTTGCTGCTTGAATCGCCCTCAGGCTGAGGCCCTGTCAGCTCATGCCAGGCACCGTCCGCGCCCCGCCTGAACCGTCTTCGCTGTTCGCCATCAATGGCGACAAACCCGGCGCCTTGATCCTCACTCGGGATCATTGCCTTCAATCGCTGGTTCAGCTTCGCAACCGGCTGCCACCGACCAGAGTCAGGCCAGTACTCGACGACATAGGACGCCACCGCAGCTTCCTTGTCACCTTCCCTTAGAGGAATATGCGTACCGGCAATGATGACGGACCGGCCGCCATCAAGCCAAAGGCGATCCGTGCGCAGTTGGTTCGTCTGAAGCGAATCGTCAGGCGCATCCAGGACGACCTGCTCCTGCCCATCCACGAGCCGAAACGCGATGAAGCGCCGCGTCACATAACTCATCGGGCGTGAAAAGTAGCCCAGCGGATCTTGCGTGAGTGAAGGCCCGTACTTCGCGGTGGCCTCAGCGATCAGCGGGTACTGCTGCGCCCACGCCAGCTGTCGACCTGACTCGTATCGAGGCAGCACGACCCAGCGTCCATCCGGAGAGATGCTGGCGCTTGGGAAACCGCCACTGCTCTCCGCAAAAGACTCGCCCAATGGGCGAGGTGGGGTGCGTGAGCCCGCTTCTGCAACAAGATACTGGTAGCGCCTTTGCTGCGTTCGAAAGCTGTTCTGCCCATGGTGAACGCTCCAGAACGAGTTGGTGCCAACGACCACGCTGCGGGCCCCAGGAGGCTTCGCCGGGTTGGGCACAGGCGAAACCACGACTACCCAGCGAAGGTCGCTCGACACATCAAAGGCGGCGACTCCGTACGCCGTGAAGGTCATTTGCGACAACCTTCTGGTCGGAACATCGAGTTGGTAGACCTGAAACGGTTCGTCGTTCATCCTTGCGCGAAATACGAGCGTACGGTTACCGACCCAGGCCACGTCACGCAAGGGCGGGTTGTGGTCATCCTCGTCACGCCGCGCCTCCACGGTCAAAACGGACTCGGGCGGCGCCGGTGTCGACGTGCTCAGGCGCTGAGCCTGAACATCGAGCAGCAGGATCTCGAATCGATTGGTGTCCATCCCCACGTCGGGTTTGCGGGTGACGACAAAGGCCCGCTCACCATTTGGAGAAACCTGATGCTGCAGCGAGTCATCGTCGTGGCGGATGGGCTGGATGATTCGCTGGAACTCGATGACCTCCCGGACTGTCGGACCGACGCCAGCGGCAGCTGACGCGGCAATAGACGCTAGGCCGGCGACCCATATTGCGCCGAGCTTTCGATAGTTCAGGCGGACGACCGCCCATAGAAAAAGGTAGATTTTTGACAGCATGGAGCTATCCCGGAGCCTTGAGCACCGGGGAAAGAAGAAGGCCAGGGAACCCGCGCCGGTGCGGCGCAGGTCAGCGGCATCTACAGCTGGGCGACTGGCGCCTACCAGTGCATCGACAGGCGCACGCTTGCGTAGCGTCCCCGCCAATCCGCCTGCGTGACGTCGTAATAGGGTGAGGCGCCCACGTACTCTGGCAGGCGATCTCCGACATTCGCGACTGCCAGGGACAGGCTGGCATCCTTGACCGACGGGAGCCGCAGTCCCAACCGATCCAGCGCCACCGTTCCCGCCAAGTCGTAGATCCAGAACCGTCCCAGCGAGCGGCCGCCTGGCGTGCTGTCGTTGTAGCCGCCGAGGTAGCGACCCGTGAGCCCAAGACTCCAGTTGCTCTGATCAAGGCCCGCGAAGACACGCCCCTTCCATCTTGGCGACCAGAAGTCGACTGCCCGCCGCCCCAACCGGTTCTCAGCCGCTGCACCGGGCGCGAGCACGACGTCGTACTGGGAAGTACGCGTGGCGTTAGCCGTCATCGTCCACTTCAGGCCGGCAGCCTTCCACGAATGCGACGCCTCCACGTCAATGCCAGCGGTATTGATTCCGCCGTAGTTCACCTCTGAGTAGAGAACCCTCGTGACCTGACCCAGCGTTCCGCCCGGGCCGGGCGATCTTGTCACAAATCCGGGGAACAGTGCTTCGTTATCCAACGTCACCTGTGGCCAGAGCAGTGCGATCAATCCGTCGATCTTCACTCGCCACGCGGTAGCACCGAACCGTGTCCCAGCAAGCCCTTGCGGTTCCCACGCACCGCCGAAGGACACCGCCCTTCCCTTCTCTGGGTTCAGGTCTGGGTTTGCCACACGCAAGACCTCGCCCCCCACAATCGGCGCATTGGAATGCGCGGGATCGACCAGTCCGTAAGCGTCCGTCGTGAGTCGCGTCTCATCAATCCTTGTTTGGAGCAATGTCGGCGGCTTGAACGACGTTGCCAGAGACGCGCGCAGCAAGACGGTCCTTGCGGGCCGGAACTCTGCCCCGAGCTGGTAGGTGTTCGCACTGCCGAAGTCGCTGTAGCTGTCGCGTCGCCCCGCAAGGGTCAGCGTAGCGAGTTCCCAGGACGCTCCCTCAGTACCGCTGCGCCACAGAGGTGCCCGGACTTCACTGTAGATCGCGTGATTGGAGCGCTGCGAAGCAATGTCGAAGCTGCCGGGTGTCACTGTCTTGTATCGATCACGAGCCCATTCCGCGCCAGCAATCAGATCAACACTGCCGGCTGGCAGGTCCACCAGCGCACCGCGAACGAACGCACCGACCTGATCCTTGCGACCATGGTTGTCTCGTGCGGAATCCGGCCAGATCTTTCTCAGCACCTCCTCACTGGCAGCGACGCCCGTCGTGAACGGGTTCAATGCGCTCGATGTTGCCGTAGCAGCCAGAGCAGCAGTCCGTGCTGACGTATTGGCCGTCGTGTTCCCAATGCGTCGATCTCCGTCATCCCGCGTTGTCGAAATTGAGGCCTCGATATCCCAGCCGGCGGGCAGCGCGCCCCGAAGGCCGAGCAGGGTTCGGGTGAAATCCGTGCTTCGTGCAAAGGTTTCAAGGCCGTTGATCTCGCCAAGCCGGGTTGTCACGCGTACCGGCACACCGAATGGGTTGTAGGGATTGGACGCAGGGACGAGAACGTTGTTCAGCAGCAGGCCACCTTGCTCAGAGCGAAGTCGGTCACGGGCGAATGTGACCTCACCAAACACAGACCAGTCAGCCGCAAGCCGCGTTTCGCCTGCCGCATGGACCGCCAAGGTCTCGGCGCCGTAGATCAACGCAGCGCCATTCCCGTTGGCCATCGAATTGCAAAGGTTGGCCTGTCCGGCTGTGGAGGAGAAGCTCGCGATCGTCAGAGGCTGCCCGGGGTCCTGCATCGGGATGGCCGCGAAAGTCGAACTCAAGCCTGGAAGATTGGCGGTGGTGGTGCTGCTCACCGTGCCCGGTGTACAGCCCCGGGTGCGCGCGTCCACGCCACCCAAACGCCGGTAGTCCGCATCCCGAAAGAAGCTCCGTTCGGCCATGCCAAGCGGGGTGGTTTTGCTGTATGACCCAAGAAGCAAGAACGAGCCGTCGATGCTTCGCTCACCAGTCGCCAGCGAAACGCTGCGATCCCCGGTGCCTCTACCTTCGGCGGCGTGGACATCCACCGAGACTCCCTCGATTGACTTCTTGAGGATGATGTTGACCACGCCGGCCAGAGCATCGCCGCCGTACACCGCCGACGATCCGACGGGAACAATTTCGACGCGCTCGACCGCGGCAAGCGGGATGAGGTTCAGGTTGAAGAAGTTGCCGGAGGACGACCCGACTGCCTGGACCCGCCGTCCGTTGATGAGAACGAGTGTTGATCCGAGCGGCAGCCCCCGCAGCTGGACCGCGCCCTGACCTGTCGTTGTCCCTTGCGCACCTTCGCCCACGCCGATCGAAGCTTCGTTGAGGCTGCTGATGAACCGTTCGAGCGTGGGCTGCCCGCTGCGATCGATGTCCGCGCGTGTGTAGGTGTTCACCGGCGCAGGGCCATCTGCGTCGATGCGCTTAAGCCGGGAGCCCGTGATTTCCACGCGGGTCAGCGCTGATGTAGCGCCGTCCGCACGGGGAATACTCCAACTGGCATCGCCAGAAGCCACCACCGCCGCGGCTGGAACTCGCGAAGGCTCGGCTGTACCCGCAGCGTTCTTTGGAGATGCGGCTGCCTTGGGCGCACTTGCCGGAGCGGTTGACGGCACTGGAGCGGCCCCTGGCCGAACAACAATCGATCCGTCGGGCATGATGATCGGCACAAGCCCAGAGCCCTCAAGCGCCTGCGCGATTGCCTCGGCTGCAGTCAACTGGCCCGACACCGCTCTCGAGACGCGCCCGTTCACCGCCACGGGATCAAACAAAACGGATGTGCCCGTTTGCCCTGCAATGGCTCGCAGCGATTCCGCCAATGAACGCGCAGGCTGTTCAATCCGGTATCGAGCATCACTCGAGCGCTCTGCGGCATTTGCTGCCCCAACGCTGAATGCCAGCGCGACACATGCGCCGCCGCGGATCGCACCCGCAGTCCAACTTCTTTTACCCAAGACTTTCCACAGCATCTACTGCCTCTCTCTCGCACTACCCAGTTGGTGATGCAGAGATGACGAGGCCTTTCACTCAATTTCAGCCAGGGGTTTTCCTACTGTGGGGCCGCCAACTCCAGCCGTCCCGCTGACTCCTTGAGCGTCAAACCGTGCAATGCGGCCACCGCACGAGCGAACCCAAGGCTGTCACCGACTCGATACAGCCCACTGACGCGAGGGCCTGACAAATTCCCTAGCAACACGATGGGCGTTCGGCTGTACCGGTTCATTTCCGCCACTGCATCGGTGAGTGAGACATCGTCAAAGAGAGCCTCGTTGCGCTTCCAGGCCAACATCTGCTCGATGCGCGGCCTGTCGACCTGTAGCGACGGCGCTGAGGATCCGGCCTTGGCTCTTGCCATTCGCACCCGCTCGCCCGCCTGCATCAGCACCGGCTGAGCGGCTGTTGCGCCGCCGTCAACGCCAGAGGATTCTGACGACGACCGCACCGAGACTCGCCCCTCGATCAATGTGACTGCCAGGGCCTCTCCACCCGCGTCGGCCGCTCCTGGAACGCGAACGGAGAAAACGGTGCCGAGCGCAACGACGTCGCTGCCGGCCGCATGGACGACGAAGGGACGCTGTGGATCTTTGGCCACCTCGAAAAGCGCCTCTCCCGTCTCCACGACCACAGACCGCACCTTCTTTGTCATTTCCGTGTGAACTCTGGTGTCGGTGTTCAATGACATCCGTGTTCCATCGTCGAGCACAACCAGCTGTTGCTCGCCCACCTTGGTTGCATAGGTGTCCTCTTCCGGCCAAAGGTAGATTCCCAAACCGACAGCCGCGACCAATGCGGCACAAAGCGACACGACAGCTCGCCGATGCAGTCCAAACCGGCTCGTTAAGCCAAGACCCTCAATCGACGTATCGCCCCTGCGTGAAGCGCTCGCAAAGGCGTCTGCCAGCGTGACGCCGGGCACCGCCTCCCAGACCTCCGTGCATTTCTCAAATGCCAGCCGATGCGCTGCGGATCTCGCCTGCCAATCCAGACACTCCCGCTCCATCTGAGTGCTGCGATCCGGTCCGTGCAAGCGGGCGATCCAGACCGCCGCCTCGGCCGCGATCTCAGGGGTCAGATCTGAATGCTCCTCGCCACCTGTCCCATCGTTGCCCGTTCTGTTCATCGCTACCACCCCTTCATTGAGCGAGTCAGCACCAAGATCGCCTTGGCAATGTGCTTTTCTACAGCACTCACGCTCAATCGGTTCTCCCGCGCAATCTCGACGTAACTGAGGCCGTCCACGCGATGTGCAAGGAAGATCCTGCGCGTTTTCGGACCAAGATCAGCCAAGCTCTCACTCAGGCGCTCAAGTCTCTCTCGCGCCAGCAAGGTCGCTTCGATCGACGGCGCAGAGTCAACGCTGATCGCATCCTCCAGCAGCACCTGCTCCCCGTGGCTCTTGGTGGTGCGATATGCATCGATTGAGAGGTTGAGAGCGGCGCGCATAAGGAAGGCTTCGGGCTGGTTCACCGTCTGACGACGTTCATAACAGGCCAACTTGACCCACGCCTCCTGCACCAGATCATCGGCGTCATGGCGACTACGCCCTCGACGCATCAAAGCGCTTCTGACGCGGGACATCACGATCTGCCAGTCTTTCACCATTGCATCGATGGGATCAAAGTCGATTAAACGGCTGCCATGTTAGGCAGGTCGACTCTGCCTGGCGAGTGCCGACGCAACCTGCTGCGGAAATCAGCTAATCGCCGAACGATAACGCCGCTATCAACCGGATCCCCACGCTTCGAAGCTGCTCACAAGGGATTGCGCCGCCCAACGAACCGATGCTCGATGGCACGTCTCACCGCTAAGCAAATACCCAAGGAAACCGATCCAAGCGGGTCAAACTGCTCCGCCAAGTGGAGATGAGAACGAGTGCCGACTTGACCGAACGACACCTTCCTCATCGAGCCGCTCTCATTGATACGAAGCAGAGGTCTGACGACGATTTCCTCCATGAAAGGGTCGATGCGCAGCGGCACCATGCCACCAAGTCCCGCAGGCCGTGTCGAATGCTCATGACAAAGTCCACCGCTGAAGCAGCGCCTCCATCGACGGGCTCAACGCGTGAATCTGGACGCATGCGACTGACCAGGGTTCCCTCGGGCGTGGTCGCTGAACGAACACGAAAAATCCAAGGCAACGCACGCATGGATTGTTGGACGCTGTTCGCTACACCGGAGCAGTTCCAGGCCTTCGCGGCGACGGACCCGCTTCGGTTCTCTGATCCTCTTCTCTTCGCTCAGATGAACAGGGAGTTCGATCTTGCCTACGACAGACCCGACGCGCATCACGCCCAATCAGGAGCGATCCCTGGCGATCGACTACGCAGCCCAAGCACTACGGACAATCGTAGGCCTGTCTTTGGCGGCAAATCCACCTGACCTACTGCATCGCCTTGTCGCCGCCACCTCTGCCATCGGTGCGAGCGCCAGCGTTTACACCGCCGAGATCCCGGAAGACGGCATTGAACCGTCCTGTTTCTGCCTTTTCGCCTGCGATCCACGCTTTGCGCAGCAGCAGAGCGTCAGGGATTCCCCATTGAGTCATCCCTGGTTCAGGTTCGCCAAAGCGCATTCGATACCCGGCACAGACAAAGATGTGCTGCTCCGCGATCCAGCGGACATCGAGGCGATCCAGCTCGCAAGACAGCACGGATTTAGATCTACGCTGATCATCCCTACCGCTGCGGGCGCAAAGGTCGACAGGATCGAAATGCTTTGCCTGGGCAGCTACCGAGACGACGCTTTCGCAGGAGAGCAAGCCCAGTTCATCCGATGCCTGGCACGAGCCTTGGCCGCGGAATTGCATGACTGGCTGATTCGGCATCTTGCACACCAGCTGCGTGAAGCAGCACGACTGCAGCCGACAGACGTGGACCTCCTGAAGATGGAATGGCAGGGGTTAGGAACCAAGGAGATCTCGTTGCGCACAGGGATGACACCAGCATCCGTCGATTCACGATTCCAGCGCATCAACATTCGGCTCAATTGCCCGAGCCGGAGCACCGCCGCCAAGCGCGCCGCGGCATATGGCGTTCTGGAGTAGCTTGCCACCCAGGTCCGCCATTGAAGTGGTCCAACTGCGGTCGTCCCACCATCGCGTGCCACTCAAGAACCATCTGACCCGCGAGGAGGTTTTGGTGCTCATCACCGGCCGGGCGATCGCGCAAGTTGGCGATGAAGAGCACGAACTCGCCGTGGGCGGCGCGATGGTGGTGCCGCCGGGCATGCCGCTCTCCATCTGGAACTCGTGGGCTGAACCGTTTCGCATGGTTGTTGTGCTGCCGGTGGGTGGACAGGCCGTGATCCCTGGCCAGCCCCATTTTTGCCGCCCTGGGCCATCTGAAGTGCGGGTCCCTCGCTTCTGCGAGCGAATGCCGAGGCAAGCAGGACGCAAAGCGCAGGCCCTGGTCATCAGTTCTCGAGCCGAGGCGCCACGCGAGCAGCGCTAGCCAAAAGCTGCCAGCGCTCGTCGCGTTGGCACATGCCCCGCGCGCCGTTTGCTAACGGCTTGCGCGGCCGCGGGGCCCCATTCGAAGCCCGTCGCCCCCCAATCTGAAGCCAAATCCTACGAGTGTTCGTAGTTTCAAGCGCTGAAGCCACCAAAGCCAGGACTTCTTGAGTCCAATCGGCACGCCCACTCCGAGAAATCGTAAGTCAGGACCGAAAAACAGCTCGGTCCGTCACTCCCCGTCGATCGCCCGCCTCGCTCCAGCGCCGAATGACATTCCTTGCAGCACCAGAAGAAGATCTCCGCCGCTGGCAGACCCTGAAGTCCCTGCTCGCCGAGGTCATGACCGTTCCACCCAAAGAACGAACGGCCTATGTTGACCATTGCCTCGGCGGCGATCCGACGATGCAGCTTGAACTCAGGGCCCTGCTTGATTCCGCCGCACGCACGACAGCGTTTGGAAGCTCCGCGCTCGTCAAAGATTTCCTCAACGGTCTCGCGAACCGTGTCGAGGCATGGATCGGTCGACGCGCAGGCGCCTATCGCGTGACACGACTCATCGCCCATGGAGGGATGGGAGAAGTCTATGAAGGCGTCCGAGACGATGGTCAATACGAGCAGCGAGTGGCCATCAAGGTGGTCCGCGAGGGTCCGAACCGGCAGGCCCTGATCGACCGATTTGACAGTGAGCGACGCATCCTCGCCACCCTGGATCACGTGAACCTTGCCCGCTTGATCGATGCAGGCGTTAGTGATGGAGGCGACCCGTTCTTTGTTATGGAACTGGTCGAAGGGGTACCGATCGACTTGCATTGCAACAGCAACAAGATTTCTCTGCATGGTCGCCTCGCATTGATACGCACGGTCTGCCAGGTTGTCCATTACGCCCATAGCCAAGGCGTGATTCACAGTGACATCAAACCCCAGAACATTCTGGTCACACCAGCTGGCGTCGTGAAGCTGGTTGATTTCGGCATTGCCCAGAGGCTGCACGGGCACGGCAACGAAGAGCCAGCAACTGTCGACCGGCGGGCCTTGACCCCTGAATACGCCAGTCCTGAACAACTTCGCGGCGAGCCCATTGGCCCGACGAGTGACATCTACTCGCTGGGTGTGGTGCTCTACCGGCTATTGACAGGCGTGAGCCCATACGCACGGGCACTGGAGAGCAACTTTTCTCTCACCCAAGCGATTGGCGAGGTTGAGCCACCCCGCCCTAGCGCGGCTATGCGAGCCCCAGATCACCCCGGTTCGTCCAAAGACCTGCGTGGCGACCTGGACGCCATCGTGCTGATGGCACTGCGAAAGGCTCCTGATCGACGCTACGAAAGCGCCGAGGCGTTGGCAGACGACCTGTTCCGACACATGGGTGGCGTCCCCGTCATCGCCCGTGGCGGCGCGGTCGGCTACAAGATCTCTCGCTGGGTACTGCGCCATCGCGGCGTCGTTGCCGCCATTGGCGTGGCCAATGTCCTGCTCTTCGCAGGCGTCCTGGCGACTACCTGGCTGGCCATCGAGGCTGGGCAGCAGCGCGATCGTGCTACCCAGAACGCGACCGATTTGAGGAAACTGGCCAACACCCTCATGTTCGATGTGAGCGAAGGCCTCGCTAGCGAACCCGGCACGACACAGGCACGTCGCGTCATCGTTCAACACGCACTCGCCTACCTTGAAAAATTGCGCAAGCAGGCACAGGACGATCCTGCCATGCTGCTAGATATCGTCCGTGCCTACCGACGTGTTGGCGACATTCAAGGTGGCGACGGCAATCCTGACACGCCCAACACGGGAGACCCATCCGCCGCTCTGTGCGAATACGTGCAGGGCATCAAGCTGGCAAGTCCACTCGTCGACCTGAAGTCCACGCGGGTGGAGGCGTTGAAAGAACTGGCGATGCTGCACAAGCGCAAGGCAGTGATCCTGATCTCCATGGGAAAGTTTCCCGAGGCGCTGACAGCTGCAGCAGCTTCTGTCGACGCCGCCGTGAAGCTGCAAAGCGAATCCACCGACGGCACAGAAACGCTGATCCTCCTCGCCAAAGCCCATGCAGCTAAAGCGCACGCATGGGCAGCCGCGTCGAAGAACGATTCTTTCCAGAGCGAATCCCAGTTGGCTGAATCGTTGGCTCGCCAGGCCCTGACCGCTGCCCCAAACGATACCGGCGCCAACAGTGCGTTGGTCTGGACCCTGGGGTCGAGGGCCTGGTTCTACATGGCGGGATTTGACGATAGACAGCATGCCGAATTGGCCTTGGCTCACTACCGCGATGCTCGCGGGATCGCGGAACGAATGGCGCCAGCTGAGCCGGCGCAGTCAAGGTTCATCAAGCTAAGGCTCGCCAACAACATGGCGGTTGGTGAGGGGCAGGCCTTGCAACGCCTGGGGCGTACCCCAGAGGCGATCGTGAAGTACCGGCAAGGGTTGCTCTATTGGGAGACACGAACGTATAGAGATTCGACATCCGTCGACTCACGCATTGGTCTGTTTTCAGCACTCAGCCACCTCGGATCAGCGCTCACGGACAGCCATCAGACGGACCTGGCAGTCGATCATCTTCAGCGCGCCCGGTCCATCTACCTGGGGTTGCCTCAGGTTGCTCGCGCAGGTGTGATGAATCGTATGGAGTACGCGGGGCTGCTGTATGAACTCGGCCGAGCCCATGAACAACGATCTCAGCACGGTGATCGCGCGCAACGCGTCGCCGAGCTGAAATTGGCCGAAGAGACGCTGGGCGAATGTTTGAAAATTCGCAATGAAGCTGCCTTGCTTTCGATCGGTTCAAACCCTGGCATCTTGCAGCCTGCGGCCATTCAGGGCGCGCTCGACGCAGCCCGACGGCAACTCCAGACATGAAACTGTCCGGCGCCTCAGGGCGGCACACGCGCCACGGCATCCCGTAGGATTTGACGCATTGAGCCCCTCCTAGACTGCCCGATCAACGGGAAAATTGAGGGAATCCAGCGTGCATACCGAAACTTCTGCCAAGTACATGACAACGTGGTCTCGACTCGCGCGCTGCACCGCATCGGCTCTGCTGGCATGGGCCGCAAGCGTTCAAGCCGCCCCGCTACGGGAGGCGGAGTTCTGGACGTTCGAGCAGGCATTGGCGCTTGCTGAAAAAGGCCAGACCGCTCCATTGCAAGCCGCTCTCAAGGAAAGCAGTGACCCCGCCATGGCCGCGCTCGCGAAAGCGCGACTGGCCGCGGGCCGCCTCGACCACGCTGCAGTCCTTCAAGAGCTGAGCACGTTCCAGCAATCGCAGGACAACCCACCGACACTCCGCGCGCAAGCGCTCGTTGTTGAAATGGACTCGGCTTTTGCTCACGCTGACTATGCACAAGCCGCCCAGGCCGCTGGCGAATGGCTTGCCCTTCCAACGGGGACGGATCGCATTCACGCTGCAGCGGGTGTCGCCCAGACCGCAAGCATCGCGAACGCGCTGAAGATGGTGCCCCGTCAAAGCATCATCACTCGAAATCCAAAGAAGGTTTGGACATCGCGGGAGGTGGCGGGGCTGCCTCAAGCACCCATCGTCATCAATTCCATCCCTGTCAAAGCGGTTCTGGATACTGGCGCCAACCTGTCGGTGATCACGCAGCTGCAAGCCACCAGGATCGGCCTGCGCATGTTGGATGCGAGTGGCAGCGTAGGCAGCGCCAGCCAGCAGGCAGTCCAGGTACGGCTGGGCATCGCCGATCGCCTGGAAATCGGCGGCGTTGTCTTTCAGAACGTGGCCTTCCTGGTGATGGACGACGACCAGCTCAAACTTCCGGTCAATGGCGGCTACCAACTCGCGGCCATCATCGGCTTCCCTGTCTTCATGGAGCTGAAGCGCTTCACCTTCGGTGCAGATGACAGCTTCACCGTTGAAGCTCCAATGCGGGCCAGCCCGCCCGGGCCTAGCAATCTGGTAGCCGGAGGCAATGATCTCTTCGTCTCCACCAGCATCAACGGCATCCCACTGGCGCTCCACTTGGACACGGGTGCTGCGCAAACGAGCCTCACAGCGCGCTTCGCCCAGCTCTATCCCGAGGCCGTCAAGTCGCTCAAATCTCAAACCGTCCATGTTGCCGGCGCAGGTGGTGCAAAAGAACAAAAGTCACTCATCCTCGAGCGAGCGAATGTGACTCTAGAAGGCAAGACGATCCGGCTCAAACCGATTGATGTGGAAGCTCCATCCGAGCCCGCAGACGAAAAACCGTTTGGAGCCATCGGTCAGGACGTCCTGGCAAAAGTCGGTGGCTACACGATCGACCTGAACGCCATGAAGCTCACGGCCCATGGCCGTCGATAGAGAAATCCTCCACTTCAAAGCGCTTGAAAGTAAGCGAACGGTCAACCCGCTGAACGCTGGAGCGACACGGTGACCGGCGACGAATTTCGCAACTGCGTTCACGAGGACCTGTCCAACGATCAAGTAGGCGGCGATTACCCGATGCACTCCCAACCTCGAGCAAAGTCGGTAGGCCGTCTAACGCAACGGTACAACGGTTTGCTGCCGACTCGCGGCGAGACGGGGCTGCTGCCGCGTACGAGGTCAGCATCGGGGACCAATTGACGGACCATCGCGTCGATTTCGCGGGAGCGTCCGCCGTGATTCCGGCCATCACTGAGCCGCCATACGACGGAACATGGAGCCCATGGACATATTCGTCGTAGAGCGCTCGGCCGCTCTCCGCCGGCAGCTCGTGCGCCGTCTCGAGGCCATGGACGGTATTCGCATCGTCGGCGAATCGGCCAACCGGCGTCGCGCCCTCACGCTCATCAAATGGACACGCCCTGACGTCGCGCTGGCGGACCTGGCGCCCGACGAAGGGTCGGGCCCGAGCCTAGTCGCGGAGCTGCACACCGTTGGCTATGCAGGCCGGATCGCCGTCCTGGCGGCGCACGCCGTCGATGCACTTCGCGACGCACGCTCAAATGCGGGCACGAAGCCCATTCACGCAGATGTCTCGGGCTGGAAGTCCCTGCTCGACGACTTGACTCAGGCCCTCCCTCGATCGTCGCGCTCAATACCAAATAGGTGGTGCCTTGGCAATTTACATGATGCTTAACATGCGACTGTCCTGAGTCGGCGGTGTAGTCGACGAACTCGACACCAAAACTTTCAAGCGCTTCTCCAATTCCGCTGGACTGACTGCGCCAGCAATACGGCTGCCGTCTTCTAGAAAAATCGCAGGCGTGGCATTTACGCGGCTGCTTCGGGACAACGCGAGATTCCTATCAATCGCCGCAGCATCGCAAGACGCCGCCGGCGTGACCGGCAACACGCCCTTGAGCATCCAGCCTCTCCATGCGTTGGCATTGTCCTTTGCACACCAGATTGCACGCGCCTTCTCTCGCGAGTCATTAGCAAGGATGGGAATGACGAAGGTGTATACGGTCACGTCGTTGATCTCCTGCAGCCCCTTCTCAAAAAGCTTGCAAAACCCACAATTGGGATCAGCGAACACCGCGATGCGACGCTTGCCATTGCCATTCTTCCAAACGACCGCATCCTTGAACGGCAGACTTGCAAAATCGATGCGGCTGAGTTGCGCGATGCGGTCTCCAGTCAGGTTCTTCCTTGCCTTCAGGTCGAAGATCTCACCCTCGAACAGGAAGGTTCCAGTCGAATCCGTATAGCGAATCTCGTTGCCGAGGCGGATCTCCCAGATCCCTGGGACGGGCGATGGGCGCACTTCATCGATCTTCGGCGCATCCGGCATTCGCTCCGCAATGGACTTTCGGATGGACGCCTCGTCGGCAAGAGCAGGCAGACTGCTGCAGACGAGGACAGCTGAAGCGATTCGAGAAACCAAATTTCGCACGATAGATTGGCTGGTTGAAGGTTAATGGCTCAATGGAGACCACGTGAATGGTCGCCAGAGTCGGCAAATCGCAAACTACGAGTCCTCGTATTCGCCCCGTTCATAGGTAGCCAAACCTAGTCATGCGCGAACGCAGTTCGCGCCGCGAGACTGTTCCCCAGCGACGTTGGACACCCGATCTCGCGCCTGGGAAGGGGCGATGGAAATTGCCCCAGCCGCCCCTGCGGCCACCGACACGCCGTGATACCAACGTGCGACAACGCGCAGTGCGGTTGACTTCTGAAGTGATTCAGCAACGTCCCCAGCGACGAAGGTAGAGGGGGTCAACCATCCGACGTAGCGCGAGTCGGAGTCAACGGCCACAAGAAGATCCTGGATCGCAAGACCTGCGACCTCAGCAACGCACTCACACGGAGCACCTTGGCTCGCGCGGGGCATAGCGGCACCACAACTACGAACCTTCGTATCGCCTCCATCAGCAAAGGCAAAACAGAATCGAGTCACTCTTCATAAGATATCAGCAGGGACATCATGGCCTATCGCACGGATGCAGGAAGACTCGGCCATCGGCCAATTGACGCGGCCCTTAAGGGCGACCGATGAAGTGAGCAACTGGCCGCGAACGGATACGCCGCCAATCACTCGCCCTGCACGTTATGGCCATTGCCTCGCCAGGAGAAGACGTCCGCCGATGGCAGTTGCTGAAGTCACTGCTCGCCGACGGCATGGCGCTTTCAGCTGCTGATCGAGCGGCTTTTGTCGACTCCTGCACCAAGGACGACAAGGAGCTGCAGCAAGAGCTGAAGACCTTGCTCGACCTCGCCGATCGGCCCGCTTCTTTCGAAGCGTCTCCGCTGGTCACGAACTTCCTGCACGGTCTGGAGAGGCGCGATGATTCGCGGATAGGCCAACGCGTGGGCGCGTACCGAGTCACGCGATTGATCGCGCGAGGCGGGATGGGCGAGGTCTATGAGGGTGTGCGCGATGACGGACAGTACGAGCAACGCGTCGCCATCAAAGTGGTTCGGGACGGACCCAACCGCGCACTGCTGATCGAGCGATTCGACCGAGAGCGGCGCATTCTCGCCACGCTGGAGCACCCCAACCTTTCGCGGCTCATCGATGCAGGTCTCAGCGCATCAGGTGATCCCTACTTTGTCATGGAGCTGGTCGACGGACTGCCGATCGACATCTACTGCGATCAGAAGAAGATATCGATGCGCGGGCGCCTGGCACTGATGCGCACGGTCTGCCATGTTGTCCACTACGCCCACAGCCAAGGTGTTATTCATCGCGACATCAAGCCGCAAAACATCCTCGTCACCTCGGGCGGCGTGGTGAAGTTGGTTGATTTCGGGATTGCCAAACGACTCGAAAATTCAAGCGAGGATCTGGCCGGCACAGCAGTCGACCAGCGCGCGCTCACACCGGAGTACGCAAGTCCTGAGCATCTGCGCGGCGAGCCGCTGGGTCCAGCCAGCGATGTTTATTCACTGGGCGTCGTGCTGTACCGACTCCTGACGGGCGTAAGCCCATACGCTCCCGCGCTTGCCAGCAGCTTCGCGCTTACACAAGCCATCTGCGAAGTCGAGCCCACGCGGCCAAGCGCGGCAATCGCGACCGCAGACGGCTACGCCAAACGGCAACGGCTCCGTGGTGACATGGATGCGATTGTTCTGATGGCTCTGCGCAAGGAGCCGAATCGGCGGTTCACGGGTGCCGACGCGCTAGCTGACGACCTTTTTCGCCATATCGAGGGCTTCCCGGTCCTCGCCCGACGCGGTGCGGCCAGCTACAAGTTCTCTCGCTGGGTGCTTCGCCATCGAACAACAGTCATTGCCATCGGTGCTGTAAACGTCTTGCTGATCGCGGGCATCCTGATCGCTGGTTGGCAAAATGTTGAGATTCGCAACCAGAGAGATCGTGCGACTCAGAACGCGACCGATCTGCGCAAGCTCGCCAGCACTTTGATGTTTGATGTGAGTGATGCGCTGGCGCGAGAGCCCGGCACTACACAGGCGCGGCGTCTCATCGTGCAGAACGCCCTCGCCTACCTAGAGAAAGTACGAGAGCAAGCCATTAGCGACCCCGTCGCCCAACTTGACAGCGTGCGCAGCTATCGGCGCGTCGGTGACATTCTGGGCGGATCGAGCATGCCCAATATCGGCGAGCACGCCAACGCCTTGCGCCACTACGAGCAAGCCATCTCGATCGCGTTCGACCTGCTCGGAAACGATTTGACGCGTCTGGGCGCGCTGAGTGAACTGGCTGAGCTGCACAGATCCAAAGCAGAAATGCTCATGCTGCTGGGCCAGTATTCCGAAGCGTTGGCGGCCGCTTCAGCGGCAGTTGACGAGGCAGTCGTCGCTCAGGCCGAAGGGATGGATCGCGCTGAAAACTTGCTCCTTCTCGCCCGCACCTATGGCATGCGCGCGAGAGTGCAATCGGCGCTTGCACGCAGTGAGCCATTTCTGGCAGATCTGACGCATTCCGAGCGATTGGCAAGACAAGCACTCGCGGCCGCCCCGCGCAGCCTCGCTGCCGGCAGTGCATTGGTCTGGGCCATCGGCTCCCTCGGTTGGTTCGACCTCATCAACTTCAACGACGCACAGCACGCAGAGTCATCATTGGCCCGATATGGCGAAGGTCTCGCGATCGCCGAAAACCTCCTGACACCAGACGCCCCACTCACCTGCAACCTGGCCAGGCTTGCCGCCAACATGGCAGTGGGCGAGGGTCGAGCCCTCCAAAGGTTGGGGCGTACACCGGAGGCGGTTGCAAAGTTCCAGAGATCCATCGCTTACTGGGAATCGCGAACAAACAGCGACGCCACGGACGTAGCCTCACGGGTTGGGCTTCTCGACGTCCTGCAGGAGCTGGGGTCTGCACTGACAGAGAGCCATCAAGCGCGTCCTGCCATCGATGCCTTGGAGCGCGCTCAAGGCATCTACCTCGAGCTGCCTGAAACTGCACATACCAGTGCAGGCACCCGGTGGGGCTACGCGCAGATACTGTATTCATTGGGGCTTGCCTACAGCCAGAGGGCACAGCTCAAGACTGGGCGGTCACGCATCGCCGACCTCGAGCAAGCTGAAGCAGTGCTGACCAAAGCCGTCAGCGTGTTCAACGAGCCAGCCCTCGCGACGATGGGGTTCCAAACCGATGGGTTGACAACCGCAGCGGTACAGCGCGATCTGGACAAGGTGCGCCAGCAGCTGCGGGGGTAAGCAACCCGCCAAAGTCCGAAAGGCTTAGCAACGCCTAGATCATCGATATGCGGGTGAAGGCGCAGGCGGCCCGATCCGCCGAGCCTGCCGCGCCACTACCTGTCTTCTGTAGTGAGTCCCGCGCTTGGCGGATGCACGGTCGTGACAGCCTCCATCGACAGTCGCTTGATCGTGAATCCCATGCTTTCATAAAGTTCAATTGCAGTGCCGTTCGACGCATCGACGCCCAGCCCGACACGGGCGAGCCCGCGTCGCCGCGCCTCAGCCAACGCGGACTCCATCAGGAACCTGCCGAGACCACGGCCACGACACTGGGGAACGACCGCGATTGCCGTGATGAAAAGCTCCCGCTCCTCTGTGAAGAAGTCGGTCTGTTCGGTCAGCCAGAGATGTCCCGCGAACCGACCATCGACCTCACAGATCTGCAGAAGACTCGCGTGCAGGGAAGGCCCCGCGGCGGTCCAGCCATAGCGGGAGCGAAGAAATTCTGGCCAACGTGCGACGAAACGATCCCGGACCTCCTCGGAGGCGCCGCGCAGCGCGTTGCGCGAGGTCTCCAGATCCAACGCGAGGAAGTCTTCCCAATCCGTCTCCACATAAGGCCGTAGCGAAGGCGAAGATGTCATACCAGAGATCCAGAAGCAGTCAAACTTGATTTGTATGTCGAAGACCCGCGGTAGTCACGCTACTCGCCAGAGCGCACACGCGTCTGGGCGTGTTCGCAAGGTACGAATAATTCTCGCGAACCTTAGAGCCGTGCGAGTCGACATAGGCGCGGCCAGCTGATGCCCTGAAATATCCGTCTCAGAAGGAGGGCGTTGCTCGAACGTAGTAGATGCGGCCCGATTCGGTGGCGAAGCGCGAATCCCAGCCATCGGCTTGGAAGAGGTCGGTCGGTCTGGCTGTTGGACGGCGGATCGCGGTCGAACAGATCGCTAACGCCGAACACCAGGGAGGTCTGGAACCGGTCGTACAAGCGGAGAGAGGTTCAAAGCGGGTTCAGCTGACACCTCTCGTCGACGCGATCCCTCTTGCCATGACACGTGCTTCTTCCCGCGTCTCGGTAAACCTGGCCGCCAGCCGTTGGCCATGACTGCTTCTTTGAAAACCGTGATCAAGAATGCCTTCTCGCGGCTTCTCCTGCGTCCCTGGTTCCAACAAAATTTCCGAAAGACTAACGCTAGCGCCAACCAAAACCACTTTACCTATCCTGCAAGACTTGCATTAACGGGAACCGCCTCCGGTAATACGTGTCGGCGCACGCGCGACCGAGCCGCGAATGGCCGACCGTGCGACATGACTTCCTCAGAAAGAAGCAGTCCCTCTAACGTAATAGACGCGTCCCGTCGCGCTGAAGAATCGAGAATCCCAACCACCGCTTTGGAATTGCGTGGTTTGATTCGAGAAGGGGGGATCGCGGTCGAACAGATTGCGAACTCCAAGAACCAGGGAAGAGCCCTTGGTTGGCGACCAGCTGCCGTACAGGTCAGTCGTCGTAAACGCCGATACATGGTTCGTCGCCGGGTTGAAGTCCTCATAACCCGACTTGTAATGCACCGCTGTGCCAAGAGCAAAGCTGCTATATGCCCAATTCGCTGTCAGGTTGTGCTGCCACTTGAAGATTGGACCGACGCCGACATAGCGGCCCACGCTCTGGTTCCAGGGGCCTGTCGAATAGTCCTGGTACTCGTATTTGTTCACGAACGTGGTATTGAGAGAGAAGTCGAACTGGCCAACCGTCGAGCGCACACGATATTGCGCGCTCAGGTCCACGCCGTTGGTGTTCGTGCCGCCCAGGTTCTGGTTCAGCTGCTCCACGTAACCACACTTCGGCCCTGGGCAATCGCTGTTGATGGACAGCAAGTTTCCGGGCTGAGCAAAGTAGAAGTACTGCTTGAACTGCTGATAGTTCTGGAACATCGTCGATTGCGGCAACACAGAGATCGTGTTGGTGTTCTTGATCGCCCACAGGTCGATGCCGACGCTCGTGTCAGGCATGGGCTCGAAGACCGCTCCGAGGGTGTAGTTCTTGGCCTTCTCTGGCTTCAAGTTGACGTTGCCGCCGTTTTTAACCTGAAATTGATTTTGGCAATTAGCCGCGGAGGCGCCAGGAATTGGCGTGCCATTCGGACAATTGATCGGATTGTCGAAATTGCCGCCCGTGTTGGTGAACGACGTCGAACTGTAAAGTTCGAACAGGGTCGGCGCGCGAAAGCCGGTCGACGCCGATCCACGCAACAGCATCGCCTTGCTCGGCTGGAAACGGAACGACAGCTTGGGGTTGGTGCTGTCACCGAAGTCGCTGTACTTGTCGTACCGCAGCGATCCGGTAAGGTCCAGAGTCTTGTGAACAGGCACGTTCACTTCCGCGTACAGGGCGCCGACCTTGCGCGTGCCCTTGGCGGTACTGTCGGGATCAACCCCCGTCGACGAAGTCACCAGCTGGGCGAACTCCTTGATGGGATGGGAGTCGTAATTCTCCCGTCGGAACTCACCACCGACGGCCACCTGTGCGGGCCGACCCACGCCAAACCAATCGCCGATTTCTCGACTGGCCGTGCCCTTGTAGATCTCGACCTTGCCAGTGGATGACATCAGCGTACCTTTGAGCGCCGCTTTCGCGATCAATGCCTTTCCTGCGTCACTCTGTGCGCCAAAAGGGTTGATGACGCCTTCAAGCAGTCCTTCGCCGATCATGTCGCCGTCGGCATAACCGCTCACCAGGTTCTGGTCCACCGTGTTCTTGTTGAACGAGGCCTTGAACGAATAGTCCCAGTTTGCCGCATTCCCTTCCGCCGACAAAACGATGCGACTCTGCTTGTTTTCGTTCTGTGTGCCACGCAATCCGCTAGCAAAGTCGCGCCAGTTGAGAGAGACGAATCCGCGCTGCACGTTTACCGGGTTCGGAAAAGCGGCGGACGGCTGGAAAGCTGTATTCCCCGCAGTGCCATCATCAAAGTTCGGATCGACGTGAGCCGTTGGGAAATAAGGATTGGGCTGGCCGTTGGGCATGATCGGGTTCATGACAAAGCCGCCATAGGGTACGGGTGCAACGTGAGTCGAGACGCGGTTGCGGCTCAAGAATGCTTCAGCACTCAGCTCCAGCGCATCGTTGACGCGGAGCGTGCCCTTGAGCAAACCGGAAGCAGTCTCCGACTTCGGCGCGAAGTCGACGAAGTTCGGTGTGACGATCTTGCACTGCGTGCCACCCGCTACTGGAATCAGCGCGACTCCATCGCAGGCCGGAGCGGCAGGGTTGTAGAACAGCCCACCCTGACTGTAGTTCGCAGGATCGGTATTGACGGACGTGCCACCCACGATACGCTTGTTGAAATCGCGTTGATCGCCGGCGATCGCGTCCTCTTTCTTGACGCTGAGAAATCCGAGCAAATTGAAGCCCTGGTTCGCAAGATCTCCGAAGCCCAGGCCGATGCTTCCACTCTTGCCCTTGCCGCCGGCATGCTGGGGCGAGTCATACCCCAGCGTGAGAGTTCCACCGTTGTAACTTTTCTTCGTGATGAAGTTGATCACACCGCCGATGGCGTCTGTGCCGTACAGAGCTGAGGCTCCATCGCGCAGCACCTCAATACGGTCGATGGCCGCAAAGGGAATCATGTTGAGGTCGGGCGCAGATCCATCGACCGCGTTGTTGGCGATGCGCTCGCCGTTGAGCAGCACCAGCGTTTTATCCTTGCCAATGCCACGCAAGTCCGCAAACGATGCACCTCCGGTTCCAGCTCCCACAGCCTGGGTGGAATTGACCGTCGACTGGACGCCGGTGAGATTGGCCATGATCTGTTCGACCGACGTTACGCCTGCGTTGCGCAGATCTGCCATCTTCACGACGGTGACCGGAACTGCCGTTTCTGCATCGATCCGTTTGATCGCCGAACCGGTGACGGTCACGCGCTCGATCTGTTGCGTCTCGGCCTGTTGGGCCCAGGCGCCGATACCGCCAAGAGTCATCAGGGCGGCCACGGCAATCTTGGTTTGTTTGTGCATCGCTGATCCAAAAGAAGGATGTAGATAAGCCCCACGCAATACGGCAAATGCGTGCGACACGAAGGGCTCTTCCTGGAAGAAGACGGCCTTCGTCGTGAAGGCGCAGATGGTGCCCTCGCCAAGCGCCTGGACAACTACGATTGCTCGTACGCGACATTGCGCGACATAAAGGTTAGGACATCAATCGATCAAGCGATTCGTCGACAGCGAGCCGGCCAACGACCTCCGAGGATTCGATGACTACCTGTTGTCGCGGCAATTACGGCAGCTGCTATTTGATCCGCGCAGCGCGAAATCAATCGCGATGCCCCGCCCAAGAGAAGCGATTCCGTCCGCTAGCCGCGCCGGCCTGGTTGGCGCTGCCCAGCGCTCCCGCACCACAGGCTTCGAGAGGAACAACCAGGGAATGACCCGTCGCTGCTGCCAAGAGTCCACACCGACTCGGTCATCGACCCGAAGCAGCCGCCAAGCGGAGCGGTGATCGGGACTGGGACTGGGACTGGGACTGGGACTGGGACTGGGACTGGGACTGGGACTGGGACTGAGCATCTGACAGAAGCTAAAAGGCGCTTTATAGCTAATCCTTCAGTTGATGTGTAATTGCCTAGGCTGGCCTGGGATTTTTCAACTCATTCTGTCCATGACATACGCAAGGGCTCGCGACGGTCGGGACCTATGCCAGCAACACCACTACGCGATGCAGAACGCTCATGAAGGGGCGTCTCATGGGAGGACACGATGGAACACGTCGACGAGTCGCTGCTGCGCCAGGCGCCAGGAATACCGGCCGACGGCCGCATAGCGCTCGCACCACAGCGACTCACGGCGCATCGATTGCGGCTCGGGTTGAGCCAAGAAGCGCTGGCCGAGTACTGCTTCGACCGTCGCCTGTGTGTCTCGATCGCATCCATCAAACGGGCGGAGTCCGGAAAGTCGATCCTGTACCGAACGGCACGGCATCTGGCAACGGCCTACGAGATTCCGCTGGAGTCACTCGTGTCGAACCTGCCGCGCTCGCCGGAGGAAATGGCGGGTGGATTGACCATCGGTCTGGCGGGAACATCCTCCGTCGTCGATGTGTCGATGTCGGACGACGAACCGACGTCGCGCAGCGTGGTGGTCCTCGCATTGCCACCCGCTGCGGTCCTGACGCCCGACGAGATCCATCATCGACCAGAGTTCCGTCGACGTGTCGCTCAACGCCACGTTGCCTTGCGCCAGCTGGAACTGCTGCGGGCTGAGGTGCATTTGTGCGGTGAGCGCGTTGTAGAACTGCTCCGTGAGGGTCTGCATCGCTTGGGGGGCGGAACTGGGGTTGGTCATGTGTCTCTGCTGAAGTTGGTTGGATCGATAGGTGACCGCCGCGCCCTTCACCGGGGCGGCGGGACGGCATGCGATGAACGCGATGCCGACGGGTTGGATCCTTGCAAACACGACGGACCTTCGTCGGTTCACTTTCGGATCAGACCCGGTATCACTTCAGGATCAGCACAGGTAGCGCTCGACCGGGCTGGTCACCAGCGCCGAGGATTTGGTCCATTGATGAGCATCTGGCAACGACTGGGGCGCGTGACCAATGTGTCACCCAGGTTGGGTGCTGGCCAGGCATCTATCGAAGCGACAACTGCGGAAACTAGCGGCGTAAGGCATCGCTTGATCAGCCGAGGATCAAGACACACGCGGTTCAACAAGCCCTTAGGCAGTGCGAGAGCGATCTAAGCCTTGGCTTAGAGCGACGCACCTCCATCCACGACCAAATCATGTCCCACTACATATCCCGCGCTGTCGGAGCAAAGCCACAAGACCGCAGACGAAATCTCGTCGAGGCTGGCAACTCGGCCCGATGGATTGATGCTCGCAATTCGTGCATCCCTTGTTGCACGGTCTTCACCTGGACGGAACGACATTTCCGTGTCGACCGGCCCTGGACTGATGCTGTTGATGCGGATGCCATGCTCTATGGATTCCAATGCCGCTGTTCGTGTCAGCACCACCAGCGCAGCCTTCGAAGCAGCGTAGGCACCCGTGCCCGGCCGAACGCGTGGAATTCCGACGTTGGAGGCGATGTTGATGATGGCTCCTTGTCCGCTCGGCTTCATCGCAAGGATCTCGTGCTTCATGCAAAGCCACGCGCCCAAGGTATTGGTATCGAAGATCTCTTTGAATGAACGGAGATCGAACTCATCCACATTGCCGCGGCGCGCCGTCCCAGCGCAGTTGATAGCAATATCCAGGCGGCCACTTGGGCCTTGCGCCTTGGCCACCAGAGATCGCACGCTGTCTTCATCCGTGACGTCGCCTTGCACCACATGACAGTCACCCCCGGAACGCTCGATTTCGACCGCTGTCTCCTTGAGTTCAGCAAGTCGCCGTCCCGCCACAGTGACGATAGCTCCCTTCGCCGCAAGAGCAATCGCCAAGTGACGCCCGATTCCGGACCCGGCGCCTGTGATCAGCGCAGTCCGACCCATCAACGCCCGCACCTGCAAATCCGATTCCATCGCCCTACTTTTCTCCGCGGTCCTGACACGGTCGGCAGCGTATGAGGGTCAGCAGAGCGCGCTGGATACGAGACCTCGTAGCAAGGCTGAACTTAGCCTCCCTCAAAAGTCGCCTAAGGTGTGTCCCCTAGGACAGCCTGCACAGCGGTCAGCGCGCCAGGCGATCGGAAGTACGCTGGCGCAGTCAAACCTGCCTGACGCCTAGGGACGGAAGGCGGAGCCGATATTCGAAGCTTGAACGACCAACTTCCTCGATCAAGCGTCCGCGCGCCAACCCCAGCTTCTCGGCGACGCGGATCGACCTGCTGTTCGCAGCCTCTATGTCCGCGACAACGCCGCGCAAACGTAGGGTGCTCGTCGCATGATCGAGTACCTGCCTACCGGCTTCCGTGGCGATGCCCGCGCCCCATACGCTTCGAACCAGGCGCCAGCCGATCTCAGCCTCGTCCCCAAAGGCCGGCCTCGGGACCAAAAACACCCATCCTAGGAATTCCGCAGCAGCACCGCTGCGCCAGCGGATCGTCCAGTAGCCCATCCCGACGGGGTATCGCGCCGATGTCCTGCTCTCGATCAATGCGCGATGCGCCGAAGGGCTTGACCATGGGCCGGCGACGTGTCGCGTCACCTCCGGGTCGCGATCCATCTCCATGCATGACGCCGTGTCCTGCAACGTTCTCGGATCCAGACGAAGTCGTGCAGTCTCGAAACTGGGCTGCATGCCTTAAGGACGCCCTTTGCCGATTTCAGGCGCCCACGATAGAGGCATATACGGGCTGGCCACCCTACCAAGCGACGTAGCCCGATATGGCATGGTTACCCACGTTGGCCCAGTCGCAACGGACGGCGCGACCAGGTCAGTCGACACCGGTCTGTGACGCACGGCCCGACAACGCGCTCGCCCACCGGGGCGAAATCCCATGAGGCGACCGTTTACCAGCGCTCGGGACTCAACTAGCAGTTGGGTGAAAGAACCAGGGTATGAGACCCGTGCTCCTGCCAAGCATCGGCTTCTGAACCACTTGATTTACGGACGCGCCCTGGGAGGCAGGCCTGAGCCCGAAACGTAATCCCGTTTCTCGTTGCGACGCGAAAACCTCAGAGGAGCATGTCAGCACAATCGCCACGGTCAATACATGCTTGAGCATCGATTTATTCATCTCCGTTGACACAATCGACAATGGCGTCAGATTAAGCGCTCTGGCAATTCCTGCCAACGCCGACTCCACGTAGTTGGGGAATCGCTTGCGGCTTTGATAGTCGTCACGTTCTGGTTGACGTGGAGCATTCCGCCCGCCATACGCTCTATCACCGTCTTGAGAGCGCGCATAGCAAGGAGCATTCTGGGCCGCGAAGCCCACGCTGACCGGCCAGCGATTGAGCCGGTGCTCCGGCGAGCGGTGAGCAGCCCCCCCGCCGGTTGTCACCCCAACAATCGCTCACGCCGTGATGCGATAGAACTCTCTGGCCGTGCCGGAGAAGAAGCGTTCCTTCTGGATATCACTTGCTCCGGCGAGCAGCGCGCGGCAGAGGTCCACCGAGGATTTGACCGTCTCGCCAGGATTCAGCGTGACGACGGGAAAGTCGGAGCCGAACATGAGTCGCTCGATCCCGAAGGCATCGACCGCGACATCGAAGAACGGTTGAATCGCTTCGACTTTCGATTTCTGCCAGAGCGCCTGAGGACGGCCATTAGGCGTCGCCGCGTCGCGCGCGAGGTTTGAAAGCTTGCAGTAGACGTTTGGCATCGCCGCCAGCTCACGGATCTGCCGCCGCCACGGCTCCAGCTGCCCCTTGGCGATCAGAGGCCTCCCCGAATGATCCAGGACGAAAAGGGTTCGGGGACACTTGCGAACCGTCCGAATGACGAGGTCCAGGTTTTCGGGCCCAACTCCGGCTAAGTCGAAGGACAACCCGTACTTGCCGAGTCTCCGCAGGCCTTCAATCAAACCCGGACGGCTCGCGAACAACGGATCCTTCTGGAATGGGGCACCGACGATGCGGCGAATTCCCTTGACCAAACCGAAGGGAGCCATCGCCTCCAGCTCCGCTTCGACGCTCGCGCCGCTTTCGACGCGAGCCTGCGCGACGATCGCACGGATGGCCGGCGAAGCGGCCGCCTGTTCCCTGAGCCAGCGCACTTCGGCCAGGGAGCGCTCGATGACCGGAGCCGCCTCGATACACACGATGCCGTCGACGACGCCTTGTGCCGAGACGGCGTGATCCACAACGCCGATCTTGTGATTGATAGGCCCGACATCTCTGAGCCACGGATGCGAAAGCGATGCGGGGTCATAGAGATGCACATGTGCATCCAGGACCTTGGTCGCCGAAAGCGCAGGGGCGCCGACCAGACCCAGCGCTGGTGCACCGAGCGCGCCGAGTATCAAGCGGCGACTCGATGTCAGACCGACAGAGGTCATCTCCGTATCTCCGAAATCAGGGGCGGGGCCTGCGTCACGCACCGTGGCAGGCGATCAGCTGGACTTCGTCCAGATGAGGTCGACGTTGTCTCGACGATCGGCGAAAGACGTCACCTTGCCGCTGCCGTCGCGGATGAAGATCCGCTCGGCCCGCGGGCGCCCGGGCCGCCCGAAATGGTCCCCGCCGAGGGAGACCAGCACTTCCTTGCGTTCACCTCGCGTTGACACCAGCGCATGGTCAGAAACACCGATCGAGACGGACGAATCGCCTCCGAGCCGATAGGTTCCGACGAAGTCGGTCAGCGGCGACGGAACGCCGGTCGGCTTGGGTTCGGCAGGCAGCACGGAAGTGTGCGACGCGACCAAGCGCCATTGCCCCGAGATCTGGCGATAGGTATCGGTGGTGTGATAGCGGCTCTCGATCTGCTGCTCGAATACCCGCTGCCGCTCCATGGCGTCATAGCTCAACACCGCAACTTCGCCCATTCTGGACACTTTGGGGTTGGCGATGCGGAGGCTGCCACTCATGTTGGCCGGCAGCGGCTGAATCTGCGCGAGCATCTCCGCCTTCCCGCGAACCACGCCGTCTTCGTCGCAGAACAGACCGTCATCGGCCAGGATGCGGTCCCAGGTCTGCTTGTCTCCTTTTCCTACCGCATCCAACAAGGCCTGAGATCGCGCGACCAACTCTTCGGACGCGTCGGGCGCCTTTGGCACGGCAAATACTGTCAAGCTCATCGCCAGCGCAGCCGCCCCGCCGCGCACAAGGTCGATACCCAAACCGCCGAAGCCTTTACTGGAGCGGACGTCTGTGCCCATGATTTTCCGATCGTGAATCGAGTCTAGGCATGATGGCGATCGGCGGCGCCGCTCCAACTACGAATGCTCGTAGCCATTGCACCGGCGGCGAGAAACAGAATGCGGCCGTCGACTCAAAGCCCTCTCATGTCCCGAAGCCTTGCACGATTCATCGCCTCGCTCGCCGCGTTCCTCTTGTTCGAGACGCAAGCTGCACCACTGACCGTGGCCGATGCCGCACGGGCGATCGCCGAACGCCAATCCATCTGCGACACGGACGCCGGGCGACTCTGGAAGCACGATTTGTGCGGTCCCATCCTCTTCGTCGACCCCAAAACCCGCAGAGTGGTGGCCGATCGCAACACCACCTCCGGGGCGTTGACCCGACAGGGCGACCTCTATGAAGGCCAGATCCCCGACTCCCAAACGATCGCCAACACCGCGACCGACTGGGACGGTGTTCACTGGACGATGGTCATGTGGCCGCTGCCGGAAGACGCCGTGGAACGCCGAGCGCTTCTCACCCATGAGTCGTTTCACCGCATTCAGGAAGAAATCGGCCTACCAAAGCGCTCGCCCATCGTGGCGTCCTTGGCAACCGAAGAAGCCAGGGGCTACATGCGCCTCGAATGGCGCGCCCTGAGTGCTGCCCTCTCTGCCAAAGATCGCGAGGCCAGCCGGGCCGCGGCGATCGACGCCCTGCGCTTTCGCCAAGCGCGCCGCGCCCTTTCTCCCGAGGCCGCCAAGCAGGAGAACGAGTTGGAGATGAACGAAGGCCTGGCGCAGTACACCGGCGTCGTCCTCGCAGCCAAGTCCGCAGCCCCCCGCTTAGCCGCGGCGGCCCTCGCCAAGGCGGAGGCCAGCGACTCCTACGTGCGCAACTTCGCCTATGCCTCCGGGCCCGCCTACGGGCTGCTCCTCGACCGGTTCGCCCCGAACTGGCGGCGCCGGCTGTCTGACGACAGTGACCTCGGAAACCTCTTGAAAGAAAGCCTGTCGACGCGCCTTGAGGTGTCCACCACCGCCGTCGAGTCCCGCTATGGCGGCAAGGCCATCCGCAGCCAGGAAGCCGAGGCCGCCCACAAGCGGGCGGCAACGACTGAGAGATGGACAAAGCTGCTCGTCGACGGCCCCGTGCTACGCATAGCCTTCGCTCACATGAGCATCCAGTTCAATCCCAACGACCTGTTCGCATTGAAGGATCGAGGCACGGTGTATGGGACGCTGCGGATCAGCGACGACTGGGGTGTCCTCGAAGTCGGGGGTGGTGCTCTGATCGGGGACGGCTGGTCCAGCGTCCAGGTGTCGGCACCGTCCGCGCCGGAGATCACGACAACGCCGACCTGGACACTGCATCTGAAGCCGGGCTGGCAAATTCGTCCCGGCGAACGACCAGGCGACATGATCCTGGACAAAATCGCATCGCCAGTGCAGCGCTGACCCCTGCCACATCGCTCCGCGTCGAAGGCCCCGCTCGCGCAGATCGGCCGCACCGGTCGCAAAGCGCCCAGTACCGCGCTCGACACAGGTTTACTCCTAGTCGCATCGCGGCCGGATGTCGGTAGCCTGTGCAGGCTCGAACGGCCGCCGCGGGTCGGCTCCGGTCGAGCACCGAACGGTCGCCACGACGAGACCGTCGGCAAGAACGAACCGACAGGGAGTCCCGATGTCCAAGCTTCCACGAGTCCGACGGCTCGCTGCTTCCATTTTCCTGGGCCTGTGCGCCTCGACCTCGGCGCTTGCGTTCAAGGTCGACACCCATGTCTTCATCGCGCAGAAGTTGATCAACGAGCTGGAAGTCTCCGACAAGCTCGTTTTCTCGATTGGCGGCATCGCCAAGACGGCGACCGTCGATCCGGGCCTGCGCAAGGCCATCCTGGAGAACCGGGAGGCCTTCGCCCTCGGAGCCATCGGCCCCGATGCCTTCCCCGGTATCTACGAAGGTCAGATGACCATCCATCCCGGCGGCAAGAACGGAGGATGGGGCACCGGCGAATGGCTGATGCAACTGGTCAAACACGCATCGACTGATGCCGAGCGAGCCTTCGCGTTCGGGATGCTGGTCCATGCGGCGAGCGACATCTTCGCGCACACCTACGTCAACAAGTATTCGGGGGACGTCTACCTGCTGACAGACGAGATCGACGTCGAACGCCGGCACTTCCTGATCGAGAGCTACATCAGCACCAAGCTGCCCCCGCTGACCAAGCCGAATGGCCAACCCATGCCGGGGGCTTCGGCGCAAATCACCGTCGACGGTGTCCTGCGGCCTCCCGGCGCGCTGCTTCGCCGCGCCTGGCTCGAAGACCCTGATGCCTCCAAGCAATGGGCTGCCAACGGCGCCCCCCACTTTCGCGCCATCTACGCCCTTCGCGAGCAGCTCGCAACGAGCGCCGGCACCGGAGGAGCAACTGCATCGTTCCGTCAAGCATCAAGGGATGCTCTGGTCCGCTACAAAGATGAGCTGAACGACAAAGAGTGGAACCTCAAGGCGGCTGACGTGCTCGCGGCAGAACAAGGCCGAGCGGCGCGAGGAAGTCGAGAGGACGTACGGGCGTTCAAGAGCCGCGTGCTGGAACTCGCGACAGAGTCCAAGGTTGACGCCTCTTCGATCATCCTGGACGCACCCATCCGAGGCGGATCCAAGTCTGACCTTCTCGACGAAGCGAACGTGTTGCGCCGAGATATCGACGACCTGGCCAGCGTCAAGTCCGAAACAGTTGACGCGGCTGCTAACGTATTGGCAAACCTCAGGGACTATCTGCGCAAGCAGATCGCGCAGCTCAAGTCCGTCGTCAAGACACTCGGCGAGTTCACGAGAGAAGACGGCGCCGAAGCGCTCCTGAAAGACTGGTTGGTCGGCCTGGACAGTGCGATGGACGCCTACTACGTCGCAAACGGCCTGGCCATCAGGAACGCGATGGACCACAAGGACCCATTGCCACCGCTCCAGCATTGGGCCTCCTGCGATTCCGGGAAGATCCTCGGCGTGCCGCCGGCGATCGCCGACTCCTCTTGCGCGGTCAAGGATGTCGTCGCGAGCCTGAGGGCGGACCTCGAACGCCTTGAAGAGGCGATCGCTGACGACGTGCCTCTCTATCGACACTTCCTGAAGTTCAAGAGCGAGATCGAGCGAGTCATGGCGGACGCCGCGAAAAAGGAACTCCTGGATCGGAGTGGCGCCGCGAGGTACGTGAACGATCTCGTCACCTTGATCACCCAGAAACCCACGCCGGCGGACATCGATCAGGAGTTCGCGAGGGTCACGCAACGCAAGGCCCTGCTGGTGATCGACTCGGCGTCAAAACGCCTGGATGCCGACATGCACCTGGATGCCAATGGCATGCTGGACCCCGAGAAATTCGCGCCGATGCGCAACGCCCTGGTCCTGTCGCGCCTAGCCCTGTTGCCTCCAGACCAGGTGAATCGATTGGTGGACGCGCCGTTGCTCGATGCTTCCGACGCCAGACGACGGAACGTCCTCTTCACGTTCGCGCATTCGATCGACGGCGATCACCAGTGGCTGCCTTTCTCGCCACCCTACGTCCGCAGGGAAGGCGATCACAAATGCGCAGCCTCGTACGGTTACGGTGCCTCACCGCTGTGGACGCCGCGCGAGGGTGGAGCCCGGCTTTTCGCCGCCCTCTTCACGGGTCCGCTCGCCCCCGGTTTGGAGACTCCCACCGCGGTGGGCCTACAGCCCGTACTTCCCCAAAGCTATCGCTACGTCGTCACCGCGACAGAACCTTTTCCCGAGTGGACTGAAGCGATGAACCAGGGCGCGTGTTCCACCTCGGTGAAATAGCTCGCACCGCCTGCCCCAGGGGTCCGATGCATGCCTAGGCGAGAGGCGTGTCTTTGTTCGCCCTCCAATTCGCCAAGGCATTTGGCGCGAAGGTCATCGCGACCACCTCTTCGGCCGCGAAAGCGAAACGGTTGCGTGCACTCGGTGCCGACGAAGTGATCGACTACAACGAGCATCCGGATTGGCCTGTCGCGGTCCGACGGGCGACAGACGGAGTCGGCGCCCAGCACGTCATCGAGATCGGCGCCGGACTGGCCGGCTCTTACTCCGCCGTGGCGATGGGGGGCTCGATCGCACTCGTCGGCACCAGGGGTGCGCCAAAGCCGGTCGATGTCGCGCAGGCATTCGCATCCGGCGCGAACCTCAGGCCGGTGGCGGCGGAAGGGGCCACTCCGACAAAATGGATGTAAGCCACGTGAGGTTGAGACTTGGATCGAAAGCCGATGAGAAAGGCGATGAGTTCACCCGCATCAATCAGCGCGAAGCTGGTGGACGAAAAGTGCTCAAAGAACAATCGATGCACGAGATGGCGCACGGGACGGCCACCCCACCACTCGTCAACAACAGGTGCTACGCGTTCAAAGTCTGCTGATGACAGCGGATGAATTTGCATGGGCGCTTCTCAGTATTGAATCGGTAAAACCTCACCGGCAATGCCGGAGAAATAGCGCTCCCACCGAAGGCTGCTGTTTTCTGCATGCGATGAGCGTCAGCCGCCCACCGACGGCTTGATCGTTTCATCGGCGTTCAAAGTGACAATAAAAAATCAGCAGCAGCTCATGCGGTTCCGAATCCTGAAAGCGTTCACCGCAACGCGGTACTCATTGCTGTTGCGTGATGGTGTCGGTCCGCCGCAAGACCGCAACTACGGGTCGACGTAGATCGCTTTCAGAAGGCTAGATCAAAGCGAGATGGCTCTAGAAAAGGCATCTCAAGTCGTGTCGCGCAGGCAAGTTGCTTCACCAACGCGCCCACCGTTCGCATGGCGCGATTACGGCGAATCGTAGAAGGCTTTCAAAGGCTGCAAGCGTAACCTCGTAGAAGCTAGCGAGGCCTCGAGCAAGGGCGTCTTCCGATCCGACTCGTCACTGACGAGTCTTCGCTGCAATCAATGCGGTCGCCAAGTGTCGATGCGCATCCGATTCATCAAGGCCGGATGGCTTCCGGCGCACAACCTTGCACTCCAGAAAAAACATGATTTCCGGCCTGAACCACATCAACCTTCGAGCGCCTACAGACATGCTCATCATGCTGCGCGACTTCTACCGTGACGTGCTGGGCTTGGAGCAAGGCTTCCGCCCCAACTTCGGCACTTCAGGGTATTGGCTTTACGCGGGTGATCAGCCAGTGCTGCATCTATCAGAGCAGTTGCCGAACGAACCGCAACGGACACATGTGAATCCAGCTGCGCCTACGACCTTTGACCACACCGCCTTCTCCGGTACAGATGCTGAGGGCACGGCCTCCAAGCTGCGAGCACACGGTGTCAAATTCACCGAGGTCCATTCTGCTCGCGCGCTTCAGCATCAGTTCTTCTTCCAAGACCCGGCCGGCAACGGCGTCGAAATCAACTTTCCCTTTTGAGGGATCGTTGTAGACGATGCAGCCACGGAGCTAGGTCGAACACGGTGCCGGCAGCGCTACGAGTGTGTGAGCTCGCCCGCGGGCCTTGGTCAGTTCGCGGCAGCTGCTTGATAGCTGCTAGCGACCTTTTTCAACATTGCATCCAGCTCGGCGCGAGCGTAGTAGCGTCCGGCAGCCACCACTGCCTCTGGCGCCTTCAAAGTGCCGATAGATTCAAGCGGATTTGCTGCTGTAAGAAGCAGATCCGCCCGAGCACCTTCGACGATCACACCGAAGGGCACGGTTGCGGGTTGAGCATTCCGGATGAATTCGCCCGGCGTGCGCGACGCCGCAATCATGGCCTGTTGAGGCGAGAGGCCGGCTTCCACGAGTCGAGCGAGGTTGTCGTGAAGGGAAAAGCCTGGAACGAGTCCGGGAATGGCCGGCGCGTCCGTGCCCGTGATCAAAGGCACGCCCCCATCACTCATCGCCTTGACGAACTTCGCCAAGAAAGCCGACCTGTCTGCCAAGCTGCCCTGCTTGTCCCCATAGTCTTCGCGCAGCCAAGACAGGCGATCTTGGGGTGACAGGTAGCGGGACTCCGGAGCGCGAAGCAAGGCTTCAACACTCCCGCGCTTTCCCCATTGAGCGGCAATCGACGCGTAGGTCTGCAGATCCGCCGTCACGAAGGCTCCGCTCTGCGCAACCATCTGCACCACGCGGCTGATTTGACCGCTATTCGGCGCACAGGTCGGTGGGAGCCCGCTCTCAAGCGTGAACACCGTGTAGAAAAACTCTTCGGCGTGCGCCACCATCAATTGGCCCAACGCGAGCTGGCGAGTCAGGCCAATCTGTTCGACGCCGTGCCCGATGACGGGCAGACCCTCAGGCTTCTTAGACTCTTCAATCAGAGCTTCGAAGCATGGAGCCGACAAATCGTTGTAGACCTTGATGAAATCATGTCCGTTGGCCTTCGTGAGCCGCATGGCCCAGCGCGCCTCTTCCGGCGTCTTGACGACGAAGCTGCCATAGCGAGGAGATCCGTCCACGCGAAACGCGGTGTATATATGCGGAGAAGGAGTCTCGCCCCGATTCGCGGCTGGCTTGGTACGGCCAACAAAACCGTTCGCCGCCTCGCCCATGTTCAGAACGGAAGTCACGCCGTTGGCCAGATAGACCGCCATGTCCGCACGCGTGTCGGAATGAACGTGCATGTCCGCCAGCCCGGGCGACAAATAAGCGCGTCCCCTCCCGTCAATGACGCGAGCATCTTTCGGAACGACAACCGCCGGCCCGACCGCAACGATCCGATCTTTCTGGACGAGAACCGTCTGATCGGGCTGCACGCCGTCCTTCGCCAGACTCACCACGTTGACGTGCACAAACGCCAAGAATTCGGTGGCGCTGCCGCTCGCTTGAGCACAGCACGAGATGGCTGCAAGAAAGGCGGTGCAGATCCAGCTTCCGCAAAAGGAGGACGAACGATACATAGCAGCTCGCAATGAGGGCTCGCGACGACCAGGTCCGCCGCACGATACCCGAGATGCCAAAGGGACGTCCACGTATGCAGCGTTGCGCATCGGCACGCCATCAACTACGAGGATCCTTAGCCTCGAACCATGTCGAGAGACTGCACCTTTCGGCGCCGCCAGCGACGTCAATCCCCCCAAACTACATCCTCTTGCCGACGGCTGCTAACCGAGTTCGATCTAGGACTATGGCCGAACATGCCCTAGGCGCGGCATCACGTACTGGAACGACGCGCGATGCGGACCGACAACCTGGGCGCCGCGCAGATCCTTCAGGGGTTTCTACTGACATTCGTACTGTGCATTGGATTCAACGCGACTTAGATTAGGCGTTTTAAGTCTCAGTTAATTTCCATGAAGTACGCTCATCAACCCTCCCGCATCGCGGCTCTCACTTTCGCGCTTGCGGTTGCTGGCTGCGGCGGGGGCGGCAGCTCAGACCCGAAGCAAGACGACACAGCATTTCCATTGGCGCAATCAATGTCGCCGCTGCTCGGCACAGGCGCCACGGTGCATCCGTTGGGCGCGCAATCCGGAACGACAGCAAGCGCCTCTCAGCTTGAACTTCCGGCAACTGCACAAGCAGGTTCCAGCGGGGAATTGGCACCCAGCCCAAGTTCGGCAAGCAGTGAATTGCAGGCCACCACAACGTATCGTCTGGAAGCTGAGCAGCCTGGGCAGGCCGTTCTCACCCTGACCAGCGTCTCAAGGGACGCGTCTGGTGTCGTAGACGTGAAAGATCAAAGCTACCGAGTCTTTGCCGACGGAAGCGCAGCACAGCCATTGAAGGTGCCATCTGAAGAGACAGACTCCAGCACTACCAACGCCGGAGGATGGGCATGCATGCCAAGCGGGCTGACTGTTTCACAGTCCCCATCAGGCTGGAGAGTGAGGGTGTCCATTCGGAATTCGTCAAGCACCAGACAGTACCGAGTTTTTTTTGAGCAGTACATGAACGACCATCTGGCGCGGGGGCGTTTGGTCCTAGACATCCCACCTCGAGCAACAAGAACACAATATTTCGACTACAGCACTTGGGGAGATGTGAATGTGTCTGCCAGGTGCTCCACCGCATCGGATGTTCACTACGTGGATTGGCTGTACAACACGAGCTTTTAGCGCAATCCTGGCCCCCCTGAACACATCGATAGATGACTCGCCGAGCTTCGTCGATCGCGACCCTGTCACGAATTTCTCGGTATTGAAGCCCCACTATTGATAGGAGTTCGCCCATCCGTCCTTCGCACGGCTGATCGGAGGTCGAATTGGCTGTTCGCCGGCAGTCTGCGCGCGGGCAAGCCGGCTGCGGCCGTCATGCGCGTGCAGCACTCGGCTCCCATCAACCGGCACGATCTCTGCGCCTATCGCCGTGATGTACTGGAGCGCCTACCGCTGCAGACGGCGCGCAGGATCAGCGAACTCCTGCCGCATCGCTGGTCCCCGCCAAACTGAGATCGCGCCGCACTCTGGAGAAGCCATTTCACATCCTCTTTTATAAAAGGGGATGGGAAAAACCGAGGAGGGGCTGAGAACACCGTCAAGGTGTGTTTGGCGGGCGCCTACAGTGGGCGGACAGGATTTGATTCCCAAACGCCCACCATGACCGGGCAAGTACGACGTCGGGCGCGGGCCATGCAACCGACCTCGGTCACGCCCGCGTCGAAGCACTGCTTGTACCCATTGAAGTCGTCAACGACCAAGCTGCCATTCCAGCCGGCGTCAGTGCCAAGCTGCAGGAAGTCCCGAGCGTTCTGGCCACCACGGGGGTCGTAGCTTGAAACCAGATCTAGACGCTGCAGCTTCCGATTTCGGCGGCGACTTCAGCGCCGCCAACTACATCCCTCTTGCCCACGGCCGCTAACCGAGTTCGATCTCGGACGATGGTCGAACATGCCCCAGACGTGGCATCACGTACTGAAAGGACGCGAGATGCGGACCGACAACCGGCGCGCTGCACAGATCCTCTGCAATGTAGAGCTGATAGCCCTGCTCCCAACCCGCGCGCGCGGTCCCCTCCACACCAATGTGCGTGACGATGCCGCCCAGGACCAGCGTCGAGATGCCACGGCGGCGCAACTGCAGGTCCAGCTCTGTGCCATGAAACGCATTCCACTGGCGCTTGACGATGACAACGTCGCTGGGCAGCGTCGGCAGCTCGGCGGGATCGTCCCACCAATGCGCAGGCAAACCTCCGACCGGCAAGGGCGCCGCCTGATCGGTGGTTTGCTTCAGCAAGTCGGCGAAGTCGTTGGACCAACCCACCTTAATCCGAACCACCAACGCACCTTGCCCGCGAAATCGATCTGCCATGACGGCAGCCCGACGGACGACGTCCGCAGCCGCGTGCGGTGCCTGACCGAAGCCGAGAATGCCCTGCTGCAGGTCAACGAGAACCAGTGCGGTTTGAGAGGGATTTAGCATTGGAGATCCAATTCATGAGGAAACTCTCATGAATCAAAGTTTATGAATGAATCCTCACATAAGTCAAGCGAGGTGGAAAAGGCGCGAACGCCCCGGCGGCAGCGCGGCCACGCTCGCGTCGAAGTGCTGCTAAGCGCGGCCGCTCGCGTTTTCGCGGACAAGGGCTATGACGCGGCAACCACCACGCAGATCGCGGCCGCCGCCGAGTCCTCCATCGGCTCGCTTTACCAGTTCTTCCCTACGAAGGAGGCCGTCGCCCAGGCAGTCGTCGCGCAGCAGTCCGCTGACCTGAGCTTGAGACTCGCGAACATGGCTGAGGCCAGCCCCGATTGGAGCGTGGAAGAACTCGCCACTCGACTCGCCGGCGCCTTGATCGACTTTCGCGCGAACCATCCGTCCTTCGCCCGCCTGATAGACACGCCTGGCGTACCGGAGGGTGTCGTCCTTGACGTTCGCAAGAGCATGCGCGTCCAGCTCGCTGCCATCCTTGCACCGCACGCCCCACGGCTCGGCAAGGCGAGGCTGACAGCCATCGCGACCGTCGTTCAACAAGTGATGAAGAGCGCAGTAGCGCTCAGCGACGACCCAGCGGCGGAATCGGCCACCGCAGCTCGCGCCGCTCAGGCCGAACTGCGGGAAATGCTACGGCTCTACTTGCTGGCCACCTTGTCGCAGCGTCAGAGCTGACAACCTCGCCCACCACGGCGATGCTCGGGTATCAGATCCGCCGGAACCAGCCCGGTTGATCGATGACGATGCTGTCTTCATCCACTGTGATGGTCGTATCGAAAATCGGCCCGCTTAGCGACTGGATGCGGTAACGGTTGGCGTCGAGCCGCGTATAGGCTCGCCGGACCGATTGCACGCTCAAGGTCGCGCCGTCAATCAAGGCGACACGTGTCTCGAAGCGCTTACCGATATCCAGTCGCCTGCGGCGGATCGGCAGGCTGTGCGTGAAGGGCGTGGGCCAAATATCGACGTCCAGGCAGCCGCTCAGCATGCCCAGCTCGTTGCCGCAGTCGTCTTTCCATCGCCCCCAGCCATCGGCTCGCAAGTGCAGGTATCTCGGTGGATCGAGGCTCCGCTCAACGAGCGAAAGCGCGACGCTATACAAGCGCCAACTCTCGTCCCACCTCAGGCGGTAGCCGAGCCTGAACAGTGACTGAACCCTGCCCGGCGCCACCAACGCGCCGTCCGCGTGTCCATCGGAGATCACCAGATGCTCGCTTCCGACGCCCGGTTGGTCGAGATTCCAACAATGAGTCCAGCAGACGGTACGGGCCATAGACGGGAGCAGCGACTTTGATGAGGGGAAGATCGTTGCCGTCACCAAGTCCTGCGCGTCGGCCTTTTGATTCGTAAGGGATTTGAGTACAGGGACCGCAATTGCACCTCCTCACTGGCTGCCGAGAATCCGTAGATCGGCCTTCTCTTTGAGGAAAGCAGCACTACCCGCAAGGAGCGTTCACCGCGCCAGACGAGCGTTCACCGGCAGGCCAGCCTCTCCGGGAGGGCGCGTCTCGTGCCGCTCCTGATCCGCGAACTGCGTCCCGACTTGATAGCTGTGGCGTGAGCAACCGGCACGACGAAAAAGACGCGCGAGGGTGTCAGTCAACACGTCCGTGTTTCCCGCCCCGCTCGAAGATCGACTACGAGATCTCGGCGGCCGCGTCAGGCCCATGCGCCCGGCTGCTGCCGTCCAATGCAACGTTTCGCGGTCGTTTCGCATCCGTGAAGCGATGCCCACCAAAGTGGTCGATTCGAGGGAGCAGCCGTTGTCACAAGCCAGTCGTGCGTTTGGATGGATTCCGCGGTGGAGTGATGCGCGTCCCGGCGTGGGTGTCGAACATCTTCTGGTCTCGGACGGACAGGCCGATGGCTTGGTCATCGCACCGGATGAGGCCTCGGGTTTCGTTCGGCTGAACTATCGATTGCGTTGGAACTCGCGATGGCGCCTTCACGATGCCACATTCGAGCTGCATCGCGAAGATTCACAAACAGGGCGATCGCTGCACCTCAGAGCGGACCGCACCGGAACGTGGAAGGACCGCTGCGGCAATCCGATCGAAGGGTTGGACGGGTGCACGGGCATCGACATATGGCCGACACCATTCACGAAGACGTTCCCAATTCGACGGGATCGGTTGGCCATCGGTGAGCGCCGCGAGGTTCGTGTGGTCTGGATCGACGGCACATCCCTGACGGCGCGCTCGCTGGCGCAGGTCTACACGAGACTGGACGAGAGGCACTACCGCGTGGAGTCCGTAGGCGCCCCGGCGCCATCAGGAGACTTTTTCGTTGATGATGAGGATGTCGTCATCGACTTTCCCGGTCATTTCCAGCGAGTCTGACCAACCCGGGACGCCGAGCACATTTCGCTGTCGCTTCACGGGAAGGCGCTGGGTCGCGTTGCCGTTCCACGTCTGCGAAAACGCCCAAGACCGAGCATCAAATGTTCTGCTTGTCTCGTTGATGCTGGCGATATGGGCTGGCTCGAACCGAATCCATTCTCAACTTCGTGAAGAACGCCGACTTCGTCATAGAACAATATCGGGGCGGCAAGCTCGTCCGTACCTTCACGCCGTCAGGCGATCCCACGCTGCCGTGGCGCATGGCTGCGAATGGCAAGTCTTATCTACGCAGTCATGGTTGGGTGCTGTCCAAGGTGCTTCCCACACTGATGGACGCCTCTGCGATTACCACCAAAGTCATCGCAGCAAGCGCAGCAGACGGCCTCACCGGGACCAGTCATGGCACGACGGGCGGCCACAGACGCATCGACGATTGAATTGACAGTATGACAGCGCCCGGAAAGAAGGCTGTCCCGCTGGCGGTGAAACGGATTTCCGAGACAGGCTCCGCCTGTGCTGCGATCACGCCATGCGACCGAGCGTGTCGCTGTTCGCTACTGACAGCACATCGTTGAGCGCTTGATCGCCGGTCTCGCCGTTTTCCTGAAGATAGGAGAGCGCCTCTCCAGCAACCTTGCCAATCATCTTCCGACCCAGTCCAGCGTGGCTCATCGAGGCCAGGACAGCTTCGCGCGGGTGCGGCGGCGTTGGCGATGCCAGAGATGTCATCCGAATATCGGCAGCAATGAACTGCCGGACGAAGGAACCAATCTTCAACACCTTGGCAGGATCGTCGCCACCCAGCGCATTCGTTTCCCACCCATCAACTTCGTCATACGGGACCAGCGCGACAACGGCCTCGGAGGCGAACGGGGGACACAGCATGCAAAAATACTGCGAGCGATGCCGCCCAAGGCCGTTGTGCTTGCTTTCATTGATGGCAAAGAACGCCTTTTTCTCCATGAAGTCGAACGACTTCGCATCGATGGAGCCATCGGCGCCCCCGTCAAGCGTGAAGAAATCAGGCGCGTCTGAACCAGCACCTGCCCCGCCACCTCGAACGAACAAGTGGTCTCGCATGTAGGCCAACCCGTCTGTCGCAGCTTGACGAACGGCCGACGATTCTGGCGTCTGACAACTGCCAAAAGCACTGATCATTCGGTAGTGCAGCAACTCTGAAGCCGCCCCGAAAAGGTCGGCTCGCGGATTGCCTTCCTCACCTCTGTCCCGTTTGGCCTCTCGATCGCGATTGGAGACAACACGGGCTGCACCCAGCAGCGCAGACGCTGACCAGAAATCAGCTGACAACCGCGTCCGTCGTGACGGAGGCGCAGACTGGAGCCAACTTCTCAAGGATGGAACAAACAACGCGTCAGGCCTCGGTGCCCAATACAAGCTCGCCTGCGGCGAGTCGCTTGGCCCCTTGACCGAGGCCTGTGCCGGGGTGGTCGGCGTGGTCACCGATCAGCTCGCGAAACTTCTTCGGCACCGACTTGACCTTTTCCGGTGGGGGCGGCGCCCCCCGGCTGGGCGGGATGAGACGCAAAGGCTCGGCCAGCGGCGAATCCAGCAGCTGTGATCGGATCGATCGCGCGAGGACTTCAGCGAGCAATGACGGCACGGCGTTGCCGACCAGCTTCTGGACATCCGTCCGGCCACAGTCGAAACGCAACCCGTCCGGGAACGTCTGCAAGCGGCACAGTTCAGCTTCACTGAGGCGCCGATTGGCCCAGTGGAACGGTCCAATAGCAGAGCCTGGCTGCGCTTGAATGGTCCATGACGGCTGATTCTTCGCCAGCTTGAGCAAGAAGCTCCAGTACCGCGTGCGCCATCCGAACAAAGGAAGTCCACCGCTACGGGGTGTGTGCCAGAGATAGTTCTCGCCCTCCGGAATCGAGGGCAGCAAGTCGGCCCATTTGCCGGTCATCGCCAGCCCCTCTTCGAGCGGTGCATCCACCAGATCGGCGATGGAGTCCCAAGCCGTCCGATACGGCTCGAGTCCCGACTCCCCTGCAAGCGACGGTTCGCAATGGGTCGGGTCAGGAAACGAAAAGGCCCTGCCCTCTCGGTGTCCCACCAGGAAGACCCGCTCGCGGCGTTGCGGTACGCCGAAGTCTGCAGCGTTCAACTTCGCAATGGACACGTTGTACTTGACCCCATGCTTGCGGTTGATCTTCTTGATTCCGTTCAGGAGGTGCTGCAGCCCCTCGTCCTTGCCCTTGAAGGCAAGGCCGGCAACGTTCTCAAGCAAGAACGTTCTTGGCAGCGCGTCACCGAGAACACGCAGGTAGGACGCCAGCGTGTCGGCGCGTGGATCGTCCAGGCGCTTCGAGTCCCCGCTCACCCAATACGACGACTTTGAGAACGGCTGGCACGGCGGCCCACCGATGAGAACGTCTGCCTCCCCTTGGGAGAGCCTGGCTGTCTTGAGGATGGTGTTCGAGCTGAAGTCGTCAATCGGACCTCGCAGGAGAGGCCACGGCCGATTGATGCTGACGGTGTCGCAAGCGACGCGATCAAAGTCACCGGCCACAGACGTCTCGAAACCTGCGGCCTCGAACCCGAAATCGAGCCCCCCGACGCCGGTGAAAAGACTGATCGCTTTCAAACTTCTTGCCCCGTATTCAACTGGCCTGCGCACACGAAGCGCCCGACCATAATGCAGGAAGAGTACCCGCAAGAGGTTGTATTGTCAATACAAGAAGATGCCATCCTTCGAGTCAAGCTGAAGGAGGTTGTCGAACGTCACGCGACGCTGACAGGCGAACGGGTCACCTACGCCCGACTCGCGGCAATGACAGGAATCGCACTGTCGACGATCGAGTCGCTCGCCTCTCGCCGGGACTACAACCCTACGCTGAGGACGCTCGCACGCATCTGCGTTGCATTGAACTGTTCGCCCGGTGAGTTGCTTGAACTGGATCGGCTGGAGCCGGCGCGCAACGAACAAGAGGGAGAGGAAGCCTCGTGACCGAGAAATTTGTTGAGTGGCTGCGTGACGCCTGCAAGGGCTACGAGGTCAAGCCCTATGCGATCTACCACAAGGTGCCGCACGAGGGTGCCTCCTGGCCCCTCGTTGCCAACGACGCCGACGAGCTGGCTGCATTGCTGCAAAAGCGTGGACATTTTTCGGCGTTGCCGAAGGAATCCGCAGCGCTGGCGAACGTGCTGGAAGTTTCGATCGTCGGCTATCTGCTCGACAAGCTGAAGGATCTGCCCGGCGCCGTTGGCACCCGTGGCGGCGAACGTGCATATCCCGACCTGGAGGTCTCAGGCGACGCCTTCGGTGGAGGAATCTTCGCTGTCGACGTTAAGGTTGCCCGCAGGGCAACCAACGGCAAACAGACGCACAGCCGCATTTCGCTCTACACCGGCAACACCTTCTTCAAATACCCAAAAATGAAGTGGCCGGGCACGTTCCGCCCCTTCGGCGACTACACGGCCCACATCTCGCTGCTGGTCATCTACACGCTGGATACAAACTCCCTGTCGCGCGTCACGGATCTGGAGGTCATCGTCCAGGAATCCTGGAAGGTCGCATCAAAGCAGCGCTCTTCGACAACACGTGAGTACCTGGGGGCCGTGCTGGACCTGAAGGCGCTGCGAGAAGGCCGTGGCGAGTTCAGCACCCGCGACGAGTTCTACAAGTACTGGCGGGCCTACGGATTCAAAGTGGGGCGCGCCGTAGCCAACCAGTTGGCCAAGCTGACGGCAGAGCAAGCCGCCTAGAGCGATCACCCGCGAGCAGGCCCAACAACTCGCGCTTGCCTGGCTCCTCCCGCGAAAGAACGCCCGCTACCAGCCCTCCATCCAAGTGGAAAGTTGCAGCATGGCCTTGGCGACGTGCTTCTCCACAGTGCTGATGCTGATGCCACGAGACCTTGCAATCTGCTGATAGGTCGCGCCGTCCACCCGATGAGCCAGGAAGATCTCCCGCGTCTTTTCGCTGAGGCGCCCAAGGCAGACACCGAGCCGAGCCATCCGTTCGCGGGCAAGCAGCACATCCTCCGCCCCGGGTGCCGCGTCAATGATGACAACCTCGTCCAGCACGAGTTCTTCCCCACGGGTGGACCTGGATCGGTGGGCATCGATCGAGAGATTGAGCGCAGCCCGCATCAGGAAAGCTTCGGGCTTCTGGACCGTTCGATCCTGCTCGTAGCAAGCCAAACGCACCCAGGCCTCTTGCACGAAGTCGTCGGCATCCTGTTCGGATCGCCCACGCCTCACCAGGGCAGCTCTTATCCGCGAAAAAGCGGCCCGCCAGTTGGTAGTCATAGAAGCGTCAGTTCGAAAAGGGCGCGAGGTGTTGTCTATTGACGCGACAGCGCGCACTGAACATTTGCGGTCATTCACGCTGCACTACAGATTTCGCGGTCATAGCGAATCAGCGCATTGGCGAACGCAGTCGCAGCTGCGCTCTCGTCTGAAAAACATTTGTGCCGCTTGACAAGACAGTCCATGCCTTCGTGCAGCCGCTCGGCGGCACTGCAGTCTGTAAAAGCCCTACGAAGAACGCTATCGGAAATCGAATGACACGGTGCCGCAGGAGGCCCCTCAGAGGTGGTTGTCGGGAGCGCAAGCGCTTTGGGGAAAACTTGTCGCAGATCGTCAGAGAAGAGCTGAGAGTGTTTGCTGAAAACGAATCGAAGGTCTTTGACACCACGACGGTTTAACTCTCGGAATACCCGAGGCCAAAGCTCTTGATCGGAAGCCTCGATCCATACGCCAAGTGGGTCTAGCTGGCCATCGAGCAACACACCGACCGCCCAATGCATGCCTAGAGACTGCGGCTTTCCGGCTTGCAGGACATCTATGGCGCATGAACGAAAGTGGGCAACTGGATATTTGGTGCACAACGGGTGATCCAGCCAGCCCAACTCGGCGACAGAGGAATTTCTGTTCTTCATTTCGCTACGCATCCCACGAGAGTTCGAGCTTCACGAGTCCAGCTCGACAAGACCACCGCGCTAAGCCGCGCCGATCTCCAAAGTCTAAGGAAGTCTTAGAGAAGTGCAAGCAAAATTCTAAGAAGCTCTTAGGGTGCCTCGTCCCACCCCCAGCTCAGCTCCTAAAGCCGTTTTACCGCCCGCGTCGGTATTCGGCGTGCGACTGCGTCAAGCAAGGGAGCGGATGGGCATCAGCCAAGAGGCATTGGCTACGAGCGCCGGCATTGATGAGTTCTCCGCCAGTGCGCGCATCAGCCAATACGAAACCGGCAAGCACGCACCTAGGTACGAAATTGCGTGCAAGCTGGCGGAGGTGCTTTCTGTATCGGTGGCCTTCTTCTATGCCGATGACAATGCGACGGCAGAGCTACTCCTTGTCTGGAAAGCGGCACCGGCAGCGGCTAAGCAACGTGCCATCGCTTGCCTTGAAGGTTAAGAGCGTCCTCTAGCTCTCCTCGAGCCGGACAACGCGCCGGTAGCGAGATGTCGCAGGCGATTTGGCTTGGTCAGCTGATCTACGGCGAGTGATTTCTACAACCTCGCTGAATCTTTCCCGCAATCCATCGCGAGCGCTGGCGGGTACGGAACCTAAATTTCTTCTCGAAGAAAGGCGTTGCTTCGACGAAGACGAACCGGTTCCCTCTACCTGGAGACCCGCGATGAAACCACTCACTGCCCTAGGTGGACTGCGCCTCGCGTCAGCGCTTGATCTGCCTCGCTCTGCGGCAGCAAAGCTCGTTGCCCTGATAGCGCTCTTCTCAGCGTGCGCGACGGCCCACGCTGTCGATGGTTGTGAGGTACTTCTTTGCCTTGCGGCCCCGAGTTGGCGCTCCATCCCGGAGTGCGTACCTACCGTGCGACAGCTCCTTCACGACTTATCCAGAGGCAGACCTTTCCCAAGATGCTCTATGGGCGGAGCCGGCAATACCTCCAGTCACACCTGGGCCAGTGCCCCTGGCAACTGCCCGCCGCAATACATCCGCACCTTTCAAGGCCCCAACGGCCCCATCTACAACTGCGACTTCAGCGGCGCGATCACGGTATCGATCCAGGGCGTCCCCTTCACGAGAACCTGGTGGAGCCCGGTTGGCGACTCAGTCACCGAATACAGCCCGGCCGCGAAGAACCAGCTCGGCAGCTGGGACAGCCGCTTCGACGACGACTATGCCGCCTGGCTCGCCGCGAACCCGGTGCCGCCGGTCCCCTCGCCCTGAGGCGCGCCCATGGACGCGTCCGCCTTCCTCGCCCTTGCCATGACCTGCGCGCCGGGCATCCACGCCGGCACCGCTCAAGCCCTGGTCCGCGTCGAGAGTGCATTCAATCCCTGGGCTATCGGCGTCGTCGGTGGCCAGCTGGACCGCCAGCCGCGCCATCACGCTGAGGCCATTGCCACGGCCCGGGCACTCCAAAAGGCAGGCTGGGACTTCAGCGTCGGCTTGGGGCAGATCAACGTCCGCAACTTCGGCCGCCTAGGCCTGTCCCTCGAATCGGCCTTTGAACCATGCGCAAACCTTGCTGCGATGCAGGCAGTCCTCGGCGACTGCTTCGACCGGGCGGCGGTCGGCGCGCAGGGCCAGCAGGCGACCTTGCGGCGCGCCCTCTCCTGCTACTACAGCGGCAACTTCACCACCGGGTTCCAGCACGGCTACGTGCACCGAGTCATCGCGGCGTCCCGTTCCGCTTCCACCTTTTTCCCCACCCCCACCTCAACCACTACGCCATTCAAGGAGAAGACATGAAACGCTTCAACCAATTTCGTTGCGCAGCATCTGCGCTCCCCGTGCTGGCGCTGGCCATCTCTCAGAGGGCTGCAATGGCCCAGGGCTTCCAGAAGATCAACACCACGGTCACCAACGTCAGCACCATCCTGGTGACGATCGCCGTCGCCGTTGTGACGATCGCGATCATGTGGGCCGGCTTCAAGATGATCTTCCAAGGCGCCCGCCTGTCTGAAGTCGCCAACGTGCTGATGGGCGGCACCCTGATTGGCGGCGCGTCCGCCTTCGCCGCCTTCATCGTCAACTGACTTCGGCGAGTCCACCGTGCAAGGCGAAGCGATCTACAAAGGCGCCACCCGCCCGGCTATGAAGCTGGGCATACCTTTGGTTCCGCTGGTGGTGCTGTTCGGCACCGGCATGCTGCTGATCATGTGGGGCGGCGCCCTTCTCAGCTGGTGGATCTCCCTTGCCGTCGTGCTCTCCATCCTGCCGACGCTGCTGTGGATGCGCATCGTCACCAACAAGGATGACCAGCGCTTCCACCAGATGTTCATCGCCTTGCGGCTGCGCCAGCGCGACCGCAATCGTCGCCTTTGGCAGGCGCGCAGCTACGCGCCCAACCTCTACAGGGGAGCCCGCAATGCTCGGCATCTTTGAAGGCTCGCCCAAGGCGGCCCGAATCACTAGCAGCCGTGCTGCTCGTCCGCGACTGTGGGCTCAGGCGCGGAATGAGAACTCCCTCGCGGCCTTCGTCCCCTTCTCGTCGATGGTTACGCCCCACGACGTCATCACCCGAGGCGGTGACTATCTGCGGGTCTGGCGCCTCGATGGCGTGAACTTCGAATGCAGCGACCAGCAACAGCTGATCGACCGGCATGAAGCGCTGTGCAGCCTGCTACGAAACCTCTCAGGGGGCCAATGGGCCATCTGGACTCACCGGTTGCATCGCTTCGTCACCGATGCCCTACAGGACCCGCAAGAGCTAGGCTTTGCTCAGGACCTGTCGCAGGCCTATCAGGCGACACTGAACAAGCGTCCCATGATGAGCAACGAACTCTATCTGACGCTGATCTACCGCCCCAACATCTCCAAGATCACCCGGGCCCTACAGCCGCGACTACGCTCACGCGCAGCCATCGCGGAAGCTCAGGTTGATGCCCTGCGCGCCATGGAGGAGCGGTCGGCCCTCGTCAACCGCGTGCTGCGGGGATTCGGCCCGCGACTGCTGGGCCCGCGCCGCCAGAACGATCGTGAATTCTCCGAGGTGGCCGAGTTCCTTGGCTACCTGGTCAATGGTCGCTGGCGTCCCGTTCCCCTGGCGTCCGGCCCGCTGTACCGGGCCCTGCCCACAACGCGCCTCAGCTTCGGAGGCGACAAACTGGAGCTGCGCCATGGCGACGAGCGACGCTACGCCGCCTTGGTCGACATCAAGGAATACGCCGACGCGGTGGAACCTGGCGTCCTCGATGCCCTCCTCTACGAAGGCAGCGAATTCATCGAGACACAAAGCTTCTCCATCCTTCCAAGGCGCGAGGCCATGCGCGCCCTCGAGCTGCAGCGGGACCAGCTGATCGCCAGCGACGACGTCGTGGCAAGCCAGATCGCCGAGATGGATGTGGCGTTGAATGAACTTGGCGACGGTCAGTTCTGCATGGGTGAGTACCACTATTCCCTGGTCGTGTTCGGCGACACCGTCTCCGACGCCGGCCGCAGAGCCGGCAAAGCGATAGGTGCCGTCGGCGAATCCTCCAGCCTTCAGCTGGCGCCCGTGGACCTGGTCGCTGACGCGGCATGGTTCGCCCAGATGCCCGGGAACTGGCGTTGGCGCCCCCGGGAGGCCAAGTTGTCATCCCGAGCGTTTGCAGCCCTGTCCAGCGCGCACAACTTCGCCTGCGGCAAGCGCGATGGGAATCCGTGGGGTGAAGCCCTCGCCCTGCTGCGCACGCCCTCCGGCCAGCCGTTCTACCTGAACCTGCACAGCAGTCCCGAGGACGAAGACTCCGAGGACAAGAAGCTCCCTGGCAACACCTTGCTGATCGGATCGACGGGCGTTGGTAAGACGACGCTGGAAATGTTCCTGCTGACGCTGACGCGCAAGTGGGCCCCAGCACCGCGCCTTGTCCTCTTTGACCTCGACCGCGGTTGTGAGATCGCCATCCGGGCACTGGGTGGCCGCTACTTCACCCTGGAAGATGGCAGGCCCACCGGCTTCAATCCGCTGCAATGGGAACCGACCCCGGCTCGCATCCAGTTCTGGGAACAGCTCATCAGGACTTGCGTCGCATCACCTGCTATGCCGTTGATGCCGAGCGACGAAGCCGCTATCGCTCATGCGGTGAAGTCGGTGGCCCTGATGCCCACGTCCCTTCGTCGCCTCTCGACCATCCGACAAAACCTGCCCAAGTCTGGCGAGAACAGCCTCTACGCGCGTCTGGGACGCTGGTGCGAAGGTGGCGCACTTGGATGGGTCTTCGATCAGGCCAACGACCGCCTACTGGATCTCCACCAGGCCACCGTCATCGGCTTCGACACCTCGGAATTCCTGGACCTTCCCGAAGTCCGCACGCCGGTCATGATGTACCTGCTGCAGGTCATGGAAGAGCTGGTCAACGGCGAACGGCTGATCTACGTCATCTCCGAGTTCTGGAAGGCCCTGGATCACGAGGTCTTCAGCAACTTCGCGAAGCAAAAGCAGAAGACCATCCGCAAGCAGAACGGCCTGGGCATCTTCGACACCCAGAGTCCTTCTGACGTGCTGCGCCACCCTATCGGCCGAACCATGGTCGAGCAGAGTGTCACCAAGATCTTCTTGGCCAACCCCGAGGCGGTCAGGGAAGAATATGTCGACGGCTTCGGCCTCAGCGAGGCCGAGTTCGAGATCGTCCGCAGCCTCAGCGCCCAAGGCGGCCGCCGTTTCCTGGTCAAGCAGGGCCAGGCCAGCGCTATCTGCGAACTCGACCTCGCCGGCCTTGACGACTTCATCACTGTGCTCTCCGCCACCACGGACAACGTGGCCCTGCTGGACGCCATCCGCGCACAGCATGGAAACGACCCGTATCAGTGGCTTCCCGTTCTCCTCCGCGAAGTACAGGATCGCAGGCTTCGTACCGCTAGGAGAGCTGCATGAAATTCGTCCTAATCCTCGCCTTGGCCGCAGTCCCGGCCCTCGCTTCAGCCACTGCTCAAGCCCAGTTCGTCAAGGGCAACGAAGCTGTCAAGGTGATGCCGAACGGGAGGAAGAGGGTGGAGACTCCACGGCTACCAGCGACGGGGCAAGTCGCGAAGGTCAAGCCATGCGTCATCAGCGCAGGTTGCCAGGCGGGACCGCTGCACATGGTCGAAACGCAGTCAGGCCTCAAGGAATGCACCGAGCCATTTGCCCGCGAGGGGACATGCCGCGATTCAACCTATGGCTCGGAGAAGGTTTCGCGCCTTTGGATCGCCAAAAGGGGATCGACATGGATGTGGTGTCAATTTCCTGACCTATCCAGCGTGTGTGTGGATATGAACGCACGCCCGCCGCTCAACCTGCCGACGTCAGCAGTTCAATAGGAGACCCACCATGTTCAATTGGGTCGGGAATCAGCTGACCTCAGTACTTAACGCGTATGTGCTGAACGTCGTGACGGCCCTCATTGCGGCCATCACGCCGATCGCGCTGAGCGTGATGACCATCTGGGTGCTGATGTACGGATGGGCTGTTCTTCGCAATGAAGTCTCCGACCCACTGCCCGCGTTCGTCTGGAAGGTTTTCAAGATCGGACTGGTGCTGGCCGTCGCACTTCAAGGCAGCTTCTATATCGGCACAGTCGCAGACACCGCGAACGATCTCGCCATGGGTGTGGCAACTACCTTCCTCCCTTCAGGCGTAAGTCCGACAACAGTTACGACACCCTACATGCTGCTCGACAACTTCAATGACGAAGCCAGCGCGCAAGTAGCAGACATCATGAAGAACGCGAGCATGCTTCGCCTCGATCTGGTCCTGGCGGCAGTCATCTTCTCCATCGGATCGGTCGTCTTCTTGTGCATCGCGCTGTTTGTCGTGACGCTGTCCAAGGTGTTCCTAACTTTTGTAGTGGCGGTCGGCCCCCTATTCGTCCTGTTCCTCGCTTGGCGCCCTACCGCGCGCTTCTTCGACAGCTGGCTGTCGATGGTGCTCAACGTTGTCGTGCTGACATGGTTCGCCTTCTTTGCCCTTGGCCTGAGCACTTTCCTCGGTCAACAGATCTTCCTTGCGATCAAAGCCGGTGGCGGCTTCTTGGGAGTGAACTTCAATGTCTTAGGTGAGGCGACGCGGTACTGCATTCTCATGATCCTGATGGCGATCATCTGCTTCCAGGCCCCAAGCCTGGCGTCAGCCCTCACTGGAGGCGCGGCAGTTCAGCAGGGCATCCAGATGATCCAGAACGCCCTGATGGTTTCTGGTCTGCGTTCGCCGTCTCGCACCGGACTGGCTGGTACTGCCGAAACTGCTGGAGGCACGGTCAGAGCCGGCAACGGTATGGCCTACGCCGCTGGGCGTGCCACTCGCGCAGTCGCATCAGCGGCGAGGAACCTGGCTTCCGGGCCGACGGGCGGGCGACCCGGCCAAGGCCCTAATGGTTCGCAAATGCCTGCCTACAAACGCGCCGCCATGCACGGCCGATCGTCCAACCGGTAGTCTTCAAGGAGCACCGCCATGCAAATTCGACTCAAGCTCGCTGCCGCCGTCCTCATCGTCACAAGCGCCACGGGCGTCAACGCGACCGGCATCCCTGTGATCGACGTTGCCAACCTCATCCAGACGATCCAGCAGGTGATGGACGACATCACCCAGATCAACAACCAGGTGCAACAAATCTCTCAGATGCAGGCGCAGCTGAACAGCATCAACGGCGCCCGCAACCTCGGCAACGTCTTCAACAGCCCGATGCTGATGAACTACGTGCCGGCCAAGAGCTTCCAGAAATTCAATGCCATCAGTGCGTCCGGCTATGCCGGCCTGACCAGCACTGCAAAGGCGCTGCGCGACTCTGGCATGGTCTACAACTGCCTTGACCTGCAGGGCGCGGCGCGTATCAACTGCCAGGCTACGTTGGCCCAGCCCTATCAGCACAAGGGCCTGCTTCAGGACGCGATGTCCGCCGCCGCCGGCAGGCTGTCCCAGATCCAGGCCCTGATGAGCCAGATCAACGCCACGCAGGATCAGAAGGCCGTGCAGGAGATTCAGGCCCGCATCGGCGCCGAGAACGCCCTGCTGGCCCACGAAATGTCCCAGTTGCAAATGGTGCAGGGCATGGCTGAAAGTGAAGAGCGTATCGCGCGCTCCCGCGAGCGCGAGCGTCAGTACGAGGCGCTGAAGCGCACGGACAAGATCTCGAACTACCTGCCCTAGCGCGCCCCCTCGCAACATCGGAGACCCTCATGAACGCAATCCTGATGCCAGGATCAGCCGCTGCATTGCCTGATCGCTCATTCGACCAGCGTGCCAAAGCCAAAGACTCCCCTCCCCTCGACGCGAACAGAAGCTGGGAAATCGACCGCGTCGAGATGTTCGAGCGGTCAGAGCGGCGTGCCTGGCGGGTAGCGTTCGCGGGCATGGCGATCGGGCTGATCGGCATCGCGGCCGCCTTCGCGCAGGGCCCGCTGCGCCGCGTCGTCGAGATTCCGATCGTCGTCGACCGAGTCACCGGCGAAGCGACGGTGCAACAACGGCTCAGCGTTGAGACCATCCCGCCGATGGAGGCGCTCGATAAGCACAACCTGGCCAACTTCGTCCGCGCCCGCGAAGGCTACAGCTGGATGTTCCTTCAACGGGACTTCGATCAAGTGGCACGCATGGCCGTGCCAGGCGTGTTCGCCGCCTACAACCGTCAGTTCGAAGGTGATGGTGCTCTTCAGAAGAAGATCGCCGGCAGCGAGGAATGGCGCATCAACGTCATTGGCGTGCGCCTGGCTGCCTCGGGTCGCGACGGCAACCGAGGCGAGGCCACGGTTACCTACGAGAAGGTCGTGCGCCTCGTGGATCGCAACCTCCCCGAAGTCAAAACCCGCCACGTCGCCAGCGTCGTCTTCCAGTACCAGCCCAGGGTTCTCGCGAAGGAGCAGGACCGCAACGAGAACCCCTTCGGCTTTGTTGTCACGGCCTATCGGTCTGATCCGGAGATCAATACGGCTGTGCAGGAGGCCAAGCCATGACACGCGCGACAGTCGTCAGTCTCGTCTCCGCTCTCCTCCTATCGATTCTCCCGGCAGCCGCAGCGACGGATCCACGCCTGCGGGAAGTGACGTACGACCCGGACGCCGTTATCACCGTGCCCGTCAAGCGAGGCGTGGTCACCCTCGTCCTGCTGGGTGCCGACGAAGGCATCGCCGAGGTTGCGGCCGGCCTTGGTGGGGACTGCGCGAGCGCCGACGCCGCCTGGTGCATTGCCGCCCAGGCCGGGGGCCGAACCGTCTTTGTCAAACCGAAGAGCGCTGCACACGCCGCCAACACACTGGCCGTCGTGACTGACAGGCGCATCCACAACTTTCGATTTGTCGTGCTCGCTGACGGCGCCCCGGCGGCGCCAATCTACAGGCTGGCGGTGAAGGCACCAGCCGCACCAGCGCCTCGACAGCCACCTAAGGATCTGACGCAACTCATTCCTCTGACGCCCATCCCGCCCGCGCCCAGCGCCGAGCAAATCGTGGCAGAGCGGATGCAGGCCAAGCCTCAGGTGGTCAACACCCAGTACGCCATCGCTGAAGGCCGGGCGTCCGAGGACATCGTGCCCACCCTCGTCTTCGACGACGGTCGCTTCACCTACATGCGCTTTCCCGGCAATCGTGAAGTGCCGGCCGTGTTCCACGTCCTCGGCGATGGCAGCGAGACGCTAGTCAACAGCCGCATGGAGGACGACTTGCTCGTGGTCGACAGGGTCAGCCGCCGCCTGATGCTTCGCGCCGGCTCGGCCGTCGTGGGGCTGTGGAACGAAGCCTTTGACCTGGACGGCGCACCGCCTATCGACGGCACCGCAGTGCCGGGCATTCAGCGAGTACTTAAAGCCGCCCAGGTCAGTCCGCCGGTGGCCGTGGAGCAACGCCATGACTAGCGCGCATACCCCCTCAGATGAAGCGGACGTCGACGCCGGCCTTGACCTCGACGGCCACACATTCGCCGCACTTCCAGGCGAGCCCGGGATTCCCGATGTCGCAGCACCCAGGGGCATATCCTTCTCTCGCAAGGGTCTACTGGCCGTTGGACTCCTGGGCGGGTGCCTGATCGGGCTGTCTGCATTCGGTATTCAGCGCTTCGCCGCCTCGGGAAAGAAGGGCGATGCGGAGACCAAGCTCGCAGACAAGCCCATGGCGGCCGCGGCGGATACACGGAGGCTGGACATGCCAGCCGGCCCCACCACCGACGCAGCGCGGACAGCCTCACCTCGCGTGCCAGCACTGGAGGCGATTGGCGAGGAGTCAGCTGAGCCCATCGGCGTGCGTCGAACCGGCGCGGCCACTCCCGGCTCGAAGAACCCAAATGCCGTCGCCCCGGAGGACGCACCCGTCCTGCTGGTCAGCTCTCACGCAACGAACGGGTTGCCGGCCATGCATCGCCCAACCGGCGCTGGCGAGCCGACCGCAGTTCCAACCCAGGCGGCAGAACCTGACGACCCGATAGCCGCGACGTCGCGCAATCTTCAGGGCTATCAGCGGCAACTGCAGGGCATGCTCGACAACCTCACGAAGACTGCGGGGCTGGCCGGGGACGCCCCCGGCGCTTCAACGCAATCGAATGCCCCAGGAAGTTGGCCAGCAGTAGGTACGCAAGGCGCGCTTCCGGCTGCGTCGGCCCTGTTTGGCGGCCAGCTGCAGGGCTCGGCCACGCCCAAAGTGGCTGCATCGACGCTTGGCGACCGCAGCCTGACGTTGCCCAAGGGCACAGCCTTCACCTGTGCTTTGAAGACTCGCGTCATCAGCGCGACTTCAGGCCTGGTGGGGTGCCAGGTCCAGCGAAACGTCTACAGCGACGACGGGCGCGTCCTGTTGATCGAGCGCGGCTCCCACATGGACGGCGAATACCGCCTGACCTCCGTGCGACCTGGCATGGTGCGCATTCCTGTGTTGTGGACTCGGATCCGCACGCCACACGGCGTCACCGTGGACATCGACTCCCCCGCCACCGGCAAGCTGGGCGAGTCCGGCATCGATGGCCATGTCGACAACCGCTGGTGGGAGCGTATCGGCGCGGCGATGCTGCTGTCGCTGATCGACGACTCGGTGAAGCTGGCCATCCAGAACCAGTCGAGCGACCGCGGCGGCGACACCATCGTGCTGCCGAGCACGACGGCGAACACCAGCAAGCTTGCCGAGAAGGTGCTGGACAGCACGATCAACATCCCACCGCTGATCTACCAGAACCAGGGCGGCATCGTCGGCATCTACGTTGCCCGGGACGTCGACTTCTCGTCGATCTACGAGCTGATTCCAACGGTAAGCCGCACCAACCGGCCCTGAACGCCATGGACGTCTCGCTGCAGGAACACAAGCCGGCCGACCAGGCCTGGTGCGGCGACGCCACCTCGGTCGTCGAGTTCATGCGCCCGCTGCGGCAGCAGCTCGATGCTCCTGGTGTCACGGAGGTCTGCCTGAACCGTCCCGGTGAGTTGCTGATCGAGACCGATCGAGGCTGGCAGAAAGTGGACGCGCCGGAGATGACTCAGGAGCGCTGCACGTCCTTGGCGACCGCCGTCGCGACCTATTGCGACCAGCAGGTCAACCAGGAGCGGCCGTTGCTGTCGGCCACCCTACCCAGCGGCGAGCGTGTGCAATTCGCCATTCCCCCGGCCGTGGCGCGCGGGACGGTGTCCATCACCGTCAGAAAGCCACCAGTCTTGGTCAAGAGCCTCACAGAGTTCGAAGGCGAAGGCTTGTTCGAACGCACCGCCTCGGCGACGGGTGCAACTGGGGGAGGCACTCAAGACTTCGAGCTCGAGTTGCTGGAACTCAAGGAGAAGCGCCGCTACGCCGACTTTCTGCGCCTGGCCGTCCTACGGCACCAGACCATCGTCGTCAGCGGGCGCACCGGCTCGGGCAAGACCACCTTCATGAAGGGCCTGATCGAAGAAGTTCCGCGGCACGAGCGCCTGATCACTATTCAGGACACGGCAGAGCTGACGCTGCCTCACCACCCCAATGTCGTCCACCTGTTCTACAGCAAGGACGGCCAGGGCACCGCGCGGGTGACTGCCAAATCGCTGCTCGAGGCGTGCCTTCGCATGAAGCCGGACCGCATTTTCCTTGCCGAAGTCCGAGGCGACGAATGCTTCCATTTCGTCCGGCTTGCCGCGTCCGGTCATCCGGGAAGCATCACCAGCGTCCACTCCGGCAGCTGCGCGCTGGCCTTCGAACAAATGGCGCTGATGATTCGGGAGACCGGCGCAGGCGGCGGCCTGAGCATGGACGAAATCAAGCGCCTACTGCATCTCGTGGTCGACGTCGTCGTCCAGTTCGACCGCGACGAGCGCGGGCGTTTCATCTCCGAGATCCACTACACGCCACGCGGCCTGCGCCTGGGCCGTGAAATGCATCAATCGGCGGTGGTGTCATGAGCACCGGCGCCGCCCTGCCCTTCTCAGCCTGGTCGACGGGACGCAAAGTCGTTGCGGCCGGCTTCGGCGTTGTGGCCTATGCGTCACTGGCCTGCGCCGCGATCTACATGTCCGGGGTCTTGTTCCTGCTGCTGAACAAGGCAAACCCTAGTCAGGCCTATTTCGCGAGCATCACCAGCTACTGGCAGCTCTATTCCGGTGACCCGCCGCTGCGCAGGAAGCTGCTGGTCGCCATTGGGACTTCTGGAGCCTGCCTCTTGGTTCTGCTCCCAGCAGGCCTGGTCGCGGCAGCGCGGCAGCGGCGTCCGCTGCATGGGGATGCCCGCTTTGCCACCGCCGCAGAGGTCACCCGCGCAGGCCTGACACCGGGCGGCCAACCCGGCATCCTGGTGGGGCGCCATGGCGGGCGCTACTTGTCATTGGCCGGGCAACTGTCGGTGATGCTCTCGGCGCCGACCCGCAGTGGCAAGGGCGTCGGCGTGGTGATACCGAATCTGCTGAACTGGCCGGATTCCGTGGTCGTCCTGGACATCAAGGGCGAGAACTACGACATCACGGCGGGCTACCGTGCGGCCCACGGCCAAACGGTCTACGCGTTTTCGCCCTTCGATGACGACGGGCGCAGCCATCGCTGGAACCCGCTGACTGCCGTGCGCGCTAGCCTGCTGCATCGCGTCGGCGACCTGCTCAACATCGGCCAGGTGTTCTTCCCGAACGACGGCAGCGGCACATCGTCCGAGGCCTTCTTCAACGACCAGGCCCGCAACCTCTTCCTCGGCCTGGGTCTGCTGCTGCTGGAGACTCCCGAGCTGCCCCGCACCATCGGTGAAATGCTGCGGCAGTCGTCCGGCAAGGGGCGCTCGCTGCGCGAGCATCTGACCGGCCTCATCGCGACGCGCGCCGAAGAAGACCGTCCGCTGACCGATGAATGTGCCGACTCGCTGCAGCGCCTGCTGTCCAACTCGGACAACACCCTGTCCAGCATCGTGGCCACCTTCGTCGCGCCGCTGACCATCTTTGCGGACGCGATCGTTGACGCGGCGACAAGCGCCGACGACTTCCACCTCGAGGACGTGAGGCGCCGTCGCATGTCGATCTACGTCCGCATCCCGCCCAACCGCCTGGCAAATGCAAGGCCCCTGCTGAACCTCTTCTTCTCCCAGCTGGTCAGCCTAAACATCCAGCACCTCCCCGAACAAGATCCGACGCTTCGATATCAATGCCTGCTGGTCAATGATGAGTTCACGGCCATGGGCCGCGCCAGCGTCATCACGAACGCCGCTGCTTTCATGGCCGGCTACAACCTGCGCCTTCTGACGGTAGTCCAGGCGATGTCACAGCTGGACGCGGTCTACGGCGACAAGGAAGCCCGGACCTTCGCGACCAACCACGGCCTGCAGATCCTCTACGCGCCGCGCGAGCAGCGCGACGCCGACGAATACAGCGCCATGCTCGGCAATTTCACTGAGCGCGCCACCTCGCGCGGACGTAGCCGCTCCTTCAGTGGTCACAGCCAGACGACGGTCAGTCGCAACGAGAGTGACCAGCGTCGAGCGCTGCTGCTACCCCAGGAATTCAAGGAGATCGGCAGTGAGCGACTGGTGGTCATCCTCGAAAACTGCAAGCCCATCCTGGGCGAGAAGATCCGCTACTACCACGACAAGGCGTTCCGGGACCGGCTGCTGCCGGCTCCCATCGTCCCGGCCATGGATGTCGAGCTGCACCTCGCCCGCGTCCAGCAACGCTGGCGCTTTGCCGACGACGAACTCGCGCCAGGCGAAGGCATCGACATCAATGCACTTGCCCATGACCTCGGGCAGCTACCGGACCGGCTCGACGGAAATCCCGACCGCATGGCTGAGATCCTGCTTGATTTCTTTGGCGCCGACGGCGCTTCACCGTCTGCGATCGGCGGCGCCATCGAGGCCATCCCTGACGACGACGGTGTGCTGATCGCAGAGCACGAGCTGCATCGCGCCGACAGCCACCGCGCCCCCGAAGCCATCCATCCCTGAAGGAGCGCCGCCATGCGTGTGACCATCCTCCTGACGCCCGTCATGCTGACGCTGACCCTGCTGGCGTCCTGCAGCTCGCCGCCCAAGCCACCGTCCGTCGACGAGTCTCGCAAGCGTCCCGTCAACACCGCCGTGGCCGTGGAACTGCAGGTCTGCAAGAACGACCTGCAGAACACCCGTTTGCTGGCCACCGAGGCCGGCCGGCTGGCAGAGACATCCGCCGCAACGCTGGCCAACCTTTCGGCGAGGCAGCAGGCACTCGTCAACATGCGCGCAGCCGATCGACCGCAGGCCCAGAGCAATAGCATCTACAGCGTCCGCTTCGAGTACGGCAGCATCCGGGTGGACATCCCTGCGGACGTGGCGGGAACGTTGGTCGACGAGGCAAAGGCCGCACCACTCGTGATGCTCCGCGGCCGCACGGATGGCACGACAGACACCGAAGCAGAGGGACGAATCGCTCGCGACCGCGCCACTGCGGTCCGGGACTACCTGGTTGCAGCCGGCGTGGAACCTGCCCACATCCGGGCCACCTATCAACCTGCTGGCGATCACGTGGTCGACAACAACGGTGCATCAGGTCGTGCCCTCAACCGCCGCGTCGAGATTGAGATCTACCGCGCTATGCCGGTCGCCCTGTCCAGCACTGCGCAGCGCTGACATCGTTCAAGGAGCCACCATGGATGCAGCAACTTCTCCAGCCGCCCCTGCCAGTACTCCACAAGGCCGCACCGTTGAACCCGCGAGTCGGGCTGCCGTAGCAATTGCCAGGTTCCAGACGCCGCCTGAATCGCCCGAGGAACGCTTTGAGCTGAGGGATCCATTCGCCGAGGTCACCTATCACGCCAAGTCACTCACCGACATGGTGGCGAAAGCCGAGCAACTAGGCAGCACGCGCTTCACCGCCATCGCGGCCAATGGCACGCGCACACCGGTCCTGAAGAACGGCAACGAGTGGCAGCGCGGCGCCCAGCTCGGGCCGCGGCCCGAAAGGCCGCTGGATCCCGGCCCGGCGAAAGACGATGTGTCGGCGCAGGCCGCAGAAGCGCCGGACAATTCTGCGAAGCAAACCACCAGGCTGGACCAGGTCGACGCCAAGGCAATCGCCAAAATCGACGCTCAAGCCGACCGGACAGCGCTCGTGGCCCGCCTTGAAGAGGCGCTGAAGGATCGCTACGTCATCAAGCGAGCGCCGGTCACGCTCGGGGCCGTCAGCATTGGACACACCGAGTACCGCTTCCGGGGCGACACCTCCCGCGTCGCGTTCACCGAATCGACGTTCAAGCTCGCCACCGACACCAACAGCCCTTCCGTAGCTCGGTCCATGGTCGACGTCGCGCAGAGTCGCAACTGGAAGGGGCTGCGCGTTTCGGGAAGCGAGGACTTCCGTCGCTTGGTCTGGCTTGAGGCAACGGTCCGCGGCGTCAAGGCCGTAGGCTACGAGCCTGACGTCGGCGATCTGGATGTCCTGAGGCGCGAGCAGCAGGCCCGGATGACCAATCGCATAGAGCCGACGCGCGACACTTCCAGTTCGACCGCGTCCGCGCCGGCCGAGAAGTCGTCGGCCCGGGGTGGCGGGCGGAAAGCCGTTGTCGCGGCCATTGAGGCGGTACTGATTTCCAAGGGTGTGCCAGAGGCCAAGCGTGGTGCCGTGCTGACCGCTGCCACTGAGAAGCTCGCCGAGCGCGCGAGCCGCGGTCAGGCACCCAAGGTGAAGGTCTACAACAGGACGGCCGCGCCGCAGCGTTCCGTCGCCCCGCCCACGGCCGAGGTCACTCGGTCGCGCGATCGAGGCGCGCCTGCGCACGCCAGGTAGACCATGATGGCCTCAGATCCGCCACCTTCGCCGATCCCGCCAGGTCAGACATTCAGGGTCTCAGGGCGCGTGCTGGATGCAGCAGAACCCGAATTCGCGGAAGGCATCGCCCAAGCCTACGCGGAACGCCGTCGTCCGCGATGTCTTTGCCGACCTGGCGGCATTGAGATGTACATCGCTCGGCTTAGCCAAGGCTACGTCGTCAAGCGCATGCCGGACACCAGCAGCCAGCACACACCGGACTGCGCGTCGTACGAGCTACCCGCAGAACTTTCGGGCCTGTCCCGAGTGCTGGGTAGCGCCATCGTCGAAAACCCAGTCAGCGGTGAGACATCGCTGCGCGTGGACTTCCCGCTGTCTAGAAGGCCGGGACAAGAGCACTTCCCGCGTAGTGGATCTGTGGCGAAAATCACTTCAGCCCGCGCCGCACGTCTTTCACTTAGAGGCCTGCTTCACTACTTATGGGACCAGGCCGAATTGACGCACTGGCGCCCATCCTTCGAAGGAAAGCGGACATGGGGAGCGGTACGGCGATGCCTTCTCCGCGCTGCGGAACAAAAGACGGCAGGAGGCTGTTCTCTCCCGGCCAGGATGTACGTTCCTGAGGTGTTCTCCGTCGATCAGCTCCAACAGATAAACGCCCGTCGGCAGCAAAAGTGGGCCGCGGCATCCTCGCATGTTGGCCGTTCGCAGCCAATGCTGCTGGTCATCGCTGAATTGAAGGCAATTCAGCCCGCCGGCCAAAGTTACCGGGCTGTGCTCAAGCATGTGCCTGACATCGGCTTCCTGATCGACGACTCTCTATATCACGCTGTCGGCCGGTCGTTTGGAAAGGAGCTGGGAATGTGGGCTGCTTCTGATCACATCCGCATGGTGATTGCAGCCACCTTCTGCTTGACGTCCACAGGAGTTCCCCGCATTGGACGCTTGTGTCTTATGCCGGTCACTGAGCAATGGCTGCCGGTCGAGACGACGGCTGAACAGCAGCTTGTCGACCGGCTAGTTAAAGGGCATCGCAGATTTCGCCGCTTCCTACGATATGACCTGACCCGATCTGAGCGACTAGCTAGCGTCGCGCTGACTGACCAGGGTGATCCCGCACCAATTCTGTTCGCCGACGATGTCGTCGCCTTGACTGAGGTGGGTGACTTGCGAGCTCAGTGACAACCCTGTACTGAAAGACTGCACAGCAGCGGTCGCCGCCTTTGACGAAGACTGAATGAGCTTCCGCTGAGCGTCGCTGTGCAGTCGTTGGGTAGCCGTCAGCGTGCGCGCCAGCGTGCCCTTGGTGCCGGCCTTGCCGATGGCCGACATCACGTTCGTCACCAGCACGGGCTTGATGGGGGGGAAGGTCGCGGCGTCGGCGTCCAGGCCGGTGGCGGCGAGGCCGATGATCGCGGTGGAGATCGTGCGGATGGTGCGCACGCCCTCGCTGATCTCAGCGACGCGCACGCCATGGTGATACGAGGCGAGAGACATGGGGCTTCTCGGTAGAAGGGGGAGCCCGCACCGGGACAAAAGCCCTGACGTGCGCCGCTCCGCGGGGGAGCAGCGAGTCTTCAGCAGAGCTCGCGCGATGTCATGTCGGGGTTGTGTGCAGCCGGTAGACCGATTCGCAGCGGCCATGACCCTGGTTAGCCACCCTGCTGACGGGGACTGGGTAGATTCATGGCAAACCACAACGATGGTCGAAGCCATGCAAGGGAAGGTCGACTCGGTCACGAAGAAGCTGCGGCGGTCCATGACGCTGCTCGAATATCGGCGTCTCAACTGGCGTGCGGAGACGATGGGGCGGCTATCCCATGGGTTTACGGAGTTCATCCAGGCGGCAAGGATTGCCGGTTTCCCGATGCACTCGTCCGTCGGTGTGCACGACGTTCCGAACTGCGGGCTCGTGACGCTTTCGTTTGGCTCCCTGCCGACAAATGCGCTTCGCAGGAAGCATCTAGCATTGTTTGAAGGGCCAGGCTATGTGGACCAACAGGTACTAGAAGAAGGCGGGCAGCTCGCCGCCAGCCAGTCTTCTGACGGCCACGTGTTCTTCATATCGAACCCTAGAAGCTCCGATTGGATGAAGCCGTCGGACTCCGAGTACTTCCTAAGCGGTCCCCTCGATCCCACCGCAGTTACGCCGCAGCTGATCGGCAAGATGATCGCTAGGCATTTGATCGTCCTGCGAATGAGTTCAATGTTCGGAGGCCCCGCCTCGCTGACTTGCTTGGAGAGGTGCAGGTTCTGGTGGATCGTCTTCGGCGACATCCGTAAAAGACACGCCTTCTATCGTTCCTTGGCGACGCTCTCGAATGAATGGGGCAAGGCGATAGTCGCGGCAGCGTTTGCCGCGATCGTCGGCTTCGCTACCGCCATCCTGACGCAGCCATCAAGTTCAAAGGCGCCGGACGCGCAGAGCGCGGCCAGCGCGCCGTCCAAGTAGCGGCGCCAGGTTCTGTCCGGGTTTGCCGGCGCCTGATCGACCAAAGAGAAAGAGCGCTCCGAGGGGCGCTCTTCGGGCAACGTTGCTCGCGTCGTCGCGATGCCCGCGCTACCGACGGCGGGGGCCTTTGTTGGCGCGCCGCAGAAAGTTGCGCAGCGAGTCGGGATTCATCCTCAGCATGTCCGATTTGCGCGACCTGTAGGTGTCGATGTCGCGCACCGACTGGCCGTCCTCTTTGAAGTCCAAGACCGTGTAGTCCATCGTGTGGCCGCCGATCGAAGTGATGAGCACGTCCCCGCACTTGGTGGTGTAGAGGGGAATGTCTTGCTCCCAGAGCAGTGAACGGATGTACGGCCTTGGGTGGTCGTGCTGATTGCCCCAATTGCTGGTGCAGATCGCGAGGGTCGGGGCCAGCTCTTCCAGCAGCTTGCGCGTGGTGAAGCCGTTGTCGGCGCCGTGGTGGGCCAGGATCATCACGTCCACCTCGCGGCGCAGCGTGCGGCACCGCTGGAGCAGCGTGGCGATTGAGGGGTCGGTGACGTCGCCCAGGCTCAAGACGTTGAAGCAGCCGGTCCGGAAGAACTTGACCGTCGAGTTGTCGTTGGACGCCTGGAAGACTTGCCTAGGGTGGTAGAAGATGTGCTGGTATCCCAGCGCAGGTGCCAGCGAAGAGATATAGGCCGGATCGATCCGTTGAGCCTTTACGCTATGCCCCTTGAACGTCCATTTGCGCTCGTACGCCAGGATCATCGCCAGGCACTCTTTGCCGCAGTCACTTTCCGGCCGATAGCCCGGGTATTCGATCCGAACCGGCGGGTAGTGTTCGAGCAGAAATTCCAGCTCAGCAGCGCTGCAATGGTCGTTGTCCCAACTGGTGATGTGCAGCGTGTCAGGTGCCCTCTTGCCGCAGATTGCCAGTTCCTCTTTCAAATTCGGCAAGCTCCTGGCCGTCACGCGACCTTCAATCAGCGTGAATGTGCCGTCCGCGAAGTACGAGAACGAAGACCCCGCGGAGCCCAGTTTGTAGGCGCGGAATCGCGTCACGACAGGTTTGATAGAACTAGACACGGCGCTTTACTCCATGCAATGCCAGGACTGACGAAACCAGGCCATGCCCAGCGCGGCTGGCGCTGATCGCGGCGAGTAGGTACTGCACGGAGAAGATCGCGACAGCGATGCCGGCTTGGGCCGGCGTGCAGAACTTCAGGAAGAGCGCCGCAAGCACGACGCCAATCAACAGTAGCGAAAGCACGGCCAGATCCCGCAGCAGGAGGAAATGCTGGTTGACGTGCTCAATCGAAGGCTCTTTCTCGACCTTCTTGAAAAGGCGATACCAGAAGCGGTTCTGCTCGCCGGGCTCTTCAGGAAACAGCCCAACGTGGCGGAGCAGTCGGTCCCGGTCAATGCGCGGGTCGCCGAGCATCCGGTCGCTGAAGGCTCTGTGTCCGGGCAGCGCGTGCTTCCATCGCCAGAACACCAGCCGTGCCTTCCAGGAGGCCGGTAGGAGGGAGACCCCGAGCATCACCACCACGGGGGCAACGCAAGCCGCCAGAAGACGGACTGCCAGCAATTCCTGCCAGCCCGTCGCCAGCTTGTCGCCGCTGGAGATCAGGACGAAGACCACGAGGTCCGCGAGCAGTGCGCCGACCAAAAGCGGGCCGTTCCTCGCTTTCAAGGCGCGAGGAGGTCGTGTTGACTGGCCCTCGGGCGGATCACTAGATTTAGTGGCCATGACTGCATTTCTACCCGTCACGGCGCTAAATGTAGCGTCGAACGGAATTTGGGGCAAACGGCGTTCCTGCCCGAAATATGGGCATGCCCCACGGCCTTCAAGTGTGAAAACCTTTCACAAACCTGTCGAGTGAGAGGCGGCGCATCGGGGGTGTTCTGCAGGCTGCAGCGGCCTGGACGCCATCCACCTGCAGAGCTTCCAAATTCTTGCAGGCGACGTCAAATGATCGCTACCGTCCCCATAGCGGCAGGTCGAGATCGACGCTCACGGGCGGCACCGCTGCGATAGCTGGCCTACCGTATTGAGATCCCCCCACAAGTCCCCTCGCCCCAGCTGGGGGACTTGTTTAGGGGGGAGCGCGGTAGGCCGCCTGGCGCACAGGAGCCCCAGCCCGTTGCGCAGCTGCAGGCGCAGCATCGGACACCCCTTGAGGCGGGCCGCAGCGGCCGGCTTGCCACCAAGCGCAGCGACTGGCGCGACGGGCGAGTCCCGCCGAACTCCTCAGCGCCCACACCTGCGGGCGCCCAACAACCCCAGTCTCGACGGGGGCGGCTTCGCCTTCGTTGCGCGCCCTGCGCGCCTGGTCGGTCGAGTCATCATCGGATCAAGCTTTGCCCGACCTATGTGTCTCGTAGAGTCGGCAAGCTCAAGTCATTTAGGACAACACCTTGAACGCCCCGATCGACCTGGCAACATTGATTTCCGACACCGTGCGCTTGGCACACCACGACTACGCAGGAGCCCGATGCTGCTTCCGAAATTCGTGCGTCATTCCCGGCTTTGTCCTGGCGCAGCAGGCGACTGAAAAGCTGTTGAAGGCCATCGTTTACGAACGGTCTGGAGAGACGCGTAAGCTCGGCGCAGGTACTGCACACGATCTGGAGGCTTGGGCCAACGAAGCCGTGCAGGTCGAGCCGAAGCTCCGCACGATTCAGGCGCACACCGCGCTGCTACGTTTGCTGACCCAGGCTTTCGACGGCAAGTATGCAGACGCAAAGAATCGACCGACCCAAGATCGCTCAAGTGAGCATCTTGAGCAGATCGACGCCCTCATTGCTGAGTTGTTGCGCCACACGCCAGCGCTGCCATTTTTCCTGCATGACTTCGTGCTTGGAGTAGTTCAGGCAGACTTTGTCTGGCCGCCGGCTGCGTGGGCGGTGCATCAAAATCCCGCCGTATTGCAGGCGCTTGAAGATCGATATGCGGATGTGGGCGACGTACTCATGGGTGCTGTGCGTAAGCATGCAGGCTACGCGCCCGTGGTGGGCTGGACAGCTTTAGCGCACAGCGTCAGCGATGCGTGAGCGCTGCATTCGCGCCAGCGATCAAAGCCCGCTTGGGGCGAGACCCGGCCAAGCCGAGGCTCGATGCGGAGCACGCGAGCGCGGCCCGAAGGGGGTGCCCAACTGACAGTCAGCCGGTCGCTGTCCTGCGAGCGCCGGCTTGAGCTGACCGCCCAGGACGGCTGTCATTGACCGCGGCGCTGGTGTTGAGCTCTTGCGGACGGCGGCTCTGCAGCGACTACCGCCGGCGGCCGGATACGGATGTATACGCGCTGCCTGGCACCAAGCCGACGTTGGATCAATCTGCCGAGGCTGACCCGAATGACAGCCCGGCCTTGGGGCCGATGCGGTGTGGCCACAATTGACTGTGGGTGCGAGAGCACGCCACCATGCTCTACCGCGCCACTACTGATCGCCCATTTGGGTTCGACTGACCAAGCGACCTATCCTATGCCACCGTCACACCGGTCACCTGTCTATCTCAGTGAGGCTTGAGAGTTGCGATGAGTATTTTCAAAGGCAAGTCCGGCGAGGCGTCCGAAGGCACGATCCCGGCGGAGGACGAGAAGTTCTTAAGAGAGGTCGCGTACCCCCGCCTGGACGGCACGACCGATTCGGACGTCCTGAAGAACTTTGCCGACGTCTGGTGGAACCTCTGTCAATGGGAGAAGCAGCGCGCAGACGTGCTGGACGGAAAGGCACAGAACTTGGTCGGCCTCGCCAGCATTGCCAGCGCCGTGGTCGCGGCAACGGGCCCCGCAATTGGAGCGACACCCTGCATCACGTGGCTTCGAGTGTTTGCCGTTTTTGCCTTCCTCGTCACCGCCGTGATGGCTGTCATGGCGCTGAGAATTGCGAAGTACCCCGGATTTCTTGATGCCGACGTTTTCGCCGCGCTGGCGATCAACGACACCAAGAACATCGTCCCCAAATACACCGATTTGGATAAGACGAAGTCGTACTACCGAGAGCTTGCCATGCAGCGTTGGGTCATCTACCGGGGCTTCAAACGGGCATCCGAGGACAAGGCCAGTTCGGTTTTTCGTGCGCAGATTGGTGCAATCGCCTCCGTTGGTTTGCTGGTCGTTCTCATTGGTGCAGCCGCCGTCGGTTGCTGATCAAACATAAAACTAGGAGAGAAGAGATGGTTACTGGTACTGGCGACGGAAGAAGAAGGGCTGCCGCCCCGGCGAAGAAGGCGACTCCTGCAAAGAAGGCTGCACCCGCAAAGAAGGCCGCTCCGGCCAAGAAGGCTGCTCCGGCCAAGAAGGCTGCTGCACCGAAGAAGGCCGCTGCCGCCAAGAAGGCTGCCGCGCCCAAGAAGGCTGCTGCCAAGCCTGCTGCGAAGAAGGCCGCCGCTCTCAGGAAGGCTGTTGCCAAGCCTGCTGCGAAGAAGGCTGCCGCTCCCAGGAAGGCTGCTGCCAAGCCTGCTGCGAAGAAGGCTGCCGCTCCCAAGAAGGCTGCTGCCAAGCCTGCTTCGAAGAAGGCTGCCGCTCCCAAAAAGGCCACTGCTGCCAAGCCCGCCGCTAAGCCCGCCGCTAAGCCTGCCGCCAAGAAGGCCGCTGCTCCGAAGAAGGCTGCTGCCAAGCCTGCCGCTGCGGCCAAGCCCGCTGCTGCTGCCCCGTTGCCAAGACCGCACTGAGCCCGCAAGCCACCTGGCCCTTCCCCACCGGCAATAAGCCCTAAGCGTTTTTTTGAGCGGGCGGTTTAGCCGCCTGTTCCCTCACTCGCAAAACCCGGCCCGCTCTGCGACGCCGGGTTTTCTATGGCTCTGTTCGCGTTACCTGCTGATGCCGGCGCCGGTTACCGCCAGCTCCCTGCAATGACCGTTGTTCGTAGGTGCTGTCGTTCAGACGATGGAACGCGAATGACTCTGATCAGCCTTATCCGGCCGTCGAACTCAGCCAGAGCGCCATTGGCCAGCCGATCACGGCAGGCACAGCTGGTCAGCGTCGTCGTCGCTCGCGCTCATCCGATGAGAGGGCAAGGTCATACAACCACTCGGCAAGCAGTGACTGGCTGCTGTTGCCCGCTTTGTCAGTCCTTCTCTTTGGGTTAAGAAGCATAAGCAATGGAAAGGTCGCCGCATTCCAGTGCTATGTGGCCACCTTCGGCTGTGCGAGCCGCACCACATTGGCCGATGGCTCAGCAGCGGCGGTGTCCAGTAGGGCCTCTAGCAACTGGGGCTGTATCCGCATCTCGCGAGCGACCGCAGCCTCAGGCACGCCGAAGTGCTCCCTCATGACCTTCAGGCTTTCCACAACCACCTCTGGCTCCTCATTGCGTATCAGGTGATCTTCCGTCTCGCGCAAGGCTTCGCCGTGTCGGTTCAGTCCGACGTACCCTGCCCGGGCCTGATCCTCAGTGAACAGCCCAAGCTGACGCGCCCGGAAGATGATCGCGGCCTTGGAGACACCCCAGCGAAGCTTCAACTCCGACAGGCCGGCCCAGTTCAGGCGCGAGCCTCGAAGGGCAAGACGGCACTCGGTGGCGAACGTGCTGCGCGGCAGCAGCAGCGCACTTGCGAAACGGTTGGCCTGCGCCTCGGTGAGTCGATCGCCCGTCAGGACACCGATGTGCAGCGAAAAATGACCCAGCTCGTGAGCGATGCCAAAGCGCTCACGGCAGGCCGAGCGGCCGTCGCCATTCAAGGCGATCAGAGGTCGCTTGGTGGCGAACGAGATCGCATCGATCTCGGGGGCCAGCCCGCGCACACGCATCACGACAGCGCCTGCGTTCTCGGCGATCCGCGTCACGCTGCTCAGCGGCCCCATGCCAAGGCCGAACAGTGACCGGAATATCTCTGTAGCACGCTCGATGGCCTCGGTCGTCTCCGCTTCCGCCTCCTTCACCTGGTACGACGGCAGCTCGACGTGCTCATCGAGCACGCCGATCAAGCGCTTGAGCATCTCCCCCCGGGCGCGCGCAACCTGGCGCAACGCGACCTTGGTCGTGAGCTGCCGTCGGAAATGACATTGCTCGTCGGCGATGGGGTGGGTGTCGATGCAATGGAAGAAGTCGGGCAGCACCTGCAGCTCCTGAGCTAGGTTGGCCTGGAGTTGGGCCGAGGCGGCTTCCGCCCCGGTTTCGATGCGGCTCAGAAACTGCTTGGAGACGCCGACCTTGTCGCCCAGGTCCGTGAGCGACAGGTCGTGGAACAAACGGGCCAGTCGCAGATTGCTCCCAATGAACCCGGTGCTCATCGAACGGCTTCTGCGGCCGCATCGCCTTCGCCGCGGCGCTTGGGCGCGATCTGCGGCTTGCCGACGGGCACCATCGGCGCCAGGGGCTGCTCGCCTTCCACTCGCAGAACACGCACGGCATCGGAGACCCAGCGGCACGCGACCTCGCCCGTGGGCGTGAATCCCAGGAACTCGACGCGCGGCTCAGCGGCGCCGTCGTGGCCGCGATCGATGATGAAGCAGAACCGGCCGGGCTCGCCCGGGCTGACGAACTCGAGGAAATCCGCCTGGTAGCGATTCGCCGTCAGCACCGCATCCTTGGACGGGTTGGAAGGATCGTCATTGCTGAAGCGGCACGGCACGCCACCGATCGAGAGGACGACGTCGTTGTTGCCGTTGGGCAGGCCAAGCCAGGCATGCTTGCCGGACGCAGCTTCGGCCACGATGCGGCTGCGCTGCCGGCCAAACGTGGTGCAGCCTCGCGTGTAGCCGTTGTCGGTCGAGCGCGACAGGTCGTCCTCGGTCGCGTAGAGCTCATCCAGCAACCACAACGCCACCTCCTGGAGGCGATCCGAGGAAAGGGCGGGATTGAAGACGGCAGGCAGCGGCAGAGTCATTTGTGCAAATCCAAAGAATCGTCAACGGCAGTTTGGTGCGATTCTCCTCGTTCGTCAACCTCTCCTGCCCCGGCCGACTTGGCACCAAAGCAAAATGTCAGAAACAACGATAAAATTCTGACCAAGAGGTCCCGCCATGAGCACGCTCCCCCGCTCCATCCTGTCGCACGCCGAATCCCTACCCGAGGGCGGGCTGATGTCGCCCAAAGAGTTCCTGCACCTTGGGAGCCGAGCAGCCGTTGATCAGGCCTTGTCGCGGCTCACCAAGGAAGGAAAGTTGCTTCGAGTGGCACGCGGCACCTACGTCACGCCGGTTTCCAGCCGGTTCGGAACGCGCGCGCCGGCTCCCGAGAAGGTCGTGCAGTCCCTGGCCGCGCAAAGTGGTGAGGTGGTCACGCCGCACGGCGCCAACGCGGCGAACGCGCTGGGCCTGACCCAGCAGGTGCCGATTCGCGAGGTCTATCTCACTTCGGGGCGCAGCCGCAAGCTGAAGCTCGGTCGCTACGAGGTGATGGTCAAACATGCCCCGCGCTGGATGCTGGCGTTGGGGTCCGGTCAGGCCGGCGCGGCCGTGCGGGCGCTGGCCTGGATGGGTCCGTCGCATGTGCGCGAGTCGCTGGCCGCCTTGCGGCGAACGCTTCCGTCCACGGAATGGCAGACGCTGACGTCGGGACGTGCCGGCCTACCCTCATGGATGGCCAGGGCAATCGGCGAAGAAGCGGTCCGTGGCTGAGTCCTACTTCTCCCTCAACGACGCGGACCGAGCCGAAGTCCTCGAAGTGGGCCGGGAGCGGAGCGGCCGTCCGGCCCATTTGCTGGAGAAGGACGTCTGGGTCGTCTGGACGCTCGGGACGCTGTTCGGGTCGCCGGTCGGCATGGACCTGACGTTCAAGGGCGGCACGTCGCTCTCCAAGGCCTACCGGATCATCGACAGGTTCTCGGAAGACCTCGACCTGACGTACGACATCCGCAAGCTGATCGCCGACCTGACGGGAGGTGAGGAGTTCTTGCCAGCCAGCCGCAGCCAGGCCAGCAAGTGGACGAAAGCCGTGCGCGACCGGCTACCTGAGTGGATCGCTGGCACGGTGCAGCCCGTGATTCAGGATGCACTCGACCAGGCGCAGCTTGGTGCGAGGCTGGAAGTCGCAGGTGACGACAAGGACCAGTTGCTCCTTCACTACCCAGCGGTCAAGCAAGGGACCGGGTATGTCGCTCCGGTCGTCACATTGGAGTTCGGCGGCCGGGCGACGGGTGAACCGCACGCAGCCATGCCGGTCACGTGTGACATCGACGGCTACGTCGACGGCGTGGCGTTTCCGACTGCATCCCCTGTGGTAATGAGCGTCGCCCGGACCTTCTGGGAGAAGGCAACCGCCACGCACGTCTATTGCGCTCAGGGCCGGATCCGAAGCGAGCGCTATGCGCGGCACTGGCACGACCTGGCTGCCATTATGCGGAGCACACACTTCGATGCCGTCGTCAAGGATCGAGAGGTCGCGCACGCGGTCGCTGAGCACAAATCGTATTTCTTTCTCGAGAAAGATGCTGCAGGCAAGACTGTCGACTACTTTGCCGCCATCTCAGGCGCCCTGCGCGTGGTACCCGAAGGAGCCGCGCGCGCAGCCCTCGCCGCCGACTACGCCAGCATGCTCGAAGATCAAGTTATGGTGGGCGACGCCCTGCCCTTCGAAGACCTCATGCTGGCCTGCGAGAAAGTTGCAGCCAGCGCCAACAGTGCTGCGAAGCCTTGAGCGGCCGGCATGTACCAGGCCACCGGACGCGCCGGCGCTTGGTGCATGAACCGCATACCTTCAGGCTTCCTTCTGTAGACGACGTTACATCGTTGCAAAGGCCGCCGGACAAGTTCAGACCGCTGTGCAGATGCGTGCGACACCAGGAGAGGTTCTTGTGCGTCAAAAGGCGCTGAAGTACCGATCGCGCCGTTCAGAAGCAAGGCTCAATTCACCGCCGCCGAATTCGCTGGCAAGGACGTGACAACAGCAGCGCCCAACCGAGCCATGGCTGAGGTCGTTAGGAGACTAGCTGACGCTGTCGGCGAGCTAACCGCAGGCCGGCGAATAAGTAATCGGTCTATCTTCAGCTTGCGGCCGGCTGCAGCAAGCTGAAGATAGGTGGAGGCGGCGGGGATCGAACCCGCGTCCGCAAGCCTTCGCCGAGCAGATCTACTATCGGCGCGGTGACTCAAACGATCTGTGGCGAGTCGGCTCAACGTTTACTTGTGTGCGAGACGCGGCCTGCCCGCGCGAACGTACGAAACGCTCGATGGCTCCAGCCAGACGCAGATCGGACGGGTCGCTGGATCTCGCGAGCGCCAGCCCCAAATTTCGCCAAGTCCTCCACGCCTCGGACTGTTCATCCAGTGGCTCACCACGCGAACCGGTGTCCACGCGCTTGCTCACCAGCCGCCCTTCCTCAAGTGCCTTTACGCGCCAAAGCGCCTGAGGTCGTCGGTTGATCCCGCGGACGGTTTGCCGGGACGCTTCGGCATCGATACCGAGTTCGCGCAGTTGTTCAGCGAAGGTCTCGCGCCAACGATGAAGGTCGGCCTTCCTCGGGTTCAGGCGCCGACCATCACGACCTTCGGCTCGAACACTGATGTGGACATGCGGGTTGGCCTGATGGTCGTGCAGCACCATCACGTACTTGTGGCCAGTCAGCTCGATGCGAGCAAACTCTCGCGCTGCCCGCTCAACAGCCAACGGGTCCGTTCCACGGGGCATCGACAACATGACGTTGAACGCCTCGCGCCGTCCACCATCTGCGGCCTCCTCTGGGATGAGGCCGCCGCTGTACCGCCAGTCGTCCGTCAAGTCGCGTACAGCATGGGCGCCCTTGATCGTCTCGCCGCGGTCGTCTTCGATGCCGAGGCGGCCGTTCTTGCTGATGTAGCGGAAGTGCGCAGCGACGGCCCGCATGCCCCGCCCTCCCCCAGTGACCTTCACCATCGCCTGTGGCGCGCGACGAATCACCGTGGCTTCAATCCGGCTGCGGATGACGGCCGCATGCCGTCGGAGCGCGTCGCCGGTCAGCTTCGGTGGCGGGGCTCCCTTGACCATGCGATTGCCCGGGTAGAAGAGTCGGTCGCCCCACGTGACCAACACCCCGTCGATGTTCACGCCTTTTGCCATGGCCTGCTTCCATGAGGTTGCGCCGTTCGTTCAGTCGTATCAGGTCCACGCCCTGGCCGCAGATCTGCCAGCGTCAGAGCAGCCAGGCGCAGATGTTTTCGGACGTCGTCCGCCAGGGTGTCGAGCAGGTCGCGGTACAGCAAGGCCTGCAGGACGTCACCGGCTCGCAGGAGCGCCGTGAGCTGGTGCACGTTGCGGCTGAGCGTTGACAGCTCTGCACATGACGCGGTGAGCGCGGCGATGTGCTCCGGCCGGCCGCCGCCGGCCAACAGCACCGGGACGCCTTCAACCAAGCCCGCCACGTAGGCACCTCGCGACAGCTTGGCCGCGCGGGCACCGGCTTCGAGGCGCGTGGCCTCGCTGCGCCGCATGCGGATGGAAAGCTTGGTCCAGCCATCGTCATTAGCAGCGCTGGTCGTCGCAATCGCCGACGCGCCGTCGCTCGCCTCGTGCTTACCAAGTTCATGCAGGACGGCCGCACGCACAACGACCGACACGCTGACCCGCCGCTGCGCTGCGCAGGCGATCAGCGAGGCCTTGAGGCCGCGCATATCGACGGTGACGAAGTCATGCGGAGAGGTGCCCATGATCCGACTGCAAGGAGGTGCGCGGAGCGCTTGTGAAATCGGCGGCAGACCGCCTATCTCTGCACTCACCAATGAACCAAGTATTGGTTCTGAACAGGCATCTAGAGCCGCTGAATTCGGCCGCGAATCCAGCGCCTTGTAGCCCCCTCCCCTAGTCCAACATGGCTGCAAGTGGGCCGTAAGCGGGCCAAGGTGAACCAGGAGTGGATCAGGACTGGGCCGTAAGCGGGCCAAAGTGAACCAAGAGTGGATCAGGACCGGGCCGAGAGCGGGCAAGAAATGGATCAACAGTGGGCCGGCGATGGCCTTGAGCACGGCGAATGGTCGCAATGAAACCCATGCTTTTCGCAACGTCAGGACGCGCTACGCGCAAGGCGCGCGAGTACGGCGGCGAAATTCGCCTCCTCCGTTCCCAGGGCTGCACGTTCGAGGCGATCCGCGCCGCACTGGCTGACGTTGGAATCAGCGTCAGCAAGAGCACCGTCCAGCGAGAAGCTGCGCGCATCAATTGCGCGCCCGTCACGGTCCCGACATTGCTTTCGGCGGCGCACTCGCTCTCAACGGCTGAACCATCTTGCAAGCCTGAAGAACGGCCACGTGACACCGGTGTACCGGCAGGAGCGAGTGGCAAGGATGTCGCGGATGCGTTCTTCGAACGAAACCATTTCAACCCCCTGCTACCAAAGGACTGATCATGAAGGTTGCTGTCATCAACTTCTCTGGCAACGTCGGCAAGACCACGGTGGCTCGCCATCTGCTCCTTCCACGCATTCCGGGAGCCGGTCTCATATCGATCGAGAGCATCAACGAAGGCGAGGCCAGCGCCCAGTCGCTGCGCGGACGCCAGTTCGGCGCACTGCAGGAATACCTTCAAGCCATTGACAGCGCGGTGGTCGATGTAGGAGCGAGCAACGTGGAGGAGCTGCTGGGTTTGATGGGCCGATACCGCGGCAGCCATGAAGATCTGGATCACTACATCGTGCCCACGGTTTCCGCTCTCAAGCAGCAAAAGGACACCATCGCGACGCTGGTGGAGCTTTCTCGCATGGGAGTGCCCGCGCAGAAGATAGGCGTGGTCTTCAACATGGTCGAGGACGGCGTGAAAGTGTCAGACGCCTTCAATCCACTTCTGACCTTCCTGGCCGAGCAGCCGATCGCCATTGCGAACACAGACTGCCGCCTGGGTTCGAACGAGGTCTACGAGCGCCTGAAGCTGGCCGGAGTTGACGTGGCAAGCCTGCTGCGCGATGACACCGACTACAAGGCGCTGATCGCCAAAGCACCAGATTCGAAGGACAAGGTCGCCCTTGCCCGAAGGCTGGCCACCCGTCGACTGGCGATGGGCGTCGCGCCTGAACTCGACGCCTGCTTTTCCGCTCTCCGACTTGGAAATCCCGTGGCCCCCGCCGGTTCGGGCCGATTGAAGGGGCTTGGCCGTGACTGACATGCGCGAAGCTCTTATTGCCGAAGCACTCGGCGATATGGCGGCGCTACTGAGCCGCCTTGAGACCGTCAAACCCATTGTTGAAGCGGCCTGCCATGACCTCACCATGGCCGCAGAGACGCTTGGTGACAGGGCAGCGAGGGCAGAGGAGCGTGTTGCCGCTGTCGCGGACGGAGCCGCCGTCAGAGCCGTCAAGCACGTCGCCCGCCGCGCTGACGAGCTGATCAAGCGCGCAAGTGAGGACGAGACGCGTGCCATGCAGGCAGCCGCACGCGAAATCTTCAAACGGGAACTTGGCCAGGCACTGCAGCGCTCGCTTGCATCGACGAAGCGGCGCTCTTTCGTCTGGTGGACGCACGTAGCGACAGCGGTCGTCGTTGGATCGTTGGCCTGGGCCGTGGCCATCTACGTGTTCTTGCGCTAAGAGGTCGGAGCTGGGTTCGGCGATGAACTACCAAGTCGGATCAGCTTCCAGAAAACGCGTCGCCCGCCGAACTCGGAACTCGGAACTCGGAGCATCGTGCCCGCACCCACACCAGACCTTTAGCCCACCGCTGCTCGACCCTTAGACGGGACATGCATAGGCGCAACGCATCGGAACATCACCTGTCCCGGCCGACACGCTAGATCGCGAAGCTCTCGACAACAGAGGCGGAGTCACGAGTAGTTGAGTTCGGTGCGTACACCGTTTGGAAGAACAGTGACCTCCTGCAGGAGCTTCGCCGGTGCAATCACTGTGGCGCTCGCGGTGGTCAGATCAATCTTGTAGGTTGAAGTGATCGTCGAAACCGGTGCACCGTTGCCGTCGACGTTCTTCATCGTGACGGTCAGCCTTCCGCCAGCGACAAGATCCACTATGGCAAAAGCATAGTCAACGGTACTGACCCCGACGACGGCTACCTTGGCGCTGGATTTGTAATGTTTCAATACGAACCAAGACCCGGATCCATTTGCATGCAGAGCCGTTGGCAACTGCGTGAGATTGGCAACAACGGCATAGTCCGTGGCAGAGCCGCCCGACCCGTCATCGTAGGTGCCGCGAGGACTGAATGATTCATCCAAGAAGGTCTTGATCGACCGATGAACGACATCGATCTTTCCGGCGCTCACGTAGGAGAGATCGATGTTGGTGAGGGTGCGCTTGCCGGATAGGCCCTCGAAGACCTCAGTCACTGGCTGCGATCGCGCCATCGTTCCAGCCACGGTCTGTGGCGTACCCGCACCGCTGACGGTTCCATTGACATTCGACGAACTCGCCGATCCGAGCCAGGCCGCCATGGCCCCAGCGACGAGATACCCGTCCTGAGGCGCATCATCGTCATCATCGGCCGAAGAGATAGACCCACCACAGCCCGTCAAGGACGCCAAGCTGAAGGCGCTGGAAATCAGGGACACGATGACGAGGCGACGCGAATGGCGGGACAGGAGCATGAGAAAACCTTGGTGAATAAATATGGCGAAACGAGGATGGCTGGAGATCCCACAAGCCGGATTCGATTTGCCAGTGAAAACAGGCTGCGAACCCTAACTTCGTGCTGCGTGGCGTCGGCCTACGAGATCTCGTATGGGCAGGCGAGGCGCCCGGTCGAAGGCATAGATCGACGGCCGCAACACGCCGTACGCGTTGATGAACCCTCGCGGCATCTGCTTTGCCGGTCGCAGTGCGCCAACCGCTTCAGCGGTCGAAGCGGACCTTCGAACTGCCGAACGAAGGGCTCCGAAAGCTCACCGGCCCGACACGCACCGGCCCCTCACGAACCACGGCTGGGCGCGCAGAGGGTCTAAGGGCGATCGCAACTGCAAGCGCGACTTGAGTCCCAGCGATCTACGCCTTGCGTTCCAACGCGATCGTTGCAGTCACGCCGGACGCACAGCCCCCTATCGGCATGGATCATGCTCACATTGGCAGCAGCCGAGTCTTCGACTAGATTTTGTGACTCACCAACTCACGGCGACGGCCTCGCTTGGAAATCGATGGCAGCGTGGCAATTCGAGGTGACAGCTGTCTTCGGGCACGGCGGACAGGCTTTGCCACCGCCGGTATGCCGCCGGGCTCAGACGGTCCTTGCTGAAAGCTTCGAACCGCCCTGGCAGATGCTGAAGGGCTGGTCGGTCTACGGTTCGAAGAACGGCAACCGTATCGACCTGATCATCGATGAGGACGGGACAGGTGAACTCTCAGCGCGGATTGATGCCCGATCTGACGCGGACTCCTTCCTCACCCGCTGGCTGATCCTGATGATGGAGCTGAACTGCTCCCAGTACGCGCCCGAACTGAATCGCGCCTTTCCCGCAGACATGGTGTCGCTGAAAGACGCGCTCCAGTCTTCATCGGCATGGCGCTATGCATTGGCCACGCCGTGATGAGACTGTGCCGGCGCGCGAATTCACCTAGCGCCCCTGAAAAAAGGGCGCCCTGCGATCCGCCACCCCGTCGCGATGCCAACGAGCCATCGCTTCAGCGTTTATCCCGCGGTAAGCGCAGGTAGAAAGTTCCCTCTTCAGCGCGCGGAGTGGTTCAGGTCCATCGCGGACCTCTTCGATCGTTGATTCCTGCCCGAAGGCGGGTGCAACAGTGTTCAGCTACGCCCGCCCGACTGGCGTCAGGCGCCGGACCGCTTGGTTCTTTGGCCTTGCGCCGCTGGGGTGCTGGCGTCCTGGGCGGCACGACGCGCCTGGGCGTCTGCGCGGCTGTCGAGGTAGTCAATCTCCTCAACCGTGAAATCCCAGCCATAGACGGTTTCCCCGTCTTTCCCGTAGTTGTTGTTCTTCAAGCGGCCCACAATGTTCACGTGCGCACCTTTTCCTAGGTATGCGGTGGCGTTCTCGGCCTGAGCGCCCCACAACGTCCACTGGATGGCGGTCGCTTGCTGCTCTCGTGCATCTCCGGACCCACGCACCGTGTTGCTGATCGCGATCAAGGTGGCCTTCGTGAGGCGGCCTTCGCGACCTTCGATGAACTCGACTTTGACATTGCCCGCCAAGTGAGCATTGCGTTGAATGACTTGAACGTTGGCCATGGCCAATCTCCTTGCGTGAGAGACCAGCCGGGCTCCGTCTTGGATGCCCTGACAACTGATCCTCTCGCTCGGACTCCTCGCACCCGCCCACGGGCGGGCGGGGGGTGGGCACGGCCCCTTCCGGCGGGAAGGGGTGGGGGATGGATGTTCTACCCCTCGCAGCCGAAGCAGTGCGCCGGTTTCCCGGCCCACCGCTAGAAGATCCCCCCACAAGTCCCCTCGCCCCTGCACGGGGGCTTGGTGGGGGGAGCGCGGTGGGACGACCGACGCAAACGCTGCCTCACCCTCGGGCGACGCAGCGCCGCAGGGGATGTGCCAGCTCGCCTGGCGCAGCGCGTGCCGCGCAGGCGCACGCTACACCCATGAGCCGTGGCGGCCCCGCGGGCGGCGTGACACGAAGCGCAGCGACTGGCGCGACGATCGAGCCGCGGCGATCACTTCAAAGCGGCCCGGCTTCGGGTCTGGCGGGTTTGCGGGGTGGCGATCTGGCCGCAGCAGCGCGAAGCGCAGTCGATCAGGACCGGCCTGTTCGCCAAGCGGGCCTTTCACGCATGGCGTGAAGGAAATAGCCCGCGATCCACGGCAACGGGAAGGGCCGCGCCCCAGCAGCTTCTGACTTTCAGCATGCCCCGCGAGTTGCGGTTTGTCCGCATGCACCGGCGGTCCCTCTCATCGGCATCTCTGCCAGTTCCTATCGGCGCGAACATGGACTGCTGTCTGTTCACGCTGACTGCAGATAGCGCTCAAGATAAGACGCGGCGAAGACTCTGGCCCTGACCGCGGTGGCCATCTCCGAGGCTTTGGCAAAAGCAGCTTTCGATGCCCAACGCTGGCAAATCCTGGTTCTTGTGCAGGCGCTTCCGCGCCTAGCGCTTGCTTCATGTGGGCGTGAGTTTCCGCGAACCGCGCCGACTCGACCACCACCACACAGGCACATGCCCCCAGGTCGACAGCAGACACGATGCTCAGTCCGACGCCAAACGCAAGGACTGCATTGGCATTCAGTTTTGGCCGAAGTAGGTCCTGCAATTCAACCGTTTGCCAATCCGCGAAAGCAGCCTTTCAGCGTCGCGCCTCGATCTCCGAACAACATTCAGTGCGATGAGACGAGCGGCCCAACGGGCCTGTCGGGCGGACGGCACGTCTCAATGCTCCCGTAAGGTCTTGGATGTGCCGACCTTGACGCCGCGCGCAGTCCCGGCGGCAGTGCTTCAAGACCGACTGCATCGGCCATTGCACGGTTCCCCTCGTCACCTGATGTAGTCGGTCACCAGTGTGAGGTCCGCCTGCCGTGTCCGGCTCCGGCGAGCAGACTCCGGCGCCAGATGGTGTGATGGGCACGTCATAGCCGTCTGGCCTGCGTTGGCCGCGGACGTATGCAATTGTAACAAAACCTCCTCGGCGGCTCGTTAGAAGAGCCTTTATGCATTTCGCCACGGGCAGCTTCTCCCGTACACCCGCCTGGCCGCATAAGCAGTTTTGACGCCGGCGATGCATTCGTATGGGGATTTCGCATCCCTGAAGCGATTTGATCGAGGTACAGGCATCTAACGTCTTGCCGAAAAAAGCATATTGATCAAAAATATGCGGTTCGTAAGCGTTTTAGAGGATTCGGTGACCGAATTTGGTAACCCTATTGGCTTTGGCAAGCTGGCCCAGGACTTTGAAGTCCGCCCAGCGCAGCGGCTGCGCGTCGCCTCCTTCATTGGCAAGACGCGGAGCGAAAACCAGTCACCAGAGCAGGTCCTCAGGATCTTTCCAGCCTCGTATGCGCCAGAGGACAGCTTCCAGGGTCACTTTGAATTCGGCCTGAAGTACGAGGAGGTCCACCTTGAGTTCCTCTCACGCCTGTTCTCAAAGGCCGGCCCCGCAGAGCTTGAAGCCTGGATCGCCAAGGAACCGCTGGGACAGTACGCCCGCAGGGCCTGCTTCCTCTACGAGTGGCTTACTGGCCAAGTGCTGGATGCGCCTGACCGCCCGGCAGGCAACTATGTGCCTGCAGTGCCCTCAGAGCAGTACTTCACCCGCACGGACATCCAACGCAACCGTCGATGGCGTGTTCAAGACAACCTGCCTGGGACGCCGGCGTTCTGCCCGCTTGTGAGACGCTCTCCAGAACTCGAAGCAGCTATAGCTTTCGACACCACGAGCGAGCTGGATAAGCTGGACGTCGAGTTCGGCACGGATGTGCTGATGCGCAGTGCTGGTTGGCTTACGCTCAAGGAGTCGCAGGCGAGCTTCCAAATCGAGCGAGAAGCCGACAAAGCCAATCGCATCAGGCGCTTCGCCCATGTGATCGCCGAGCACTCCGGTCGCATCACCAACCCGCTGGACCAAGCCTCGCTCGAAACACTCCAAAAGGGCATTTTGGGTGAGGACGCCTTGCGCATGGGCTTAAGAAGCTCGCCCATCTTCGTTGGCCAAGCGGGGATGTACCAAAACATCGTTCACTACGTTGGGCCGCGGTATCAGGACACGCCGGGCATGCTGCGCGGCTTGCAGGTATTTGAGAAAGCCACGAGGGGAGCGTCACCGCTTGTCCGGGCTGCCGTGATCTCCTTCGGGTTCGTCTATGTCCATCCGATGCGGGACGGCAACGGCCGCATTCACCGATTCCTGATCAACGACACACTGCAGCGGGATGGTGCGATACCCGTCGGCGTCATCCTGCCGGTCTCTACCACCATCACCAACTCGACGCGCGAACGTACAGCTTACGACCAGGTCCTTGAGACGTTCTCCAAGCCACTCATGGATCGATACGCCGATGCGTACAGGTTTGGGAACGAATACGTGGCAGAAGACGGTACACCGACCAATTTCCACTTCGACGCCTATGACGATGCGTCGCACGCGTGGCGCTTCCCTGATCTGACACAGCACGCCATCTACACGGCAGCGCTTGTCGAAAAAACGATCTCACACGAGATGGCCAACGAGGCGCGAATCCTCGTCCGTTTTGACCATGCCACGGATCGACTGAAGAACCTGGTGGAAATGCCAAACCAGGACGCCACACGGATCATCAGAGCGGTCAAGGACAACCGCTGGCAGGTGTCGAACAAGTTGATGGGCGAGTACGAATTCTTGCAGGACGCCGCGATGCAGTTGCGAGTCGTCGAAGCTGTGCAGTCTGCCTTTGAGGATCGTGATCCCGTTGAGATCGTCGAAGAAGGTGAAGGTAGAAATCGTCCCGCGGTCCGCGGTTGACCGGAATTCCATGAAACCGAAGCGAGACGACTTCCCACCAAAGGTCACCAAGCCGCCGACACCCTGAAGGTCATCTACGAGATGAGTCGGGATCGTGGGATTTCATGGGAAGTTGGCGATACGCAGGTCTACCGCCGAACGAGCGATCCTGATTGAGCCTCTAGGTCATAAGGACATCGCCTCCTCACTGGAACCAGGCTGCGATCTCCAGAAACGGGAAGGGCCATGCTCACCACTTGCCGCCGACGATCAGGCCCGCGCGGCCGGCGCTAAGCAAATAGTCGCCATCAACTGCGGGGACGTTGCCCCGCCCTCACATAAGAGCAGATATCGCCTCTGCTTCATCAAAAAAATACGCCCCGCCACCAGCCGCTTGTCAGCGGCAATGGCAGGGCGACGCGGGCCTTCAGTCTTGCCTTCAGCGCGTGATTCGAAACAGCAAATCATCCGCCGAGGTTAGGTCGAGTTCGTCAGCGCGGAGGAGGACAGGGATTGCCGATGTACTTGCACAGAGGTGGAATGGGGATGCTGTCCCACATTGTTCCTGCCCAGGCGAAAGAAGGCGCCACAGCCATCGCTGCAACTGTAGTAACTAGCGCTGTTTTGCGAAGAAAATTCATAACTTCCCCATTGAGTGTCAAAGGCGACAGCATTAATTTAGAGCGACGGCGAATCGCGACAAGTACGAAAGCTCGTATCGGACAACTCTATGGGTTCCTACGGCGAACTAAGAGTCCGCGCATCCAAGGTTCGCCGTCATCGCGCGCGCTGCGCAAAACACCCTCGCCTCTGCGGTATCACCACACCTACTCAATCAGTACAGCCTTACCTTCACCGTGACGCTCCCCTCCGTCCAGGGTTGCTCCACACGGAGTACTTGTTGGCTCCGCTTATCGACGTAAAAGCGCGACGCTCGGCCACCATCGGCCTTCTCAGCGGCCAGGGTTACCAGCCAGCAATCCACCGTGCCGGCGACGCCCGGGAGCGGGCGTGAGCCTTCCACAGTAAACACGTAGGGCGCCGCCGGACCACCACCCGGGTGGTAGAACATCACACGCCCTCGCCAGCCGTCTGCCAGCGGCAACGCCTCGAGCAACTCCATGTCAGTTTCAAAGTTGAATGCAGGCTCGCTGAACATCTCAGTGAAGCCGGCGCGAGTGTTCTCTGGCGTCGTGGACAGCCCCGTCACCCCTGACGGTGAAAACTGGAAGCCCTCGTTGCGCTTCTCCTCGGCACGAGTGAGAAACCGCTCATGCGTCAGCGGCTTGAAGTCAGTAGCGCCAAACCAGGAATCTAACCGCAGCTCGGTTGGCGCCGCGACAGGGCCAGTCCACGACTGCGATATGTGCAGCCGCCTCTCGCCTCCCACCGTCTCGAACTTCACCTCACGCCGCCAGATGTCCAGAGGTCGCGTCACACCCTTTAACTCACGGAAGCGGACGTAAACGCGCGGACCTTCTTTCATTTGTGCCATGCGGGGCAATTCAGTGCCCACAGTAATGGCCTGCGGCGCGGACTGCGCAAAGCCCGGTGTGGCCCACACGACCGACATCACGACAGCAACCACCCGAGACCATGCCCGCGCCTTCGCCCATGAACCCATTTCGATCTCCAATGTAAGTAGACGCGTGACGCTATCGCTTTCAGGACCGACGATGGGGGTGCCATTCGTCTACGCGCGGCAAAACCTACGAACTCTCGTATGGACTTCAGAAAGTCTCGCGAGAACTCCCGAGCAACCGGTTCCGCAATGCAGCGCTCTAGCGGCAGATCCTGGATTCGGCAGATGGATCCCGAGCAAATAAAAGGCGCCTCGAAGACGCACTGCTGATCAGCAGCCCGTCCGAGGCGCCATGCGCTTCGTCGTCAACAGCAAATCAACCCGAGCCGAGCCAACTTGCTGGAGATGGATCGAGACTTCAGCGGGGAGTGGGGCAGGGATTGCCGATGAACTTGCACAGCGGAGGAATCGGGATGCTGTCCCAGCCGACCGAAGCCCAAGCGAACGACGGAGAAATTGACATTGCCCCGATCGTGCATGTCAAGGCGGCTTTGCGAATGAACTTCATGTAGAACTCCAAGTGTCGAAATGACGACCCGGAGTTTGAGATAACTTAAATCGCTGGCAAGTACGAACTTTCGTACTGATGAATCAGTTAGCGTGACTAGCCGACAAGCGATCGAGAACGAGCACCCTCCGCCTGGAGAAGCTTTCGTGAACGGGAGCTAATACTGTGCACATGCCTTAGCACGTCCTGCGTTGACGCGCTCTCTCCGGCCGAATCGACGCCGATCATCCAACTGAACTCCAAACTGCAATTAGAGCGCTCATCGCACATCTCTCATATCCCGTACCGCAAAAGCGGCGAAACTACAAATAGCCGTAGTCCGTTCAGTGACGAAGGTTCGTACTCTTGATGCAGCCGCTGCCTCTCGATGCAGAGAAGGGCGAGAAGATACGGCAACATCGTGCGCACTCATGCGCATAGGTCCGGCATGATCGATGCACGACGATCGCCGTCAGGTTCCCACTTCGCCGAAGGCGTCATTCCGGTCATGCACTTCGTTCACACGATCTCCGCATGAAGGCAGCTATCGATAGCTTAGCCACGAACACTACACATGATCAAACGCCTGATCCACTCGCATCAACGTCCTATAGCCTCAATTCTCATCTCACTGCGCAATCTCCGCCGCCGAGGGCTGCGGTACGCCGCGCATGCCCATTCTTCAGCACTGAGAGACCGATTCAGTACAGATCGACCCGTGCCATGGCAAAAGCGTTCATGCGAAAGCCCGAGCCTGGGGAAGGAGGCCATGCGCCATGCGCTCCATGCAGTTCTGATCACGGCCCTCGTCTGCGGCACAGCGGTGGCGCAAACAGTCGCGATTGGGCTGGATGCCAAGGCCAGGTTGGAAGACGGAGAGTTGGTCATGGTGCCCAACCCACCAGTCGACACGACCGCCTTCTATCGATTCTCAAACGGCAAACCCATGCTGCTCGGCCGTGTCCCGGCGCCCATCAGCTTTCAGGGCTCACCCAGAAGCATCGTGATCTCGACACAAGCTGAGATGGCCATCAGCGTGTCATCGCGTCGTCTCAACCCGGAACGACCTTCGGAGCTGGTGCCGGACAACCGTCTGACGGTCTTCGACCTGGCTGCGTCACCGCCCCGCGTACTCCAGACCCTGGAGTTGTCCGCCACGCCCACGTCCATTGCGCTCAGCCCCGATGGCAAGCTGGCCGTGGTGACCCATGTCAATGAAGACAAGCTCAGCCTCGTCGCCATCAACGGCAATCGCGTCGAAGTGATCCAGGTGATCTCCCTGGAGACCGGATCGGGCCCGATGGGAGCTGCGTTAAACCCTGTAGATGGCAGCCTGCTCGTCACGCTTGCCAAGGCTGGGCGTGTAGTTTTGTTCAAGAGGGATGGTCAAACGTTGAAGCAGCCTGCAGAGCGCGAAATGACGGCCGGCATCTGGCCTGCTTCCCTGTCGTTCTGCGGCCGCACCGGCCTGGTCGTCGTCGCCAACTACGGCAGGGTCAGGGGCGATCGAGACACGATCAGTCTGATCGACACGGCGACGCCAGCGCGCGTTGTCGATACCGTGTCGGTGGGCTCTTCTCCCGAAGGTATCGCTTGCAGCCAGGACGGGCTCTATGCGGCAGCGGCGATCCAGAACATGAGCACCACACAGCGGGCCGATCCCTTGTATTCAACTCACAGCAAGGCGGTCCTGATTGCCATCGAACGTCGCCGGTTGCGTGTGCTCGACGAGGTTGACATAGGAGGGTGGGCGCAAGGCGTCGATTTCCTTGAAGACAATCGCACCCTGTTTGCCGAGAGCATGAACGACAGTGCCCTCCACCTGTTCAAGATCAAGAACGCAAAGCTGGTACGCCACGGCGCACCACTTGTGTTTGAAGGCGGCGCCCCCGCCGCGTACGGGGTTTCGAGCAGATAACGTTCAAGGTTGTCGTTCATCCCAGCGCAAGTCATGCGGTGACGTTGAGCTGATCGCTACGAAAAACGCGCCTTGAATGAGCTGCTGTACAGCAGCGCATACAAGGCGCCTTGAGCATCCACCGTCAACGTGAGGCAACAGCCTCAGCGAAGGGATGTCCGTTTCTCGAAAAGCAGATCCCTGATGTCAACGCGGAGCGGGACAAGGGTTGCCAATGAACTTGCACAGAGGCGGAATTGGAATGCTGTCCCACGTCGTGCTAGCAAAGGCAAACGAGGGAGCGATAGACATGACGACGATCGTGCATGCCAGGGTAGCTTTGCGAACCAACTTCATCTGAACTCCAAGTTGTCGAAATGACGGCGTGAATCTATAAGTTTGGTCACTTTTCACAAGTACGAGACATCGTACGGAGTCACGGAAACGCGCGATCTACACAGTGCGGATTCGCTGGAATCTGCGCGACAACGGTTGATCAACCAGCCTCTGAAGTGGTCAGCCCGTCGTGGCTAGCCGTCAGCCGAGAACGCTAGGTTAGAGAGCCAGCTGCCTATCAGCACCTGCTCATTTCTCTCGCTCCCATCGACGGGATGCGTCCTGTAGCAACCCGGTTCGTTTTGCACCTAGTAGCGACCACAAGAGGTGGACGCAATGCACGCCCTTCTATTGATGGCGATTCATCAGTCGTCCGTCTATTTGCCCGACAGGTGCTTGTCAAAGAAGCCGAGCGCTCGGTCGCTCACCACTCTGTGAATGCTGGCCCTATCCAGGCCTTCGGGTTCGGCACAAAGAAGTTTGACCTCTCGCTGCCCCCGAGAATTGCAAACAGGAAGGAACGTGTAGTGACTGACACCCGGGAGGATCACCAGCTTGGCGCCGAGAATGGCGTTCGCCATAGGCCGCGCATTTGCCGCTGGGTCTGCCTGATCGTCACGATCACCCACAACGATTTCTACCGGCACTCGGATCGCGCGGAGACTCTCTCTGGTCATCGCCGCTCCCATAACGGGCGCCATGGAAAACGCGGCCTTGATCCGCGGATCAGCATAGCTGTCATCCATGCGAGCGAGAGCGCTGCGCAAGCGAACGTCCTCACGCTTTAGGCGAGACACGTCGTCCGTCGTGAAGCGCGAGCTGATTTCAGGCGGCAGCCGACAAGCCTCGGGGCTCTCATCACATTTGTCCTTCCACTGCGCGCCGCTTAATCGCGCTCCCACAACCGCTAGCGTCGTATACCCGCCAATGGAGAATCCAGCCGCACCGATTCGCTCTGGATCGATACGCGGCCCCCAGGTCGGATCTGCAAGAAGTCGGTCGATCAGCACCTTCAGATCCTGGGGCCTGTCCCACCACACCAACGTTCCTTGCAAAGGAGGATTTTCTTCGGCGCCGGTGCTGCCATGATGATTCAGTGCGGCAACCACATAGCCATGTGCTGCCAAAGCCTCACCCAACCACCCCAGTCCTGCACCAATACCTCCCGTACCGTGAGACAGGACGATCAATGGCAGCTTGGTTCCGATATGAGGGGTGTCCGTCGGCGTTGCGGGCGCAGCGCCTTGCGCAACTCTCCCCAAACGGAAGTCCGCAACCTCCCATGGCGTTTCCCGCGCCCCCGCAACGGCGGGAAACCAGATCACACCGTTCAGAGGGCGATCTGCCGTATCGTCCCAACTCCGACGCTGTGGGTCACGATAGTGAATGAACTGCACGCCAACCGGATATGTTCCAGCGACGGCCGCACCGCTGACAACGGATGACGTGCTGCGCGCCGCCCCACCTGGGCCGTTGGCGCGCACCTCACCAGCCATCACCAAGGCCAACGCGATTGCTGGCGCGATTGCCAGCCTATGTTTCAGGGGGAAGACTTTCGATACGAACATCATTCTTGCGAGGCGGGCTGTTACGCCCTCACCACTTCGAAACTGGATGTCCGCATCGTACGCAGAGGTCCCGAGATCCCATACGGCGCGCGACGAAATGCGGATCAAGAGGCGCCAGATGTGACTTTTGCAGCTACTCCGACGTCGGCTAGATCAGGATCCGGACGACAGGCTTCAAGTCACCGCCGTCAATCTGTGTTCTCGCCATAGCGCTGGCACAGGCGTCCGGCGCGCTAATTACGCTGTTCCATGAGCGGAGCAAGGCTCCCGAATCTTTTCCACAGCGCGACGCCCTCAGCGCTCCTCCGCTGCGGCTGGTCGACCTGAGAGAGCGCGACGACGCTCTAGACGCTCAATGGGCGTTCAAGAGACGACGTCGCGCATGCCTTACTTGGTCAACGAGGAGCGAACGGCTCCCCCTCGGCCGAATCGCTTGAGCGGTTGCTCGTTCTCCTCGAGCTGGTCAGCTCGAACCTTACTCAACTCGCGCACGGCTGCGTCAATGTCCTGCTGGCTCGTGTTCGCGCCGGTCCAGCGACGCAGCGCAAAGATCGCTGCCGACCGCTCGGACACTGCAAGCTTCGAGATGCTGCTGCTATGGTTGCCCTGAGAGACCGTGAACTTCAGGTTGTCCTTGCGAGGATCGGCAGAGAACTCATGGCCCGACCAGGGATCCCACTCACCATAGACAAACAGATGCCTGGTGCCCTGAGTAGCGACCCAAGTCGTGACATCCCTGACGGACCAGGGCCGATAGCCGGCACTCTTGCAGGCTGCTGGCGCAAAAGCGTCCGTCCCGTAATCACGGTAGCGAATCAGATCGTCAAACCCTTCTGTCCAGGGTGCGGGGAAGCCCAGCTCCGTGGCCGCTTGGCAATAATACGGAAGGTAGGTATCTCCGGCGAGTCCCTGATCGTCGTAGGCGATCAGGTAGGCGGTGTCGCTCAGGTATTGGAAGAGCGCTTCGTCGGAAGCCGATGCATCAGGGACATCGGCGCAAGTGCTGGTGCCACCGTATTGCCACTGAGCGAACACCAGATCTCGGGTGCCACCTTCGATGACGTAGTCTGCCGTCTGCCAGGTCAGCGTTTCACCCGCGTCCTTCACTTGAGCCAAATACCGTTCAGCCATCGACTGGCGGCGGATCAGGACTTCCCGCGCAAATGCGTTCACCTTGGCATGACAGTCTGCCGGACCTAGCGTGGGGTACCAGGTGAGGTAACTCCGATCCGGGGCCCCAATGGCCGCAGGTGCAACGTAGGCCACCGTTCCGGCTGCATCCGCCGGGTAGTAGCGCTCGTAGTGGACCATGGCCGCTCCACCCTTGCTACGCCCGGTCCGGATCCAGGGCTTGGTGTACAGCGACTGCAGCGACTGCGCGATGTCATGGAAGTCGTCAGAAGCCTGACGAATGGTCAGCTTGTCCCACGGCGTGGCTGCCGGAACCGACGATCCAAAGAACCTGTATTCAGCGGTCAGCTGATTACCTGCAACGTAGGGCGTGATCTCCGAGATGTTGCTCGAAAGCTCATAGCCACTCGCAAAGAACACCGTTGGACTCTGCGTTGATCGATGCCGAAACATGAAGCGCTGCACAAACTTGGCACCGCCCGGTTGCGCGTGGTCAACAGGCTGCTCGAATTTCAACATGAATCGCCGCGTGCCTTGCAGGTCCGACGGGAGTTCTGAGACGCTCTTCATCCGCGGAATGGCTCGCAGCTTGGACAGCACCTCATCGTCGGCAAAGGCCGACAACGAAGTGCAAACCAAGGCTGTCGCGCAAACTCTGGCTGCGACCTGCCAGGCTCGAAATTTCACATGGGACATTGATCAACCTTTTTCGTTTGGACAAAACCAAGACGTCTCCCATACAACGCCGATCCAGCCAATCTATTGCCGGACTGAAGCTAACTTGTAAGTCATATGGAGACGCGCGCAATCTAAGAACGCAAGAAGATCGTCGCAAGTACGAGTGTTCGTGCTGTCAAGTCCTGACACCCTGCTTCGCCGAGGAAAACCGAGTACCACCTGCAGCCGCCGGGCCTAAACCCTGCACCGTCGGCTTTTTTCAGGAGGGCCTCTCCGGCAACAGCGCCATCAACCGACGTCTTACCGCCTGACGCAGACGCATGTACGGCTGGCGCGACGGGTGCGTGCGGGACGCGGCTAGAAATGCCTGTCCACTTACGGCGCATCCACGCCTTGGTTTGGATCAATGGCCGATAGAGCAGATCGAAAATGCGTCGGAACGTCGCAGGATTCGCAGCCCGTTCCCGTCCTGGATACCCGCGCATGCCGTCACGTGAGTTGCCGAGCTGCCGTCAGCTCGCCGGGTCATCACCTCTCTCGCTCAGAACCTCCTGAATTGCCAGCGCCGCGTTGATTGCACGCGGGAAGCCCGCATAGGCGCAGAGATGGATGGCGACCTCAATCAGCTGCTCCTGTGTGCCACCAACGTTCAGGAAACCCTGCGCATGAACCTTGAATTGGGGGGAGGCACTTCCCATCGCCGCAAGAGCAGCCACTGTCACCAGCTCTCGTTGCTGCAGGTCGAGCCCGGCGCGCGTGTAAATCTGGCCGAAGGCGAAATCCACAATGAAACGCCCGAGATCGGGAGCGATGTCCTTAAGGGACGCAATGACCCGCTCGCCAACTTCGCCATCGATGGACTTCAGCGCGTCCAAACCTGCGTCGTAGCTGCTTCCAGACCCACCGGCCGGTGAGCTGACGCTGGTCTCCGGCTGAACACCGCGCTCCTCGAACACCTGCCTGAGCACCGCGGTGCCGTTGAGCGCCGCTGGGAATCCGGCGTAGATCACGAGATGGATCATCAACTCGACGAGCTGGCGCGGCGTGCAGCCGACATTCAACGCGCCGGCAGCATGAAACCGAAGCTGAGGTTCCAACCCGCCCAGTGCACTGAGCGCCGACACAGTCACCAACTGACGCTGACACAGGTCGAGGTGGGGCCGCGGATAGAGTTCGCCATACGCGAACTCGATGGCCAGCCTGGCCAAGTCGGGGGCCACACCCGACAGCGCAGTGACGATGCCAGCCCGGCGATGGCCTTCAACCCGAGCAAGAAAATCCAGACCGAGGGCGTTGCGTGAGGGTTCCATGGGGAGATCCTTTCGTTGGGGTGCGTCCACGATAGGCAGGACCGCCGAACTCGGCCAATGCTTTTGAAGTGATACTCATTCGGTATCAGCAAGTGCAGGCACATGACGCAGCATCTGGAATTCCGACAGCTCCGCTATTTCGTCGCGGTAGCCCAAGGTTTAAGTTTCAGGAAGGCCGCCGACGCGCTGGCTCTGACGTAGCCCCCTCTCACGCGCCAGATTCAGGCTCTTGAGGAAACGCTTGGTGTGCAGCTGCTGATCCGCGATCGGCAAGGTGTGGAGCTGACCGTCGAGGGCCGGGAAGTCTTGGTGCGCGCCCAGGGACTTATCGCCGAGGCTGACGCACTCGCGGCACGATTCCGAGGCTCGCAGGCAGGACCCACGTCAAAGCCAACCTCACTTCGCCTTGGACTGACCACGGTCGTCGATGCAGGGCTTTTCACATGGATTCAGCCCGCACTTGAGCAACGCCTGCCCGGGCTTCGAATTGATCTGCGGCGCCAAATCTCCCAGAAATCGATACAGGATCTCGTGCGCGGTCGCCTTGATGCGGCTGTCATCGGACTCCCCTCGGCGACCTTTGATCTGGTAGTTCAGGGACTGACCCACGATCCGCTGGTGGTGGCGATGTCCAGTCGCCATCGCCTGGCGAAAAGAAGGACGATCGACCTCAAGGACCTGGGCAGAGGGCCGCTTTTCTGGTTCAGGCGCTCACTGAACCCGGCCTATTTCGATCATTTCGAGCATGTGTTCAGGGCACGAAACTTTGCCCCGGACCGCCTACCGGAGCCGCAGGACCATCATGTGCTATTGGGTTTGATCGCCGACGACCAGGGCGTCGCGCTGGTCCCGCGATCGCTGACCGCAATCGGGCGTGCAGGAGTCACGTACATCCCACTGCGTCAAGATGCGCCCTTCCAAATCGGGCTGGCGTTGGCCTATCCAGCGCAACACACGCATCCGTCAATTCCCGCGTTGCTGGTCGAACTCCGACGACATTTCAAGACAGATCGAGACTGACAGGAGGAGCACGCCGCAAAGCTAGCGTTCGCCTCTTGCGCCCACGGTCCACAGCCAGGAGAAATGGCTTCTGACACTTGTAGTCACGCGCCTGTAGCTCGGCATCATTGCGCCTGGTCTAACCGTACCACCACAGCGTACCCCCAAGATCCACCGTCCTCCATCGAAGCTCGAAGCATCTTGCATGACAGAAATTAAACCTTTCTCCCCCGACTTCTCCGACGCCGTGGCCGCTCTCATCCTGCCCATTCAGCAGCAGGAGTTCGGCATCGCCATCACGCGGGAAGATCAGCCAGACCTCGCCCAGATCGAGACCTTCTACCAACGCGGTGCCGGTAACTTCTGGATCGCTACTCAGGGGTCGCAGGTCATCGGGACCATAGCGCTGCTGGATATTGGTAACCGACAAGCGGCCTTGCGCAAGATGTTTGTCGCTTCGAGCCACAGAGGCTCAGCGCACGGCATCGCAAACAAACTGCTGGAGCAGTTGCTGTCCTGGAGCAAGGAGCGCCACTTGCAAGAGATTTACCTGGGTACAACCGCCGCGTTTCTTGCCGCACACCGCTTCTATGAAAAGAACGGCTTCTTGGAGATCGGGCGCTCTGCCCTCCCCTCATCATTCCCGGTCATGAAGGTCGACTCCAAGTTCTACAAGCGTGCCCCTTAGGCGAAGCGCCTGAACGAGCCGTGCGGCCGCGACTCAAATTCTCACGGTCGCGATTCGCGACCAACAGCAGTCACTGCCATCGACGTGCCGGCGCCCCTGCGCCCACAGCGTAAGGCGCGCGCAACGGGATCATTCAACAGGAGACGCGAAACGTGGAATACCTGAACGGCTCGTCAGCCATCAAGAAGCGCTTGCACGCGCTCTTCTCGGGCGACGAAGAGCAATGGGCCATCGTGGCGTTCGTCGGATACGGCGCGCTGGACCAACTGCCACCGCGACCAAAGAATCTTCGTGTGATCTGCTGGCCGAAGGCTGGCGCAACACATCCCGACGGCGTCAGGCGCCTCATCGGCGCTGGTGTCGATGTCTATTTTTGCGACCGCCTGCACAGCAAGATCTTCTGGGCGGAGGGGCGCGGGCACATCGTCGGCTCAGCAAATCTGTCCCGAAACGCGCTTGGCTGTACCGGGCAACATGAATTCGGGGTCTACCTTGACGATCCCGCCTTCGACGCTCGGAAGGTTCTGTCGCGGCGCTCCTACACCCGCGTGACAGAAGAGCTGCTGGCAAAGCTGGACCTCGAACACGTCAGAGAGCGGACCCAGGACCTTGACTTGGATCAAGAACTAGGGAGCAGCCCCACATTCAGCGCGTTCCGAGCGAGCACGATGCCGCGCCGCTGGAAGCTCATCACATGGGACGAACCACGCCAGAACAGCGATGCGGTTCGGGACGTCGTCAAAAAGGAGACCGGTCTCGTCACATGGGCGAACAGCAACGACGTGGGCCCAGGCGTCTACCGTGAGGGGGACTTCGCCATCCAAATCCACCTCACTCCGGATGGAAAGTCGTTCCGGGCTGCAAGCTGCAAGTGGATGCGCATCGACCTCATAAGGAAGATTGGGCGCACCACGGTCGCCATACAGCTGAAACGTCTCGACCAAGGACCGCCGCCGCCTTTCATCATTGATTCGGACTTCAGGAAGGCTTTCAGGCTCGCGTTCGAGGAGACCGAATGGGAAGAAATTTACGACGGGCGCGCCCAGGTCCTTGACTCATTCATGAAAAAGATCGAGGCGCACTACAAGATCGAATGAGCACCCACTGGCGACGCATGAGCGGCGCCCTCCGTTGAACGGCAGTGCAGCGCCAGAGAGGGCATCGAGCAGGCCTCGCAGCATTGAGCGACGACGGCTCGCCATCTTTTTCGTCATCGTCGGCATCAAGGGTGCGACGCCGACCCAACGCCATAGGCCCTAGGTCGGCACGATCAAAAACTCACTGGCAGGACTGCAATGGGGTCCCGTCATCGAGCGAGTTGTCTGTCCACTTGATTCCCTCCTGGCCGTTGAAAGGCACCGTCGGCGAATGGTTCTGGGGATCATTGCCTCCCAGGTAGCAAGCCGCAAAGGCATAGGACCCTCGCACGAAGCGCGTGCGGCGAACCTCAACCACGACACCTGATCCCGTGCCAGCGTTGTAGGGAGCCAATGTGAAGTTCCCCCCAGCAAGCACGCTGTCAGCGATGGCGAGGCGTGATCCCGCGCCAGGGTTATCCGCCCAGAAGATGGCTGCATTGCCCTTGTCCGACGAGTTCACCGGACGCACATCAATCCTGCTGTGCTGGATCGTCAGCTGACCGACGCCGCGTGGATCGTAGAACTGGATGGCATCCAGGTGATCACCTTCAAAGAAGCAGGTGTTGGCAATGATGCTGTCCTGAATCAGCACAGGCGCACCACCACCCACGATGAGGACATCGTCGTCATGGTGATGGAGATAGCTGCGAATCAGTGTGTAGCCGTTGTCACCGTTGATCAGCCGCAAGCCGTTGCTCTGCTTGGAACTTGGGCAAGCATCCTTGCCAAGATCAACATCCTGAAAAACAACCCCCGTATGGCCGTTCAGATGCACCAAGCCCTTGATGCGCGATCGAACCACGGTGACGTTGTCATGCTGGATGTTCAGGTCACCAGCAATACGCCGACCGTCGATGACCTGGCCATTTCCGGTGGTCGAAAAACTGCCTGCGACGTCTGACAAAGGGTAGCCTGCCGGCACGCCCACACAGTTGGCGTCAGGCATTGCCGGATACGCCGGACAGGAGCGGGTATCTGGCGGGGGCGGAGGAGGAGGAGGAGGCGGCGGCGGCGGCGGCGGCGGCGGCGGCGGCGGTGGTGGGGGCGGAGGTGGTGGCGGTGTCGAGGTCGAGCCCGACAGATAGGCCGAAGCCGGGGAGTTGGTATAGGCCGTTCCCGAAGTCCACGAAACAGGGAGGTTTGCCAACGATGTCTGGCGACTGACAACGGCTGTATCACCGCTCCCGTTCGCCTTGTCGCGGAAGGCAAGCACACCCGTGCCCGAGGGCCCGAGCAACGCGATCCAGTACCGACTGCCCGCCGTCACGGAAACCGCTGCCAACGGTACCGTGTTCCATGCTCCAGCGACAGGCTGATCAATTTGCCCACGCGCAAGGAGATCTCCAGGCCGCCCGTTGGCATCGGAATAGACGCCCGCGACAAGTCGTCTCGAGCGGCTCGTCCTGTCGACATAGATCTGAACACTGTCCGCAGTGCCACTGGCCTGGGCCACGTACACGAAGGCCTCGGCCAACCCGGCTGGATTGGAATCCGCCGAAGGTTGGACGCTTGCGCTACCGAGCAGCAACTGCGCGGACTGAGTGTGGGCTTGCGCTGCGCCGTCCCCTGATGACGCCGCCAAGAAGCCGGCCGAAATCACCGGATCCGCGGCTGGCTGCGATTCACCCGCGAGCGACGGCTGGGGTCCGTCATTACCGCCGCCACCGCAGCTCTGGAGCAATAGAGCAATCTGCAGGCAAAGCGCCAGTCTCGTCAGAGCGTGTCTCGATCTCATGTCACCATCCTTTCGTCGTAGAGGCTTGAGAAAAACAGTTCGGCGGGCGCGGTTCGCCAACAAGCAGTTCAATGCTGGCTACATCACGGCTCAGACGGCTCAAAAGCTGTAACTGAACCCGCCTCGGAGCACCGGGAACGCCTTCCAGTGATTTGCGCTGCGCTGAGCCGAACTCTGTTCCGCATCCAGATTGGCCTGACCTGCGGCCGCAAGCAGTCCCGGCGATGCGGTCAGCGCCACCTTAGGACGGCCGAAGGCCGCACCCAGGTCGTAATGAAATGAGATGCCACGCTCCGCGAAGTGACCACCGCCAATGCCGAGATACGGGCTGGCTTGCGGGAAGCGCGCCTTCAGCGTCAGGCTCTCCCCTGCGGCCGCATAGTCATGGCCGTTGATCTTGATGGTGCCGCTTTGCGTCTGTGCTTCGCCATTCACGGAGGAAGACCCCAGGAAGACACCCGCTGTCAACCGAAAATTGCCTGCGGCCCTCAGATCACCCAGCAAGGCTACGCGTTGCAGCTTGAGTCGCACTTGGTATCTCGTATCGTCCGACGACCAATGCTGACCGAGGCTCTGCAGATTTGCTTCAGCGCGTACGCCAAAGCTGGGTGTCAGGGCTTTTCCAAAACCAAGTTGGAGGCCAGAAGTTCCGTAGCCAGCATAGACCTCGCTTGCATGAGCGGCGCCTGCGAGAAAAGAAAGAATGGAGAGGAAAGCAAGAGACAGCGCGGGCTTCATTGAGTGAATCGAATCAAAGTTAACTACACAAGCGCCTAAGGCGAGCACAGCAGATCAATCAGCTCACCATCTACGCAATCTCGTCGATGTACGGCGCTCTACTGCTTGCGCCCGCATCCACGATGCGCCGATTTCCCGAGAAGCGGGTGCTGTGCAATTGAAAGGGCGATGCGTTCGGTGACATTGGCCGAACGCCTCATGCCAGATCCCAGCTCCCAAACGCAACCCGACCAAGCCAATCGACGCCCCGGGAGATCAACGTTCCCCACCTGGGATAGCTCGTCATCACTGCCCCAAAGTCACCTCGCGATCTTGGCGGGCGCCGCAGAACGCTTACGCGTAGGAGTAATAGAGGACCTGACCGTTAGGCACGGTCGTCGTCTCCGTCAAGAGCTTGGCTGGCGCAATCGAGCCGTTGCTTGCGGCCTTGCTGATGGAATACACCGAGACAACTGATTCTTTGGTCACACCGTTGCCGTCCTTCACGATGGTCGTGGTCGTCAACCGGGGGAACTCCACAGCGTCGGTGGTTGAAAAAGCGTACGTGACTGTTGTCGTCCCCGTGACGGTTCCTTTGGCGCTGCTCTTGTAGTGCTTTAGCACATACCACGGACCTGACACCTCGGTTGTCGCTGAAGCCGGAAGCGGCGAGAAGTCGCTCACCACGGCATAGTCGGCACTTTCCTCCGTCGAGCCGTCAAAGTAGGTTCCACGAGGATTGAATGCACTGTCGTAATACGCCTTGTTGACGTGGTGCGAAGTCAGAACTACGGTGGTCCCATCCTTGAATATCAGATCGAAAGTGATGGTGTTGCTCTGACCTGAAAACCCTTCAAAGGTCTCCATCACCGGTTGCGATCGCTGAACCGTTCCCTCAACTGTCCGCGACGGAAAACCGCCGCCGGTCAATGTTCCTGAGACCTGCAACGTAGCCGCAGACCCAATGAAAGCGGCCATCGCGGCGGCTACCGGATACCCAGCCGGAGACGGAGCGGGTGCAGGTGCAGGTGCAGGTGCAGGTGCAGGTGCAGGTGCAGGTGCAGGTGCAGGTGCAGGTGCAGGTGCAGGTGACGGCGATGGCGATGGCGATGGCGATGGCGATGGCGATGGCGATGGACTTCCAGCATCGCCACCTCCGCCACAAGCCGTCAACAGCGTTGGCATAACAAGGCACGACAACAAAGTCGTCGCGGCATAACGCCGCGATGCACGACGCATAGACATGATGAATTCCTAGACGGGAGGGACCATCTCAGCCAGGCGATATCAAGAAGCACCTTGATTCGACAAAGCGAGAGACTGGATGGAAAAGCAGCATCGACGTTAAGTCATCGATGGCGTTCCTTGCGCTACGGGCTTGCGTAGAGCCTTGGTAAAAGATCTTTTCATGACGCCCGTCTTGGCGAGGACGCGGCCCCCAACCGATGAGCGCCGTTGCGTGCCGATTCGGCAGCCTCAGTTGCGTACCCGCGCCCTCCCCGGGGCGGCCGCTTCATCCGGATGCCCCATCAAAGAAGAGGTAGTTCTTGAGGCCATCCGCTGCATGCCGTTAGGCCGGATTTGCACAGTCCTCCTGGCGAACCTGGCAGGGCAAGCGTTGGCCGCTGGCGTCGTCCCCAGTTCGGCGTTCTGCGCATTGACATCGCCACGCTCGGCACTCAAAGTGATCCTCAGTGCGCAAGGCGAACATGGCCTAGATAGCGCACGCAAAGGGGAGTTCCATGTCGTCTACATCTCGCGAGCGCGTAGCCGAGTCAAGGCTTCGCTTGGGGCACTCAGCGAGCGGTGCGTTCCCAAAAGCAAGGGCGTCATCATGGCGTCGACTTCTCTTGCTCGGGGTGCTTGCGTTGGCCGCCGCAAAGCCGGCGCATGCCGACCCGAATCCGCCGCTGATCACCCTTATCGCAGGGACCAATCAAGCGCTGCTGCCCAAGGATCGGACCACGTTTGTCGTTCGCATCCCAATCAACGTGGCTGAAGGCAAGGCCATCGACGTCAGAAAGCTTGATGTGGTCTTCAAGGAGGGGGCTCGTTCAGACGAACTCTTCAAAATCTTCACGATCGATCCGAAGCCTGCCACCTCCACGGAGGGGGCGGCGCTTCTGGTCACCGCCAAGGCCAATCTCCAGCCAGGCACCTATGTGATTTCTCTGGCCATTGCTCCGACGGGCAAGCCCAAGGAAGAGCAGCCCGTAACGCTCAGCCTGATTGTTCCGACGCCCACCGTCAGCGCGAACACAAAAATCGTGGTTTCTCAGCTGATCTACCCGTGGGGCAACGAGCCGTACGCCAGCACACTCGAAATCAGTGAAACGTCGGGAAAGATCGGTGCGTACGAGCTTGCCCTGTCGGAGCAGCATGACCCACCCGCCCAGGGGGACGCTGCGTCAGGCGCACTCAGGTTCGATGCCGAAGGCTCCGGTGGCGCCGCTGCCACCCAGGCAGCGCCCGCCAAGTTCAAAGTCGCTCCAGTCGCCGAGTTTCCGCTGGGAACCACGAATGGCCGCATCACCATCACCTCACCGTGGTTGGCCGCACCGCTGACGGTTCCCTTCGAAGTCCGCGCACATCGCTCGCCGTTTCTCATTCTGATCTTGGCGGCGCTGGGTACCTTGGTGGGGTGGTTCGTTCGCACCCACCTCACGCAGCGCCAAACCCTGCTTGATGCCAAGGGTGCAATCGCGGTGGCCAGCAGAACGGTGTTGAGGGCCAAACAGGCCTGCGAGGATCAGCCGTTTCGCAACGCGATGACCGACCTGCTCCAGCAGCTGGCCGATGTGCAGGAGACAGATGACCCCAAGAAACTCAACGACGCCGCAAAGGCCGTCGAAGACGAGGTCAAGAAGCTTCGAGACGCCCTGGAAGGCCGGGTGCTCGGCATCGCAAGCAAGATTCAGAACGTCCACAAGATGGTGGACCTCAGCTGGACGCTGCCGCCTTTTCTGACAGAAGGCATCGCAGCGATCAAAGCCAAGGTCAACGAAGCGACTGAGCTACTGAATCGTCGCAACCTCACAGAGGCGGAGCGATGCATCGACAATGTGAGCAATCAGTGGGTCCCGGAGCTGGCCAGAAGCATTGACCGCTTCACCAGCGATCTCGCGAAGTACCTGAAAGCCACGCCTGATCCTTTGCCGATGAACGAGACGGCCAAGTCCGCCTTCACGGAGCTGACGACATTTGCACAGACAACAGCGGCCGAGATCGCAAGCACAGCCCCGGCAGAATCCACCGAGGCGACGGTCGTCTGCCTGCACAAGCTTGATCGGCTATATCAGCAGGTCCAGCGCCTGGCAGGTGCTGCCCAAATTCTGAGCAACAACGTCTGCAACACCGCTGAGGATGCGCTTCAGGAAGCTTTTGGCGACATCAAAGATCGCTTTTCAAAGATTCGGGATGTCTCCGCTGCCGCGGCGAAACGGTTTGCCGAAGGCATCGAGGATCCCGGCAACCCGGCCCATGAGCTGGACGTGATTCAGCTAAGGCGTGCTTGGCGTGAGACGCTCGAGAGCTTCGAGCCTGACACGCCAGCGCCGGAACTCTCAGCCGCCATCGAAAGCGGCAACTGGCTCAAGGCAGTGGGGCTTGCGATCGCTACCCGGGCGGGCAAGCCTGGCACGGATCCAGAACACACCGAGCACCTCAGACTCATGGCCGCCAACATCGACATCCAACCCGAGGAGCTTTCTGGCGCAGGTGTCGGGTCTGTCACCGGTTCATCGAAAGACCCCAAGACACTGGGCTCTTCGCTGCCGATCGATCCGGCAAAAGAGATCGCACAGCGGAGCAACGACAGACGCCAGTTCATTGCACAGAGCCGCGCCACCGCGGCGCTGCAAAGCGCTTGCTTCGGTGCCTTGTTTGTCGTGGGCGCCTACACAGCCTTCGGAGACGCTTGGGTGGGCAGCGGCAAGGACATGCTGTGGATCTTTGTCCTGGCGTTTGGCGTGGACCTGAGCAGTGACAGCGTGCTGGCCGCGCTCAAAAAGACGCCTGGCAGCTGAGCCGCCAGCGCCCCGACGGTTCACATATCCAGGTATGTGACGGGCGGCGCAATCTCTACGCGGTCGATAACGCCCTGCAGCGAGCGCTCCCGCGGCGTGATGTCCTGGGCCAGGAGTTCGCCCTCGCCAGGCGCCCTGACACCAAGAATCCGCTCAAAGCGGACCGGATCGATCATCACGATCACACTGTACATGCCGGCATCGATGACCCGGATGCCCAGGTCCCTGAGCCGCGCAACCGCGTCCCGAATGACCTCCGGAGGAGGTGCATCGTTGCCCAGCGGAACAACTCGGAGTGTGGCGGTGACAGGCATTGCAGCAGACGGTCTGTCTATGGCGGGAGTGTAGTCACACCTTGTTGACGAGGGCCAGCGCCTTGGCCACGTTCACAAGCCCGGCGACAGATCCGGTATTTCCCGGCAAACCGGGTGCCTGGCTTGGGTTTTTACCCCCAATCGAGGTTGGAATCGCCGAGAGCTGAAGTATCTCTCTTACCTTTTTTTGGTCTAATTTATGGCGGACCCCGAGCGCGTTGCCTTTTTGCAGGATGAGCGCGACCACGGCGGCCACCTGTGTCGCAGCGCTGCTCGAGCCGCTCGCGTACACCCAGCCATCATGCGTTCCCAGGCCATCGCCATCCGGATGGGCCGGTAAGCCCAAGATCTGATCATGGTCGCACCCCGGCGGACAGGGCAGTGGCAAATAGACCCCCGCAGGCGCATTGCCTGACAGCCCGCACACGTCCGGCAGATTCCGACCGTTATGGACAGCCCGCTTGGTAAAGGTGCTGGGCGACAACTGCCCGCTGCGCGGATCGGAATACATGCCCCCAACGGCAATGACGTCCGGCATGACCGCAGGCCATCTGAGGTCCTTGTTGCCAACCGCGGCCACCACGATGACACCGCGCCGCATCGCGGCTTCGATTTCGGCCTGCACCACGGTCAACTGCGCCGCATCGCTGAGGTGGTAACCCCAGGCCATACTGATCACATCAACTCCAGCCAAGCTGGCGGCCCTGCAAGCCGCCTGCGGCGCCAGCGTCTGCTTGTAGCCCATGACATCGCACGCCGGCGCAACCGCAAACGCGTTGCTGGCCATCATCGTTCCGTGACCACTGACATCGACATGCGGATCCCGCGACCCAGGAAAGCTCTGCAGCGTGAGCGAATAGGGCTTGTGCGGACGGTTGGTAAAAAAGGGATGCCCGGCAAAGAACCCTGAATCCAGGATTGCCAATCTGATCCCCTGCCCTTTGAACTGCGCATCGCTGCCCTGTTGAGGGACGTGCAGTCGATCAGCGACATCCGCCAGGGTCAGATGCGGAAATGGCGCGGCTGGAGGGTGAGGCGCGGGGAGTGCCTGCAGGTACACCGGCACTGGTGCGAACACGACGTGATCGATCCGAAAGTCGAAGCTCTTTCCTGATACGGCGAAGTCTCGGCCCGCCGACACATACAAGCCAGAGGCCAAGCTCGCCGGCGCACCCTCAGACGTCGCGTGATCCAACCGAAGCTCGGTACCGAACAACCGATCGATCACCCGTACCGGCGCTGAGGCGGTGATGCAGAACTCCCCCACATCGAGAACCTCGCAACCGCGCTGGCTGAGCATCTCCGCGCAGGACACGGCCAAACGGCGATCGACCCGGAAATCACGAAGCTCAAAAGGCCGGCCCGTGGCATGTGCCTCATTGATGGGAATGCCCGAAGCCGTCCTCGGACAGACCGTGAACATCGTCTGCGCTTGCAGCGCCTGCGCGGTCTCAAAAGCCGTTCGATCCGCCTGCACCGCCTGCCGCAGCCCCGGTAAGGCTCGCCGCAGCAGGGTCAGCTCAGCTTCTTGCTCGCGTCGTGTCTCTGGCTCCGGCTCCCACTCCATTCCGATCCCCCGCTGATGCTCGGCAATGGCCGCCGATGGCTCGCACCGGACCCTAACAACAAACCCCGGCGTAGCCCATTGTTGATCACTGCAAGGATCACTTGCATTGCGGCTGACCCGGTGATCCGACGAGACAAAACGCAGGGGGGGCCATCCAAGGGTCGATTGGAGCCTCAGCGGCGAGCCACGCTCAACGCGCGCCGCCGCGGAGTTCGCGGCAGCGACAGCCATTCAGCATTGGCAGTGAAAGCCGTGGGATACCGCTAGACAGGCTTGCGGCCACGCAGAGAGATCTACTTCAGGACTTCCTCGATATCCACGATCTCGACACCCTGAAACTGACCCAGCCAACTGTCGAACCATGGCTTGTGGGAGGCGCCGACGATCGACAGCACGCGAGCGCCTGGCCGCTCGCGGAAGGATTCCCGAATATTTGCGACCATTCTCAAGTTCCGGATCTCCCATCCGGCTACCCACATCTGGGGATAGCCGACGGTCGACTTGGCGCGCAGCTGAGACCGAACGTTGAGATCCACGTTCGCACGCTGATAGCTGGGTAGGTTGATGAGTCGATAGAGCGGCAGCAGATCGTCAGCGTTCGTCAAAGATTCTCTCTTCTCGTCCAGCTCCTTCATCTCGGCGCGACCCGCCTTCCAGGCTGTCGAGATTTCCTTACCGAACGTCTCTTCATCCTGCACATCGGGATTGTCACCCGTGTGATTGTCGACCTGATACACGCGCTGCAGCCCCAGCCGCGCAGCCAAAGGTGCCGCGATCAAGAACACCTCACTTTTGCTTTTTGCGATCGATGCGAGCAACTTGATCAAGCTCTCATCCAGTCCGTCCCCCTCGCGGCGCTCGATCTCAGGAAGCTGAAGCCATTGCGCATAGGCGGATGCACTCTCATTCGCGGCAAGAAACAGAGCGACCAGTCGCCTGCGCTGTGCTGCTGAGGGCTGCGCCGGCAACTCCTTCAAAGCCTTGTTCAATTGCGTTGATGCCGCAGGAGCATCCAAACCAGTCGCCGCCCTCGCCACAGCAGGGTTGGGGCAAAAGTCCGAGACGTTCTTGTACTTCTCGGCGAAGCGAGCGATCAGGTCACACTCTTCGCCCGAGATCTTCTCCACCGTGATGGTGTCCGGCTTGTACGCGGCCAGCTTGTTGAGCAGGTTGTCCAGCGACTGCGGCTTGAAGGCTTCTCGCGTCTCACCCAGATGAATGGTCCCAAGAACCGCGACGTGAGACTTGCGCCCCACCATGTCGCTGTCCAACTTCGTCAAGTCAACCTGGGCCCAAGCCACCAAAGGTAAAGATGCCACCACGGATGCAATCCATCTGATCCGGTGACTCTGCACTTTGAACTTCGGAACGACGGGATCAACTGCAGGAGACGAGAACGCCGTCAAATGACTAAGAGTAGGCATAGCAAAAGAAGAAAAGAAGACGAAGAAGTCATCTTTCCGGGGAACGATTCAATGACCAAGAGATCAGCGATGAAACGCTGAACGGCCCGGACAGAACGCACACTCGAAGGACCGATGGGAGTTGGCAAAAAAATCGCAACTCGTATATCGTCGCAGGAGTGCAATGCCTAGAGTAAATCGGGGCGTGTCGAAGCGCCTGGCGCGTCGCCATCTATCGTCATTCGCCACGCACCACGCCTTCGCGACGCGGATCTGCGCCACCGAGCCAGCCACCCGGAACACGCATTAGCACCTGAAGACCACTGGTCAGGTCGGTCTCGTTGACTTGATGGCCGCGGCTGCGCAGATCGGAGAGTTGCTCGGCCGACAGTGCACCCCTTTCAACCGTCAATGCACCTGAGTTGAAGTGGCCGTAGTTCGGCAGATCAACCGCCTGTTGTACCGGCAGCCCCCATGCCAGCGCACCCGTCACCACCTTGCCGACGTAGTGGATGATGACTGGGCCACCCGGTGATCCGGCCACCATGATGAGCTTGCCGCTTCGGTCGAACACCAGTGTCGGCGCCATACTCGAGCGAGGTCGCTTGCCGGCCTCAACGCGATTCGCCACGGGCTTGCCATAAGCGCCGACTGGGTTGAGAGAGAAGTCAGTCAGCGTGTTGTTCAACATGAAGCCTCCAGCCAACCCGGTACCACCGTCGCTCATGACGCGACTACCAAATACCGACTCGATGCTGGTGGTCATAGCCACAGCGTGACCTTCCTCATCGACGATGCTGATTTGGCTGGTTCCCGCCTCAAGTTGCGCGGCTTGTGGCGCAAAAGCTTGCCTCACCGTCCCAGGCTGTCCGGCGCTGGCCACGCCCATCGCCTTCACTCCGATCAGCGCCCCACGCTGCTTCAGATAGTCCGGCGCGAGCAGATTGAGCCAGTCTCCGCCTGGCGCACTCACGAAGGCTGGATCCGCGATGAACTGTGCCCGGTCCGCAAAGGCGAGCTTGGCGGATTCCGCATAGGCATGCATCCAGTCCACCGTGATGCCCTTGGATGAGACTGCCGTTGGCTGGGTCTCGAGAATGCCCAGAATTTGCATCAACGTCAGATGACCAGACGTGGGCGGCCCAAAGCCGCAGATGCGATAGCTGCGCCATTCATTGCACAGCGGAGGGCGAGCAAGCGCCTTGTACGCAGCCAGATCCGCCGTGGTCAGCAGCCCGGGGCGACCATGCCCCTGCACGCGCCGCACGATGTCTTCGGCCACAGGACCTTCATAGAAGGCCTTGGGACCTTGCTTGGCAATGCCGCGCAACACGGCCGCATAGGCCGGGTTCTTGAGGACGGTTCCTACCGGCTTGGCCGCACCATTGCCGTCGAACAAATAAGGACCCGCTTGCGGGTCTGTGCGCAACGCAGCTTCGGCAGAGGCCAGTTCAAAAAGGCGCGGACTGATCGTGAAGCCCTGTTCCGCCAGGCGAATGGCGGGCTCAAAAAGCCTGGACCAGGCAAGCTTGCCGTGTTGGCGATGGCCTTCTGCCAACATGGCCAGCACCCCAGGGGCACCGGTGGACAGACCACTCATGATCGCCTCACGCATGGGCAGGGGCTTGCCATCAGCTTTGAGGAAAAGCTCCGGCGTAGCCGCTGCCGGCGCCGATTCACGGCCGTCAAGCGTCTGCACCTGGCGGCCATTCCAATGCATCAGGAAGGCGCCGCCAGCAATCCCACTGGATTGCGGTTCCACCAGGCCTAGTACGGCCTGCACCGCCACGGCAGCGTCCAGCGCAGAGCCACCCGCTCTCAAAATCTCAACGCCAGCATCGACAGCCAGCGGGTTGGCCGCTGACACTACGAACCGCTTGGCAGGAGCCGTCAAACTACCCTGCTTTGCGATCCGCGTCGTTGCCGCCTCTGGCTGCTGAACCGCCTCAATCGGTGGCTGCGCTTGCGCAATCAGCGAGCCGTATAGGATGCAAAGCATCCCCATCAAGACACACGGGCGGCGCTTCTTCTGCATCGGCAATCCAAGTCTTTCCAAGCACCGCGTGACCGCGGTCTTCAGGAGCAAATTAAGTGGCTTCCGAACCGAGGGGGAATTTCCCACCTCAAAAACGGATCGCCCAACGTACCGTGCTCAGGCCCGCTTTTTCAAGCGTCGTCATCGCGGGCCGGTACAACCGCAGCGCAACGCACCTGCACGGCCACGTCGATCCAGCTGGAAGGCTATCTGGGCAAACCTGATCGACCAACTACGAGATCTCGTCGAAACCGCACTGATTTCATGCTCAAGCAACTGGCACCGACGCTCCGGTTGTGCGACTGAACGCGACGGCCAATGCTCACGAGGCATGGCTGGCACCCACTTAAAGCTGCCCGCCACAGAGTCCAGAGTCGGTTGCCCTAGTTCGACGACCGGAACGCACGGATCACCGTCTGCTCAACGGCGTTGCCAGAGATATCACGCGCTTGCGCTCGCAGCGAGACGTAAGAGCCCGGCGGCGGAGGTTCGAGCATCGCAACCCACTGCTGCTTGCTGTTGCTCAGCTGCACGCGCTTCCAAGTCCTTCCATCGTCAAGCGATGTTTCCATCATCAGGCTGCCGATGTACGGGGGTTCAGGGGAGGTTGCCAACGCCCCCTTCACGTCGATCAACAACAACTTCTTGTTGTCCGCAGACACGCCTTGAAAACCAGGAAGAGCAGGCCGCGGCTTGAACGACAAGGTCAGCAGAGGTAGATGTTCGCCATCAAGGTTCTCCACTTTTGCAGACTTGAATGTCCAGGAGGATTTGACCTGTGGCGAGAGTGAGAACATCTCTTGAGTGGCGGAGACTTCCAAGTGATAGGTTCCGAGTTCGGGAGGCACGGCCACTCTGAACCCGGCGTTATTCGGAAAATCCAAGCGAAGCGCATTGGACTGATCGCCCTCTCGATAGAAGACAGCGTGTGTATTGAGGTCAAATCCATTCGGGCCCACCCGAATAGAGTAGCCGCTGCGCCCGTCACCGTCGCCGAACATCTCAGGGGTGAACGTCATGACATTTCCTGCTCTATAGGCGCCACCACCGATATCACTCGACGTTGTCAGCTTGAGCGGGATCGACTGAAAGGTAGGCTCGAAGACGGGAAAGTTGATTCGCTCGGCGTAGCGCTTCCCTCGCTGATAGGTTCTAACAGGGCCATGCAAGTAAGTACGATATCCCCAGTCTTTTTGGACGTTGTCCATCTTCAGCCACCGGTTCCAAGTCACCGCAGCAACGTTACTGTAGTAGTACTCCATGCGCCGCGAGGAAAGTGCCAAGGTCGGAGTAAATGCCTCCATCATGAAGTACTCGTCGGGGCCCGTCGCGCCATTGATATCGGTCTCGATCTTCGTCAACGGCGAAAGCGCTGGACCGTAATCCACTTCGACGGCGCTGCTCGCGTTCAGCGGCATCGCAAAATCACCCGTCGGAAGTTGACCAGGAATCGACCACAGCGACGCGTAGAGTTTCACGCCATCCTTACCTCCTTCGTCAATCCACTTGACTCCAAAGTTGCCCTTGATCTTTCGCGGATCTGGTTGCCCTAGTGAATAGACGTTTTGAAACGCTTGCTTCTTCACGTCATCAAATGTATGCATCGAAGTAGAGAAGTTCCACGGCGTTCTGACAAAGGAGGAAAGATTTCGCCCAAACGCCCGCGCTGAAGATGATGGTGGCGTTGCGCTCAAAGGCCTTGCAAGGCGCGCATCAAAGTCAATCGTTAGGGGTCCAGTGATTTGCAAGTTCGCGTACGAGAACATCGTCGGCACACCTGCATCTGGCCCGCTCGACAACCCAGCAGAGCTTGTTAGCCTCGGTCCGCCAACCACCGGCGGGATCAGTTCTGAAATCACAGAATACTGGCCTGCCGGCAGTCGTGCCTTATCGCTGCCCTCTGCGCTACCCATGAACAGTAGAACCGGATCAGTTGACGGCGCATCTTGCCGAATCACCATAGCGAGATAGCTGGTACCGCGAGAGCCGTCCACATTCGTATGCTTAAGCGTCACGTCGTAGGCCTCAGACTCACGCTCAATTGCGATAGGTGTGAGGTGGGTGTGTCCGGCGTGCGTCGCTACGAGCGCACCGCCCCAAACGCCGTTGGCGGCGTTCACTCTGGTGTCAACAGTCACTTGAACGCTCGCTGTTCCTCCAGCAGGGATGGACAACGCAGAGGGTTCCAACTTGAACATGCCCGCCGGTGCGCTCGCGCCGTTGGCCGAACGCACCGACAAAGCAATAGAAGCCGTGATTGGGAAGCCGCCGGTGTTGCGATAAGTCACCGTTCGCTGAATCGGAACGTTGTCGCCATGCGGGTACGTGGCCGTTCCGAGGCTCAAAACCTGAGGCTCCGCCACGAGCAAGGTACCGACTGCAGCGGCGGCGTCTACCCTACCCGCCCCCTGCTCAAACGGCGTGAGCGCTGCATTGGGCCTAGCGCTGCCAATCAATGCTGACTTGAGTTGCATCACGCCCCACTCTGGATGCTGCTGACGCAGGAGCGCTGCAGTTCCCGCTACATGGGGCGCCGCCATAGAAGTTCCGCTTAAAGCCGTGTATGAAGCACCGACAGGATTTCCGATATCGGTCCCAGCGGCCCGTGCGGCGACGATCCCCATGCCCGGAGCAGTGATCTCAGGCTTGATAGCCTTGTCGCCCACGCGGGGCCCACGACTCGAGAACGGAGCAATCTGATCGGATCGATCGACGGCACCTACGGCCAGCGCCTCGTCGGCGCTGGCAGGGGAGCTAACCGTCGAGGGTCCGGGACCGGAGTTTCCTGCAGAGATGACGAACAGTGCGCCATAAGTGTTGGTGAGCCGAGAAACGGCCAACTTCAAGGGGTCCGGACCAGGCGCATCCTGATGACCAAGGCTCATGTTGACGATCCTGGCCCCCCTGTCAACGACCGCCCATTCCATGCCGGCGAGGATGGCGGACTCTGGACATCCGGAAACCTCGCAGACCTTAGCGGCGATCAGCTGCGCATTCGGCGCCACGCCTTTGTAGCGTCCGGATGACGCTGCTCCCGTGCCTGCAATGGTGGACGCCACGTGAGTCCCGTGCCCCACCTTGTCGCCATCCGCCTCCTGAGTGAAATTCTGTTGGGCGATGACCTTGCCGGCCAGATCGGGATGCGCGCTGTCAACCCCGGTGTCGACCACTGCGACGACAACTCCGAGGCCAGTCAGACCTTGCGTCCACGCCGTCGTCGCGCCGATCTGGACAGCACTCCTGTCGAGTGTCGGCTTGAGCTTGCGATCAAGCCAGACTTTTTGCGGCGCGGTCTGGGAGGAAGAGACACCCAAGCCTGGCTGGCTCGCACTGGCAATCAACTCCCTCCAAGCCTGAGCCGCGTTGGACTTTCGTACGCGAGCGGCACTTCCTCCAACACTAGCCAGTGGGCGCGAGACACTCGCCGCGATCACCGCGGACCCGGCACCGGTCTGAGAAGCCGACCCGGAGAAAGATGACAGAGACGCGCCATTAGCAGCGGTGACGATCAATGGCAGATCGCTACGCTTTGCGTCGTCATATCCGTATTCCAACAAAGCGCTCAAGTTGAACAGCTGCCGGTCCAGCCTTCCCGATGCGATCAGCGCTTGAGCATCTTCCGGAATCACATAGATCTCGGTCGCAAGCCCAGGCACGGACTTCTGGAGCGAGATGAACTTGATCGACTCTCGGCCTACCGCCGGCTTGACCTTGAAACTTTGCCCAGCTCCCGCGCCAACCTCAATGACATCGCCAGTAATGAGTGTCACCGAACGGGCAGCTTTGATGAGCTGCGCGCTGGCCTGTCCAGTCGCACTTAGCGCAACAGCAGCCATGATAGATACGGCGCCTATCATCACTCTTCGGCGACATAGATTGATCGAAGATGGACTGATCACATATCGCATGTTGACTCCTGTCTGTCGACTGAATTGAAGTCGTGCGGACCACCGCAGCGACCAACGATCGCGGCTCCTTGCCGCATGGCGCGGCAATGTATGCAGAGGATTTCGCGAGCGCATGAAAAACGCATTAAGGTGAGCCGCTACCGCCGTACTCAACAAGCTCGCAGCGCTCTATGCTCGATCTCTACGTCACTTCGTCGAACGCAACATGCCCAACCTGCTGCTCCTTGAAGACGATGTCCAGCTCGGAGCGACATTGACGAGAGTGCTGACGCAGTCGGGCTTCTTTGTCCATTGGCGCCGCCTGGCGCGCGATGTGTCGCAGGCCGTAGCGCAGTGCAGCCCGACTTTGGTCATCCTTGATCTGCAGTTGCCAGACGGCAGTGGACTGGATGTGCTTCGAAATCTGCGGGCCGAAGGACACGCCATGCCGGTCCTGATGTTGACCATACGAGATTCCGTAGGAGATCGGGTGCAAGCCCTGGACGAAGGTGCCGATGACTATGTCCTGAAGCCCTTCGCCACCGCTGAGCTGATCTCCCGCATCCACGCATTGATCAGACGATCTGCTGGCCAAGCGGCTCCCGTCTGGACGATCGGCGCGTTGAGCATTCATCCGCAGCAACAGTGGGCCAAACTCAATGACAGGCTGTTGGAGCTATCACCGAGGGAGTTCCAACTTCTTCATGCACTCGCCCGCAACGCAGGTCGGGTGCTGTCTCGACCTCAGCTTGAAGCTGCCGTATCACACAATCCAGAGAGGATTGGCAGCAACGTTCTTGACGTTCATGTCTTCAATCTGCGCAGGAAGATCGGCGAGTCGTTCATTCGCACCGTGCGCGGCGTGGGCTACATGCTGCAAAGCGATGCATGAACAAGACATCGTCAATCGCCTTTCGGCTGCTATGCATTCAGGCCGCGACGGCAACGGCATTTGGCATCGCCGCACTGATCCATACCGCAGCATCAATACAAGAACGACTTGACGGCCGTCTGATCGGCCTGTCAAAGACATTGCTCGTTCCGGTTCCCGTGGACCTCAAAGTGTCTGGTCTGCCAGCCCCACTGGTCTCCATGCTGCAGGATCCGCTGATCGCTCAACGCGCCAAAGGCGTTCTTGCTGAGGCCGCCCTGCGTCACGCCGTCGACAGCGCCGTGGAGTTTGGCATAGAGCAGCCCAGAGTCCTCTTGCAAGTGATCGACACCGCGGGACGTTTGTACGCAAGCAGCGGTGAAGACGGCAGCGCGCCCTTGATCCCCCACGATCAGACATTTCCGCCCTCCCCCCGCCTTAACGCTGAAGTCGCTGCCGAGGCAGCCCGGCAGGAATGGCGCGGCAACGGCAGCGCCACAACCCGCGCTTTGCCGCCGGACAGCCGGGGCAAGCCGGCCAATGACCCTCCAGCGCTGACACACCAGGTTCCGATCGCCATGAACGAAGCGACCAAGGCTTCACGCGGAGACAGCTTGGAGATCAGAGACGTTGTTGAGAATGGCCAAGCCTGGCGCGTGCTTCGACAGCGATCGGGTCTGGGCTGGGAGACGCAGATTGCCGAGCCTCTCGCATGGAGACGGCAAGCCATGCTGGTGAGCCTTCACCGGCCGCTGACACAGGCAGCAGCAATGCTCGCCGTTTTCATGCTGCTGAGCTGGATCACCGCACGGATCGCATTTTCTCCGGTGCGCGCCCTGGCCGCGGAGGTTGCCCGTCGTCATTCGCATGAGCTGGAGCCGCTGCAACCACCACGCAACTACGCCGAAACAGTACCGCTGGTTCAGGAAGTGAACCGCCTCATGCAGCGCATGCGCCAGCTCATCGCTGGCGAGCGCGACAGGCTCGCAGACGCAACGCACCAGCTGCTGACGCCGCTGGCAGCGCTGGAGCCTCAGGTCTTCGCGCTAGCAAACGCCACAACGCCTTTGCGACGGGCAGAAGCTTCCAGGGAGCTGTCCGCGGGCATACAGCGAGCGTCCTCGTTGGTTCGCCAGCTACTGCTGCTGGCGCGCGCCGGCGGCAGCGAAGACCTGCTTTCGCCGGTGGAAAAAGACCTTGTCCCCCTGATCCAGGCGCAACTGGCGGCTTTTGCTCCACGAGCGTTTGAGAGCGGCATAGATCTTCAGCTCGACGCCCCTAAGGCACTGGTCGGACTCATTCATGAAGATCTCCTGCAGGCCGCTTTCGAGATCATTCTGGACAACGCCATTCGTCATTCGGGAGGGGATCGACTGCATGTCAGAGCAGGCGTGCAACAGCAATGGATGGAGGTGACTTTCCTCGACAACGGGCTTGGCGTTCCGCCACAGTACGCGGATCTGATCGGGAATCGCCATTTTCGCGTCCCGGGAACACAGGGCGTCGGCAATGGACTGGGGTTGGCTATCGTGGCTCGCGTCGTGAAGATCCACGATGGGACGGTATCGTTCGGGCCAGGCATCGATGGTCGCGGATTGCAGGTGGCCCTGCGCTGGCCGCAGGAGCCACATGCGGCGAAGAAGCAGGTTTCTTTCGGAGTGCAGGTCTCGTCGCAGTCACCCTACTAACTCTCGTGCTTGTGGCCAAGCGATCCACCGCCTAGATTTCGCGACCTTCACGCCGATGGCATCCATCCTCTCAGGGCTCAGCCTGCAAGCGGATGAGCCGGCCTGACTCCCACGCGAATACAGCCACATGCGAATGCCCACCGTACTCAAGATTGGACTCGATGCCAGCCAGATCGACTTGCGCACACTGCCTGGAGTAACGGAAGACGACATCAGGCGGGGCGGCCAGGAAGCTGACCGCGAGCTGGCGTTGGCGGGTTTCAACGTCAGCACCTGTGCCCTCTTCCTCGCAGACAAAGAAGCCCTCGCGCTGAAGCAAAAGCTTGCCGAGCACTCATACGACTGCATTGTCGTCGGGGCTGGACTGCGCACACTTCCCGCTCACACCGTCCTTTTCGAGCGGGTGATGAACATCTTGAGGACGCAAGCGTCCTCCAGCAGCATCAGCTTCAACACCGGTCCGGAAGACACTCTGGCGGCGGTGCAGCGCAGCCTTGGCGATCAGGCGAGCGTCTAGATTTCGCTGCTGAACCCTCGATGCGAGGGTGGCGACTCCAGCCCGCCCCAGAAGAAGCGTCGATCGTCATTGGCAAGTCAGACCTAAGTACCCTAGACGTCGATCTTCTTGCGTCCGACTCACTAGTCCAGGCTACTTCGCTATCGATATCAAGATCGCGCCGTCATCCGAAAACCCGTCCTCATCCACTCGCATGAGGATTGCATCAAGCCCGACTCGCCAACGCCGCGCATCGTCGACCAAGGCCAGCTGTTTGTCAGCCAATGAACGAACGAAGTCCTTGCCCGGATAGCGGAGCTGGAGCAGGTGTTCGACATGAATCTGCCGCGTATGAAGACCGTCAGCTTGCAATGGCCGAAGCAGCTGGATGGCGCTCATGCAGTCGTCATGGATCATGCCGGTCGTCCTGTCAATGGCCTTGCACCAGCGATCGAAATCGTCAGCAACGGCCTGACTTGGAATGCTCCAGTCATACCAGGGATCCAGGATCACCACGCCAAGACGCGCCGCACGCAACGCCTCCAGCAGAGCCATCGACCAATTCGCGATGTGATGCGCCGTGTACGAGAACACCACCAGGTCGAAAGATTGATCGGCATACGGCAGAACTTCCGCCGACCCCAACCGAACTTTCAACCCCTGCTGCCCCGCCCGTTCAATAGATTGAGGGTCTGGATCAATGCCCTCTGCGGCGTACCCCTGAGCTAGTGCGAGCTGAAGAAAGGTCCCACCGCCGCATCCCACCTCGAGGATGGTTCGAGGCTCGAACGTCGCGATCTGGCGCATCATCCGGTCGCGGTAAAAAGAATGCGGGCGAGACGAACTGTTCATGCTTGTTCCTGATGCCTTACTTTGAGCGGACCGCGGCGCACTACGACGGACTGGGGAGTTCCACATTCGCCGCTCGCGGAAGCGCTGACTCGCTCCATTGGCGAGCAGAAATGGGGTCCAGCCAGCTCGCTGACTTTTCTGTCTTGGATCCCAAGGAAGCACTTCGCGTGCTTTTGCTCCAGCGCGCCACCTCCTCAAGCTTTTGCAGCAGTTGCTCAACCTCGGGCGCAATCAAATAGGCGACGGGTCCGTCACTCTGGGCACCCGCCACGCGCTTGATCAAAGAAGCCTGGATCAGATTGGTCAGGCAGCGTGCAAGCTCTCTATTCGAGATCCCACCGACCTTGCGCTGAAGTTCACGAAAGCGGCTCGTACCACCCGCGAGATAGAGCGTTTCGAGGACCAGGAAAGTCCAGCGCCCTGTCAGCGCAGACGACACCCAGTTGACGTCCTCCGCACAAGACTCCCCACCACAGACCAGCTCAGCCGGGCGTGACGGGACAGGTGCCGATGAGGGCTGGTCGGTTGCCATTTGGTTACCGCCCCTGCATCGCCGCATCATGACGCCGCCTCCTCAGTTCTCCGACACATTTCATGCCGCTTCTCCGCACCATCGCTTCGATCACCTTCTTTGCCATGACCGCCAACGCAATTGCCGCCCCTGCTTCCCGTCCCACTGCGGCTTCGCAAGCGTCCCAGTTGACGCAGCGAATCGCAGCCATCGAAGACACGCGAGCCGTCATCGACGCGCTCTACCGCTTCGGTACGGGTCAAGACCTGAGGGATGCCGACCTTTTCAGATCGGCGTGGGCTGCGCAAGCCGAACTCGATTTCGTACAGCCGGCGAGCCGGCTGGGCGTCAAGTTGACCCCTTTCCGGGGGCGCGCCAACATCGTGCAATCGATCATGTCTGCGGTCAGCGGCCTGACGACGTCGCACACGGTGACGAATCCCCGCGTGACCCTCGAGGGGGACACCGCAAAGCTCTTTGCATTGGTAGAGGCCCAGCATTTGCCAAAGGGCGATCACTCTCGCAACCTCATGTTGAAGAATTTCTACTGGCGACCTGGTGCGCGAAGACGGCATCTGGAAGATCAAGAAGATGCGGATTGAAAACGCATGGCTCCAAGGGGATCCCAAGGTTCTGTTCCCGGATTGAGATGCCCAAGCGAGCAATCCCTTCAGGCGGTTGCAGATTCATCCCATCCAGCCGGCTCATCGAGGCGCCGACGCCGCACGTCCGGACTGGCTGTCCGAAGTAGGTGTCTGCGCAAAGGCCTGAAGAAGAGGCTCCATCGGCACCCGCCAGATGTTGTAGTTGCCGTTGTTCCAGTCGGCGATGAGCTTGGGTTTTCTGCGGTCGCTGGAAAAGTAAAGCGTCTTCTCATCAGGAGACAGCCGTGGCTCGGCGTCTGATCCTGGACTGTTGATCACCGTTCCCAGGTGTCGTGGGACACCCCACCGCCCCTCCTGACGAAAGACGATGAACAGATCAATCCCCGCTGCGGGCGGGCGATTCGAACCAAAGACCATGAACTTTTGATCCGCAGAGACCACCGGATCAACGTCGGTGTACCGGTCATCACTGAAGGGCAGGAGTTCAGGGCTTGCGTAGTCGCCAGCGGCGTTTCGCTGGCTGGCATAGATCCGGAAGTGCTTACCGTCCTCGGTGGCCTTCATGAAATACAGCGTGCCGTCTGCCGCAACGGACGGTGCAAAGATCGAGCTGCCGCTATTGATGACGTCAGGCAGGCGGCGTGGCTCGGTCCACCCGGTCGACGACCTGTCTATGCGCCAGAGATTGCCACCGCCCCCGATCCATTTGCGCCCCATGAACAACCCATCCAAAGGTGCGCCGCCCTCCTCCACAGGACGGTTCGAGACGAAGATCATGTAGCGCCCGTCTGGCGACAAGGCCGGCTCCTGATCCTTCCAGCGTCCTGAGAACGACGCCACGAAGGGCTTGCTCCACTCAACAAACCCCTGACGCGACTCCATGATGGTGGGAACGTCCTTCTCCACCCGGGTGAACCACATCGTGGTGGCATCGGCACTGAAGACCGGTGCGGCCTCATGCTCGGGCCCAGAGATGACTCCCGGCGAGAACACTTCCGGCTCTGGCACTTCCGCCCGCAGCGTCAATGCGATGACACTCGCGCCGACGATGAAGGACAGGCGCAAGAACATGGGGCCTTGGAGAATCGCCGACTTGCCGCTCATAGCTGATCCTTGCGGCGGAAATTGAGGAAATCGACCAACCGCCAGGACTGTCCATCGGTGGACTTTTCGAAGGTCATCTTGAATTCGTCCGGCGTTACCCTCTCGAAGATGAAGCGCTCCTGATCCTGCGCACCGCGGCAGCGCAGCACGTGATCAAGCTGCCCTTGCGACCTGAGCACCAACCGATCCGCGGAAGATTCCTCCGCCGTAAAGAGCCGGAAGCCACCTGACGAATCATTCATGGCGACCAGCAACTCCCCCTCCCGATTCGACCAGATAGACGTCGAGTTGAACGTGAGGGGGGGCTTGTCCACGTGAGTGACGCGCAAGCTATCAGGCCTGGGCCCTGGCTCTGCCCGAAAAGTTGCCTCTATGCGACGCCCCGAAGCGAACTGACCGACGCCGTCCCACACGCCACTGAAGAATTTGACCTGGTCGGCAGTCAGGGCAGCTTTCTCGGCCGCCACCGCTGTACCAAGACCGGCGTGACCCATCCAGAGCGCCCATGCTGCAGCCGCGAGCCGTTGCGCCCAGATCCGAATTCGTGACGGCCTGATCCCAGCTCCCCCGGGTCCGACAAGTGCACTTCCCAGCATTTCAGCAATCCTTCCAGCCTCAAACGACCCGCGAATCGGTGTCATCGAAGCGGCTCCAACGCACCAGCTACAGGCAGCGTTCTGCGCTCGATCCGCCCCTTGAACACCTGCAAAGGCGCAACTGTGGGATGTTTTGGATCAAGGCATCCATCGCCAGGCGACAGCGACACACAGCTGCGCCCCCACCCTGAGGGTCAATCAGGCGTGCAAGCGATGTTGGCCAAGCCGGAGCCTGCGTTGGTGGCCGTATTGCTGCAGTAGACCAAGTTGCCGAGCGTCCTGGCACTGGACACCACGTTGAATCCAAAACCGGCGGCATTGACCTCAGCCGTGTTGCTCTTGAAGACGTTCTGCTGCCCCCACCCCGGGTAGACGTTGTGCACCTGATAGCCATCAAGGTATGTGTTGACGCCGTGATTGCCCGTCAATGTGTATCGATTGCCTTTAACGTCAATCCACGAGTCAGCGCTGTTCTTGTTGGCCAAGGACCTGCCATCAAAGTAGTTGCCAACGATCAACCCGTCGCTCGAGCCTTCCTTGATGTCGATGGCCTCGGCCGTGAAGTCGGTGAAGCGGTTGCCGATGACCTGGTTTCGATCCGACCGGTCCGGCTGCCCGCCGCTGAAATCGGCCCAATGACTGTTGGCGCTCCCGATGTACACACCTTCACCGTATTGAGCAGAAGTGCGGCCCGTGCTCGCAATTTCCGAGTTGATGACGACGTTGTCGGACGAGTTTGAGCGCAGATGGACGGCCTCCTGCCCGATGTTGGCAACCCGCACGCCATCGATCACCACGTTGCTGCTGCCGTCCAGCACGATCCCTTTGGAAGCACTCTCCACGGCCAGCCCCTGAATGCGCCAATAGTGGGCGCCGACGAGGTAAAGCCCATAGTGCCCGCCCACGCCATGGCCATCGATCACGGCATTTCGTGAGCCCTTCAGCGTGATCGGAAAGTCCGCGGTGCCAGGCCGCGTCGCGGAGAACGACCCGGTGTACTTGCCGACCAGCATCTTGCCCGTGTAGACGCCGTCCGCCAGGGTGATGGTGTCACCCGGTTGCGCGCCTTGAATCGCAGCTGCCAACTCTGGACTCGTTGCCACAGCCACCTCCCGCGTGCCCGGCGTACGCGGGGGAGGCGGGGGTGGTGGGGGCGGTGGGTTCCCGCCGCCCGGCGGCGGTGGCGGCGGAACAGGAGTCGATCCATCCACGGGTACCGGGCTAAGGGACAGCTTGGAACCACCAACTGCCAGACGCATCGAATAGAAGCTGGCCGCCCCTTGCAAGGTCCCTACCCCAAACTTTCCATCTGCATCTCCAACACCGGAAAGCTTGAACAGAAAGCTGTTGTTCAAGTACAGCTTCAGCGTATCGCTCTTGCGGCGCACCTCGACCTTGTAGGTCTGGTCGGCTCCGATGTGAACGCCGTAGCTTGCCATCTGCGTTCGAGTGCCGTTCACCACACGATACATGCCGCTCATGCCGGCACCGTCGGCCGCGCTGAAGTCGGCATAGATGTAGTTGTATGGGTCCTTGTATGAAATGACCACCGCCAAATTCGCCGGGGACGTGGCCTGAGACGTCGCGGACGCCAAGCCCACCACCTCATAGCTCCACTCCGGAGCGCTGACCACCGTAGGATCAATCGCCATCATGGCGCCGCCAGGCCCGATCGAGATGGGGCCTCCAGCAGCTTGGCTGACAGCCGCCCATCCGAGTCCACCCAGCACCACAAGACCGGCAGCAACGCGGACGCCGAGAGATTGAGGCACGTGGAAAGATATTTTCATGCTTGACACCAGGTACGTGAAACACGCCCGGCCACATCACCAGCGGCCGAAGACCTGCGCAGCGCCAACCAAATCGTGAGCGGCGCATCGCAGCAAGTCAGCGTAGCGTTGGGAGCCGAGCGCACCGACTACGAAAGTTCGAACGCGACCGTGGGGGAAGCTTCTTGCACCTCTCCCCTGAAAAACTCGCGCACGATCCACGACGATCGTGAAAACCACTCCAGACCTCGCCACAACGCCGCCAGGTGGCGGATGGACGGCTCGCCTCGACCCATCCGCAGTCGCTGCCATGAGACGGCTTTTTTTGCGCCTGATCCGAAGTTCTCGGTTCTCTCGCCTTAAGAAACTGAAATCAATCTTGCATGCGCTCATGCCTCGCCTGGGCCGATCTCCTCGCAAGCCCGGGGCAGAAGACATGTCAAACACTCTCAAGTTCAAATTGCGAGAAGTTCGCCCGACCGACGCAGCGGCGGTCGTTGAAATCCACTGCGATCCGAGAACCAACGCCTTTCGGCCCGGAGGTGCACCAAGTCCAGAAGAGGTAGCCGCCTACCTTCCAGCGTGGTGTGATCACTGGAAGAAGCACGGCTTCGGCTACTGGGCCGTCGAACGTGACGACGGTGCAGTGATCGGCTTCGGCGGCATCATGCTGCTGCGGATCGGACCCTACTTCGGCACCAATCTGTATTTCCGGCTGCGGCCAGACGCCTGGGGTTATGGGCTGTCTACAGCCATTGGACGCGCGGCATTTCATGCAGCCTTCGAGGTGCGGGAATTTGATCGGGTCTTTGCCCGAGTCCGCCCTTCAAACAAGCCCTCCCGTCGCTCACTGGAGCGTTTGCAGATGGGTGTGATCGACACGATTTCTGACGTCGACGGTGAAGCCCCAAGCCTGCTCTACGCCATCCAAAGAGAGACGTTCCTGATCAAAGGGCTGTCCGATGGGGCACGCGCGTCGCTGGCGAGCGGCGTGCGGTAGGCGCGCCCTGAGCCGGATGAGGAAGGCACAGCAAGCCGCAGATGCCACCAGACGAGGGATCGATGTCGCCGATCAAAACATTGGCCGTCAATTCATCGATGGCGCCGCGCCCTGACGGACAGTACACGCAGGCTCTTGAAGTTCAGGGCTTAACGCGCCTGCTTTTCGTCAGTGGCCAGATCCCCGCATCCAGAGACGGCACGGTGCCAGAAGGCTTTCTGGAACAGGCTGAGCTGGTCTGGGCAAACTTGACTGCTCAGCTGGAGGCGGCAGGAATGTCAGTGGCAAATCTGGTCAAGGTCACCACCTTCCTGTCTTCGCGCGACTTCAGCGATATCAATGGAGAAGTGCGCCGGCGGGTCCTGGGAAACCATGCCCCGGCTTTGACCGTCGTCATCGCCGGGATCTTCGATGCGTCGTGGCTGCTGGAGATCGAGGCAATAGCCGCGGCCTAGATTGTTGTGGTGCCCGTGTCTACGCCTGATCCCTGCTAGCACCATTCCTCTCGCTCCAGTTGCTCAGCAAATCCAACAGAACGGCACCGCCAGCCAGTCGCATGAAACTCAACCACGTCGACTTCCCCGTTCCTGACGTCGCTGAGACAGCCGCGTTCTTCGAGAAATTCTTTGGCTTCACCCAGACCGAGATGAAGCGCAACGCGGGGCTCGCGGTCCTCCACGGCTCCGATGGCTTCGAACTCGTCCTCACCCGCTTTGATCACGATTTGTCTGAGTACCCCAAGACCTTCCACATTGGATTCCTGCTTCCAACCCAGGAAGCGGTCACCTGCGCCTATGAGCGCCTGGTACGAGGTGGACACCAGGCCTCCAACCGGCCCCGTGTCATGCGAGGAACCTTTCTTTTCTACTGCCGTGCGCCCGGCGGGCTTCTCATCGAGATTGGCCATCGTCCCTCGAGTGCTGAAATCGCATGCCCCAGCCGTCTTTGACAGGGCGGCGCCCTTTCACTCATCACACACTTAGCTCGAATGACAACCGATGAACTTCGTGAGACCACCCTTGACTTCGACCTCTGCCGCTGACGGGAGGTGGCAATGAAGGCTTTGTGGGCAGGTGTACTGCTTCTTGCGCTGGTGCTGACCGCCTCGACTATCCAGGCCTCCTCAGACGGAAAGCCCGACGGGCTGCTTTCCCGGGTCATCCCGATCACCGCAAAGACAGCACAAGAGATCACGGACGCCCAGCTCCAGGCCCTTGGCGATGCGATCGCCGACGCCCGGGTCGTCGCTCTTGGTGAGCAGACTCATGGTGGGCGGCAAGAGTTCGAACTCAAGATCCGGCTGCTGCGCTATCTGCACGAGCACAAGGGTTTTGATGTCTTGCTGCTGGAGAGCGGCGTGTTCGATATCGCGCAGCTGCAACAGGCCATGCAGCGAGGCCAGAAGCTCGAGACGTTGGCACCGGGACACGTGTTTTTCATGTACGCGAACAGCGATGCCGGTCGTGCACTCCTGCGCTATGTGGATGACGAACAGTCCGGCCCGAGGCCGCTGCTCCTCTCGGGTATCGACAGCCAACTCAGCGGCTCGTTAAGCCGCGCGCAGCTGCTGCTGCGTCTGGGCGCCCATCTTCGAGGCGACACCACCGGTTGGCCGGTTTTCGCCAGCTTGGCGGATCGGCTCATGAAGATGGATCGCACGCCGCCCGCAAGCGCCGACCTGCAAACCTTCGATCGGGTCGCCGCCAACCTCCGAACCCGGCTCTGCATTCCAGCGGGCGAGCAGCTGCTGTGCCGCAGCCTGGCCGGCCTGCAAGCGCAGGCGGCCAGTCTGTGGAAGAACGACTACCAACGCGACCACGCTATGGCGGACAACGTCATGTGGCAACTGACGAGTCTCTACCCGGGTCGCAAGGCCGTGATCTGGGCCTTCATCGGCCACGTCGCGCGTGGCGTCCAGTACGACGATCAGCATCGCTTCGCCGGAAGCGTCCTGAGCGACAAGCTGGGCGCGGACTATTACGTGGTGAATCTCACCGCTCTGCAGGGCAGCTTCATGGACTTCATGACCGGCGAGGTCCACACGATGCCACCGCCTGCGCCACACAGTCTCGAAGCGGCGATGGCTAGTCAACAGGCGGACTTCGCCTTTCTGAACACCGCGCGACGAGGGAACGCAGGCGTGAGGGCACGCAACGCCGGATTTGAATACGACGGCCTCCCCGGCACAGGTGGTGGACTGGGAAGTCAATGGGATGCGGTCTTCTACATTCGCGACATGGCGCCGGTGAAGATGCAGCGCTAGCGGCCAGCCCGACCTGGGGCAACCGCCGCTTGGATCGGCAGTGCCCCTGAATGGCGCCAGCCTCGCAGACATCCGCGCGTGCAGCTATGCAGCGGCGCCAAATCCTTTCGGAACGATCAGCAAGTCGCCGGGGCTCAAGATACTTGGGCCCTGCTCTGAAGTACGGCTCTCCGGGCTAAGCCAAAGGTTGTGGTCATACAGCCATCGAACAAGTCCAGGATCGTTGTTCGCGAGCCCCCATAGGCTGTCACCCGCCTTCACGGTATAGGTCAGAGGTCCGGTGGGACCGACGGGCGCAGTTGGCTTTGGCGTCACAGGGGCAGGCGTCGGTTTCGGCAACGGGATCCCGACACCGATGAGCCAGGTTGCGATACCGCTGGCACTCTTTGGCGCCGTAATCGGTCCATCCGCGAAGTAGCCACCGGGCTCGAGATAGCTGAGCTTATGAGAAGCCGGCTGGTAGCTCAGCGAGAGTTGGCTGCCAGCCGTGGTCTGTGACACCCAGCTTCCTCCACCTTCGCTACCACCCGCGTAGTACATCTGCAGATGCTTGTCGACCCAGCGCCCCTTGTCAAAGTCGTATGAGAGATTCGGATTGAATTTCCGCTGCGCCGGATCGAAAGGATTGCAAGGCAAGGTCCAGTAGTCATCTTGCGCGGAACGAGGAAGCTTGTCGCCGACCGTCTTGGCGCTCTCTAGGCCGTCCCGCAGCAATGCAATCTGGTCCGGCGACAGCCGATTCATATAGGCCACAAAATCGGTCGGATCGCCTCCGAGCGCCAAGAACGCATTGCGAAAGCCTACGGTCAACGAGTTCATCTGGAGCCAATCTGTCCAGCCTGCCGCAGACAGCCCGTTGTCCGAAAGGACGGCAGCGCCTGGCGCATTGATACCGCAGCCTGTCAGGAAGTCCTGATTGATCGCACCGTCCAGCTTGTGCGCTTCCTTCTCGTTGCCGATCCAATTCACCAAATCGTCGCCGGTCCACACGATGGCAGCGAGCGTTCCAGGACCCGGTAGGTCAGCGAGCACGCCCTTCTCGCCAACCTTCACGCCGAGCTTGGTCAGCCCAGACTTCAGCAGGCTATTGGTCACAGCGTGTGCGCCGTCAAAAACCCAGCCAGGTCCTTTGGCGACGATAAGCCCATACTTGGCCGCACGCCCGGTGAACAACTTGCCTGCTTTCTCGGCCTCCGCGGCCGGAATCTTCCTTAGCCCCTTGGCGACGCCCTCTCTCCAGATGCCGTCCATCTGTGAACTCGGGTACTTGAAAAGTCCATAGGCCGCCTTGATCTCTCCATAAGACGTGGCCCAATCGCAGCTGAGGTTCCCCAGTGCCGTCCAGAAGTTCCGCTGATCCAGCGGCTTGCCCTCCGTGACGTCCTTGACGGAATAGTAGACACGGCTCGCATCCCAGATAAACGCGTCCGCGTGCAGCAGTCCGAAGGCGCCCACGGACTTCCATCCCGCGGTACGGACGAACTCGCTGTGCTTGCGAAAGAACTCCTCAACGTTGCCAATCTTTCCGCCCCGATCGATCAGGTCGCGAATCGACGACGGCAGCTGCGCAGTGAGCTTGCCCAGCGCCTTGCTACCTTCATAGGCTCCCACAGTAGCAGCCTGGTAGGACTTGATCCCGGCGAATCCTCCAACCACCACGAGGAGCGCATCCTTGCGCCATTGCTGGTCCGGCGGAAACTTTGCGTTGTGATACAGGTAGTCCGTGAACCACAGCTGCGCGGCGCCCACGCCACCGAAGCTCACGTAAGTCGCGGCCTGATGGTGGCCGAGTCGTCCCAAGCCTTCGCCGTACTTGTAGTCCAGGAATTTGCCTTGATAGAAATGTTCAAGACCGTCCCCGCCCCACTGCAGGGCCGGCGGCAAAGGCATTGAGCCCAGGTAGGCCGGCGGCATCACGCCAATCCGTTGCTGCCAATTGAGCATTGCCGAAGTGGCTTTCTCAGTTGCGGAGGCATTCGTGCGGTCGCTGCCCGCCACCATCGTCAGCAATGGCTCATCGCCCATCATGGAGTCCCGCGCTCCTTGGACCCCGACGTACCCAGCCTGCCCACTCAATGAAGATTTCGCATCCACCGAGGTGTCAGAGGTCAGGCGAGGATTCCAGGTGGTCGCCGGCGTGCCATACAGATCGACTGCGTCATCGATCCGCTTGAGTTCATAGCCGCGCTGGTCCAGTGACATCTTGCCGGACACAAATCCGCTCAGAGCACTTGCATATCCTCTGACATCGCCTTTTTGAGCCTGCTCTATCACATAGACCAGGCCGGACGTGGCCTGGTCTTCAGGCATCAGCCGCCCGAGCCCCAACTGCGTCTGCTCAAGCGGCCCCATCTTCCGATGCGAGTCCTGAAACAGGGTCTCAGACGCACTCTTGAAGTCCTGGATACCCAACTGCAGCGCTTCCAGCGTCTGTTGCGACAGCTGCCCACGCGATGGTTCGGCGTAGGAACTCAGCGGAGCATTGGGGTTCTGGTCGAGCCTGATTTCCTGCCTTGCCACCTCCAATCCCAATGTAGCTCCACCCGCATAGGTAATTGAGTACGACTGGCCAGTGGCCGCATCCTTGTAGGTCCTCTCGACGCCTCCTTCGCCCGCTACCGCCTTGCGCAAGCCGAGATTGAAGTCCTGCCTGATGTTCTGGGGCCCCATCATGTTCTTGACAACGTCGCGCCCCAGTCCATAGACCGCCGTGCGTGCATCGCTTGACGACCAGGTCATGCTGTGACTGTCATCACCTGAGGGCACCGAGTCAGCAGCCGCCCGGTCCGCCATCAGCGACAAGCTCGTGATGATGTGCTGGCGATCCGGCATTTCGGCACGCGAGTCAGCGGCCAGGCCGCTGCCAGGCACCACTTCGTCGACGCACAACTCGCTGGTGTGCTTCCCCTGGTAGCTGATGTCGGCAATCACCTGGTCCAGGGTCCCTGAACCATCGCCCGATGTGCTCACCAGGCGATTGATGATCCGCGCCGTGATGTCGGCGTTGATCTCCGGATGAAGGATCGGATCCGTCAGCTCGCACAGCTTGTCAACGGCGGCGGTTGCAGGAGGCACATACAGATCCCGCCGAAACGAGTCACTGTCGGGCTGATAGGCCACCACGGCGCCGTCGTAAGCAGACTGAACCTGCCCGGCGGCGTCGTTCACATACTGTGATACCAAGGCCTTGACGGACGGATCGTCCATCACCGTCTGCTTGATCACGGCATTCGTACCCACGGGCAGGTTCTCACCCAGCACGCCCATCTTGCTCGTGACCGTCAAGTCAGGCCGCGGCCCCCGCGTGTTTTTGACCAGCTGGACAATACGCGCAGAAACTACCAACTGGCCAAACCCATCGTCGCCGTCATAGCGCTCAATCAAGCTCTGGGCATAGTCGTTGGTAACGCTGCTGAAGTCCATCTCGCGATGGCCTTTCAATGCATGGCCAAACTCTTTGGAGAGGCAACCCATGACACCGCTACGGCTCTGGTTGTACTCCTGGATGGCAGCCTTGTAGCCAGGCGGAACCTTGCCAGTCGTCGCGTATTCCGCAACGAGCTGCGCTAGCTTCGTGCCGGCCTGATGGAAACGATTGAGCGCGACACCAGTAGCACGCTGTTCCGGCGACTCCGTGAGCACACGGTTCAGGGCAGTCGTTATCGCTTCCTGCGCCGCTGGGTAGCCCTTGTAGGTCAACGCAATTTGATGCGCCTTGTCGACCGTGGCGTCATGGTTGGCCGGATTGCCGGAATAGACGGTCCGCAACACGGACTCGATAGAGAAGTCCTCTTTGGCACTCCCGCGAATCAGCTTGCCAGCCGTCTCCTGATACTTCGCCTTCAGCTCGGAATACTCGGGGCTGTCAGGGCTCACGGCCGCCAATTGCTTGCCCAGCACGTTCACCTGTTGTTGGAGGGACACCAAAGAAGGATAGGGAGCCTGAGCGCTAGCGACCGAACGGTCGGCCGCGTTGCTGGTCTTCGAAGGATCCGAAGGTGCTTCCCGGGAGGGTGATGGTGCTGCGGTCGTCACCCGCGAGTCGGAGCCGGGGGGCGTGACGCCAGAATGCACCGCTGGCCCAGCCGGACTGCCCTTGTATTGCCCGGTCGTGCACTGGCGAAGCAGATTCAGTTCGTCTTGCGAGAAGTTGCCGATCTGAGCAATCCGCTGAAACTCACGCAATGCCTCCGCGGGCCCTTTGAGCACACAGATCCGGGTGAGCAACGTCTGGCAATCCTTGACGTTGTGAACCGATGCTGAAACGGTCAGTGAGGTATGTGCCTGCTGCGCGGCCTGTGCTTGCCTGTGCTGTTGATGGACAACCTGAAGCGACTGATTGACGCCGTCCACGGACGGCTCGAAATGAAGCCTTGTCATTGCCTTGTCTCCTTGTGTGCGCTGGGACGCTATTGACGTTCTTCGCAGGCGACTCACCCACGACATGCGAGAACCAACCGCCGAGTTCCAACTCGAGCGGGGATACGCGTCACTTCGCGATCACTGCACACGCTGCAATCGCGTTGCGACACTTCCCCAGGGCCTCTTCCCAGAAGACATCCCAGCGGTTCACACACCAAAGGCAACGTTATGTTATCGATGTCATTTTAGGATTACGACTATGCGTAGGACTTGTCGTAAGAGTTCGTTCTCCTTGTTCCCGAGTCAACGCATCAGCCGTTGATGCGCGTCAAGAACCGGGCCACCCGCTGAAACGGGTGTGCCGGGTGCATCTGCTGTGGCCCACCAACGGAAGGGCACGGGCGAATCGGCGCCGCAACGTCGGGCGCAGCTCACCATTGATATCCCGAGGGGGCAGCGACGAGGTGCGATGGAACTTATTTCAATCATGACGTATCATTCATCGAACTATTCAATTACTTATTCAAAGAGCCCAAAATGGCGACGCGCCCTGCCGCCGACGTCTCCCATGAAATAGAGCGAGCGCTCAGAGCAGGAAAGCTGTCTGCTGCCCAGGTCACGACCGCGCTTGGCATCAGCCAGCCCACCTTCTCCAGGGCTATTCACGGACTGGGTCAACGAGTGACATCGTTCCGTGTTTCGGGTGAGCGGACACCGCAGTACGCACTGCTGCGCCAGCTCCCGTTGGGCGTTCAAGCACGCCAGCGCGTCTACCGCTATCTGAGCAACGGTAAGGTGGAGCCGTTTGCAGACGTCGAGTTCCTCGCCGGCGGTGCCACGCTGGAGCGTCTCAGCGGCTCCAAGAGCACAACCCGTGTCTACGAAGGTCTACCGCCGTACATGGCGTTCGCGGCACCTTCTGGCTTCCTGGGACGCCAACTCGCACACGAGGCCGCGCCCAGCCTGCAATTCCCGGAGAGCCTGAAGGACTGGGGTGACGATCACATGATTGCCTATCTCTTCACGCGCGGCTTGAATCTGCCGGGAAATCTGGTGTTCGGCGACACGTCGCTGCAATGCGAAATGGAATTCCGCGCTGCGGCTCCGACGCCGGCGGCCGAAAAGCTCGACCACTATCTGGCCGTCGCCAGCACGTTGAAGAGTGCAGCCTATGGATCCAGCGCCGGTGGCGAACAACCGAAGTTCCTCGGGATCACCGAGGACACTGGCCACGTCATCGTGAAATTCGCCAAACTCGGCACTCGAATGGCAGAACTGCTTCCGCTGGAGCACCTGGCGCTGCGCACACTCAATGAGCTTGGTGTGCCGGCATCGCAAACGCAACTTCTGGCCGGCGGCGACTACGTCTTTCTGGAAGTCCAGCGCTTTGATCGCGTGGGGTCCAGCGGGCGAGTCGGCATGCTGTCAGCCGGCGCGGTCGACGATGAGTTCTTCGGTCAACGGGGCTCGTGGCCAGAATTCGCCGCACGCTGTGTCCAGGCGCGTTACCTGTCGACGCAGGACGCCTTCTGGGTTGACACCATGGCGGCTTTCAGCGAACTCATCGGCAACGGGGACCGCCACTTCGAGAACATCTCCCTTCTGATTGCCGAGGACGGGGAGTACCTCGGAATCGCACCGGCATACGACATCCTGCCCATGCGCTACGCCCCCATCGGTGGCGGTGTGGATCCCGATCTCACTCCCGTCACGCCAAAGATCGGCACGATCGGCGCCAAACCTGATGTCTGGGACTTGGCCGCGAAGTTGGCACAGCGCTTCTGGAGCGCGGCACAGGTGGAGGAATTCGCAGCACCGCTTTCGCCGGCAATGAGAGAACTGGCCGCGGCGAACTTGACCGCAGCAATGACCTTCGTGGAACCGTTGCTTCCCGCCGCTTGAGGGCAGTGCCGCGGCGCGAGGCGCGCTGCAGACAGCACCATGACTCCCCTAGCGGCGCCCAGGCGTGCAGTCTGACCAGTTGCGCCAAGCCGCCGGTCTGATCCCGTCAGTGGCGCAGTTCACTTGCCACGAAAGCTATCGAACTGCGGCACCGCCTATCAGCGCTTTGTCAAAGGTGTGAATGTCGGTCAAGACCGCGATGCACTTGAATGTGTTGGACTCGAACCCCGCGCCCGAGAGTACGCCGTGAACCTTCACCGTGTGGTACCTCGCCTCGTCGCCTTCGACACCAGGGTACGAATAGACAGGCGCTCCTGAGTCGCCAGGTTGCAAACAAGATGCTGCCTGCGTCGCTGACCGCGTCACAGTGACCACACCGCGAGCCCACGTGTTTTCACGGACGTAGTGATAGTCCCCAACGGCACGGACCACGTATCTACAGCTTTCACCAGAGATGGCTCCGCTGAAACAAATCCTCCGATCCGGCTTACGCCCGGCGACCAACGGTCGATAGAACACGTCATTGACTGACACGTAGTCAACAGGGGCTCCAGGGCTGCTGATTCCGGGTCCACGATAGATGAAATTCGAGACGTCTTTCCCGTCTTTCGTCATCAGGATCAGTGCGACGTCACCTAGGTTCTCATTGAATCCGCCAAATGGCTTGACTGTTCCGCCCGGTCCCCAGTTCGACCACCCGATGAAGCTGGTTCCCATGGTCGTGATTGGGGAGTAGCTGGTGGCGCCCCAGGTCCAGTAGTCCGATTGATACGTTCGCGGGACGCAATGGCCCGCCGTCACCATCCCCCCAAGAACGCGCGTTCCGTGAATCACGGATTCGACCCGCCAAGGGATACCAGACGTGCAACTCATGTTGGCGAAGACCGGAGGATCTCCGTTCGCTCGAACGAATCTCGCTCCGCCGTAGAAGGGCGACGTGTCGCGAAACCTGCCTATCGCGGTTCCGACATCCGCGTTCGAGATCAGCATCGCGACCTCGTCAGTGGGGAAGTTTTGTGCAAGGAACTGATCCAGCTCAGGAACGATCTGAGTCACGCTGACAACGACTTTGTTCATTTCAGCGCTATCCGACAACGAGATCACATGAGGGACGTTCATGTCACTCACGTACTGCACGATTGCGTCGCGAATAGCTTGCATTCTTGCAACGGACACTTTGGCCATCTGCGGCTCAACAGAGCCAGGGGGCAAGGCGATTCCGTTGTGCGACTGCAAGAGGCTCGAATTCGATTTGATGAGTGCAATTCCTCGCGCGGAAGTTGCGTTGAACACGACCCGGCTTCCGACCTCGTCTAAGTAGGGAAGTGCCAAGTCGGCGGGGTTGGATCGGGCAAGCTGAATCGCTTTCGACAGCGCGACCATCACGTCATCCGGCGCCGGCGACTGCTCGCTGTCTAGGGAATCGATCAACGCAAATCCGTGCGGCGTGATGCCGACAATCACTTGCGCAAATACGGCTGGGGACAGGACTGCAGAGATCGCTGCGATCAAGACACGCTTGTGCATGGTTCGGTTTCAGCAGTGAGAGTGGCGACCAAAGCTTAGACCGCCCGGCGTATCGCATAACTACGAGAACACGCTGTATTTACGCTAAAGGGACCATGTCTAGGCGGTCTATGCCTCGGGATGAGCTTGGCCCGGCCTACCTACCTACTTCGATGGAAGCGCAGGCGACAAGTTCTTCGTCAAGACTTGTCGGATTTCCACAAAATCGATCACCCATACGCCAGATCCCCTTACCAGCACGTTTTGCTGCATAAAGACCATCGTCTGCAATGGCGAGAAGCTGCTCCGAAGCCATGCCATCCCTCGGCGCGATTGCGATGCCAACACTTGCCCCTCCCGGCACCGTCACCAACCCACCGAGGTCATGCGAAAGCTTCACAGCCACAAGCAACCTTTGCGCGATCTCTATTGCCGCAGTCTCGTCAGCGTCCGGAAGCAAGACGACAAACTCATCGCCGCCCACACGGCAAACCAAATCGTTGCCCCTGACCGCTTGTCGAAGGCGGTCCGCAACGCTTCTGAGCAGCCAATCTCCAGCCATGTGACCGTAGCGATCGTTGATGGCTTTGAAGCCATCGAGGTCCAGACACAGCACCGCAAAGCGAGCCTCAGTTAGAGGCGACTCTTGCAGCCGTCTGCAAAGTGTCGCGAGCCGCTCGTGCAACATCAATCGGTTAGGAAGGTCGGTCAGCGGGTCATGCATCGACAGCCGACGGTTCTCCTGCTGCGCCCTCAGCGCCCCAAGCAGGATTTCGTGATTTGCCTGCAGCAGCATGTGAAAAGCGACCCCGCCGGCAGGAATTAACCAAGCAACCATTCCAACCTCAGGTAGGGGCGAAGCCCACAAGCCCACACAGAGCCCGATCCACAGAAAGTGAATAAACATCATGGCGCAGCGGGGAAACGCCTGCCATCGCGAAACGACGTATCCACAGAAGCCCACCGGCAAAATCGTACCCAGCACGGTCAGCCGCAAATCCAGCTGACAGACCGTCATTCCCGCACCGATGGCGATGGAGGCGATCCAAATCGAATGCAAAGCAAACACTCGCCTCGCAGGGAGCCTGCGCGCCAACGCCTCTGCCATCTCCAATCGTCGATTGAGGACGATTCGCAGAACGAACAGCACAAAGTCGGTGAACATCCAGGCGACCGCCCACCACGCGCCGCTGATTCCAAAGACGAGAAGCGCTACGGCTTGAGTCCAGAAGAGCGCCAGCAGCGTCAAGCGAATGGGCTCACGCAGCGTCAGCAACGTGGCTCGCCAGACTTCTGGTACTTCGCGCTTGCCAGTACCCGCCATCCAGCGAAAGGCTCGATTCGCGAGAACAGCCCCCGCTTTTGCTCCGTCAGAAGGTTCAGCCATCGCACTTCTACCTGGACGCAGCGAGCGGGTCGCTGAACCAAGCCCGGCGGAACTGTCTTCGCTCACACGATGCCAAGAAAATCAAAACCATGCGCATACCGGCTACTACTCCAGGCGTCAAAAGGACCACCCGACCAGCTATGACCACGACAGTCAAAACAGCGTCAGATCTCACATCAATGGCGAGGCACTCCGAGAATTCGGATCAGCGGGCCACGCCCCCTCCCCCGATCAAGGGGGACTGACGCCAGCGCGACATCGCGCAAGCTGGACATATGAGGCGTCGCCTCTAGGTCTCAGCCGTGAGTGGAATCAACCATGAAGACGGCTGCCCGGCCCCCACGCCTAGCGTTCGATGGATGAAACAGTGCCAATCAGCCGCACAGCAACGAGCGCGAAAAGGTTCAGCCCTGCAACTCACGAAGCAGAGCTGCAACCGGTGCGAAAAGTTTGCGCGGTATAGGTTGATCTGCTGAGACACTGCCATACAGCTGCTCTGCAAGAGCGGGGTCGAGCCGCACCGGCACATGAGCCGCCACGGCAAACTCACGAAGACGCTGGGCAGCCTCTCCACTGCCCTTCGCCAAAACACGTGGCAGGTCTCGGTCTCCCAGATACTGGATTGCAACCGCCGAATCGAGCGAATGCACGACCAGCGATGAAACTGCCACGCGATCCGCGAGGCCCGCATAAACGGCTTCGAAATGCGCACCGAACCGGCGCGCCCGGTTGACCGGATCGCCCTGGTTGTCCTTGTATTCACGACGCAGTTCCTCGATGGACATGCGCAGGCTCTTCTCGTGCTCGTATCGCTGGTGGGCGTAGTCCAAGCCGGCAAGCACCGCATAGATCACCGCAGCCACTCCGAACAGCGTGGCGATGATTTGAGCGGCGACTTGACCGATGGCTTGTGGAGGCACCCATCCAAGGTTGATCACGCTGTCCAGCCGACCGCGGATGGTCAGGATGACCAATCCTCCCACCAGCGTTGCCTTCAGGATGACCTTGAGAAGATTGAAGGCGTTGCGCGTCGAGAAGATCCTTTGCAACCCCTTTGATGGCGACAACCGGGTAACGTCCGGCTTCAGCCGCCCCCATGCAAACAGGCCGCCCACCTGAAGGAACGAGCCCAGCACCCCTGCCAAGACCGTGACACCTATCAAAGGAATCACGATCCAGAGAAGGACTGCTTGCGCATGGTCGAGCAACTCGCCCAGTCGGTCGCGAGACGCCGTCATGAGCGACACGTGGGTCGCATGCACCCACAAATCACGCAGCAACGAGACCCCAGTGGCGCTCAGCAGCAACACCGCCAGCATGGCCGCAACAAAGACCACCGTTGATGCCACATCGGCGCTGAAAACGACGTCACCCTTTCGGCGCGCTTCGCGCAGCCGGTGTCGAGTGGGTTTGTGTCTTTTGTTGGCGCTCATGCCGCAGCGGGCCTACAGCGAGTCCTTCAAGAACCGAAGCGCACCGTTCTCCGGCCTGAGAAACGCCAGCACCCAGTCGTACAACGAATACATGAAGAGCAGCAGCATCAGCGTTGCCACTACGCCTTTGACTGGCTGTGAGAACGCAAACACATTCAGCTGCGGCACGAATCGGCCCACCAGACCGATGCCCAGCTCAACAAGCAGGAGCGCGACCACCGCCGGAGCGCCCAACTTCACAATCCACTCGAACAACGTGTCTCCCTGGCGTATGGCGAATTGCTCCAGGACCTTACCCATATCGGGATAGAAGGAGCCTACGGGCCACAGGCGGTATGAGTCGATGATCACCTGCAGCATGGCCAGCAAGCCACCAACGGAGATGAATGTCGCGATCGCCACCCAACCCAGGAAGCGCCCCGTCGGACCGCCCTCATGGCCGCCAATGGGGTCAAAGAACGTCGCATTGGCGGAACCCGTCTGGAAGTCGATGAGGTCGCCGACGCTTTGCAGCGCCCAGATGAACATGCCAAAGCCCAGGCCCAACATCACGCCGATGAAGGCTTCCTTGCTCGAGATCAAGATCCATCCTCCGAAACCCGAAGGATTTACCGCATCGGCCAAGGGCGACAGAAACATGGCCAGGACAAAGATCACCCCACCGCGAATCGGGTTGCTGATCGCTCCCCCTGCAAGGAAGGGAACGACAGCGAAGACGCCGAACAGACGTGGCAACATCAACGCGCAAGGCGCGATCCAGGCATCGATCGTGGTCAGTTCGAGGCTATCCACGACGCCCGGGACCACTTCGGCGGGCCAACCACGAGAGCGTCGCTGCATCTTCGCCGGCACTCTCCAGCCGCGACTCCTCAAGCCTCAAAGCCTGGCGGCGATCCCGCTGCAGCACCTCTTCAGCCTTCTGCACGGCAGCCGAGGCCTGGCGCAATAGCGCACGGCTGCGCTCAAGCGTTTCAACGCTATGGCTATGCGCCTGCTGTGCCTGTGCTGCCGCTTGCCGCTCTCCGTCAATGCGCTTGCCCAGCACGCCGCTCCAAAGCGCGGCGCCGGCGAGCGAGCTGGCACTGAGTCCCTGCGGATCCGCAGCCGCTCGCCAGTGGCTCTCCCTCGAGAATTCGGCATCCTCAAGCTGCTTCATCGCGCGCCGCACGGCCGCTTCCCGGGCGTCCACCACTTCCTGATCCGTGCGCACCACCTGAAGGGCGGCGTCTCGCCGGTGCTCACGCAGCTTGCGCAGCTGCCGCCAATCAATCATGCAACGCTCCCTCTGACCGCCTCGCCAACCCAACGACATCACCCACTGCGCCTGCAAACGGCACCAACTGGCTTGATGACTGGGCAAGGAAGCTTTGCATCTCTTCGCGCAACCGCACCGCCTGATCCGCCACCGCATCGCCTCCCTGGCGGTATTCACCCAACTGGATCAAGACCTCCAGCTCTTGATATCTGGTCATGAGCGCTCGCCAACGAGCGGCCGCAGCCTGGTGATTTGCTGGCACGACCTGGGTCATGACGCGACTGATGCTGGCTGGAACATCAATCGCCGGATAGTGCCCGGCGGCAGCGAGCTTTCGAGAAAGCACCAGGTGGCCGTCCAGAATCGAGCGAACTTCCTCGGCAATCGGGTCGTTGTCTTCCTCCCCCTCCGTCAACACCGCATAGATGGCGGTCATCGATCCCTTCTCACCCTGGCCAGCGCGCTCCAGCAGGCGCGGCAGCATGGAGAAGATGGACGGCGGGTAGCTGCGCCGAGTCGGCGGCTCGCCGCTGGCCAACCCGATCTCGCGCTGCGCGCGGGCAAATCGGGTCAGTGAATCGACGAGTAGAAGTACGTTGGCGCCTTCATCGCGGAAATGCTCTGCGATCGTCGTCCCGACGTAAGCCGACTTGATTCGCTCCATGGGCGGTCGGTCTGACGTGGACACCACCACCACGGTCTTGCGCATCCCCGACTCTCCCAAATTGGCGCTGATGAACTCCTGGACTTCGCGACCACGCTCCCCCACCAGGACGACCACATTCACGTCCGCCGTGGATCCGCGCGCCAGCATGCCCAGCAACGTGCTCTTGCCAACCCCGGGTGGCGCGAACACACCCATGCGCTGGCCGGTACCCAGGGTCAGCAGCCCGTCAATCGCACGGATTCCCGTCGGCAAGGGATGCTCGATCGGACGCCTGGCCAGAGGCCGCACCGGATCGCGCTGAACGGGCGCGCGCTCATGCAGCCCCAGAGGACCAAGATCGTCCATAGGGCGTCCCAGCGCATCGACGACACGACCCAGCAAGGCGGGCCCGACAGGACAGTCATGTCCGCGTCCCATTGGCACCACCTCGGTAAGCGTCGAAATCCCGGCCGTCGCCCCCAACGGCGTCAGAATCACCGTGCTCCCATGAAAACCGACCACCTCTGCCAGCAGCGGCGGCTCTCCAGGCGTCACCAGCTCGCAAAGCTCGCCGACTTGAGCCTGAATACCCGTCGCTTCGATCAGCATGCCCAGGGCTTTGCTGACCCGGCCTCGCATGCCTACGGGGTGCACCCGATCAAACACACGTCCCAGATCGGCCGCAATGGCGCGGGACGCCTGCGACAGATCCGTCATTTCGCTCATGAGCCGGCTCCCGAGAGTTCGATAGCCTTGCGAAAGGCTTCAATCTGAGCGTCCAGCCCCACCTCGAGCACCCCGGAGGCCGTCTTCACCAGACAAGCGCCTGCGGGCAAGCCGGGGTCCACCGCCAGACTCGTCTCCAAAGGCCATGCCGCTTCTGCACCCATGATCGCCAGAGCCTGACGCGCCACCGCCTCTTGCGCCGGTGAAACTCGCACGGAGATGAAGGGCTCAGCGCGGACAAGCCCATCGACCCGACGCAATGCCGACGCGAGCAACTGCGCTGGATCGGCTTCAGACAGCAATTGGCCCAAAGCCTTCACCAGGATCTCCGCCATCGTTGTACGCAATGCATGCAACTGCCGTTGCATGGAGAGTGCATCCACCGTAAGCCGTTGAGCATATTCGGCTTGGGCACGCCTCACACCTTCTAGACGTCCCTCTTCCAGCGTCAGCCTGGCATCGCGCGACGCTTTGGCCTTGATTCGCTCGCATTCAACGCGTACCGCATCCAGCATCGCAGCAGCGTCCAGAAGCACCGCGTACTCCGCCTGCTTGAAAACCTTGCGCTCACTGAGCAGCTGCAGATTCTCCGTAGAAACTAGAAAAGCCAATCCCATTGCGCAAGCCTTTCCGGCACAAGGCAGGCGATGACAAGCTCGCCCAAATCTTCTCTTTGAACAGCTGTCAGTCGCGCAGCGCCCAGCATGACGGCGCGACGCGGCAGCTTCAGCGCGACTCGCTCAGCGCACGCCTCATCGATCTCGGTCGCCAGCCCTATCAGCAGGCGATAGCCTCGATCGAACATCAGACGACCAATCCCTCGGGGATTCGATCTGAGTTGTTCTTCCGACATCTGCAGGCTCACAAGCTCCGGCGTACGCTCCAAAACGAACTCCACCGCGTCGGCGTCGATGCGCCGCGCCTGCCGGCGCAAAGCCGAACCCACAGAACTCCAGCGAGCACGCATCAAGGAGGCATGCGCGCACAAGCTCATATAGAACGCCAACCTTCTCAGACTGGCGCCATCGATCAGGGAAAGCCTGGCCAGCCCCGACTCAAATTCCCATCGCTTCGCGTCTGGCAGCACGTGCCGTTGCACCAATGCGGCACCCAGCAAGACTTCCGATCGAGGGGAAAGGGATCGCAGCTTCGAGCTCGCAGCCAATGGCCAGTCGACTGGCATCCAGCTCAAATGCAGGCCCGATGCCGGGCGCAGGTTGTACCGCAGCGTCAACCGCGCAAAGTCGAGGGGTCTAGCCTGCGCCACGACTACTCAATTCAACGACGGAACACATCCCGAGCGAGCCAGGTCTTCAAATCGATCCCACGCTTCGCAAGGAGAAACGGCAGGGCCATCAGAGAAACGGCCCCTGCGATGAGGACCACAAGCAAAGTAAGGACCGCGCTCTGCGACATCCCGAACACTTCGACTCTGGGCGGTTCGCTGGGAGCCGCGTCCGTACCACCGTTGGTCCTCGGCGAAGAAGCCAAAAGCGCCAGCGACACCTGGTCCGGTGAAATACCTTCGATGCTATGGCCCACCAGATCCTTGACCAGCGGCGTCAGAAGCCGCAAGTCCACATCGGGACGGTGTTTGATGAAGACCGCCGCAGACGAAGGCCTGACCTTCTCACTCAAAGGGTCGCTCTGCGGAACCACCACATGCACACGTGCCTGAACGACACCATCGATAGACCGCAGCGTCTGCGAAAGTTCCTGCGACACCGCGAAGATGTAACGCATGCGCTCCTCTGCAGGCGTAGAAACCAGTCCCTGCTTTTGGAACATTTCGCCCATGCTGGAAAAGCGCTGACTTGGGAGGCCTTGGCTGCGCAGCAGATCAACGGCTGAAGCAACGCTTCGCTCTTCCACCTGAATCTGCCATTCACCGTTCTCGAGCCTCTCCTTGCTCGCGCGGATGTGGCCATCAGACAGCGCTGCAAGGACCTCGTTCGCCTCACTCTCGGTCAGGCTGCTATATAGCTCCGTCTTGCAACCCGAAAGTGCAAGCACCGACGCTGCAACTGCTAGCCAGGCCGACAAGCGATGAAACGTCATGCCACTAGCCTTGGTTCTTCAGCAGACCACCAAGCATGCTCACCGCAGCGCTGGCAAGGCTCGTTGACACATGCAGCGTTGTGAAAAACCTCTGAGCCTCGATGCCGCTGCTCATCATGGCATAGGAGGTCTTGATCGGATCGGAAGGATCGAACGCCTGAAGCATTCGACTCTGAATCTGGCCGAAGGAATCTTCACCCGCGATCTGCTTGAAAAAAGATCTGTCCAGATGCCTCAATCCCGAGTCTTGCGTCTGATTCACGGAGGATGGTCCATGCACAAGTGCAGAGAACATGCGGGTGTCATGCAAGCGCTGCGCAGACGCAGGGGTAATCAACGATGTTGCGACTGCCTGGCCTGCAGCAGTAGCAACGCCGGTATCTGTAGCTGCATTGATCATTTAACGCCCACTCCAAAAGATTTTCACTTCGGGGCGGCAAGCGTGAGCTTGCCGCCTGCGATCGGCAACCGGGATGCAACCTGGATGCCCTGAAACTCCTTAAGCCTGTCGCGCGACGTCCTTCATTGAGTTCGCCACGTTCTTTGCAATTTCACCAGCGGTTTCGTAGCTCTTATTCACCAGGTTCGCATGAGTCTGCGAGTTCGTGATCCCAGCAGTTACCTGAGTGCTGGCGAGAGAGAACGCCTGCGACTGAGTCTGCAGATTTCGCATTTCTTGAATCGTATCCATTTCACACTCCAATGATTGCCTAAGACACCAATGAACGACATGTTCATTGGCCATTCACGGCACATAACTCGATGCCGGAATTCCTTGCTTGATCAGGACGTCTACGGTCGTCCTGCCCAGTTACTTTCACTCACGGGATTCATCACTCATCCCGTTGACGATGATCTTGTCGGCTTCGATGCGGACCAATTCGCCTCCTGCCTTCAGAGGTGCTCCTTCGTAATAGCGAGATCCGTTGGAAAGTTGGATCGATCGAAGGCCTTTCTCGCTATCCATGATTCCGACCAGACCGCCGGGCAATGCCTTCTGCCAAGCGGCGCTTTGGGCCTGAACGTCCCCAGGGCTTGCTGCCGAAACGGCCTTGCGCCAGGACACCTTGTCGAAGAGTCGAACTGCTGGATAGAGATCCTCTGAAAGGCGCCTCACTCGTTGACGAAGTGATTCGTCATCGCTCGCACCGGTCACCTCGAGGCGTCCGTGCCCGGCATAGGCGACTCCAACGCCCGCACTACCCAAGTAGCGACGAGCTTGCTCAATCAAGTCGTCGACCGTGTACACGCTGGATCTGACCTTGGAGCCAAATGGAGAAATCGCCTGGTCGAGAAGCCGCTTTCGCGCCTGAGATTCGACAAAACCTTTGACAAGCACAAGGCCACCATGTCCAGTGACAACTTCGACTTCTTCGAAGGCCACCAGCGCACGCGCCACTTCCGTGGGGTCAATACCAGCGACCACCGGTTCGCGTTCATGCCTGAACATGGCGACCAGAACTAACCCTGCGCACGCGATCACCAGCAGCAGGCAACCCAACCAAAAGGACCAGCGCCGCGGTTTGTCCACCCGACGTGCTGCGTGCAACGGCTCCACGCCCGCTTCTGAAAACAGCGGATCAATCTCACCTGTCAGCGCTTCACCGCGTTCCAATTGCAGCGTGACCGCGCCGACAACAAAGACGTCGCCAGCCACAAGGCTGCGTCGCGTCTGAACCATCTCCTCGCCATTCAGCCTGACAGCTGCGCCCTCGATCCTTTGAACAGAGACCACCAGGTTCCCAACCTGGACGCAGACATGGTGCGACGCCACCTCTGCTCCCGGAACCATGACATCACAGTCGCCGGCCGAGCCGATCACGTTGGGACCGGGCTGCAATTCAAGAGTGCGTCCCTTCATGGATCCGTCCATGAAACGCAGACGCCAAACCGAAGCAGGAAAGTTACTTGATGCTCTCATTGACGCCTCCCCTCGGGCGGTATCAGGCTCCTCGGGGCCTCCTGCGTCGGCAGAGACGTAAGCCCAGGGTCACCAGCCACGTTGGTGATGGTGACGAGCCTCGGCGTGAGCAGATACAGCCGTTCGCGTTTGGTGAGCTTTTTCTGCTCGTACTTGAAGAGCCTGCCAAGCACCGGCACATCAGACAAGAACGGAACACCGGTGGTCGCCTTGGACTTGGATTCCGAGCTGAAACCAGCCAGCAGAAGGCTGGAGCCCTCGCCGATCAGCGCCTGAGTGTTGACTGACCTGCGCAAGACAACCGGGATCTGGTCGACGGCGTTCTGACCATCCAGTCCTCCGTCCTCGATATCGATAGTCATCATGACGCCTCGGCCCGACTGTTCGTCAACGATGAGTGGCGTAACCCGGACCGAAGTCCCTGTAGTCACTTTGAACAAGCTGGCGTCTTGATAACCGCTGACACGGACGTAGAAGTCACTGAGGTTCTCCAGACTTGCTTGGAAGTTGTCGAGCGTCAGCACCTTCGGCCGCGCAATCAGATCAGCATCTCCCTTTTGTGCCAGTGCATTGACTCGCGCCAAGAGATAGTTACGCAGCGTGTTGCCAATGGATGCCGTGAAGACACCGCCCACGGGCGTAACAGCCACGCCCTGCCCGTTCGTGCAGCACACCCCACCCACCTGCCCGGCCTCGGATGTAGAGTCAAACGTCAGGGCAGAGTTACCTCCATTGCCGAGCTGGAAGTCGCCATGACCGGTATGTGCGCGCCAGTCGACACCCAGGCTCTCAAGGGTGTCATTGCTGACATCCATGATGGTGAGTTCGATCTCGACGAGTCGCGGTCGGATGTCCATCGATGCGATGAGACGCTCATACTGAGCCATGCGTGCCGGCTCGTCGCGAACCAACACCGCATTGAGCCTGGCGTCCGCCTCGAACTGGGGGTACCCGGGAGCATCACTGCTGACCGCCACCTGTGGTGTTTGGGAGTCCTGCTCCGAACTGGGTGCTAGCGCTGGCATATGTATGCGCGGAGCGCTCACGACGTCGCCAGTCGAAAGCTTCAACTGACGGTCAGCACCGATCTGAAAACCCGCCATCGGGCGCGGATTGGCGGAGGACGAAGACGATGCCGCGGGGGCCGATCGAGCGAACAGCCGCTTCAACGTCCCCGCGACACCCGGTACGACCAGGTCCTTTCCCGAACGGGTGACGTGATAGTCGTCTGCCCACGCGTACTTGAGCTGGAACAGCCTGACCTCAGAAGGATCCTTGACAGTACTGCGACCATCGAGGAGCTTAGCGACCTGGCGCACCATATCGACGTATCGCTTCGGGCCCGTCACTCGAACACTGCCGTCGCGACCGCCGCTCAAGATGGGGAATCTCGCGTCAAGGATACGTAGCTGCGCCAACGACTGCATCAACCCGTCGGCATTGTTTGTCGAGAACACCTCGCTGCGGGCGTCAGCCGACGGATCGATGTACAGAAAGGCACCATCGAAGTACCAGCTCAATCCGTAGGTCGAGCACAGGCTTTCAAGCGTCTTCATCGGCTCGCCGTTGAAGCGGCCACTGATGGTTCCCGTCACTTTGGAATCAACGACTGCCGTCGTTCCTTGAGACGCAGCAAGTTCCTTGAGCAAATCGGCCAGTGGCTTTTCATCCGCAAGAATTTGGAACGGACGCCCCGTCCACTCAAGCTCTGCCGACCATACGTTCTGGACGTGTGCCAGCAGGAGGACCAGAGCCGCCATGGCGCGCAAGAACATGTGAGGCACCATCATCCGAGTCGGACCACGGCGTCAAAAGCCCGCTCGCCGAACAGGAGTAGCTCACGCCCCATCCAGGCGCCGAGGATCACGATCGTGATCAATACCGCGATCAAGCGCGCAGATTGGCCAATGCTCTGGTCCTGGATCTGCGTAACGGCCTGCATGATCGCGACAACAAGAGCCGATCCCGCCGCCACCAAAACGATGGGCAAAGTGATCCAAAAGATCAACTGCAGGCCTTCGCGTGTCAGATCTAGAATGCTTTGCGAGTTCATGAATTCAAAGGATCGCCAAGTACACGGCCATGGAACAGCGAGCTGTCTTGCATCACTTGCGCCTAAACGGTCTGAGGGTTTGCAACCCATCCCACTGGATTGATGGCCACGTCTGGCTCCAGTTCTTGATAAGACAGGACAGTCAGGCTTGGAGAAATGGGCTCCAAAAGCGTCTTGATGTAGCGCCGCGTATCTACAGACGCGACGACAACAGTGCCCGATGGCGAAGCATCTAGAAGGCGCTTCACCTGCTCGCGGGCATCCTTTGCGACGACGGGGTCCAGCAGCAATAGATTTCCCCTGGCTGACCGTTCGATTGAAGAGAGCACGCGATCCAGAAAAGCGGACTCAAAAAGGACGGCGTCCACACGCCGATGCGGGGCGTACTTGCTTGTGATGAAACGGCCCAGATCGACTCGGACACGCTCTGTGAGCGCAATAACGTCAGCTTCTTGGGGCGAGTGCATGACGAGGCTCTCAAAGATCGCCCTCACATTTCGCACAGGAATGCCTTCCTGAACCAGCCGCCTCAGAACCTCGGCGATCCTCTGCGTCGGGACCGCGCGCACCGTCTCCGTGGCCACCTCGGGCGCGTCGACCTGAAGGAGTCGCAGCATTCTTTGCACCTCCTGCAGGCCAATCAGGTGTGGCACATGGCTCCGCACGACATGACCCACATGAAGAGCAATAACCTCCTCGCAGGACCAACCTGCGACATCAAGGTGCTTCCCACGCATCCACACTGCTCGAGGGAAGGGACCAAACGGCTCTGCGACCTCGGCACCCGCAGGCACTCCCACCACAGCGGTGGGATCCAACAAAGTCCATCCTGGACGAAGTGCACCATGTGACACAACGACGTCCTCGACGAGGATCTCGTAGGAGAAGCGCGACACCGCACTCACGCGCTCGACGCGGAGCTGCGGGAACACGGGCCCCAGTTCTCCCTCGAACTGCCCCTTACCCACCGCCAGCCTCCGATCGAGTTCGTGCCGATCGAGCCCTGCATGAAGATCGCTTGCGATGCGCACAACCAAAGGTGCCGCAACCGCATGCGGCAGATCTCCTTCGTCGTGAGCGATCCATGAGGGGGTCCGACGCCACTCATGCGCCCGCCGAGCCGACACACCGACGGCGATCAGTCCCAGTGACAGTAAAGCAAAGACCCATACCGGAAATCCAGGCACCAGCAGGAAGCTACTAAAAGCAATGCCGGCAATGACAAGGGCGCGCGGGTGCGCGGCCAACTGTCTGCCGATTTGCGTCGCTAGCGGTGCGCCGGAAGCGCCTCCCACGCGTGTGATCACCAGACCAGCCGCGATTGACACGAGCAGCGATGGGATCTGAGAGACCATGCCGTCGCCCACTGTAAGGATCGCGTACCGGTGCAACGCATCTGCTGCATTCATGCCTTTCATGAGCACGCCGATCGTCAAACCCGCAACAATGTTGACGATCGCCACAATGATGCTGGCAATGGCATCGCCCTTGACGAACTTCATCGCGCCGTCCATTGCGCCGTGCAATGAACTCTCTTGCTCCAGGGCCTGTCGACGCTGCTGAGCCTCAGCAGCAGACATGCTTCCGGCCCGAACGTCGGCATCGATGCTCATCTGCTTCCCGGGCATGGCGTCAAGCGCAAATCGCGCCGCGACCTCTGCCACTCGCTCCGCGCCCTTGGCGATGACGACAAACTGGACGATTGCGATGATCAGAAAGACAACACCGCCGACCACGACATTGTTCCCAACGATGAGTTTGCCGAACGTATCGATGATGTGCCCCGCCTTCGCCTGCAGCAGGATGAGCTTCGTCGAGGCGATGTTGAGAGCCAGTCTGAAGAGAGTGGTGAAAAGGAGCAGCGATGGAAATGTAGACAGTGAAGTTGCCGATGGAACGTAAATTGCAACGAACAAAAGAACCAAGCTAGCCGCCAAGTTGATCGCAATCAGCACGTCCAGAACAGACGTCGGCAAGGGGATCACGAACAGTGCCACGACGACAACGAGAAGCCCCGCCAATGCAACGTCGCTGTTCAACGACGCCCCGAGCTTCCAGATTCGAGTTCGTGTGAGTCCCAACGATCCTTGAGTGTTCATGTAGTTGGCACAGGGCACAGGGCGAGCGAAAGCTCCTGAGCCACTCTACGGTCTCGAATGACAAATCAACAACCACGACTGTTCGTGGTGTTTGTCACATTACGACTCTTCGTAAATACACGAAGTCGGTCGGTAACTATGCTGCTCCACATTCCGGATGAAGACGATCGATCCCCAACGTGCCCACAAAAGAAGCGCCCCTTCGCATCACATCAGGCGCACACCCTTTTGCCGCCACCGAGCTTTCCGCAGCGCCGAATCTGCTCCGTATCGATCCGCATGCAAGACTGGGAATCAATAGGCTTCACCATCGTTGCGCGCAGGCTCTGACAGTAGCGACTCGCGAGGCATCGCTTAGCGTTCGTTGGCTTGACGTTGGCATTCCGCACGCTGGCCTAGATCACTACGCGTTCAAGATCGGTCCTTATGCCGGGCGGCTCGGCATTGACCTTCCCAGCTTGGCAGCGCTCGTCGAAGAGCCGGCGCCCTCTCTGATCCCCAGGGAGTTGCGCTGCGTGCTCATTGCAAACGCACTTTCAGATTGCGTGGACGACCTCGAGCGGACCACCGGCCTGCAGTTCGAATGGACTCTCGCCGCCCCTTTGGAACATGTCCAGGCGCCGGGCCACGTCGTTAGCTTCCGGATAGAGAACGCAAACTGGACCGGAACAATCCAGTTCGATGATCAGGCGGCATGGGCGGCGCTCGCACCCCTTCCCGACCGATCCACTATGCCGATGAGTTCCGCCATAGATCATGTGGCGCTTCCCCTGCGATTCCGCGTTGGATCGACGAGTTTGAAGCTGGTGGAGATGCGGTCCATTGCCTTGGGCGACATCGTGGCTATCGAAGACTGGATATCAGAGGGGGCGGCAATCGTGGTTTCCGCGGATCTCGGTGGGAAAGCAGGTGTCCGTTTTACTGCGCTGGCAGAAGGTCAGCGCATCGAGGTTGAAAAGATTGAGGAGCTGATGATGGATGCTGACCCCTTTCAGAGCGCTGATGACGTGCCGTCCTCGGACCGCCTCGAGGACCTGGAAGTCAGACTGACCTTTGAGCTTGACGGCATCCCGTTCACTGTGGGCGAGCTTCGAAACGTCCTTCCCGGTTACGTGTTCGAACTGAACCATCCGATCAACAAGGGAACGGTTCGCATCTCTGCCAATGGGACCCTACTGGGAAAAGGCACGTTGGTGGCGGTCGGAGATCAGTTGGGCGTGCGCGTGGGCGAGTTCGCTTCGACCGAAGGCCGATAAGCCTTCGACGCGGCAAGGGACATACTCGTGACTTCGTCGCTTCCAAGCCCACTTACCCTGGTCGCGCTAATCCTCGCATTCGGCCTCGTGCCGTTTGCGGCATTGATGATGACTTGCTACACCAAGCTCGTGATCGTCTTCGGCCTGTTGAGATCCGCGCTCGGCCTGCAACAGACACCACCCAACACCGTCTTGAACGGCATCGCGATCATCCTGTCGATCTACATCATGGCCCCGACAGGCATGGACATCGCAGATGCGCTGCGCAGCCATAACTTCGGCCGGGAAGGCGAGAGCGTGTCTGACATTGTGGCCGTCGCCGACGCTGCCAAGAAGCCGCTCAAAGACTTCCTGATCAAGCACACGAATGAGCGAGAACGCCAGTTCTTCATGGCTTCCGCCACAAACATTTGGCCCAAGGCCAGAGCGAAGTCTCTATCGTCAGAAGACTTCATCGTTCTAGTGCCGAGCTTCACCCTGAGCGAGTTGACCCGCGCGTTCCAGATTGGTTTCATGGTCTACATGGTCTTCGTTGTCGTCGACCTGGTCGTGGCCACCGTGCTTTTGGCCCTGGGCATGTCAATGATCTCGCCAACAACCATCTCCCTGCCTTTCAAACTTCTTCTGTTTGTAATGCTGGATGGCTGGGCGAGACTTGTTCACGGGCTGGTGCTGTCTTATCGATAACTCGAGTTCTCGGCTATTCCTTCGAGCATGAGATGCCGAACAGCTGACAGATCACCGACATCCCCTTGCGGCCGCCCTCACCTCCTTGCGTAGTGGCTATCGGCGCACTTTCCGTTGCCTGTGCCAACGAATTCGCAGGCGTGGCTTGCACCATCAGCGAACCCATGGAAACGACGCAGCCGACTAGCGTCGACGCGATGCGACCAGTGGTCAGAAACCTTGTTTTGCTGTCCATCTCGCTTCTCCAGAAAAAATGGTGAATTTCCAGACTAGGCGCGGGGCGTGCAAAGAAGAAGTACGAAGTCTCGTAGGCAACCATTGCACAAAGATGTTTCGATGCCGCTATGAACCGACACGAGGATCAGGCCCCTGAGTGCCATCTGATCCGAGCAGCTAAGCGACTTCGATTCAACCACACCACGATATCTCGTACGAGCTGCTTCTAGCGTACGGCCTTCTAATCAGTTAACAGTCGTACGCGTTTTCTAGGGGCGTTGGCATAGCTGATTTATTTCTGGAAAACGCGGTAGTGCTGCAAGACCAGCGAGTCTTGCAGCTAAGCAATAGCGGACAGGAGTAACGAATGGGCAATCTTTCTGGAATCGTCTCTGCATCGGCACAAGTTGCCGCGGAGCGCGCAAGGATCCTGCAGGAGTCGGCTCAAGCAGCCAGGGCCTCCCGCTCACACGCGCAAGATCAATTGGAGACCGCGTTCTCTCAGCACAGATCGACAAAGTCAATCGATGCCGCCCGGCGCGAAGTGAACAAGCGACAGGGGCAGGTCTCCGATGCAGAGACTGCACAGTACCGCGACGCCACCGGCACAGCCCTTGGAGGCCTCGTCAAGGCCGTTCAAGGCGGAAAGTCCAATGACATCGCTAATGCACTGCAGGGATGGAACAATTCCCTTCAGCTGGACCTGATCAACGCTGCGGTGCAAGCGCAAGCCCGCGGAGAGAATGTCCAGCAAGCGATCGGCCGGGAATATCAAAGCCAGTTAGCTAGCGCTAGCAAGCAAGGTCTTTCGGTGCAGGCGCTGAAAGACAACGGAGGCGACGAAGCTGCTGCCGCTGTCAGCGCCCTGAGCCCGCGCCAACGACAGCTTGTTCATGATCGAGACAATGCTCTCACGGAAGGCAAGAAACTACTGAATGACGGTCAGCAGGCTTGTGACGACGAAAAGACGCAGATCGGCTCGCTGGAGGCACGCATCGCCGCAATCGGCGTACCTCACAGCGATGCCCAAGTTGCAGAACTTGCCCAACTGCGACAGCAGCTCAGCAAGGTCAACGGCAAGCTGGGTGAGGACACGCTAGCGCTCACAAAGCTGCAGACCCAGTATTCGCCGCAGAAGATCCCTGGAACCAAGGACTCTACGTTGCCTGGGACGGTCCAGGCAAGCTACGACGCCCAGATTGCCGATGCCGGCGTCCAGCAGCTGGTGGACAAGATCAAGACTGCGACACCCGAGGAGAAGGCGGCACTCGAACCGTTGCTCAGCACGGCGCTGACCCAGGCGTCGACCTACAAAACGATTGCTCAGGCCAGCAACGCATTGGCGACCAAAACTTGCTCGGCTGCCGAACTTGGCTCTGCAACCGTCGCCGCAAAGGACAAGTCCTGTCTGGCCGTTTCCATCGAGTACAAGTATGGCGCTCAGTCTCAATCTGTCGGCTACTACGCCGACCACAACGATCCGGCGGCCCGAAAGGCAGTTCAACTGATTGACGGACGGCTGTATTACGTCGTCGGTGACAAGCGCGCAGAGTTGAGCGCCCCCGCTGCCCGCTTGTGGTTTGCGCATGAGAGAGCCGACCAAGCCGATCACGCCTGGACCGACCCGGGGGGTTGGGGCCAGAAGCTCACCGAAGGCGTGCTCGATCCCAGTAGCTGGCTGGCCAACGCTGGTGCCATCACGACGCGAAGTCAGAACGCAGACAAAGCCTTGACTTTGGCAATCGGTCGACTGGATGGCGCTATCGCGATTTTCAAGGCTGAGCACAACGGACGCGAGCCGACCGTGTTAGAACAACGCGCGCTGTCGGACAAGTGCGGAGTCGGCAAGGCGTTGCTCGAAAAGCAACAGGCAGATGACGATTTCGGCGTGCTGCAGGCCATGCAACTTTTGTCCAAAGCGCGCATCGATCGCGCCAGCGGAGTGGTCAGCCCCCTGACCTCAGACAGCTATATAGCCGCATTGGAGAGAAACGCGGGGCAAGCTCTGACAACGAAGAGCCTACATGCGACCACCCTGTCGCCTGAGCAGGAAGCCGCAACAGTCAAGCAGGTGGGCAAGCTCAAGCTGACCTGGATAGCGGCAAAGAATGAGTATGACGCGCTGAAAAAGTATGGCGCCAGCGCAGCCGACCTAGCCACTGCGGCGAAAAAGCAAAACACTGCATGGATGCAGTTGCAATCGGGGCAAGCCGCCCTGCAATCGCTGGGCACTCAGCGTGACTCTCTGACAGCGATATTTCTGCACAACCGAAACAGCACCAGTGGACCGAAGCTCGGGACATACATCGGCCTTACCGATGATGAGCGCTCGCAAATTCTGGCTACCCCCGAAAAGCAAAGTGAGATCGACAGGCTGACGCAGGGGGCACCAGAAAAGACTCGAGAGATTGAGAACACCCAGTTCGGTCACGAGATCTCCGCGAAGCTGTACTCCGCCGGCTCGGACCTCACCACCGACATCATTCCAGGAGAAGTCCCGCCCGGAGCAGATGTCTACAAGCAAGACGGAATTTGGTACGTCAAGCTCAGCAAAGATTCGCAGCAGCTTGGCGTCTATGACACACCGGGGCACGAGGCGGTGATCATGCGCGCGGGGACCTATCGAATCTCTGATTCGGCGGCCTTCGTTTGGGAGACCAGCGCCACGCCAGGGGGACAAGCCCAGGCTGCCTCCGATATGGGCGAATACGTGGGTCTGCTCGGTTCGGACCAAGGTGCCTTGCCAAAGGACCTTGGCTTTACGGGACCACTGACAACTCCCCTAAATCTGACAAACGACGTCACTCCCTTACTGAACGGCTTGGCCACCGCCTGCGCTGGACAGCCCCCCGAAGTTCAGGGAGCGTACAAGGGCTGCCTGCTCGCCATCCAAACCTGGCAGCGACTTGACGCAAGTGTCCAAGCGCAAAGCAAGTCTGGCACCCTGACATCGCAACAGCTAACAGCCCTGCTTGACGCTGCACGTGCAGCGGTGACGGCGCGGTCTCGCTGGCGAGCACTAGCGGTGGGCAGCGCGCTTCGTAAGGCCGAGGCAGATGTGGGCCGGGAGTCCCGCTTGACACAGCAATGGCTAAAACAGCATCCCGAGGCGGCTGGCGACGCCAGCAACAGCGAGCCCGGCAAAGCCCTGCTGAAAGCGCAGGATCGTGTCGGAGCACTCAAGAGCGCGCTGGCTGGCCAAGGGCGACAGTGCGCCGTGCAAGAGCAGGACCGCCTCGCCGCCCAGTATCTGCCGGCTGGGGCCAGCAACCCCGCGGCTCTATACGCTCTCGTGCGTGATCACGGCGACGCTATGGCGCAGACGCCAATGCTCGACGAATACCTGAAGACCCAAGGACAGCCGACACTGATGGATCGCAGCGCCCTGGAAGCGCAGTTCAATCAGATCCTGGGGCTGAATCCAAAGTTCGCCAGCGGGTCGAGTCTGTCCTTCCGCAATGATGCTGTTCAACGCGTGATCGATAAGGCAGGCAACAAAGCGGAAGTCACCGTCTTGCCAGTGCTCATTGCGACTGAGAAGACGGGCACGATCTACAGGCAGGTGCTCCAAGTTCGTTGCCTTGATGGCAAGGAACGCCTTTTCGACGAAAACGGCTACTACTCCGACACGCAAGACTACGCAGAGCATTGCGGTGTGAAGGATCAGGAAGCGGTGGTCATCCTGCCTAAGGATGGACACCTGACTCTGAACGCGGATGGGCGTGCCCAGGTCAGCATCAGCCAGTTCCACCGACCTTCGGGTTGGACTCAGGCCGCGCATCTTGCAGAAGGCGTGGCGGGTCTTGCCGCCGGCGCAGCGCTGGCGTTCGTGCCAGGTGCTGGACTCGTGCTGGCAACCGTCGCGACGGCAACTTTTGCGGCCACGAGCGTGCATCAGGTCGTCACCGCTGGTGCCGCGATCTATGACGATGCGCAGCACGGCAGACTTCGTGAAAAAGGCGCGATGGACGCGCTCAACCTTGGACTTGCGGTAGGTGGCGCCGTCGTCGTTGGTGAAGGTCAACTTGCTTCGTCGTTTGCTCGAGCCGGAGCGCGTGCCGCAAAAAGCGGCGACGGCTTGTTGGCAAGCCGCTTGACAACCCGAGCTAATTTCCATGGCACGGTCGCCAATCTCGTCGGCAAGCCCGTTTCTGCAGTTGGCACCTATTTGTCGGCGACCAGTACCGCTGAACTCATCGGACGCAGGTCGGAGCTAACGGCTGGCGAGGTTTGGTCTGAGATTGGGCAGATTGCCCTTGAGGTCGGAGATGCCGTCGTCGGCGCCGCCGGAAAACGACAGCAGGCGCATTCGTCTTCCTCTCCACCGGGTTCAAAGCCACAAGGCGCTGGATACAACGCTTATGCATCGAAACCCGATGGTAAAGATGAAGGCAAACTGAGTTCCACCGCGTCCAAATTGGATTTGCCGGCGGGCGTAGACATTGTGGGCTGGACTTTGCCAAAGGGCGCTCCCGCAGAAGCAATTGAAGGTGTGCTCAACCATGTTTATGCGGCTGGCGGCGAACTCACCGATGTGACCTACTCCGTTAGATCGCCGCGCGCTTCGGTAGCCAGATATCTGGGCACTCTCTTTCGCCATAAATCCACACATGACAGCTGGATAGACAGCCTCCAACAGGCCGCTCCTCAGCAATCCAATAGCAAACAGAGGGCCAGCACGACCAAAATTAAAATTCGGTCCGTTGCTCAGGAAAATTCTAGCAAAACATACCATATGGCCACGGCAACCTTAAAAACAGCTGCCGATGGAACCGCTGAAGCGGCATTCAGAGTTTTCCATCGACGCAGTCAAACGCTGCGCATTTCTTGGCCGACCGGGTATCGACCAGAAAACGCCAGCTTCAATCTCGCGCAGCTGAATGCGATGCGACGCAGGCCAGCAGATCTAAATATGTTGGGCAAAAGCTTGATCGCTCCAGCACCCGAAAGGGTGTATGCAGCCGCCGCGCACGGCAGCGAGCGCTGGGCTATGCTGAAGGACGGTCACGTCGTGAATGCGAGAGAATTCGCTCGCGAAATTATCAATGACCCTGGGTGGGGAGGCAAAGATATCCTGCTTTATAACTGCTACGCAGGAGCAGGCCGAGTACAGTTTGCTCAGGAACTTGCAAATACGCTTCGCGTGAAGGTTTATGCAGCCGACGGCAAAGTTGAAAAGCATCACCTTTCATCGCCTCAGGAGTCAGCTTCCGGTCAAGACTTAGAATACTTCGGACATCTAACATCACACAACTCGGACACAGGAGCGGTAGACAACTGGCGCACCTTTTATCCCGGGATTGATATTGTCCAGATTCGTGAAAGAGGTCACATAGTTTTTGACGTCGAAGGCGTTGGCCTTGGGCAAAGGCCGCGGCTTGAGCTGGACGAGCCAAACACGAATCCAACCGACGGCGCAACAGTGCAAACAATTGCGGCTCGCCGGTCGAGCAACGCTGCGCAAGGGAAGAATAAGCAGGGCGCCCAGACAAAACGCTCGCCAGTTAAGCAGAAGGGTGCCTCGCCGCAAGGACCATCAATCAAGTACCGCGATGCGAAGGGCTTGCCGAAGCTTTCGGGTGCACTAGGTCCAGATCTTCCGAACTGGGAGGCAGTAGCCAGTGCAGTGGAAGAACTTCCCGTACGCATCTCTGCGGCCTCAAATCGACTCAAGAAAAGAGACGAAGCACTGCACGCTGACATCTTCGAGAACAACATTTCTGCATCTCAAGATCGTTTTGTTGTTAGTCGCGTCGGCCCTGCCACGGTCCTCTACGGTGAGAAGCCAACTGGTCTGAGAGAGCGCAAACAACGTAGCTTCGCAACCTACCAGGAAGCTCGCGAATCAGCGGTTGCGTTAGACGGAGCTTGGGTCTATCGAGTGCGGAACAGTGATAGACGAATTCGCTCAATCCTCCAGCCTGGCAAGGCAAAAGCAAAAGATATCGTCGGGGGCAGTTATTTCGACGTCACGGCCTCCGGTGTAAGTGCACGCCTCAGCGTGCCGAACGTTCAGTCACCAGTATGGTTGCATCGTCGCAGAACCACCTTAACAGTTGCAAACGCTCTTCTGCATGGCACAGCCAAGACTGCTGCTGCCACAGCATTCGTCTGGGGCGGCGCTTGGCTTGGCGGGAAACTTGGCATTTCCCTCCCGTTGCTGCATATGAATGGAGGCTTGAACTCCCTGATACACAACAGTAAGGAAATTGCCACGTTTGTCGCTGTACCACTTCGGGTGGGCATGTGGCTTGGAAAAGACGTGGCCAAGCGCCGTGTAGAGGCAAGCGTGGCCACCGTGGAAAAATGGGTAGCGCTCAACGAGCAGACTGGGAATCCAACCGCGACCGCGAAACAAGTACATGCGCAAGACAAGCGTCTAGACCGGGCCCTAAACGTCCTCGAGCAGCGAATCACGGGCCGGCGCGCAGCGATACGTGGCGTGACGCGTATAGACCAACTAGCTGGTACCAAAGCCATCGAAACGCTGCGCAACAGGTCAGGTGTACTTGGCAAGGACGAAAGAGACGCGCTTGAAGCACTCCAAGGCATCGGACTTTTTCACGCCAGCAGCACTTCTGCCAAGATGATGGCAAAGACCAAGGCATTGACTTGGTACATCACGATTGACCGCCTCCCGGCCCGATTTCAGCAGATCAGCAGCCAATGGGCGAAGGTTGGCGAATCAGGTTGGTCCGGGCCATTTCGCGAACTGTCGTTCAACGCCTCAAGCTTATTCAGCACCAGCTCTACGGTCCTTGGCATGGTGAGCAACAGTCTCGTCAAGCGCTTGAGGCCGGAGACTACGGCTGGCATTGCTGCTCGGTTAGAAAAACACCGCATCACCCAACCTCTCACGCGCATAAAGACTTCCGACATGGAGGACTTATTGAGTGCATTCGGTTCAGGAGCCCTGGCCATTGTTAGTGGCATCAAAACCTATCGGTCATTCTTTGCCGATCATTCTCCGTACACGGGAGCGTTTGGCAATCACATCGGAGACGGCATCGTCGCCTCCCTCCAGACCGGCGGAGCGTTGCTCGCAGGTTACGGCGAATGGAAGAGTGGACGCAACAAGCCGGACAGTCCGAAGCCAAAGATCCCTTACTCGGGCTTGGCCATGACAGGTCTGCTGGTGAGTCTCGCCCCGTCTCTATATAGCGAGTTGTACTCCGCCGCGAATCCTTCGCCGGAGCCAACGCCGGACGCACCGCTACTCCCAAATCCGGCTCAACAGCTACTGCCTGCTGCTGACAATTCGTCCCGTCCCGCGCTGGGATCGTTGTTTCAGATCGGTGGGCGTCGAATGACGGAGGAAATCTGAGACAACACTGGGCGATACGTTCTTCACAGAAAGGCCATCCAGCTGCCAACAAGCTTCTCCAAGGTAAGCGTCCGGGGAACGCCTCTGCCTAGCTTTGCGATTCGGCTTCGACCCAGACGGTTTGACCGGGGTGATGCTCTTCGATGGTCCCAATAGCGTCGGGAATCTGTTCGCGGTCTCCGAGCTCGTAGATGAACCGACTGACGTTCGGGCGGTCCAGTGCCTCGTATTCGGCCTCCGCAATCGCGTAGCTGCCGCACCAGATGGCTTCATCAGCCTTGGCTGCGAAGCACATCAGCCAGGCCAGCGGGCGTGATTGCAAGGAAGACCATATAGACGTACCTATGCGTTGGTGGCGCGAGCTACAAGTCTGCCACTGGTGGGGCAGAAGTTGCTCTATGCGCTCCACCTCGTAGAGCTGACCGAAGAACTTCAGCGCCTACTCGCCGACCTGGCTGCCATGGTTGGCCCAGAGTTCGTGGAACTTGCGCCGTGCGTGCGCCATGCAGCCAACCTCCGTCACGCCCAGCTCGAAGTAAGCCTTGTAGCCGGTGAAGTCGTCACGCCGGCTGGGCACCGTCATCAATCACAAGACGGTGCAGAGGCTCATGGACGAGCTGCAGCTGAAGTCCATCGTCCGACCGAAGAAGTACCGGTCATACCGTGGCCAGGTGGGAAAGGTTGCGCCGAACCTGCTCGAGCGCAACTTCAGCGCATCGGGGCCGAACCAGAAGTGGGCGACCGATGTGACCGAGTTCAAGCTCGATGGCAAGAAGCTCTATCTGTCACCCGTCGTGGACCTGTTCAACGGCGAAATCGTCGCCTACGCTACCTCGCGAAGCCCCTTGTTCACCATGGTCGGCGCGATGCTGAATCGAGCTTTCGCGAAGCTCCGCCCAGGCGATCATCCGGTCCTGCATTCCGATCAGGGCTGGCAGTATCAGATGGACCAGTACCGCCAGCGTCTCAGCGCCAATGCCGTTACGCAGAGCATGTCGCGCAAGGGGAACTGCTTGGACAATGCCGTGGTCGAGAGCTTCTTCGGGACGCTGAAGTCGGAATACTTCCACGTCAACAAGTTCAGCAGCCTTGATGAGCTTGAGGCTGGACTACGGGGATACATCCGGTACTACAACCACGAGCGAATACGGTGCAGCCTTCGCGGACTGAGCCCTGTCGAGTACCGAGAGCTTGCTGCCAGCGCGTGATCAGCGCCAACGTCCGGGAGTGGCCGGCGGCCTCAAGCGCTTAGCTGCTCCTCAACGATCGCCCTGTTTGGCGAGCCAAGGCTCTATGAGGTTGATGCTGAGTAAGTAAGGCACAAACCCAAATAGGAACGCCCCGCGACGCAAAGCGACGATGCGCGTGAAAACAGGGCGACGCACAGTGTGGCCAAGAAGATGGTCCAGCTTAGGACTAGGGCCATGTTCCGGGCGCGACGGACTTTGGCTTGCTCGACCATATTAGACAAAGGTTATAGGCATCCGCTTCCGCTGCAAACCCGCTCCCGAACTTTTGTTCAAGCCCGGTTGCACATCATCGACTAGGCACGCACACTTGCTGTCCAACTTCTGGGGGGCAGTTCACTGGTTTGGTGGACACCATCCTGGCCGTCGTCGACGGACCGTTCAAGATGAGTTGGCCGGACGCTTACTCTCCAAGCATCCCGTTGGCGAATGCAAACTCGCGTGCGACTGGGGCCTCAGCTTCGAGTTCGACACGGCCAAGACCATGTGGCCAAGTTGAACGAGGCTTCACGAAACAGCGACGAGGATCTGCAATCCTTACAGGCTAGCGGGCGGACGCCCGCTGCGCCCCGCCGACGGAGGCCGACTCTGGCCCATTCCTCTCAGGCGCGCACTGACTCTCTGCAAGGAGGTGTCGATCTCTTCCGTCGCCAAATCGCCGTCCTTCTCCTGCCACTTAGTCGCCGACTTCGCTCGCAGACGGGAAGTCGTCTCCAAGAGTTCAAGAGCCTTGGAAAGATCAGCCCTGCCCGCCTGGCCACGTTGCTCGGCTCCACGCTCCTCGTAACAGCCCGCCAGCGCATACAGGACCGCCTGGTAGTCTTCGGAGAGCAAGGGGCGTTGCTGCTGATCCTTCGGCAAGCTCTCATATATGGATGTCACCTCCTGCATCGCAGAGATGGCCTCTCCGAGCAGCCCCGACTGCCGCAGCGAAGCACCAAGGACCGACACTGCATTGATCAAGTGATGAAGCGCGGCCACATCCCTGGTGTCTTTCTTCATTTGGACCCGCCAGGTCTCGACGGACTGTGTGGCTAGCGGCAGAGCCTCACTCGGGCGCTTCAGGCGGAGCAGCACACTTGCCTGGTCTCTTGCAGCCACGGCACGCATCAACCTGGCCCTCAGGTTGTCGGGCTCCCGCAAAAGCACCCGCTCGGGGATCTCGCGGGAAGAAGCATTGAGTTCTAGGGCTGCCGAGAGCTGTCCTGTCCTTTCATAGACCCATGCCTTGAGAGACTTCGTGGCGGCCACACTCAGTTCAAGCTCCGTATCGGGCTTATCACCAACTGCTGCCGCGAACAACTCCAGCGCTTTGCTGGTCAACTCAAGTACGGGAGCAAGATCAGCGTCCGAGGTCAAGGACTTGGCGTACTGGACGTACGCGATAGCCAGCAGCTTTTTCCCTTCTGCATCCTCCCCCATTGCGGCCTTGGCGACGTCAATCGCCTTGAGCGAATAGGCTCGAGCCTGTTCAAACTCGCTGCGCGAGAACTTCACTCCCGCCATCCGCCCGTACAGCAGCGCCAACTCGCGCGACGCCTTGATGCCCAGATTGCGGTCCGCCTGCAAGGCTTCGGCCGCCTTGACCCCGTTCTTGTACTGAGCCAGCGCACCGTCAGAGTCTCCCAGGTTGGGAAAGAACGCGCGTCCCAGAGCGTCACCAACCTTCCGATAGCCGACCGCAATGTCCAGTTGCAGCTGTGGATTGCTCTGCGCCTGTGCACTGACCTTTTCAAGGTAGGCAACAGCGTTCTGCACGATCAGCTTCCTCGCATCGGTTGTGCCCGCGACGTTGACCAGCCGATCGTGCACGTCGAACATCAACACATTGGCCAGGTCCCGCAGATCGGCCGCGTTCCTCGCTGCCCGGCCGCGTTGGTTGTTCGCTTCAATGGCCTGCCAGCTGGCCAGCGCCACGCCAATGACCAATGCAATGTTGGCAACCCCGATCGCGAGCACGACCGTTCGATGCCTCACGATCCATCTCGAAATCTTGTAGCTCGTGGCTCCCCTTCGGGCCCGAACTGGCAGGCCTTCGAGGTGACGGAACAGATCGTCCGCCATTTCCTCGGCGGTCGAGAATCGCAGCGAAGGCTCCTTCCTCAACGCCATCATCACGACGGCGTCCAGGTCACCCCGCAGACTCCGCCTCCCGGCACCATTGCCTGAAATAGGCGCCGCGGCACTGGGGCGAGTCGGTTCGACCTGGCAAATGGCTTGCGCGAGGGCGAGCTTGTTCGCGAGCGCAGGCGCATAGGGACTGGTGCCGGTGAGCAGTCGGTACAGAACGACGCCCAGCGAATAGATATCGCTTGCGGGCCCGAGCACCTCTCCGTGAAGCTGCTCAGGGCTCGCGTACTCTGGCGTTAATGCACTTCGCTCCACAACGGTGGGAGGATCCACGCCGTTGGAACTGAATCGTTTGGCAATGCCAAAGTCGACCAACTTCACCGTTCCCGCCGCGGTGACCAGGATGTTCTGCGGCTTGATGTCCCGATGAATAACGCCTTGATTGTGGGCGTAGTGGACCACTTGGCACACAGCACGCATCAGGACGATGCGCTCCCTGATCGACACCGCGTTTTGCGCGCAGTAGACGTCAATCGGCCAACCGATGACGAGTTCCATCACGAAGAAGGGATCGCCCCAGTCACTCACGCCGGCATCGATCAGCCGCGCAAGATTGGGGTGCTCCAGCGTCGCAAGGATGCGTCGCTCGCTGTCAAACCTCTCGAGCAGGAACGCGCGGTCGGGACCTTCGCGCACCACCTTGATCGCGACACGCTGCTCGTACTGCCCATCGTCACGATGCCCTTCATAGACCTCGCCCATGCCGCCATGAGCAATGAGCCGTGTCACGCGGTAAGCGCCCACCCGGCTGCCAATCCAGGGCTCCACGCGTTGAGCCAGGTCAGCGAGGAAGTCATGCACCAGGGATGCGCCACCAATGGCAGCGGTTGGCGCTGCCGCATCAAGCAAAGACGCAAGCTCACGCCCAAGCGCTTCATCGTCCTTTGTCGCCTGTGCCACGAAGGCCACTCGATCTGCGCTGGACAACCTGAGGCCTTCTTCCAACAACGCCTTCAGGTGCTGCCAGCGCTCAGCCTCTGACCGCTCGACGCGTCGGTCATTCATAACGCCGCCCGACTGTCGAAACCACGCGTCATACGTCCTGCCTCAAGGCTGCGCCACGGATGCAGCAGATTCTGGCTAGTGCTTCAGTCGTAGCCCCTACACAAAAACTACGTTTTCACGTAGTCGCATTTCGCTAATGCGCTCATTTTGCTGTGCGTCCGGCGAAAGCTATTCAAGGGTCATCCCGACAAGAAACTGCAAATCTGATAGCCGCCAATTCACCCGACTGCCACCGCTTCAGCTCCACGAAGCCTTGCGCCGGCAACGCATCAGCTAATAGGAAAATCTACGCGTAGTCGTAGGGCGTCATTTCTGCTGATCAATCTAGACTCATTGAGCCATATTTTGTGGATTCTCAAGGAGTACCGTCATGTCACGATTCCCATTGGAAGCACTTCTTGCCTGCATTATTTGCTCAGCATGCGCGACGCAGGGTTCATCGTCGAATGGCACATACGGCGAAGGTGCGAAAAATTCCGTTGCTGGCGCCACTTGCCGCATGCCGCCAAGCGCAGCCTTGCAAGAGAAGGCCCTCACTCGTGACGCAGTGGTCGATGAGCTTGCGCGTGCTCGCAGTGGTGGTGAATTGAGTTTTCACATCGCAAATCCGCCGCCTCCTTCGCGACTGCCTTACTGCCGTACAACTGGCTAGCAGCCGGACTGACGGTGAGTTAGCCGCTGCAAAACGTCATAAGAGATATTCACTCCTGGGAGGAGTGATCTTGTAGTTGACCGCATGAAATGCACCGCTCCAACCACCGTCGCTTATTGCCGTCGCCACCGCCATATTTAACAAAGGTCAGCTTGAACAAGGGTATCGTTTTCGCTGTGGCGGCCTATGCGACGTGGGGCCTATTTCCGCTCTATTTTCACCAAATCCCTGATATTCCGACCCTGCAGGTCATCGCCCACCGCACACTATGGTCCTTGATATTCGTGTCGGTGGCGATGGCGCTCACGGGCCAAACGAGATGGCTGGCGGCCGTTGATGCCGCCACTTGGCGGCGCTTTGCAGTCTCGGCCTTGTTGGTGGCAACCAACTGGCTTACCTATGTCTGGGCCGTTGCCAACGGGCACGTACTTGACGGAAGCCTTGGGTATTTCATCAACCCGTTGGTCAACGTTGCACTGGGGTTTGCCTTCTTGAAGGAGCGCCCTCGCCCCCTTCAATGGCTTGCGGTGTCGCTCGCTGTCGTCGGTGTGCTGTGGCTGACCTGGGCGGCGGGACGCCCTCCTTGGGTCGCCCTTGTTCTGGCAACCAGTTTTGGACTCTATGGCCTGATGCGCAAAACCGCATCGTTAGGCGCATTGGAAGGCCTCGCGTTGGAGACCATCATCCTGACGCCGCTGGCCATTGCTGGCATGGCGTGGTGGGCGGCAACGGGTCAGTTCAAGGGGCAAACGATTGTCGATTGGTCCTGGCTTGTAGGAACAGGGCCGATCACAGCAGGCACCCTGCTTCTCTTTGCCGCAGCAGCTCGGCGAATCCCGTTGACTACGCTGGGCTTCGTTCAGTACCTGTCCCCGTCTATTCAGTTCGTGCTCGGTATCTATGTGTTCCATGAGCCGATGGACTCAAATCGCCTCTTGGCGTTTTGCTTCATCTGGGGAGCGCTAGCCGTCTATAGCTTGGAGGGCCTGTGGGAGGCACGCCGTGAGATCCAGCGCCCTCAGATGGATCCCGCGCCGGAGCGATGATCACTCAGTCCATCGGCCGCTCACCCTCCCTTCCCGCCGAGGGAAGAGTCAAATGCGACCCAATGATGCCTACAGGCCCCAGCAAGATGAACAATGAAACCACTCTCAAGCGGAGCAAGCTCTTCAGACGGGTGTGCAGCGCGAGCTTTCTCACGTTCACCTTGGTTGGCCTGGCCCATGGCGATGCCATGACGCCCATCATCTCGGCGGCCGCTCAGGCAGACCTGCCTTCTGCGTTGCTCCAGCTGCAGGCGTTGCCGGCCGAGGGGCTCTCCGACAAAGATGCCAAGTTCCGGTCCTGCGTTCTGGATCGCTTCTCGAAAGCGGCGCTCTCCTCGACCCCGTCCATTCCTTCCCTCCCGCAACCCTTGGCTGCCGTGCTGCAGGCCTACCGCACCTACTGGACTTCGGTACTGCTGAAGCATGAGACCGCAACGGTTGCCGAAGCCGGTCTTGACCGGAGGCTCGCCGCATTGATGCCGGACAGCCAAGGAGATCTTGAGGCACGCACGGAATCGGCGAAGGATCTGGCCAAACGCAGCGGGTGGCACGTGCTGGGTGGATTCACGCCGCCACTTCACGATTTTCTGCTCTGGAAAAGTGAGACCACGCGCATGGAGGCCGTCCAGCTTCCGGAACGCAGCATCGACGTCAAGATCTCGATGCTGGAAGACTTTGTCAGCTTCGGATGGGTCGGATGGGCCACCTGTGACAGGGCCCACATCGGTGGGTGGGCGACCAAGGAGGGAATCATGGTCCCTGCCGGTTGGAACACAAAAGAGGAAAGCTTCGCGATCAGCTTGCAAGCTCACGAGGCGCAGCACTTTGCGGACTACATCGACTTCCCGGACCTCGCGCCAGAAGACCTCGAATACCGCGCGAAGCTCGTGGAACTGTCGCTCGCGAAAACTACTCAGCGCGAGCTGCTGGAGGACTTCGTCACTGGGGCTACCCCAGACCGCAGCCTTCCTCATCCCTTTGCACAGTGGTGGCTTGTGACTCGCCTGTCTGAACGGCTCGGACCAGCGGACTGGAAAGACTGGTCGCCTGACAAGGTTCGCGCCGCAGCGGCTGCAGAACTCAGAGTTCACTCTGAGGCGTTGAAGCGACAAGGAAAAGGCGTCAAGACCGCGATTCCTGACAAGTAGCCCGGCTGCGTGGCGCAAGCACTAGGCTCTGACCAGGACAAGTCTGGGCAGAGCACGGACTGCGGTGGGCAGGTATTGCGACGCGCATGTCCAGAAGAAAATGGGTGGCGGCCCATCCCACGCGCCACGCAGCGCGCGTGCAGCTGCTCACAGTGGACTCAAGACTTCGACGTCAAGCGTTCGGGGCGGGCCACCACCGTTGCAGCTGGTTGCGGGACACGCCGATATCGCCACGGCAAGGTCCATCTCAGCACGCAAGACGATTGAAGCCCCGGCGCGGGACTTCGATGGGCTGATCTTGAGGCGACCGACCTCGTTCACCTCTGCATTCATGAAGACGTTGAACGCCGTGGGGAGGAACTGTGGGTCAATGCCCAGCTCGCGCAGCGCATTGCTCAAGTTGTCGTGATAGTTGGGGTGGTAGTCCATCCCCCCTTTGGACATGCGGTACATCTCAAGGCTGCACGGCGCATAAAGAAAATCGTGTCGCCCAACCTCGTCGGAGACGATGGTCAACATCGGATTGCTTCGATCTGACCAAAGCACGTCTCCCGTCGACAGAAAGATGTTGCCGCCAATGTCGAAGGTGCGGCCGTTGGAGAGGCGTTCGGCACCGTCGACCGAATAAACGAGCAGATCCCCGGTCTGCCCGCCCTCCGCATCAATGATTCGCAAACGCTCGCCATGCTTGAGCCTCAGCGCAAGTGCGCCGGCAGCCGGGACTGTCTGTCGTAGGTCCAACCTACAGCCTCCCTTCGGCAATTGCAGGATCAATAGCCGTATCCGCGCGCCATCGCGGCCGCGAACAAAACCAGGGGAACGAACAGCACCAGTTCGATGCACAGAATCTTCCGAACCTTTTCCAGCTCGGCGCGGGGCGGAATGAACGCGCTGTCTGCTTTGGCCATCCGCTTCCAACGAATGAATTTGACGGTTGGCAGTATCGACAGAAGGGCAATCAGCGCGAAGCAGCCCATCTTTGCCCAGAACATGGGGTTGGCCACGTAGAACTGGTAGCCCTTCGGGCCGTGAAGCACTCGCAATGCCCCCACAACCACGATAAGCACGGCAGCGGCGCCATAGAAGGCGTCAAGCGCTGCAACGGCTCGCAGACGCTGCTGTGGCAATGGGTAGCTGCACAGCGCGTATTCAGCGACAACGATTGCGACCAGAGAAAATACGAGCAGGTGGTGCGCCGCCGTCAAAACGAAATCCATGGCCTCTCCTCACTTGGGATTGATGTTCAGCTGAAGGCGCAAGTTGACCGCGATTCGGCTCACGTGCACAGCACACCTCGGGTGCTACCACCCGAATACAACACCTTTTAGAGCATGCACCGGTTAAGCCTCAGCCGTTTCATCTTGTTGAAGGACATACCCCAGTCGCGGAAAATGCACCTGAACCATGCCTGCTCTGGCATCGGTGCGTCGCAATGTGATCCGATTGGCCAGGAGCGCGACCAGCTCTCCCGACGAGTGTTCGGTTCCGAACGACTCCGGCGTTACTCGCACTGTGGATCCCAAGCGGGGCGCCGTTAAACCCGGCGCATCGCCGGGATGGACCTCGATCGGATCGGACTTCGCCGCAATCTGGATGGCCTCATCTGCCGTGATCGCCTGGGGATCGCCGTTTCCCAAGTCAGCCATTCGAGCCATCCAACTGGTGATGGCAGGCTTGTCCGCCCAAATGGCGATACGCGACGGAGTTCTTGTCTGTGTATACCAGAGCGGGTGATAGCAGGCGAAATCCGCCAGGGTCGGCTCGCTGCCGCAGACAAATGCCTGATCGCCCAGCATCTGAGCGAGGCGCGTCAGATAGACGCTGTAGGCCGCCTCACCATCTGCAGCATCAATCTTGGGCATGTTGACGAACATTGCCTTTCGATCCGCTATGAACGCATAGCGTACGAAATCGGGCACGCCATCAAACATCTCGGCAAAGGCTTCTGGCGATCGAGCATAAGCCATCGAAGCCCAGAACAGGCTGCTGTCCGCCCACTGCGCAATGGTCCGAATCAGGCTCTCCTGCGCAGCAGGCAACAGAGCAGGCATCGGATGGAGTTCCTCGAGCACATCGCAAATCAATGCGGTGTCGCAGTAGATGTCCGCACCGATTTGCAGCGAAGGCGTGCGTCGGTAGCCCCCAGTCAGCGCCACATAGTCGCGCTTGGGGACGATCGGGGGTATGAAAACGGAGCGGTATGGCAGCCGCTTGTACGCCAGGATCCTCCTGACCTTCTCAGAGAAAGGCGATGTCAGGTAGTGATGAAGGATCAGGTCTGGCAACGGGGGCTCCTCAGGCGATGACGGCATAAGCGCACCGAAATGACCGGAGCGGTGCCTCGCCTCACTCTAGCGAGCGCCCCCCGTCAGACATACGACGAATCTTCGTAGTTCCCACCTGCGCAGGAACATCAATCGACGCCTGCGCCCGACGGGCGGCAAGTCGTTGGCGTGCTTCACGAATGACCGCCAGCTGTAGAAGCCCCGCCTTGAAGGGGCCGCCCGCATTCGCCGCGAGCCAGACCTGCTCACCCTGTTCGTAAAGGCTCGCCGCCCGATTTGCGTCTCCTTGCCGCTGAGCGGCAGGTGCCATCGCGGCCCGGCTCTCATACGCCTGACCCAGGTGGAACAGCGTCGAAGCAAAGGTGTTCTGGACATCCACATCCTTGCGCACGTCGGCAGGAAGGCTGTCATGCAAGCTGGAGCTTTGCTCCAGGATCTGCAACGCTTCCGTCACATCGCCCAAGTCCAGAAGCGCCGCTCCGAGCGGATCCAGGCAATGCATGATCTCCACGCGATAACGGACATTGGCCTCCTCTCGTTCGGAGAGCTGCCGCCAAGCAATCAGCGCTTCACGGTGTTTCGCGACAGCCTCACGGTGACGGCCCATGCGATGCAAGGCCCGCCCCTCATCGTTGATGTTGGACGCGATGCGTTCATCGATATCCCGTGAGGTGCTCGAGAGCTGAGCCGCACGCCTTAGCATGGCCTGCGACCTGGCATAAAGAGCCAGCGCCTGCTGCGCGTCGGCCGGCGTCGCTCGATCCAGCAGGAAATACTCCCCAACCTGGGAGTCCAAGGTCGCCAGACGAGTCATGGCGTCGTAGTGCTCGCCATTTCGAGACAACACCTGCTGATACAAGGACCTCGCCTTCTGAGTATCAATAACGAACTCGTCCAGGTGGCCTAGCATGACCTCAATCAGCGCTTTCAGAGAGTAGGCCCGACCCAGCCGTACTTCGTTGTCGTCATTGGCTGGTTCCAAATCCGTCAACCGCGCCGCAGCGTCTACCGATTGATTCACAGCTTTCAGGGCTTCGGCGCCGCGCGAACGAGACGTCAATAAAGCCGCACGCCGCCGATGAACCATCGCCCGCTCCCGCAAGCCGTCCCGGTCTGCGGGCAGCGCATCCAGCAGGGACGTCGCTCGGTCGTAGTACTTGAGCGCCCCTTCCGGATCGCCGAGATTGGGGGCATACGCCTGTCCAAGCGCATCGCCTACCTTTCGATAGCCGATTGCGACCTGAATCTGGTCCATGGCTGAGGGATTGGGCGCTGCACTCGCTACGTCCAGATAGCGCAGCGCCGTCTCCACGACCAGCCGCCGCGCTTCAGTCGTTCCGGCCACGTCCACCAGGGCGTCATGCAAATCGAACATCAACACGCTGGACAAGGCACGGACGTCTCGGGCGTTGAGTTCCGCTTGGACGCGCTGACGATTGGCCTCTCTTGCCTGAAAGCTAGCGACCGCAATGCCGCCCGCCAGCGCCAGGTTGGCCGCGGCAGTCGCCGCGATCCACAACTTGTGCCTGACCACGAAGCTAAAAAGCCGATGCGTCAAAGCGCCATTGCGCGCACGGACGGGCAACCCTTCAAGCAACCGAAACAAGTCATCGCTAAAGGCTTGTGCACTGGCATAGCGCTGGGCAGCCGATTTTCTAAGCGCGAGCAACAGCACGGCATCCAAGTCTCCAAGGACCCGGCGCACCACCTTCATCCGACGTCGTACCAAACTGCTGATGGGCGACGGCTCGACACAGGCGATGGCATGGGAGAGATGAAAGCCTTGCGCGAGCGCTTCGTCGTAGGGACTCGCTCCCGTCAGAAGCCTGTGCAGAACGACACCCAGGGAGTAGACATCACTTGCCGGCGTCACCGGATCCCCTCGCAGCTGCTCGGGACTTGCGTAATCAACGGTCAAGACCCTTTGGCCCACGACGGTCGCGGCATTCTCGGCGGCAGCATCTCCGAAGCGCTTGGCAATGCCGAAATCAACCAGCTTCACCTGCCCGGCCTTGGTGACGAGGATGTTGGCCGGCTTCAAGTCGCGATGGACGATGCCTTGTCCATGAACGTAGTGCACGACCTGGCAGACCGAACGGAACAGCGACAGTCTTTGGTTGAAGCCAAGTGACGCGCTGTCACAGTACACGTCGATCGGCTGCCCATCGACCAACTCCATGACGAAATAGGGCAGCCCGAGCACATCGAGGCCAGCGTCAACGATCTTGGCCAGATTCGGATGGTCGAGCGTCGCGAGCAATCGGCGCTCTGCATAAAAGCGCTCAAGCTCCACGGGCCTTTCCTGACCTGGAAGCATGAGCTTGATGGCGACGCGTTGCTCGAAGCGGCCGTCCGCCCGCTCTCCCTCATACACCTCGCCCATACCGCCCGTGGCCAGGCGACGCACCAGCTTCCACGGCCCCAGTAGCAGCCCTACCCGACCCTCAGCACGCCAACCCGCCAGAGCTTCCAGCAGTCGCTTCGGTGGCCCGGTCGCCAGTGGGTTGTGGGTCTGCGCCGACGCGCGGAACAAAGCACGCAACTCGACGGCCATGGCGTCGTCGTGCGCGCAACGGCGCTGGATGAATTCCTCTCGCGCCTCCTCGCTCAAACTGAGCCCTTCGGCCAGCAAGGCCTTCAGGGATTGCCAGCGAGTCGGATCCACTCAAGATCCTTCGCTGGTGATCGCTCCGTTCTCACCCAGGGACTTCTCAGACGACTTGCCACCTACCTCGCGGATCAACCATGCACGCGCGGTCATCCATTCGCGCTTCACCGTGGCCGAGGAGATCTCCAACGCACGCGCCGTCTCTTCAATGTCCAGGCCGCAGAAAAATCTGAGTTCAACGACATGCGCCTGACGCTCATCGAGCAAGGCCAGACGCTTGAGCGCTTGGTCCACTGACAAGAGATCCAAGGACTGCGCGTCGTCACTGACGCCCGCAGCCTCCTCCAGCGGTACCAAGGTCACTCCGCCTCCGCGCTTCTCCGCCAGGCGTGCACGCGCATGATCCACCAGAACATTGCGCATCAGCGTCGAAGCCAGCTTGAAGAACTGAGCACGCGACTCCCAGGTGACTTCGCGCTCCTTGTTCAATCGCAGGAAGACCTCGTGAACCAGTCCCGTGCGCTGCAGCGTATGGTCCTGACGCTCATTGCGCATATGGCTTCCCGCCAGTCTTCGCAACTCCTGATAGACCTGTGGCAACAGTCGATGAAAAGCGCCCAGGTCACCCTCAGACCAGCGTTGAAGCAGCTGTGTAACGCTCGGGTCACCCACGTCATTCATTGCGCAGTCCATTTGCACGCCCCAGTCTGCGCCGCCATCATCGGCAGATCGACGCAGCTTCTCTACGGATGCGTGTCGCCACCAAAAGCCGCCAGCGGCAGAGGCCGAAAGCACGGCCAGTGGCTCCTAGACTACTGCACAACAGCCCAACTTCACAAAGTCATAGTGGCCCCTCGGCCTTCAGAACCCGGACATTGGCAAAATCTTTGGCAGATCTGGCAGCGCAACCTTGGTAGCGATCGCCTTGCCAATCTGCTGGGCCAGCTGGACTCGGTTGCGCGCACCGTATTTCGAGCGCAGCCGCCTCATGTGATAGTCCACGTTGTGGCGCGATAGGCCCAACGTATAGGCAATCTGCTTGTCTGACATGCCATTGACCAGGCAGCCAATGATGTTGCGCTGGGTTGCGGACATGTCCACGCCACTTGGTGCGTCCGCGTCACTGGCGTCCATGCCCTCGCGCTGCCCCAGGACGCTTCCCAGGCTCATGCCCAGCGTCAATGCTGCCCCCACGCAGGCCCCGTCAATCCACGCGCAATCCGCCTCCTTCGATGAAAAGCTCACGAAGCAACGCAGGTTGCTCGCCACATCAGGAATTCCAAAGAACACGCCCGAGCGCAGGCCATCTGCCTCCAGCCCAGAAACGAACTCGTCCAGAAGCGGCGGAGAAACGTTAGCTTTTGCACCATCCATCCGCAGGCGCCGGAGATTCCACACATAGGGAAGGTTAGAGTGGGCAAAGGCGATCAGCCGAGCATCACAGGCCGCGTAGCCGCGCCGGAAATAGCGGGAGGTCCAGCGCTGATGGGCCAGCTCGAAGCTGAAGAGGTTTGCGCGCGCAAGACCGGAGGCTCCGTCCACACGACCCAGTGCAGCCCAATCAAACCCAATCTTGAGCAGCTGCGTTTTGAGCAGCTGAAGCTGACCGCTGCGCGTGGGCTCCGACTCGATCTGCTGGCACGCAGACAGCAACGAATCGCCGAACCGCGGGTCGTAGCGCACCTTGGGCGGGTCGGCCCTGCTCGAACGGCGACGCTCGAAGGGGGTGTGGAGGTACTGCACCTCGCCAAAGCTCATAACTGCCTCGAATGGAGTCCGTCTCACCCAGGAAGGCGGCCCAAGCACCCAGAACAGCTCAACTGATCGCAGGGAATATGTATGGCATTGTTACTTTCTATCGATGGGCGCCAGGGTTTAGATCCTGCTGATTGCCGGCCGCGCGGAACTGGCGTCTAGCAAAAAGGCGCGACAGTCAGGTATGTGCTCTCCCAAGTCGCACGCGCCAGAGGGTCGCCTGCGTCGCATCGCGGCGATCGCAGCCTTCATGGCGGCCTTCTCAGGCCAGGCGCAAGCGCTGGCAAGCGAGCTGGATGCGCTCTGGCGCCAGGCCAACTTTGCCCCCCGCGCAGTGGTGGAGCAGGCGCAGATCGAGCTGTCTCGCGCTCGGCAGAGGCAGGAGCTGAAAGCTCAGCTGATCTCTTTGACGAAGATCGTTGTGGGGCGCAGTGAGTTCGACGAGTCTGAGCAGTCCATCAGCGATATCGATCAGGCGCTCGGCCTGTCCCGCGACCTGAAGGAATCAGACTATGAATGTCAGCTGATCCTCGTCAAGGCGGGCACGCTAAGCGACTTGCAGCGCTTCGTCGAGGCCCGGAAGCTGTACGCCGAAGCGGCAGCGCTCGCCCTCACGAGCTGCCCGCAGGTGGCCTCCCGGGTTGCGGTGGCCGAAGCTTGGACCGAGTTTTCCCGGGGAAACATCGCTGCGGCAACCGTCAAGTTCTCGGACGGATATCGGACCGCCGACCAACTCGAGGACCATTGGGCCAAGTCTGACGCGCTCAATGGCATGGCCAATATCGCCATTCGCCCCCAATCGAGTCCCAACGAACGCGCTCGGGGGATCGGCCTGTTCCGTCAGGCGCTGGCTGCCATCGACGAACATGTCTATCGATCCCATGCCTGCACCCTGCATTTTCGCTTGGGCACCGCGCTGCTTCGAAGTGGAGACCTCAAGGCTGCACGAGAGGAACTGAACCGCGCTCTGGTGACTGCCAACGAGATCGGCAACCCGTTGACTGCAGCGGCTATCCGCTACAACCTCGCCCAGCTCTCGCTGGACGAAAAGGCGCCCCAGGATTCTCTTCGGGAGCTTGAGCTGGCAGAACCCTTCATCACTTCAAAAGGGGGCCCACAGAAGCGGTTTCGCATCCTGGTCCTTCGCGCGCAAGCTATGTCCATGCTCGGCCAAGTGGCCGAAGCGCAGCAAGCCCTCGACGCGGCGCGCGAACTCCGGAGCCAGATCAAGATCCGTGAACGGGACGTCGAATTCCATGCCGCCGCGGCCACCATATTCGAGCAATCCAATGAGTTTGCGCAGGCCTACAAAGAAATGCAGAAGCTGCGCAATGCGGAGCGTGACGTGGCCATTGCCGCCAAGGAAACCCAGGAGGCCGAACTCCGCGCACGATTCGACGCCGATCGGAAGGATCGAGAATTTGCCTTGCTGAGCGCGCAGTCGCGCGCGGCACAGTCAAGACAGCTTCTCCTGATCGGTGGGCTGGTGTTCACGGTGCTTTTTCTCCTGCTGCTAGCGCTGGTGGTGCGTCTGCAGCTCAAGCAAAAGCGCAATCTCTCAAGACTGGCGTTTCGAGACGAGCTGACCAGTCTCCCCAATCGGCGCAGCATCCTCGAGCGCGCTCGCCGCGCTCATGCGCTCAAGAACGACCTCACCGCACCCATGACGCTGGGGCTGCTTGATATCGATCATTTCAAGCGCATCAATGACACCTATGGCCACGACGTCGGTGATGCCGTGCTTCGCAGAGTCGCCGAAGCAGCAGCGAAGGCGCTTCGCAGCTCAGACTCGCTGGGCCGGTATGGAGGCGAGGAGTTTTTGATGGTTCTGCCTCAATGCCACCGAACGGACCTGAGCACGATCTTTATGCGCCTGCGGGCTGCAGTCCAGGCCATCAATACCCAGGAGCTGGGTATCGACCGCCCCGTGACGTTCAGTATGGGAATTGCCTTCGCGAATGTGGGCCAGTCCATCGACGACCTTCTCAAGGAAGCCGATGAAGCGCTCTATCGGGCCAAGCGAAACGGTCGAGACCGCATGGAAGTCTGGGAAGACCCTGCATGAAGCCGCAGGATTGATGGGGAATGTCTGAGCCACCGCCGTCTGAGCGGCAACCTGCAATCAATCCTCGGCTTGGGCAGGGGCTCGCAAATCCTCCAACCAGCGTCCGGCCTCGCGTGCCTCTTGCTCATGCTCCTCGTCCCGGAACCGCTCAGCGAGCCCGGCCTCGTACCAAGCTTGCATCGAAGGTAGCGATAGCAGCAAGCGGGCATACGCAAGCGCTGCGGAACTCATCTGGGGTTCATATGTCTGGATCCGGAACGCGACCGGCGCAAAGAACGCATCCACTGCCGTGAATCGGTCCCCTGCAAGGAAAGGTCCGCCGAAGCGCGCCAGACCATCCTGCCAGAGCGCGTCCACCCGATTCAGATCGCGCGCCAGATCCGCAGCCGGCGCATCGACGCGAATGCGCAAGCCGCAGTTCATCGTCATCTTGTTCCTGAGTGCCCTGAACCCGGAATGCATCTCGGCCGATGCCGAGCGGGCCCACGCACGCCGGGCGTCATCCGCCGGCCAGACGCCAGGATGCTTCTCAGCGACGTATTCGACGATGGCCAGTGAGTCCCAGACCATGAGTTCGCCGTCCACAAGACACGGGACGCACCCCGTCGGCGACGCCTGCTCGAAGTCTTCCTGAAAAACGCCCTTGTTCGTACCAAAGCGAACGAGCCTCTCTTCAAAGGCGACGCCCAGTTCCTTCAGGAGCACCCAGGGCCGTAGCGACCATGAAGAGTAGTTCTTGTTGGCGATATACAAGATCAGCATGTTTTCTCTCACATTGAACCGTGCTGCATTCGCGGCTCAAACACACAAATTTCTTTAGAAACTACGATCACAGGATTGCGGCCGATAAGCATCATGCCGCCGATCGCATGTGTTTCTCCACGTCGTCTCGGCGCAAGAATGCCTTCTCGTCGGGGTACCAGCCAATCTCTTCATAAGCCCGCACCTGCGGCGCGCCTCTCAACCGCGTCGCGAGTTCCGGAACGGGCACAGGTTTCCAGCCAAGACTCTCAAAATAGGCGCCGGTATCCTTGCTCAGGACGTACACATCAGGCATCCCGTTATGCTGACAGAACTCGAACGCCAGACTGACCAAGGCTGACGCGACGCCAGATCGCCTTGCATTGGGAAGAGTCGCAACACTGCGCAAGAGCGCGCATCCCGGACCGAACTCGACACCGCACACGCCCACGATGACTTCAGGCGAGTCCTCCAGCACGTGAACCCAGTAGATCGATCCAAGCGCAAGCACGTTCTTCGTTGAAAGCTGGCAACTGCGAATCAAACGACAGATCTGCCCTCTGTCCGCAGGTTTCGCAACCCGAATCAGCCCTTCTTTGTGTTTGGCCATCAATCTGCAATCCATTTCTCTCTCCCATGACGCTAGGGCTGTGACGCTGACGCGTGACTCACCCTGCGGCCAGTTGAACGGCGAACCCTGCAACCCGGCTACCAAAGAGTTCCGCCGTTGCGAGATCTCCCGCGCGGGGCGCTTCGTTGGCGCTGGCATCCGACGGTGAGATGGCCAGAGCACCCGCGAAGCCGCCGCTCCAATTCACATGGTCCGGCCCATGCTCCTTCTTGTTGGAAGGCAAGAGACCCGTCCCAACCCAAATCTGACCGTGTTGCTGGGACAGAGTGAACAGGTACTGGATCGTGGAGAACTTGTCTCCGTTGACGGTCGCCGAATTCGTAAACCCTGCTGCCACCTTGTTCTTGAGCGCCTGTCGCATCCACAGCCCCGACGACGTGTCGGCAAACTTTTTGAACTGCCACGCGGGGCCGCCCATGTATGTCGGTGAGCCATAGATGATGGCGTCGTACGCCGGCAGGACTTCCAGATCGGCGGGCAGATTGCCGTCCTGATCGATGCGCAGCATCACCGCTTCGGCGTTGGAAACAGCTGCAACGCCCCTCCTGACAGCCTCTGCTTGATGGGCCGTGTGGCCGTACCCGCTGAAATAAACAATAGCAATCTTCGCCACGACGCTCTCCGTGTGTTGGGTTGAAGTACGTTGCCTACTGGGTAAACGGGCGGGTGCGACGCAGCACCTCGGCCAGATCCAATGTCCAAACGTTGCCGTTGCCGTTATTCCACTGCTGCACATCGGCATAGGCAGCAGTAGGCAAGCGGTCGCCGTCCCTTCGAAGCGCTGGCGCGACCCGATCACTCATAAAGAAAAGTTGACCACCAGGTCCAAGATTGGCTTCGCCGTCGTCACCACCCCAGTCATCACCGGCATAACGAATCGCAACAGGCTCACCCCAGCGATGTACTTGCCGCCAGGAAATGAACAGGTACTCGTGCCCGTCGTCACGGGGCGCGCGCCCCTTGCTGCTGAAGATGAGGTACGACTGATCCGGGGCGATGCAAGGATCGACGTCGTCCTGGGAGACGCCGGGCAGCACGACAGGAACTGCCCGCACCCAGCCGCCACCATCGCGCCGTGCGTGAAACAGCCGCCACTGAGGCGCAGCAGGTGCGCCGGGACCGCCGTCGGACATGAAGTACAGATCACCATTGGCAGCGAGGCTGGGCTTAAACACGCCAGGCGTCGAAATGTTGATCTCGGGAGGCAGGTCCTGAGGTGCAGACCAGGTCGCCCCCTGGCGAGTCACGCGCACGAGACGGACCGGATGGCGTGTGCCTGCGGGTTCGCGTTCTGCTGCCAGACTTTTGGACACGTAGACGAGGTCGCGCCCCTCAGCGCTGAACACGGGGTGCATGTTTGACGAGCCGGGCTCAACAAACGGTGCCAGCTCGGGCACGCTCCAACCATCACCTCGGCGCTCTGCCATCAACAAGAACGCCTGACGCCCGTTTGATCGCTCGAACATCAACAAGGGGCCATCTGGACTGAACGTTGGCGCTCCGTCGCTGGCCGGCCCCGAAATGACGCCCGGCGCAAACAGATGCGCGACCAATGGCAAGTCAACCGGGGCACCGAAGGCCGCCAGGGGCAGACACAACGCAAGAGGTGCGACGCCTAAGCCCAACATCCTCCCGAAACGGCGGCTAAAGCAGGACATGCCCATGATCGTCCCTATGCAGTGAATATGAAAGGCCAGCGCCCCGCGGCGCGCTAGGGTCGATATGCATCGTTTGCGCATTCGCCTACGACCAGACAGTCAACAAGACGTAGACCCCACACACCAGAAGGCCCAGTCCACTCGCCGTGCTGATGTATCGGCGGGTATTTGCCGAGACCTCGCGTCCAGCCCCAACCTTGTTGACCGCGAAGACAACAGCGGAGAAGTAGCAGATGTTCAAAAGCTCGAACACCAAGCCAAGCTGCAGAAATCCCAGGAGGATCGCGCCGTCACCCCTGGGCAGGAATAGAGGAAAAAAGCTGCCAAAAAAAAGGACCGGCTTTGGATTCGTCACCGTCAACAACAGACCACGCGCAATGTGACCTTTCGTCGACTGCTTCCCGGCAGTCGCGGAACGGTCTCCCGCATGTCGCAGCAAGCCAACCGACAGCCACACAAGGTAGAGCCCTCCAACCACTCGTATTGCGTTCTGCAAGGCGGGAAACTGGAGCAGCAAGCCGGCAAGGCCCAAACCGGACAACGTAATCAGGACGACATCTCCAAGGACGATGCCGAGAACCGACTTCAGCGCCGCTGGGACGCTGCTTCTGCCTTCCGTTGCAACGAGCAGCGTCGCCGGACCTGGCACGACGATCACCAAGCTCGACGCCAGCACGAAAGGCCCTAGCACCTCAAGACTGATCATCGAGCAAGCGCGGCGTCCGCGGCCAGACTGAGTGCCTCGTCATGGTCAATGATCATTTGAGCCAGCCAGTCCGATGTGTTCGTGAAGCTAAAGCCTTGCGCGGTTGCCTTCCATGTATCCATGGCGTAGTTGCTCGGGTAGTCGAACGGACTCATCTCCGAGGGCGATACCTCAGTAGTCACTGATCGCATCTTCTGAGGCAAGCTCAACACCTCTGTAGCCTTCGAGTAGATATCGAGTGCCGACAGCGGACCTGAGGAGGCCGCATTGACGGGTCCCGTGGCAGGCCTAGATGCCATCCAAAGCATGAAGCGACTGATCTCATCAGCGCTGATGAATGAGCTGACGCCTTGTCGCTCGCCGTACCAAAACGTCTTTTGCTGCCTCGCCAGACTCACGTAGTGCTCCAAGCGACCGGTGAAGTCTTGGGGGCCGGCCAGCACATGGCCGATTCGCACGGACGAGAACGGCAGTCGCCCGTCCTGCATCAAATAGGCTTCGGCCTGCCTTTTGCCTTTTCCGTAGGCCACCTCAGCGTAGTTTGGCTCATACCATGGATACTTGATATCAACCCGTTCCTCCGGAAGGTCAATATCATCCTCCCTGAAAGCTCGGAGAAATTTGCCGTGCAGCTGACTGTAAACCTCAATTGTTGACGCCATCACATAGTGACCGGTGCGGCCACCCAGAACGTCGCACACTATCGCGGCATCCAGCGGGCTATAGCACATTTGGTCAAAAACGACGTCAAAGTCGGGTTCAACCTGGAACGTCGTCCTCATGGCATGAATATCGCGCCTGTCAACACGGAGTCGTCGCACCGAATCGCCGAACGGATCGCCGGCATTCCCCCGGGTCGCAATAGTCACCGAATGCCCGGCCGCCACCAATTTCTCGACCAGCAATATTCCAAAAAAACGCGTCCCGCCGATGACGAGGATTCGAAGTGGGTTCATTGCCGCCCTCCGGACCTGAAATTCACTTAGATCTATTTCGACCATAACGGTACTCCAAAGATTGAGCGTGTCGGCACCACCCCCATTACGAGAAATCGTAGCGTCGACCCTTTGCCTTCATCATCCATTAACGTGACGGGCGCTCACTCAACTGGCGGCCCTTTCAACTCTACGAAGTTCCCTTCGCAGTCAGCGAAATAGATCGAAGGCCCCTCACCTTCCGCACCATATCGACTCACGGTTTCTCCCGCCTCCACCCCACAAGCGGCGAGATGCTGCCGGATCAAACGCTCGTCAAAAGGCTCCACGCGAACGCAAAAATGGTCCAGCTCCGATCGATGAACGGAAGGCTGTCCAGCGTCAACCGTGGCGAGCGTCTTCTTCAGTGGGACCAGGTCGATCAACGAACGCCCAGCCCGTAACTGAACCAGACCTTCCGTTCGGCGCTCGACTGAGCAGCCAAGAACTCGCTCATAAAAACCCACCATTGCATCGATGTCTTGCACTCGCAAGACAAGGTGGTCTAGCCCGAGTATCTTCATCATCCGATTCTCCTTTGACGAAACTCTCTCGCCGTATTCATCCCCACAAAAGCTTGCCCAAGTAGCGCGATGGCAGCAACGTGAAGAGCCCCGCAGTGATACAGGCGCCGGCATAAAGCCATTGCATGATCAGGCTGTGCATTCGCACATTTCCGCGATAAATATAGAAAAGCGCCCCATAGATACCAAACAGCGTCACCGGTATCAAAAGATGGATGAGATTGAATCCATAAATATTGGGATAGCTATAGTCTCGAATGAAGATCGCACTGACCGCTGCAACCAGCATCAAAGTAATCCATGCATAACCGAAGGCGCGGTGCAGTCGCGGTCTTTGTTGTCGTGCCCGCCTCGCCCAGATTGCCACGGGCCCAATCAGCGTCGCGGTCAGTGCAGAACTCATGTGCACAGCCACAAGAGGCGTCAAATCCATAGGAACGTCCTTCAGCCGCGCTCGATGGCGACATTGCGAATGCTTTTCATGATGTAAGGCGCAGCGCGACGCTTTTTTGGATCAGCACGTTGAACTTGCCAAGGCACACGGGCTGCATGGCATGGCCCATGCAAGGTCGACAAGCGTATCCATGAGCAGTGCTCGGCGGCGAAGTCCATACTGACCTCGCAAGGACCGAACATTTGATCCACCCGTCCGCAAAAGCTAAAATGAGACTCTCTATAGAGCTATGAGAATTTCTTCAGCCGCCGTGTCATGACCCAAACAGAGGCCATTGCCAAAATGGTGTTGGATATAGACGCATTCGTTCAGGCGGTGCTGAAGTCAATACCGCCGAACAAGCCCTGGCAACGCCAGCTGCTCTTGCATCTGTCGGAAGCAGACCGCCACATGCAAGTCCTGAGAATGGTGATCGCGATGGATCGGGAGAAGCAGGAGATCCAGGATGCGTCCGATCGCCTCTCAAAAGCCCTGCATGCGGCTGACGCCTACGCGGCTGCAGTGAGAGGAGATGCTCAAACCAAAGCGGCGATTCACATTGCGCATCAACTGTCCCGGCAACTGCTGCCCGCGCTGGCCAACAGCTAAACGAAAGACGCGGCACGCTGACTCAAGCAGCCCTTCGCGAGCCTTCAGCTGCTAGGCTCATTGGGGGCTGAGCAGCGAGAGCACGAACTTGCCTCCTCGACCGTTTTCTAACTCACGATGCGCGTCAGCCGCTTGGTCAATGGAAAGGACCGTTGGTGGGACAGGAGGACGGTCAAAGACGGAAAGCGCCAACCGCCCAGCGACAGCGAGCCGCTCGGGGAACACATGGGATATCCCACCTGTAGAAAGCCCAGTGACGGTGATGTTTCGCAACCAGATCCGATCACCGGAAAGCGATGGATCATCACCGCTGGCGTTGCCCAAGATCTTGAGCTGCCCTTGTGTTTGCAGCAGGCCAAGAAGCTTGATGCGCGTAGCCCCCCCGACCGTGTCGCATGCGACATCGAAGTTTGCTGCACGTTCGCCCAGATCCCGCGGAGCAATGACTTCGGTAGCGCCAGCCTGCAGGAGCTGCTCAGTCTGATCTTCCTTCGAAGATATGGCGAGCACGTGCTTGGCTCCTAGATATCTTGCCGCGGTGAGAAGACAGCGCCCCAAGCCTCCAGTCGCCCCGCTTACCGCCACCGAGGCGCCTGGCCGCAGCGATTCCAGTGCCATCAGGGCCGTGGCACCGTTCACCAGCACAGCCGCCGCCCGAAGCAGATCACCATCGTGCGTTACCGGACAGGTCAACGCGGCCTTGGCGATCGCAATCTCGGCATACCCACCCATGCCACCGCGGCTGAAGTCATTGAGCAAGGCAGCCACTGGGTCTCCGACCCTCAGGCCTTTGACGCCTTCACCCACAGCATGGATGTGTCCGGCGACTTCGATGCCCGGAATGGTCGGCAACTTCACGAACGCAAAGTGGCCCGCGCGCACCAAGGTATCCACAAAGCCGACGCCTGCATATGAGACCTTGATGGCGACCTCCCCTCCCATGGGCTGAGGCTCGACCACATCCTTGAGAGCGAGAACTTGCGGCCCGCCAAATTGCTCAACAACGATCGCTCGCATAGATCTCCGTCATCGTTCGCAAAGGGTTCAGTGCGCCGTGCCGCCACTCGCGGCCGGTTGAGTCGGTACCGGAACAATCGGCGCTCCCGTATCGGGCAGCAACAGATCGCTGCGCGGCTGGCTTTGCTGCTGCAATGCACGAATGGACTCGTACCGATCCAGGCTCAGCCGTCTGCCGTCATCGGCGGTGCGCATCACGACCGGACGCAGAAAGACCATCAGGTTGGTCTTCACTCGGGATCGGTTCTCACTGGAGAACAAGCGGCCGATCAGTGGAATCTTGGACAGGCCGGGCACGCCATCGTCGCCATCGATGTACTCATCCTTCAGCAAGCCACCGAGAACGATGATGTCGCCGTCATCAACGGCGACAGAGGCTTCAATAGCACTCTTGTCCAGTGTCGGCCCTTCAGTGCCACTACTGCCAGGCACAACATTCGAATTTTCCTGATACACCTGCAATCGGACCGTGTTGCCCGCACCGATCTGAACCTTCACCTTCAGGGTCAAACCGACATCCTTGCGATCCACTGTCTGGAACGGATTGACCGTGCCGCCTGTGCTGGCACCCGCGCCGGCATAGGAACCCGTCACAAACGGCACGTTTTGACCGATAACGATGCGCGCCTCCTCGTTGTCCAGCACTACAAGATTAGGCGTGGACATGACATTGGCACCACCTTGGCCCTCGAAGAGGTTCGCGACCGCGCCTAGCGTGTAGAAGTCGCCAACCTTTTTGAGCACACCCACATTCAAGCCCGTGGGCGCCGATCGGTTGTTCTGCAACGCGGCGGCGACACCACTGCGTCCGCCTGCCACGGCGGCGGTGCCATTGATGATGTTTGCCAGGCTCGTTCCAAAGTTCGTACCGACGCCCGTGATTCGGGAGTCCCCCTTGTCGCCAAAAAGGTTCTGCCACTGCACGCCGAACCGGGCAGCCTTGGCGTTGTCGATCTTCACGACCAGCGACTCAACGTACACCTGGGCTCGGCGGACATCCAGTTGCTCAATGGCGGCGCGCACCTGGCGATACAAAGGCTCGGCGGCGGTGATGATCAACGAGTTCGTCGAAGGGTCAGCCTGAACAAACCCACCCGTGGACGGTCCAGCCGAGGCGGACAGGGGTGCCGTTGATGCACTCGACGCACCCACGCCCGAGGCGCCGGCGCCCGTGCCAGCGCCGTTACCCGCTGGCGAGCCGGCAATGCCGAAGTTGTTCCCCGGCCCGGTTGGTGTCCCCCCACCAATAGCGCTACCGGCGCCAGTGGCAGACGAAGACGCACCAAACGCCGCCCGCAACACAGCGGCGAGCTTTACTGCGTCAGCATTCTTCAGGAAGACGACGTGAGCCTCATTCCCATTGCCGCTGGTGGGCTGATCGAGCTGGTCTACTATGGCCCTCGCGGCGGCCAAACGGGTCGGGTTGCTCGCGCGCAGGATGAGGCCGTTGGAGCGCGCATCCACCAGCACGTTGACAGCACTGTTCGCTTGTCCTGGAGCTCCTCCGCCAGCCGCCGCACCGCCATCTGCGAGTCGCTGCACCAGTGGGGCAAGATCTGCGGCTACCGAGTGCTTGAGGGGCACGATCTCGATGTCGGCAGCCCCTGGAACGTCCATCGCGGAGATGATCTTCGCGATGCGTTGTAGGTTGTCTGCGTAGTCAGTGACGACCAGGCTGTTGTTCCCTGGATTGGCGTTGATCGAGTTATTCGGAGTGATCAACGGACGCAAAACCGCCAGCAAGTTGTTCGCGATCTCGTGCTGCAAGACGAATATTTGCGTGACGATCTGATCGCCGCGGATCCCACTACCCTCGATGGCTACATTGTCGGCTTGCAGTTTGGCCTCCGGCTCGGGCAACACTTTCAGGAAGCCCCCCGACTCCACGACCGTGAAGCCGATCCCACGCATTGCGGCGAGATATATCCGGTAGCCCTCGGCGATTGATACCGGTTGCTCGCTGTATACCGTGATCGTTCCCTTCACTCGCGGGTCGATGATGATCTGCCGATCCATCATGACGCCAATGGCCCGGGTAACGGCTTCGACGTCGGCGGAAACGAAGTTCAGTGTCACCGGTGAGCGAGGCCGCACGGCGGGTTTCGTGGAGCGAACGTTCTGCGCGGCGCCGCCGTTGAGCTGAGCAGACTGGCTGTTGGTGGCTATCAGAACTGATAAAAGCGCAATGCCGATATGTTGGAGGCGAGACACCTCCCGCGGTCGTCGAAAGCTTCTCACTCGAAGTTGGTCGCAGGATGCGCTGAAGGACTACTGAACGACGGCACCATAGGGCAGGAGCGAGCGCGTTGTAACTACGAAGAGTCGTATGACCAAGTGCCCGCACCTTAGCCAGCCGCTCTGCGGTAGGCATCGACTCAACTCAGCAAAGATTGCACCCTGACAGTCCACGAGAAGACGACATCCGATGCTTATCGACGCGCCTGGAATGCATCACTTCAGCCTGGGCGCCGTAGGCCGGTCGAATGTGGAGAAATCCCCTCTTCAAGTGCGAGCGGCTTGGGAAAATCAGGGGTCGAGACTCGGTTGCATCGTGAACGGCCAGGCATATTGGAACTCCGCGCAGGAAAGTTCTTGTGTTCGCGCAACGCGTGTGCGGGGCTTCGTAGGCTCGAAATCAAGTGGGATGGCCTGTAGGCCATCGAAAAGGCCGGCCTGCAATCGGGTCCATGCGCCGAACCAGCGAAGCCGCACAAGCAAGGTCTGCACGACGATGCACAGATGAGCCGCCAGCTCCTCCGCATCCCATTCGAATCGGCACAGCAAGATGAGGTAGGCAGACGCTTGCGAATAGCTGTGCCGCGTCAACTGGACAGGATCTGGCCCTTCCTCGAGCTTAAGCAGTTGTACGACGGGGTCAAATGTCTCAGGCGCGGCGAGCAATCGCGCCATTGAATGAACCGCGGACTCGGCATCCTCCTTGTCCCAATCCCTGTCGAGCTTCACCGCGTATCTCAGCTGCTTGTCTGCATACTTGACCAAGCGGTTGTGCAACCACCCCAGCACCTGCTCTTGATCGGCGCGATGGCTGAAGTTGATCGCGAAGCCCCGCTTGGCCCCGATGCGCTCGGCGACCAGCCAAGCTTCAGTTTCTACGTCCTCCAGCGCGTGTTCTCCACGCGTCTGGCCAGCGATTCGCCTCAGATCAGAGCGGCGCTGGATGATGAAGGCTTGGTACGAATCCATCGGCAGCGTTGGCATCGCTTGGTACGAGAATTGAGGTACTGCAGTGCGTCCTGAGATTCACCCGCAACTGACAGCGAAGCCGCGCGTACGCATGTCTATGCAAATGAATAGCCGCCGGACTGCAACCCGTGCCCCGGCTGTGACGCCCTACCGCCCTAGATGGACGCTTTACCGTTTACAGCCCATCAGCGACGGTTGACGAGTGATTGGCGATATTGCCCCCCCGCCGCCAACGCGGCGGCATGTCGGCGCAGGATGGCATTCAAACCGGCTGCAGTCTCACTCCGCGCCCAGTCAGCCTGCCATTCCAATGCAACCGGAAGCCACGTGATGGGCACCGCTCCAGCTTGCACCAAGCGCTGGATAGCTCGCTCGTGAGACGCTGCATCGTAGTCACCGCTCGCGTCCGTCACGACATAGACCTCATAACCCTCAGAGAGTGCCCGCAGGGCGGGCAGCATCACACAGTTGTCTGTCCACAAGCCGGCCATGACGATCTTGCTGCGTCCAGTCGCTCGGACGGCTTTAGCCACACGCGGGTCGTTCCAAGCATTGATGACCGTTCGGTCGATGGGCGCAATACCTGGAGTCGTCTCTCTGACCGCATCGAGAAGAGGCCCCGCAAAGGCATCTGCGGTGATCGTGGTCACGATTGTGGGAATCTTGAACAACTGGGCCGCCTCGGCCAGCCCGGCCGTCGCGTTGAGCATGGAGTCGATGTCGATCGACCGCGTCGAGAACGCGTATTGCGGCTGAAAGTCAATCAGCAGGAGGACGCTGTTCTCCGGCGTCAACTGGTCCAGAACCGGCGCCTGAGGTTGCCGTCGAACAGCAGCAGGTGGGGCTGAAGCGGCATCTGCGGCAACAGACTGGCCGCTGCTGGAAATCGCCGCGATCACACAGATAGTGGCTGATAGAAATCGATTGATGGCAACGGACATTGATGCTGTACCAAGTGATGGATGACGCCAGCATTCTTTAAGCCGCATCGCGTCAAATCTAGTGCTACGCCGCTACGACATCACGTAGCATTTCAATCGCTCGAGGCGTTGAGGAGGGTCCAGGCTTGTATTCCTCGAACTCAGTCGAAATTCATGCGTCAGAAATGAATGAGCAATCCGCCAGCTCGTAGACCTGCCGCGCTTGCAAGGCTGATTCGACCGACAGGGCCAGACGTCTCGAATCGATGCCTATTCCCATTTAGACGCTACAGCTCTGCAGGCGTCCGGCAAAGCCGTCTTGAACGAGTTGTCGCCTACGACAAGGATGCTGGCAGTCGGTCCGCTGGACATGAGAGCCGGCGTCGAAGCCGCAATCCTGCGTGGTCAACGTCTTCGGTGCGTCCAAGACACATGGGCTTGCCTGCCCGTCAACCGCCGCGCCATCCGCATGAAGGTCTTCGTTTATGACGGCATCGGCGTGCGGCTGGGCGCTTCGGTGCGAGCAGCTCCTCGACATTGCTCGCACCGACGTCGACCACCACGTTGGACGTGGTCTGCAAGATTTTCAGCCGCTCAGCAAACTGCCACCGGTCACGAAAACCTACCGTAGACAAGCCCTGATCAGCGCGGCCGCCAGCTCGCGAGCATGGCTTGGTGACGTCTCAAAATTCGGCCCCGCAGTCGGACGAAGCGATAGGCAGACGGCCCATCGGAACGCAGACTTTCGTAGTCGCCACGCGACGCACAGATCGTTAACCTCACCTTCATAAATAGTCGCTAGCGAGTCGCCACGACTGGGGGCGGTCAAGCGCCAAGGGCGTTTCGATCGGACCTGTCCGGAGCCGTGGGCAGATTTCCGCATGCTCGCCGGCACGTTGAACCGAAGGCCAACGCAAGGCGCGTCAAAACTTCGCGCCCAAACTGTCGTGGTGATCTTTGCAATACCAGCCCCTTGAAGATCGACTCCATCGACGCCCTCTCCATCTCTTTCAAGAACCACGCCATGCGTCGATCCTGCATCTCTCTCGCGTTAAGAATCGCTCAGATCCTCGCACTCGGCCAGGTGCTGATCTCGACTGCTACTGCTTCAGCTACGTATCGATATGGCTTTGAAATTGTTCGTGCGCAAGATGCCGACCCACCCGCGGTGCCGGAATCCCTTCAAGCAGCACTGGTAGCCGCCGAGGAAGTTGCACGCGCCCATCCGGCTGACCTAGCGCCGCCATGGGTTGATCTACCGAACGGCAGAGTCGTCGTCTCTGGCGCCACTTCCAGTGGGATGAAACTTGCTCAAGCAGCAATGAAAGAACTCAATCGCCCGATCAACGGGGGTGGTCCAGCGAGCCTGGCCTCATCGCCATCGCCGGGCCTGTTGCAAGCCCCACCGGCCCGACGATCGTTGGCTTCACTGCAAGCAATTGAAGACAGCATCATCGCAGCCGACAGCCTGGACGATGCCGAGCAAGTTCAGATGATCAGACAGGACGCCGCCAGCAACCGCCTCGTTATCACCGTTCGGTCCGCCTCCGATCGGTTGTTGAAGAGCTTGGCCGAGAAGTTCGATGGTGATTCTCTTTTGATTGAAGTCGATGAAACCGATATCGAACAGACGACCGGACGCTTCTACGACTTCTCGCCTTTCTCTGGCGGCGCTGAGGTTCGCGCCCTCAACGGTTTCAACAGACCATATTGGTTTTGTACAACCGGCTTCCCATGGAAAGTGAACATCACCCTCTATGGCACTCATGTGAGCGGGGGCATGTTGACAGCCGGGCACTGCGCCCTCCCGAATGAAATCACCTACTTTTGGTCGACCAATTCAACCACCCTGACTCCAGGTTCCAATGCCGCGGTTGGCAATCAGTACATGGGCAAGATCCTGCCAGGATGGTCGACATACAGGTCTGATGTCGGCTCTGTCAAGATGGCGAACAGTGGCACTTACCAAGGTGACGTAGCACTGATCTTGGTGACTCCTAGAGGCGAAGACGTAACGTCCTACATCTATGGCGTCCACAGCGCGGGACCCGGAAACGTACCGATGCACAAAGTTCAAGGCATGCTGCATCGCCCAATGAAGCCAGGAGACCAGAACGTTTGCTACAGCGGCACCCAAAGTGGAGAGATGTGCGGCTACAACGTGACAGCGATTGGTATCAGCTACAAACCTCGAGGTGAAAAGTGGCACCGAAACTTGGTGGTCGCGCAGAAAGGCCGGAAGTTCCTGGATAACAATGCCTGCGCGAAGCCCGGCGACTCTGGATCGCCGGTGTTTGCGCTCGCGGGCAACAAAGCCGTCGCGCTCGGTATCTTGTCAGGCAAGGAAACCGGCTACTTCAATTGCAAGATCTTCTTCACCGACATGCACACAGTGGCTGGCGCGTTTCCCGGAACGTTGGCTATTCACTAGTGCATGTATATACCGATTGCATTAAAACCTGTTAACACCAAAGCCGGGCAGATGACTTGACTTTCAGAAGTCGGACAGCCAGTGCGCGTGCCTTGGCGATGATGCGCAACCTGCTTAGACAATTGAGCAGAACAGCGATTTCGATTGCTCAGGCGGTGGCAGCAGGTTGGCGGCTGTTGGCCGCAGGCAGGCATTCAAGTTCGCGTTGAAAACGAGGATTTTCGTACGTGGCCTCGCAGCCGGAACTCTGCTTGCGAACGACTCGCTAGGCCGCGCGTTACTTGAGTTGGCGCTGAAGCCAAACAGAACTGATGTATTGACCACGCTTCAACGCGTACTCGTTGAAGACACCCACTTCGGTGAAACCGAACTTTTTGTGCAGATTCACCGACGCCTCGTTGGGCAGTGCAATACCAACGACAGCACGGTGCAGGTCTTCGGTAGCGAGCGACGAGAAAAGCGACGTGTACAGCGCGGAACCAACGCCCTTCCTTGCCTCTCCGGGCGCGGTGTAGATGCTGGTCTCAACGGTTCGCCGAAATGCTGGATGATCTCGGTAGCGCTGACTACTGGCGAAACCGCAAATTCGGCCTTGTCCAGTTGCCACAAGAAGGCGATGAGGGCCTGACAAGGAAAATGACGCGATCCAGCGAGCCACCATCTCTTCGGTCAATGGTTCTTCGTCAAAGACGGCAACGGTGGACGAGACGTAATGATTACGGAGCTTGAGTAGCACATCGCAATCCTCAATAGTGGCATGGCGAATCTGCATGGTTGTACGGCAAGGCGGTCTCGGTACCTGACGGGGGATCATCCCACCAAGGCCGCACTGTATTCGGTCGCGGCTGTAGCACCCCGCAGAGCAGCCTCAAGCACATCCAGGCTACTGAACGTGGACCCATTTTTATTTCAACGTGCAGAGAAGCTCTCAACCGCGGTGCAGCCAAGGCAGTTTCCTTACGCGACACTCTCTGAGTTGCGGCTTGGACGCTGAGATGCTGGCTGCACTGATTCGTCCGATGTTGCCGGCCCTGGTCGGAATGCAGGACGAGGTAGTCGCTCGGGCAAAGCCCGGTGAAGGCTCGATTCAGCATCGAACTGGCCATGCTGAACCAGAGGCTCTGCGACGTAGCGTAGGCCCAATTTCGCCATTGAACAGGTCCACGACGGGCGACAGATAGAACTTCTTGGCCGCAACCCTGATCACGGTCACGTCGGCGCCAACTTTTGATCCGTCCCTGACGCGCTGAATTTGCGCTCAAGCGAATCCGGCACGGCCCTCTCCAATCGGTGCACGGTGGGACCGGCACTTCTTCGGTCGGAAGAAGAACTTCAATTGCAGCTCAGTCAGCCTTCATCCGATCATGAATCGCCGACAAGAAAACGCGCAGATGCCTAATGGGTCGTCAACCTGGTGGACAGACCACTAAATCTGAGACCAGGGCACGCTACTTGAAGCAGTCGGCGTGGTTGCGCCTTTGGGGGTGTAGCTGAACGCCGCATATCCAACTCGTGCCTCCATTACCAACGTCTTGCCGGTCGATTCGGTGAGCTTCGCGCTCCCGCCTTGTGGCGGAGAGACGGAGCTTCCGCCAGTGAACGGCGTAGCCTGGGTAACCGTGAAAGTTGTGCCTCGAATGACAAGATCTCCGGCTACAGAAACAACGGCTTTTCCGGCCGTCGTTTCAATCCGAGTTGTCGTATTCATCGTCACCACATCGTTGCCAGTGGTAACCGTCACGCCTTTGAATCGATCGATCGTGACCGCAGTTGAGCCGCTCTGGCTGCTTGTCATCGTGAACGGCCCATTCAGAATGCGACCTGACGCATTGAACGACGTGAAATTTCCTTCAGCAGTGCTGGCTCCATTGCTGCCGACAGACGTGAACTGCAGCGAGAGCGCACCGTTGATCGCAACTTGGGCGCTGGTCCACTTGCAGTGATCAAACGTCGTGGTGATGACGTCGCCGGCCGACAGCGTTCCATTGCCATCTGCGTCGTTGTTGGCGACAGTGACCGAACCACCGGAAGTACAGGACGTCACAGTGGTTCGCGTCGACGCGATCCGCACATCTGGCTGCGTTTCACCGCCGGCGGCTTCAAGAGCCGATGCGAGGGAGGCAACGGGAGCCCCAACGCCAGGCGACGCCATCCCTGACAAGACAGCCCGCGCAAAAGAAACTCCAAAGTCTCCGTAGTTGTTTTCGCTCAGTGCTCCGACACTCTCGCCCGAGCCGGCGTCCTCCTTTGCTCCACCGCCGCAACCCTCTAGGCAAAGCACCGCGGCAAGAGGAAGCAAAAGACAAAGCTGCGGCGCGGTGGATTTCAGATGGGCCAATCGAATCATGTGAGCAAACTACCGTGGTCTAAGAATTGCAAGATCGAAGGCACACTCAACGGTGATGTCTGAGCACCGACTTGGAGATGCCTCGCATCCAGCAGGCTAAACGCGATTGTGTGAAGCGTGAGCTACGAAAGTCCGTATCGCGGGACTGGCGCCAACACAACCGATCGACACTTGGTGCGAAGCTCATCCATAGAAACGATCTGCAGAGCGCTCGTTGGAGTTGTTGCAAAAGGTGCGTCCCCCACTCCCCTCAAGGAGTCCAGGGGCTACTCTTTCGCATCCTTTCTTGCCTCAAGCCTTGCCCTGACCTCTTCCTTCGATGGCATCCAAGGCTTCAGGGTGGACCTCCGGCCAAATCGCCGACCTTTATCGAGTCAGCGTCGCTCTCGCTTACTCGCTTAGGCGTTGGAGCATTTCGGGGAGCGTGATGCGATCGACGACACGCAGCAGTCGAGCCTCAAGGGCAAACCCGGCCGCACGCTCTGCGTCGACGGGCTGCTGTTGCTCATGTTCAGCGAGTATCTGAGCGAACTCCTTCGCGACATTGCCTGTCACTTCATTCACAAGTCGTCGAGCGACTCGCTCCGGCAGTCCCAGGAACTGCCCTGCTGCCAAGACCGCCTTAAGAGTCACCTCGCCGAAAGTTTTGGCTCCAGGCAGTGCGAACGCCATTCGAACGCGATCCCAAGTCGCGTGCTCGTCCGCAAAGGCTTTGGTGTAGTAGACGCCTGTAGCCAAAAGGTCGTAGTGCGGAGCGAGCCAGATGCCTTCATGATTTACGTGGAAGGACAGGTTCTTAAGGTGGCAGTCATCATTGGCCACCAGCACGTTGAAAACCAGCCAGCGAAAAAGTCGTGTGCGGGTCTGAATCTTGTTGGTAGTTCGTTCGATGATCTTCACAAGGGAGGTCAACGTGGCTCCCGAGTGTTTGAAGGTCCGAGCCTTATTCAATAGCTGACACCCGTCGATGACGTGCAGCCGGTTGATAGCTGGCGCCTCCAACGGGGCACCACGCCGTCGACCCGATCCTTCGTTCTTCACCTCCCGGTCGAATCGTTCGATGAGATATATGGGCTCTGGCACGTGCTTCATCAGCACTGCGGGTGTCTCAAGCCGAGCCGCATCGGCCAACCGCATCGTGAGGAACTCGTTGAACACAGAGGCGGGGTACGTCCCGTACTCCGTATGCTCCGGCTTAAGGATATAAGTCGATGGCGTCGCTCCGACAGGCTCATAGAGCGAATCGCCTTTCACGACGACCAGCAGCTTGTGTTGGGCCCCCGCCAGAGACATGCGTTTGGGCGCTCCCTTCGAGAGAGTCTGCTTTGGCAGAGCTTGGATTCGGCGGCTGAGTTCTGCGTCGGAAAGTTCTTTCAGCGCGAACTCATCTGGCAGCGGTGCGCCTGGCGGCAGCAATGTCAGCGAGCCTGCTGACTCAGCTCCGAGGTACTCCAAGAGCGCAAACGCGTCCTCATGGTCCTTGATGCCGGCTTCCTTTGCGATAGATTGCCGCAGCAGCTCCTCGGGCAAAAGATTGTCGAAATACCACTGAACCGGTCTCTCGGTGCCTCCATCCGCATGCCGCAACTTCTCGCGAGGCAGCGCCGGCGAGAGATCGAAGCTGCGTTCCATCTCAGCCCATGCCTTGTCATAGTCGAAGACCCACAAGTCATTGGCTTCGCTGAGGGCTCCGATGCACGTCCGATCAACGTAAACCTGCAAGCTGCGCATGGTCAGCCGTCACCCTCCGCCGTTTCCCGCATACCGGAGGTGTCTTGCCTTGAGGGCATCGAGCTCCGGGCCGCCTCTGCGGCACCTTGTGCTCGCTGCTGAATCTTCAGCAACGCAGGCAACGCGGCTTCTGGAAAGTCGACGCTTACAGTGATACCCATCTCGGACAGCAGGCGCAAAACCGTGCCCAGCTGAACGGTCACCTTGCCCTGTTCGACGTTTGTGGTTGTTTGCTTGCTAACACCTACGGTCTCCGAAAGGTCGTCGATGCGCACCTTGGCTGTCCTGCGTACTGCTTTGAGTACATGACCAAGATCAGAGGCAGAGTTAATGTGGTACTTCATGATATGCCTAGTGGAGTAGGCATTGTGAAGCATCATAGGCTTCTTTTCAATGCATATGCCTAGCATGCTAGGCAATTTTGCTCTCCAACCTGGCACAAGGCAGGAAATGCCTACCAGAGTGGACACTCAAGAAGCCAAACATAGCGACAAGCAATGAATGCCTAGTCCAATAGGCATATTTTCCCGCCAACAACGGGGAAGCCGTATACCGACTACATCAGCCGAAGACCTGGGCGCAGCTATCAGAAGCCCACTCGGCAGGACGGTGTACTAGTCCCAGCAACGGCCGAGAGCCCACCGAAGGGCGATCCATCGATGCGGCTCACTTGGCGTTCCCCAAGCACCAACCAAGGCCCACGCGCCTGCCGGAAATTGGCCAGAACGGGATCGGTCGTTTAGCTACCCCTCGCTCAGAGACGAGCCAGTACGCCACGGCGCATGTAGCCTCGGCGGCCAACGGTCGCAGACCCTAGCGTCGGCCTCCTCGAATCGGGGGAGCAGCGACCGACGTACGCCAAGTCAGCGAAACCTCGAAGTCGCGGCGCACTGGCAAATCCAGCCCGTAGCAGCGATTGAGCAGCCAATTGACGCCAGCCAACGTCACATCGTGCATCGGCACATGGACCGACGTCAGACGCGGTGCGGCGAACTCAGCGTTGGGCGAGTCGTCGTACCCGAGCACCGAGATGTCACTGGGCACCGAAATTCCACGCTCTTGGAAGCAAGCAAGCAAGCCAATAGCCATTTCATCATTAGCGCAGAAGACTGCGTCAATCTGCCGACCTGATGACAACAGTCGCTCACCGGCCTCCCAACCCGCGAGGTTAGAGAAGTCTCCGGGAAGCACGAGAACGTCGCTAACGTCCCTTCCTTGGCGCGCCAGCTCCCCCATAAAGCCAGACAAGCGAGCCGCGTTGTCTAGTGCATGCGCTGGTCCAGAAACCACGGCGATATTGCGATGCCTATGAACCAGCAAAGCGCGCGCAGCAAGGATGCCGCCCTGCACGTGATCTGGACCAAAGCACTGCTCTGGCAGCGCCTCCAGCTGACGATTCAGAACCACCACGCGATCTTGCGCCTGCTTGAGCGCCACGATGTCCTCAGCTTGAACTGCATGGCCAAACACCACCAGACCGTCGCAGTCACGATCTAACAGGAAGTTCATGGCCTCCACAGCCTCAGCTCGCTGCGTGTCCTGCGTCTGACCAAACGCCACTACAAGATGCAGCCCCTGGCCTCGCACGACGGCGTCAATGGTGTTCAATATCGGTGAGTAATAGGCACCTCGCAATATGGGGATGTAGACCCCAATGAGCTGGGAGGTACCGTTACCGAGCGAGCGGGCCGCGTGCGACGGCCGAAAGTCGAGATCGGCAACCGCCTGTCGCACTCGGGCTGCTGTTGCCACTGCCACAGGACCCTTGCCACTGAGCACGCGCGAGGCTGTGGCCAATCCAACGCCCGCCTTTCTCGCTACGTCTTTGATTGTCGCCATGCTGCGAGATTCATAGCTGGAGTAGGCGGGCTGGCCGCTTGCAACGGATCGATCTGCAATTAGCGCACGGCAGGCTGGATACGCTTCCATTGCGCAACTACGCACATTCGTAGACGGCCCTAAGAGCTACCCCTAGGGCTTCTCAGAGATCGACTTCTCAAAATAGCGGAACCGTTTCCACTGGCAACGGGTTAGAGACTCTGGCCATGCGCCGAGGCGTATCGCGCGCTTTGTTATCGCGCGACCGCACCGCTTGAAGTCCACCTAGGAGACCCATGAAATCTGCACCGTACTTCCGTACACGTCACCTCATGACCCGGCACCTTCAGCTGCGTCCAGTGGCGCTTGCCTGCACCGGCTTGATGCTTTCTATGGGCAATGTCTACGCCCAAGCGGAGGCAGAAAAAAATCAGCTCGACACCGTCGTGATCACTGGCATTCGGCGCTCGCTAGAAAGCTCCGTTGACTTGAAGCGGGAAAGGCGTGGCCTGGTGGATGGGATCGTTGCTGAGGACATCGGCAAGTTCCCCGACAGCAACCTCGCTGAATCAATGCAGCGCATCGCTGGCGTATCGATTGATCGGGCACCAAGTGGCGAAGGATCCAAGGTCACGGTCCGTGGCGTTGGGCCAGACTTCAACATGGTGCTGCTGAACGGCCGGCAGATGCCAACGGCCACGATCAACAACGAGCTCGGTGGCGCGAGTGGGTCTCGCGCCTTTGACTTCGCCAACTTATCGTCGGACTCGATTTCAGCGCTGGAGGTGTTCAAAACCTCACGCGCAAGCTCACCGACGGGGGGTATTGGCGCGACGATCAACGTCAAGACCGCTCGCCCCCTAGACCTGAAGGAACGAATCGCCAGCGTCAGTGTGAAGGCGGGCTATGACGCCTCGAACGCTCGCCTGCCGAACAGCTTCAAGGGCAATCAGGTTACTCCTGAAATATCGGGGCTCTACAGCGAAACTTTTGCCGACGGCAAGATTGGCGTCGCGGTGAGCGGCAGCTACTCCAAGCGCGACTCGGGCTCCAACAAGGCATACACCCTCAGCGGCTGGTACACCTTTCCGGCTTCTTCCAACGACTGGGGATCCATTCCACCGAAGCCGGCTACAGGGCCGGATCCCATCACGAACCGCCCAACTGGCCTGTACTCGACCTCAGTCGACATGCGCTACTCGCTGACTGCCTTGCAGCGCGAACGCTTGAACGGCCAAGTCACGCTGCAGTACGCACCGAGCAAGGACCTTAAGTTCACACTCGACTACACGCTGGCCAGCAACACCATCGGCAAGAAGAACGCCGAGTACTCCAGCTGGTTCAATTTCTCGCATGGACCTGCCACGTTTACCGACGGACCGGTGGCAACGCCCATCATCGAGACTGCACTTTTTCCGAACAATGATCACGACCTTGCTTTCTCCAGCGGCATCTACGGCGAGAAGTCCAAGAGCGGCTCTACCGGCTTCAACGCCGAGTGGAAGATCAGTGACGCCCTCAGGATTGAAGCGGATGCCCATCATTCCACTGCCAAGACCAATCCGAACAGTCCATACGGCACTTACTCGATCATGGACTTCGCCATGTTTGGGCAAGGAACCGCGATCGCGTACTACGACCAGAAGCTGCCTCTACTGAGCCTGCCTACGACGGTCTACGACCCCAACAAACAGCAGTTGTCGGGGAGCCAATTCAACAGCAATCTGAGCGATCAGACGATCGACCAGATCCAGACTCAAGGAACGTACAAGCTCAGCGCCGACAGCAAGTTGATTGCCGGGCTGGGCTTTACCAGGCTCAAGAATCGATCCGCGGCCTACAACAACTCCAACAACGATTGGGGTGGCGTCGGAGCGCCAGGCGACTTCACCGGCGTGAAGGTGAGCGCTGAAAGCCTGCCGCGCTTCTTCAATCGAATCCCTGGACATGACGATCCACGCCTGACGCAGACGTTCTACGTGCCAGACTTCGAGAGCCTTCGCGCGCGAGCTCTCCAAGTCATCATGGCCAAAGGGGCGCCTGGCCACCCCAGCCCGATGACCCAATCAGAAGCGGAAGCGTACCTCTCCGCAGCTCCTGACTACACGCGCGGCAACGACTGGCGAACCACCGAAAAGTCAAGTAGCGCCTTCGTTCAATGGGATCGGTCGTTTGAGGCGGGCGTGCCCATGGACTTGTCCGTTGGGGTTCGCTACGAAAGCACCAAGATTGATTCCTCGTCCCAGGTGGTCACGCGAACGGGTAGCTCCTGGGGCACCCAAAACGAGATCCTCTTGGGCACGGGAAGTCCAAGTTTTGGTCAAGCTAGCGGGAAGTACTCGTACGTGTTGCCTAGCATCGATTGGGATGCCGACATCAACGACAACTTGAAGCTTCGCGCCAGCTATGGTCAAAACATCGGGCGACCCGGCTGGGACGCTCTGGTCGGCGGCGTGAACGTTTCAAGTAATGCCAAAGCAGGGGGAGGCACCGGCTCAACGGGCAATCCGAACCTCAAGCCTTTGCTGTCAAAAAACCTCGACTTCTCAGCCGAGTACTACTACGCAAAGTCGAGCTACTTGTCGGCTAACGCCTTCTACAAAAAGGTCAGCAATTTCATTGGCACGGCAACCGTCAACATGACCTTGCCAGGCGTGACGACGCCTATCGGCGGGGCGTACTACAGGGCTGCTCAAGCTGTATGCGGCTCCAACTCACAGCCCCTGTGCCTACGCAACTACATCTTCACGAACTTCAACGGCCAGCCGGGTGTGACAGTGACGGGCGTCAATGGCGCCGGTGAGATCTTGGGGACCATTACCGGTCTACCGAGCGATCCGTTGCTGAACTTTGCGGTCACCACACCTTCCAACGAGAAGGGCGACAACATCAAGGGGCTGGAGTTCACGGCCCAGCACTTGTTTGGCAAGAGTGGCTTTGGCATAGCAGGCAACTACACCTGGGTCCGCACGGGACTGAAGTACGACAACACCAGCCTGGCTACGCAATCTGCGCTGGTGGGGGTGAGCAACTCGGCCAACCTCGTTGGCTTCTTTGAAGACGACAGCTGGTCGATTCGAGGGGCATACAACTGGCGCGGTGAGTTCCTGGCAGCCAAGGTCGACGGCGCTGGCAACAATCCGGTCTACACCGAGCCCTACGGACAGGTCGATGTTTCAGTCGGCTACAAGATCGGCAAGAGCCTGACGCTGCAAGCCGACTTGATCAACCTCAACGACGGCTACATCCGTCAGCACGGTCGCGCGAAGGAACAGGTGATCTCCGTTGTTCAGACCGGTCGCCGCTATCTCATCGGAGCGCGATACAGGTTCTGAATCAAAAAGGCCTCGCCGCCCTCGCCCTTTCGCCGGGGCGGCAAGTCTCCTGTGACAGCGTATGGGGTGCGCAGCCTTTGCGAGCCGCCCCGGTCACTCGCAACTCCCATGCTGCAACTACTCAACAACATCGATCACAAGGATCTGCGTGTCGTTACTGAGCGCGGTGCGCGCTGGGGCGACAACGTAATGTCGGCTCCGGTCATACCGGAGGAGTTTCGGAAGCTGCAGGCCCACTACCCCATCGTGTTCCAGCCTGACGGATGCGGAAGCTTCCAGCCCATCGTGCTCTTCGGCTTGAAACAAGGCGAAAACCTATTCCTGACCGAGGATGGTTGGACTGCCGACTATTTGCCGCTTTCCATGCAGCGCATGCCGTTTTCCATCGGAATCGCCGGCGACGAACTGCGCATGATGGTGGACATGGCCAGTCCCCGTATCGGTGGCGAGGCTGACGGCGTGGCTGTCTTCATGCCACACGGCGGCAGTACGGAATTCGTCGAGCATGCCAACTCGGTCTTATGCACTCTTCACGAAGGCTTGGAGCGCATGCCCTCCTTTGTTCAGGCTTTGACGACCCATGGCCTGCTCGAGCCCTTCACGCTGGAAGTGGAGAGGCCCGACGGCTCATTTGGCAAACTTTCGGGCCTCTCAATGATCCACGAGGAGCGGCTTGCCGCACTTGATGCACAGACAGTTGGCCTGCTGCATCAGGCCGACTTTCTGTACTACATCTACATGGCAATCGCGTCGATGTCCAACCTCAGCAAACTTATCCAGCGTCACCTAAGTCAAGAGGCCTGATGCTGGAGCGCAAAACCTGACTTCCGAGGCGACTCCCGCCAAGGCGCTGCAGCCAACCCACCCCTGCTGACGCGCAACCAGCCAGCCTTTCCCGCCGCCACACCGGTGGTCGCTTAGCCACAGAAAGTGCCGACGTACCGGCTGGCTTCGCGTTAGATGACCTCGTCCAGTCCGGGAAGTCTCTCAACAAGGTGTGCAAGATCATCAAGCGCCTGCAGGGCGACGATAGCTAGCTCGACCAGGCGGGCTGGAGCCGTCTGGTCGCAAGCCGCAGGATCGAACGAGAAGACATCGTCAACATCGCGCTTCAAGCGGCCAGCGAGCCCTTGTGGCCTACGACGTAGGCCGCTTAGCCGGCAGCACATGGAACTGAGCGCCCAAAGCCGGCCACCTTCGCGTAAGCCGGACACAGCAACGCTGCAGCGTCCAGCCTCGACGCGAATCAAGCTCGGCCGCGTGATGCCAGCGCGCTCCGCTACGTCTACCTGACGCAGTCCACGCACTTCGCGCATCTCATTCAGCTTTGCACATATCGCCTTGACGGCAGATTCGAAATCGCTCACGCCTACAGGTGTTAAATCCAATACATAACAATAGTTATGTATGAAATACGGCACACGACGACCACCAGTTTAGACCCGCTTCCTTGCCGAAGTATCGGGGCGCTTGCATCGAGACGTCACCCATAGACGGCAAGTCAGCGATCCGCTTCTGTGACTGACCAAAACCTGTCAGAGAGCGACGAGCGGCGCACGCACCCCGGCTGACCGGCGATGAGCTCTTCCGGGAAACTGGCATGCGGCAGTCGACATTGGGACTACCCGCCAGCTAGCAGCCTCTGCGCTATCAAAAACGAAGCTCAGTGTCACCACCATCCCCTCCAGCGAGATATTTTGACGGGCATTTAACGACAAAAGCACCACAGAACAGATGACTGCATAGTAGGCAACACCGTTAATCTTTAAGCCACTTCACCTAATCGACCGTGCCGCTACGAAATCACGTAGCAATCCGAACGCTCCACACGACGAAAAGTGTTCAGACTTGTGCCTGTATCTCGAAGCTGTCTGCCTTGGAGTCAGAGAACTCTCCAATTCCCAGAGATTACCAGGCGGCTGCAATGAGATCCGGGCGCATCCTCACCATCTGCTATTCGTCAATGAATACCACACCACACAAAATCCAGCCTTTGCGACTCCTGCTGCCACCTCTAGTACCGATTGCTTTCCTTGCATATCTTGTAATCAGCGCATGGCTTGGTGTCGTTCCGTGGAGAACTCATTACCTCACAATCGCCTTCTTGTATTTTGTTTCCACAATTGCCGCGCTCATCTATGAAGCGCTGATCTTGCCCAGTGCCCTAAGAACCATTTTTTATTCATCGACTAAAACAACAATTCTCGACCGAGCATGCGTCGGCATCGCCACGCTGTTTACCGCTTTCTGCTCGTCGTTACTCGCCTACGGCTTCCTGACCTAGGTGGTCAGATGGCTTGCTCTATCAAGCGGGCATGCCAGTCTGAAAAGCACCCATACAACCAGCCACTGCACAGCGACGCGTCGAACGAAGTAGGCTCGCCGCTTAGCGCGTATCGCGAGACAGGCTTGCGGGACTAGCCCCTGCAAGATGCTGCACATCGATATCTATTAGCTAAGGCGCATCAACAACGTCGATGACTGCCCGGCGCAACCGCTTCCACAGCAAACGCATTGGAGGTTGGTGACGCCATCACCAAGCCGCCATTGCAACCCATCGCCACGCCTCTACGGAATCCCGTAGTAGTTCGATCGCTTCACGCAGTTAAAAATCTGAGATTGCATCTCGCATTCTGTTGAAACCCCCTTTACCCGTGAAACAGTAGCTCGTCAAGCATTCTTAGGCTTCGCCAGGGTGCTGATGACGTGGCAGGCCCGCAGTTAACTAACGCCAATGATGAATACAAGACCACGAAAGATCCAATCGTTCAGACTTGTGCTCCCACCATTGATATCCATCGCACTTCTTGCGTACTTGCCATTCGGCCCATGGCACCCACACATTAACGGCATTACTTATATAGCGATAACCTTTTCGTTTTCAGTGGCTGCACTGACTTATGAATTGCTGATCTTGCCCCGGGCAATTAACACCCTTCTTGATCAGTCGACAAAAGCAACGACTTTCGGCCGATTGTGCGTGGGAATTGCCATCCTATTCTCCGCCATCTATTTATCAGTGTTCTGTTATATCGCCTATTCGATGGTGCTCGGCCATTTCTTATTAGCGTCTACCTATATCCCTCACACTAACTGGTGAATCTAAGAATTTCGTTAAATGGAAGGCTGGTGGATGAGGGCAGCACAGGGACGAGACCAATTGCGGCCGTCTGAGACGTTGAAAGACAGCACGCCATTGATCCTCGGCCGATTCAGCCGAGCCACACGGCCTTGAACGTGTTGCTGGCCTTGATCCAGTCCTCCATGCTGATCTCGCGCACCTCGACGCCGGCCAAGAATTGAACCCGGCGGTTGTGGCCCTGCGTGCCGCTCGTCTGGTAGGTGCAACGCAGGATGCCGTCGCGGACCTCGTTGGCATAAGCGCGCTGCACGTTGCGCTGGATCGGCCAGATCGCATCCGTGGAGCCAACGAACAGCCCAGGGAACTGGATAGCGCGGCGGGCGGCATTGGTGGCGACTTGCATGGCTACTCCAGGGAGGTGTTGCTTTCGATGGCAGCCAGTGTCTCGGCCGCAGACGGTGTCGACCATCGCCCTGAGTGGGGATTCAAGAGAGGAACTCTCCCTCTTTTGGGGGATGCGGCCAGTCGCCCTCCCCCTTGAGAGCGATATCCAGGCCAGGCGGCGACTCGGACACTGGCACCGCCATGAACCAGCCGCCAGCCAATCCAGAGAGCACCCAGGAGAACGCTATGCACCTCGCCGAGCGCCGCGCCACCGACCGAACACACAACCAACCGTGGCCTGAGGCCATGCGCGATGAATTCCGAAAGGTTCAGTTCCTTCACGCCGTCGAAGTCGCTGAAGTTGACGCCGAGGCTTGGCACGACATCTTCGAATGTTTCGAGAAGCGCCACGTCCGCTTCATCTGACCGCCCCGAGGGCAGCGTAGGAGAAGACTATGGCCTTGTTTGAATTCAATCAAAGTTTTGGCCCGGTGGCTGGCGTGGGTCAGCTCTGCTTTGAGCGATCACCTGGGCAGGTCTGCGCGCGTGACGTCGACGGGAAGGTTGTCATGACCATCGCCACCGGACCGGGATTCGGTCAGCGCCTAGCAGAGGCGTTTTCCGACTACAGGAAGGCGATGCAAGAGGCAGGACGCTCCCCCTTGTTTCAACTTCCGGGACAGGCGTCAAGGTGAAAGCGAAAAGGCTCTAGCCTCGGCGACTTGAAAGCTGTCTCGGTCACGAAGCCTGCGGAAACCGCCGGGTCCGGTGCTGAGCAGCAGTGCGCTCTCGCGGCTTGGTCGGCGCTCATTCGGCCATGTCATCCCTGGCCTCTTGTGCAAAGCTTCAGGGCGGACCCCGTGCACGTCTCCTTTGGTGGCGAAGACAGCGTCGGTCGTAGCCTTGGCTCGGTGCTCATTGAAGGCGTCCGAGTCAAGCTCAGCGCTTGGATGAAAGTCGGTTGCGCAACAACGCATGAATGCATCGATCCGATGCTCGGCGTTGAGCCGAGTGCGTAAGAAAGTCGCATTGCATCTATCGGCGATAGGTGCTCGACGCAGAAAAGCACGATGGACGGTCTATAGCTCGGTATGGCGCGGGATTCTTCGCGCTGGGGCACGCCAGCCTACCTAGCGTAGACCCGAGCCCAGAAAAGCCCGTATCTACTGATGCTGCCGCAATCGCCAGAATCAGCGGAACGAACAAAAGGCAGGGAGAAGACGATGGCAGATCTTCCGCAGGAGACGAAGCACTACAAGTCACACCTCAATGCGGGCAAGGTCAGACTCATGCTGACTACCGCGAGGAAGATGCTTGAACTGATCCCGCAGGGCGTGGTGGATACCAACGACAACCGGTATCCGATTGCCAGCATCGAAGCGACATATGACCAGGCCGCCGAAGACGCCGGCCGTCGCGCGTCACGTGCCAGTGCACCATCAGACGCACTGCCCGGATGGCTCATCCGTGACCGAGGAGTGGGGCCGTGGGTTCGGTGGCTCGCAGTCCTCTCCCTCATCGTCGACCCACCAGGAAGAGCTTTGAGCGAAGGCGCTTGCCCTGACGAAGTCACTGTCATGAGTCTGCTGAAGGACCACATGGACCCGGATGAACTTTTTCGTCCGGGAGGTCTCAGCGACCTGTTCTGGTTCAGTAGCGTCACGCCTCCGGGGGAGTACGTTGCTGGCGACGCCGCGCCCTTCAAAGCAATTCTTAGGGCTTTCAACAAGACCCCCTTGCGCAGGCGACTGAAGCCGCTCACCGTTGCGATGCTGATGGAGCGTCGCGCGCCCATGTCTGCAGGGGCGCTTGTCGCGTTGGATCGCTTCATCAAGTGGCTGACTTACGGCGTGGTCCCACCGGTCGAGCGGGTGTTGCCTGTAGCGGTGAATGAGCAGGGTTTGTACAGAGACAAGAAGTGGTCACCGCGCGTCGAAAAAGTGATCCATTTGCTGGTCACCGATGACGTAGGAACCGCACCCATCACAAACGTGCGATGTACAGCCTCGGCTCAAAGTCAGGACGCGTTCATTGCCGAGGTGTGTCGCGGTATCTTGCAGGTTGGTGATGACAACCGGGGTACGAGACCTGCAGTCCTGCATATACCGATCCGAAGCACAGGCGTGGATATGCCACTGCTTACGCCTGCAGACGCGCTGGCTGCGATCGCTAGCGCATTTGAGATCCCCATAGACATCGACGAACTGCGCAGTACCGACCACGTCTTCAACGAGACGTTGGAGCAAGTCCGCCGCGGCTGCACAATTTTTCGCACCGTCATCCTTTTGGATGGGGTTGACGAAGCCCACGGCAGGCACTCGCCCCTACTCAGTCTGATGCGGGGCAGGCGATGGGATTCCCTGCTTCGTGTACTTTGTCAGGTCGACGCCGACACGGTTGTCACCAACCGCCTTGCCACCGCCATTGGTGCTCGAGTTCTCGTCCTTTCAAATGAAAAGATGGGGCGATTGGAGGGCTGGGTAGACCACGCCGCTGCAAAAGACATTGATGGGCCGGATGGCTTCCATTTGCCCCTCACGTCTGAGGTGTTGGGCACCCCGTCTTGGGCTGACCTGGTCAGCGGGACAAAAAAACGAGCAAAGGCACGGCGGGCGGAGAGGCTTCAGCTACTTCTGCTCGCATTTGTCGCGTGCAGCCCTGACGGCGCAAGCTACGGCGCGTTGCACCGTGCAGCCCGTAATCTGATCGACTTGTTAGGACGAGTCGGCGGTCCACTCGTCAGTCCAACCATTCGCGACGAACTCACGGACGAGCTTTCTCGACGAACGATCGTCCAGCACTGTGATGACCTGCTGAACGAGGCCACGATGGAGATCACGCGCTCAAAGGACGAACCGCTGCCTTCGGTGACACCACTAGAAATGCGCTACGAATGGCAGGCCGATCCCACGATGTTGGATGTGCCTGACAAGCAAGAACACGTGAAGATCCATTTCAGGGACGAGACGTACAGGCAGGAGTTCATTCGCTGTGTTTTGACCGACCCTGGTGTACCCGGATCAGAACACTCGTCGCGGAGAACAGCCGGGATCAAACTGGGTCAGTTTGATATCCCTTTGGGCAATGCGCTCTGGCGCTTGATCAACGCGTCGATCGCCATTGAGACCTTGCGACAAGCCACCAGCCAGATGCGGCACACGCCGCGCCGCGAAGTCGGTCGAGTGGCAGCAACGCGGCGGCTCTGCCAGCTGATCTACCACCTGCGTGCTGCCGGCGACATTGACATCATTGGCGCGAGCGATGGCGAGGAATACGTTTCCTACTTGAGCATCCCACGATCCAAAACGAAGAGGCTTCGCTTCAGCTATGCATTTTTGCTGCGACAGGTTTTGGACGGTGGAACCTACCGGCTTTCGCGAGCCTTTGCTCGGCCCGATCTTCGGGTGCAGCTGATTGCCCTGTTCCTTGTGAAGGACGTCCGTTTGCTTGAGCGGCATCAGCCCCACGAGGATCAAACGGACGACTTCGTGAAGGCGCTCGAGGAGGGCATCAAGGCCTGGAAGGACAGGGGTAAAGATGAAGGGCGCGAATTGCTGCCTGACATCCTCGTGGCTCTGGCCACGGCCGCGCTGGATGCCTTTGATTTTCCAGTTGCTGAATGGGCGATAAACGAGATCGCCAAAGGCGAAGCTGAACTCGAATCGGCATTGATCCCTCTAGCATGGAGCGGCGACTCGGTCGACGAGCGAAAGGTCATCAGCTCATGGTCTGCCGGAATGGGACTGGTTTGGGCGAAGCTCAGGTTCGACTATCTGGACTCGATGGGCCGTGTCGATGACGCTGAAACACATTGCATAGAACAGCTCAAGCTCTATGGGATCAGCGGCGAGGTACTGGCCAGTCTGGAACAGACCGTTCAGCAGTTCATGGATACAAGCGCCGATGGCGACTTCTCGATCACCAGGTTGGAAGCCGCGCTTGGCAACATTCTGCGCGAGCTGCTGAAGAACAGCAGACGCGGCGAGCTGAACAAAACGGCCGCATCGGACCTACTCTTCAGACTCGCCGACATCACCGCGACCAAGATCGACGAAGAGAGCCGTGAATGCGGGAAAGCGCTTGCGCTACGTGGCTTCTTGCGCACCTTCTGCCGGTTCTTCCTCGCCGATAGGCTGCGTAGCGAAGTAGCCGGGAAGAGCGGTTACGGCGTGAACTGGCGAGCCTTGTCGGCCAAGCCCAACCGCGTCTACGTGCGCAGCTGCTTGAAGATTGCGAGGCTATTAGTCGAGCAAAAGCCAAAGACTGGCGAACCGAAAGACGATGTGAGTAAGGGCTACCGGCCCGATGCCCTGTACCGCAGCGCGGTTGGCTTCGTTCAACATGCAACGCACCGGGCAAATGTCTACACGCGACACCTTCACACCTTTCAGCGGGAGCGCATATCGGCCCTGCTCCTCATGTCTTCCATCGTCCGGACCTGGGTGCTGGTCGCACGTCATGCGCCCGAACCGCTGCTCTTGGAGAGCCTGCCGGCGCTCGACCATGCCCGGCACTACGTCGACGGAGCTGAGGAGTTGCTGCTTGAGCTTGAGGTCCCCACGGTCCTTGCGCGCAGGCACTGGCTTGAGCGTGTGAGCCTGTGGGTGGGTCTCGCCAAAGCGGCCCCTGATGCCGAGTTGCGAGAGACGTACAGCAAGCTCGTTCAGGCCGATCTCGAGACGGCGACCCGGCTGAGCAAAGGGGCCTCCAACTACTTCTGGGGCCCATTGGTCGAGCGCCAGCGCAAGCGTTGGACCTACTTCCTGGACCCAGAAAAAGAGGGAGCCGAAGCTCCCTCTGCTGAACAGGCCGAGGCTCAGAGCTGAAGACCCCCGGGGGCTGCGCCCCCACAGGTGCCAGCGTCAGGGCGTCAGCGTGGCCAGGATCATTTCCAGCTGGCTGCGAGCTGCGGCCAGCTCGACGTCCTCATCGACCAGCGCGCCGTTCAACAGACGCTGCTGGTAGGCGCCGATGATCGACACCGCGCCGTCCATGCGGCGTGCCGCCTCGGTCGCGTACGCGAAGCGGACCGGACTTGCGCTGGTCGGAGCCTTCGTGGCGGAGGCGCCCAGGGCGGCGGCGAGCTGGTCACCGTCGTAGATCTGGCCGACACCCTCGAAGGCGCTCAGGAGGGCGTCGTTCGAGCGGGACAGGGCTGGGTAGCCCGTGGTGAGGTACAGGCGCAGCGCCAGCTTCAACGTGGACAGCTTGCGGGCGGCATCTGCGCTGCGAGTGCCCGTCACGCCGACTTGCTGCGCGAGGTAGGTCTCGGCGGAGCCCGCCAACTTGGCCAGCGTCGTGTTGTTGGCGGCGATGACCGCCGTGCGTGCCGCGGCGTCAGACGTGGACCAAGTGACCGTCTGCTTCGAGTCCGTGTCGAAGGCAGCCTTCAGGTTGGAGAGCTTGTACTGCGGAGCCACGGAGCAGGTGCCAGGCCCCGTGAAAGTGCCTTCCCAGGCAGCTTGCAGCACATTGATGGCCGGGTACATGCTGGGGGCGTTATCCACGTTCTTTTTTTCAACCTGAAGAAAACACGTATAGCCGTTTGCCGGGGAGCGCAGCATTTTGGCGACGACAGGCTTGCCGTCCAGCTTGAAGACAACCTCGACCTCCATAGCACCCTCCGCGTTCTTCGCGGAGTCGCTCACTCTCTCCCACTGGTAGTTCGACCACGAACCGGCCAGGGTGCCCTTGAGCTGATAGCAGGCCGTGAGAGTTCCATTGCCCAGCGCATCGGCCACCAATGCCGCCGGCTCGCCGGCCAGCGTAGCGCGCCAGTTCGGCAGCGACAGCGACTGGCCTGCCGCGAGGCCTGCACAGTTGGGCATCGAGTTGGCCGCGAAATTGCGAGGGACATAGCTCGAGAGGCTCTGGGTCGCACCGCCCCAGGGGTTCACGTTGCTCAGGTCGCGGCTGTTGGGGCCGCCCGCCGTCGAGAGCCACAGGGTCAGGGCCAGATCCTGGCTGTTCTGGAACTCCGTCAGCGCCGCGCTGTAGGCGCGACCGATGGCGGGCAGCAGGTTCCGGTCGGCCTGGATGGCGCGAACAAGGTCCTGCAGCGGCTTGACGTTGACGTCCAGGACGCGCTGGATGGTCGGTGCCACCTCGTTCGCATGGCCCGAGACGAAGGTCTGATAGGCCGGCGTCGTCAGCATCGGCACGAAGTAGCCCAGGATGGCAGATGAGCTATCGCTGGGGGCAGCGAGTTTGCCTACGGGCAGTGCGGTGAGGCCCAGGGTGGTCGGGAAGTACACCAGGGGGTTGATGAAGGCCGTACCGGGGCTGCTGAACGCCGCGAAGTAGTCGTTGACCTTACCGACCGTACCGGCGTGGGTGGAGTCCGTGGCCGTGCCCGTGAGCCATGCACCCGTGTACACCAACTGGTCGAGCCAGGTGTTGGAGTCCGTCAGCACGCGGCGCACGCCGGTGACGCTGTTCAGGCTGCTCGCGGCGTTGTCCTGCGCATAACCCTGCGCGGCGTACGAGAAGGACGCCAGCGCGTTGTTGATCTGCGTGATGCCCTGCTGAGCGGCGGCCTGCTGCTGGGACAGCGAAGTCGACGTCAGGTAGACCAGATTGAGTGTGTCGGTCGACACCACCCACAGGTTGTCCAGCTTGGTGTCGATGGACGCCAGCTGGTTGCTGAGCTGGCGACGCATGTTTTCCATCGCCTGCAGCAGCTGCTGGGTCTGCTCGGCCTGCGCCTTGGCGGAAGAGCTGCCGCCGATGCCGGCCAGCTTCAGCACAGCGGTCACGGCACCGTACATGCCGGTAATCGCAGTGATAGTGCCCGACACTGCGGTCAGGGCGTCGCCCGCCGCAGCCCACTTCGTATTGCCGGTCGTATCCCCGAAGATCACGCCGTTGAGGATGGCGTTGAACGTCAAGGCACTTTTCCAGTCCACGGATTTGAGCGAGTCGTACGCTGCACCGATCGCATAGGCTGATGTGTAGATCTTGCGGGAGGCGGAGCCCACGGCGATCAGGAACTGAGCGTCGCTATCGCTGAGGCCCGTCGTCTTTTGCAGGAACTTCGCGAGGTTGGTCGCGTCGTTCTCCAGGGCGGCGCCCTCCTTCTCATGCTTTTCCGCGTCGAGCTGCGCTTGCGTTTTCGTGGGCGCCGCCTTGCACGAGGAGTCGCCGTCGGCGCAGGCCTTGGTCGCATCCGTGGCCTTGCGCAGCACTGCCGTCATGACGGTCTTGCGATCCGCGTCGCTCGACGGGGCTTGGCGCAGGATGTTGCAGGTCGAGTCCGTAGCATTTGCGCAGGCGACGGCGAACGTATTCGTCACCGATGCGCCGACGCGGCTCTTGAAGACCGTGTCGCACAGCGCAGCGTTGGTCGTAGACAGGTTGCAGCGCTGAGCAAGGTCTTGGCGGATGGCCACCTTGCGGGAGCCCCCCGCCTCATCCGACACGCGCAGCAGGCCGGCCTTGTCGTCAGGACCGGTGGTGCCGAACAGGGCGATGTGGGCGCGCCCCGCCAGCGTGTTCGCCATCTTGCTGCCCAGAACCGGAACCACGTTGTCCCGGATCGCCGAGAGTGAGATGAGGTCGGACATGATGACGTTGCCAGTCGTCTTGGCTGCCGTTGCCCGTGCGCTGGCAGTTGCGGCGTTGAACGCGGCAACCGCCTTGGTGCCGTCCAGGCTGACGCCAGCCGCCAACACCTCTTTCAGGAAGGCTTGCTGAGCGCCGAGTTCCCGGTTGGTCACCTCCGCCGTGTTGCTGAGGCCTGCCCAAGCCAATTGATTCTTCAGATCGTCGATCGTGGCCGAGGGGCCCGGCGCGGGGGTGGGAGCGGGGGCCGGAGCCGGAGCCGGAGCGGGCGAAGGCGCCGGAACAGGCGGCGGCGCCGGCGTGGTATTGCCGGAAGGGGTCGTAGGGCCCGGCGCCGGGGTGCCGCCGCCACCGCCACCGCCACCGCAGCCAGTCAGCAACGTGGCCGCAGCGGTGAAGGAGATGATCAGGTTCTTGAGCGTCAGCTCGCCAGACAGCGTGCTCACAGCGCGCTGAATCGAGCGTTGTTGAAGTTTGCGGATGTCCATGAATGTCTCCAGTAGTTAAAAGAATCGCGAGCCTTGATGCTCGGGCTACTGAAAACGGGCCGACTTGTGCTCCATTTGCCTTGTCGGCAACCGGATGAGCCCACCAAACTAGGGGGCGCTCAGACATTCGCTTTGTGGGCGCGAAGGCTCACAAATGGGGACATTGAGTAGTGCCTGTAAATCCTTGTGAATTGCTCACGACCTTAGGTAGTAACCCAGGGGTTAGATATGCGAAAGCGTGATTTGCAGACAACGCTGACAAGCGTTTGCGACGTCAAACCATCAGCACGGTTGACAGCCGCCAGAATGGATCAGGACGACGTGCGCGCAGCCTTGGACGTGTTCGAGTAGCGGCTCGTGACCTGACTCTGACCTGCTGCAGGTCAAAAGAGGCAGACGTCAAGACCGCAGGAACCTGCCCCTTCAAACGGCGAGTAAGACGGTCGCAGCCCAAGTCATAGACTATTCAATTCAACTCGCACCGCATGCCTCCCCTCGCCTCTTCGTCGGAAACCGCAGTGAAGCGTTGGCAGCGCTTGAAGTCACTGCTGGCCGATGGCATGGCACTGCCTCTTGGAGAGCGCGAATCATTCGTTAATCAGAACTCGCTCGAAGATGCCGAGCTTCGCCAGGAGCTCAAGGCTCTACTCGATATTGCCGAAAGCAAAGAGCGCTTTGAAGACGTTCAGCTCGTCAATGACTTTCTGAACTCCCTCGCCGTTCGAACTGAGGAGCGGATCGGCCAGCGTTTCGGAGCCTATCGCGTCACGCGGCTGATCGCCTACGGCGGGATGGGCGGGGTCTACGAGGGCGTTCGCGACGATGGTCAATACGAGCAGCGGGTCGCCATCAAAGTGGTGCTTGATGGCCCAAACCGATCTCTATTGATCGATAGGTTCGACCGTGAGCGGCGGATCCTCGCAACGCTTGAGCATCCCAACCTGACTCGATTGATCGACGCCGGCGTCACCGAGTTGGGGGATCCGTTCTTCGTCATGGAATTTGTCGAAGGCGTTCCGATCGACCTCTATTGCGAGAGCAACAAGCTCGGCGTGGCCGCGCGGCTTGCTCTGATGCGCTCCGTATGCCAAGTCGTGCATTACGCCCACGGTCAGGGCGTAATCCACCGCGACATCAAGCCGCATAACATTTTGGTCACGGCGACGGGCGTCGTGAAGCTCGTGGACTTTGGCATCGCCAAGCGATTGCATATCCCGGGTGAGGACAACGTGAGAACGGTGGTCGATCACCGGATCCTGACGCCTGAGTACGCCAGTCCCGAGCAGCTCAGAGGAGAGGACTTGACGCCGGCGAGCGACGTCTACGCCCTAGGCGTCGTCCTCTACCGCCTCCTAACAGGCTTGAGCCCCTACGCCACGGCAGTTGCGGACAGCTTTGCTCTGGCGAAGGCAATATGCGAGATCGAGCCGGGACCGCCCAGCGCAGTGCCCTTCACGCCTGGCAACGGCAACACCAAATACCGACTGCGTGGCGACCTGGATGCCATTGTCCTGATGGCGCTGCGCAAAGAGCCAACTCGCCGCTTCCCAAGCGCAGACGCGCTCGCCGATGATTTGTTTAGGCACCTGGAGGGCTTTCCGGTGCACGCGCGGCGAGGCGCGATCAGCTACAGGTTCTCTCGCTGGGTGTTGCGCCATCGCTCAGTCGTCACGACGATTGCCATCGTCAACCTGATCCTTTTTGCTGGCATCGTAATAACGACCCAGCAGACCGCGGAAGCCCACAACCAACGCGACCGCGCAACCAGGAATGCTGCCGACCTCCGTCGCTTGGCAAACACGCTGATGTTTGACGTCAGTGACGCCTTGGCGCGTGAACCTGGGACAACGCAGGCTCGTCGTCTGATGGTGCAGAACGCTTTGACCTACCTCGAGAAGCTGCGCATACAGGCTGACGAAGATCCGACCATGCGGCTGGAAAGCGCGCGCAGCTACCGCCGGGTGGGTGACATCTTGGGTGGTTCGAACATGCCCAACATCGGGGAATATGCCAACGCCCTGCATCACTACGAGCACGCCATATCTCTGGCCTACAGTTTGCTCGACTCGACACTCACGCGCGTCGACGCACTGAACGAGCTTGCAGAGCTGCATCGGCGTAAAGCAGAGATGCTGATGCTGCTCGGCAAGTACCCAGAAGCGCTTGAATCTGCGTCGACGGCCATTAACGAAGCGGCCGTACTGCAAGCCGAGTCATCTGATCCTTCGCGAGCGCTCCTTCCGCAAGCCAAGGCATACGCGTCACGTGCGAGAGTGCAATCTGCGCTTGATCGCGCGGAGTCTTTTATCGCGGACGTGTCTCAGTCTGAACGGTTCGCGCGTCAAGCACTCGCGGCTTCACCAAGCAGTATCGAAGCCGGCTGTGCCGTACTTTGGGCAATTGGCGCGTCTGCGTGGTTTGATCTCGAGAACTTTGCTGACACCGAGCATGCAAAGGCTGCTCTCGAGAGATATGGGGAGGGTCGTGCGACCGCAGAGCGACTCCGCACGCCGGAGACACCGCTCAATTCCGACCTTGCGAGGCTGGCAAACAACATGGTGGCGGGTGAGGCCAGCGCCCTTCACAGATTGGGACGCACCGCCGAAGCCATTCAAAAGATGAATCAGGCTTTGGTGTACTGGGAGGCTCGAGTCAGTACCGACTCCACTGACGTAGGCTCCGCAGTCGGGCTGCTGGACATCCTCCAAGAGCTGGGCACCGCGTTGAGCGAGAGCGGACAGCACGAGCCAGCCATCAAAGCTCTAGAGCGTGCAAGAGCGTTGTACAAGGGCTTGTCAGGCGCCGCACACGCCAGCGCAAGAACCCGCTGGAGTTATCTGAAGATCCTGCATGCCCTGGGACTGTCATACGGCTTGCGCGCTAGAGACGAGTCTGGCCGTGAGCGAACCGCAGATTTGGTGCGTTCGGAAAACATCCTTTCAGAGAGCCTAGCGGTGTATCGCGAGCCCGCGATGATTTCCGTTGGGTTCAAGACCAACGACCTGCAATTGTCGGACGTCGAGAAAGCGCTTAGCAATGTGCGAGGACTTCTTCGTAGATAGCGAACCGCGTGAGACTGCTCGGAGTTGCTGCCAATCGCTACGCGCGATAGGCCAGGCATCCAAGAAAAGATCTAAGGGGGCAGGTTCACTGGAAAGAACAGGGCACTGACATCAATTTAGACCACTCGGCAGCCCGGGGCCGGCATAGCGACCTACCATGACGCCCCTGCCCCGTCTCCAACTGGCGCGATTGCCCACGGCGCCCAAAAATGTCGCTCATAGACGACGAATTTGGGAAAATTTGGCATTTTCGCGCCATTATGTCGTCTATGAAAGACACCATTCGCCTCGCCGCAGACCTTGGAGCAGCCCTCAAAGATGCACGTAAAAGAGCCGGGCTAAGCATCACGGACCTGGCGAAGCAGGCCGGACGCGTGCGCGACGTGATCTACCGCTTGGAAGCAGGCGGGGAAACGTCCCTGTCATCGCTCTTCGCTGTCTTGTCAGTCCTGCACTTGCAGATCAAATTGGAAAGCACGGGCATGCCAACGCTCGAGCAGGTACAGGCTCGTTTCAGCCCTGACGCCGACGAGGACGAGTAATGGCGCTTCCAGACAAGATCCCGACGCTGGATGTGTCAATCGACGGCCAGCACGGCGGCCAATTGCTCAAGACTTCCACCTACGAGTTTCGTTACCCGAATACCGACCCCGGCCAACCAAGCGTTGCGCTGCTCATGCCCGCGAGGATCCGGCCTACCTGGCAAGACGGAGACCTCTTCCCGGTGATGGATCAAAACCTGCCAGAGGGCGATCTGTTCCTGCGGCTGACTCTCATGTTCCCCAAGCATCAGCTGAGGCCCATGCATCTGTTGGCGATGATCGGTCAAAACGGGATTGGCCGCTTGGGGTATACCTTGCCAGGAGCGGAGCCGGCCGCGCCGCAAGCGCACATAGACCGAGCATCATTGCTGGCCACGCCGTTCTCTCAAGATCTGTTTGAAGAGCTGGTCAACACATACCTGAGTACAGGTGCAGGCATTGCCGGCGTGCAGCCGAAAATCATGATTTCCGACCGCGCAACGGTGCCGATCCCCTCCGTCATCGTGAAGGTGGCACCGACGGCGTACGCGGGCTTAGCAGCGAACGAGTTTCTCTGCCTGTCGGCCGCTCGACGCGCGGACATCCTGACGCCGAGCTTCGACCTTTCCCACGACGGCCAGATGCTGGTGGTTGACCGCTTCGATCTGGAACCACGTCCGGACGCAAGCGTCATACGCCTGGGCTTCGAGGACATCGCCTCGCTCATGGGTTTGCGCGTACGCGATGCGCTGTCGGAACGTAAATACACGAGCAGCTACCAGCGCATCGCAGAGCTATTGCGGTTCCTGCAACTGCCCGCCGAAAACCTGCATCGGTTCTTCGAGCAAGTTGCTTTGAGCGTCATGGTGCGCAACGGCGACGCTCACCTGAAGAACTTCGGCGTGCTGGTGCCCGAAGGTGGCCCTCCGCGGCTGTCTCCGCTGTTCGACGTGGTGACAACCGCGATCTACTCGTACACGCGCTACGTGGGCGACGCCGAGCAAACGGATCGCACGATGGCTCTCAAGCTGTTCGCGGGCAGGCACCAGACCAAGGCCTACCCCACTACCGACGAGCTGTTGCGCTTCGGCACCGAGGTCTGCGGGATGGTGAGGCCTCGACCCGTGATCGAGCGGATCGCGGAGGCGATGCAGCAGACACTCAAGGTGGCCAAGGGCGACTCGCGAATCCCAGCCGACCTGTTGACGACTATGACCGCCGTCTGGGAAACCGGCATGCAGTACGCGTCGGCCTAGAACCTAGCCGCCCCACTCCACGCTTACGCCGGCTCCAGGATCGCCTGCACCTGAAGGCTGACGCCGCGTGTCAGGCTAAGGGCCGATGGTCGCTTCCGCAGCAGAGTTGCCACTCGGCCGGCGATAGCGGCCTCAGCCTGGGAGCAGACGATGGCACGACCCTTAAAAAGTGGTCGCCCTACTTTCAGGGCATCCGGCCCACGGAAGTAAGACTCGAATCAACGTCAGGCTTATCTCCCTGGCCGTAGCACTGGCCATAGACATCAAATGCATCAGCGGCGACCGCGATGGCACCTGCAACGCAGCCAATTCCCATTGTGAAAGCACCGGATGCAAAACAAGTCAGTGCTCCCGCTCCCGTCGTGGCAGACAGCGAAGCAATGGCCATCTTGCATTTGTCGAGGCTGGCAAGTCCCGCGGCAGACACGACCTTTTCTGTCATGGCAATGGTGAGGTAAATCGACGCCTTAGTGGGCGTCATGCTCGCAAGTTTCATCAGCCCGACAGTCTTGAGCGTCTGCGTTGCCACAAAGTTGGCCGCCTTCAACTCTTCTGACCCCGTCGCCGTTGCGGCGACTCCGGAGATCGCAAGTCCCTTTTTTGAAAGGGCCATCGCGAGCGAGGATCCGTTCGTCGGCTGGTCCTTTGCGATTTCCAGCGTGGCGTTAAACACCTTGGTAAGTGACTTGACCAAAGCCGTGTCTTTCGCCAGTTCGGAAGTCTTCTTTTCCGGACAAGTCATCAACAGCATGCGAACTTCCGACTCTTGAAACTGAGACACGTCGATCTCCTCTTTGACCCTTGAAACGAGTCAATTCCGGCACGTTGGCACGTAGCGAGCAGACGGACATCCTCAAATCCGAGGACGTTGGCGGGAAATTTCAAACGAGTGACCGTTTCCGCTGCTGAGCGACCGACGCGCGGCTGGCGAACAGCCCTGATTGCTCGCCCTTCTGATTTTCGCGCTGTGCTTCGGCTTCAGCTTGAGAGTGGCGCGGGCAGTTCGCTAATCCAGGATGGTCGCTCACGTCGTTGGAGGAAAGCACAAGCCCCTTCGCAAGACCGCCGTCGCTCCTGAGCGCCCACCAGCTCCAGACTGGACGTTGTCGTCGATTCAGTCGCAGCAAAGCTGGTTCCGAACAAGCGCTCTCACCGGCGCGCAGAACTCCCGGCCGGCTGTACCCTTGCGGCCTTTGCGCCGACGCAGCGTAAAGACGTGCACTGGGAGGGCCGGCGGATGGACGCCTTTTGGAACGATGGCGAGACCGATGCCATAAAGGGCCTGGATGCGCTGGGCGTGCGCAACTTCGACCAGCGCGTCGAACGCGCATGGATGGGCAGCATCACGACCATCTCGCCTCGCGCTATCTACTTCTGCCTGCTGCCCTGGCTGGTTACCGAGCACTACTTGAGACACCTCAGGCAGGTCCCTGGTGGCGCAGCGCTGGTGGAGGCGGCCCCTGAAGATCTCAGCGCAGCCATGCACCGGCTGGAATTCGTCGTCGTCGCCGCCAGCATCGGGCGGCCAGGCCTGCCCCCTTCCCCAGTCGCCCCGCTCGGTAGCGGGCTCATCGGTCCAGACGTGTTCAGGACCGACCTCGATGCGCTCGAAACCCAAGGACGAGTGGCACTGCCGACCGAATCCAAGGGAACGATGCTCGGGGTGTATTTCCAGCCATGCCGCGGCTTTGGTCTGCTGGACCATACCCAAGATGCGCAACGGGTTATCGTGCCCGCGCGGGGCCGCGAGATTCACCTCGCCCAGCAGGCATTGGTGGAGGGTAGTGAGCTTGAGCGCCTGATCTTCGACGGCGGAGAGCTGACACGCGAAGCCCTTCTCGCGCACGGTGTTCACTTCTCGGCGCATGCGCTGGCCAATCCAGGTCGCCGCCGTGAGTTGCTGACACAGGCACTGCTGTCGAGCGCCACAGCGACAGACGGGGCGCTCGGCGGCGAGGGGATCTACCGGAACTTCCTGGCAACCACGCGTTGGGCCTTCTCTTGCTTGGATGGCAGCGCGGCCACGGCGACGGCGCTCATCCAACGCGCCTATGTGTCGGCTCAAACACACGCCTCACTTTCCAATCCGGCCGCGTCGCCTGCGCTGGCTGCGCTATCCATCGGCCGGTATGAGTTCCTGCGCCGCACGCACCATGCGCTGGAACTGCTGTTTTGCGCCCTCAACGAAACCCTGCACAAAGCCGCAACTGCCGAGCAGGCGGTAGCGGTCTGGGATGCCGAAGAGGGTCAGCTGCTTTGTCGGCTGCCATGGCCAGAGCGGCCGCTGAGATGCACGATGACAGAACTCACTCAGCAGTTGCCCGGCGACTTCTTGACCCAGCGGCTGACTGTCAGGGGCGCGGCAGGCCTGGATGCGCGCGAGAAGGCGCTGTATGCGCTCGCCATGCTGCTCTCCGATTCACTTCACAGCGAGTCCTTGAGGGCCGATGGTGCCTGGAACGACATCAGCCGAGAGGCCAGGCGCGCGATGCAGATCCTAGCTGCCGCCCGCGGCTCGGCGGCTGCGGATGTGATGGTGCAGCTGCTGGACGAGATCGTCGTTGAGAGCCACATCCACACCACGCTGCGCAAGATGATGAGCCCTCAAGGCCGGTACTCGCTGCGCTTCATGCGAGACGGCAGCACGCTTATCCCGACCGGGGCAGCGGCTTCCCCAGGGTTCAGCGGGGATCGCCTGCGCAATCTGCTGTCCGTCTGGGCGGACCTGGGTGCCTTACAGGTTGCGGGCGGTGCTGGCATGCAGTTGTCGGAAGAAGGCCGTGCCATCGCGCTCCGTATCGACGAGTACTTCGCGTCATGAGGTCCAGCCTGCTCGACGCCCTTGCCAAGGTTCAGGACGTGACGGATGTGATCGTCATGACCCACAACGTCGACTTCACCTTCTTGCAGACTTTGGCGCTTCGCGCGCTGACTCGTCACACGCAGCCGCGCATCACGGTGTTCGCCGACGCCCAGTGCGCTCAGGAGAGCTTCGCCTCACAGCGCCAGCATTTGACGGGACTCGGGCTGCGATATCGGGTGGTTCCTGTGGCGATGGCCCCAGGCTTTAGGTTTCACCCCAAGGTTGTGCTGCTGGCCGGCCCTAGCGATGCGACGCTGTTCGTGGGCAGCGGCAACCTCGGCCTCCCCGGCTGGCGTGAGAACGCCGAGGTGTGGGTGCGCTGCGATGCCTCTAAGGACGACTTGGCGCCGTTCGCGCAGTTCCGCTCGTTCGCCCTGGACGTGATCTCACGCGTGCCACTCAACGACGGGCTAAAAGAGATGCTCACGCAGATCTACGACCCGGCACGCAATGCCTGGGCTGCCGGCGCCGATAACGCGCTGGGAAACCTGCAGGGGCCAATATTGATCGGTCGCGCGGGCAGCGGGCCGACGCTGCAGGATAAGCTGCTCGGCTGGCTGAATGCCGCTGGCGCTGATGGCCCTGTAGAGCATTTGTACGTCTGCTGTCCCTACTATGACGAACAGGGCGTCGCGCTCGCAGCGCTGCTGGCGAAGATAGCGCCAGCTCGTGCCACGCTGCTGTACCAGCCCAAGGGTTCAACGCTGACTCTGGCGGCCCACGAGGCAAACCCGCACGCCGAGCTGCTGCAGGTGACGGCGCATCGGGGAAAGCGCAATAGCAAGAGCGAGCTAGATGCTGCGGCTACGCTGCGGGAGGTCTTCGTGCACGCGAAGTTCTATGCCGTGCAGCGCGGGGATGAGGTGTTGATGCTGGCCGGGAGTGCGAACTGCTCGGTTGCCGCGCTGACGCTGGACGGCAATCTAGGTAATGCGGAACTGATGGCCGCTTGGCGAATGACCACGGTCGAATTCCAGGCCCAATGGCTGCAGGAATTGACGACGGTTGCAGGCGCAACGCCTGTGCCGGCATTTGTTCCACCACCTCAGGCGCCACCTCGCACTATTGCCTCGCTGCGAATCCTGGCCGCGCGCTTGACGGACGATGATCAGCTTAGGGTGGCGTTTTCGCCGGCCACTGCCCAAGTGGTCTCCTGCCTGCTTGACGATGAGCCCGTGCAAGCGGTGACCGTGCGCCCGGGCATTCTCAGCTTGACGGCGCCTGACCGTCGTGCGCGACACGTGGTGCTGGTTGATGTCCACGGTGAGCACTCTCCGCCCGGCTGGGTGGACGACGAATCACGACTCTTACCCGTGCCTGCTTCGAACAAGGTAGTGGAATTTCTCGCGGACGCTGTCAAGGAAGGCGAACTGGGCCTGGATGCATGGATCGAGGGCGTGAAGCTGCTGACGCAGTCATTGAACAAGATGCCATCACAGGCGCAAAAGCGCCCGTTTTCTCGGCCAAGCGCTGGCCGCCCTGATCGAGGTCCTGCCGCTTCAACCCTGTACCCCGCACAGGAGGTGCTACCTGAAGTTGGTCCAGGGACTTGCACGACATTTGACACACGCTCCGCCCAGGGTCGAGCTTCAGGCTCGCTGCAGGTCATGGAAGGAGAGCCTGTGTCCATCGCCACCCTGGTGGCACGCTGGTTCGACATCTCGGACGAGGCAGCCGCGGATAACAACCCTCAACAGGAAACTAGCGAGAGTGAAGAACAGGAAGGGGTCGACGCACCGACGCGATTTCGGAAGCGGCGCCCGACCTCGCCGGCGCCCGCGCAAGAGCCTGGGTGGGTAAAGCCAGGACCCTCGCCCTCCCCTCCACCCTCCCCAGAGCCGCCTTCCTCGGTGAAGACGGAGCGTCTCGCCCTTATTGCGCTTGTCGATGCACTGACGAACGCCAAGTTGTTCGTGTCACGCCCCGCCGACATGATTGCGGACGATCTGCGGCTGGCGGCGATGCTGCTGACTGCGGCGCGCTGTCGCGGCTTCATCGGCGACGAATGGCTCGTGGACGCATCCAAAAGGGCCTGGGTGGCGATTTTTGTGGATGGCGGGCCCGATGCCCCCAAAGGCTGGCTTGCCAATCGTTTGGACGATCCTGCCCTTGTTCAGTCGCTTCAGTCCCCCACCATGAGCGCGGCACTGCTGGGCTGGGCCTGCTTCGCCGTCCAGTCGGGCACCTCAACTCTTGATGGGGCTATGTTCGAGCTGCTGGCTGCTCAAGCCATCGCACAGCATGCTTGGATCTTTCAGGGTGGATCGAACCAGGATGTTGCCCTTGATCTGGGTCGATTTGCTCTTGGTGTGGCGACACCGGGAATGTCCCGGGAGACGGTGTTGGCCGACGTCTATGCAATGGAGATGCGGCTGGCAGCTCTTGGGGCAGTGGCAAATACGCTGATCTGGGCTGTGGAGAACGAGATCGTTGACCAGGGATCACAGGGCGATGCGCAGATCGGCGACCTGCTGCTGCAACGTGTGCGCCTGAACGGCGAGATGGCCCTGCGCTTTGGCGTCGTGACAAACACCGAAATCGCGTCCGGCATGGAGGTTGTGTTGGTGCATTGGGTGGCCACTGGCCCTCTGAGGCTCACCAAGACATCGACTCGCTCAGTGGCTGGTTTGATTACCCGTTCTCCACTAATGCCCGACGAGACGGCTTCACTGAACGCATACATGGCGGCGTTGTCTCAGATCACCTGAGATAGGCGCGCAGCGCGGCTACGTTGCACACTCTCTCGAGCAACGAGCAATCGCGCTCTCCAGTTCGCAGCGCTAAAGTTGCACGACTGCGCCTGCAAGCCGCATGCAGCCTCGTTGCACGCGGTATTTGTGGGGTTTTTTGTGGGGTTTTCAGGCGAAGTCGAAGAAAATCTTTATATCCGACAGGCACTTAGCGTTCATATCGGCGATCAGGTGCAGAGCATCGGATAGGTTTTGCGCTCAGGCAGCCAGCTGTGCTTCGGCCTGAGAAGCGCCAAGAACCCAGCGGGCCAGGCGGAGCCGGGCAGGCTTGAACAGCTCGACGTAGGCCAGGGGCTGCGGGTCAACGACGGGCCCGGCGTCGAGGGCGACATCGAGCAAAGCCACGGCGTCCGGCGGCAGCAGGTCGATCTCGTCCACGCCCTGCCCTGCTGCTGGCAGGACCAGCAAGGGCTCATCCAGCACGTCAAGCAGACCCCGGCAGACCGGATGGGCGCTGAAGTACAGCAGGCCGGCACCACCGGCGGCCGAAGCGAGACGGCGCGGCACGCGATGGCTGCAACGCAGCAGGAAGGCGGTTGTGCCAGGCTCGGCGTCACGGATGGCGCGGTAGGCCTGGTCGTCGATCTGCAGATAGGCGGCGGCCTGTGCCAGATCGCGACACGCCAGCATGGCGGGCTGGCCCTCGTCCGCCCGGCGCATCAGCTGGGCCGCAGCAGCCTTGTCATCCAGTCGGCAGGCGAGCAGATAGCCGGCCGCCGTCGGCAGCGCCACGATCGCGCCTGAGCGCAAATGCTGGTCAGCCGCCTGCAGCAGCCTGGTCTGCGGGTTGTCGGGATGGACCTCGTAGCGCTGATAGCGTGGCATCGTGCGACCTCGTCATGCCTTAACGACGGGCTCAAGATAAGGATGACCAGCCGCCGGGCACGTCGGACAAGCCGCCACGGTACTGCCGGATCGGGAGCCAAATTCCACGTCTGAATGCCAAAAATGCCGGACCTCGCCACCGGAACCAGGGGGGCCGGCTGTGGCCGCAAGCTAAAGTTCGTGCTTGATCAATCGCGGGGCGGCAAGAAAAACTGTTGGATTGACAGGCACTTAGCCGCAGCGACAGCGCACCCCCATCGCAAAAATCCATGGAATACCCCGGCAATCTCTTCGTCGTCGCCGCCCCCAGCGGCGCCGGCAAATCCAGCCTCGTGAAGGCCCTGCTGGAGCTGGACTCCCGACTGGCCGTCTCCGTCTCCCACACCTCGCGCGCGCCGCGCGGCCAGGAGCAGCACGGCCGCGAATACTGGTTCATCACACCGGAAGAGTTCCGCGCCAAGGTCGACCACGGCGACTTCTTCGAATGGGCGGAGGTGCACGGCAACCTCTACGGCACCTCACGCGCCGGCATCGAGCAGCGCCTGCAGCATGGCGAAGACGTCGTGCTGGAGATCGACTACCAGGGCGCCCTGCAGATCAAGCAGCTCTTCCCGTATGCGGTGCTGATCTTCATCCTGCCGCCGAGCTGGGACGAACTGCGCCTGCGCCTGAACCGCCGTGGCGACACCCAGCCCGAGATCATCGCCACGCGCATGAACAACGCGCGCATCGAGGTTGCCCAGGCCCAGCACTTCGATTTCGTCGTCGTGAACGCGGTGTTCGACACGGCTGTTTTCGATCTCAAGACCATCGTCCACGCACAACGGCTAAAATACGCGGCTCAGCGCCGAAACCGCTCGGCCGTCTTTCAGGCGCTCGATCTGCCCTGATCGCGCAAATCACAAGGAACACCATGGCCCGCATCACCGTCGAAGACTGCCTGACCAAGATCCCGAACCGCTTCCAGCTCGTGCTGGCCGCCACCTACCGCGCCCGCATGCTGAGCCAGGGCCACAGCCCCCGCATCGAGAGCAAGAACAAGCCCGGCGTCACCGCCCTGCGCGAAATCGCTGCCGGCGAAGTCGGTATCGAGATGCTGCGCAAGGTTCCGGTCTAAGTCAGACTCCGCTGAACATGAAACGGGCGTCCCAGGACGCCCGTCGTCATTTGGGCTTCGTATAAATTCGGGGCCCATATGGCCCAACGTTCCCTTACCGCCTGGTTTCTGCCCGGTCTGCGCGAGAAAGCTCCGCCGACGCAGGCAGAAGCGGCTTCCTTTGACGCGCTCGCCCCCAAGCTCGGCTACCTGAGCAAGGCAGAGGTCAAGCGGGTGCGCGAGGCCTACAAGTTCGCCGACGAGGCCCACCTGGGCCAGAAGCGCGCTACCGGCGAGCCCTACATCACCCACCCCATCGCCGTGGCCGGCATCTGCGCCGAATGGCGGCTGGACGCCCAGGCCCTGATGGCGGCCCTGATGCACGACGTCGTCGAGGACTGCGGCGTCTCCAAGGCCGAGCTGATCGAGAAGTTCGACGCGACGACGGCCGATCTGGTCGACGGCCTGACCAAGCTGGACAAGCTGCAGTTCTCCACCAAGGAGGAGTCGCAGGCCGAGTCCTTCCGCAAGATGCTGCTGGCCATGGCGCGCGACCTGCGCGTCATCCTCATCAAGCTGGCCGATCGCCTGCACAACATGCGCACCATGGGCGCCATGGCGCCGCACAAGGCCCGCCGCATCGCGCGCGAGACCTTCGACATCTACGCGCCCATCGCCCATCGCCTGGGCCTGAACCAGACCTTCCGCGAACTGCAGGACCTCTCCTTCCAGTATTTCCACCCCTGGCGCTACGCGGCCCTCAGCAAGGCCGTGGGCAAGGCGCGCGGCAACCGGCGCGACCTGGTGTCGCGCATCGAGGCCGAGATCCGCGCCGCCTTCGCCAAGGCCAGTCTGCGCGTCGAGGTGCAGGGGCGCGAGAAGACGGTCTATTCCATCTACAAGAAGATGCGCGAGAAGGGTGGCCTGTCCTTCGCCCAGGTCAGCGACATCTTCGGCTTTCGCATCCTGACCGAGGAGCCGCTGCAGTGCTACACGGCCCTGGGCGTGCTGCACCAGCTCTACAAGCCCCAGGCCGGGCGCTTCAAGGACTACATCGCCACACCCAAGGACAACGGCTACCAGTCCCTGCACACGACGCTGATGGGGCCGCTGGCCACGCCGCTGGAGTTCCAGCTGCGCACCGAGGGCATGCACCAGATCGCCGAACAGGGCGTGGCCGCGCACTGGATCTACAAGAGCCGCGGCAAGCAGGCCTCGGCCCTGATCGCCCAGCAGGCCAATGCGCGCTGGCTGCAGAGCCTGATCGACATCCAGGACGAGACGCGCGACGCCAACGAGTTCCTCGAGCACGTCAAGATCGACCTCTTCCCCGACGCGATCTACGTCTTCACGCCCAAGTCCAAGATCATGGCCCTGCCCAAGGGTGCGACGCCGGTGGACTTCGCCTACGCCATCCACTCCGACGTCGGCGACCACTGCGTCGCTGCCCAGGTCAATGGCGAGGCCGTGCCGCTGCGGGCCGAACTGCGCAGCGGCGACATCGTCGAGATCATCACCGCCCCCGGCGCCAGCCCCAACCCCGCCTGGCTGAGCTTGGTGCGCACCGGCCGTGCCCGCTCCAAGATCCGCCACTACCTGAAGGACCTGGAGCAGGAGGAGTCGCGCGAGCTGGGCGAGAAGATGCTGGCCCAGGCCATGCGCACCGAGGGCCTGGGCCTGCCCAGCCTGGAAGTGGACGACCCGGCTGCGCCCATCTGGCATGAGCTGGCCACCTGGGCCGGCAGTGCCAGCACCGAGCAGTTGCTGGTTGACATCGGCGCGGGTCGCAAGATCGCCACCATCATCGCCAAGAAGCTGGCGCGGCTGATGGCCGAACAAGGGCAGAAGCCCGACGCGCTGGCGTTGACGCTGGGGCGCTTCACCGAACAACCTTCGGGCCAGGGCAGCGTGACCATCGACGGCAGCGAGGGCGCCTCGGTGCAGCTCGCCAGCTGCTGCCGCCCCATCCCCGGCGACGAGGTGCGCGGCTATCTGGGCCGCGGCGAAGGCTTGGTCGTGCACACCTGCGAATGCGCCGTCGGCCGGCGCCTGTTCCAGCGCGACAGCGAACACTGGATCCAGGTCGAATGGGCCGAGGAGCTGACGCGCAGCTTCGAGGCCGGCATCGCGCTGCTGATGATCAATGGCAAGGGCGTGCTGGCCCAGGTGGCGCAGGCCGTCGCCCAGGCCGAGGCCGACATCACCCACATCTCGATGAGCGACGAGGCGCAGTTGCGCGAGACTGCCGAGATGACGCTGTTGATCGCCGTGCGCGACCGCCTGCATCTGGCCGACGTGCTGCGCGTGCTGCGCCGCACGGCGCCCGTGCAGCGCGTCTGGCGCGTCAAGCCTTGAGCCCATCGTCTGGTCTTGCGGCGCTGGACGCGCGCAAGCCCAGCCGGTCCCCCTGGGGGACGGCGATTGCCCGGGCGTTGAACCCGGGCAACATCGCCAGCCGGGCCGGCTAGGGGCGGCCCGTCGCTCGGCCCGAGAGGGTCAGGTCGCTAGCGGTGCCGGGTAGCTGACCTCGACGACTTCGATCTTCTCGACGCCCACCGGCGTGACGAGGTTGAGTTCGTCGCCGACGCGCGCCTTCAGCAGGGTGCGGGCGATAGGAGAAATCCAGCTGACCTCGCCGGCCAGGCTGTCGGACTCGTCGATGCCCTTGATGGTGATGGTCTTCTCGTCGCCCTTCGCGGTGGCATAGGTCACCGTCGCGCCGAAAAAGATTTGCTCGCTGCCATGGTGGGCACTGGGGTCGACGACCTCGGCGATGTCCAGGCGCTTGGTCAGGAAGCGTAGGCGGCGGTCGATCTCGCGCAGCCGCTTCTTGCCGTAGAGGTAGTCGCCGTTTTCCGAGCGGTCGCCGTTCTTGGCGGCCCAGGACACGGTCTCGACCATCTTGGGCCGCTCGACATCGATGAGCTGCATGAACTCGGCGCGCAGCCGCGCGTAGCCGCCCGGTGTCATGTAGTTGCGCGTACCGGCCGGCAGAGCGGGCAGCGAAGGGCCGTCGCCGTCGTCATCGTCGGCCGAATCGGATTCCTTGGTGAAGGCCTTGTTCATGCGAGCATTGTCCGATGCAAGCGCCCTCCTCCACCGGCCCCCTGACGGGCCTGCGTGTCATCGAAATGGCCGGCATCGGCCCCTGCCCGATGGCCGGCATGCTGCTGGCCGACCATGGCGCCGATGTGCTCGTCATCGAACGCCCGGGTGGCCAGGTGCTGGACATGGGCAAGACCCTGGACCGCGGCAAACGGCGCGTCTACCTGGACCTGAAGACGCCCGAGGGCCTGGCCGAGGCGAAGCGCCTCATCGAAGGCGCGGACGCGCTGATCGAAGGCTTTCGGCCCGGCGTCATGGAGCGCCTGGGCCTGGGGCCGGATGTGTTCAAGGCCGGCAACCCCCGCCTCGTGTACGGCCGCGTGACGGGCTGGGGCCAGACCGGCCCGCTGGCCCAGGCGGCGGGGCATGACATCAACTATGTCGCGCTGACCGGCGTGCTATCGGCCGCGACGCGCGCCGGCGTGGCCCCCAGCATCCCGGTCACGATGATCGGCGACATGGGCGGCGGCGCGATGTTCCTCGCTTTTGGATTGATGGCCGCGCTGTGGGAAGCCCAGCGCAGCGGCCGGGGCCAGGTCGTCGACGCGGCCATGGTGGACGGCGTGGGCCTGCTGTCCACGCTGATGCACTCGCTGCGCGCGGCCGGGCGCTGGAGCGACGAGCCGGCACAGAACTTCTTCCTGCACAGCTCGCCCTTCTACGACTGCTTCGAATGCGCCGACGGCCGCTTCGTGTCCCTGGGCGCGCTGGAGCCGCAGTTCTACGCCGAGCTGCTGCAGCGATTGGGCTTTGACGATGTCCCTCCCTCAGCCCAGCACGACCGCCGCCAGTGGCCGGCCCTGCGCGAACGCGTGGCTGCACGCCTTCGCGAGAAGACGCGAGACGAGTGGACAGCCCTGCTGGAAGGCACGAATGTCTGCTTCGCCCCTGTGCTGAGCTTGGCCGAGGCGCCGCTGCACCCGCACGCGCAAGCCCGGGCCAGCTTCCAGCAGTCCGAGGACGGCCATTGGCAGCCGGCCACCGCGCCGCGCTTCAGTCGCTGAACGAAAAACGCCCCGGAGCGAACTCCGAGGCGTCGACTGGGATGAAATGGCGAGGCGCTTCGCTCAGAAGTTCAACAACTTCGCCTGGGCAGCGCCGGACACGTTGTCGGGCATGGTGACCATGACGCCCAGGGCCGGCGTGTTGGCCAGCTCGGCGCTGTTGACCGTGAAGGTCGCCGAGCCCGTGCCATTGACTGCCACCGTCGGTGCAGCACCGAAGCTGATGGCCGGCGAGAAGGCATTGAAGCTGCCGATGCCGGGCATCTGCGCACCCATGCCATCGGTGCCGAAGTAGCGTACCACGTACTTGAAGCGCGGCTGAGCGGCCGTCAGACCCAGGCCGGCAGCGCCGGCGCGCGGCACCGGCAGCTGCAAGGTCGAGTTATCGGTCGGCTGCGTCACCGTGAACAGCAACGACCCGCCGCCATTGATGTTGCAGTTGGCGTCGGTCGGGAAGATCGCCGTCGCGTACTGCGAGACCGCCAGGCTGCTGCTGAGCAGCGAGCCATTGATGCCGATCAACACCTTGTTCGGCGTGAAGCCGGGGCCGCCGCTGGTGTCGATGCAGATGTCGAACTCCTGCGAGGCCAGCGTCGTCGACGTACGGTTGTGCGTGTTGACGCCGAAGATGACGTTGGTACCCGACAGCCGCGCACCGACGGCCCGCACATCGACCTGCTGGATGCCCTGCGGCGCTGGCTGCGACAGGCCCCACGTGAAGAAGGTCGGGGTGGAGGAAATCACACCACCCGCATTGGTGAAGTTCATCGTGTTGCCCGTCACGCCAACGTCCACATTGGAGCGGCTGTGGCCCACCATGTAGAAGGGCACCGACAGCTTGACGTTGGCGTTCATGCGCGAGTTGGCCGGCGTCAGCTGGATATAGCCGCCGACGTCCTGGAAGCCCGTGCCGCCGCCCATGGAGGCGGCCGGCACATCCAGGCGCACCGGGACGATGGCGTCGCTGTTGGCGTTGACGATGACCGAGGCCGGCACGGTAATGGCCGCGCCCGCCGGACCGGAGTTCTTCACCGCGGTGATGTTGAACTGCACCGCCTTGGTAGCGGCGTTGTGCACCGTCATGTTCTTGGTCATGCTGAAGTCGGCCAGCAGGTCGGCGAAGCCGAAACCCACGCTTTCGCTGGGCATGCGCACGATGGCCTGCGTGGCCGTGGCCGGCTGGGCTTGGACCAGGCCGCCGCCTTCATTGCGCTGCAGCATGTCCAGCATCATGTTGGGCGCCGCCGTCTGCACGATGGCGGCCCGCAGGTCGGGCTGCGACCAGCCTGGGTGGGCCTGCTTGGCCAGCGCGGCGACGCCGGCGACCAGTGGCGTGGCCATCGAGGTGCCGGACAGCACCTGCGAGCTGTTGCCCGTGCCCGAGGCCACCGACACCACGGCGACGCCAGGCGCCGTCACGCCCGGGCGCAGCGAGCTGTCGCCGATGCGCGGCCCGGCCGACGAGAAGCTGGCGATCTTCTCGAAGCCCGCATTTGGATTGATGCCGGTGTTCGTTGCCGCCGCGGTGGCGGGTGCCGGCCCACCGGTCGGTCCGGCGAGGGTGTTCGCATCGGCCAGCGCCACCCCGAAGAACGGAATGGACACCGGTTCGTAGATGTTGCCCGAGTTCGGGTCGGCCGCGCCGCCCGGGATGGGTCCCTCATAGGCCGGGAAACCGGCCGCGTTGTTGATCAGCGCCGCAGCGGCAGCGCCGAAGTGCTGGGCTGCACCGGCGCGGAAGGTGCGGGCGCAAGTGCCGCGCGCGGTCACGACGATCTTGCCGGCCAGGCTGACACCGGTCACGGCCGGGTCGTATTCGTTGGGATTGCAGCCCAGGGAAACGGTGCCGTCGGGATTGCGCAGCACGCGGATCGCATAGCTGCTGCCGTTGGTGAAGGATGCGCCATTGGAGTTCTGCACCGTGATGTTGGCGCCGCCGGCCAGCGCCAGCTTCGCGGTCGGGATGCCGGCCAGCGCGTCGGTGGCTGCCACCGAGATCGCACCGTCGAAGACGCCCGGAGCGCTGGTGATGTAGGGCGTCGGCCCGGCATTGCCGGAGGCCGCGACGACGATGATGCCAGCCGCCGTCGCATCGGCAACGGCCTGCGCCTCGGCCATGCTGCCGCCGTCCGTATTGCCGACATTGCCGAAGTTGGACCCCAGCGACATGCTGATGACGTCCACACCCTGGGCCACTGCCCAGTCGATGGCCTCGGCCACGACATTGGTGTTGCCGTTGCAACCGAAGACGCGGGCGAAGTAGAGGTCAGCCTTGGGTGCCATGCCCGGGCCGATGAGGAAGCTGTTGGACGCATAGGCCGACGCGCTGTAGCTGCCGGTATAGGTCTGCCCATTGGTCAGCACGCCCAGGCCGGTCGCCGTGCCGGCCACATGGCTGCCGTGGCCGACGGTGTCGCCCTCGTTGAAGCGGCAATCCAGCGGATTGGGATCGGGCACCGGCGTGTTGCCGCCGGTATAGGCGTCACCGACCAGGTCGATGCCGCCCTTGACCTTGGGAGCACCCGGGCCGACGAGGCTGGGATCGGGGGCCAGCGCACTGCTGGCCCGCGCCGTGTTGTAGGCGGCCACGGTGCCCGGGCCACCGAAGTTGGCATGGGTGTAGTCGATGCCGGTATCGATGATGGCGATCTTGACGCCTTGGCCCTGGAAGGCACCCAGCGTCGACTGCCAGGCGGCCGGTCCGCCGCCCAGCTGCACTTCGTTGGCGTTCAAGCGGCTGTAGGTGCCGACCGCCTTGACGTCGACGACGCCGGGCAGCCGGCGCAATGCCGCGATGCGGTTCTTGGGCACCTGGATCTTGATGCCGTTGAGCGCGTTCTGCAGGCGGGCCAGCACCTTGCCGCCCAGACGCTCGATGTGCGGCCTCATGGTGTCCTGATCGGCCCTGCGGGCATTGGCAACGGCTTCGCGCTCGCCGCGCTCCATGCGCCGGCCGAGCCGGTGCTCCATCTTGACGACCGAGTCGCCGGACAGCATCACCATCACCGTGGTGAGCTGGGTTTCATTGGCCCGCTGGACGAAGCCCTGGTCCAGGGCGGCATCGCTGCCGACGGGTTGAAAGGCTTCCTGGGCCATCGACGAGGCGCCGATGGTTGAACCCAGTATGGCGATGGCGGCGCTGATGGCCGACTTGCGAACAACGCTAGTAGACATTTCTCGCTCCTGTTGGCCGTGGGATGCCCCACGGGCTTCCTGATCACCGAGCAGCGAAGTGCTGCAGCCTGCTGCGACCCCGCGGCGGAGTCGGCAGCACCAAAAGCAAAGCCGGGCACTGAGCCCGGCGTCGGTCTTCAAACTCGTCAGGCGCTGGTGTCGGCCTGCTTGCGGCGCCTGGAGGCCGCAATGCCCCCCACGCCCGCCGCGGCCAGCAAGGCCATGCTGCCGGGCTCAGGGAGGGTGACGCTGACCGAGTCCAGGTCCCAGAAGGCAGGCCCTTGGCTGAAGTTGAAGGTCAGATCGGTCGATGCGCCTGACGCGGCGAAGAGGATTTCGTAGTAGGTGTAGCCGAAGGCACCGACATTCGTGAGGCTCAGGCCGGTGGGCGAGCCAAAGTCGACGCTGAAGGCGTTGTTGCCGGCTGCGCCGGTCACGTCAGCTTCCGATTGAAGCCAGAACGAAATCTTGTAGGTGGCGCCCGCGACCGTGGCGATCGTCTGGGTGATGGAACTGCCGGCTCCACCAAAGAAGGCGGCGTAGCTGCCATCGTGCGGGGCATTTCCGTCTACGCCGTCATAAAAAGGATCGGTCACGCTGGACCATCCCATCAAATCTCCCGTTTCGAAGCCGCTGTTCGTCACGAGGTTGGCATGCGCCGCGCTGGTGGCAAACAGTGCGGCCGCGACCCAACTGCTGGCAAGTAATCTTGTTGTTCGAGACGACATGATCGACCTTTCCCATGAGGAGTGTTGGCTGAATTGCATGCGTACCCGCACAGCGCGAGACGCCCTGCGAAATGTCGGAGGCAAGCTTCCGATGCAGGTCTAAAAGCAAAAATTGAGCCGCAAGGCGATTGATTCGTGAAATCAATCACTTGCCAGCAGCGTCGATCTGAAGTAACTCGCTCGTTGTAAGCGCCGCCGACACGGGGGTCTTCCCGGGGGTGCTTGACGAGGTCGCGAGGCATCGCCTGCGCGGCTTCAGCAAAGAGGGAGAGTTTGCGGATATCGCAGCAGAACGCCGGCGTCGCCGCTATGCAAACACAAACCCAGAAACGGAAAACGGGTTAGACGCTTTCGCATCTAACCCGTTGATTCTCTTTTTATTATGGTGCGGCTGGCAGGATTCGAACCCACGACCCCTTGGTTCGTAGCCAAGTACTCTATCCAACTGAGCTACAGCCGCTGAAGCCTCACAGTATAGCCAGATTTTTCGGGGTCCGGCAAGACTTCGAGGTTTTTTTAGCAATTGTTTTGAAAACGCCCTTCAGGGGAGGCGCGCGGCAGCCTCGAAGCAGCGTGCACGACGGCCCTCGTCGCCCTCCTGTTCGGCCAATGCCGCCAGCGCCAGCCAGCTGCGGCGGCGCGCCGCTGCCGCCATGGTCACGTCGTCGGCAGCAGCCTCCAGCATCAGCCGCGCCTTGCCCCAGAGCTGACGCTCGGCCAGCGCGTGACCCAGCGCATAGGCCAGGGCGCGCTCGCGCGGGAAACGCGACTGGGCCGACTCCAGGCGCTGCAACCAGTCCGGCCCGCAGCCGGCCAGCACCGGCACCAGCGCATTGGCAAGCGCCACGCGGTCGTCGGACTGCAGTTCGGCCAGGTCGTCGAAGAAGGGGCGCAGCCAGCCGCGGCCGTCATCAGGCGCCCCGAGCTGACCGGCACATTGGGCAGCACGCGCAGCGACGAGAGGGTCGCGACGATCGGCGGGGTCCAGCTGCTGCCAGACGGAGCGCAGTTGATCGACGTCGCGGGCGCCGTCCAGGGCCTCGAAGGCCAGAGACCGCAACAGCCCCTGGGCCGCCACCTTGGAGAAAGCCTGGTGCTTGGCGAGCAGGCGCGCGGTGCGCAGCGCATCCAGTGGCTGGCGCGCCAACCGCGAGGCCTGCAGGCGCAGGCGCAGGGCCTGGGTGCGGCGGGCGACGCCGGGCGCCAGCTCACCGAGCACGCTGAGGGCACGCGTGGCATCGCGGTCGTCCAGCGCCCATTCGGCGGCCAGCAGGCGGGCGCCGTCTTCCTGGGCGCGCGCGCCACCGGTGCGATGGGCCAGGTCCAGGGCGCGGGCCAGCTGTTCGTCGCGGTGGCGGCGGTCCTGCAGGCGGTGGGCACTGGCTGCGGCCAGCAGATGGGCCAGGGCCATGAAGGACTGGTCGGCCGCCAGCTCGGGCGTGGCGGACTGGATGTTGAGCGCCTTTTGGGCGGCCTTCTGGGCACGGCTGAAGCGCGCACCGAAAAGCTCGACCAGGGCCTCTCGCAGGGCCAACTGGGCGCTGCGCTCGCGCTGAGCCAGCCGCCACTCACGGGCGCGCTTGGGCAGGGTCGTCAGCGCCTCGATGGCCTGGATGGCCGTGACCAGGGCGAAGCAGCTCGCCACCAGCAGCAGCAGGAAGAGGTTGAGAGAGATGTCCAGGCGCCAGCCGGCCCAGTAGAAGCTGGCAAGACCGTCGTTGCTGCCCAGGGTCAGGGCCGCGACGACGGCGACGACGAAAAGCAGGACCAGCCAGATGACCAAGCGCATGTCAGCGTCCAGCCGCTGCGGCCGTCAAGGCGGCGAGGGTGTCGTCGGGTCGGGGCACGGTGACCTGGCGCGCCTGGCCGGCGACCTGGCGCAGCAACTCCGTCACCGCACTGACCTTGCGCGAGCGCGTGTCGAAGTAGCGGTTCAGCATCTCCTGGCTGTCACGCAGATCGCTTTGTGCCGTGTCGAACTGGCGGCTCAGCAGGGCCAGCCGGGCGTTGAGCAGGCGCAGCTTGAGGTTCTCGCGCAGGAAGAAGCTCTGGTCAGGCGAGATCAGCGCCGCTTCGGGATGGTCGATGCGCGTCACGCGCAGCAGGGTCTTGGCTTCACCCCAGACCAGGCCGGTCCAGCTCGACAGTTGTTGGCTGGCCTGCCACCACCACAGGGCCAGCTTGCCGTCGGCGGCGGCCGCCGCCTGCTCGCGCTGCAGCCGTGCAACGCGATCACGCTCCTTGGCGGCATCACCGTTGCGCTCATCGCGCGGCTTGGGCGCCGCCTCGTTGCTCGACACCAGGGCCAGTTCATCCGCCATGCGCACGACTTCGTCGAGCTTGATGGTGAGCGTCGACACGTCGACGACGGCGACCGCCTTGACGCGGTCCAGGTCACGCGCGACGGCGCGGCGCACGCCTTCCATGCGCGGCTGCTTGTAGCGCAGCAGGCGCTCGTCGGCCTGCTTCAGCGTGGCGACCAGGGGTTCGGCGCTGCCGGTGATCTGGGTCTGCTGCAGGGCCACCCGGATGGCGGCCTCGATGTCGCCGACGACGTTCTCGTCGCGCGAGCGGGACATGGACTGGATCAGCTCCTCCAGTTGGCCGCGCTGCAGGGCCACCTCGGCCAGGCGGGCATCCAGCAGCGAGACCTTGGCGGCCGTGTCACGCACCAGCTCGGCCGACTGCTTGGCGGCCAGGCGCGCCTCGGCGGCCTGGGCCTGGCTGGCCTCCTGGCGGCGCACCAGCTCCTGCTCCAGCGACTGCTGGCGCGACAGGCTCTGCCAGGCCAGCACGACGCAGAGCACCACGGCGGCGCCCAGCAGGGCCAGCAGCCATGGCAGCCAGACCGGCAGAGCGGGGATGGAAGGGGGCGGCGGGGCGGCGGGCTCGGCCGCGGCGACAACAGGGATCGGCTCACTCACAGTGCGCCAGATTCTGTCAGAGGCCTTTCAGGGCCTGAGTCACCGCTTCAGGGGCCGGTCGCGCCAAAACCACAGGATGGAACCCAGCCGCGCGGGCGGCCTCGGCAATGCGCTCATGGGTGGCGATGGCGCGCTGTCCGGCCAGCGCCAGGTGTTGAAGATGGCCAACCGCCTCCGCGCTGCTGAACAGCCACACAAAGCCTGTGGGCTCTGCGCGAACGGCGTCCAGCAGGGCCTGTTCGGCGGCATCGAAGCGAGGGCCGCTGCGGTGATAGGTTGTCACGGCTTCGACATGTGCGCCTGCGGCGCTCAGTCGCTCGGCCAGCCACTCGCGCCCGCCGTCGCCCCGCAACAGCAGCACGCGGGCACCGGCCCAGGCGCGGCGCGGTGACAGTTGTTGCCAGAGGTGTTCGGAGTCCAGGCTGGCTGCATCGGCGGCGGGCTGGACGACCTGCCCGGCCGGTACACCGTGCTCGATCAGCGCTTGCGCGCTGCCCGGCCCGACGCAGGCCGCCAGCGTGCCGGTCGGCCAGGGGCGGTCGGCATGCTGGAAGAACTGCTCGACGGCGTTGGGGCTGACGAAGACGGCCAGATCCACCTGCTCCAATCCCGCCCAGGCCGCCGCGACCGGCGCCGGATCTCGGGCCGGCAGGATCTCGATGAGCGGCAAGGCCACGGCCTTGACGCCCAGTTCAGCCAGACGCGCCAGCCAGGCCGCGCATTGCGGCCGGGGGCGCGTGACGATCAACTTCGTCATCCAGGCAGGTAGGAGCCGGCGCCCAGTTCGCGCAGGCGGGCGGCCGCTTGCTGGCCCAGGGCACGGGCGGCGGCGGCATCGGCCACCGGGGCGGCAGCAGTGGCGCGCAACAGCGGCGAGGTGTGAGCCTCGACATGTCCCAAAGCGGCATCCAGGCGCAGGCTGCCATCGAGCCACCGGGCATGGGCCGCCAGCGGCAGGCTGCAGCTGCCGCCCAGGGCACGCGAGACGGCGCGCTCGGCCTCGCAGGCCAGCAGCGTCGGCAGGTGGATGAGCTTGGCAAGCGCTTCGGCCAGGCCCACGTCATCGGCACGGATCTCCAGCCCCAGGGCGCCCTGCCCTGCGCAAGGCAGCATCTGGTCGACTTCGAAATAGCCGCGCACACGGTTGGCGAGGCCCAGGCGCTTCAGGCCGGCAGCGGCCAGCACGATGGCGTGATAACCGCCCTCGTCAAGTTTGCGCAGGCGCGTGTCGAGATTGCCACGCAGCGGCTCGACGCGCAGGTCGGGGCGCAGGCTGAGCAGCTGGGTGACGCGGCGCAGGCTGGAGCTGCCGACGACGGCGCCCTCGGGCAGTTCAGCCACGGAGGCGTAGTCATTGGAAACGAAGGCGTCGCGGGGGTCTTCGCGCTCCAGCACGGCGGCCAGCACGAAGCCCTCGGGCAGCTCCATGGGCACGTCCTTCAGCGAATGCACGGCCAGTTGGGCGCGGCCTTCGGCCAGGGCGGCCTCCAGCTCCTTCACGAACAGGCCCTTGCCGCCGATCTTGGACAGGGTGCGGTCGAGGATCTGGTCGCCGCGCGTCGTCATGCCCAGCAGCGCGGCGGTGATGCCGAGCTCGTCGGCGAGGCGGGCCTGGACATGCTCGGCCTGCCACAGCGCCAGGCGGCTTTCGCGCGTGGCGATGGTGATGGAAGTGGTCATCTGGCGATTATCGAGGCGGGCTGCGGTAGGCCTGGGGCGGCTTGCCCACCAGGCGGCTGAAGTCGCGCGTCAGATGGGCCTGGTCGTAATAGCCCAGGCGCTGGGCCAGGTCGGCCAGGTCCAGCTCGGCGCCGCTGGCAAGCTGGTCGGCGGCCTCGTGCAGGCGGTAGCGACGGATGACCCATTTGGGGCTGACGCCCACATAGTCGCTGAACCAGGCCTGCAGGGCCCGCATGCCGACGCCGGCGCGCTCGGCCAGTTCGTCGACGCGCGTCAGCGTGGGGTCGCTCTGGGCCTGGACCAGCAGCGCGTTGAGCCGGTCCACCTTGGGGTCGGGCTCGCCGAGCAAAGGGCGCAGCAGGTTTTCGGCGGCGGCAATCATGCCGGCGTCGTCAGGCTGGCTCAGCACCGCGCGCTCGGCCTGCACGTCATCCAACGGCAGCACGGCCGACAGCGGCAGGTGGATGTCGGTGATGGTGTGCAGCGGCCGCCCGAGCAGGCCGCGAAAGCCACCCGGCCGAAAGCGCAGGCCGAGGCCGCGGTTGGCACCCGTGAGGCGATGCTCATACGACCCACTGACGACGCCAAAGATGGCGGTCAGCTCGGCGTCGAAGACGATGTTGACGACCGGATAGGGCAAGGTGCGCTGCACGAAGTCGGGCTGGCCGCGCAGGTCCCATTCGACGATCCAGTGGTAGTCCAGAAACGGCGCCAGGTCGGGCGCAGGCTCGTAGCGAGCCAGGCGGAACTTGCGCTGCGCCATGGCCGGGTCGACGACGCCCTTGGCCCGGCTGGTCACGGCGCGCAAGGGGCTGGTGTCGGTCATGCGTGTTTTTCCAAGACGGCGGCGGGGGCCGCAGCCTACAACGGCGCCCTCTTCTCTCCACCCGACATCCTCATGAAGCGTCTTGTCACCCTCTTCCACGCCCCCAACAGCCGCTCAGCCGGCGTGCGCATCCTCATCGAGGAACTGCAGGCCGAGCACGAGCTGCACGTTCTCGACCTGACGCGCCAGCAGCAGCGCGAGCCCGCCTACCTCGACGTCAACCCGATGGGCAAGGTGCCGGCGCTGCTGCACGAGGGCGTCCTCATCACCGAGCAGGCGGCCATCTACCTCTACCTCGCCGAGCTCCATCCCGAACGCGGCCTGGTGCCGCCGGTGGGCGACCCGCTGCGCGGCGCCCTGTTGCGCTGGCTGGTGTTCTACGGCTCCTGCTTCGAGCCGGCCATGACGGACCGCGCCCTCAAGCGCGAGGACTGCGCGCCATCCTGGTCGCCCTATGGCAGCTTCGACAGCGTCGTGCAGCTGGTGCAGCAGCAACTGGCCGATGGCCGGCCCTGGTGGCTGGGCGAACGCCTGACGGTGGCCGACTTCCTGTGGGGCCATGCCCTGGCCGACATGCTGGCCTTCCAGATGATGCCGGCGACACCGGCCGTGGAGGCCTATGCCGCGCGCCTGCGCTCCCGCCCGGCAGCCCGGCGGGCCCAAGCCCTGGACGCCGAACTGGCGGCGGCGCAGGCCCGCGTCAGGGGCGACGGCTCTTGAAGAAGGCGTTGATGGTGAGGCGGCCCGGCTCTTCGCGGTAGGCCGCCGGCGTCGCCCAGGGGATGTCGCCGGAATGGAAGATGCCACCGTCGTAGAAGATGGCTCGATTCCATTTCGCCGGCACGCGGCCGATGACCTCGAAGTAGCGGTTGCTCTCGGTCATATAGCCCGGCGGGATGCCGTATTTGTCGCCGAAGGCGCTGGCCTCCAGCGTGCCGGCGTCGCGACGGAACTGCTGGGTCTCGCTGTCGGACATCAGCGAGCGGAAGAAGACCGTGCCGCCGAGGCTGGCATCCCGGAAGAGGTAATGGACGGAGGCGCAAACCATCTCGCCCGCGGCGAGGCCGGAGTCATCGCGGTGGCAGATGCGCTGCCGCGCATCCAGCGTCGACGCCTCCTGCGTGACCCGCGAGAAGCGCGCGAACATGCCCAGCGACGCGCCAGCGCCCAGCTCGGTGCCGAGCCGGCGCTGGAAATAGGCGTCCAGCTCCGCCACGCTGCTGTAAGGCAAGGCCAGCTGCGGGCCCGGATAGGGATGGCCCGCTGGCACCTCGAAACGCGATGCCATGGACCGGGCCAGCGCGACCAGCGCCTCGGGCTCCTGCGCGAAGTCGTCGACGACATACACGCGCGAGCCATTGGCCAGCGTCAGCGTCTGCAGCTTGGCGTCAGGGTTGATGCGCAAGCCCGGCTGGGCCGGCGCGCCCACGTCGACCTTGGGCGCCGGGCAGAAATGATCGATGAACTGCTGATGCCTGGGCAGCTTCATCAAGGTGCGCGCCACGTCCTTGCGGATGTCGCCCAGGAAGTCGGCCAGGGCGGCGTTGCCCATCTGCCGCGTGATGGGATGGTGGCTGGCCGGCACGATGCCCTGGCCCATCATGACCTGGACCCAGGAGTTCTCGGCGAAGAGATCACCTGCCTGCGGCGCGAAGCGGGCCGTGTCGCGGAAGAGCTGGATGCGGTGCTTCAGCGATGCTGGCACGTCCATCTCCCGGCACTGGCGCCAGAACGCCGAGTCGTCCCGGTTGGTGACGTGGTAGTGCAGGATGATGAAGTCGCGGATGTGCTCGATGGAATCGCGGGCCTGGTTGTTGTATTCGTCGATGTCGCTCTGGCGGATGCCATCGGTCGGGAAGAGTTCGACGAGGCGCGTCAGGCCCTTCTGGATCAGGTGGATGCTGGTGGACTCCAGCGGTTCCAGGAAGCCGCTGGACAGGCCGATGGCAACGCAGTTCTGCTTCCAGACCTGCTCGCGCTGGCCGGGCTTGAAGCGGATGACGCGCGGCTCGCGCAGCACTTCGCCCTGCACATTGGCAAGCAGGGCTGCCTTGGCCTCGTCGTCGCTGATGTGCTGGCTGCTGAAGACGACGCCGTTGCCGACACGGTGCTGCAGCGGGATGCGCCATTGCCAGCCCCAGGGATGGGCGATGGAGCGGGTGTAGGGCACGGGCTCGCCGACGGACGTGGTTTGCACGGCCAGGGCACTGTCGCAAGGCAGCCATTGCGACCAGCTCTCGTACTTGACGCCCAGGGTCTCGCCGATCAGCAGGGCACGCATGCCGGTGCAGTCGATGAAGAACTCGCCTTCGACCAAGGTCCCGTTGTCCAGCGCGATGCCCGTGATGTCGCCACTGCCCTCTTGCGTGTGCACCTTGACGATTTTGCCCTCGATGCGCTGCACGCCCAGGGCCTCGGAGAAGCGGCGCAGGTATTGGCCGTACAGCGTGGCGTCGAAGTGGTAGGCGTAATTGATGCCGTTGTCGGGCAGCAGCGCGAAGCGGTTGTCCATCGCCGCGCGCAGCTCCAGGCAGTAGTCGCCGTAGTCGCTGGCCAGGCCGCGCTTGCGGGCCTCCAGCCAGAAGTGGTGGAAGCCCGCCGTCCAGTGGCCCTTGCCGGTCTTGCCGAAGGAATGGAAGTAGTGCTCGCCGACGTTGCGCCAGTTGTCGAACTGGATGCCAAGCTTGAAGGTGGCCTGGGTGGCCTGGATGAATTCCTTCTCGTCCAGGTCCAGGATCTCATGCATGAAATGCAGGGTCGGGATGGTGGCCTCGCCGACGCCGACGGTGCCGATCTCTTCGGACTCGACGAGGCGGATCTCGTACTGCTGGCCCAGGCATTTGGAGAGACCGGCGGCCACCATCCAGCCGGCGGTGCCGCCGCCGGCGATGACGATGCGGCGAATGGGTCGGGAAGCGGGAGTCATGGCAAGGCTTATCGTTTCAGTCGGTTCAGCAGCATCGAGCGGAGCTGGCGCGCGCTGTCGTCGTTCATGGGCGCCAGGATGCCGCGCCCCCCGGGTGGGATGTGGGCCGCCGTCTCTTCATCGGCGTCGAAGATGTAGTGGTCGAACAGCGCGCGCCAGGCATCGCGCTGGGCCGGCGGCAGGTCGCGCAGCGACAGCAGGGCCATCATCAGCGTGTTGAGCGGCGTGTCCATGAAGGCCGGCGACTGCCGCCACCAGAAGTTGACCAGGCCGCTGATGGGCTCCAGGGCCTGCACGCTGTGCCACCACTGGCTGGGGATGAAGAGGGCATCGCCGGGCAGCAGTTCGAAGGTCTGCACCTGCTCGAGGGCCTGCGCATAGCGCGGGAAGCGCTCGAGATCGGGCTTCGTCACGTCAACCAGGCTGACCGGCTGCCCGGCGGGCGTCAGGTCCAGCGGGCCGATGTAGAGGTTGGCCACCTGGTCCGGCGGGAACAGCGTGAAGCGCCGCCGGCCCGAGACGACGCAGGCGATGTTGTCGGGCAGGTCGAAATGCGTGGCCACCTGCATGCGGTTGCCCAGCCACAGGCTGACATGCGGATGCAATCCGGCCAACGCGGGCAGCGGGTTGTCGCGGCCCAAGCCGGGAAAGGCGCTGTCGATCTCGGTGGAGCCGAGGTAGAGGGCGTCCGGCGTGCCGGCCAGCAGTTCGTCCAGCAACGCGCCGAAGGTTTGGGTCTCGCGCTGGAAATTGAAGCCGCTGAAATCGTCGTTGTAGAAGAAGCGCCCGGCGATCTCCGGCCCGCCCCGCCACAAGCCCAGCCGGGTGTCGGGGCCGAAGCGGCGCAGGTAGTCGCAGAAGTCGGCGTCCGAACGCTCGGCCGCCTGCACCAGCGGCCAGTGCCGCACCAGGCCGCGCAGCAGCACGGGCCGGGTGGACTGCAGCACCTCGGCCGGGATGGCCTCGGCGCGGACGTCGCTGCGCTCCAGCATCGGGCTCAGGCGGCCTCGCGGGCGAGGTGGCGCTTGATCAAGGGCGTGAAGTTGGACAGCGAAGCGATCGCCATGTAGAGAGGCAGCAGATAGTCGGCCTGATGCAGCAGGCCCAGCGTGCCGGCGTCCAGCGCGGCGAGGCGCTCCTCGTGGACGATGTAGAAGCCCGCCAGCTGGCCATGCGTGCCGTCCGGGCGCTCGACGTCCAGCGTGAAGGGCTCCAGCAGTTCGTGGTCCATCAAAGCCTGGACAAATTCGGTCGTCGCCTGCAGCCCCTCGTGCAGCGTCTGCAACACGGCGTTGGCGTTCTCGGTGAAGTCGGTCGTGCCGCCGTGCGGCATGAAGACGGCCTCGCCGCGCGCGCCGTCGCTGATGCGTCGGCTGTCCATGTCGACCATCATGCGCAGCTCGTCGTCGGCGACACCGATGGAGAACGGCAGGCGCTGCACCGACAGCGGCAGATAGTCGGCGTCCCAGCCGTCCTGGTTGGGCGTCAGGAACAGGTTCTGGCCCTCCTGCAAGCCGAACAGCGCGGTGGGCACGAAGCCACCCTTGCCGTCGGGCTGGAAGACGATGGGGTAATGCGCCTGCACCCTGCGGAATTCGTCCACCGTGACGGGCGCCGACATGAAGTTGTCGCCCCACTGTGCGCCGCGCTCGGTGACGATGCGCAGGTCCTTGTGCGTGATGTTGTTGAGCAGTTGCGGCATGGGTTCAGCGTTAGGGGGCACACCCCGAAGAATAGGTGCCGGGCCTGCGGTCACGCGCCACGACGGCCAGGCAATTCTGCAAAGAAGTTTGGCCGAGGCGGACGTCTGCACGCCCAACTCGGCCAAGTATGGAGGCCGCACATCCACTCCGGAAGGAGGGGATGTGCAGAGCACTCAGGCTAGGGCTTAGAAGCGATAGCGCGCGCCGATCAGGTAACGACGGCCGGTCTGGATGGCCGAGACCAGCATCTCGTCGGTGCGACCGTGCTGACGGATGTAGCCGTCGTTCAGGTTCAGCAGGTCGAGCTGCAGGGTCAGGCTCTTGCCGATCTTGTAGCCGATGGACGCGTCCACCTGACCGTAGGGCTCGGTATAGACCGGGTTGTTGCCATTGCCATCGCTGGTTGCTGCCAGGAACTCGCCGCGCCAGTTGTAGGCACCGCGGATGGACCAGGTGTCGTTCTCAAAGAAACCCACCAGGTTGGCCGAGTCGCTGACGCCCAGCAGCGCAGCCTGTTGGTTGGTGCCCTGGTTGTTGAACTTCAGGCCCGTCTTCACCTTGGTGTAGTTGCCCGACACGCCGAAGCCACTGGTGCCGAACATGTGCTGGAAGTTCAGCTCCAGGCCCTTGATGGTGTCGCCAGGCCCGTTGGTGAAGGTCGTGACCTTGAACGGGATCGGCGTGGCACCCGGCACGGCGCTGGTGATGACACCTGCAACTTCCGCCGCGTTCAGCGGGCCGGTCGCGGTCACGCCCGGTTGGCCGTTGTAGTTGCGGAAGATGTAGTTGCGGATGCACAGCGGCTGCGTGTTGCCGCCGCAAGCCGCCAGGGCTGCGTTGTAGTAGGTGCCGCTGGCCGGGTTGTTGATGCCCGCCACCGTCGTGTCGATGGTCGACGTGGTGACGAAGTTGCTGACCTTCTTGTAGAAGGCACCCACCGCCGCATAGCTCGACTTGGCGTAGTAGTACTCGGCCGACAGGTCGAAGTTCTTGGAACGCAGCGGCTTCAGTGCCGGGTCGCCGGTGGAACCGTTGCCACCACCGTTCGGGTTGGCCGTGCCACCCAGGCTCAGACCGCCCTGCATCTGGTTCCAACCCGGGCGACCGATGTTCTCGCCATAGCTGGCGCGAACCTTCAGGTTTTCAGCCAGATCGGCATCCCAGTCGATGCTGGGCAGCCAGTACGAGTACTTGCCGGACTTGGTGCCGAAGGTCGTGCCGCCGGAGGCCAGGTTGATTTCGTTCTGCGAACCCCAGGTCGTCGTGCCCGAGTGGTCCACCACCTGCGACGAGGACTCCACCTTGGTGCTCTCGTAGCGCAGGCCCACCGAGATGTTCATCGGGATGGACGAGTCGAAGGCGTGGTCCCACTGGCCATACAGCGAGCTGGACTTCTCCGTCGCGCGCCAGTCGTCACCACGGCTGTAGTCCGGGGCGGCGGCGAAATAGGCCTCGGCCTGCGCCTGCGTCATGCCGGGCGTGTTGGCCATCTTGACCTTGACGGCACGGTCACGCAGGCTCTGGAAGTCCGCCATGTAGAAGGACGGGAACAGGCGCGAGTCGTCGTGGCCGGGGATGCGGTTGAACAGGCCGGCCAGGCCATAGGTGCCCGTGCTGATGCCCGCAAACTGGCCCAGCGAGGGAGCGACGCCGCTCCAGTCGTTGTTCTGGTTGTTGTAGCTGGCGGAGCGGTTCTTGGTCTTGGTGAAGCCCAGGCCGGCCAGCAGCTTGTCGTCCGAACCGAGGCGGTAGGTCGCCCCCGTCTGGAACTGGTCGACCGTCTGGTCGCTCAGGTTGTTGCGGAACTGCGTGCCCGTCACGTTCAGCTTGGTGTCGTCGAACTTCTGGCCGGGCAGGCTCAGGATCGGGAACTTCTGGTCGTAGTAGGCGGTGGCGTTGCCCTGGTTGAACATCGCCAGGTCCATCGTGCTGTACGTGCCGTACGGGCTGTCCGGTGTCGTCTTGGACACCGAGTGATGGGCGTCGACGTTGATGCGCAGCGCATCGCTGACCTTCCACTCGGTGTTGAAGCCGGTGGAGCTCAGCTTGGCCTTCTGGGCGTACTGGCCGGTGTTGAGGGCCAGGTCATGCGTGCCGTCCCAGATGGCCGTCTGCACGATGGGCGCCGCGACCGGGCCGGTCGTGAACTGGGTTGCGGGGCTGCCCTTCAGGTCGCCGGAGAACGAGTTGTTGAACCAGCTCGACATCTCCGCGTTCTTCGAGTGCGTCGTGTTGACCGCCATCGTGTAGTCGACGGTGAACTTCAGGTCCTTGCTCGGCGCGAACTGCAGCGTGGCCTGGCCATTCAGGCGCTCGCGCTCCATGCCCGTCAGCGAATAGCGCAGCTCGCGCGAGGTCGCATACAGGCCGGCGGGGTTGTTGACGATGTTGGACGTCGGGCTGACCGACTTGACCGCCGGATCATTGGTGCCCCAGCCGTTCTGCGTGTAGGCCTTGTTGAAGCCCGAATCGCGCTTGGAATAGCTGCCGCTGATGGCAATGCCGATGGTGCGGTCGGCAAAGGTGTCGCTGTAGATGCCGGACACTTCCGGCGTGATCTTGCTGCCCTGCAGGGGATCGGGCAGACGGCCGACGGAGGCGTCGTAGTTGGCCTTCACGCCGATGCTGGCGACGCGTTCGCGCAGGTCCAGCGGGCGGGCCGTCTTGATGTTGATGGTCGCACCGATGCCGCCGGTGGGCGATTCGGCACGCGCCGTCTTGAACACCTCCAGCGCCGAGATCGAGTCCGACGACAGGTTGGCGAAGTCGAAGGCCCGCGAACCATTGGCGCCGGCGCCTTCGAAGCCGATGATGCCGGAAGGCATCTGGCGGCCGTTCAGCAGCACCAGGTTGAAGTCGGGGCCGACACCGCGGACGGTGACCTTGGAACCCTCGCCGCTGGCGGCGCGGTCGATGGACACGCCGGCGATGCGCTGCATCGATTCGGCGAGGTTGGTGTCCGGGAACTTGCCGATGTCTTCGGCCACGATGCCGTCCACCAGGCCGCGAGATTCACGCTTCAGCGTGACAGCGCTGTCAAGAGACTTGCGAATGCCGGTGATGACGACCGTCTCGAGCGATTGTGTCGAGGCTGACTGTGCTGCTGCGGTCTGCTGGGCCTGAACAGCCGCGGCACCGGTCAACAGCGCGATCGACGAGGCCCAGGCCACGGGCTTGAGCTGCCGCGCGAACTGCGGCTCGCGCCGGGTCTTGGAAATCTGTGGGTGTTTCATTTGTCTCCTTACTTGCTTGGCCGGCTCTGGCGCCGATTGATGACGACTCTTTTGGCCCGCGGTCTTCAGCGTTTGGTAGCGTTACCAGCATCCCTCAAAAAAAGAGATACCTGCTCCAGGCGCCTGCGTAATGTACGTTTTGGCCTCCCCGGTACTGCTGGGGTTTACGCGAGTTGATCAAGCGATGTGCGCAATCAACAACACCTGGAGAAATGACTCTTTCCGGGGTGGCCGGGCCGACTTGTTGGCTGATGCACAACCCATCGGGACGAGTCTTGGTAGCGATCTCAGCTCCTTTGCTGGAGATCACGCCGATCCGCGATTCCGTTCAAATTGACAACGCTGTCTACGATATCCGAATCTGGAAGCGGATTCAATTGCGGCCGCAGTCTGGTTTACCCGGAATGGGCCGTTTCGCCACAGCTTGGTGCCTCGATGCACCGCGCTGGGACTGCGCCCACACAGACCGACAACCGCGATCGCGTCAGGGCAGATCCAGGCGATAGCCCACGCCGTAGACCGAGGCGATGCACTCCTGCGCCGGCTCCAACGCCGCGAGCTTGCGGCGGATGTTCTTGATATGGCTGTCGACGACGCGGTCGGACACGTCGCGGAAGTCCTCATGGATGAGGTCCAGCAGCTGCGCCCGCTCGAAGACTCGCCCCGGGTGCTGCAACAGTTGGCGCAGCAGGCGGAACTCCACCGGCGTCAATGCCAGCGCCTGCTCCTGCCAGACGATGCGCTGGCCGGCCTCGTCCACCGAGAAGCCACCGCCGGCCGGCACCAGCGTCACCGGCGCCAGCCGCCCCTGGGCCCGGCGCAGCAGGGCCTTCACCCGCGCCACCAGTTCCCGCGGGCTGAAAGGCTTGCAGACATAGTCGTCCGCGCCCAGCTCCAGGCCCAGCAGGCGGTCCAGCTCCTCGACGCGGGCGCTGTTGATGAGGATGGGCACATCGCTGAAGGCCCTGACCGCGCGGCAGACCTCCAGGCCGTCCAGGCCGGGCAGCATGACGTCCAGCAGCACCGCCGCCGGCATGGGCCCGGTCCTCAGCCTCTCCAGCGCCAGGCGCCCGTCGGCCAGCCACTCGCTGCGGTAGCCGGCCGCCTGCAGATAGTCGCGCACCAGCGCGGCCAGCTTGGGCTCGTCTTCGACGATGAGGATGAGGTCGCTCATGTGTTGCTCCCCTCGGGTTTCAACGGCAGGGTCAGCACCATGGCCAGCCCACCGAGCGACGACGGTTCGGCACGCAGCCGCCCGCCGTGGGCCAGCGCGATGGCGCGGGCGATGGCTAGGCCCAGGCCCGAGCCGCCGAACGCGCGGCTGCGCGACGGGTCGACGCGGTAGAGCGGATCGAAGAGACGGTCCAGCTCCGCCTCGGGCACGCCGGGCGGCGTGTCCTCGATGCGGATCTCGATGGCGGCGCCCAGTGAACGCGCCGAGACCTGCAGCAAGCCGGGCGACTCGGTGTAGCGCAGGCTGTTCTCCAGCAGATTGGCCAGCAGCTGCGAGATGCGCACCGCATCCCAATGCGCCGCCGGCAGCACCTGGGGCAAAGGCGCCTCGACGATCAGGCCGCGCGCCTTGGCCCGCGGTGCGACGCGCTCGATGGCCGCCTGCAGCAGCGCGGCCGGCGCGACCGGCTCGAACTCGCAAGGCAAGGAGCGCAGCTCCGATGTGGCCAGCAGATGGAAGTCCTCGACGAGGCGGGACAGGCGCTTGATTTCCTCCTGCAGCGAGCCCAGCGCCGCCTGGTCCAGCGGCCGGATGCCGTCCACCAGCGCCTCCACCTCGCCGCGCAGCACGGCCAGCGGCGTGCGCAGCTCGTGCGACAGCTCGGCGATCCAGCGCTGGCGGCTGGTCTCCAGGCGCTGCAGGGCCGCGGCCATGCCGTTGATGTCGGCATGCAGGCCGGTGATCTCGCTGGCACCGCCACCATCGGCCGGTGCAGGCAGGCGCACATCGAACTCGCCTGCCGCGATGCGACGCGCCGCCGCCTGGGCCTCGGCCAGCGGCCTTGCCCAGCGCACGGCCAGCAGGCGGGCCAGCACCAGGGCGACGACGAGGACGCCGGCCACCACCACAGCCAGCCCCAGGTATTGGCGCCGCAGGAAGCTGGCGTCCACGCCCTCGGCCGGCCCGGCGCGCTCAGCCAGGCGCAGCATGACGACGGTCTCACCACGCAGCTTGACGGCCCGCGTCTGGCCGGGACGATTGAGCGTCTCGCGGCGGCCGGCCAGCGGCGTAAGTCCGTCGGGCGCGAGGACGACGACGCGCGGACCGAAGTTGGAGGGATCGCGGCGCGGCGGCGGTGGGTCGCGGCGTGCCTCGGGCGGGGGCGGGCGCCCCTCGAGTCCGGCGCGGTCGGGCGGGGGCGGCTGTTCACCCGGCGGGCCATCGGGCGGCCCTTCACCGCGGACTCCGGGCGGTCCTTCCGGCGGGCCACCGCGTGCCGACTCCACCCGCGCCGCATCCAGCCAGTCGCGCAGCACCGGCCGCCAGTCCTGGGGCAGGCCGCTGCGGCGCGACAGGTCGCGCTCGGCCGCTTCCATCAGCCGCGTCAGGTGCTCGCCGTCCTGGGCCTGCAGATAGTCGGTGAAGCCGGCGCGCAGATTCCAGACCACCAGGCCCGCCACGGCCGCGACGGCCGCCAGCGCGGTGGCGATGAGAAGCAGGGAGAGCTGGTGGACAAGGCGCATGCGCGCATCTTGCCCGCCAACTGTGGAGGCAGCCTCCACAGTTTCTCCATCGTCGGCCCATGCTCGGCGGGAATGCTGGCGGCATCACAACAAGGAGACCGCCATGCCGCCGCTCTACCGCTTCGCCGCCCTCCCCGCCGCCCTGCTGTTGAGCCTGCTTGGCGCCTGTGGGGGCGGAGGCGGCAGCTCTGCCAGCACCACGACCGCGGCCGCCGACGAAGCCACGGCCGATGCCACCGCCCTGCCCCCGCGGCCACCCGCCCCCGCATCGGCGCCAGCCCCCGCTCCACGCACGCCGGTACCCACGCTGGCCCAGGTCGGCGACCGCCTGTTCGAGGAGGCCAGCCTGTCGGCCAGCGGCAAGCTGGCCTGCGCGACCTGCCACGTCGAAGCCCGCGGCCATGCCGACGCCGCCGGCACCTTCCTGCCGCTGGGCGGCGCCGACGGCACCCACCAGGGCCTGCGCAGCTCGCCCAGCGCGCGTTATCTCGACCAGGCCGGCGCCTTTGGCTTCGACGCCCAGGGCCGGCCGCGCGGCGGCCTGTTCTGGGACGGTCGCGCCAGCAGCCGCGTCGAACAGGCGCGCGGCCCGCTGTTCAACCCCGACGAGATGGCCAACGCCGACGTCGCTGCGCTGGCCGCCAAGCTGCGCGCCCTGCCCTATGCGGCCGACCTGCGTGCCGCGGCCAGCCTGCCGGCTGCCGCCACCGACGAGCAGCTCGTCGACGCCGCCGTCACGGCCATCGCCCGCTATCAGACGGACGACGCCAGCTTTCATCCCTTCACGAGCAAGTTCGACGCCGTGCAGGACCGCCGCGCCACGTTCACCGCCCAGGAGCAGCGCGGCCTCAACCTGTTCAACGACCCGCAGCGCGGCAACTGCGCCAGCTGCCACGACAGCCGCCCGGCGCCAGGTTTGAACCGCGCCCTCTTCACCAACTTCAGCTATCACGCCCTGGGCGTGCCGCGCAACCAGAGCAAGGCCACGGCCGACCCGGCCTTCTTCGACCTGGGCCTGTGCGGCCCGCAGCGCAGCGACCTGGCCGGCCGGCGCGACCTCTGCGGCATGTTCCGCACGCCGACGCTGCGCAACGTCGCCCTGACGGGACCGTACTTCCACAACGCCCGCTTCGCGACGCTCGAAGACGTTGTCAGCTTCTACGCCACCCGCGACATCGATCCGGCCCGCTGGTACCCCACCGTCAACGGCCAGGTCCAGGTCTACAACGACCTGCCGGCCATCTACCGCGCCAATGTGCAGCAGGGCGCACCATTCCGCCGCGCCGGCCAGCCACCGGCCCTCAACGCCCAGGACGTCGCCGACGTCGTCGCCTTCCTGCGCACTCTCAGCGACGGGTTCACGCCAGGCCAGCCGGGTCAGTGAGGGGTCCGTTTCGCGGAAGAAACTGCTAGAGTTATGGAGAAGTAACTTGGTTACTTCTCCTATAGCAATTCCTTCCCCGGACGACCCGCCATGCCCTCACGAGCCGCCACCGCCCGCAACGACGCCGACAAGAACGAACCCCTGGTGGCCGACATCCGGCTGCTCGGACGCATCCTCGGCGACGTCATCCGCGAACAGGAAGGCCGCGAGGCCTATGAGCTCATCGAGCGCGTGCGCCAGCTGTCGGTGGCCTACCGCCACAAGCACGACAAGGAGGCCGGCAAGCGCTTCGACAAGCTGCTGAAGAGCCTGTCCGGCGAGCAGGCCGTCACCGTCATCCGCGCCTTCAGCTATTTCTCCCACCTGGCCAACATCGCCGAGGACCGCCACCACATCCGCCGCCGCGACGTGCACGAGCGCGCCGGTAGCCTGCAGCCCGGCTCGCTGGCCTACTGCCTGGAGCATCTCCACGAGGCCGGCATCCGCCCGACCGAGATTGCCGAGGTGCTCAAGCGCGGCTTCATCTCGCCGGTGCTGACGGCCCACCCGACCGAGGTGCAGCGCAAGAGCATCCTGGACGCCGAGCGCGCCGTCGCCGGCTTGCTGGAAGCGCGCGACCGTGCCGGCACCGAGCGCGAGCTGCGCGACACCGAGAACCTGCTGCGCGCCCGCATCACCCAGCTCTGGCAGACGCGCATGCTGCGCTACTCCAAGCTGACGGTGTCGGACGAGATCGAGAACGCGCTGTCGTATTACCAGTCGACCTTTCTGCGCCAGATCCCCAAGCTCTACGCCGAACTCGAGGAGCACCTGCCCGGCGAGCAGTTGCCCAGCTTCCTGCGCATGGGCAACTGGATCGGCGGCGACCGCGACGGCAACCCCAATGTGGGCGCCGCAACGCTCAAGCGCGCCATGCAGCGCCAGAGCGAGGTGGCCCTGCGCCACTACCTGACCGAGCTGCACGAACTGGGCGCCGAGCTGTCCATCTCGCTGCGCCTGACCGGCGTGTCGCCCGCCATGCAGGCCCTGGCCGAGCGCAGCCCGGACCAGAACGCCCACCGCATGGACGAGCCCTACCGCCGCGCCCTGACCGGCATGTATGCCCGCCTGGCCGCCACCCTGCACACGCTGACCGGCACCGAGGCGCTGCGCCATGCCGTCGCGCCCCAGGACCCCTACCGCACCCCTGATGAACTGCTGGCTGACCTGCGCACCCTCGAAGCCTCGCTGAAGAGCCACCACGCCGAAGCCCTGATCGCGCCGCGCCTGGCGCCGTTGATGCGCGCCGTGCAGGTGTTCGGCTTCCACCTCGCCACGCTGGACCTGCGCCAGAGCAGCGATCAGCACGAGTTGGTGCTGGCCGAGCTGCTGGCCACGGCCCGCATCGAGGACGACTACGCGGCCCTGGACGAAGAGGCCAAGCGCACCCTGCTGCTGAAGCTGCTCAACGACGCCCGCCCGCTGCGCGTCATCGGCGCCACCTACACCGACAAGACGCAAGGCGAACTCGCCACCTTCGAGGCCGGCCGCGATGCGCTGAAGCGCTTCGGCCGCGAGGCCCTGCGCCACTACATCATCAGCCACACCGAGTCAGTGTCGGACCTGCTGGAGGTGGCCCTGCTGCTGAAGGAGACCGGCCTGCTGCGCGGCACGCTGGACGGCTACGCGACCAGCGACCTCATCATCGTGCCGCTGTTCGAGACCATCGGCGACCTGCGCATCGCGCCGACCATCATGCGCGAGTTCTACGCACTGCCCGGCGTGCGCGGCCTGGTGGACCGCAGCGGCGGCGAGCAGGACATCATGCTGGGCTACTCGGACAGCAACAAGGACGGCGGCATGTTCACCTCGTCCTGGGAGCTCTACCGCGCCGAGATCGCGCTGGTGGAACTCTTCGACGAGCTCAAGCGCGAGGCGCCCATCACGCTGCGCCTCTTCCACGGCCGTGGCGGCACCGTCGGCCGCGGCGGCGGCCCCAGCTACCAGGCCATCCTGGCCCAGCCCCCGGGCACGGTGAACGGCCAGATCCGCCTGACCGAGCAGGGCGAGGTCATCGCCTCCAAGTACGCCCACCCCGAGATCGGCCGGCGCAACCTGGAAACACTCGTGGCCGCCACGCTGGAGGCCACGCTGCTGCACCCGACGCAGAGTGCACCCAAGGCCTTCCTTCAGGCCGCCCAGGAGCTGTCGGATGCCAGCTTCGCGGCCTACCGCGGCCTGGTCTACGACACGCCGGGCTTTGCCGACTACTTTTTCGCGTCCACACCCATCCGCGAGATCGCCGAGCTCAACATCGGCTCACGCCCGGCCTCGCGCAAGGCCACCCGCGCCATCGAGGACCTGCGCGCTATTCCCTGGGGCTTCTCCTGGGGCCAGGCCCGCGTCGCCCTGCCCGGCTGGTGCGGCTTCGGCTCGGGCATCGAGGCCTTCCTCGGCGAAGAACCCGCCCAGCGCGCCAAGAACCTGGCCCTGCTGAAGCGCATGCTCAAGGGCTGGCCCTTCTTCCGTGCCCTGCTGTCCAACCTCGACATGGTGCTGGCCAAGACCGACCTGGCCCTGGCCGAGCGCTATGTCGAACTGGTCGAAGACAAGAAGCTGGGCAAGCGCATCTTCGCCGCCATCCGCGAGGAGTTCGACCGCACCCAGGGCGCGCTCAATCTCATCACCGGCGACGACAAGCGGCTGGCCGCCAATCCGTCGCTGGCCCGCTCCATCGAGCACCGCTTCCCCTACATCGACCCGCTGAACCACCTGCAGGTCGAGCTGATGCGCCGCTACCGCCGCACCCAGGCCGATGACCCGGCCATGGAGCGCGTGCAGCGCGGCATCCACCTGTCCATCAACGGCATCGCGGCGGGGCTGCGCAACACCGGTTGATGCCGGCCCGTCAGGGTCGGTACAGGGCCAGCGTGTCGCCCACCACGCGCACGGTATCGCCGACGCGGAAGTTGGGCGCGTCGGCATAGACGACTGTGCGCTGCAGGCCGTCGTTCATGCGCACGACGACCTCGTACTGGGTGCGCTCGTTGTGGCGCTTCTGGATCTCACGGCCCAGCAGCGCGCCACCGACGGCACCTGCCACGCCCGCCGCCGTGCGGCCGTCGCCCTTGCCGAACTGGCTGCCCACCACGGCGCCCAGCACGCCGCCGGCCACGGTGCCGAGCACCCGGCCGTCGCCGTCGACCTGCACCGCATTGACGGCCTGCACGGTCGCGCAGTCATAGCAGGGGGCGTCAGCGCGGCGAACAGGGATATTCAGCCCCGCATAGGCATTGGGCACGCTGCTGCGCACCGTGCGGTCGCCCAGGCGCAGCTGCGCCGTCAGCGGCCTCTCGGTATCCACCCAGGCGCCGCGCGGCAGCACATAGGTGCCGGCATATTCGCCAGGACGGACTTCCTCAAGGATGATGTTGCGCGTCTCGCTGCCCTGCAGCAGCACCGAGGCCTGGCCGCCCGGCGTGCCGCGCACCGTGTAGCGCAGTGCTTCGGCGCGACCGCGCTCGCGCACGACGCTGGCGGCCTGGATCTCCGGCAGCACGGCCGCTTCGCCCGGCACCGGCCAGCCCGCCTGCAGCGACTCGCTCAGCAGGGCCGTCGTCACCCGGTTGTCGCGGCGCAGATTGGCATGCACGCGGGCATCGGGCCCGATACGGTCCGAGCGGCCCACGATATAGCTGCCCTGGTAACGGCCGGCACTGGTCTCATCCAGGCGCACCGTGCGCCGGCTGCCATCGATCTGCAGCAGCACCACCGCCCCCGGCGTGCCCCAGACGGTGAAGTTCAGTTCAGCGCCGGGTTCCAGCCGGTCGACCTGCTCGACGTCGAAGCCGGTCACGCGCAGAGGCGCCACCTGGCTGCTGCGCTGGGCCATGGCTGGCTCGGCCAGGAAGGGGGCGCCTGCCACCAGTGCGCAGGCCAGGGCTGTGGCCGAGAAATGCTTGGCGTGCTTCATTGCGCGCTCCTCTATATGTTGGGGACCCAAGTCTGGGCGCGCCAGGCCCAAGTCATGTGTCGGCTCCCGGCCCTGCTCTCGGTAGTCCTGGGCCTACAGCCCACCTGTTCGGGTGGCGCCGTGAATCTTCCCGCCCCAGGCCAGCCTGCCCGCCGCACGATCGCGTCCGCTGCTGGACGCGGCGCGGGCTGAAACGATTGAAACAAACACCCGGCCCGCCGCAGTCCCCTTGAAACACAGGCCCCGGAGGATGGCCGCCACTCACAGGAGCCCGCCATGCCCGACACCGCCACCCCCGTCGTCTGCCTGCATTCCAGCGCTGCCAGCGGCAAGCAATGGCGGCGCCTCGTCGCCGAGGGCGGGAACAGCTGGCAGTGGCACACCCCCGACCTCTACGGCCACGGCGGCCGCCCCAACTGGCCGGAGCTCATGCCCAGCCAGCTGTCCGTCGAAGCGAATGGCGTGCTGGCCGGCCTGCCCTTCGACAGCGACCAGGAGTTCCACCTCGTCGGCCACAGCTATGGTGGCGCCGTCGCCCTGCAGATGGCCCTGCAACAGCGCCATCGCGTGCTGTCGCTGACGCTGTACGAACCCGTCGCCTTCGGCCTGCTGCCGGCCCTGGGGCCCAACGAACCGGAGTGGGAAGAGATCACGGAGGTTGCCGCCGCCCTGGGCGCTGCCCTGGACCGCGGCAACGACTTCGGCGCCGCCCGCGGTTTCTGCGCTTACTGGCAGGGTCGCGATGTATGGCCCGACATGGACTTCGCCCAGCACATGCGCCTGGCCGAAGCCATGCCCACGGTGCGCCGCCACTTCGAGGCCCTGTTTGCCGCGCAGTGGAGCGACAGCCTGCTGGACCTGCTGCGCATGCCGGTGCAGCTCATCTGCGGCACCGCCACCCGCGCCAGCGCCCGCCGCGTGGCGCAGAGCCTGTCGGTGCGCCTGCCGCTGGTGAAGCTGAAGTTGCTGGAAGGCGCCGGGCATATGGCGCCGATCGGCGATGCGGCGCGTGTGAACGCGTTGATCCTGGAGAGCCTAGCGGCGATGCAGAAGGTGCCGGCGGTCTGAGTCAGCTTTTCGGCGCAGACGCCGTTCGGGGCGGCTCCAGCACACTGCGGCCGGCGGCCTGGCGCCACAACGCCGACAACTCCGCCTCATTGGCCTTGGCCTCGCGCATCTCGGCGCGCGCCCCGACCCAGTCGGTCTGGACCGCCATTTCGCGCTGCAGCTCACGCATGCCGGCCAACGCGCCGCAGCGCGACACCAGGGCTTCTTCGTCCGGGACCAACTTCTGAATCACGCGCTGCAGAGCGCTCTTCGTCCATTGGCCGACCGCCTCGTACTCCCGCGCCCGCCCTTCCCACAGGTTGCGCAGGTCGGGCCGCACCGGCAGCAGCGGCCGCGCCAGCGCGATGGCCATCGCGCGGTCCATCAGGCTGTCCTGCTGCCACAGCAGGTTGGCGGCGGTTTCACAGCGCTGCGCCACACCGGCCTCAGCCATGCCGCCGCGGCAACTGTCCAGCAGCGGGCGAGCACTGCGCCAGGGCCAGGCCGACACCATACCGATGATGAGTTGGGCCTCCGCCTGGGCCTGCAGGCCGGGCTTCTCGGTCTGCGGCAGGCTGAGCAGCAGGGCCTGAAGTTCCTGCTGATAACTGCGGGAGTAGCGCGCCTCGCTGGCGGCGCGCTCCAGGATATAGGCTTGCTGGCTGCGGCCCGCGCCGCCCGGTGCCTCCGCCAGCGCCAGCCAGGCCTGCAGATTCTCAGGCTCCAGCCGCGACCACTGCGAGGCCTCGACATTGATGCAGGCGCCGCTGGCACAAGGCCGCCTCAGCGCAAGGACGGTGACCATGGGATCGGCGGAACTGCGGGCGCGACGCTGCAGGCGGGCATTCGCCTCTGCGTCACTGCCCAGAATGTCGGCCAGGGCCTGAGAGCGCGGGTCGCCACGCTGCATCAGCACGGCGACCCAGCGCCGCACGACCTCGGCGGTGGCTTCGGCCAGCAGCTCCGTACCGACCTCCTCGCTCAACAGCATGTCGCGGTCGGGAGGAGGCGCAACCGACGCAGCGCTCGATGCAGCATTGACCGCCGCCAGCCACTGCCGGCGCTGTTCGGCACCGAAACCGCACCAGTCAGCCTTCATCTGATTCGCCAGCACGGCACGCTTGTCGACGACTTTGGTGACGAGGGCCGCCGGAGCCGCAGCTGCCACGCCTGCGGACGCTGGCGTGGCCATGACACGCGCCAGGACGGCCGTTGCCGCGCTCGCCGATGCCGCTGGCGGCGTCATGGCCTCGGCATCCGCGGCGATGCCGCGCCGGCCCATCCACATCCAGAGCGCCAGAAACGCGACAGCCAGCAAGGCCACGACCAGGACGCGACGTCTGCGTGCAGTCATGCCGTCAGCATAGCGGTGATCAGTGCGGCGCCGATGCCGGCACCGTCTTCAGATAGGCCTTCATGCGAGCCAGCTCGCCCTCGCGGGCCACCTTCACCAGTTGCTGGCCCATGTCCGAGAAGTTGGCGCAGGTGGGCTCGTCCATCCAGCGGTTGCCGTCGTCGACCATGGCCTTGAGCCCGCGGTCCAGCTCCTCGCGCGACAGCGCCTGCGGGCTGTGTGCCAGGCCCAGGCGCTCTTCCAGTGAATGCAGAGCACGGGCGTCGGTCGCCTCCGCCAGCATGCCGGGCATGCGTCGCGCGACCTGTTCGCAGAGCTGGCGCCGGTTGGCGTCCTTCAGCGCGTCGCCACGGCAGGGACGCATAAGCCCGAGCAGATTGCCGTCCAGCATGGAGGCCATGTCCGTCCCTACCGCCAGGGTCATGGCCCAGGCCTCGCCCACTGTGGGTTCAGCACCGATGACTTCGGCAACCGTGGCGCCGAGAGCCCGGGTGTTGATGGAAAGCCGCGATTTCTGTGCGAGCTGATAAAGGGCCAGGTTGACGGCGGCTTCATCACGTCGCGCAGCGGCATCGTTCACGCGCATCACGGACGGCCAGGCATCGCCAGGATCCAGCAGCTCCAGCCTTTCGAGGTTGATGGCGGCACACGCTGTCGGCATCGGGCCAGGGGGTGGCAGCTCAGGTACGACAAAGCCGCTGGCCGCCGACGCCGCCATACGGGCCTGCCATTGCTGGGCGGTGGGATAGTGGCTGCGGTAGGCGGCGTCCTTGCTGCAGGCGCGCACGGCCAAGCGGTAAGTCTTGACATCATCGGTCGACACCGCCAATTGGGCCGCCGCCTGGACGTCGCCGCGCAGTACCGCGGCCGCGACGCGCTGCCTCAGCGAGCCGGCATCCAGCCGCTTCAGCATGTCGGCCATGCCCTGCTCGGTCTGCCGATTCAGCGCCTGGGCCCAGACGGGCTCGGCCTGCCCCTCCGCCCGCTCCATATCGCTGCGACGCACCCGCCCGACGCCGCAAACGTCGACGAACTCCTTGTTCGCCTCGGTGCCGGCCCGGTCCGGCTGGGAGGCCGCCGAGGCCTGGATCACCAGGGCAGCGACGTCGGTCCCGCCGGCTGGACCGGATGCCGCCGACGACGAGGGCAGCGCGACCGCTGGCACGGGCGCCGTCACGGCGAGTTGCGCAGGCCGGCTCGCCCGCCAGCCCAACAGGCCGGCAGCGCCAGCCACCAGCAGTAGGCCCAGCACGGCCCAGCGCTTGCCCCTGCTGGTCAAGGCGGCGTCTCGTGAGTACGGCTCGGATCGCCGCAGGACAGCCTCAAGTCTTCTGCCCCGCCAACGCCTCACGCACCGCAGCCACCTGACGCCGCGACACCGCCAGCCATTCGTCGACATGGACGATGCGCACCGCCCAGCTGTCGGCGACCTCGGCAGCCTCGCTGCTGTCCAGCTCGCTGAAGGACGTCGGCGTGTGGCGTTCCAACTCACGCACGGCCCAGCGCGCCACCAGCGCATTGCGGTGCACGCGCAGGAAGCGCTCGCCAAAGCGCTGCTCCAGCTCGGACAGCGCACCATCCAGCACATGGCTTTCGCTGGCGGTGCGCAGGGTCACGTACTTCAGCTCGGCCTTGAAATACAGCACCTCCGTGATGGGGATGCGCAGCAGGCGGCCCCGATCGGTCAGGGTGACGAAGTCGGTGGTGTCGGGAGCCGTGGGCTGTTCGGCAGGTTGCTGGGCCTGGGCGGCCGAGCGCTCGGCAAGGCGCTGGGCGGCACGCGCCAGGGCGGCCTGCAGGCGTTCGCGGCGCACCGGCTTGGTCAGGTAGTCCAGCGCGTCGAGCTCAAAGGCCCGCAGCGCGTGCATGGCGTGGGCCGTCACGAAGATGATCAAGGGCATCGACAACCCGGGCTGGTCCACCTGGCGCTGGACCAGGCTGTCGGCGAACTGCAGGCCGTCGGCACCCGGCATCTGCACATCCAGCAGCAGGATGTCGCAGGCATGGTCGCGCAGCCAGGTGGTGGCCTGCGAGGCCGTGGCCGCTTCGGCGACCACCTCGCAACGCGGCTCCTGGATGGCATCGACCAGGCTGCGCATGCGCAGCCGGGCCAGGGGTTCGTCGTCGACGAGAAGAACGCGCAGGGCTGTTGTCATAACGGCACCAGGATACGCAAGGAAAAGCGTTGCGGGGTGGATTCGATGTCCAGGCGGGCGGCGACATCGTGCATCAGCTTCAGGCGCTGGCGCACATTGCGCAGGGCCAGGCCATGGCCGGCCGTGCGGGACGGCGCCCCCACGCTGTTGACGATGCGGATCTCGACCTCGGCGCCGCGGCGCCGCGTGCGCACCTCGAGCTCGCCCCCCTCGTCATTGGGTTCGACACCGTGCCGCACGGCGTTCTCCACCAAGGGCTGCAGCAGCAGCGGCGGCACGCCGGCGGCGTTGGCCTCGGGGTCCAGGTTCCAGACGATGCGCAGACGCGGGCCGAAGCGGATCTGCTCGATCGCCAGGTAGCGGCGCGCCAGCTCGACCTCTTCCGCCAGCGTGACCGAGGCGCTGGCGTCGGCCAGGGCGACGCGGAACAGCTCGGCCAGGTCCTCCAGCACGCTCTCCGCACGGGCCGGGTCGATCTGGACCAGGGCGATGGCGCTGTTCAGCGTGTTGAACAGGAAGTGCGGCCGGATGCGCGACTGCAGCTCGACCAGTTGGGCCAGCGCATCGGCCGGGCGTTGGGAATGCTCGCGCAGCTTGAGCCAGGACAGCAGCCCCGCCGCTCCGCTGGCGCCGCAGGCGGCGATGCTGGCGGCGCGCCAGCCGCTGACCGGGTCCATGTTGATCAGGTTCAACAGCCAGAAGCCCATCAGGGCGCTGACGGCGCCGAGCAGCATCAGCGCGCCCCATTGCACCGGCTCGGGCAGACGAGGCCACAACCGCCGGGCGGCACAGACGGCAAGCAGCCAGGACAGCACGGCAAACAGGGTCACCACCGTGCCGCTGGCCATCAGCGTCAGCCACTGGCCAGCGTCGCGGGCGACGACGGCCACGCCCAAAGCCAGCAGCAGCTGCACACCGAGCACGGCGCGCAGCACCAGGCCGACGTGGCAGACATCGAAGGCGCGCGTCGGGTCGAGCAAGGGGCCCTTGCTGAGCTCGGGCATTTCGGTGGCCGCGAAGCCCACCCATTGGGTGTGCTGCAAAGACTCGTGCCAGCCGCTGGGCGGTGTCGGCACGCGGCGCTTGAAGAAGGGCATGGCGTGGGATAGGGCCTGTTAACGCTATGGCAACGGGTCGCGAAGGGTTGGATTTGCTGGCGTTCGATAATCCCGGGCTGCGCATGCATTTTGCGCGCTGAATTTCGCCGCCCGCCTTACCTCAGTCATGTCAGACAACCAACTCGCCAACAAGTCCCAAGCCTGGTCCGCCCTGTTTTCCGAGCCGATGAGCGATCTGGTCAAGCGCTACACGGCCAGTGTGGGCTTCGACAAGCGCCTGTGGAAGGCCGACATCAACGGCAGCCTGGCCCATGCGGAGATGCTGGCGGCCCAGGGCATCCTGAGCGGCGAGGACCACGCGGCCATCCAGCGCGGCCTGAACGAGATCGCCGCCGAGATCGAGGCCGGCAAGTTCGAATGGAAGCTGGACCTGGAGGACGTGCACCTCAACATCGAGGCGCGCCTGACCGAGCGCGTCGGCATCGCCGGCAAGCGCCTGCACACCGGCCGCAGCCGCAACGACCAGGTCGCCACCGATGTGCGCCTGTGGCTGCGCGGCGAGATCGACGAGATTGGCGGCCTGCTGGTTGCCCTGCAGCGCGTCATGGTCGAGAAAGCCGCCGAGCATGCCGACGTCATCCTGCCGGGCTTCACCCATCTGCAGGTGGCCCAGCCGGTCAGCTTTGGCCACCACCTGCTGGCCTATGTGGAGATGTTCGCGCGTGACGCCGAGCGCATGCTCGACACCCGCAAGCGCGTCAACCGCCTGCCGCTGGGCGCGGCGGCTCTCGCCGGCACCAGCTACCCGCTGGACCGCGAACGCGTCGCCAGGACCCTGGGCATGGAGGCGTGTAGCCAGAACAGCCTGGATGCCGTCAGCGACCGCGACTTCGCCATCGAGTTCGCGTCGGCGGCCAGCCTCGTCATGCTGCACATCTCACGCCTGTCGGAGGAGCTGATCCTGTGGATGAGCCAGAACTTCGGCTTCATCGCCCTGCCCGATGCCTTCTGCACCGGCTCGTCGATCATGCCGCAGAAGAAGAATCCCGACGTGCCCGAGCTGGCGCGCGGCAAGACGGGCCGCGTCGTCGGCCACCTCGTCGGCCTGGTCACGCTGATGAAGGGCCAGCCTCTGGCCTACAACAAGGACAACCAGGAGGACAAGGAGCCCCTGTTCGACACGGTCGACACCCTGAAGGACACGCTGCGCATCTTTGCCGACATGCTGGCCGGCCTGACCCCCAAGCCCGAGGCCATGCGCGCCGCGGCGCTGAAGGGCCATGCCACCGCGACCGACCTGGCCGACTACCTGGTCAAGAAGGGCGTGGCCTTCCGCGATGCGCACGAGGTCGTCGCCCATGCCGTGAAGACGGCCACGGCCAAGGGCGTGGACCTGGCCGTGCTGACGCTGGACGAGCTCAAGGCCTTCGACGCCCGCATCGAGGCCGATGTGTTCGAGGTGCTGTCGCTGGAAGGCTCGTTGAACGCCCGCAATGTGCTGGGCGGCACGGCGCCCGCGCAGGTGCGCGCTCAAGTGGCACGCCATCGCGCCCGTCTCGCATGAGCACGCTGGCCTGGAGCGACAAGCTGGTGCTGAACCAGCCCACGCTGGACCACACCCATCAGGAGTTCGTCGAACTGCTGAACGCCTATGGCGAAGCGCTGGACGCCGGCATCGACGCCCTGCCCGCCTACCAGGCGCTGCTAGCCCATACCGAAGCCCATTTCGCGATGGAAGAGGACTGGATGGCGCGCTGCGGCTTCGAGGCGCAGAACTGTCACGCCAGCCAGCACGCCATGGTGCTGAACGTGATGCGCGAAGCCCTGCGCTACGCCAATGAGCTGAACGACCGCGAGCCGCTGAACATCCTGCGCACCGAGCTGGCGGGCTGGTTTCCCCAACATGCCGAGATGATGGATGCGGCCCTGGTCTTCACGATGGAGCAGCGCGGCTTCGACCCGGTGACGGGTGAGTGCCGCGAGCCGGCAACCGCAGGCGAAGCCCACAGCTGCGGCTCGGGCAGCAGCTGCGCCTGATTACTTCTTCAGGTACTCGAAGAAAGCCTGCGAGTTGCTCTCGCGACCCAGGAAGTCCTTGACCAGTTCGGGCGCGGGCTTTTGCGCGCCCTGGCCCAGCACCTGGTCGCGGTAGCGCTTGCCCACGTCGGCATTCAGCTTGTCGGCCGCAAACGCGGTGCGCAGATCCATGGCGACGACCAGGCTCCACAGATAGCCGTAGTAGCCCGCGCCGTAGCCGCCGGCGATGTGAGCGAAGCCGGCGGGGAACATGGTGCCGTTCACATAGCCTAGCGGCGTGGCGCCTTCCATCTTGGCCCACAGCGGCAGGGGCTCGGGCTTGGCGCTCTGGTGCAGGGTGATGTCGTAGCTTGCGTAGAGGTGCTGGCGGCCGAACTGCATGCCCTTGCCGTAGTGCTTGGCAGCCGTGGCCTGGTCCACCATCGCGTCGGGCACCGGCTTGCAGGTCGGGCAGACCTCCTGCATCAGCTTCAGCACCTTCTTGTCGTAGACCCAGTCCTCCAGCATCTGCGACGGCGCCTCGACGAAGTCGTGCATGACGGTGGTGCCGGCGGTCGACACATAGCGCGTCTTGGACAGGTCCACGTGCACCGAATGGCCCAGCTCGTGCAGCAGGGTCTCGACTTCATCCAGTGTCAGGCCGTTGCGGTCGAAGTTGACGACCAGGGCGGCCACCGGCGTGCGGCCGATGCGGGTGGCGCTGCCGCGCAGCGGCCAGACGGCGGCGTGGTTGTACTTGCCATCGCGCGGATAGAGGTCCACATAGAGCTGCGAGATGGGCTTGCCCGTGGCCGCGTCACTGACGACATAGGTCTGGGCTTCCTCATGCCAGAGCTTGTTGTCGATGCGCGTGTACTTCACGCCCATCATCTTCTCGATGACGTGCAGCGAGAACTCCAGGCTGGCCTGGGGCGGGAAGTAGGGGCGGAAGGCGTTCTGGTCGACGCTGTACTTGTCGCGCTTGACGCGCTCGCTGTAGAAGGTGGCGTCCCAGCGCTCGACCTTGGTCTGGTCGAGCGGCGTGCCCACGTGCTGGGCCTTGGCGGCGCGCAGCTCCTGCAACTCGGTCTTCTCGCGCTCGTTCACGGCGCCCGTCACCGAGTCGAGGAAGCGCGTCGCCGAGGCGCCGTTCTTGGCCATCTGGCGGCGCAGGTTGAAGTCGACATAGTTGTCGAAGCCGAACAGCTTGGCGTACTCGCCGCGCAGCGTGACGATCTGGGCCAGCAGGTCGAGGTTGGCCTGGCCGCCCTCGTTGGTCTTGGCCAGCCACATGCGCTGGCGCGCTTCGCCGCTCTCGGCCAGGCGCATCACGGGCACATAGCTCGGGTAGTCGACGCCCAGCAGGATGCGGCCCTGCTCGTCGCGCTTGGCCTTTTCCCACACGCTGGCGGGCACGCCCTTGAGCTCGGCCTCGGTGAAGGCGACCCGGGTGCCGGCGTCGCGGATGTTCTTGTTGAACTGCTGGTCCAGCTCGGTCAGCTTGTCCAGGATCTGCTTGGCGCGCTCGCGCTTGGCTGCGGGCAGAGCCACGCCGCTGTCCTCGAACTGGCCCGAGGCCAGGCGCACGAGTTCGGCGTCGATGCCGTCCTTCTTGGGCGCCTTCTGCAGCGCGCGGTAGACCTTCTCGTTCTGGCCGAAGCTGGAGCCGAAGTCGGCCCAGCGCAGCGAGCAGGCCTGGGCGGCGTCGCGCACGGCCTTGTCGGGGCTGACATTGAGGACGAAGTCGTTGGGGCCCTGGTTGTCTTCCAGGTAGACGGTCAGGTCGTCATAGGCGGCCAGCCAGCCGCCATCGACCTTGCGCTTCTCCAGCGCGGCGACGCGCTGCTGCGCGCCCTTGAGGCCGGTGTCGCAGCGGCTCTGCACTTCGGCCACCGAGCCGAAGGTCGGGAAATTGGGGGCGGGCAGCTTGGGTTGCGCTTGCGCGGCAACGGCGCTCAGCGCCAGCGCGGCCAGGGGAGTCAGGGCGAGTTTCATGGCGTCTGTCGTCAGCAAAAGGGGCGATTCTGGCCTGCCCGGCGGGGCCAGCCATTCGCCATACCGCGCAAACCCGCGCACGGCATGGCGACGGCTGGCACGCGGACTCAGAAGAAGCGGTATTCCGCGGCGAGGCGCAGCATGCGGCCCATCACGTCCTCGCGGTTGTCGGGAATGATCCCGCCCTGGCCGAAGTTGCGGTAGTCGATGGGCGGGCGCCGGCCCGTCAGGTTGCGCAGGTTGGCGCTCAGCGTCAGCGCCTTCATCGGGCGCCACGCGAGGTTGTAGTCCAGCCGGTTGTAGGTCGCCACCTTGCACTGGTCGGCGGTCAGGTTCTTGTTCTTGGCGCAGTCCTCGACGTTCCAGGTGGTGTCGTAGTAGTCCTTGGTCAGCGTGGTGCTGGAAGCCCAGAAGTAGGACAGCGTGTGCGTCCAGCTGCCCCACTCCTGGCTGGCCCGCAGCTTGAAGTTGAAGCGCGCATAGCCCCAGCGGCCGGCCAGGTTGTCGCCGTAGCGCAGGTCCGAGGTGCTGTACTGCTTGTAGCTCAGCAGATAGGTCGAGTCGAAGCTCAGGGCCAGGCGGCCCAGCGGGTCGCTGAACTGGCCGTTCATGCTCCAGTCGATGCCGCTGGTCTGGGTCTTGGCAAGGTTCTCGAACTGCCCGCTGACCAGGCTCAGCCGGCCCGCGAGCGGCTTGTACTTGGCCACTTCGGCCGCCGTGACGAAGGTCGGGTCGTTGTTGAAGTCAGGCGCGCGCACGATGGTGCCCGGCGCCTGCTGGGCCTCGGCGCCGAGCAGGTCGGCCGTGCCCTTGGTGCCGATCTCGTTGGTGCGCGTGACGGCGTAGTAGTCCAGCGTCGTGCTGAAGGACTTGAAGGGCTGGAAGGCCAGCCCCAAGTTGACGATGCGCGAGGTCTCGGGCTTCAGCCCGGGGTTGTTGCGCACCACGCTGGCCACGCCGCGGCGGCATTCGTCGATGTTGTCGGCGCGGGCCTGCAGCAGGGTCTTGTTGGGGTCGCTGTCGGGCAGCGCGTTGGCCTGGGCGATGAGGTCACGGATCAGGGCGCTGGCGGCGTCGCAACGCTTGGGGTCGCTGACGCCGTTGTCGAAGGCGGACTTGCTCGAGGTGGCACTTTCCGTCAGGTTGGGCGCGCGGAAGCCCCCTTCCACCGAGCCGCGCAGCATGAACTCGGGCACCAGCTGAGCCCGCAAGGCGAGCTTGGGCGAGAAGTGCGCGGCAAAGCCGGGGAACTTGTCCAGGCGGCCGGCCAGCTGGGCATTGAGCTGCTGTGTGACGGGCAGGTCGGCCTCCACGAAGACGGCGCTGAAGCTGCGGCCGGCATCCGCACGCACGGTGCCCAGGCCCACGATGTCGCCCGAGGCGGACAGCGCGTCCGGCGCGATCTTCATGCTTTCGTGGCGCAGCTCGAAACCGGCTGCGAAATTGATGGCTCCACCCGGCAGGCGGCCGTATTCGCCCGAGATCTTGCCGTCGACGAAGCTCTGGGTGACCTTGGCGTCATAGCCGATGGAGGGGAAGAGCTTGTCCAGCACCGCGGCGCTGTTGGGCTGGCCGATCTTGTAGCCATTGGGCTTGTTGAAGAAATCGGCGTCCAGCGTGTCCTTGTTGTAGTCGCCGATGACTTCCTTGAAGCCACTGTCGCTGAACAGGCCACGCTGGCGCTGCGTGGTCTTGCCGCCCATCACACCGGCCGCGGTCTCCCAGTCCCAGCCGTTCCAGTCGCCCTTCAGGCCGGCCAGCACGCGGTACTGGTCGGTCTGGACATGGTTGGACTGGCCATCGTCCGAGAAGCGGTAGCGGAACTCGACCTCCTCGCCGGTGTGGTTCAGCGGGTGTTGGGCCGGCAGACCGCGGTAGTAGAAGGTGCGGGCCGCATTGCTGTTGGGGTCACCCCAGACGACGCTGCCCAGGCCGGCGCCGTAGTAGTTGTGCGCGTTCTGGTAGGTGTTTTTGGTGTTGGAGTAAAGCACCTCCGAGAAGCCCTGCAGGTGCTCGGACATCTTCAGCTTGGCCGACACGATGCCGCTGACGCGGTCCGCCGAGGGCTGCACCGAGAAGCGGTCGTAGCGGTCGTACATGCACAAGGTGTTGGACGCGTTGAACAGCTTGCAGCCGGCGATCGGCCCCTGGCCGATGATGTTGCCCGGGTAGCTGTAGCTGGACGGCGTGTCGAAGCCGGGCGAGAACTCCTTGTAGGCCGGGTTGCTGTACTGCAGCACGTCGCGCCAGAAGAAGTCGCCACGGTGGTAGTAGTCGAGGTTGGCCAGGATGTTGAAGCCATCGGTCGCGAGGTTGCCGATGCCGCCCGTGATGGCGGCGGCCTGGTCTTTGAACTGGTGCGACTTCAGCGACTTCTGTGTGTTGGCACTGACCGTGAGGCCCTGGAAGCTGCTGCGCGTGACGATGTTGATGACGCCGGCGACAGCGTCGGAACCGTAGAGCGCCGAGCCGCCGCTCTTGAGCACCTCGACGCGCTCGATGGCGTCCACCGGCAGCGAGTCGAGGTTGGAGAACACCTCGTTGTAGTCGGCCAGCGGATAGGCCGCGATGCGGCGCGAGTTCAGCAGCACCAGCGTGGACTGCTTGCCCAGGTTGCGTAGGCTGGCGCCCGAGCCGCCATTGCCGAAGGAGTTGCCGCCGTTGAGATCGGACAGCGAGTTGCTGTTGAATCCCGGCAGCGTTTCCAGCAGGTCGCGCGTGGTGGCCACGCCGGAACGCTGGATTTCATCGCGCGTGATCAGCGTGATCGGCGTCGCCGTCTCGTCATCGATGTTGATGCGCTTGATGCGGCTGCCGATGACTTCCACCCGCTCGATCTGTTCGGGCCGGGGTGCCTGGGCGGCGGCGGTGAGGGGAATCAGGCCGGCCAGGGCGAGAGCACCGACCAGCGGCTTGAGTGTGTTGCGTTGCATGCGAATTCCTGGAAAGAAAGGGACGAACGCCGCCAAGACGCAGCCGCTGGGGCAGCGCCGGATGGCTTGAGATGAAAGGGGGGTGGTGACGGAGCGCTCGGCGGCGCTCAGGCCGTCACGGCAACCATCAACGGTGGGGACAAGTGCTGGCGGCAGCACGGCATGGCAGTTTTTCCAGCACGGGTTGAACGACCACGAAACGGCCAGGGGCGATGGCCCCTTCGCTGTTTCGCGCCGCTCCCGCTGTCCTCGGTACCTGAGAGATTCACGCGCCGGGGATGAGGCCCGGCGGCGTTTGCTCCTTCGGTGGAGACGTTCGCGGCCTGCTCAGGCCGCGCCGTCCCGCTCTCCAGCGTCGGCTCCTGTGACAAACCAGTTCTGGGCCTGAGCGTGTATGGGAGGTTGCGCCTTCGGCGGCGACCAGGGGCTCATTGTGTGAACCGGGCTGATCGCACTCTCCTGGGATGTCGCCGCGGACGATAGGGACCGCCTCCGTGGGTCAGCACCCTGGTTTACGAGATTGGGGCCTCACCTAGCTTGCAACACCGCCTTCACCTGCGCCAGGGCGCCGGGGTCGTCCAGCGTTGTCAGATCTCCCGGGTCGCGCCCTTCGGCCACGGCCTGCAGGGCCCGGCGCAGCAACTTGCCCGAGCGCGTCTTGGGCAGCAGGGTCACGAAATGCACCCGCGCCGGCCTGGCCACGGCGCCCAGTTGCGAATCCACATGCTTCATGACCTCGCCTTCCAGCGCAAGCGAGGCCTGACCGGGGTCGCGCAGCACGGCAAAGGCGATGGCGACCTGGCCCTTGAGCTGATCCGCCACGCCTACGACGGCGACCTCAGCGACCGCCTTGTGGCCCGAGATGCACTCCTCGATCTCGCGCGTGCCCAGGCGGTGGCCGGCCACGTTGATGACGTCGTCGGTGCGGCCGAGGATGAAGGTGTAGCCATCGGCGTCACGCGTCGCCCAATCGAAGGTCGAGTAGACCTGCCGCCCGGGGACGCTGCCCCAGTAGGTGTTGACGAAGCGCGCATCGTCGCCCCAGACGGTCTGCAGCGCGCCCGGCGGCAGCGGGTGCTCGATGACGAGCACGCCCTTCTGGTCTGCCCCTTCCAGCGTCGCACCGTTGTTCTCGTCGAGCAGCTTCACGTCGTAGCCAAACATGGGCACGCCGGGCGAGCCGAAGCGCGTGGGCACAGCTTCGACGCCCGGGATGTGATGGGCCACGGTCAGCAGCGGCCAGCCGGTCTCGGTCTGCCAGTAGTTGTCGATGATGGGCACACCCAGGCCCTCGGCGATCCAGCGCGCCGTCGGCTCGTCCAGCGGCTCGCCCGCCAGAAAGAGAGCGCGCAGCGACGAGAGGTCGTGGCGCTTCAGCAGGGCCGCGTCATGCTTCTTCAACACCCGCACCGCCGTCGGCGCGCTGAACATCACCGTGACCTGGTATTTCTCGACCAGGCTCCACAGCACCGCGGCGTCAGGGTTGACCGGTGTGCCTTCGTACATCAGCGTCGCCATGCCGTGGATCAGCGGCCCGTAGACGATATAGCTGTGGCCGACGACCCAGCCGATGTCGCTGGTGGAGAAATAGGTCTCGCCGGCCTTGCCGCCAAAGATCCAATCCATGCTGGCCGCCAGCGCCACCGCATAGCCGCCGACATCGCGCTGCACGCCCTTCGGTCTCCCCGTCGTGCCGCTGGTGTACAGCGTATAGCTCGGCGTGTTGGACTCCAGCCAGGCGCAGGGCACGCGAGCGCCCTCGTGACGGCGCCGGAGTTCGGCGTAGTCCAGGTCGCGACCGGCCACACGCTCGAAAGGCACGAGGCCACGGTCCACCATCAGCACGCTGGCGGGTTTGTGCGTGGACAGCGCGATGGCCTCGTCCAGCAGCGGCTTGTAAGCGATGCGCTTGCCGGCGCGGCTGCCGGCGTCGGCGCAGACGATGAGCTTCGGGCTGGCGTCCTCGATGCGGCTGGCCAGGCTCACCGACGCAAAGCCGCCGAACACCACCGAATGGATGGCACCGATGCGCGCGCACGCCAGCATGGCAAAGGCGGCCTCGGGAATCATCGGCATATAGATCAGCACGCGGTCGCCGGGGCCCACGCCCTGGGCGATGAAGATGGCGGCCATGGCCTCGACCTCGGCCTGCAGCGCGGCAAAGCTGTAGACCTTCTCCTGGCCCACTTCCGTCGACACCCAGATCAGCGCGCGGTCGCCGGGGCGTGTGGCCGCATGGCGGTCCACCGCGTTGTGGCAGAGATTGGTCGTGCCGCCGACAAACCAGCGCGCGAACGGCGGGTTGCTGACGTCGCAGATCTGCTGAGGCGGCGTCTGCCAGTCGATGCGCTCGGCCTGCTCCGCCCAGAAGGCATCGCGCTCGGTCAGCGAGCGCTTGTGGAATTCGGCATAGGACTGGGTCATGGGGTGAGTTTGAAGCCCGGGCACTGACGTCAATCTGACCTTTCGCAACATCCTGTCGTGATCTATTTCAGGGTTTTTACTGGGTTCGCCGTCGGCCAAGCCGGGGTTTGCCCTGAAAATCGCTCGCTTTACGTCCGCTTCGATTGACGGTGCCGGGGTGCCCCCCTAACCTCCGCGCCGCTGTCCCTCTCCGCTATCGCGACCGCCTGCGGTCCGCCCCGGTTCTTCTCTCTCGCGAATGTCCCTGGTTGTCTCCACCGCACTGCTGAATCGGATTGCTGCCGCTGGCCTGCTGGTCATCGGTTGCGCTGCCGCGCAGGCGCAGGGCGTGGCCCGGGCCGCGACGGTGACGCCGCCGCCGGGCACGATGACGGGCGCCTACGGTCAGAGCCTGCAGCAGCAACAACAAGCCGCCGCCGACAAGGTCGCGACGGCCCAGCCGGCCGCTGCCACCAAGCCGGCTCCGGCCCAGGACGCGGTCAGCCGCTTCCTCAGCGAGCGCGGCCTGCTGAACAGCGCGGAACAAGCCGGCGGGTCATCTCGCTTGCTGGCCAGCGTGCGCGACACGGCCTCCGAGCTCGTGCTGTCGGCCATGAACTTCCTGGGCGTGCGCTACACGCGCGGCGGCAACTCGGTCGAGAACGGCTTTGACTGCAGCGGCTTCACCCGCCACATCTTCGAGATGAGCGTGGGCCTGGTGCTGCCGCGCCGCGCCGACGAGCAGGCCAAGGACAGCAGTCTGCTGACCATCGGCCAGAGCGAACTCAAGCCCGGCGACCTGGTGTTCTTCAACACCATGAAGCGCACCTTCAGCCATGTCGGCATCTATGTCGGCGAAGGCAAGTTCATCCATGCCCCCCGCACCGGCAGCGCCGTGCGCGTGGAGGACATGCGCGACTCCTACTGGGCCAAGCGCTTCACCGGCGCACGCCGCGCCGACCTGAAGGCCACGACCGAAGCGACGGCCGCGCGCTGACTCACGCGCTGCCGCCGTTCTCGCGCCAGGACTGCGCGAGCAGCTCCTTCACCCAACCCGGCCTGGCTTTGGCCAGCAGCAGCTTCACGCCGCAGCGCTTGGCACCCCAGAACAGCGGCTCGACCACACCGGCTTCGCGCGCGATCCAGGCATCCCGCGCCGCCTCGTCCTTGATGAAGACGCGCAGCTCGGCGCCGTCGGGCGTCAGGGTCGCGAAGATCCTGCCCTTGGCGCCCGGCAGGCGGAAAGACGTCAGCTCGTGATGCGGCTTCTCGACCGCGCCGGCCAAGGCCAGCGCGAGTTCGCGGGCCTGTGCTGGCGTCATCTCAGTTGCTTCGCGGCGTGGTGAACCCTTGCGGCGGGCCGAGCGCTGGGCCGCTCCCGAGCCGGCCCGCGCTGGCGATGTGCTTGCGGCTCGACGCCGCAAGCATCGCCGTCCCCTCGGGGGACCGGCCAAGGTAATCCTTGGACGAGGGGCTCACGTCCGTTCGCGCTTGGCGACCAAGGTCAGGATCTCGTAGCTCGCACAGAGCTCGCCCCGCTGATTGGTCACGGCCACGTCCCAGCCGATGACGCCCTGGGCGGGCTGGTCATCACGCGGCGGGCGGTCGATCTTGCGCTTGGCGGTCAGGCGGGCCTGGATGGTGTCGCCGATGGCGACCGGCGTCACAAAGCGCAGATTCTCCAGGCCGTAGTTGGCCAGTACCGGGCCGGGCGCCGGGCTGACGAACAACCCAGCCGCCGCCGACAGCACGAAATAGCCGTGGGCGATGCGCTGACCGAAGGGCGATTCCTTGGCCGCCACTTCGTCGAAGTGCATATAGAAGTAATCGCCCGACAGGCCGCCGAATGCGACGATGTCGGCCTCGCCCACCGTGCGGCGGTGCGTCAGCAGGCTCATGCCCACCTCGACGTCCTCGAAGTAGCGGCGGAAGGGATGGATGTCGCTCTCGGTGACGGTGCCGCCGCGCTGGTACTCGCCGGTGACGGCCGAGATCATGGTCGGCGAACCCTGCACGGCGCAGCGCTGCAGATAGTGCTTGACCGCGCGCAGGCCACCCAGCTCCTCGCCACCGCCGGCGCGGCCGGGGCCGCCGTGCTTGAGCTTGGGCAGGGGCGAGCCGTGGCCGGTGTTCTCCAGCGCGGCCTCACGGTCCAGCACCAGCATGCGGCCATGCCAGGCCGCGAAGGTCGGCACGGCTTGCGCGGCCAGGGCCGGCGTCTTGGTGCAGACGGTGCCGACCAGGCTGCCGCGGCCCAGCGTCGCCAGATGCAGGGCTTCCTCGTAGTCGCCGTAGGGCAGTAGCGTCGTCACCGGGCCGAAGGCTTCCAGATGATGGGCATCGCTGACAGCAGAGTCACGTGCCAGCAGCAGCGTCGGCGCGAAGAAGGCGCCGTCGGCCACGCCTTCGCCCTTGGGCGCAAAGCCGTCCTTGGCCGAGAGCAGCAACTCGCAGTTCTGGGCCAGCTGGGCCACGCGCTCGGCCACATCGGCCTGCTGGGCCTTGCTGGCGAGGGCGCCCATGCGCACGCCTTCGACGGCGGGGTCGCCCACCACGGTCTTGGACAGGCGGGCCTTCAGCGCGGTGGCGACGGCATCGACGAGCTTGGCCGGCACGATGGTGCGGCGGATGGCCGTGCACTTCTGGCCGGCCTTGGCCGTCATCTCGCGCGAGACCTCCTTGATGAAGAGGTCGAACTCCGGGTCGTCCGGCGTCACGTCGGGCGCGAGGATGGCGCAGTTCAGGCTGTCGGCCTCGGCGTTGAAGGGGATGCTCTTCTTCAGCAGATTGGGGTGGGCCTTCAGCATCAGCGCGGTGTCGGCGCTGCCGGTGAAGGTGACCACGTCGGCCTCGTCCAGGCGTTCGAACAGGTCGCCCGTGCCACCGATGATGAGCTGCAGAGCACCCGCGGGCACCAGGCCCGAGTCCACGATCATGCGCACGCAGGCCTCGGCCACATAGCTGGTCGCCGTGGCCGGCTTCACCAGGCAGGGCATGCCGGCCAGGAAGCTGGGCGCGAACTTCTCCAACATGCCCCACATCGGGAAGTTGAAGGCGTTGATGTGCAGGGCCACGCCACGCTTGGGCACCATCACATGGCTGCCGATGAAGTGGTTGTTGGCGCCCAGGCGCATGGGCGGGCCTTCATGCAGCACATTGCTGCTGGGCAGGTCCTTGCCGCCGATGGAGGCATAGGCGAACAAGGTGCCGATGCCGCCCTCGATGTCGATCCAGGAGTCGCTGCGCGTGGCACCCGTGTGGGCGCTGATCGCATACAGCTCTTCCTTGCGCTCCATCAGATAGCCGGCCAGGGCCTTCAGCACACGGGCGCGGTCCTGGAAGTGGGTGCGCAGCAGGCTCGGCAAGGCCGTGCCGCGGGCATAGGCCAGGCTCTCGGCGAAGTCCAGGCCTTCCTCGTGGGTGTGGGCGATGACACGGCCGTTGATGGCGCTCGTCAGCGGCTTGGCCGCGCGTTCGCCGACCCAGCGGCCGGCGATATAGCTCTGAAGCGTGCTCACTTGATCAACTTCCAGGTTCCGTTTTCGATTTGCACCATCACACGGGCGCGCTGGTCCAGGCCCAGGTGGTCACCGGCCGACATGTTGAACACGCCATGCGCACCGGCCACGTTCTTGACGTTCTCCAGCGCATCACGCAGGGCCGAACGGAAGGCGGGTGTGCCGGGCTGGGCCTTCTTCAGGGCCTCGGGGGCGGCAGCAGCCAGCAGCAGGCCGGCATCCCAGGCGTGGCCACCGAAGGTCGACACCGAGCCCTTGCCATTGGCCGCTTCGTACTTGGCGATGTAGTCCTGGGCGCTCTTCTTCACCGGGTGGTCGGCCGGCAACTGGGCCGCGACCAGCACCGGGCCGGCGGGCAGCAGCGTGCCTTCGACGTCCTTGCCGCCGACGCGCAGGAAATCGTTGTTGGCGATGCCATGGGTCTGGTAGATCTTGCCGGCGTAGCCGCGTTCCTTCAGCGCCTTCTGCGGCAGGGCCGCGGGCGTGCCCGAACCGGCGATCAGGATGGCGTCGGGCTTGGCGGCCACCAGCTTGAGCACCTGACCGGTGACGGAGGTGTCCGTGCGGTTGTAGCGTTCGCTGGCGACGATATTGAGCTTCTTGGTCGCGGCGATCTTGTTGAACTCGCCCCACCAGCCCTCGCCATAGGCATCGGCAAAGCCGATGAAGGCGGCCGTCTTGATGCCGTTGTCCACCATGTGGGTCACGATGGCCAGGGCCATCATGATGTCGTTCTGCGGCGTCTTGAAGACCCATTTCTTCTTGGCATCCACAGGCTCGACGATGCGGGCGGAAGCGGCCATGGAGATCATGGGCGTGCCGGACTCGGACACGGCGTCGATCATGGCCAGCGAGTTGGGCGTCACGGTCGAGCCGATGACGATGTCGACCTTGTTCTCGGTGATGAGCTTGCGCGTGTTGGCGACGGCCGTGGTCGTGTCGGAGGCGTCGTCCAGCACGATGTAGTTGACCTTCTGGCCACCCAGGGTCTGGGGCATCAGCGCGAAGGTGTTCTTCTCCGGAATCCCGAGGGAGGCGGCCGGGCCGGTGGCCGACAGCGTCACGCCGACGTTGATGTCGGCATGGGCCGCCAGGCTCAGGGTGGCGGCCAGGGCCAGGGCGAGTTGCTTGAATTGCTTCATGGGGGTCTCCTCGGGGCGTCTCGGGTTTATGGAATGAGGGCGGGCTGGCGCAGCTGGACCGCGCCGAGACCGCCAAAGAACAGATCGCTGACCAGGGCCGCCAGCGCCTCGTGCGACAGGTCGCCGTCGGGCCGCAGCCAGGTGAAGGTCCAGTTGATCATGCCAAAAAGCAGCATGGTCAAGGGCTTGTGCAGATTGGCCTCGCGCAGCTCGGGCCGCACCAGGCTGACAGCCGCGGCGAATTCGCTGACGACGCGGCGCTCCACGTCCAGCAGGCGCTCGCGCTCGGCATCGGCCAGGAATTTGATCTCGCTGGTCAGCACGCGGTGCTGGGCCTGGGCGTCGGCATAGGAGCGCGTGAAGCGCTCGATCAGTGCGCGCAGCTGGGCGTCGGGCGCCAGCTGCTGGGCCTTGATCTCCTCCACCAGGGCCAGCAGGGCGTGCACATGGCTGTCGCAGATCTGGGCCAGCAGCTCCTGCTTGTCCTGGAAGTAGTGATACAGCGTCGGCTTGGCCACGCCACAGGCCTCGGCAACCTGGTTCATGGAGGTGGCGCTGAAGCCCTGCTCGGCAAACAGGCGGGCAGCGGCAGCGAGGATGTCCTCGCGCTGGGCTTCGAAGCCGGGGGCGCGTTTTCTGGCCATCAGCGGACCGCCTGCGAAGGCAGCGAAACAAAGCCACAGAGGCACGGAGACACAGAGATAGAGCGGCGATGCATTTCTCTGTTCCTCTGTGCCTCTGTGGCTACCTTCATGTGTTCACGCACACGCATCACCGTTCATCGAAGCTGATGACCACACGTTCCGTCAAAGGATGCGCCTGGCAGCTCAAGATGAAGCCCGCAGCGACCTCGGCCTTGTCCAGTGCGAAGTTCTTGTCCATCCGCACTTCGCCCTCGACCAGCTTGCAGCGGCAGGTGGAGCAGACGCCGCTCTTGCAGGAGAAAGGCACGTCCATGCCTTCGCGTGCCGCGGCGTCGAGCAGGCTGGGGTCGGTAGAGAAGAATTCGATGACACGCGACAGGCCATCGCGGATCACCGTGACCTGGGCCTGGGCAGCGTCGCCGGCCTTGACCTCATGCGGCACCGGCTTGCCGCTCAGCGTCTCCGGCGTGCCGAAGCGCTCGATGTGGATGCGCTCGGCCGAAACGCCCGCCCCCAGCAGCGCGGCCTCGGCCTGGTCGTTCATCTCGAACGGTCCGCAGACGAAAACCTGGTCGATGCTGGATGCGGGCACCGGGCCGGCCAGGAAAGCGCTGAGCTTGCCGGCATCCAGGCGGCCGCCGTACAGCGGCGCGTCGACAGCCTCGCGGCTGAAGATCAGATGCAGGGACAGCCGCGTCATGAAGCGGTTCTTCAGGTCTTCGAGTTCTTCCTTGAACATCGTCGACGCGGTGCGGCGGTTGGCGTAGATCAGCGTAGCGCGCGCCTGAGGCTCGCGCTCCAGCAGGGCCGTCAGCAGGGCCAGGATGGGGGTGATGCCCGAGCCGCCGGCGATGAAGAGCACATGGCGGCCTTCGCCGTGCGCGGGCAACACAAAGCGACCCTGAGGCGGATAGGACTCGATGACGTCGCCGGCCTTGAGCTGCTCGTGCACCCAGGTCGAGAAGGCGCCGCCGTCGACCCGGCGGATGCCGACCTGCAGGCGGCGGTCGGAGCAGATGGAATAGCTGCGGCGCAGCTCCTGGCCGCCGACGCTGGCGCGCAGCGTCAGGTACTGGCCGGGCTCGAAGCCGAAGCCCTCGGGCGGCGCCTCGAAGCCGACCACCATGGCGTCTTCGGTGTCGCGCTCGACCGAAGTCACGCGCAGGGGGTGGAAGTGCAAAGCCATGTCAGATGGGCTTGAAGTATTCGAAAGGTTCCAGGCACTCGATGCAGCGCCAGGTGGACTTGCAGGCCGTGGAGCCGAAGCGCGACAGCTGCTGGGTCGAGCCGCTGTCGCAGCGCGGGCAGCGCAGGCGGGGGACGACGCGGATGGCCTGCTCGGCGCTGCACTGCGGCGGCACGATGCCGTATTGCTGCAGCTTCTGGCGGCCCTCGGGCGTGATCCAGTCGGTGCTCCAGGCCGGCGCCCGCTGCATGGTGACGGTCACGTCGCCAAACTCAGCCAGCGCCGCGCGCACGTCGTCGGCGATCAGCTCGGTGGCCGGGCAGCCGCTGTAGGTCGGTGTCAGCACGACCTCGACGCCCGACGCCGTCTCGCGCAGATCGCGCACGATGCCCAGGTCCATCAGCGTCACCACCGGGATCTCGGGGTCGGGCACGGCGGCGAGCTTGGCGCGAGCGGCGGAGAGGTTCATCACCACGTACCGCCCGGGTAGGTGCGCTGCAGATGCTGCATCGTGCCCAGCATGTGGCCCATGTGCTCGCTGTGGATGCCATCGATGCCGCGCGGCTGCATGGCGCTTTCGCGCGGCAGCTTGAGCGTCGCTTCCTGCATCAGCGTGGCCCAGCGGGCGCGCCATTCGGGCTCCAGCTCGTTCCAGGCCGGGCCGACGCCGTCGACGCCGTCGGCCGCGAACAGCTCGTTGAAGTAGGGCCAGAGCACGTTCAGCGCGGCTTGCATGCGGGCCTGCGACTCCGCCGTGCCGTCACCCAGGCGCACCACCCAGTCGCTGCTGTGCTGGCGGTGGTAGCGGACTTCCTTCAGCGACTTGGCGGCGATGCCGGCGATCTCGGTATCGAGACTCGTTTGCAGGCGCTCGTAGAGCTGTTCCAGCCAGAGGGCCATGGCCGCGTTGCGCAAGGTCGTCAGCGCGAAGTCACGCCCACCCCCGCCATCGCTGGGGCTGGCCGCCGCATTGGGCAACTCGACGAGGATGATGTTGCGGTAGTCGCGCTCCTCGCGCAGGAAGGCGAGCTGGTCTTCATCGCGGCCGGCGCTTTCGAGCTGCCCGGCGTAGGTCAGCAGCGCGCGGGCCTGGCCCAGCAGGTCCAGGGCGATGTTGGACAGGGCCAGGTCTTCCTCCAGCACCGGCGCGTGGCCGGCCCATTCGGACAGGCGCTGACTGTGGATGAGGCAGGTGTCCGCGAGGCGCAGGACGTAGACAAATCGGGGATCGGACATGATGGGGTTCGCAGTTCAACTCGCGGCAAGTGGGTTCGACTCAGCGGACTCCACAGATCCGGCTTTGCCGGGCTGTCGGAGTCGCCCCCTTGAGGGGGCTCGCGAAGCGAGTAGGGGGTGGGCTGTCCTTACATGTGGTTCAGTTCGTCCGGCAGTTCATAGAACGTCGGATGGCGGTAGACCTTGTCGTCGGCCGGGTCGAACAGGCTGCCCTTCTCGGTCGGGTCGCTGGCGACGATCTGCTCGGAGCGCACGACCCAGATGCTGGTGCCTTCCTGGCGGCGGGTGTAGACGTCGCGCGCCATCTGGATGGCCATGGCCGAGTCGGGCGCGTGCAGGCTGCCGCAGTGCTTGTGGTCCAGGCCCGCCTTGTTGCGGACGAAGACTTCCCACAGCGGCCATTCGTTCTTCGGGTTGCTCATCTTGTTGTTCCTCAGGCCGCTTCGGCCTTGGTGGCTTGCTTGCGCGCGTGGGCCAGGGCCGCATCGCGCACCCAGGCGCCGTCGTCCCAGGCCTTGTTGCGGGCGGCCAGGCGCTCGCGGTTGCAGGGGCCTTCGCCGCCGACGACGCGCCAGAACTCGGCCCAGTCGATCTCACCGAAGTCATAGCTGTCGCGCTCGGCGTTCCACTTCAGCGCGGGGTCGGGTACGGTCACGCCGAGGATGTCGGCCTGCGGAATCGTCGCGTCGACGAACTTCTGGCGCAGCTGGTCGTTGGTGACACGCTTGATGCCCCAGCGCATGCTCTGCTCGGAGTTGGGCGAGTCCTTGTCGGCCGGGCCGAACATCATCAGCGACGGCCACCACCAGCGGTTCACGGCGTCCTGCACCATGGCCTTCTGCGCCGGTGTGCCATGGGTCATCATCGTCAGCAGGCTTTCATAGCCTTGGCGCTGATGGAAGCTTTCCTCGCGGCAGACGCGGATCATGGCCCGCGCATAAGGCGCATAGGAGCAGCGGCACAGCGGCACCTGGTTCATGATGGCCGCGCCGTCCACCAGCCAGCCGATGACGCCGATGTCGGCCCAGGTCAGCGTGGGGTAGTTGAAGATGGAGCTGTACTTGGCCTTGCCCGACAGCAGCGCCTCGGTCATCTCGTCGCGGCTGGTGCCCAGGGTCTCGGCGGCGGCGTAGAGGTAGAGGCCGTGGCCGCCCTCGTCCTGCACCTTGGCGAGCAGGATGGCCTTGCGCTTGAGCGTGGGCGCGCGCGTGATCCAGTTGCCCTCGGGCAGCATGCCGACGATCTCGCTGTGGGCATGCTGGCTGATCTGGCGCACCAGCGTCTTGCGGTAGTGCTCGGGCATCCAGTCCTTGGCCTCGATGAAGTCACCGGCATCGATGCGGGCTTCGAAGGCTTCCTCGCGGGCCAGCTCCTCGGCGCTTTTGACGACCTTGGGCTTGGCTTCCCGCGCCATCAGATCCATGGCTTGGGTGTACATGCTTGAAGCTCCTTGCTTACTTCTTGCGTTGGTCGACGACGCGGCGGGCTTTGCCTACCAGCGTGCGTTCGATGGAATTGTTGGGCTCGACCTGGATGGTGGCCGTGACGCCGATCAGATTCTTGATGCGCTCCGACAGCCTACGCCCAATGCCATCGTCGGTGGCGCCCAGGGCCAGTTCGCAGCGGATCAGCAGTTCGTCCAGATGGCCATCGCGCGTGACGACGAGCTGGTACTGGCCGCCCAGGCCTTTCTCCTGCAGCACCAGCTCCTCGACCTGGGTCGGGAAAAGGTTGACGCCGCGGATGATGAGCATGTCGTCGCTGCGGCCGACGATCTTGCCCATGCGGCGCATGCTGCGCGAGGTGGGCGGCAGCAGTCGCGTCAGGTCGCGGGTGCGGTAGCGGATGACGGGCATCGCTTCCTTGCTCAGCGACGTGAAGACCAGCTCGCCCTCGCTGCCGTCGGGCAGCACCTCGCCGGTGTCGGGGTCGATGATCTCGGGATAAAAATGGTCTTCCCAGATGACCGGGCCGTCCTTGCTCTCGATGCACTCGCTGGCCACACCCGGGCCCATCACCTCGGACAGGCCGTAGATGTCGACCGCGTCGATGCCGGCGCTGGCCTCGATGTCGCGGCGCATGGCCTCGGTCCAGGGCTCGGCGCCGAAGATGCCGACCTTGAGCGACGACTCACGCGCATCCAGCCCCTGGCGGGCGAACTCCTCGACCAGCACCTGCATATAGCTGGGCGTGACCATGATGATGTCGGGCTTGAAGTCGGTGATCAGCTGCACCTGCTTTTCGGTCTGGCCGCCGCTCATCGGGATGACCGTGCAACCCAGGCGCTCGGCGCCGTAGTGGGCGCCCAGGCCGCCGGTGAAGAGGCCGTAGCCATAGGCCACATGCACCAGGTCACCGGCGCGGCCGCCCGCGGCGCGGATGGAGCGCGCGACCAGGTTCGCCCAGTTGTCGATGTCCTTCAGCGTGTAGCCGACGACCGTCGGCTTGCCCGTCGTGCCCGAGGAGGCATGGATGCGGGCCATCCTCTCGCGCGGCACGGCAAACAGGCCGAAGGGGTAGTTGGCGCGCAGGTCGTGCTTGGTCGTGAAGGGGAACTTGGCGAGGTCCGCCAGCGTCTTCAGGTCGGAAGGGTGAACGCCGGCCTTGTCGAAACTGGCCTTGTAGTGCGGCACGTTGTCATAGGCGTGCTGCAGGCTCCAGTGCAGGCGCTCGAGCTGCAGGGCCTGCAGTTCGTCGCGGCTGGCGGTCTCGATGTGTTCGAGGTCGCCGGGTTGAGGGGTCTTGACCGTCATGCTTCGAAAACCTTTCTCTCACCCAGCCGGTAGGAACGACCCCGGAAGGCAGCGATCAGGTCGCCGTTCTGGTTCTTCACCGTGATGTCGTAAAGCCCCGTGCGGCCAGCCAGCGATGTCTCCTCCGCCGTCGCCGTCAAAACGTCATTCAATTTGGCCGACTTCAGGATGTCGATGCCAAAGCCCGAGGCCACGGTCAGCGCATTGCGGCTGTTGCAGGCAAAGGCAAAGGCCGAATCCGCCAGCGTCGCGATCAGCCCACCATGGCAGATGGCAAAACCGTTCAGCATGTCGGCGCGCACCGTCATCGTCGCGACGGCCCGGCCGGGCGAGATTTCCTCGATCTCCAAGCCCAGCATGCGGCTCGCGGCATCGTCCGCGAACATGACTTCGCGGACCTTCTCGGCAACGGCTTGTGCATCCATCAGCGGTCCTTGAACTCGGGCTTGCGCTTGTCCATGAAGGCGGCCACGCCTTCCTGGTAGTCGTAGGCAAAGCCGAGCTGGCTCTGCAGTGCGGCCTCGCGCTTCAGGGCCGACTCGTAGTCCAGCTTCAGCGCCTCGTCCAGGGCACGACGCGTCTCGGCCAGGGCGCGGGTCGGCATGCCGGCCAGCTTCTGGGCGATGGCCATCGCGGTGTCCTGCAACTCCGCATCGGGCACGACACGCGAGATCAGGCCCACGCGTTCGGCCTCCACGGCCTTGAGCTTGTCGCCCAGCAGGGCCATCTCCATGGCCTTGGCGCGGCCCACCAGGCGGGGCAGCAGCCAAGTGCCGCCGCAGTCCGGGATCAGGCCGATCTTGGAGAAGGCCTGCAGGAAGCTGGCGCTCTCGCCGGCCAGCACCAGGTCGCAGCCGAAGGCCATGTTGGCGCCCGCCCCCGCGGCCACGCCATTGACGGCGGCCACCACCGGCACCGGCATGCTGCGCAGGCGCAGGGCGACCGGGATGTAGTAGTGGTCCAGCATGTGGCCGATGTCCTTGGGCGCGGCACCCGCCTCGCGGCTGGGCGCCACATGCGGATCGGCCAGGTCCTGGCCGGCGCTGAAGGCGCGGCCGGCGCCGGTGATCAGCACGCAGCGCGTCGCGCCGTCCTCGGCTGCCGCTTCCAGCGCCTGGCGGAGCTGGCCCAGCATGGCGGCCGTGAAGGCATTCAGCGCCTCGGGGCGGTTCAGGCGCAGCAGGCGCACGGCGCCGTGCTGTTCGATCTGGATCAGTTGTTCAGACATGGAATTTCTCTACCGACCGGTCGGTTAATCGTAGGAGCGAGCTGGATCGGGATCAAGTGATGCGCGGGAAAACCCTAGTCCTTGAGGATTTCGACGGCGTCCACCAGGGCTGCCACATGACCCGGGCGCGGGGGCGCGAAGCCCGGCGCCGTGCAGGCCGCGGCCCCCGCCGCCAGGGCCCAGCGCAGATGCACTTCAGCCGGCGCACCAGCGTCACGCATCAGGCTGTCCAGCAGGCCAGCCATGGCCGAGTCGCCCGCGCCTATGGTGTCGACGACGTCCACGCGGGGCGGCAGCGCGGTGCACTCCTCCACGCCGTGATACAGCGTCGCGCCGGCCTCGCCGCGGGTCAGCAGCAGCCAGGCGCCGGGGTTCCAGGCGGCGATCTGGGCCAGGCCGGAGCGGTGGTCGGGCAGGCGGAACAGGCCGCGCAGGTCCTCGTCGGAGACCTTGATGACGTCGGCCAGCCGGCACATCTGCTCCAGCGTGTCGTCATAGCTGGCGTCCATGGGCGGGGCGCGGAAGTTGGGGTCGTAGCTGATCAGCCGGCCTTCGGATTTCAACGCATGGGCCAGCGACAGCAGCCGCTCGGCCAGCGGCTGGCGCACCAGGCCCAGGCTGCCGAAATGGGCCCAGCGCAGGCCGCGCGTCCAGCCCATGGGCAGACCCTCGGGGCGGAAATGCAGGTCGGCGCTGTCATGGCCGATGAAGAAATAGCGCGGCGGATCGACCTCGTGCACGACGGCCAGCAGCGGCGGCCGCGGCAGCTGCTGGATGAAGCGCATGTCCAGGTTCGCCTCCTGGCTGCACTGCCAGAGTTCATTGCCAAACGGGTCCTGGCTGATCGCGCCGGCAAAGGCGCTCAGCTGGCCGAGGGCCGACATGGCAACCGCCACATTCCAGGGCGAACCGCCACAGGCGCTGCGCCAGCGGTCGGGCCCGGTGCGGATCAGGTCGGTCAGGGCCTCGCCGAATGCAACGAAGTGCGGCAGGTCGGGATGCATAACGGCGCTCATGTTTCGATTCAACCGGGCTGCCGAGGCGCTGGCAAGCCCCAGGGGAAAGAAGTGTCCCGACTGCTTAGGATGGACAAAACAGCCGAGGAGGTTCCATGAAGCTTCGCACCCGCATGATGCTGCTGTGCGCCGTCACGCTGATGGGCATGCTGATCCTGGCCGGCGTGGCCCTGTCGACACTGCGCAGCTCCATGATGGCCGACCGCGTGGCGCAGTTGTCCACGCTGGTGACGCTGGCCCATGCAGCGGCCGAAAAAGGCCACGCGCTGGAGCAGGCCGGCAAGCTGAGTCGCGAGGATGCGCAGGCCGAGGTCAAGCGTGCCATCGCGAGCTTCCACCGCGAGGACCTGTATTTCTTCGTGCGCGGCTACACGGATGACGTCAACCTCGTGCATCCCAACCCCAAGCGCGTCGGCATCGTCGACGCCAAGGGCGGCAAGGAGGCGGGTGAGCGCTACCGCGCCGCCCTGCAGGGCAAGACCATAGGCACCGTCATCGCCAAGGGCACCCGCCCCGGCAGCAAGGACGAGGTCGAGAAGCTCTATGCCGTCATCAAGTTCGCCCCCTGGGACTGGACCATAGGCTTTGGCGACTACATCGACGACATCGAGCAGGCCTTCTGGCGCAACACCATCATCCTGCTGGCCATAGGCGCCGTCTTGATGGCCATCGTGGCCGGCCTGGTCTGGGCCACGGTGAAACAGCTGTTCCGCCAACTCGGCGGCGAACCCCAGTACGCGGCCGAGGTGGTCGGCCGCATCGCCGAGGGCAACCTGGGCACCGAGGTGGATGTGCAGCCCGGCGACCATGCCAGCGTGCTGCACGCCATCCGCGCCATGCGCGACAACCTGGCCTCGCTCGTCGGCCAGGTGCGCCAGGCCAGCGACTCCATCAGCACCGCCTCGGCGCAGATCGCTGCCGGCAACGGCGACCTGTCTTCGCGCACCGAAGCCCAGGCCAGCTCGCTGCAGCAGACCGCCGCGTCCATGGAAGAGCTGACTTCGACGGTGCAGCAGAACGCCCAGAACGCGGCCCAGGCCGACCAGCTCGCGCGCAGCACCTCCGAGGTGGCGCGCAAGGGCGGTGCCGTGGTCGAGCAGGTCGTGGACACCATGGGCAGCATCGAGGCCTCGTCGCGCAAGATCGTCGACATCATCGGCACCATCGACGGCATTGCCTTCCAGACCAACATCCTGGCCCTGAATGCCGCGGTGGAGGCCGCCCGGGCCGGTGAGCAGGGGCGCGGCTTTGCCGTCGTGGCCGCCGAGGTGCGCTCCCTCGCCCAGCGCAGCGCCGCGGCGGCGCGTGAGATCAAGGGACTCATCGACGACTCGGTCGCCAAGGTCAGCACCGGCTCGGCCCAGGTCGAGCAGGCCGGCATCACCATCCGCGAAGTGGTCGGCAGCGTGCAGCGCGTCAGCACCATGATTGGCGAGATCAGCACCGCCAGCAGCGAACAGGGGGCCGGCATCGCCCAGGTCAATCTGACCGTCGCCGAGATGGACCGCAGCACCCAGCAGAACTCGGCCCTGGTCGAAGAAGCCCTGGCGGCCGCCGAATCCCTGCGCCAGCAGGCGGAAAATCTGTCCAAGACCGTGAGCCGCTTCCGCCTCTGAGCCCCTGCACGCGCCCGGGGTTGGCCATACGGGCCAAAATCCCACCATGACTCTGCGCGAAGCCCCTCTCGTCTTCAGCCCGCCCCTGGCGCGGCTGAAGACGGCGTTGCCGACGGCGGCGGGGCCCCTCGTCGACACACTCGGCCGGCCGCTGCGCGATCTGCGCATCTCCGTGACCGACCGGTGCAATTTCCGCTGCGGCTACTGCATGCCCAAGCAGGTCTTCGACAAGCACCACGAATTCCTGCCCCATGCCCACCTGCTCAGCTTCGAGGAGATCGAGCGGTTGGCGCGCGTCTTCGTCGGCCTGGGTGTCGAGAAGCTGCGCATCACCGGCGGCGAGCCGACGCTGCGCCGCGGCCTGGAAAACCTGATCGCGATGCTGGCCCAGTTGCGCACGCCCGATGGCCGCGAGCTGGACCTGACGCTGACGACCAACGGTTCGACCCTGGCCAAGAAGGCCTCCGGCCTGAAAGCCGCCGGGCTGAAGCGCCTGACGGTCAGTCTGGACGGGCTGGACGATGCCGTCTTCCAGCGCATGAACGACGTCGGCTTCCCGGTGGCCGACGTGCTGGACGGCATCCATGTCGCCCAAGCCGCGGGCCTGGGGCCGATCAAGGTCAATATGGTGGTGCAGCGCGGCGTCAACGACGACCAGATCCTGCCCATGGCCCGCCATTTCCGGAACAGCGGTGTCGTGCTGCGCTTCATCGAGTACATGGACGTCGGCGCCACCAACGGCTGGCGCATGGACCAGGTGTTGCCCAGCGCCGAGGTGCAGCGCCGCATCGCCACCGAATTCCCGCTGACGCCGCTGTCGCACAGCGCGCCGGGCGAGACGGCCGAGCGCTGGACCTATGCCGATGGTGGCGGCGAGATCGGCTTCATCTCCTCGGTCACCCAGGCCTTCTGCGGCGACTGCAACCGTGCCCGGTTGTCGACCGAGGGGCGGCTCTACACCTGCCTGTTCGCCCACCGTGGGCACGACCTGCGCGGCCTGCTGCGGGGTGTCGATGCCGTGGACGACGGCCAGCTCGCCAGCGCCATCGCCGGCGTCTGGGGCGGCCGGGAGGACCGCTACTCGCAATTGCGCGGCACGGCGCAAGCCGCGGCCGAACCCCGCGTCGAGATGCACTACATCGGTGGCTGAGCTTCACGCCCTGGTCCTCGCCGGCGGCCGCGGCAGCCGCATGGGGGGCGTGGACAAGGGCCTGCAGCTGCTGGACGGGCGGCTTCTCGTGGTCCATGTCATCGAACGCCTGGCGCCCCAGGCCCGTGCGCTGAGCATCAGCGCCAACCGCAACCTCGACTCCTACGCCGCCCTCGGCCACCCCGTGCTGGCCGACCCACCCGGCCTCGAGTTCGCGGGTCCGCTGGCCGGCATGCTGGCCGGCCTTGAGGCGATTCCGGAAGACAGCTGGCTGCTGACTGCTGCCTGCGACTGCCCTCACCTGCCCCTGGACCTCGCCGAGCGCCTGCTGGCCGCTGCCTTGCCTCATGGCCTCGCCTTTGCGCAGGCTGCCCGCGAGCACCCCACCCATGCCCTGCTGCACACCCGCCTGCGGCAACCGTTGAGAGCTCATCTGGAGACCGCTGGTCGGGCCGTGCTCGGCTGGATGCGCAACCGGCCGCATGGCGTCGCACACTTCGACGACGAAGCCGCCTTTGCCAACCTGAACCACCTGACCGACCTGTGAACGTGATCGAAGCCCAGATCCGCCCCATGCTCGAGCCCGATTTGCTGGCCTACAAATCGCTGCGCGACGCCATGCTGGCCGGCCATCCCGAGGCCTTCACGTCGGACGCCGAAACCGAAGGCCAGCGTGACCTGTCCAGCTACCGCAACCGCCTCACCGGCGGCAGCAATGGCGCCACGCTGTTCACGCTGGTGGCCCTGGACGACGCCCGCCTGGTCGGCGCCATCACCTGCGAGCGCGAACCGCGCCTGAAGGTGCAGCACATCGCCCACCTGATCGGCATGATGGTGTCCGACACCCACCGCGGCCGCGGCATCGGGCGCGACCTGCTGATCGCGACCGTCGCCAGGCTCAGGGCCACGCCCGGCCTGGCCCAGGTGACGCTGAGCGTGACGTCCACCAACCGCGCCGCCATCGGCCTGTACGAGAGCCAGGGCTTCGTCCGCTATGGCTGCCTGCCCGACGCCATCCGCCTCAAGGACGGCCGCAGCCTGTCCAAGGACCTGATGCGACTACGGCTCGACTAGTTCGAACTGCACGACCAGCGCGTCCTGCACCGCCAGCAGCCCGCCCAGCACGGTGAAGGGCTGGATGCCGAAATCGCTCTGGCGCACCACCACCTCGCCGCGCGCCCGTTGGCCCTCCACCTCGACGACAAACCACTGCTTGCGCGCGACACCATGCAGTGTGATCTCGGCCTCGACGGCGCGGCGCCCGCCCTCGCCCACCTGCTGCAGCGTGCGCACGACCACCTCGGGGTGGGCTGCAACGTCCAGGGCCTTGAGCAGATTGCCCCGCGTGCCGGCACGCGCCTCGTCGTCGACGGCACTCGAGAACGCCGGGCCCAGCCCAGCACGCAGGGCCGCGGGGTCGATGTCCAGCGCATCCAGCCGGAAGCTCAGTACCGGCCCGGCCGCCGGCCACTGCACGCGCAGATCGGCGGCACGCAACACATGGTTGTGGCCCAGCCGCGCGGCCGTGCCGCCGCGGAACACCAGGATGCGCAGCGCATTGCCGCCGGCAGCCTCTGACCGTGCTGCGGGCAGGGGCGGGCTGGCGCAGCCGGCCAGGCCGGCCAGCGCGAGCGCCAGTAACAGACGGCGTTTTGCTGTGGTTTGCACGCTCAATTCGGGGGATTCCTGGAGTGTTTTGTGAGACTGGGCACAACGCCGGCGCGTCGTGCTGGACTAGCATAGCCACCATCCTCCTCAACGGAGCCCCAACATGGCCAGCCTGTTCCGCCCTGCCCTCGACCTGATGGCGCAATACGCGGCATACCACCGCGACCGCCGCAATATCGCGACCCATTTCGTCGGCATTCCCCTCATCGTCTTCGCCATCAGCGTGCTGCTGGCCCGCGCCGAATTCACAGTCGGCAATACGCCGATGAACGCGGCCATCGTGCTGTGGGGCCTCAGTGCCCTCTGGTATCTGACGCGCGGCAACCTCGCACTCGGCGCCGCCACCACCATCGTCAACGGCGCACTGACCGGCCTGGCCATGACGGCTGCCCAGGGTTCGACAACGAGCTGGCTGGTCATCGGCGTCGGCAGCTTCGTCGTCGGCTGGGTCTTCCAGTTCATCGGCCACTACTACGAAGGCAAGAAGCCCGCCTTCGTCGACGACCTCGTCGGCCTGCTGGTCGGCCCGATGTTCGTCGTCGGCGAGGCCATGTTCATGCTGGGTTGGGGCCGCCCCCTGCTGGCGGAGATCGAAAAGCGCGTTGGGCCCACCCACTTGCGCGATCTTGCGCATCCAGTTTGACCTGCTGAACCCATGACCGGCGTTCTTGTCATGGGCGCCGGCTCCGTCGGCTGCTTTGTCGGCGGTCTGACCCAACTGGCCGGCGTGCCTGTCCACTTTGTCGGCCGCCCGCGCGTGCTGGCCGCCCTGCGCAAGCATGGCCTGCGCCTGACCGACCAGGACGGCCTGGACCGCCACATCCCGCCGCTGCAGCTGCTGCTGCATGACGAGCCTCCCGCGGGTCTCAAACCCGACCTGGTGCTGCTGTGCGTGAAGTCCGGCGCCACCGCCGAGGCGGCCACGGCTCTGGGGCTGACGCTGCCGCTGGGCACGCCCGTCGTCAGCCTGCAAAACGGCATCGCCAACGCCGACACCGCCCGCCAGGCCGCGCCGCAGTTGCACTGGCACGCAGGCATGGTGCCCTACAACGTCGCCGAGCTCGGCCCCGGCCGCTATCACCGCGGCACCGGCGGCTCGCTGGCGGCCGAGGGCAGCCCCGATGACCTCGCCCTGGCCGCCTGGCAGACCGCCCTCGCCCGCGTCGGCATGGGCCTGCAATTGCACGGCGACCTCGCACCGGTGCAATGGGGCAAGTTGCTGCTGAACCTGAACAACCCGGTCAACGCCCTGTCCGGCATGCCGCTGCGCGACGAGTTGCTGCAACGCGGCTACCGGCGAGTACTGGCGGCCCTGCAGGAAGAGGCCCTGGACCTGCTGGAGGCCAGCCACCGCCCGGTGGCCCAGCTGACGCCGCTGCCGCCGCGCCGCCTCATCTCGCTGCTGCGCATGCCCAGCATCATCTTCCGCCTGGCCGCCGCGCGCATGCTGCGCATCGATGCCAAGGCCCGCTCCAGCATGGCCGACGACCTGGCCCAGGGCCGCACGACCGAGATCGACGCTCTCTGCGGCGAGGTCGTGCGCCTGGCCCGCGCCCAGGGCCGCAATGCGCCGCTGAACCAGCGCATGCTGGGCCTGGTGACCGACTGGCCGCAGCGCCGCCAGCCCTATTCGCCGACCGAGTTGACGGGCGCCTTGGGTTTGTCCTGAATTGATCCATCTCCGTCTTCCAGCGCGTGGCGACGGATGCCTGTCGGCGGAACACTGAAGGCCTCAACAACGCCACGAGGCCACCCCATGACCACCGCCCTCATCGTCATCGACGTCCAGCACTCCTTCACCCAGCGTCCGACCTTCGAGACCGACGGCCTGCCGGCCTACCTCGCCGCCCAGAACCGCCTCATCGAAGGCTTCGAGGCCGCCGGCCTGCCCATCGTGCGCGTCTTCCATGTGCAACCCGACGCCACCGGCGCCGATCCCTTCAGCCTGGAAAGCGGCCATGTGCGCCCCCTGGAAGGCCTGCGCGACTTCCAGGCCGACCTGACCGTGCACAAGACCCGCCACAGCGCCCTGGTCGCCAGCGGCCTGGATGTGTGGCTGACCAGCCAGGGCATCCGCCAGCTCGTCATCAGCGGCATCCGCACCGAGCAGTGCTGCGAGACGACGACCCGCCACGCCTCCGACCTGGGCTGGGAGGTCATCTACGTGCCCGAAGCGACACTCACGTTCACCATGCAACACCCCGACGGCTCGCCCCTGACGCCCGCCCAGCTGCGCGCCCGCACCGCCGCCGTCCTGGACGGCCGCTTCGCCCGCATCATGGACGCGGAAGCCGCGCTGCAGGCCGTGACTGAAAAGGAAACCGCCCTTGCCTGAACCCAAGCAGGTTGTCTTTGTTCTGCAGGACGACAGCCTCGTCCTCGACTGGGCCGGGCCGGCCGAGGCCCTGCGCCTGGCCAGCCTGGAGATCGCCGCGCTGAAGCTGGCCGTGGCGCCCTTTGCGCTGCGCTTTGCCGGCACGAGCAGCGAGTCCACAGGTTCGGTGGGCATCCAGCTGCAGGCCTTGGAGCCCTTGCCGGACAGCCTGCCCGACGGCAGCTGGATCGTGCTGGTGGGTCGCACTTCGGCCGCCGAGGCGAAATCGCAGGCCTCCCGGCGCGAGCTGGTCGCCTGGCTGGCCCGCCTGGCGCCCGGCCGGCCGGGCCTGCGCCTGGTCACCGTCTGCTCGGGCGCCCTGCTCGCCGCCCACGCCGGCCTGCTCGACGGCCGCCGCGCCACCACCCACCACCAGCACCTGGACGACCTGGCCCGCCTGGCGCCCAGTTGCACGGTGCAACAGGACCGCGTCTTCGTGCAGGACGGCGAGGTCTTCACCAGCGCCGGCGTGACGGCCGGCATCGACCTGGCCCTGCACCTGATCGCCGCCCATGCCGGCGAGCTGGTGGCCGCCCGCGTCGCCGAGCAGATGGCCGTGGCCCTGCGCCGCGGCCCGGCCGATCCCGAGCTGTCGCCCTTGCTGGCCCACCGCCAGCACCTGAACGCACGACTGCACCGCGTGCAGGATGCGCTCAGCGTCGCCCCGGCCGAGGACTGGCCGCTGGAGCGCATGGCCGACCTGGCCGCCACGACGACACGCACCCTGAGCCGCCTGTTCGCCGAGCACGCCGGCACCAGCCCCCAGGCCTATCTGCGCGGCGTGCGCCTGGCTGTGGCCCGGCGATCGCTGGAGGCCGGCGCCAGCGTCAGCGCGGCCAGCGAAGCGGCCGGCTTCAACTCCGAGCTGCAATTGCGCCGCGCCTGGACCGCGGTCGGCTGGCCCGGCACGCCGTCCAGCGCGCGACCATAACGGCGATTCGCGCCGGGCCGCCACGGCCCCGGTTCGTCCCGCCGAATTGCAGTTCATCCGGCCGCGCCGGCAATTCATCGCCTGGTGCTCGCGGTGCCCGGGGTCAGTGACGAAACTGCAATCACTGACACAGCCAACCCCTCACCGGAGCCCACCATGAACACCGCCGCCAAGACCTTCTTCATCGCCATCGCTTCCGTCGCCGCCGCAGCCGCCACCGGCGTCAGCCTGGCCAACCGGACGGCCGCCCCGGCGACCGAGATCGTGAAGCTGGAGCGCGTGGTCATCGTGGGCAAGCGCGCAGACACGGCGGTCATCGCCCAGCTGCCGCGCGTGGTCATCGAAGGCCGCCGCGACGTGACGACGGTGGCTGCCGCCCAGACGCAGGTCTGGATCGTCTGAGCCTCGCGCTGCGTCAGTCACCCACCCGCCGCTGGCGGGTTTTCTTTTGCCTCAATGCCGGGAGAGAACCGAATGCATCAATCAACAAAAACCTGGATGTGGGGCTTGGCCCTGGCGCTGCCGCTGGCGGCCCAGGCCCAGGTCAACCTGAAACTGGACCGCGGCATGACCGGGCCGCGCGCCCAGGTGCTGGTGCTGGGCACGGTGCACCTGAGCGAACTGCCGGAAGGCTTCGACCCGGCGCGGCTGCAGGGCGTCATCGAAAAGCTTGCGGCCTTCAAGCCCGAGGTCATCACCATTGAGGCCATGACGGGCGAGGAATGCGATCTCGCCGCACGCCACCCGACGCGCTACGGCAGTGACTACTGCCCCAGCACCGAGGTGGCCCGCAAGTCCACCGGCCTGGAAGTACCGGCCGCCATCGCCGAGGCCGAGAAGCTGCTGGCCGACTGGCCCGCCTCGCCCACGCCGGCGCAGCGCCGCCACCTGGCCTCGCACCTGCTGGCGGCCAACGACCGCGCCTCGGCCTATGCCCAATGGCTGCAACTGCCCGAGTCCGAGCGCAAGGCCGGCGACGGCCTGGATGCCGCCCTGGTGGAGCTGCTGGCGCAGATCGCCACGCGCCGCAACGAGAACTACATGATTGCCGCCCGCCTGGCCGCGCACTTGGGCCTGCCGCGCGTCTATGCCACCGACAACCACACCGGCGACAACGTCAGGATCAAGGACGAGGAGGCTTTCGGCCGCGAAGTGCAAGCCGCCTGGAAGGCCGGCCGCGCCGGGCTGGACGAACTGGAGAAGAAGACGGCGGCCCTCAAGCAGACCAACGACCTGCTGCCCCTCTACCGCTATGTGAACGAGCCCGGCTACCAGCAGGCGACGGCGGACGTGAACGTCAAGGCGACGCTGGGCGCCAAGTCCAAGGACGGCTATCCGCAGATGTGGGTGGCCGGCTGGGAGATCCGCAACCTGCGCATGGTGGCCAACATCCGCGAGAGCTTCCGCGAGCGACCCGGCGCCCGCGTGTTGACCATCGTCGGTGCCTCGCACAAGCCCTGGTTCGACCACTGGCTGGGCCAGATGCAGGGCGTGGACATGGTCGATGCGCTCGCCGTGCTGAAGTGAGGCCTCAGGCGCAGCAGGCGTACAGCGCCTGCACCAGCACCGCCGCATTCGGCCCGCCGACGACGCCGGGCGCCATGCGGTTCATCATGTAGGCGAGGCAGAGCCGCCTCTCCACGTCCACCAGCACCAGCGAGCCGCCCCAGCCACCCCAGAAGCAGATGCGCTGCTCGGGGATGAACGGCAGCGTGGCCGGTTCGGGCAGGCCATAGCCCATGCCCATGCACAGCGGCACGCCCAGCACGAGGTCGATGCCGCGGGCCTGCACCTCGAAGATGCGGTCCACCGTCTGCGGCTTGAGCCAGCGGCGCCCCGCCAGCGTGCCCTCGCAGGCGACAATGGACTGCAGCTGAGCCACCGAACGTGCATTGCCATGACCGTTGGCGGCGCCGATGTCGGCCCGGCACCAGTCCTCGCGATGGCTGTAGGCCGCGTCCGGCGCCGGGTTGCCCAGGGTGCGCAGCATGGGGCTGTCGGGCGGGATGGCCGAGAAGTCGACCGGTGCCGGCGGCGGTGGCACGACCCGCGCGACGCGGCCGTCATGCTCGGGCGGCAGGCCGATATGGAAGTCGGCCCCCAGCGGCCCGGCCAGTTCGCGCTTCAGGAATTCACTGGTCTTCTGGCCCGTGACGCGGCGGATCAGTTCGCCCACGAGATGGCCGTAGTTCAGCGCGTGATAGCCCGAGGCGCTGCCCGGCGTCCACCACGGCGACTGGCCGGCCAGCAGGGCCGTGCTGCGCTCGCAGTCGCAGAGGTCGCCCATGCCCATGGGCTGCTCCCAGCCGCTGACACCCGAGGTGTGGCCCAGCACATCGCGCACCAGGATGCCGCTCTTGCCGTTGGCCGCGAACTCGGGCCAGTAGGCGGCAACGGGCGCGTCCAGGTCCAGCTCACCGCGGTCGGCCAGCAGCAGCGCGCACAGCGAGGTCATGGTCTTGGTGGTGGACCAGACATGGGTCAGGGTGTTGCGGTCCCAGGGCTTGCGGCGCGCCTCGTCGCACCAGCCGCCCCAGTGGTCGAGGACGAGCTCGCCTTCGACGGTCAGGGCCAGCGAGGCGCCCAGGTCGTCGCCGCGCTCGAACAGCGCGTCGAAGGCGTGGGCCAGCGGTTCCCACTGCGGCTGGTGGTGGCCGAGCAGATGCTTCATGGTGGTCTCCTCAGAAGTCGTAGCTCGCGCCGATGGCGAACTGGCGTGGCGGCGTCCAGGTGACCTGGCGCGCCGCACCCAGCAGTGGCGAGGCGATGCTCATGCTGGTCAGCGCCGTGGTGTCGCCGGCGTTGCGGACATAGGCCCAGAGCTTCCAGGGCCCCGCCGCCGGGCGCAGCGTGGCGCTGAGGTTGAGCAGGCCGTAGCCGCCCTGGACGGCGTCCGAGGTGTTGAACTCGGTGAAGTAGAAGCGGCTGCGCCAGCTGTAGTCGGCGCGCAGCGTCGTGCGCAGCTCGCCCACACTGCCGGCCCATTCGGCGCCGAGCGTGACTTGCTGCTTGGACGCCTGGGCCAGCTGGCGGCCCCGCACATTGACCGGCGTGATCGGTGCATTGCGCAGGTCGACGTTGGTGAAGTCCGTGTACTTGGGGTCCATGAGCCCAAGGCCGGCGGACAGGGTCAGGGGCGCGACGGGCTTGACGGCCGCTTCGACTTCGAGCCCGTGGATACGCGCTGCCGAGGCATTGGCCAGCAGCGTCGTCGCCTGGCCGACCTGGGACACCTGCATGTCCCGGTAGCGGCTGCTGAAGACAGCCGCGCTGAACACGCCGCGGCGCTGCAGGAACTCGGTCTTGAAGCCCAGTTCGAAGCTGCTGACCTTCTCCGGCTTGACCAGGTCAGGCTGCAGGGCGCCGAGGTTGACCGCCCCCGACTTGAAGCCATGGGCCCAGCGTGCATAGGCCAGGGTGCCGGTGACGGGCTTGTATTCGACGCCGATGCTGCCCGGCGTGCTGGTCCAGCCGTCGCTGGGGTGCCCGGTACCTGCGAGGCCGAAGGCGGCGATGTTCTGGTACTCGTCGGCCCGCTTGCTGTCGTGGTTGACGCGCAGGCCGGCCAGCAGCGACCACTGCGGGTTGAAGGTGTAGCGCAGGTCGGCATAGGCCGCTGTGGACCGGGTGTGCACGGTGCCGCCGAGCAGGAAGCCGACGCCGCCTGGCAAGGGCAGGTTCATGGGCGCGCCCGGCACGATGAAGCCCAGCGGCACCTGGGTCTGGATGCTGACGTCCTGGCTCTGGTCGAACTGCAGGGCCGTCACGCCGACCAGCCATTGCAGGGGGCTGGCCTCGTCGGAGGCGAGATGGACGTCGATGCTCTTGTCGGTGCTGCCGGTCAGGAAGCCCGAGGTCGTGACGGCCGCCTCGGTGGTGTCGCTGTCCCAGAGCCGGTCGACCTTGCTGCGCCGCCAGCTCAGCGCGGCACTCAGAGTGTTGCTGCCGACAGGTATTTCCAGCAGGGCCTGGGCCGTGTTGACATCGACGCGATTGCTCGAGCCCTGGCTCTTGACGACGCGCGGATCGCTGCTCTGCGTGACACCGTAGAGCAGCACCGGGATGGACGCCGGATCGGGCAGCACCGGCACGCTCATGCCGGCATCGTGCTCGCGATAGTGGCCGGCCACCAAGCGCAGCGTGCCGTTGCCGCCCAGGCCGGATTGCAGTTGGGCGCGGAAGGCGCGGCTGGACTGGTCGTCCAGGCGCCGCGGCCCCTCGGCCAGCGGGTTGCGGGTGTAGCCGTCGGCCTCCCTGACCTGGTAGGAGAAGCGCCCCTCCAGCCCCGGCGTCAGCGGGCCTGACACGAAGCCCTCGCTCTCGCGCCGGTTGTCGCTGCCCAGCAGCAGGCCCAGCCGCGCCTGGAAGCTGCTGGTCGGCAGGGCCGAGATGATGTTCATCGCGCCACCGGTGGCATTGCGGCCATACAGCGCGCCCTGGGGCCCGCGCAGGATCTCGACGCGCTGGGTGTCGAACAGGGCGGTGTTGGAGCTGGTCTGGTCGGACACATAGGCGCCGTCGCTGTACAGCGCCACGCCCGGGTCGCCACCGGCCAGGATGAAGACATTGCCGATGCCGCGGATGAAGAGCTGGGTGGCGCCCTGCCCGTTCGTCACCGAAGTGTTGGGGCTGAGCATGACCAGGTCGGCCAGGCCGGTGTCGCCGCGCTCTGCCAAGCGGGCACCGTTCAGGGCCGTGATGGCGGCGGGCGTGGTGTCCAGCACCGTCACGCGGCGTTCGGCCGTGATGACCACGCGCTCGATCTGCTGGGTGTTCGTCTCGGTCTGGGCCGCGGCCAGCGTGGACGCAACGGCCAGCGCGATGGGGCTGAGTCTGGTTCTCATGCTCTGTCTCCGGTCGCCGCGTCTAGGTGGCGGCGTGCAGGCATGGTCGCGGGCTGGTCTTCAGCCGGCTATGGCGAATCGGCAGCGCGATGTGCCGAATCGGAACTTCTCAGTTCTTGAGGGTCTGGCTGGGCGATTCGCCGAAGCGTTCGCGGTAGCGGGCGGCAAAGCTGCCCAGCTGCCAGAAGCCCCATTCCGCAGCAACCGCCGTCACCGTGACGCCCGGAGCGGCCGAGCGCAGGGCCTCGCGCACGCGGTCCAGCCGGTATTGCTGCAGATAGCGCTGCGGTGACACGCCGAAGTGGCGCTCGAAGCCGCGGGCCAGGGCACGCACGCCGACGCCGGCGGCGGTAGCGATGTCGGCCACCGAGGGCACGTCGGCCGCATGGGCGTGGATGTAGTCGCGCGCCCGTCGCGTGGACAGCGGCAAGGCCGCCGGCGCATCCAGGCCGCGGGTGTAGCTGTTGGGCCAGGCCAGCAGCAGCTCGAACAGGGCGGCGTCGCGCAGGCTGGTTTCCAGGCGCTGGGCCGCCGCATGCGGATAGGCCGGCGTGGCCGCCAGATGGCCCAGCACGCGCAGCAGGGCTGCCACCGGCGCACCTCCGGCACCGCAATGGTCGGCAAAGCGCAAGGGGTGGGCCAGGTCGGAGCCGAGCAGGCTGCGGCAGGCGCTGCCCATGTCGGCGTCGGCGACGCGCAGGTTCAGCAGCTCCATGTCGCCCGACATCTCCAGGCCATGGACCTCATCGGGCGCGATGACGCCGGCATCGCCCGCGCCATAGAGCTCGCGGTCGCCGCTGCGCCAGACCTCGCCCTGGCGCAGGTACGAGAACACCCAGTGCCCATGAGCCCGCGGCATGGCCATGCGGGTGGAGGTGCCGTAACGCACCTCGCCCAGGTGCAGGCGGGCGAACTCGGCGCCGCGCAGCTTCAGCGCCAGGGTGGATTCGTCCTGCACGCGCAGCGCATGCGGGCCATAGACGCCGCAAAGCACGGCCTGGGCCTCGTCGGGGTTGGTGGTCTCGCAGACCGACACCAGCCGCGAATGGCCCAGCGCGGTCTCGACCTCGGCGCCCTGCAAGGAGTGGCCGGTGCTGACGGCTGTCGCGATGGGCTGCGTGGACTGCATGGGCAGGTTGTAGGCCAATTCCCGAGCGACCGCCATTGGTGCAATGCGTGGTCGAGACAGTCACCCTCGTGACAGGCCTGACGTGAAACCCCAAGCAAAGCCGAAGCCTGGGTCAGCTTGAGACTGTCCACGAGCCGCGGGGTGCTGGGGACAATGCCCGGCTGATCAAGGACGCCTTCCCATGCTCGAACTGCTTTCCGACCCCCAGACCTGGATCGCCCTCGCCACGCTGACCGCGCTGGAGCTGGTGCTGGGCATCGACAACATCATCTTCATCAGCATCCTGGTGGACAAGCTGCCCAAGGAACGCCAGGAGCTGGCGCGCCGCGTGGGTCTGTTTGCGGCCATGTTCATGCGCATCGGCCTGCTGCTGGTGCTGGCCTGGATCGTCGGCATGGTGGAGCCGCTGTTCAGCATCCCCGGCCTCGAGCGTGGCATCTCCGGGCGAGATCTCATCCTCATCGGCGGCGGCCTCTTCCTGATCTGGAAGAGCACCGGCGAAATCCACGGCTCCTTGGAAGGCGAAGACGAAGGGCACGGTACGGGCGGCAAGGTCAAGGCGGCCTTCGGCGCCGTCATCCTGCAGATCATGGTCATCGACCTGGTGTTCTCGCTGGACTCCATCATCACGGCCGTCGGCATGGTGGACGACGTGCGCATCATGATCGCCGCCGTCATCGCCTCGGTGGGCCTGATGATGCTGTTCGCCGGTCCCATCGGCCGCTTCGTGTCCAACCACCCGACCATCAAGATGCTGGCCCTGAGCTTCCTGGTCGTCGTCGGCGTCGTGCTGGTCGCCGAAGGCTTTGGCCACCATGTGCCCAAGGGCTATATCTACTTCGCCATGGCCTTCTCGCTGGCCGTCGAGATGATGAACATCAAGATGCGCCGCAAGTCGGACAGCAAGGTCAAGCTGCGCCAGCAGATGCCGGGCAGTTCGGGCGACTAACGCGCCATCCAGAAGAACACCGCCGTCATGCGGCGCTCGGCCAGCACCTCGCCCACGTAGGCCGAGGCGCTGTGAATCATGTCGGCGCGGTAGAGCAGCAGCCGGTTGAAGCGCGCATCCACGGCCACGTCCTCCACAAAAAGGTCGGGCGGCACAAAGCGCGTACCGAAGGCTTCCACGAGATTGGCAAAGCGCGACGGCACGCAGTTGCCGCCCAGCCGGCCATCCGGGTGGCGCACGCGGTAGAACGAGGTGCCGGCATGCACGGGCAGGTCCGGCGACAGGTAGAGCACGGCGGCGTAGGTGCAGAGCGCGCGCGAATCGGTGTGCGGCTTGACGTGGCCCTCGTTGCAGCCCACAACCTGCACGCAGTTGTGGTTGATGCGATCGGCCGCACCCACCTGCGACGCATAGACCTTCTTGCAGCCGGTCTGCTTCAGCATCCAGCGCTCCAGCGGCGCCAGTTCCTCCTCCAGCAAGCCGGGCTGCAGGCGCATGCCCGGCCAGCTCTCGGGGCGGTGCGGCGCGCCCAGCACCCAATCATGTCGCGCCAGCGCGCGCCCGCGCACCGCCATCGGGTCCGGCAGGGCGTCGTCCAGCACCCAGTAGTCGCGGCCGAGCAGCGGCTCGCGGTAGACCAGGCGATTCAACTGGGGAGCGGGGTGTGAGACGTTCATGGTGGGCCGGGAGTCTAGGCCAGCCACAATCACCACCATGGACGGACTGTTCCACTTCCCCGAAGCCACGCGCCACGATGCCGGCGTCGCGATCTGGATGCAGCGCCACACCGGCGAACTGGGGCGCATCGCGAGGTACTGGTTCGACGTCATGCGCGGCTGCGACAACGACGTGCGCGAGTTGCTGCACGACGGCCACCCCACCGCCTGCGTCCGTGATGCGGCCTTCGGTTATGTCAATGCCTTCACGTCTCACGTCAACGTGGGCTTCTTCAAGGGCGCCGAGCTGCCCGACCCCACCGGCCTGCTGCAGGGCACGGGCAAGTCCATGCGCCACGTCAAGTTGCGCCCCGGCGAACCCGTCGACGAGAACGCGCTGCGCGCCCTGATCGCTGCCGCCTGGGCCGACATGGACGCGCGCCTGTGACGGCACTGCGCCTTGAGCCCTTCACGGCCTTCGGCGAACTGCCTTTCAGCCTGACCGTGGAAGCGCTGGTGGCCCGCCTCGGGCCGCCCAACCGCTGCTCGCGCAACAACGTGGAGCTGAACGCCTACGACTACGGTCATTGCGTGCTGCGCTTCCAGGACAATGGCAGACTGGAAGAGATCACCCGGCGCGCGCCGGTGTTGCAGCTGGAGTCCATCGCCATTCCCTTCTCCGCGCTGGCCAGTTTCGTGCTGGCCCAGGACACCGAAGTCTTCGAGCGGGCAGGTTTTCTCATCAGCCCGGCTTATGGCATTGCTTTCGTGCCGGGCGAGCCCGACTGGGTCACCGCGCTGGCCCGTCACTGCATTCCTACATGGCGGGCGCTGTGATGCGCTGGATGCTGGCCTTGCTGCTGGTCGCCAGCTTGCCGGCATGGTGCCAGCCCCTGGTGCGCCTGGACCACATCCCCACTGCCGTGCGCGACCTGGATGCGGCCGTGGCGGACTTCCGCGCCCTGGGCTTCGCCATCAAGCCCGGCCGGTCGCACACCAACGGCCTGCGCAATGCCCACATCAAGTTCGCCAACGGCGCCGGACTGGAGCTCATCACTGCCCACGAGGCGCGCGACACCTTGAGCGGCCGCTATGCCGACTTCCTGCGCCAGGGCGAAGGCCCGGCCTATCTGACCCTGCATGCGGCCGACGAGGCCCGCGCGGCCACCGCGTTGCAGGCAGCGGGTATTGCCCACAGGCACGACGCCCAGGGTCTCGAATTGACCGACCCGCGTCTGGGCTGGATCTTCTTTGCCGGCGACAACCGCTCACCCACCGACAAGCCCGAGCACTTCGCTCACGCCAACGGCGCGTCCGCGACGCGGGAGGTCTGGGTGGCGACGGATGACCCGGCTCCGCTGGCGCAGTTGTTGACGGCTCTGGGTGCCAGCTCGCATAAAGAGGCACGCGACGCACCCTTGAAGGCCCAGGCCCGAGTCTTCGAACTGGCCGATGGCGGCCATGTCGTCATCGTGCCGGCGCGACACCGGCTCGTGCCTGGCCATCCGCTGATCGGCGTCGTCATGGGCAGCCCTCGGCGCTCAACACCCACACAGGCCCACGGCTTGTGGCTGACGCTGCGCCCCAACCCCTGACTCAGGTCGCCCAGATGCGCGGATCGCCGGCCGACAGCCCCCAGAGCTGCCCGCGCCACAGCGCCCTCACCCGCCGCAACGCCAGCGTCACTTCCTCGACCTCGTCGCCGATGACACGGGCCAGCAGCAACCCACCCCTGGGGCCGGCCAGATGCGTGACACCGCTGCGCGAGACGCCGTCCAGCAGGCCGCGACTGTGGGTCAGCAGCGCGTCCACGTCGCCCAGCGGGGTGGTCTGCGCGTAGACCAGGGTGCCCAGCACGCAATGGCCGGCCAGGCCGCAAGGGCCGTCGAGCAAGGCCTTGTCGGTGGCATCCAGCCAGCCGCGGTCCAGCCATTGGCCGGTGACTTCCAGGTGCTGCAACAGCCGCCCCGACTCAAAGGCCTGGCCCGCCGCCGGCAGGCCCAGGCCCAGCACCTCGGTCGCGAACAGGCTGGCTCCGGCCGCGAGGCTGAGCCTGACCTCGTTGCGAGCGACACAGTCGGGATAGGCCAGTGTCTCCTGCGGCAGCCACTCCAGGCGGGCGCCCTCGCCCACCGTCGCCTGCACGACCTGGGCGGCCTCCCCTGCGTTGGAGCGGTAAAAGCGCGTGGCAGCCGGCGTCGTGATCAGCAGATGGGCGCCGGCCTGCACGTCGATGTGGATGTCGAGACGGTCGCCACCAACCAGGCCCCCGGGCGGGTGCACCAGCACCGCATGGGCGATGCCGGGGCCTTCCGGATACAGCGTCTTCAGCAGCCGCAGCGGGCCGTCGTGGCGCGCATGAACGCGAGTCGCGCTGGCGCCGTCACGCGCCGCGCTGAGCGCCAGACGCGCCGGCCAGCGGATGGGGTCAGGCAACGAGCAGGCCCTTCTTCTCGATGAAGGCGACGACGTCGGCCAGGCCATCGCGGGTCTTGAGATTGGTCATGACCCAGGGCTTGACGGGCCGCATGCGCGCCGTGTCGCTGCGCATGATGTCGAGGTCGGCACCCACATGCGGCGCAAGGTCGGTCTTGTTGATGACGAAGAGGTCGCTCTTGGTGATGCCCGGGCCGCCCTTGCGCGGGATCTTCTCGCCCGCCGCCACGTCGATGACGTAGATGGTCAGGTCGGACAGCTCGGGGCTGAAGGTGGCGGCCAGGTTGTCGCCACCGCTCTCGACGAAGACGATGTCGGCATCCGGGAACTTCTCCAGCATGCGGTCGACCGCTTCCAAATTGATGGAGCAGTCCTCGCGGATGGCGGTGTGCGGGCAGCCGCCCGTCTCCACGCCCATGATGCGTTCGGGCGCCAGTGCACCGGCCACGGTCAGCAGGCGCTGGTCTTCCTTGGTGTAGATGTCGTTGGTGACGACGACCAGGTCCCAGCGCTCGCGCATGGTCTTGCACAGCATCTCGACGAGGGTGGTCTTGCCCGAACCGACGGGCCCGCCGACGCCGACACGCAGCGGCGGGAGCTTCTTGGTGCGGTTCGGAATGGCGTGCAGCGGTGCATTCATGAGCGGAACAGTCTCGAATATTGGGTTTCGTGGCGGGCGCTGAAGATGCCGAGCAGGGGCGCAAACGCCAGGGGCTCGGGCGCGGCCAGGGCGGTCGCCACGGCTGTCGGAATGGCTTGCACGAGGCGTGCCAGCAGGCGCTGGCCAGAGGTCTGACCCAGGGGCACGCAGCGCACGGCGGCTTGCATCAAGTTCTCGGCCCAGCCGAAGGCGATGGCCTGCAAAGCCGGCTCCAGCGCCGCGCCGCGCGACGCCGCCACGGCGCCCATGACGACCGGCCAGGTGGGCGCGGGTTTGAGGGCCTGCAGCAGCGGCAGCGCGGCCGCGTCGGGCACCAGGCTTTGCATCCAGATGAGCAGGCTGCGACCCATCTGCTGGGCCTGCTGCAGGCTCTCGGACGTCTCACGGGTCTGCAGCACCCAGGCGTTGAGCTCAGCCAGGCGAGCGCCATCGAGGGCCAGCGTCGCCGCATGCGCAGCGGCGGCGATGGGCAGTTCGGCCCGCGCCTGGACGAGTTCGAGCTGATTCAGCAGCCAGTCGCCGGCGCTGGTCTCGTCATGGACGATGCCGGCATCGACGGCGGCCTCCAGGCCCTCGGAATAGCTGAAACCGCCAACCGGCAAGGCCGGTGAGGCCAGCCAGAGCAGATGCAGCAGCGAGGCAGAAGCAGGCGTCGTCGACATGGGCCGATTCTGGCCCGGCTCGCCGACACCCCGCCTTCGCGATCAGAAATTGAAGGCGATACCGGCGCCGAGGGTGCGCACAGTCACGGTCTGCTTAGGCGCGGTCGCGCGGTCGCGCACGTCGGCCCGCGTCAGGTCGACATTGAGGCTGGTGCTCCAGTGGCGCGCAAACTGCCAAGACAGCCCCAGCCCGCCATAAGGCTTCACGGAACGCGTCGTGGTCGTACCGGGGTTGCTGCCGGACAGGCCGACGGCCGGCTGCAGCTTCAGTTCATTGGAAGCGCCGCCGAAGCGCAGCACCGCCCCGACGCTGGTGGACAGCGGCAGGGTATAGGCCGCCCCAAGCCCGAAGCCGGTGTATTCCGCCGAGTAGTTGCGGCCCAGGATGCCCCAATCGGCGTCGGTGTGGGCATAGGTCACCTCGAAGGCCCAGGACGGGTCGAAGCGGTGGCCGGCGCGCACCGTCAGGTTGGAATCCACACGGCTGCAGTCGGTGTTGGCGGGGCAGTTCAGGTCAACCTTGCCGGTGCCGAGTTCCACGCCGATATAGGTGGACGCTGCGAGGTTGGGCGCCTGTGCAAAGCTGAGCGCGGGCAGGCCGACGGCGAGGCCGGCGAGAAAGTGACGGATGTACTTCAAGAAGGGACTCCCTGGTTGGCTCGTGTGGCGCCGCAGCCCGCCCCCGTGAGGGCAAGCGCTCGGCGACGCGCGCGATGCTAACGGCACAACAAGGCGCCATCAGGGAGAACCAGCCCCCTAGGCTGAAGTGAGCATTGCCATCCACCTCAGCGCCCTGGGGCGTCGGCGTCAGTGCTTGTGATCGTGGCCGCAGCCCGGGCCATGCACATGACCCGGCTCGCCGTGGGCGGCATGGCCGTGGCCATGATCGTGATCGTGATCGTGGTTGCAGTCGGGGCCGTGCACATGGCCGGCATCGTGCGCCTTCACGGGGATGGCCAGTGGCTTGCGGACCGGAGCCGGCGCAGCGGCATGGTCGTGCGCATGGCGATGGTCGTGGTGCTCATGCCCATGGTGATGATGGCCATGGCCCGCGCCCTCGCCATAGGCCCCGCCTTCGGGTTCGAAGGCCGCCTGGGCCTCGGTCACGATAAGGTGCTGGCGGCGCAGCATGTCGGCCAGCACGGGATCAGGCTCGAACTGCAGCAGGTCCGATTGCAGCTCCAGCGGCACATGGCGGTTGCCGAGGTGGTAGGCGGCGCGCAACAGGTCAAAGGGCGAACCATGCTCGCTGCAATGGCGCACCTGCAGCACCGGCTGGGCGGCTGCGATGACGCGCAGCAGCGAGCCGTCTTCCGCGATGAGCACATCGCCACCGCGCAGACTGGTGCCACGCGGCAGCACAACACCGATTTCGCGGCCGGTGGAGTCTGTGGCGGAGAAGCGGCTCTTGCTGCGGGCATCCCAGTCGAGTTCCAGGGTCGGAGCGCGCTTGACGAGGACAGGAGCGAGGCCGGCGCCGCCGGCAATGCGTTTGGTGGCGTGGATCATGGGCGCAAGTATCGGCGCCAAGCCTATCTCCTCGCCGCAGAAGGCTTGAAGCAGCAGCAGCTTGCAGCTAGTATTACAAAAGTTATAACCAACCCAATACTCACCATGAGCGCACTCAAGCTGACCCAGATCGGAAACTCCGTCGGCGTCATCCTGCCCAAGGAAGTGCTGGCTCGGCTGAAGGTGGAAAAGGGCGACATGCTCTATCTGACCGAAGCGGCGAATGGAGTCACCTTGACGCCGTACGACCCCGGTCTTGAAGCCCAGGTCGAAGCGGGGCGGGAGTTCATGCGTGAATTCAAGGACACCTTCCATCAGCTTGCCAAGTGAGCTGGGTCTGGATCGACCGCCGCGCACTGGAACTGCTGCACGGCGAAAGTCTTCGCGAGCACGGCGGCGCGGCTGGTTTGCGTGACGAGGGCCTGCTTGAGTCCGCCCTGGCTCGGCCGCCCAATCTCGCCCACTACAGCAAACCCGATGCTTTCGACCTTGCGGCCAGCTATGGCGTGGGCTTGGCAAAGAACCATCCTTTCGTCGACGGCAACAAGCGCGCCGCCTTCCTTTCCATCGGCCTCTTCCTGTTTCTGAACCATTGGCGACTGACAGCCACACAAGCTGACGCCACATTGACCATGCTCGCCGTCGCCGCCGGCGACATCGACGAACCCACGCTCGCGCAATGGCTGCGCGAATACACCACCCCGCGCTGACCCATGCAACTCGAAACCCTCACCGTCTCCGTCCAGGACCACATCGCCACCGTCCGCCTGAACCGCCCCGACAAGGCCAATGCGATGAATGCCGGGATGTGGCAGGACATCCGCCGCGCCTTCAACTGGATCGACAGCCAGGCCGAAGCCCGTGTGGCGGTGCTGGAAGGTGAAGGCAAGCACTTCACGGCCGGCATCGACCTGCAGATGATGATGGGCATCGCGCCGCAGATCCAGGACCCCTGCGATGGCCGCACCCGCGAGAGCCTGCGCCGCGTCATCCTGGACATGCAGGACACGCTGACCAGCCTGGAACGCTGCCGCAAGCCGGTGCTGGCGGCCATTCACGGCGCCTGCGTGGGCGGCGGCATTGACCTGATCTGCTGCGCCGACATGCGCTATTGCAGCGCCGACGCTTATTTCTCCATCAAGGAGATCGACATCGGCATGGTGGCCGACGTCGGCACGCTGCAGCGCCTGCCCAAGATGGTCGGCTCGCAGGGCCTCGTGCGCGAGCTGGCCTTCACGGGCCGCCGCGTGGAAGCGGCCGAGGCGCGCGAGATCGGCATGGTCAACCGCGTGTTCGACAGCCGCGAGGCCCTGCAGGCCGGCGTGCGCGAGATCGCCGCGCTGGTGGCGAGCAAATCGCCGCTGTCCGTCCGCGGCACCAAGGAGCAGCTGAACTACGCCCGCGACCACTCGGTGGCCGACGGCCTGAACTACATCGCGACCTGGAACGCCGGCATGCTGATGAGCGAGGACCTCACCAAAGCCATGATGGCCGGCAAGGCCACGCCGAGCTTCCGCGACTGAGGCACCTTCCGGCCCGTTTCAGGCCCGGTTCAGACGGAACCGGCTGACGATCTCGGCCAGCTGCTGAGCCTGGCCGCTGAGGCTTTCGGCCGCCGCGGCGCTCTGCTCCACCAGGGCGGCGTTCTGTTGCGTGACCTGGTCCAGATGGCTGACGGCGCTGCCGACCTGCTGGATGCCCGAGGTCTGCTCGTGGGTGCTGCTCGAAATCTCCTGCAGCAGCGCGCTGACGCGGCTGACCTCACTCACCACGCGGGTCATCACGCTGCCCGCCTCCTGGGCCTGGGTGGCGCCGGCCTGCACGCGCTCGGTGCTGGCGCCGATCAGCACCTTGATCTCACGCGCCGCGCCACCTGCACGCTGAGCCAGGGCCCTCACCTCGCCGGCCACGACCGCGAAGCCGCGGCCCTGCTCGCCAGCACGCGCTGCCTCGACAGCAGCATTGAGGGCCAGGATATTGGTCTGGAAGGCGATGCCGTCGATGACGCCGACGATCTCGGCGATCTTGTTCGATGCCGCGGTGATCTCGTCCATGGTCGCCACCACGCTGCTGACGGCACGCCCGCCATCGGCCACGGACTGCGCGGCGTCGTTGGCCATGCGACTGGCTTCGTTCGAAGCGGCGGCATTCTGCGAAACGGTGCCGGTCAGTTCTTCCATGGACGCCGCCGTCTGCTGCAGGCTGCTGGCCTGGCTTTCGGTGCGCTGGCTGAGGTCGGCGTTGCCCTGGGCGATCTCGCCCGAACCCGTGGCGATGCTCTCACTGCAGTCGCGCACCTGGCTGACGAGGCTGCCGAGCTGCACCACCATCTGCTGCATGGCGCGCAGCAGGTCGGCGGGTTCGTCGCGCCCCTCGTCGTGCAACTGCACGGTCAGGTCACCGCCGGCCACATCGCGCGCCGTGGCCACGGCCTTGGCGATGGGCCGCGTGATGGAGCGCGTGACCTGAAAGGCCAGCAGCAGGCCGAGCACGATGGCGACGACCGCCACGACGATGTTGACGTGCAGCGCGCCGTTGTATGACGCGGCCGCGTTGACGCCGGCCTGCGTGCCGCCGTCGCGGTTGAGCTTCACGTCCTTGTTGATGCCATCCTCGACGGCACGGAAGCGCGCACCGGAATCGCCCACAGCCTGCTCGCGCGCGGCCTGGAAAGTCGCATCGCCGCCAGCGGCCGCCTGCATCAGCGGCGCGTCGGCCACGAGATAGGCCGCCCAGGCCACCTTGATGTCGTCGTAGAGCCGCTGCTCACCGGGCGAAGCGACGCTGCGCTCGTAATCCTTGGCCTTGGCCGCGAAGGCCTGGATGGCTTCGCGGTGCTGCTCGGCCAGCCGGTTCTTGGCTTCCGGGTTGGTCTCCAGCACCTCCAGCAGCGCCGTCTCCCGGGTCAGGCTGGCCTGGTGCTGCATCTCGCCCAGCATCTCGACGCTAGGCAGCCAATTCGTGTCCATGTCCACGACGTTGTCGTTGACCTTGGACATCTGCCAGCTGCCAAAGGCTGCGACGGCGCACAGCAAGATCAACAACAGCCCGAACACCGCCGCCAGACGTTTTCCGATACGCAAAGAGCGCAGATAGCCTTCCATGTCACCTCCCGTACAACATGCCTCATCAGTGAAGCGCGAGGCCATGTTGCGCCGGAAAGCGCTTTACATGCGATAACAATCGATTGGTTTTGAGGATTGGCCGGCAATTGTCACGAGACGCGGTGAGAAATGCGCCGTCTAGGCATGACCTATCGCGCTGATGACAGCGGCGATCAACAGCCCGGCTTTGACAACCATGCCGACGGCGAACACCCCCTTGGCCCATCGACTGCCCAGCAGCCGCTTCAGCCGCGGACCGTCGAAGCGAAACCGCCGGGCGGTGTGGGTCGCCATATCGTCTGTGCTGCTCATCTGCGGGTCCATCTGTCTGCTCCAAACCTTGCAGACGAAATAATATGAGCACAACTCATGTTTAGCGACTCGCGTTCGCCGGGCGCCGCGATGGCCAGAAAACACCTACCCGATCAGTCACTTAGGCGAAGGTCGCCGCGCCAGGAGCGCTCGCTGCAGAAGGTGGAACTCATGTTCGAGGCCACCACGCGGCTGCTGGAACAGCTGGAACCCGCGCAGATCAGCACCAACGCCATCGCCAAGCTGGCGGGCGTCAGCATCGGCACGCTCTACCAGTACTTCCCGGACAAGGAATCCCTGTTCCAGGCCCTGCTGGCGCGCGAGCTGGGTGGGCTGTCGGCTCGCGTGCTCGAGGTGATGCAGACGCCACCGGCCCGCCCAGGTGGACGCATAGGCGCCGTGCTGGGTGCGGTGCTCGATGCCTATGGCGGCCGCAAGCTCGCCCACCAAAGGCTGATGCGCTATTCCCTGGAGCGCGGCACGAGTGGCCTGCTGCAGCCGCTGCTGGAGCAGCTGATGACGTCCTTCTCCACCGATGGCGTGACCGGCGCCGGCATGGTCATGCCGCCGCTGTCACGCACCGATGCCTTCGTGCTGACGCATGCCGTGGCGGGCGTGACGCGTGCCGCCATCACCGCCCATGCCTCTGGCGAGCTCGACCGCGAAGCGCTGGAGCAGTCGCTGACGCGGCTGGTGCTGGGTTTTGCGATGTCGGCCAAGAAACAGTGATCACGCCGGGCGCACGACATAGGGTCAAGCCGCTCAACACTCTTGATGAGTTTTGGCATGCGACTCACAGGGCCCCAACTTAGAGTGACGCCATCAAAAGGGAGGATTTCAATGAGGCGTTTCGGGCTGCTGATCGCACTGGTGCTGCTGGCGGGCTGCGCGAGCCGTGTGAAGGATCCGGTCAGCATGGACCGCCTGGACTCGTGGAGCCCGGCCGCTTCGCAGCCCCTCACCGCGGAGATCAGCCTGATCTCGGACACCCAGTTCCATGAGAGCCGCGGCTATCCCAGCCCCATCCTGCAGGGGGCCGGCGACGAAATCGTCGAGGTCACCATCCGCAGCGCGCAGCAGGTCATTGGTGCCGACGACCTGCTGCAACGGGCTATCGACATGTCGGGCAAGTCGCTGCTGCTGCACGCCGGTGACGCCCTCGACATGTCCTGCAGCAGCGAATGGGACCGCTTCGCGCGGGTCATGAAGAGCAAGGGGGCGCCGGGCCCCAAGACCTGGGTCTACACGCCCGGCAATCACGACGGCTATCTGGCGGGCAATCTCTCCACACCCCCCGAAGGAACGCACTTTCGCCCCTTCAAGGATGCGCATTGGGCCAAGCTCTGCAATGCCGGCATGCTGAACCCGCCCCGGACCACGCCCTTCCACAAGACCGATGTAGTCCGGGCCTACCTGGACTTGCTGGGTCCGGGCTCAGATGCAGGCAAGGACGTTCGATGCAACGCCGACGCCAGCCATTGCTGGGCGGCCCATCTCTCCGAGGACGAGCCCTGGGAGTCTTTCATCGTCCAACTGGTCCAGATGCCGGCGCCCGACGAGGCCGCCAAGGACGCGACGCCCGTCTACGCCCTGCTGCTGGACTCGTCCAACTATCGCGACCTCTTCGGCAACGAGAGCATCTCCAGCGCCGGGAAGGTCGGAGGCCTGCTGAAAGGGCAATTCGCGGCCGCCCGCAGGCTCACGGGCAGGATGAAGCCCGACGCCAGGTTCTTCTTCATCGCCCACTACCCGATCGGCAACTGGCGCCTGAACAATGCCGAGCAGCGCGCCTGGAAGTTGCTGGCCGACGATCCCCGCTCACTGAACTTCATCGTCACCTCGCACACCCATGACGGCGAACTCGCCCATCACACCGACGCCCTCGGCGGCATCGTGGAGCTGAACACCGGCAGCCTGGCTGACCCGCCCATCTATATGCGGACGCTGCAGTTCGAGAAGTCGGGCGATGGCAGGATCGGCTTCAAGTCCAAGGCCCGGCCCCTCACGGAAGGCCTGGACTGCAAGGTCTCGATTCCATCGCCGGCAAAGCCGGAATGGGACTATGGCGTCGACCTCCAGAGGACGGCGCACGCAAGCCTGGCCGACTGGAACTGGCTGCAGCGCGGTTGGCACATGCTGATCAATATCGGCAAGGGCCTGGCTGAAAAGGAAGAAGAGAAGCACCAGGAGCTCAGGCCGCAGTTGCTGGAGTACGCCGACATCGTCAGCCAAACCTTCCCTGCGATGGCCACGCTGCACTACGAATGGCCTGAACAAGACGGAAGCGCGATCCTCGATGGCGAGGACCTGGCGGGCAACGCCACCATCGCCGCAAAGCTCCGCGCGCTGTCGAACTGCCGTGAAACGAACCACACAAAGTGCACCATCCCACGCAAGGAAAACCTGCTGCTGGCACTGGAGAAGGTCTATCGGGAGAAGCCGGACATCCTCGACGACAAGAAGCCGACAGCGACATCCATGCGGCTCTGCATGGCCCTGGCCGCGGCTGAGGCGTCACCTTCCACAAAGGGCGCGGATGCCTTGAAGAAGCTTCACCTGCGCATCGACCAGCCCTGGTCCATGCAGTTGAGCCCACGCCCCGTCGCTCCCTAACCCAGCCCGCGTGGGCTTTAGCATCCCGTCATGCTGACCGCCGCCCAGATCCTCGCCTTCCTCGCCACCGCCATCGTGCTGACCGCCACGCCGGGCCCCGACAACCTGATGGTGCTGAGCATGGGCATGTCACGCGGCCGGCGCGCCGGCATCGCCTTCGGCCTGGGCTGTGCCTTGGGTTGCCTCAGCCACACGCTGCTGGCCGTCATCGGTGTCAGCGCCCTGGTGGCGGCGTCGCCGCTGGCGTTCACGCTGTTGAAGGTGGCGGGCGGTGTCTATCTCGTGTGGATGGGCGTGCAGGCTTGGCGGCATGCGGGCGCCGTGCGCGTGGGCGGCGAGGCGGGTGACGCAACGCCGCTGCGCCAGCTGTTCCTGAAGGGCCTGGTCGCCAATGCCATCAACCCCAAGGTGGTGCTGTTCTTCCTGTCCTTCCTGCCGCAGTTCGTCGTCGCGTCGCAGGGGCAGATGGAATGGCAGCTGGGTCTGCTGGGCCTGCTGTTCACCGCCCAGGCCGTCGTGCTGTTCGGCCTGCTGGGCTATTTCTCGGGCAGCGTCGGCGCCTGGCTGAACCGCCGGCCCAACGCGGGCCTGTGGCTCGACCGGCTGGCAGGGACGGTGTTCATCGGCTTGGGTGTGAGGATGATGACGTCGCGCTAGTCGATGAGGTCGATGGCCCAATCGAAAGAAGGCTTGCCGACCTTGTCGTGCGCAACATTGAAGTCCTTGCGATCGATGCGCAGGCCCACCCAGGCCCGGGCCTTGTAGCGCGCCTCGTAGGCGGTCACGTCTTCCACATTGCCGGGCGCATCTGCGCTCGTCAGGATCAGGTGCACCCGCAGGCGGTGGCTGGCTGCAAAGCGCGCGTCCTCGTCCCGGATGTTCTTGTCCTTCAGCGCCCAGAAGGAACCATCGAACAGCAGGTAGTTGCTGAAAAACGGCCTGGCCACGTCTTCGGTGCTCAGCATCACCGCACCCAGCACCGCACCATAGGACGTGCCCGCAAAGCTGCGCGCCGCCGTCGTGCGGTAGCTGCTCTCAACCAGGGGCACCAGCTCCTCCCGCAGAAAACGGGCATAGGCCGGTGCGCCCTCCACGGTGTAGTCGACGGCCCGGCGATCAGGCTCGGGGCCGCCCTGCTCGACGCTGACCAGGATCATGGCCTTGCGATGCTGGTCCAGCATCCTGGAGAAGGACCCGAAGCTCCACTGCCCGTCGGTCGCAACCATCACCGGGTAGCGCCTGCCCGAGCTCGCATATCCCGCGGGCAGGTAGACGTGATACGGGTAGGTGATGCCGGTGATCTTGGACGCGATGCGCTGGTCGGCCTCCACCGTGCCGGCGTAGACATAGGCCGGCGCAGACACGGGCTCAGCAAGCGCCAGCAGCAGGGACACACAGGCGAGCATCGAGTGCCTTCAGCGGCGCAGCAGCGTCAACCCGATCAGCCGCGACACCACACCGGCCAGGTACATCACGCCGACGAACATCTCCAGGCTGGTCAGGGCCCGCGCCAGCGGGCGCACGGGGATGACGTCGCCAATGCCGGTGCTGGACAGCAGCGCGAAGCTCAGGAACATCAGCTCGGTCCAACTGCGCGGCAGCTCGGCATGGACCGCTGCTGAAAAGCTGCCGGGCTGCAGGGCCTGCAGCACCACGAAGCTGTAGGCAAAGCCCCAGGCCAGCAGCGTGAAGGTGGCACCGGCGGCAAACAGCTCATCGGTGGTCGCATGCGTGTCGCTCAGCATGTAGGCGACGAGGCTGGCGGCGGCGTAGAAATAGAACAGCGCCTCCAGCGCGGCCGACCAGGGCAGCAGCCCGTTCATGTCGTCGCGCAAGGCCTGCAGCAGCAGCAGCGCGATGGCCGGCAGGGCGAGACAGACGCTCAGCCAGGTCAGGCCGGGTGTGCGGCGCACCATGCCGGTGGTGAAGATCAGCACCGTGATGCCGAAGACGCTCAGCGCCATCGGGCCGGCGCGCGTGGCTTCTAGCAGCGGGTAGAGCAGCAGCCCCAGCAGTTGCACCAGCAGCAGGATGGCCGAGGGATGACGCCGCGTGAGGGCAAGGAGGCGGCGCTGGCGGATGTGCATGCCCGGATTCTGCGGCCCTCAGAACTGCAGGAAGCTGAATCCGGCGCCGACGCTGGTCTGGCGGAAGTTGTAGTCGGTCAGCGTCTCGCCATAACCGCGGAACACCTGCACATACCAGCGCAGGCCGTTGGGCTGGTCGGCAAACACCGGATAGGTCCATTCGAACTGCAGCGCGCCGTATTTGACGTCCTTCAGCGTGGTGCGGTACGTCAGCTGCGCGGTGTGCTTCTCGTGGGCCCAGTTCAGCTGGAACTCGCCGCGGCCGCGGTAGCCGACCAGGTCGGGGTTGTTGTCGGTGTCGGCGTTCTCCCTGAGCCGACGCAGGAAACGCGTCACCACCGACCAGTCGCCGCGCTCGAAGCCTGCCGCCACGTTGATGCGGTTCCAGCTGCGCGACAGCGGGTCGGACTGGCCGTTTGACTGGTGGGCCAGGCCCAGCTGCGTGTAGCGCCATTGCCAGCCCAGCGGCAGCTGGCGCCAGCTCTCGGGCGTCGGCACCACATACATCAGCTCGGGCTCGTAGTCGCTGTTGCGAAAGGGCTTGGAATCCTTGCCGTTCCAGATCTGCCACATCGCCTGCTGCGTGAACGCGGCCCACAGGTCAGCGCCGGGCAGCAGCAGATCTTGCGCGAGCTTGGTGCGCAAGGAGAGCTGGAACTTGGCCTCCTCGCGCTTGTAGTTCGACAGCTCCACCGGGTCCTGGTTGGGCGACTGCGGCGCGCGGTTGATGCGGCTGGTGTAGTGCAGCGGCAGCACGTAGTTGGCGCGGTAGCCGACGAAGTTGAAGACGCCGCGCTTGTCCTCAGGCTCCAGCTCCCAGAACTTGGACATCAGGCTGGGCGGCTCCTGCCTCTCGGCGGCCACCGATACCACCTCACCCTTGGGCGCCAGCAGCGAGGTCGACGGCTTGGGCGCGCCGCCGGCGGGGTTTTCTGCATAGCCAGGCGGCGCTGCCGGCGCGGGCGCACGGCCCATCGCCTTGTCGTAGCAGACCAGGCGATCGGCCGGTGCGCCGATCTCCGCGCACTTCTCCAGTGCCGCCGTGTCGGGCGGCGTCTGCGCCATCAAGGGCGGCGCGAGGAGCGCCAGCATCGCTCCCACCGCGCCGGGACGCACCCGGTGTCGAACAGACAGTTCGCGCATCAATCCTCCCTGTTTTCTCCCCCACCCTGCGGCTCGCGCCAGCTCAGGTGTCGGGGCGAAAGTCTAGGGACCGCGGCTCCACGTCCAAGCCAGCCGAGGTGCGATGCGCTTGTAGGTCTTGGAGAAGGCCGAGGCCTCACTTGGCCGCCAGCAGCGCCTCCATCTCATCCATGATGGCGTCCATGCGCTTGATGACGGCCTGGTAGGGCGCCGGGCTGGCCATGTCCAGGCCCGCGTTCTTCAGCGCCTGGTAGGGCGCCACCGAGCCGCCACCGGCCAGCAGCTTCAGGTAGTTGTCGCGCGCGCCGGGCTTGTTCGCCAGGATGTCCTCGGCGAAGTGCAGGGCCGCGGTGATGGACGTGGCGTACTGGTACACATAGAAGGGCCGGTAGAAGTGCGGGATGAAGGCCCACTCCTGGCAGTACAGCGGGTCGATCTTCATGACGCCGGCCGCGTCGCCGTGGTAGTCCTTCAGCAGCTTGCAGTAGATCTCGGTCACGCGCTTGCCGTTGAGGGCCTCGCCCTTGGCGGCGGCGTCATGCGTGTTGAGCTCGAACTCGCCGAACATGGCCTGGCGGAAGAAGGTGCCGCGCAGGCGCTCCAGCGCATAGCCGAGCTGGTAGAGCTTCTCTTCCTTGCTGGCAGCCTGGCCGCGCATGTAGTTGCTGAGCAGCACCTCGTTGGCGGTGGAGGCGATCTCGGCGATGAAGAGGGAGTAGTTCGCCGTCTCATAGGGCTGGGCGCGATTGGCCATGGCGGTGTGCATGGCATGGCCCCACTCGTGGGCGAAGGTGCTGACCGACTCGAACTCGCCCTGGTGGTTCAGGAACACGAAGGGCGGCGCACCGTAGACGCCGTCCTGGTAGGCGCCGCCGCGCTTGCCCGGTGCCGGCAGGGCATGCATGGTGTTGGCCTTGAAGCCGGTCTTCAGCAGGGCCTGGTAGTCGTCGCCCAGCGGCTGGGTGGCCGCCAGCGTCAGCGCGGCGGCATCGTCCAGGCTGTACTGCTTGTTCTGCGTGACCAGGGCCGGGTAGATGTCGTAATAGTGCAGGTCCGGCAGGCCCAGCATCTTCTGGCGCAGCTTGAAGTAGCGGTGCAGCGTGGGCAGGCCCTTGTGCACTTCGGCCACCAGCGTGCGGTAGACGGCCTCGGGCACCTCTTCCGAACCCAGGCTCATGGCCACGGCGCTGGGGTAGTGGCGCAGCTTGGCCATGGTGGTGTCGTCCTGCACCACATTGCCCAGCGTCACGCCGTAGGTGTCCTCGTACTGGCCGATGGCGCCGAAGAAGGCGTCGAACACCTGCTTGCGCACCGCGCGATCAGGGTTCTGGCGCAGCAGGCCGTACCTGGTGTCGTCCACCCTTTCGGTCTTGCCGCCCACAATGAGCTCGGGCCACTTGGTGTTGGCGTTGAACAGCAGGGTTCGCACCTCGCCCGTGGCGCCGCGCACCGGCCCCAGTGCGGCGATGACGGCTTCGCTTTCGGCGCTCAGCGTGTGCTTGGCCTGGCGCAGGCTGTTGCGCAGATGCTCGGAATGCTTCTTCAGCCCCGGCTCGGCCTTCAGGAAGGCCATGACCTTGGCTTCGCCGAGAGCCTGGATCTCGGGCTCCAGCCAGGCGATGGTGCTGCCGTATTCACCGTCCAGTTGGGCGGCCAGGCCGCTGCGCTCCTGATTCTTGGAATCGCGGTTGTCGGTGGACTGCTTCATGCTGGCGTAGACGCGCAGGCGGTCCATGCGCAGGTTGGCCGCGCTGATGGCGTCCAGCCCGGCACGCAGGCTCTTGGCGCTTTTGCCCAGCGTGCCCTTCAAGGCAGCCAGCTTGGGCAGGTCGGCCTGCACGGCCTTGCGGGCGGCTTCCCAGTCGTCGTCACTGGCGAAGAGAGGGCTGAGGTCCCAGATGGTGGGCATGGGCTCGGCGTGCAGGGCTTGGCCGCCCAGGGCCAGGCCCAGGCACAGCAGAAGGGCGCGGGGAAGAGGCAGACGCTTCATGGCTGGAAGGGATGAAAAGGTCGAAACCTCGCAGTGTCGCGGGGATGGCGTGCCGACCGAGCGACAGCGGGAAAACCCCAGCGCGTGGACCCACAAGGTCCGCTCGGGAAGGCCCCGAGGGGATGCGACCGGTTCAGGCACTAGGATTTCGCTTCAGGGAGTGAGCCACCAATGAAGATTCTTGCAATCCGTCGGGCTGCACGTGCGGCCATGGGCATGCTGGCAGGTGCCGCCATCTGCACCACGGCCTCGGCCGGAAGCTACGCTTCCATCACGGTGTCGGATTTCCGCATCGGCCTCACCGACCTGCGTCCGGGCGATGGCATTGATCCGGCGATGGCCTTTGTTTTGCCGACGTCCATACTCGGCAACAAGATCGACGTTCAGGCCGGCACCCTCAATGCACAGCCCTACATGGTGTACGGCGGCGCCGTCGGACCTCAACCGCTGGACCCCATCGCCGCCCAGGCCGTCGCCCCGACGGCGGCCGCCTACGGATCCATCGGCCCGGGCAGCAGCGCATCGAACACCACGGTGAAGCTCAGTGGCTGGGCAGGGCCCTCATCGCTGGTTGACGACCGCTCGGAGTTCCTGGCCAGGGCCACATTGCCGGCAAGTGCCATGATCTTTGGCAACCTGTCATTGAGCCCCAGGACCAGCATCAGCTTCAGCTTTGATGTCGACATGAGTGTCGGGACGACGGGTGGCGTCGAAGCCGCGCCCGTGTACGGCGGTGAGTTCGCGCGCGCCATCATGGGGTTCTCGATTGCGACCAACAACGCCAACCAAGGGCAGAGCACCCAGCATTGGCTCGAGGTGCAGTCCAGCTTCTCGAACGGCGTCTACACAGGCAAAACCGACAGCGGACATTGGACGGAAACGATCACCCTGACGAATGACAGCGACGACGTCATGTACGCCCAGGCAACGCTTTCCACCGAGATCTGGGGATTCACGAGTGCCAACCCGGTTCCGGAACCCGGGCCTGCCCTGCTCATGACGTCCGGCGTGCTGTTGCTTGCCGCGATGCGGTCGCGCCGCAAGCCCGCGGCGGTCTAAGGGGCCGGCGAGCGGCTGGGCATGCATCGGCAGCTGCGCCGGCGCAGCGCCAGCGCGAGCAGGCCGCCGCCGAACAGCAGCGCCAACGAAGGCTCGGGCACCGGCGCGTAGGGCGCGGTCCAGTCGATGCCGCTCTGGCTGCTGAGCGTGTAGGCAATCGCGTTGCCGCCCAGCTTGACGCCGCTGATGCCTTGCCAGGTCAAGGTACTGGCGAAGTCGCTGCTGGCCTCACTGAACCAGTTCGGCCCGGCGCCGGCCGTGCCCGCGGAAGCGCGCGAGAAGATGCCCAGCTCGAAAGGCGTGCCCAGCTGGACCGTGACGCTGAAGCTGAGGTCCTGGTCGATTGCCTGGTGGAAGGGAAAGCCGCCCTGCCCTTGGCCCTGGACGCGAAAGTTCTGCCCCCCGGCCGTCGCGTTGTTGAGCCAGACCTGCGTGCCGATGCGCGTGTAGCTGTTGCCGATGGGCAGGCCGTCGAGCACGCCGTCGAGATGGATGTTGAACGTGAGCACCGCGTTCTGCCCGATCTGGGCTGAGTTGGCTGGCGTCAGCGTCCAGGTGTCGGTCCACCCCGCCGTGCTCTCGGCCGCCGCAAAGCCGGCATTCGCATTGGCGCGGAAATGCGCGTACATGCCGACCGAGCCGTAGCTGGCGCTGCCATGCGAGTCGGCCTGAACAGAAGGCGTCGCCTGGTCGTAGGCGCCGCTGGTGGCCAGTTGCTGCCCCGCCGTGGTGGTCATGACCGCGTTGCAGTTGGACTTGCCGGGCAGCCAGTCGAACAGACCGCCTTCGATCGGGAAGGAACCAGAGGCCATGCCGGCGCAACTCGATACGAGGGCGCCCGTGGCGCCGAGATTCTGTTGGCTGAGTTCGACGGCAAAGGCCGGCAGACAAGCCAGGGCGAGAGGCAGCAGGGCGAGGCGATGGCGCATGGCGGGCTCCTTGTTCTGTGACCCGACGCTACGCGCCGACCTGGTGGCCGTCAGTCCCTAATGAGCGGTGATCCCTGGCGGGCCTGGAATACGTCTGTACGACGAAGGCGTCGTGTTCGCGGATTGCCGCCGGACCACAAGATTGAGGAGGTGCCGCCTCCGCCGCTTCCCGAGAATCCCTTCGCATCAGCGATGCACGCTTGTCAGGGAGCACAACATGATCAATGGCCCGGTCTGGAACGAACAGGATCTGAGCAGGGAAGGCGTCTTCCCAACAGTGCTCGCCATCGGCGACTCCTGGTTCTGGTACCTGAAGAGCAATCTGCTCATCACGCTGTACAAAGTGCTGAACAAGCGCCAGCAGCACATCATTCTGGTACGCGGCGCCAACGGTGCCGAGGCCGTCGAGTACACCAGCGGTCTGGTGCGATCACAGATCGAATGGGATCTGGACGCCGTCAAGGGCTACGGCAAGACCCTGCGAGCCGTCTTTCTGTCGGGCGGTGGCAACGACCTGGCCGGGCCTGACGATTTCGTTCCCCTGCTGAAGCCGAACTGTTCCGCCGAAGGCCTGCCGCAGAACTGTTTTGCGGCCGGACAGCCGGCCGCCCTGTTCAAGACTGTGACGGGCGCGCTGCGCCAGACCATCGACCTGGTGCAGCAGAAGATTCCGGGCACGCCCGTCTTCATTCACGGCTACGACTACGCCAACCCGAATGGCATCGGCTTCCTGGGCCTGGGCCAGTGGCTGCAATACCCCATGGACCTTTGCCAGGTCCCCCGAGGTCTGCAGCAGGGGCTGGTGAACTTCTGCATCGACACCTATTGGGCCGAGCTGACGGCCCTGCGCAGCCACTACAACGGCCTGGTTCATCTGGTCGACCAGCGCGGCACGCTCGCCCGGGATGAGTGGGCGAACGAACTGCACCCCACGCCTTCGGGCTTCAGGAAGGTAGCCAAGTGCTGGGAGCCTGTGCTGCAGCAGGCCGGTATCGCTTGACGGCCTCACGGGTGCGCGCGGCGCTGGGTGCGGCGTTCGTTAAAACAGGAAATACCTCTGCGCCAGTCAGCAGCACGCCGTCCGCTTTCACTTCGTAGGTCTGCGCGCCGATCTCCATCGTCGGCAGGTAGTTGTTGAGCAGCATGTCGGTCTTCTTGACCGAGCGACAAGACAGCGCCGAAGGAGCCGAACATCGTCCTGTAGTGCGCCAGCTGACCACCGTACCGCTGACGCCGGCCCGCGAGGCGTGGACGAGAGCTCCGCGGATGAAACGATGAAGGCTGGCGTGCTGCCTCAGCGGCGGCGGCGCGTCACCCGCAGGGCGGCCAGCGCCAGCGCCGCCAGCGCGACCGACGCAGGCTCCGGCACCCCGTTGCTGTTCGGCTGCAGGGCCAGTGAAGTGGAAATCTGCAGGTTTGATTCGGTCGTGTGGCGTTCGGCGAAGAAGAAGTCGAAGCTGTAGTTGCCCGACGCGCGGCCGCCCATCGAGCCGAACAGCGTGTCGAGATTCACCGTGGCGGACTGCGCGCCATGCACGCCGCCAAGATCGATGCCGAGTTGCTTATCGAAGTAGACCCAGACGTCGTCGTCGCCGGTGAAGGAGAAGGTCTGGCCCGCCCCCTGGGTGTAGCCGAAGGTCGCCGAGATCTGGTGTGTGAAATGGTAGTTGTGCGACCGGCCCTCGTTGCCATAGAGCTGGCCGTCGATCGGGAAAAAGGCGTTGGAGGAATAGGTGTAGATGCCGGAGCCGGCGAAGGTCTCGTTCAGCGTCAGTGCGTAGCTCGTGCTGTCGGTGGCACGCGTGTACCAGTTGCTGAAGGCCCCCGCACCGGTGTTCGACACCGACGATGCGCCGAGCGCGGTCAGCGTCGGCGACGGGCCGCTCAAGGTGCTCGCCACCATCCCGGCACCAGCACCGCCCCCGCCTTCAAAATTGACGCCGTCGGCATGGAAATCGCGCACGGTGCCGGTCAGGGCCACCGGGGCGCCCTGCGCAGAAGCAGCAACCAAGCCAATCATGAGGAAAGGAAGCAGGCGCGGCATCAAGTTCTCCTGGGGGTGCAAGGCGACCTGATTGTTGGGTCCACTTGCCACCGGCGGACCCCCGATTCGCGGGGAACCTGGGCGGCATCCGACGGATGTACGGCGGCAGCGTTGGCTTTCGTTGCGCGCTCCCTGGCACCGGCTGACTTCGTTCCAGCCGTCCATCGCGGCCCGACCTGACGCGCCGCATGTCCGACGTGAAACGGCGTCCAAGACGCGCAGAGAATCGCAGCGCAGCCACTGTCCGGTACGTCTCACATGCGCATCCAAATTGCCGCCCTTGTCCTCTGCACCCTCGCCGCTCATGTGCAAGCCGATGTCGTCGTGGTGAGCGCCGAGCGCCTGCTCGACGTCGCCAGCGGCCGTTATCTGCCTCGCCCGCAGCTCGTCATCACCGACGGCCGCATCACCGCCGTCGGCAAGCAGGGTGATGCTGCGCCCAGCGGCGCACGCCGCGTCGACCTGCCGGGCCTGACCCTGCTGCCCGGCCTGATCGACATGCATGTCCATCTCACCGGCGACCCGCGCTACAGCGGCTATCGCGGCCTGGAGTTCACCGACAACTTCTGGACCGTGGTGGGCGTGGCCAATGCCAAGAAGACGCTGGAAGCCGGCTTCACCACCGTACGCAATGTCGGCTCCGCCCACTATGACGATGTGGCGCTGAAGCAGGCCATCGAGCAGGGGCATGTGCCGGGCCCGCGCATCGTGCCGGCGACCTACGCCATCGGCGCCACCGGCGGCCATTGCGACAGCACCGAGTTCCCGCCCTCCATCCAGACTCACGAACCCGCCGTCGCCAATGGCCCCGAAGCCATCCGGGCCACGGTGCGCAAGCTGCGAAAGTACGGTGCCGAAGTGATCAAGTTCTGCGCCACCGGCGGCGTGTTGTCCAAGACCGACGTGGCGGGCGCCCAGCAGTACAGCCTGGCCGAAATGCAGGCCCTGGTGGAGGAGGCCCACATGCTCGGGCTGCGGGTGGCCGTGCACGCCCACGGCACGTCGGGCATCAAGGACGCGATCCGTGCGGGCGCCGACACCATCGAGCACGCCAGCCTGGCCGACGACGAAGCCTTTGCCCTGGCCAAGCAACGCGGCACCTGGTTCTCGATGGATATCTACAACGACGACTACATCCTCGCCGAGGGCGAGAAGAACGGTCTGTTCAAGGAGTCGCTCGAGAAGGAGCGCGCCATCGGCCTCAAGCAGCGCCAGACCTTCCAGGCGGCCGTCAAGGCCGGCGTGAAGATGGTTTACGGCACCGATGGCGGCGTCTACCCCAACGGCGACAACGCCCGCCAGTTCACCACCATGGTCACCTGGGGCATGACCCCGTTGCAGGCCATCCAGGCGGCCACGCTCAACGCCGCCGAAGCCCTCGGCCGCAGCGCCGACGTCGGCAGCCTTGCCGTGGGGCGCTTCGGCGACATCGTGGCGGTGCAAGGCGACCCGATGGCCAACGCCAAGCTGCTGGAGACGCCCGCTTTCGTCATGAAGGGCGGCGCAGTGGTGCCATTGCCCTCCCGGTGACGGATCAGGCTAGAACAGGAAATACCTCTGCGCCATCGGCAGCTCCTTCGCCGGTTCGCAGGTCAGCAGCACGCCGTCCGCCCTCACCTCGTAGGTCTGCGCGTCGATCTCCATCGTCGGCAGGTAGTTGTTGAGCAACATGTCGGTCTTCCTGACCGTGCGGCAGCCCTTCACCGGCACCAGCGTCTTGGCCAGGCCCAGCTTCTCGACATTGCCCTGCCCGGACTGGCTGACAAAGGTCAGCGAGCCCTGCGACAAGGCCGCGCCGAAGCTGCCGAACATCGGCCGGTAATGCACCGGCTGAGGCGTCGGGATGGACGCATTGGCATCGCCCATCGCGGCGGCGGCGATGAAGCCGCCCTTCAGGATCAGCGACGGCTTGACGCCGAAGAAGGCGGGCTTCCACAGCACCAGGTCGGCCCATTTGCCGACCTCGATGCTGCCCACCTCATGGCTGACGCCATGGGCCAGCGCGGGGTTGATGGCCAGCTTGGCGAGGTAGCGCTTCACGCGGGCGTTGTCGTTGCCGGCACCGTCGCCGGGCAAGGCGCCGCGCTGCACCTTCATTTTGTGCGCCGTCTGCCAGCAACGCAGGCTCACCTCACCGACGCGGCCCATGGCCTGGCTGTCCGACGAGAACATGCTGATGGCACCAAGGTCATGCAGGATGTCTTCGGCGGCGATGGTCTCGCGGCGGATGCGGCTTTCGGCAAAGGCCAGGTCCTCGGCGATGCCGGCGTCCAGGTGATGGCAGACCATCAACATGTCGAGGTGCTCGTCCAGCGTGTTGACCGTGAAGGGCCGCGTCGGGTTGGTGGAACTGGGCAGCACATTGGCCTCGCCCACCACCTTCATGATGTCCGGCGCATGGCCGCCGCCCGCGCCCTCGGTGTGGAAGCTGTGGATGGTGCGGCCCTTGAAAGCCGCGATCGTGTCCTCGACGAAGCCGCTCTCGTTCAGCGTGTCGGTGTGGATGGCGACCTGGGTGTCGGTCAGCTCGGCCACGCTCAGGCAGTTGTCGATGGCCGCGGGCGTCGTGCCCCAGTCCTCGTGCAGCTTGAGGCCGATGGCGCCGGCGTCGATCTGCTGCATCAGGCCTTCGGGGCGCGAGGCATTGCCCTTGCCGAGAAAGCCCAGGTTCATCGGGAAGGCCTCTGCCGCCTTCAGCATGGTCGCGATGTGGTGCGGTCCGGGCGTGCAGGTGGTGGCCAGCGTGCCGGTGGCGGGGCCGGTGCCGCCGCCGATCATGGTGGTCACGCCGCTCATCAGCGCCTCTTCGATCTGCTGCGGGCAGATGAAGTGGATATGGGTGTCGATGGCGCCAGGCGTCACGATGAAGCCCTCGCCCGCGATGATCTCGGTGCCGGGGCCGATGACGATGTCCACGCCCGGCTGCACATCGGGGTTGCCGGCCTTGCCGATGGCGGCAATGCGGCAGCCGCGCAGGCCGATGTCGGCCTTGACGATACCCCAGTGGTCGAGGATGACGACGTTGGTGATGACGGTGTCGACCGCGTCACCCGGGCCGGGCCCGTTGACGCGCTGCGACTGGCCCATGCCGTCGCGCACGGTCTTGCCGCCGCCGAACTTGACCTCCTCGCCGTAGCCGCCGGCGCGCAGCGTCAGGTCCTGCTCGATCTCGATGACGAGGGCGGTGTCGGCCAGGCGCAGCTTGTCGCCGACGGTGGGGCCGAGCATCTCGGCATAGGCACGGCGGCTGATCTTCATAGCTTGCCCTGCACCAGGCCGCGAAAGCCCCAGACGGCGCGGTCGCCCCCCAGGTCGACGAGCTCGACGGTGCGTGTCTGCCCGGGCTCGAAGCGCACGGCCGTGCCGCTGCAGATGTTCAGGCGCATGCCGCGCGCGGCCTCACGGTCGAAGCCCAGGGCTGCGTTGGTCTCGGCGAAGTGGTAGTGGGAGCCGACCTGGATGGGCCGGGTGCCGGCGTTGGCGACCTTCAGCGTCAGCGTGCGGCGGCCCGGGTTGAGTTCGTGTTCACCCTCTAGAGTGATCAGTTCGCCCGGCACCATCACTTGCGGCCCTTGGTGAGCCACCACACGGCCACGCCGGCCACGGCCACCAGGGCCGTCATGCCGGCGCCGTCCCAGCCGTGCAGGTGGACGGACGGCGCGCCATGGCCGTCATGGGCCAGGGCCGACACACCGATGAGGGGCAGCAGCAAAAGCATCTTGCGCATGGCAGCGGTCTCAAGGAATGGGTTGGTGGACGGTGACGAGCTTGGTGCCGTCCGGAAAGGTCGCTTCGACCTGGATTTCGGGAATCATCTCGGCGATGCCGTCCATGACGTCGTCACGGGTCAGCACGGTGCGGCCTTCGCTCATCAGCTCGGCCACCGTCTTGCCGTCGCGGGCGCCTTCCAGGATGGCGGCACTGATCAGCGCGACGGCCTCGGGGTAGTTGAGCTTGAGCCCGCGGGCGCGGCGGCGCTCGGCCAGCAGCGCGGCGGTGAAGAGCAGCAACTTGTCTTTCTCTCGGGGCGTCAGCTCCATATCTCGCTTCGCTGTTTAGTCAGCTCCATGTTGGCTTCATGACAGCTTGGGAGCCATCGGGACAAGCTAACCCCTAGCTTGAAGCGTGCCAAGAAGACTTCCTCAACAGGACTGGGGATTCAGGCGCCAGACCGGAGGTTCACGATCCGGTCTCAACGCCTGGAGTCATCTCATGCCTGTCATCCCCAACAACGGCCACGGCCAGCCCACGCCCCGCGAGCAGCAGCTCGTGCGTCTGCTGCCCAAGAACCCCACGCCCTTCGCCGATGCCAGCCTCGACGCCCTGGCGAATCTGATGATCGTGGAGGACGACGAGCTCAACGATGGCGCCGATGCCGAGGAGAACCTGGCCGTCCCGGCCGGCTACACCTACTTCGGCCAGTTCGTCGACCACGACCTGACGCTGGACACGACCTCGTCCTTCTCCAGGCCCCAGGACGCGGCGTCCAACCTGCGCACGCCGTCGCTGGACCTGGACTGCATCTATGGCTCCGGCCCCCAGGACCAGCCCTATATGTACGCCGCCGACGGCGCCACGCTGCTGATCGACCCGCGCGGCACCGATCTGATGCGCCAGCCCCTCAATGGCCGCGCCATCATCGGCGACAAGCGCAACGACGAGAACTCCATCGTTTGCCAGATCCAGCTGGCCATGATCAAGTTCCACAACGCCGTGGTGCTCAGGCTCCGGCAGAACGGCGAAACCGAACCCAGGGACCTCTTCGAGCACGCGCGCCGCGAGGTCACCTGGACCTACCAGCGCATCGTGCTGGAGGACTATCTGCTGCGCATCGTCAACACCCACACCTACGACTTCTTCACCCAGCGCCGCGCGTCACTGGGCGCCAAGGCCTACGACCTCTACAAGGATGTCGACACGCCCGACGGCCCGATGCGCGGCAACCTGCCCAAGGAATTCGTCGGCGCGGCCTATCGTTTCGGGCACTCGATGGTCAGGCGCGGCTACCGGCTCAACACCGTCACCAAGAAGCTCATCTTCGACGGCACCGACCTCAGCGACGACAGCCTGGTGGGCTTCCAGCCGCTGCCGTCGGGTCACCTCATCGACGACTGGGGCCGCTTCTTCACGCCCAGCTTCGTCATCCCCACAAAGAACCAGCCCGCGCCGGTCGAGAACAACCCGGCCGTGCGCCTGCAGTGGGCCTACAAGATCGATCCCTCGCTGGTGGACCCGCTGGCCGCACTGCCGCCCAGCATCGACTCCGGGCGCCGCTCGCTGGCCGCCCTCAACCTCAAGCGCGGCAACCTGGACGCCTATGCCATCGCCACCGGCCAGGCCTTCGCGGCGGCGCTGAAGGAAAAGCCGCTGGGTCCAGACGAGCTGATGGTGCGCGAACCGGTCCCCGACGACCAAGGCGGCGGCTTCACCTTCAAGAGCATCGGCTCCGCCGACCCGCGCTTCCTGACCGAGACGCCGCTGTGGTTCTACATCCTGGCCGAGGCCCAGGCGCCGCTGCTGGTCTTCTGGCGCAGCGTGAACCAGCGCGCCCTGCAGGACGCCGACTTCACGAGCGGCGTCGGTTCGACGTCCAGGCTGGGCCCGGTGGGCGGGCGCATCCTGATGGAGGTGTTCAACGGCATCGTCGACAGCGACCCGCGCTCCTTCCGCAATGCGGCCCCGGCCGGCTGGGTGCCGATGATCGGCAAGGACATCAGCTTCTGGGCCGTGCTCAGGTTCGCGGGCCTGCTGTAGGCCAGTCCACCAGCACCTGCTGCGCCTCGGGCTTGCGCGCCGGTCCGGCCGGCTTGCGCACCGGCGTGCCCAGGGCGATCCAGCCCAGCAGGGTCTCGCCCGGTTCGCAGAAAGCCGCGGCGATGGCCGGGTTGCGCACCTTGGCGCCGCTCAGCATCTTGCCGCCGAAGCCCAGGGCATGGGCCGCCGTCAGGAAGTTGGCAATGGCCCCGCCCACGGCCGCCCACTGCTCGTGGGCCGGCACCTGCGGGTGGCCCAGGTCGATGCGGGCGACGACGGCCACCGTCATGGGCGGCTTCAGCGCGCGCTCGGCGTCCAGGGCAGCACCCTCCTCCCCCTTGCCGGCCGCCAGGGCTGCGTCGGCAAACAGGGCGGCCATGCCCTGTTTTGCGGCGCCGCGCACCAGCTTGAAACGGTAAGGCACCAATTCGGCGTGGTCGGGTGCTCGCAAGGCCGCCTGCACCATCAGCGCGAGCTGCTCGTCATCGGGGCCGGGTTCGACCAGATACTTGGGACCGACCGAATAGCGGGTCAGCAGAGCTTGCAAGGAGGTCTCGTCAGTCATCGCGTCAGCATTCTGCGCGCAGCCCACGACAGGGCATCGACCAGCCCGACCAAGGCAATCATCGCGATCAGCACGGTGCAGGTTTCGTGCATCTGGAAGAGGCCGAGGTGGTAGCTCAGCATCTGCCCCAGGCCGCCGGCGCCGACGACGCCCAGCACGCTGGCGGCGCGGATGTTGTTCTCCCAGCGGTAGAGGGTGTAGCTGACCAGCTGGGGCAGGGTCTGGGGCAGCGTCGCGAACAGCCACACGCGCGCCGTGCCGATGCCACGCTGGCGCAGCGCCAGGGCCACCTCGGGCGAGGCGTTCTCGAAGCTCTCGGCAAACAGCCGGCCCAGCACGCCGCTGGTGTGCAGGGCCAGGGCCAGGGTGCCGGGCAACGGCCCCAGGCCGGCCAGGATGAGGAGCAGCGAAGCCCAGACCAGCTCGGGCACGCTGCGCAGTGCGTTCAACACCAGCCGGGCCGCCGCGCGAGCCACGCCCGAACTCGCTGCGGGCAGGGCCAGCAGCAGGCCACCGACGACGGCCAGGGCCGTGCCGATGGCCGACATGGCCAGCGTCTCCAGCAGCGCCCAGCCCGTCTTGGCAAGGAAGGCCGGCGCCATCTCGGGCGGGAAGAAGCTGGCCGCAAAACGGCCCATGCTGGCCAGGGCCTCGGGGCCGAGGAAGGCCGACCATTGCAGGTCCAGCGACCAGAAGCTGGCGATGACCAGGGCCACGAGGCCCAGCAGCACGGCGGCGGTGGACAGCCTCATGCGAGCCGTCCTCTCAGCCAGCGGCTGAAGGCATCGCTGAGCATCACGAGGCCGACAAAGACCAGCAGAATGGCACTGACCTCGTTGCCGGCAAACATCTTGGACGCGTTGTCCAGCTGCTGGCCCAGGCCGCCCGCGCCGACAAAGCCCAGCACGACGGAAGAACGCACCGCGCATTCCCAGCGGTAGACCGTGTAGCTGAGCAGTTCGGGCAGGCAGCTCGGCAGCGCGCCGAACAGCAGGGCCTGCAGCCGGCCGCTGCCCGAGCGCAGCAGGGCTTGCGTAGGCGCGGCGTCGGCGCTCTCCAGGATTTCGGCGTAGACCTTGCCCAGCATGCCGCCATAGGCAATCGCGATGGCCAGCACGCCGGCCGTCGCGCCCAGGCCGACGACGCGCACGAAGACCAGGGCCCAGACCAGCTCGGGAATGGAGCGCAGCAGCACCAGCAGGGCCCGCACCGCGCGGCGCAACCAGCGTGCCGGCCCGGGCCGACCTTCCAGCGTGCTGGCCGACAGCCGCGCCGTCGACACCAGGGCCAACGGCAGGGCCAGCAGCAGCGCCAGACTCATGCCCGCAGTGGCGATGGCGACGGTGCGCCAGGTGTCGCGGGCGAGCATGGTGAGGAACTCGCCGTCGGCGCGCGGCGTGATGAACTGGGCCAGGAAACGGCCGGTCGCGCGCAGGCTGCGCTCGTCGAACAGGGCCCAGGGCTTGAACTCGGCGAGCACCAGCAGCGGCCAGGCCAGCACCAGGGCGATCAGCAGCGTGGCCCAGCGCTGGCCAAGGGCGGGGTCGCGCAGCGTCATCGGCACATGGCCTGAGGCAAGGGCACGGGCTGCGCCAGCGGCGCGATCTCCGGCGGCGCTTCGTTCTGGCTGCGATAGAGCTCGTCCAGCAGGTCCTCGTCGAGGCCATCCGGCGCACCGTCGTAGACAACCCGGCCGCCGCGCAGGGCGACGACGCGCGGGAAGTGCTTCAGCGCCAGGTCGACCTGGTGCAGGCTGCAGACCAGGACCGCACCGCGCTCGCGGGCATTGCGTTGCAGCGTCGCGAGGGCCAGCTCGGCGCGGGTCGGGTCCAACGCGGCCAGCGGCTCGTCGGCCAGCCACAGGCGGGCGTCGGACACCAGCAGCCGTGCCAGGCCGACGCGCTGGCGCTCGCCGCCCGAGAGCCGGTCCACGCGCAGCCAGAGCTTGTCGGCCAGGTCGAGCTGAGCCAGCGCGGCCTGGGCCAGTGGGGCATCGGGTGGGCTCCACAGCGTGCGCAGGCTGCGCGCCAGCGCCATGCGCGGCAAGCGTGCGGACAGCACGGCCACGGCCACGCGCTGGCGCGGCGGCAGTGGCGGCTGCTGGGGCGCCAGCGCGATGTCCGCGCGCAGGCGCTGGCGCTCGCGGCGGCTCAGGGCCCAGGGGTCGGCATCGTCCAGCGTGAAGCGCCCGGTCAGCGGGCCCTGCATCAGCGCGAGCAGATTCAGCAGCGTGGTCTTGCCAGCGCCCGAAGCGCCGATGACGGCGACCTGCTCGCCCGCGGCCAGCGCGAGGCTGACACCGCGCAGCACGGGCGTCGCGCCGCCGAGGGCGGCGGCATCGATGCCGGAAAGCGCGATCACTTCAGCAGACCAGCGTTCTCGGCGGCGGCCTTGATGCCGGTGTAGTTCTCGGGCTTGGTGGCGATGAACTTCGTCGCGCGCTGCAGGCCGAGGATCTCCTTGCCCTGAGGCGTGTTCGGGTCCAGCGCCAGGAAGGCCGCCTTGATCTTGTCCTGCAGGGCTTGCGGCATGTCGGCGTGGACGGACCAGTTGTAGTCGTAATAGGCCGGCGTCGTGAAGAAGACCTTGACCTGGCTGGTGTCGACCTTCTTCTCGGCGACGAACTTCTCCCAGACCGAGATGTTCAGCGCGCCGGCGTCCACCTTGCCGCTGGCGACGGCGGCGATGGTGGCGTCATGGGCGCCACTGAAGGCCACGCGCTTGAGGTCCACGTCGGGGTTGATCCTGGCGCCCAGCAGGAAGCTGCGCGGCATCAAGTGGCCCGAGGTGCTGCTCTGCGAGCCGAAGGACAGGGTCTTGCCCTTGAGGTCTTCCAGCTTGGTGATGCCGCTCTTGGCATCGGTGATGAAGACGGAACGGAACTTCTCGTCTTCCTCGCGCTGCACCAGCGGCACGATCTTGCCGCCGCTGCGCACATTCGCCTGCACGAAGGTGAAGCCGCCGAACCAGGCTAAGTCGATCTTCTTGTTGACGACCGTCTCCACGGCCGCCGCGTAGTCGGTCACCGGCGTCCACTCGACCTTCATGCCCAGCTTGCTCTCCAGATACTGGCCCAGCGGCGCGAACTTGCGCGCCAGCTCGGTGGGCGACTCGTCGGGAATGGCGGTCACGCGCAGCACCTGCTGCGCCTGGGCGGCGGCTCCGGCCAAGGCCAGGGCAGCCACGGCGCCACGCGCCACACGGGCGACGAAACGGGGGAAGGCAGTCATCGAAGGTCTCCTGTGGTGAAGGGGGGATTGTCCGGTTGGCGGAGGGGCGTGGGAGTCGAACCCACCCAGCGGCGCGTGGCGCCACCCACCGGGTTTGAAGCCCGGCCGACACACCGGTGTCGTTGCCCCTCCCTGTCATGTCGTCGATTCCTGGGCAAACAGCCCGCTGTCCGGCCGCAGCCGGTGTTCGTCGCCGACACGGCGCAGCAAGCCGACGCGGTCGAAATGTTCCAGATGCTGGATGGCGCGCTTGCGGCCCAGGCCGGTTGCGTCGCGAAAAGCGGCGGCCGTGACCTTGCCGTGCTCGGCGGAGATCCGGCGCGCGATCGCCGCCAGCCGCGCCATCGTCGCGGTGTCGCAATAAAGGTCCTTCACCACTTGGTGTAGTTCACCCTGCCGGGCCAGTCGCGCCAGGGTGGCGCGCATCAGCGGCTCGGGCTCGGCGCAGTCCTTGGCGAGGTCGCGAGCCCAGGCGCCCTCGACACCAGCGGCGGCCAGGCGAGGCGCGATCTTCTGGGCGATGCGCTCCTCGATGGCCGACAGCTGCACGCCATGCTCGGGCAGATGCACGAAGGCGCCGCGCAGCGCAATGCGGCCGGCCGCGCGCAGGCCGGCGAGCAGGTCTCGCCACAGCGGCTCGGCGATGCGCGGCGCAACGAGGCGGCGCAGGCGGGCGGCATCGGGGCCGAGCTCCTCGGGCGACTGCTGATGAAAGTCGGCCAGCGCAGCGAGCAGTCGTGTGGTCAGTGCAGCTGCGGCGTCATCGCCCAAGGCCCAGCCCTGCAGCGCCTGCGCCAGCCCCTCGGCCTGCGCGAATCGGGCCAGGTCAAGGCCCAGGCTGGACAAGGCCAGCAGCCGCTCGCGCCGCCGCGCCAGCGTGGGCAGCTCGCAGGCCGCCAGCTCGGCCAGGCGCTCGGGCGTGCGTCGGTAGCGGGCGGGCGCAAAGGGGTCGAGCACGACGCCGCCGGCCATCGTGCGGGAGGCGCCGGCGTCGCGAAGCACCAGGCGGTCGCCGCGCCAAGCTCCCACCGGGGCATGGCAAACGAGTTGCACGCGGGCCGAGGCGCCGGGATCGATGGCGTCGCCCTCCAGCACCGCGACGCTGGCCATCACCGATTGGGCGCCGAGGTGGACATGCACGCGCTGGCCCGATCGCAGCGGCTTGGCCTCACCGGGCCATAGCGTCAGGCGCGCGTCGAAACGGTCCGTGGCCAGCGCAACGGCCGGCGCTGTCAGCCACTGACCGCGCGGTGCGTCTTCTCGGGCAAGACCCGCCAAAGCCACGGCGCAACGCTGTCCGGCCTGGGCACGCTCGACGGCACGGTTCTGGGCATGCAGGCTCTTCACACGCGCACGATGGCCCTGGATGAACAGCTCGTCGCCCACAGCAATCTCGCCCGCATGCAGGGTGCCGGTGACGACGGTGCCGACGCCGTCAAGGCTGAAGGCACGGTCCACGGCCAGGCGGGCTGCGAGGCCGCGGCAGGCGCGAGGCGGTGTCTGACGGGCGGTTTCGAACAGCAGCTCGCGCAGTTCGTTGACGCCCTGCCCCGTCTGCGCAGATGCGGCCAGGATGGGCACGGCATCCAGCCCCGTACCGGCGAGCAACGCCCTCACCTCCTCTTGCAAGGCTTCGACGCGGCTGCTCTCGGCCCGGTCGGCCTTGGTGATGACGACGGCGCCGCGCCTCAGGCCGAGCAGGCTGAGCACGGCCAGGTGCTCGCGGGTCTGCGGCATGACGCCATCGTCGGCGGCCACCAGCAGCAGCGCGAAATCGATGCCGCTGGCACCGGCCAGCATGGTGTGGACCAGCTTCTCGTGGCCGGGCACGTCGATGAAGCCCAGGCGTTCTTCGTGATCAGGAACGTCGAGATAGGCATAGCCCAGCTCGATGCTGATGCCGCGCGCCTTCTCTTCCGGCAGACGGTCGGTGTCGACGCCGGTCAAAGCACGGACGAGCGTTGTCTTGCCGTGGTCGATGTGACCGGCCGTCCCGACGATCACGCAGCCACCTGCGACGCGTAGGAACACAGCCACAGAGGCACAGAGGCACGGAGGAGAAGCCAACAACTTCTCTGTGTCTCCGCGCCTCTGTGGCTGATATGGACTGGTCTCAAGGAAGTCATTTCAACGCCTCCTTCAGCACGCCCAGCTGCGACGTCAGCAGGGCCGGCTCTTCGAGGCAGCGCAGGTCCAGCAGCAGGCGGTCGTCATGGATGCGGCCAATCACCGGCCGCGGCAGGCCGCGCAAGGCAGCGGCCAACGCTTCGAGCGTTCGACCGCGACCGTCCACAGCCGTGATGGCCAGGCCCGCGGACGGCAGCCGTTCGACCGGCAGGGAACCGGAGCCGATCTGGCTTTGCAGCGCAAGGGTCTCGACAGTGAAGCGCGGGGCTACAGCGGCGGCCACTTCGGGCAACAGGCGCTGCGCCAGTTCAGCGATATGCGCCTGATTTCGAGTCAGCAGCCGCAGCGTCGGCAGGTCCTGCACCAGCCGCTCGGGCCGAAGATAAAGGCGCAGCGTCGCCTCCAGCGCCGCAAACGGCAACTTGGACAGACGCAGCGCCCGCTTCATCGGGTACTTGCGGATCTTGCCGACGGCGGCCTTGCTGCCGACGAGGAGGCCGGCCTGGGGGCCGCCCAGCAGCTTGTCGCCGCTGAAGGTCACGACATCGCAGCCGGCGGCCAGCATGGCCTGCGGCAGGGGCTCGGCGGGCAAGCCCCATTGCGACAGGTCGACCAGGGCGCCGCTGCCGAGGTCGGTCATCAGCGGCAGGCCGGCAGCGTGCGCGATGGGGGCCAACGTGGCCTCGTCGACGGCTGCGGTGAAGCCCTGCACCTGGTAGTTGCTGGTGTGGACCTTGACGATGAGGCCGGTGCGCGGCGTGATGGCCTGCTCGTAGTCGCGTGCATGGGTGCGGTTGGTGGTGCCGACCTCCACCAGCGTCGCGCCGGCTGCGCTCATCACGTCGGGCATGCGGAAGGCACCGCCGATCTCGACCAGTTCGCCGCGCGACACGATGGCCTCCTTGCCACGCGCCAGGGCCGCAATGCCCAGCAGCACGGCCGCGGCGTTGTTGTTGACGACGGTGGCGGCCTCGGCGCCGGTCAGCTCGCAGAGCAGGCCTTCGATGAGGTCATCACGGTCACCGCGTGCGCCGGCCTCGAGGTCGAACTCAAGGTTGTTGGGCGAGCCCATCAAGGCCAGCACCTGCTGCAGGGCCGCGTCGGCCAGCAGGGAGCGGCCGAGGTTGGTGTGGATCACGGTGCCCGTCAGGTTGAGCACGGCTCGCATATTCGGCTGCATGCGCGCGTGGACCCGCGCCGACAGTGTCCGCGGCAGCGCCTCCAGCTCCGCGCGAGGCAACTCACCAGCCACGGCGCGGCTGCGCAGGGCGTCCAGCAGCGCCCTCGCCTCGCCGGCCACCAGCGTGTGGCCATGCTCGGCCACCAGCGCCGCGCAGTCGCGCAGCAGCTTGTCCAGAGCCGGCAGTTCCTTGGGGCTGGCCTTGGAACCGTGGACCACGGATTCGTCGGGCGCCTTCATCAGTGCTCTCTTCCCGGCGGTGGCGCCTGGTTGGGTTCGCCGAAGAGCAGCAGCAGGTTGACGCCATGGCGCTGCAGGCCGGCCTCGCTGACCAGCAGGTCCAGCGTCAGCGTGGCGAGGTCGTCGGCCACCGGTTCGAGGCCGTTGTCGCGCACCGGGTGCATCAGCTTCAGATAGTGGCCGCATTCGCTGCAGCACTCGGCCTGCACGGCGGGCTGGGCCTCGGCGACGCTGCCATCGGCCACGACGAGGTTTTGCAGCGAGATGCCCTTGGTGCTCTGGCAGTGGCTGCACTTGACGCGGACGTAATGCCACTGCGTCGCGCACAGGCCGCAGGCGAGGTAGCGCGCGCCTTCGCTGCCCAGGCGCTCGAGCGAGGCAACCGGGCGCGAGCCGCAGCAGGGGCAGGCGGTGGGGTCGTCGATGCGGCCGAAGGCAGCGACCGGGCCGGCCGCGCGGGCCGCCGTCTGCCGCGCCAGGCGCACCCAATGCAGTTGCAAACCGGCGGCGACCAGCGGCGCGCTGGCCAAGTCCAGCCCCAGCATCACGCCGGACAGCAGGCGGCCGGCCTGAGTCTCCAGATACTCGTCGCTGGCGGAGGAAAGTTGCAGCACCGTGGCCCTGGCCGGGCCTTCTCCAAGGCGGCGGGCCAGGTCCTGCAGCAGCGCGCGCAGCGAGTCGCGCCAGACCGCGGCGCGCGGCCAGGTTTCGGCCATCAGCAAGGGCTGGCCGTTGCGGGCGGCGGCCTCGATCTGCTCGGCCGTGGGCAGCGGCACATCGACGCCGGCGGACAGCGCCCGATGCTGGGCCTCGGCCAGTTCGGCGACGAAGAGCAGGAAGTCGCGCATCGCATGGCCGGCGGCCAGTACGCGCAGGCGCAGGGCCCGGTCGGCGAAGACGCCGGCCTCGGGCAGGTGCAGGAAGGTCAGCTGCTCGCCGGCACGGACGGCGATCTCCTCCGGGCTGAGAATTCTTTGATGCGCGCTACCGGCGGTCATTGGTCATTTCGCGATGCCATAGCGGGTGATTCTGGCGCGCCCAGCCCTCGGTCACCGTGCCGCGCGTCATGGCGCGCAAGGTGCCCTTGACCCAGATGGCGGCATAGATGTGCACGATGACGGTCAGGATCAGGAGGGTCGCCGACAGTGCATGCAGCAGGACGGCGATGCGCCGCGCAACGATGGGGAAGCTGTCGGCGAACCAGGGCTGCCAGAAGATGAAGCCGGTCAGCACCAGCACCATCAGGCTGGTGGCCATGATCCAGAACACCAGCTTCTGGCCCGCGTTGTATCGGCCTACCGGCGGCATACGGCCTTCGTCGGCCGTGCGCATCAGCTCGGGCGCCTCCCGCAACCACTGCTTGTCGAGGTCAGTCATGCGGTTGTGACGCCAGAGCCTGAAGAACATCACCAGGAAGCACAGGGCCATCACGAGGCCCATGAAGGGATGCAGGATGCGCGCCCAGGTGCCGCCGCCGAACAAGGCCGTCAGGAAATAGAAGGCGGGGTGGAAGAAGGCCAGGCCCGACAGGCCGGCGCCGAGGAAGAACAGCACGATCAGCCAGTGGTTGCTGCGCTCGCCGGCCGTGTAGCGCTGCAGAAAGCGTGTGCCCATGGTGCGCTCCTGTCAGGCAGTGGGGTGGTTGGCATCGTCGCCATGGCGGGCGATGTTGTGATCCGCTTCCGGGTCATCCGGGTCCTCGATGGGCCCGACGCGCGTGTAGTGGAAGAAGCCGGCAATCGCCGCGCCAATCATGGCCGCGACGGCCAGCGGCTTGGCTGCGCCCTTCCACAGCGACACCAGCGGGCTGATCTTGGGGTCGGCCGGCAGGCCGTGGTACAGCTCGGGCTTGTCGGCATGCTGCAGCACATAGACGACATGGGTGCCGCCCACGCCCGGCGGGTCGTAGACGCCCGCGTTGGCATAGCCGCGCTCCTTCAGGTCGGCGATGCGCTCGGCGCCGAAGTCCAGCATGTCCTCCTTGGTGCCGAAGCGGATGGCGCCGGTCGGGCAGGCCTTGGCGCAGGCCGGCTCCAAGCCCACGCCGACGCGGTCGGAGCACAGGCTGCACTTGTAGGCCTTGTTGTCGACCTTGCTCAGGCGCGGCACATCGAAGGGGCAGCCGGTCACGCAGTTGCCGCAACCGACGCAATGCTCGGAGATGAAGTCGACGATGCCGTTGGTGTACTTGACGATGGCGCCCGGCGCCGGACAGCTCTTCAGGCAGCCGGGGTCCTCACAGTGCATGCAGCCGTCCTTGCGGATCAGCCACTCCAGCTTGTCCTTCTCGACCTCCACTTCCGAGAAGCGCATCACCGTCCAGCTCTGCGGCGTCAGGTCGCGCGGGTTGTCGTAGGTGCCGTGGTTGTCGCCGACCTCGTCTCGCAGGTCATTCCACTGCATGCAGGCCACTTGGCAGGCCTTGCAGCCGATGCAGGAGGACACGTCGATGAGCTTGGCGACCTCGGCAACATGGCTGCGTGCCTGCGTGGACGGCGTGGTGGTGGCCGAGCGCTTGGCGATGTCGAGGGATTGGAGTGATGACATGGCGGCCTCCCTCAGGCTTTCTCGAGGTTCACGGTGAAGCTCTTGAACTCCGGCGTCTGCGTGTTCGCGTCGCCCACGAAGGGGGTCAGCGTGTTGACGAGATAGCCGGGCTTGGCCACACCGACAAAGCCCCAGTGGTTGGGCAGGCCCACGGTGTGCACGCGCTTGCCGTCCACGTCCAGCGAGGCGATGCGCTTGGTGACGACGGCCACGGCCTTGATGAAGCCGCGGTTGCTGGTCACCTTGACCCAGTCGCCGTTGGCGACCCCCTTCTCCTTGGCGAGCTCCTCGCCAATCTCGACGAACTGCTGCGGCTGCACGATGGCCGAGGTGCGCACGTTCTTGGTCCAGTAGTGGAAGTGCTCGGTCAGCCGGTAGCTGGTGGCCACGTAAGGGAAGTCCTTGGGCGTGCCGAAGGCCTCCAGGTCGCCTTTGAAGACGCGCGCGGCCGGGTTGGACTTGGCCTTGGCGTTGTTCGGGTGCATGGGGTTGGCGGCCAGCGGCGTCTCGAAGGGCTCGTAGTGCTCGGGCAGCGGGCCGTCCACCATGCCGGTGGGCGCGAAGAGGCGCGCCACGCCCTCGGCGGTCATGATGAAGGGGCGCACCGCGTCGGCGTCCGTCGGGTTGGCGTCGGGCCGGATGTCGGGCACGTCGGAGCCGCCCCATTTGTCGCCGGCCCAGGACACCAGGCGGCGCTTGGGATTCCAGGGCTTGCCGGTCGGGTCGCAGGAGGCCGCGTTGTAGAGCACGCGCCGGTTGGCCGGCCAGGCCCAGGCCCAGCCCAGGGTCTGGCCTATGCCCCAGGGGTCGGCGTTGTCGCGGCGGGCCATCTGGTTGCCGGCCTGGGTCCAGGCGCCGGCATAGATCCAGCAGCCGCTGGACGTGCTGCCGTCGTCACGCAGCAGGCCAAAGCCGCTGAGCTGCTCGCCCGCCTTGGCCAGCACCTTGGTGGCGTCCTTGGGGTCGGTCACGTCGGCCAGGGCCTTGCCGTTGTACTCCTTGGCCAGTTCCTCGGCCGAGGGGTTGGTGGGCTGCAGATAGGGCCAGCTCAGATTGACGATGGGGTCGGGGAAGGCGCCGCCGTCCTTCACATAGGCGGCCTTCATGCGCGTGAAGAGCTGGGCAATGATCTCGGGGTCGCCCTTGGCCTCGCCGGGCGGCTCGGCGCCCTTCCAGTGCCATTGCAGCCAGCGGCCGGAGTTGGTCAGCGAGCCGTCCTCCTCCGCAAAGCAGGTGCTTGGGAAGCGGAACACCGTCGTCTGGATGTCCTCGCTCTTCACGTCGTGGTGCTCGCCATGGTTCTTCCAGAACTCGGCGGTCTCGGTGTTGAGCGGATCGATGATGACGAGGAACTTCAGCTTGGACAGGCCCGCGACCACCTTCTTCTTGTTGGGGAAGGAGCCGACCGGGTTGAAGCCCTGGCAGATGTAGCCGTTGAGCTTGCCCTGGTTCATCAGCTCGAAGGTCTGCAGCACGTCATAGCCCTTGTCCCACTTGGGCAGCCAGTGGAAGGCCCAGGAGTTGTCGGCCGTGGCCGCCTTGCCCCACCAGGCCTTTTGCTGGCTGACGAAGAACTTGGGGTAGTTCTGCCAGAAGCTCATCTGGCCGGGGCGCAGGGCTTTCAGCGCGCGGGTCTTGTAATAGGTGTCGAGGTCCTGCTCGGCATCTCTTGCCAGGCTCATATAGCCCGTCAGCGACGTCGACAGCAGGCCCAGGTCGGTCAGGCCCTGGATGTTGCTGTGGCCGCGCAGCGCATTCATGCCGCCGCCGGGCTGACCGATATTGCCCAGCAGCAGCTGCACCAGCGCCCCGGTGCGGATCATCTGAGAGCCCTGGCTATGCTGGGTCCAGCCCAGGGCGTACATGATGGTCATGACCTTGTCGGGCCTGGACGTCTCCGCGATCATTTCGCAGACCTTGAGGAATTTGTCCTTGGGCGTGCCGGTGATCTTGCTGACCTGCTCGGGCGTGTAGCGCGCGTAATGCGCCTTCATGATGTTGAGCACGCAGCGCGGGTGCTCCAGCGTCGGGTCGACCTTGGCGAAGCCCTTGTCGTCGAGCTCATAGCCCCAGCTCTTGGGGTCGTAGCGGCGCTTGGCCTCGTCGTAGCCGCTGAAGAGGCCGGCGTCGAACTTGTAGTCCTCGCCGATGATGAAGCTGGCGTTGGTGTAGTTCTTGACGTACTCGGTCTGGATCTTGTTATTGGACAGCAGGTAGTTGATGACACCCGCCAGGAAGGCGATATCACTGCCTGCGCGGATGGGCGCGTAGTAGTCGCTCATGGCGGCCGAGCGCGTGAAGCGCGGGTCGACGACGATGAGCCTGGCCTTGTTGTGGTGCTTGGCCTCGATGACCCACTTGAAACCGCAAGGGTGGGCCTCGGCGGCATTGCCGCCCATGATGAGTACCAGGTCTGCGTTCTTGATGTCCACCCAGTGGTTGGTCATCGCGCCGCGGCCAAACGTCGGGGCCAGACTGGCCACCGTCGGGCCGTGTCAAACACGTGCCTGGTTGTCGAATGCCAGCATCCCCATCGAGCGCATCGCCTTGTGGGTGATGTAGCCCGCTTCGTTGGAGGATGCGCTCGCGCACAGCATGCCGGTGGTCAGCCAGCGGTTGACGGTCTTGCCGTCGGCATTGGTGGCCTGGAAGTTGGCGTCGCGGTCGGCCTTCATCAGCTTGACGACGCGGTCCATGGCCTCGTCCCAGCTGACGCGCTTCCATTCCTTGGCGCCCGGCTCGCGGATCTCGGGGTACTTCAGCCGGTTGGGGCTGTGCACGAAATCCAGCAGGCCCGCGCCCTTGGGGCACAGCGTGCCGCGGTTGACCGGGTGGTCGGGGTCGCCCTCGATGTGGATGATGGACGAGGTGACGTTCTTCGCCTTGTCGCCCAAGCTGTACATGATGACGCCGCAGCCCACCGAGCAGTAGGGGCAGGTGTTGCGGGTTTCGGTTGCCCGGGAGAGCTTGAAGTTGCGCGCTTCGGCGAGGGCCGCCGTTGGCGAGAACCCCAACGCGACCAGGCTGGACGCTGCCAGCCCCGCGCCGCTCACCCGGAAAAACTGCCTCCGGTCCATGTCCATTCGACTGTCTCCTGCGGGCAGGGCCCGCTCTTGTGCAGCAACGAATCAGCGCGCAGCCGTCGCTGGCCGCCGTGACGCGATTTCTTCACAAAGGAGAGCCCTTGTCCAGGGCGGGCAACCCGGGGGACTAAAGCGCTCGGGTATCCAACGGTGAGGCCTTTTTCGCGGGCCGAGCGCCGGGCCGCTCCCTAGCCGGCCCGCTCTGGCGATGTGCTTGTGGCTCGATGCCGCAAGCATCGCCGTCCCCTCGGGGGACCGACCAAGTATTCCTTGGGCGAGGGGCTAAACGTCAAGTCGTCTTGGAGATGGAAATGCTCGGGAACTTGGACGAATAGTCCTTGCCCTGGGCCGCGATCTTGGCGGCCACCTTGCGGGCCAGCGCTTTGTAAAGCGCGGCGACCTCGCTGTCGGGTTCGGCAGCGACGGTGGGCGTGCCCGAGTCGGCCTGGGCGCGGATGCTCATGGCCAGGGGCAGCGAGGCCAGCAGCTCGGTGCCGTACTGGGCCGCCATCTTCGCGCCGCCCTCGGCGCCGAAGATGTGCTCGGCATGGCCGCAGTTGGAGCAGATGTGCACGGCCATGTTCTCGACGATGCCGAGAATGGGCACGCCCACCTTCTCGAACATCTTCAGGCCCTTCTTGGCGTCGATCAGCGCGATGTCCTGCGGCGTCGTCACGATGACGGCACCGGTCACGGGCACGCGCTGGGACAGCGTCAGCTGGATGTCGCCGGTGCCGGGCGGCAGGTCGATGACGAGGTAGTCCAGCTCCTGCCAGCGCGTCTGGCGCAGCAGCTGCTCCAGGGCCTGGGTGGCCATGGGGCCGCGCCAGATCATGGCCTGGTCGTCGTCGACCAGGAAACCGATGGAATTCACCTGCAGGCCGTGGGCGATGTGGGGCTCCATGGTCTGGCCGTCCAGGGTCTCGGGGCGGCCGCTGGCGCCCAGCATCAGCGGCTGGCTGGGGCCGTAGACGTCGGCATCCAGCACGCCCACGCGGGCGCCTTCGGCCGACAGGGCCAGGGCCAGGTTGGCCGCCGTCGTGCTCTTGCCGACGCCGCCCTTGCCGGAAGCCACGGCGATGATGTTCTTGACGCCCGGCAGCAGTTGCACGCCACGCTGCACGGCATGGGCAACGACCTTGGTGGAAATGTTGACTTTGACGTTACCCACGCCAGGCACGGCCAGGACGGCGTCAACGACCACGGCCGTCAGCAACGCATGCTGGCTGGCGGCCGGATAGCCCAGCTCGATGTCGATGGCGACATCGGCGCCGTCCACCTTGATGGCCTTGACCGCCTTGTCCTCACCCAGCGTACGGCCGCTGCCGGGGTCCACCACGGCTTGCAGCAGGGGTTGCAGCTGGACATCGGAAATGGCGGTCATGGCAGGGAACAGTTCACGGGAAACGGGGCCAGCAGTCTAGCCCGCGAGGGGTTTGCATCCAGTTGGCGGGCTTTCTGCGTAGAGTGAGGCGGCCTGCATTGCCGCCGGAGATTCCATGCGCCGTCCCGCCCTTTTGCTCATTGCCGCCCTGCTCGGCGCACCCGCTTTTGCCCAGTCTGGCGGCAAGCTGCTGCTGACCGGCGGCGTGTCCAGCATCGATGGCGCGGCCGGCGGCGGACTGACGCCCTGGGCCGTCACCGGCAGCTACGCCACGGCAGGTGAGTTCGGCGCCACCGCCTTCGTCACCCGGGCGACCACCGACAACTACGGCCTGCTGACCTATGGCGCCGCCGTCGGCATCCAGGACCGCGTCGAGATCTCGCTGGCCAAGCAGGACTTCAACACCGAAAGCAATCTCGCGCCCCTCGGCCTGGACGGCCTGCATCTGAAGCAGGACATCCTGGGCATCAAGGTGCGCCTGTTCGGCGACGCCGTGCTGGACAGCGACACGCTGATGCCCCAGGTTGCCATCGGCCTGGAGCACAAGAAGACCCATGCCGGCAACCTCGGCCCGACGCTATTCGGTCCGCTGGGCGCCAGGGATTCAGGCACGGACGCCTATGTCAGCGCCACCAAGCTCTTCCTGGCCGACGGCGTCCTCGTCAACCTGACGCTGCGCGCCACCAAGGCCAACCAGAACGGCCTGCTGGGTTTTGGCGGCGCCCAGGGCAAGGGCATGCGGCTGCAGCCCGAGTTCTCGATTGCCAAGCTGCTGGCCAAGAACATCGCCATCGGCTTCGAGTTCCGCGCCAAGCCCGACAACCTGAACAACTCGGTGCTCGGCGCCGGTGCGCTGAAGGAGGACGACTGGAAGGACGTCTTCGTCGCCTGGGCGCCCAACAAGCATTTCTCGCTGACCGCCGCCTGGGTGGACCTGGGCCGCATTGCCCCGGCCGTGCAGCCCAAGCGCCAGACGGGCAGCTATCTGTCGGCGCAATTCGCGCTATGACTGCGCTCTAGGAGTCACTTCATGCGCCTTGTCGTCATCACGGTTCTCGCCTGCCTGCTGCTTGGCTCCTCGGCGTTTGCGCAAACGCCGCCGGCCAACGACAGCGTCTACCCGGCCTGGGGCGGCCAGGCCGGCATCCGCGCCGTCATGGACGACTTCGTGCCCCGCCTCGTGGCCGACCCGCGCACGGCGCCCTTCTTCAAGGACGTCAACCGCGAGAACCTGACGAAGCAACTGACCGAACAGCTCTGCCAGGAAGCCGGCGGCCCCTGCACCTACCAGGGAGCGCCGATGAAGCTGGTGCACCAGGACCTGGAGATCCGCCGCCGCGACTTCAATGCGCTGGTCGAAATCCTGCAGCTGTCCATGGACGCCAAGGGCATCCCCTTCGCGGCCCAGAACGGCATGCTGGCGCGTCTGGCGCCCATGCACCGCGACATCGTCACGCCGGCGGGCCCCTAGCTTCTGTTGGCACCGCAGCAGGGTCGGTAAAGAACTTTTGCGTTAACGGCTCGGCCACAAGTCGGTGTGGGGGGCGCGGCAAACTGCCGGCCATGCAACTCACCCGTGTTTCCGCGGCTGCCGTGCTGGCAGTCAGCGGCAGCTTGCCTGCTGTCGCTCAAACCCAGACCCAGCCCCAGGCCACGCCGCCCGACGCCCCCGCTTCCGCACCGGCACGCCCTGCCCAGCGCCCCGCCGCCAAGCCCGCGGACGCCAGGTCCGAACAGCTCAAGCGCGTCGAGGTCAGCGGCAATGCCAGCGACGACTCCATCCGCAAGGCATCGACGGCCAGCAAGATCGTCATCACCCGCGAGGAGATCGACAAGTTCGGCGACTCGACCCTGGGCGAGATGATCAAGCGCCTGCCGGGCGTGACCACCGGCGGCCGCCCCGGGCGCGGCGGCGACATCCGCATGCGTGGCATGGGCGGCGGCTACACGCAGATCCTCGTCAACGGCGAGCGCATGCCGCCCGGCTTCTCGCTGGACCAGCTGCCGCCCGAGCAGGTCGAACGCATCGAAGTGCTGCGCGCACCGACGGCCGAGTACGGCACCCGCGCCGTGGCCGGCACCATCAATGTCGTGCTGCGCGAGGCGCTCAAGAAACGCCTCAACGAGTTCCGTGCCGGCTTCGCGACCGAGCGCGGCCACATCAGCCCCGGCATCAGCTGGACGCGCAACGACAACTTCGGCGAAGGCCATGCCTACAACCTGACCGTCAATGCCCTGCACGGCGAGCGCGTCGATGACATCATCAACGACACGCTGACCCACACCGTCGCCACCAACACCGACAGCCTGCTGACCTCGCGCGGCCGCAACTCGGACGAGCGCACCGCGCTGAACCTGACCGGCCGCGTGCAGTTCAAGCTCAACGCGACGGACAGCCTGGCCATCCAGCCCTTCATCGTGTCGACCAAGTCCACGACCAACAGCCAGCTGCTGCAGACGACGACGCCCCAGCCCAACCCGACGCCAACGGGCTTCTTCGACCAGGCCGACACCGACGGCGACAGCCGATTCACCATGGCCCGTCTGAACACGCAGTGGCAAAGCAAGCTCAGCGCCGACACCCGCGTGGAAGCCCGGGGTGGCATCGGCCGCGCCCGCGGCGAGAGCCACAGCGTGCGCCAGGAGCGGCTGGCCGGCGCGGCCTCACGCCTGCAGGACGACAGCAGCACCAGCCGCGACAGCAACTGGAGCGCCCTGGCCAAGATCTCCCACAACCTCGGCGGCGACCACAGCCTGGTCTCCGGCATCGAGGGCGAAGGCACGTCGCGCCACACCAACCGTGTGACCCTGGTCAACGGCGCGCCGCAACCGGGCCTGGACGACTTCGGCGACGACCTCGATGCCTCGTCCACGCGTGTCGCGGCCTATGCCCAGGACGAATGGAACGTCGGCAAGCAGTGGGACTTCTACGCCGGCCTGCGCTGGGAAGGCATCACGACCCGCTCCAGCGCCGCCAGCTATGACGCGCGCAACAAGTCCAGCGTCTTCACGCCGCTGGCCCATGCCCGCTACAAGCTCGACGACAAGGGCCGCGACATGATCCGCGCCAGCCTGACGCGCAGCTACCGCAGCCCGCAGCTGCAGGACCTGATCGCGCGGCCCACCATCAACAGCCAGGTGCCCCATCAGGCCAACACGCCCGACCGCGCCGGCAACCCCGACCTCAAGCCCGAACTGGCCACCGGCTTCGAGATCGGCTACGAGCACTACCAGACCAAGGGCGGCCTGCTCAGCGCCAACTTCTTCGCCCGACGCATCACCAATCTGATGCGCACGGTCACGTCGCTGGAAACGGTGCCCTGGAGCACCACGCAGCGCTGGGTGGCCCGGCCGCTGAACATCGGCAAGGCCTCGACGGCCGGCGTCGAGCTGGAGGCGCGCTTCCGCCTGGATGAGTATTTCGAGGACGCGCTGCCGATCAACATCCGCAGCAACTTCAGCATCTTCACGTCCAGGGTCGACGGCATTCCGGGGCCGAACAACCACATCGACGGTCAGCCCAAGGGGACGGCGAATCTGGGGGCTGACTACCGGCTGCGGTCGGTTCCCTTAACGCTGGGCGCGTCGCTGAACTGGACGCCGTCGACCGTCATCCAGCAGACCCTGATCACCGAGACCACGGCCAGCCGCAAGGCGGTGGTGGATGCGTTTGCGCTGTGGGCCATCAACACGGAGCAGTCGCTGAGGTTGTCGGCGACGAATCTGTCGGCGATGGATTACTTCACGGGGAGTGTGATTGCCACCGGGGATCAGCTCATCACGTCGCGAAGCGGGGGGCCGAGTTATACGCAGTGGCAGTTGAGGTGGGAGATGAAGATTTGAGTTGGGTTGTAGCTTGCTTTTGCGAGGAGCGCTGCTGATCGATGCATTGCCGGGAGTCCGTCCCGGCGGCCGGGTAACTTTCTTCTGCGGGGCCAGAAGAAAGTCACCAAAGAAGAGGCCCTGAACCGCACACCAGCGCGATGACGCCACGAGCGGCGCGCGAAAACGGCCAGCGGTTTTTCGGCAAGACGCGACCCGCTGCGCTCTCGCTGCTGTCCCTATCACCAGCACCAAATTTCGGGCCACCAGTCCGCTGAACGCGCGGCTGCACGCCGGGCTCACGAGAAATGCCAAATGCAGCGTCGCTCGGGCGACGCGGCTGTTCGGTATTTCCTGATGAGCCCGGCGTGCAGCCGGCGTTAACGGTGGTGAAGCGG